>NZ_DASVSH010000012.1:0-182449 GCF_036388215.1 Sphingomonas sp.
CTTGAGCGTGGCGGATTCGCGCTTCGCCCTGGCGAACTCGGCCGCCAGCTTCTTGGTGGGGGTGTCGGTCGCGGCCATCTGCCGCGCTAGCGCCGCGACGCGCGCCTGTGCCTGCGTCATCTCGGCCTCGGTCGAGCGCAGGCCGGTCTTCAGTTCGCGGAAGCCGTTGATATCGGCCTGGGCGCGATCGAGATCGCGAAGCCGATCGCGGGTGGCCCTCAACTCGCGCGCCGCCTTGGCCGAACCGCCGGCGATCTCGCGCAGGGGCCGCGAAACGCGGTCGCCCGCCTCGAGGAGCATGCGGATGCGAAGATTGCGGTCCATGGGCGTCCTTCACCGCTTCTCGGAATTCGTGCGGCGCTCGGCCTGGGCGCGCCATTGCATCAGATCGGGCAGGGACATCGGGTCCATGGCTGGCGGCTGCCAATGAAAGACAACCGCCAGATCGGCCATGACGTCCTCTACTCGGTTTGGGAGGCTGCCTGCTTCGCGGCCGTCGGCAGCAAAAAATCCATTACCTCGCCGCCGAACTGCATCAGATCGGCGGGATCCATGGTGGCGTTCTGCAGGATGACCGGCGTGGTGATGCGTGGCGCAAGCTTATGCAGCGCATCGACGTCGAGCTGCGATAGCGCCATCAGCGTGAGGCCGCGCAGCTCGCCCGATCCGGGCTTGCGTACCATGATTTCGGTGCCCTTGGAGATCGAGACCTGCTCGCCGAGCTTCACGTCTTCATCGAGGACGAACTTGCGGATCTTCGGCTCGTTGCCCTGGGTGGAGTTCGTTTCCATCGATCAGATCCTCAGAAGCCGCCGAGGGCAGCGCGATGCGCAGCCATCAGATCCACGCCGTTGACGATCTCGGTCCCGCCCAGGATGTCGATCTCGATCTCCGTGCGACCGTTCCAGACTTCCTTGTAATAGGCGCAGGCGGTCTTGACCTTGAAGTCGCCGACCTCCCCGGACTGTTGCTCGCCGCGGTCGATTTCTTCGTGACGCCCGCGCGCCACGACTTCGACCGTAGTGATCTCGCCGGTGTCGTCATTCTCGTAGGAGCCGACCCAGCGGATCTGCACGCCGGTGAGCGAGGGCAGGCCGTATTGGCGCAGGATCTCGCGGATCGGGCCGCCATAGGTGTGCTCGATGTCGAGATCGTCGCCGCCGCCCATATCGAGCTTGGCTGGTCGGTTCATGCCGCCGCCGCGCCAGGCCTCGAACTTTCGATCGAGGTTTGGGAGCTTCATCGACTTGGTTTCGCCGGCATAGCCAATGCCGTCGATGATGGTGGTCATGATCTTCAGTTTGCGGGGCAGGCCCATGTCGGTTCTCCAGCGACGGGAAGGTTAAGCGGCGGCGGCGACCAGCTCGGCAAAGTCGGCGAGGTAATCCTCGGTGATTTCCTGGCGGAACAGGAGGTTCTCAAGCGGCGGGCACGGCGTGTATTTGTAGCGGATCAGCAGCTTGCCGGCCTTGAGGTTGCCGACCGGATTGAGATCGGCGTCGTACCAGGCCACTGCGCCGAGGATGAAGCCCGCGCGGGTGAGCTGACGGAAGGTCTCGTTGATGCGCTCGATGATGTCGCTGGCGAGGCCGGGGGTGAGCGGCTTGTCGATTGCCCAGATCAGGCCCTTGGCGACGGAGTCGGCGAGCACCTGTGCAGTGCGCGTGGCGCTTTCGAATACGAAGTCCTTGCCGATGTCAGTCACCGGATCCGCGCAGGTGCGGTTGCCCCAGAAGCGCAGCGCGCCGTTGATGCTCACGATCGTAGTGACGCCGGCTTCGTTGAGCTGGTTTGCCTCGGTATCGACCGACTGGAAATCGAACTCGATATCCTGCGTGGTGCCCAACACGCCCTCGACGGGCACGTTGGAAAGAGTCTTGTGCCAGCCCTGCTCTTCGTCGATTCGTGCGCGAAGGCCGAGCGCGTGCGCGACCGCCGGGCTCGACTTGCTGCCGCCAGCGCCATTAGAAACGAGGAAGTCGGGGGCGATCAACATCAGCTCGCGCTGGTCGAACTGCTCACGATACTCGATCAGATCTTCGATCGTATCGCCCTGGGCGCGGGCATAAGCGAAGGCGCGCAGCTTCCTGGCAGTTGCTGCCAGTTCCTCGGCCACGGCCTCGGTGTCGAGCCCTGGAGCGCCGAGGATACGGGGCTTGATGCCGAGTTGGGTCTCGGCGCCGAGCAGGAGGCGGATGCCCGCAATGACGTTGGCTTCGGTAGCTTCTTCCTCGGAGACTTCGCCAGCGGCGACTCCCGGCGCGACGCGCACGAGAACGATCGGCGTGCGGACCTGGCCGGCGATGGCTTCGAGCGCGCTCTTGATCGTGCCGGTGGCTCCGGCCTTTTCGATTGCCCCGAGGATCGCGGAGGGCGCGATTCTGACGCGGGTGTTAAGCGGGAAGGCAGCACCATCCGCAGCGGGGCCGGTGACCACCAGGCCGATGGTGGCCGTGGCGACGATCGCGAGCGTCCGCGCGGTGCTGGCGACCTCGGTAACGCTGATTCCGTGCTGAAACGACATGGGTTTCCTCTCAGGTAAAAAGGGCGCTCTGCGCGCGGACGGGAAGTGAGAAGCTG
Organism: Sphingomonas sp.; assembly: GCF_036388215.1. Classification (GTDB taxonomy): domain Bacteria; phylum Pseudomonadota; class Alphaproteobacteria; order Sphingomonadales; family Sphingomonadaceae; genus Sphingomonas. Next base: position 2,581 of record NZ_DASVSH010000012.1, read on the forward strand.
ACGGGCGTGCGGCGACCCGTGGCGTCGCGGGCGACGCCGTCGATCGCCAGCTCGTAGGCGCCGGGCACGGCTGCGCCGCCCAGCGTGACTCGAGTAAGGCGCAGGCGCGGCTCCTGGCGTGTGAGCGCCAGCGCAGTCGCGGCATAAAGCTGCAGGCGCGTGAGGGCGTTCATCGGCTGATCGAGCAGCTCAGGCAGCAGCGAACCATAGTCGCGGCGGCAACAGCGCGTACCGATTGGCGTACCGAGGATGTCGCCAACGGACTGACGCAGATGCTCCATCCCTGCCAGGGGCCTGCCAGTCAGGCGGTCCATGCCGTTCACTGCGGCGTCCCCGAGATGCCGCCGCCGGGCTGCACCTGAGTGTGCTTGTGTTGCTTTAGGCTGACGCTTCCCGCTTTGACGTCGTCGTCGCTCGCGATCTCGCCATCCGCGTGGAGCTTGGCGTCGAATTGCGCGTCGCCGGTAACGGTGAGCTTGCCATCGATCTCGACGTCGCAGACCAGCCTGGCAGTTCCCCCGTCGGGCAGCACCACGTCAAGCTTATGCGCCTCGGGATCGTAGGAAAGCTTGGCGCCATCGGCGAAGGTGAGGACGACAGTGCGGGTGTTGCCGGGTGCCGGGTTGGCGTCGCTGGGCAGGCCGCGCAGCACCATGCCGCCTAGAGTGTCGCCTTCGGGAGCAAGGAGAAGCACCTGCTCTCCGATGCTGGGCGGCGCCCAGATATGCGTGTCGCCGGCGGCGCCGGTGAGCCAGGGAACGTCGGGGGATTCGAGGTCACCGATGGCGACTCGGCACGTGCCTTCCTCGAGATCGACCGAGACGATCGTGCCAAGGCGCAGCATGTCGCCCAAAAGGCGCTGAAGATCGGCAGGGTCGCTCACGGGGCCGTTATGGCGGTGGCCAGCGAAAGGTGCCTCGACCCCTCCTTGTAGAAAGGCTTTCTACAAACGGATCAGTAGTGACCGCCTGGCAATGTCGCTCGCGGATGGGGCCGTAAGGCTGGGTTCAAGCGACCAGCGCGCGCAGCTGATCGAGGCGGGCGGCGATAGTCGCGAGATTGGCCTGGAGAGCCGCGCGGAATTCTTCGTTGGCGGCGGGGTCGTAGATCGCCGAGCGACGATGCGCGGTGCCGCCGACATCGAGCACCGGGGTGGCGTAGATCCACTCGGGCGCAAATGCAGGGACCGTGATCGTGGTGAGAATGCCGCTCCGGACATTGAGAACGGGCTTGGGGGTGAAGTCGCCCGCGCCCTGGACGTCGATCTGGAAGGCGGCATCGCCGAGCCAGGGCGCCAGCGCATCGGCGTAAAGGGCAGCTTCGCCTTCCATTCGGGCGACCTGGAGGCTGAGGATCTGAACGTCGTTCATTGCATTTTCCTAGGCCGAAGCGATTTGCAGCCAGTCGGCGGCGGAAGAAGTGCCGATCGCCTTATAGATCTTGCCGCCCGTGGTATCGAAAAGCTCTGCGCCGACGCGCGACGGCGCGAAGCCAGGGGCCGCTCCACCCAGCTCCAGCTCGATCTGTCCGCCCTTGATCGCCGCTGCGTTAGCGACAGGCTTCACAATCGCGCTTCCGCGCACATTGCGGATGTCGGCGAAGGCAACGGAGCTCGCGACCGAGACGATATGATAATTTGCGCCCTCGTCACCCTCGAAGCCAATATCGCGCACGATTGCCTGCTCCGCGTCCTGGATGATGATCGCAATGTCGGGAGCACCCGGATCGCCATTGCCGTCGGCATCGATACCGAGCGCCCGCACGGATGCGACATGTTCAGAGATGAGGAGGTTCTTCGGGTTATCTTCAAACGCGCATTTGATCCTCGCGACCCCGCCGCCCTGATTGTATTGGGCGCCGCCGCTATTATCGAGCTCAACGGCAAAGTTGCCGCTGGCCTGGTTGGATCTGCGGACAGTGAGGCCGCTGCGCAGATCGAGCTTGGCGAGGCCGCGGGCTCTTACCGCAGCCTGGCCGCAATTGGTGACGAGCCCGGTAGCATCCAGCGAAGGTTTTCCCTCGGCCGTCGAGAGCAGGAAATAACCCGCTCGGGCCGGGGCGTCGATGCGAAGATCGCGCGCCAGCAAGCTGCCTGCACCGGTGATTCGCACCGAATTGCCTTCGAGCTGGTTGGGATCGCTGTATTCGGTGGGGTTCCGCGTGCGGGACAGCCGCCCGCCAATGACCTGCGCGCCGGGGGTGGAGATGAACAAGTCCGAACCCCAATTGCTGTCGAAGCGGGGGTTGATGACCGTGCAGCGGGCGTCGAGCTGACGGCCGGCCAGGCTCGGGGCGAACGGATCGCATTCGATCGACATGCCGCCACAGGCGCCGGCGGGGTGGTCGCCGTCATTGTTGCCGTTGTTCCACGACTGAAAGTTATCCCAGACGTTGCCCGTGGAATTGTAATTACCGCCGCCGAACCCGCGATTGCCGCTCGCTTCGCAATGCCGCACCATGATGCGCGATTGCCTAGTCAGATTGTCCTCATCCGTTGGATTATCCGAGTGCATCGCCACCCAAGGGAAATCGAGCGTGATGCCGTTGTCGAACTCGGAATTGTGACCGGCCGAAAAAGTGATCAGGCCGCGACGCCCCTGCTGAACCTTGATGCCGTTGACTACGCCGTCGGTAGCGATGACGCGATCGATCTCGAAATTGTCTGGCCACATGAACAGGACAGGGGTGGGCGTGTAGAGAGCGAACTCATATTCGTAGCCCGTAACATTCTGCTTGTTGCCGTGGATCTCGCAGAAATTTGGCGAGGAAAGACGAACGTTCCGGATCGGCTCGAAATCCGTGTCGTTCTTGAAGACGATAGCTGGGGCGGCGATAATGTCGCCGTTCTCGTTGCGCTTTTGGATCTTGAGCTTGTGCCTATACTCAAATTCGATGTCGTCAAAGTTGATCAACACACTGTCCGAAAGCTTCATCCACGCCCCCGTGGGCATCGCATCCGTTATCATCTTGCGCTTAACGCCAACGGTCGCTCGCAGCACTGCAAGGCAGCGATCATGCGCGGGAAACCAGTCGTCACCATCTTCGGGTTCATAGTAAGCCTGGACGTATTCCACCCGCTCGCGGCTGTTGACTTCGGCAAAGACGGTTCGCCCCGTGACGGGCATGCGGACGTCCTCGGCGGTCTCCCGCTTCCAAGCGCCCTCGGGGAGCGGGGCATGCTCGCTCTCGACGATGAGGAGATCGTCGGCCTGGCCGGCGAAGTCGCCCTCGGTCCAGGTGTAATTGGCCTGGTCGAAGATCATCGTGCCGTTTGCGAGCGGGGCGAGCTTTAGCGCGACCAGGTCGGCGGCGACATTGCCGGCGGGGCCGGGATCGCCCTTCATCCATTCAGGCAGCAGCGGCTGAAGCCAGAGGCGGAATTGCTCGAAGGTCGCGCCTTTGGTCTCGCCGCCCTGGACTAGCGGGAAGCGCTCGGCGCCGGTGAGACCGGTAGCTGCGAGGAGCTGGGACAGCTTCATGATCAGACTCGCATGATGAAGTGAAGCGCAAGCGAAGGCTGGGTGACGTCCATGGTCGCGCCGTGCTGGTGGGGCGGCACGGCCTCGATCGACAGCGCGAGATCGGCCGCATTGTCGGTTCCTCCCGTTAGCGTGACGTCGTGATCGTGGCCCGGATCGACCAGGCCCGCGGTGTTTACCGCTTGTCCCGAGCCGCCGCCGGCGACGTCGCCGCGCAGGGGGGCGCTGACATACGCGCCGGTGAGGCTCGTTTGCGCGCTACCGGTGAGGGAGACGCCGTGGTTATGCGCCGGCAGCGTTCCGCTAGGCGTATGAGCGCCGTCGGCCGTCGTGTTTACCGTCTTGCTGGTCGCGCCGAAGGCAGAGCCTAGGGCGTGCGTACCGCTGACGCCGACAGGGACGCGGTCGCGCAGATCCGGCGTGGTGACATTCCCTGCGCCATCGCTGCGCGCAACGGTCTGCCCATTACAGATCGCCCAGCCGATCGCGATGTCGGCCGGGGCGCCCCACCACATCTTTACGGTGCCGATCTTGTCATTCGCGTACAGCGCCGCCTCGATCGCCGCCGCCAGCCCGGCTGGCGTGATCGCGCGGGTTACGTCCTCGCCCTCCAGCGCCTCGGCTTCCGTCGCCAGTTCGACGACGCCCCTGGTGGCGGTTGTCGCCGGCGGATTCAGGAAATCGGTGTTGCCAAAGGTGAGCGCATTGATGTCTGCCGTCGGGAAGGCGATGTCGATCGCGATCAGAACCGTCGAGAGAAGGGACTTTTCGACGATGATCTGTGGCTGGCCGTACACCGCGAAGAGCGTCCCGTCGGCCAGGAATAGTCCGAAACCGCGAACCGAATATGTCATCGCCGCTTCATCGCGCACTACCAAGTGGACGATATTATCGCCGACAGTGTCGCCCGAGAGCGTGTCGATGCGGCGAAACTCGCCGGGCAGGGCAGTCAGCGTGGGAGACGCGACGAACTCGTCATCGGTGAAGCCGATCTCAGAGATCGTCAGATCGACGTCGCCGTCGAGCTGCGCCGCGGTGAAACGCTCAAGCCCGGCGGTCGTGATGGTGAGTGAGAGCGCAGGTGCCGTCATGCTACGTCCTCAAGGAAGGCGCCGGTTTCGGCCTGGAGCGGCTCACCGGTCTCGGCCTGCAGGAAGTCCTCCCAAGGCTGGCTGTCATCAACGGTGAGCGCGGTGTCCTGGCGGACGTAATTGGCGGCGCGGAGAGCAGACTGGATGCCGATCAGTCCGCCGGTAAGCAGCTGCTGCACCACTTGGAAATGCTCGCGCAGCGGCTTCACTCGGGAGACCTCGCGCAGGATCTTCTCTGCGAAGGCTGCAGTCGCGCGCGTGCCGCCGGGGGCGATCCCGCCGACCGTGACCAAAGGCAGAATGATTTCGAAGGTGTTGGGGACGCCACTGCCGCCTTCCTCGTGCCATTCGAGTAGCTGCAGCAGCGCGTCGAAGCGCTCGAGCACGCGCTCGACCGCAATCGGCGTGCCCTTGAGGCGATGGTCGGCGATCGAGCTGGCGACGGCGCTGCGCTTGGTCTGCTCTGACCAAGCCGAATCCCAAGTATCGACCGACAAGGCCCAGGCCAGCCAGGGTAGCTGCTCGATCGGGCAGGCCGAGGCATCCCAGAGATCGAGCAGCGGCATAGGCACGTCGGAAACGCGCGCCGATGCTTGGGCGAGCGCTTGCTCCAGCGGCGAGGAAGCCGGGGGAAGCAGTGGCGAACTATTCGGCATAGCCACCATGGCCGACGCTGATCTCGGTGCAATGGGCCGCCTGCGTAGGGCCGCAGATAACGTCGGCTGACGGCTCCGCCAGGATGACGCGCTGCACACCGGCCACCATCAGCGCCGCGATCAGCCCCGAAGTGGTAATGTCCCGCCCGAGCCTGCGGCTTTCGTCAAGATAGGCCAGCAATCGCGCTTCCGCCGCCGCCAAGACGACGTTCAAGTCGGGGCCGGAGAAGGTGTGAAGCGTCGCATCGATCGTGAATTGGAGGATCTCCGCCGAGGCCACCGTCACTAGGTCGCCAAGGGGCCGGATCGCGCGATCGTTTACGATCGCCTCGACAGCGGCGAGGGTGTCTGCCGGCGCCGTACCGTCGCCAGCGCGAGACAGGACGCTGACCAAAACCTCGCCGGGTGCGGGGGAGATGGCGCTGGCGTCTAGCACGTCGCCATCGGCGGATTTGGCGTGGAAGACATAGGCCAGTTCGGGCCCTGCAACCGAGAAGCTTTCCGCGGCCAATACGATGCGCTGGCGGAGCGCGTCGTCGCTCTCAAATGTTGGAGCCACATCCTGGCTCGGCTCGCCGGGATGAAGGACGAGGCGGCCGACGCCGACGAGGGCGGCGAGATTATCGAGATTGGCGCCCGTCGCGTAAGCCACCATCAACTGCAGGGCGCGATCGTTAAATTGCTGGCGCAGGAGCATTTCGCGATAGGCGAAGACTTCAAGGATCTTGACCGCCGGATCGGAAGCGACCGTGGCATCGAAAGCGGGCAGGAGCTGGGGCTGCCGGATCAGATCGAGCAGGTCCGCGAAGATCATATCGAACGATAGCTGCTCGATCACCGTCGGCGCGGGAAGGCGCGACAGGTCTACGGCAGTGGAGCTGGCGAGAATATCGGGCATCGCCGCCATGTCGCGGCGGTGGTGTGGGGTGGGCTAGCGTGTCGGCTTGTAGAGATAGTCTCTACAAGCGCGCGAACGTCTCGATTGAGGCATGCGAAGCTGATAGGGCTGCCGCGTGATCGATACGCTCCCGCGCGGCCTAAGCCCCGAGTTGCTAGAATTCTGCAGCTCAATTTCGCCCGAGCGCCCCAAATTCGTCCGCTCAACCCCGCTGCAGGATGCTGGCCCATCCGCATGCTTTTTGAATGTAGCGCGGAGAGTGCTTGCCCGTGGTGGCGGCACCGCTTTTGGCTGGGCCGTGTGGCACGTCCGAGGCGCATATTTCGAAGCTGAGCACCACGGCATCTGGCGCAAGCCTGGCGGGGAGCTGCTCGATGTGAGCCCCCAATTAAATGGCTACCGCAAGATCCTGTTTCTTCCCGATCCGAAAGCCTTCTATGACCCCGGCGCCTTTCGTCCCAACGTCATGAAGGCCGAGTCCGGCAGCGTGTTAGGCGAGGCATTCGTTGCGACCGCCTTGCGACGCTATGAGATACTAAATGCAGTCCGGCCGCCGGGGATAGTCGAGCCTATCGTGCCGCAGCTTACGGCCGAGGATGCTCTAGAGATCGCCCAGCTTGACGCCAGGCTACGACAGCTGTTCGCGGAACTCGGGCAATCTCAATGATTGTCCAGCGATGTGCCGCGGGAGTTCACTGGTCCGCGATGTGCGCGAGCACCAGGTCAACCATCGTGCCACGTTCGGCCTCAGTGAGTCCGAGCAGTTCGCGCTTAGGATAGCGCACGGCGCGCGCGCGCGGGGCGGGGCGATCGGGGCGCCCTTCCTGGTGAACCCATGCGATCTCGGCCGCGCGACCGCTGAAGCCTACCCAGGCCTCGCCATCGGTAGCGCCACTGCGAAGGTTCCGACCGTTGCGCAGCTTGCGGAACATCGCCTTCTGGCGGATCGAGCCGCGCCTGCGCAGGCGCCCCTTGCCCCCAGCGACGTCGGAAGTGGGTAGCCACTTGGCGACCTTGTCCCAGAAGAAGCTGCGTATCTCGCCAGCCTCCTGGTCGAAGCCGGTCAGAAGCGGTCCCTGGCGCACCCAGCTTGCCATGGTGACAAGGCGGGGCTCGGCCGCGCCCTTGGGATAGAGGAATCGGAGGGGATAGGCGCCGGGCGCAGGCGGGTCCTTGGGCTTGCGCGGTGCGAAAGCGGATCCATCGGGCGCGCGCTGGCGCGCGATGCGCTCGCGCTGGCTCGTGGCGATCTGGCGCGCGACCGTTCGCATGATGCGCCGACGCTCCCCACCTGACACACTGCGAAGCATGGCGCCGCACAGCTCTTCGATCCGCTCGAGGCCGCCGTCTGCCATGCTCAGGCTGCCGGCTCTGGGTCTATGACGGGGAAGCGGAGGGTTGCGCTCTCGGCGTCGAATGCTGGGGCTGGGTTCGCATCGCCAAGGTGCTTGACCTGGTACTTGCCGTTATTGCCCTGCGAGACGAGCACGCGCTCGGACAAGTCGAGGAAGATCGAGACGTCCGCGGTCTCGGCGTCGAGGATCTCGGACTCGTATTTGATCGGCTCGTGGGGGTCGCGCTCGAGCAGTTCCGGCTCGGCCTGCTGGATCCAGATCAGGATGGGCAGGATCAGCGCGTCGATATCGCCGGCATAGTCCTGCACGACCAAGTTAAGGGAATAGCGATATTGGAAGGAAAGCGAGCCGGTGGCGCGCGCGAGCACCTTCCCCTTGTCGATGAACATCGACAGGATCTCGGGGTTAGCCTTGATCGCGGGCACCTGGGCGAGCAGCGCCTTGCGTAACGATGCGGGCTTGTGAAGCATGCTAGTCCGCTCCCACGGCGCGCGGGCAATCAGCGCGCAGCGTCATGCCCTGCGAGGCGAGCACCTTGCACTGCAGGGCGACGTAATCGAGGCGAAGCTTGCCCGCGACGTCGTACAGGTCGAGCTGGCTGGCGAGCGCTAGGCTTCCGTCCTGGCCGCCGTCGCTATTGCGGCGCGGCAGGGGAAGGCGCGCCGGCGTCTGCAGGTCCGACGCCGGGATTTGCGCCATTGGCTGTGGCGGCGGCGGACTCGAGGAGCTGCACGCCGTCAGCATCGATGCAGACATTGCGATAGACAGGGCGCTCAGTGACGGTGTTGGTTTCACGATAAATCTCCCGCATGGATCCGGCTCGAGCCGCCTCTGCCCTGGCCTGGCCGGCGCCGAGCTGATCGACCTTCAATTCCCGGCCGGCGCGCTCGAGCAGCACCGCAGCGGCGATCTCGGCCTGCTTGTCGCGCTCGATGGCGGCGCCATCGCTTCGGCCATAAGCATAACTCCCGCCGAGCAGCGCGAGAGCGACGATCGCCAGCAATATCCAGCCGCCGGGCTTCATGCCGAACGGCCCGTGCGCATCATCTTCTCGAGGCGGAGCGCGCGCGCACCGACCTGGCGATGCCAGAGCGATGCCCGCATGCCCGCCTCGGCGCCCACCCAATCGCCCGCCTGCACCTTGGCCAGCGTGTTCTTGAAGGTGAGCAGCGTTCCGATGCCCATGTTGAAGCACATATTGAGCAGCACGCGCTGGCGGACATCGTCGAGCGTTCGCCACCAAGGCAGCTTGCGATCGAGATCGGCCTCGCTGCGCTTGATATCGTTGGCGAAGAGATGATCGGACTGGGCCTGGGTGATGCCGTCGCGGATGGCACTCGCCTTGGATATACCGAGCAGGCGCGTTTCTTCGGCGGAGATGCCGACATCGTCGAGATTGCGGCCCTTGCCAATCGACAGCTTGCCCGCGGTGCAGCGATAGACCTTGAGCTTGTCGCCTTCGTCCCGAGCAATTTCCCGCGCAAGCGCGCCACGATCGTAGTTCATGCCCTCTTTCCCTTGAGACTGTGCGAATTGCGTGAGCGTTTCGGATCCTCGATCAGCACCGACTGCGCGCCGGCGCATGCCGCGCGCAGCAACTCGGCCGCAGAGCGCACTCCTTGGCCGCCGGGCATTGTTTCGAGCCTAGCCGGCATCGACCGGGCTCCCGGTGATCTTGATCGCCAGCGCCATGAGGGCACCGGACAGGGCCTTGTCGGTAGCGAGGCGATCCTTGTCATAGGACAGGCGCTGCTCGTCGAGTTCGCGGCGCTCGGCGCGATCTTCCTTGCGTTGCTGGAGGAGGATCCAGCACATGATCCCGAAGGGACCGGCATTGGCTAGGGCAGCGATCAGCGTGTTGGTGTCCATGATCAGTCCCAGAGATTGACGAGGGTTCGGGTTTGCGGCGCAGCGGCCGCGTCCAAGGGAATTACGACGGGCGTGCCGAGCGGGAGTACCGCGCCAAGATCGGCGAGCCCCGGATTGGCGGCCAGAACGCCGGCGAGCGCGGGCGGGCCGAGGCGACGCTCGCGCCAGAGCAAGGCGTCGAGCGTGTCGCCCTGGCGGGCGTGGACGGTGTCGGCCATCAGATCAGCTCCACGACGGTGCGACCTTCGCCGAGCAGATCGCGCACGGCATGAATCATGTCGCGGCGCAGCTCGCTGATCGCCGAATCCATTTCATCGACCTGGCGCTGCCCGGCGCCGGTCAGGTCGATATCGCGGTAGCGCTCGACCAGCTCGACCTTTGCGGCTGCGCCGATGGCGGCGGAGTAAAGCTGCACAAATTCGCTCTTGCCGTCGATCTCGGGTGCAGGGACGTCGGCGAGGCTGCTATGGCCTGCGGCCGAGTGCCCCGCCCTGAATGCCGTGAGCTGCCGATTGACGGTCATGATTGCGCGCACGATCGCTCCGCGAAGGCGCTCAGGCGTGACGGCCTCGCGGATCCTGAAATCCTTGCGGATCGCGACGGGATCGATGTCGGTAAACCAGCCATCATTGGTGACGACAGCTTCGGGCGCCGGATCCGCGGGCGAGGTCGGCGTAGTGTCGAAGACGAAGTCGCTCACGGCGCCAGCACCAAGGCGGGCAGTTGAGTCACCACGACAATGAGCAGCGCCAGCGAGAAGCAGGCGACGGCGGTGCCCGCAACCTGGGCGTCGCGATTGTCGCTGGTGACGAGGGCCGCGGCGCCGCCGAGCGTGCCGAGCACCGCCGCGGCGAAGCCGATCAGCAGCACGATAAGGGCAAAGGCATATCCGAGCGGCGACATGGTTTCCTCTTCTCGCCGCCGGTTACGGGGGTGGGGATCGGGATCAGACGCGGCCCACAGGCCGAAGCCCCTCCCGCGCTGCGCGATCCGCCCCCGAGCGCCGGGGGCGAGCTTATGCGCCGGTTCTCGCCGGCTGTTTCTTGGGCGGCGCGAGAAGCTTCTCGAGGCGCGTGATGCGATCCTTGGCGCCCACGCGCGGGTTGAGCGCCACGGCGCGGCGAAGGGTCTCAAGAGCAAGCGCGGCGGCGGCAGCGCGCGGGAGCGGTTCGAGCTCTTCATTATCAACGGGGCGCATCTGCTCGACGCCGATGGCTTTCTTGAGCTTGGCGCGGATCTGATCGTGCATGTCCGCCGTGGCGGTCAGCTCATCGATCCGGTTTAGGGTCGGGAGATCGAAGGCAGCGCCGGCCTGCTGAAGCTTGAGCGCGGCTTCGGCGATCTCCTCGACGATCAGCGCCGGCGCGCTGCGATCGTAGCGGGCGGGGAGCGAGAGCTTGTGGGCGAGCATGTGCTCGACCAGGGGCATCGCGGCGGCGAAGTCGCCGGTATCGATGCGCCAGATCATGATAGTGGGCAGCACGTCTTCCTCGACACCGACGCCGGCGGCGAGCAGCCCCTCGACCCATGCGGCATATTCGGGCAGCATTTCGCGCTTGGCGTCGATCTTGCGCTCGATCGATGCGATATCGCGAAGCCGGCGGAGATCAGTCTGCAGGCGCAGGTTGATCTGGGCGGCGCCGCGCTCTTCGGGTGTGCCGGGGATGGCCTCGGGTGAAAGCGCGGGGGTCGCCGCGGCGGAAATTGCGACCGCGGCGGCGAGGGTGCGGGCAATATGATCGCGAGCAAGGCTCGCACGCCCGCCTTCGATTGGTGCCTGCTCGGGTTGCCCGCCCGTCTCAACAGGAGCGACCGCCGTTTCAGACTGTGCTGCCAGGAATGCTTCCCGGTGTGCGCGTGCGAGGCTCATTGCGGTTCCTTTAGGACGGGCGGACTAGCGGCGGGGGAAGCGGGCCGATCAGGCCGGCTTCTTGCCCATGACGATGTTTTCGACGAGCGCGCAGAGGCCGTAATCCTCCACGACATAGGCCTCGTTGACGCTCTCGTAGTTTTCGATCTGGTCGAGCGCGGGCTCGTCCTTGACCATGCGGCGGCGGCTGCCTTCCTGCTCATAGATCGACAGGTTATCGAGCCGGGTGATCAGCAGCTTGCCGGCGGGGAAGCCGGGAACGCGCACTGCCTGCAGGCCGCCGATCTTCTTGGTAGAGAGCAGGACGTCACGCGCGAGCTGCTCGGTCGCCTTGTCGCCGGCGGCGTTGACGATGTTGAAATATTTGTCGTGGACCAGGTCGCGGCCGCAGATCACGACCAACTCCGTATCGTCACGGTTCCACTCGTCGAGCAACTCAATCGCGTCGAAGACCAGGGCGTCGAGATTGACGTAATCGACCTGCGTATCCGTGCCTTCGGCAACATAGATCGCCTTGGTCGGATCGGTGGTCAGGCCGCCATCAGCGAGGACGCGCGATGCGGCGAAGGTGCGGATCTTGTAAAGCCAGCCCTTGTTGACGTCCTGGAGCAGCGGGTTGGCGCCGCGATCGGTGGTCGCGGCAACCGAGGTGCCATTCCAGCCAATGAGGATGCGATCGAGACCCTGACGCTTGAGGATCGCGTTGCGGATGAGCGTCTGGAATTCCTTGCGATGCGCCCAGGCGTCGAGCGTCGCATATTTGATGGCAGTGTCGAAGTTCGTCTTTTCGCAGCGATAGCGCCCACCGTCACTGGTGTCGGTCGCCGGGGTCGGCGTGCGGCGCGTGCCGTTCGCGGTGTTGACACGTCCCGCGATCGTGCGGGTAATGCCGACGCCAACCTTATCGCCTTCCTGCTCGGGAACCGTGATGACGTTGATCGTCGACAGGAATTCGCTCTGCGACTGCTGAACCTCGATGAGGCGCTGCACGACGGCGGGATCGACCGAAAAAGTCTCGGCTGCGGAGGGGACGCTGCTGAGCAGAGCGATCTGGGAGACGAAGGCGTTGAAGAGGACGCGGGTGGGATTGCGCATTTTGGACTCCTGGCGGAACGAAATTTCGGCGGGCGGGCGATCAGCAGTCGGTGACGAGGGCGCCGGTCCCGCCGGAGGCCGGCGGGCGCGTGAAGCTGCTGTCAGGCGTCTTCTCGAGCTTGCCCTCAAGTGCGGCGAACTTCCCATCGAGAGCGGTCTGAGCCTGCGTGAGGGGAGCGATTGCAGCGGCAATCGACTTGGTGACGGTTTCGCCCATCGCCGTGGCGAAGGCGGCGAAATTGTCGTTGGCGGGTTCCTTGACGGGCTCTTCCTTGACCGGGCCGGCATCGCCGCCTTTGAACTTGGCAGTGAGTGCCGAGAAGAATCCGGCGATCGCGCTCTCGACCTTGGCGGAATCTGCAGCGGGGGCTTCGAAACCGAACTCGATCGCATCGGTAGCTGCGGAGAACAGCGTCCCCGGTGCCGAGCGGGAGAATTGAAGCTTCTCGGTGCCGATGCTGGCGGGCGTGTCGGTAAAGGCGAGGCCGACCAGGCCGAACTTGCCGCTGCCGGCATAGTCAGGGGTGAGTTCCACTGACGGGAACGGCTTCTGATCCTTGCCCGAGAGCGTGACGAGCTGATCGTTGGCGTCGACTTGCGCGTAGAGCGCGCGGCGCTTTTCCGTCTTGCCGGCGATATTGATATCGTCCGTCTGCGCTTTCACTGCGCAGACATCCCCATAGCCATTGAAAGGCGGTTCCGGGCTGTAGCCCGAGATATGCTCGATGTTGATGCGTGGGGAATAGGTGGCAACGTCGAAGGTCGTGACCGCGTCGTCGATCATCTGGGCAGTTACGGTGCGGCCGTCACTGATCGTCTGACCTTCAACGAAGGCGCGGAAGAACTTGCTCTTGGTGCCCATGGCGGTGCGTTCCCTCGGATCTGCTCAAATTCTGGCGACACAGGGTCGCGCTGACTGGGCGAAAGGGGACGAAGGCGGACGGCTTCTCAAGCTGGCAGGCTTGTAGAGACGGTTTCTACAAGGGCGGCTGCTCAATGCCGGCGGCGTGGCGTGGCTAGGTTCCGCGCCGATGAACAAGCTTCCGCCCGACACTGGCATGCACCTGCCGGCAAACACGTTCCCGATCCCGATCACGGCGGATCGCTGGGCGCGCAGCCTGTATTGGGCCGGATGGGGCGTCACCCAGATCGCCGGCGAGCTCGACAACCTCGGCTACCGCAACGACGAGACTGGAAACGCTTATGCGCGATCGACGATCGAGGCGTGGAAGCAGCGCCAGGGCTGGGATAAAACCAGCCCGCTCGATCGCGTCGAGAACACCGCCGAAATGCGGCTCAGCCGCCTGATCCTTAAGGAACAGAAGACCGGCGCCGACTATAAGGAAATCGACCTGCTGATGCGGGCGATCGTGATGGCCGCGCGGGTGCGGCGTTACGAAGCGCCGGGAGGGCATGAGGGCGATCTCAACGAGAAGATCGCCAATCGCAATGCCGGCGACCGCAAGGCGGGCAAGAAAAAGAACCACTTCACGGCCGAGCAGGTCGAGGAACTGGAGCGCATCTTCCATGCCGAGCTGTTCGGCTATCAGGAGGATTGGTGGAGCGCGAAGGATCAGCGCACCCGCATGATCCTGAAATCGCGCCAGATCGGCGCGACCTGGTATTTCGCCCGCGAGGCGTTGCTCGACGCACTGCGCGGCGGCGGCAATCAGATCTTCCTCTCGGCATCGAAGAACCAGGCGCACATCTTCCGCGGCTATATCATCCAGTTCGCGGCGCGCGTCGGCGTGAAGCTGCAGGGCGACCCGATCGTGATCACCGCCGACACGATGCCCGAAGGCGAGCCGGCGGCCGAGCTGATCTTCCTGGGCACCAACGCCCGCACTGCGCAGGGCTATCACGGCAATTTCTATTTCGACGAGTTCTTCTGGACCTATGGCTTCGAGGAGCTGAACAAGGTCGCCAGCGCCATGGCGATGCACAAGCGCTGGCGCCGGACCTATTTCTCGACGCCGTCGAGCGTGGCGCACCAGGCGCATCCCTATTGGACCGGCGACCGCCGCAACCGGCGCGTGAAGAAGGCCGATCGGGTGGAGATCGACACCGGCCATGCCCGCTTGCAGCGCGGCGTGCTGTGCGAGGACAATGTGTGGCGCCAGATCGTGACGATCGAGGACGCGGGGGCGCGCGGATGCGACCTGTTCGACGTGGAAGAGCTGCGCATCGAATATGCGCCCGACGAATTCGCCAATCTGCTGATGTGCCAGTTCGTCGATGACAGCCTCTCGGCATTCAAGTTCAACGAGCTGCAGCGCGCGACAGTCGATTCGGGAGTCGATTGGCTCGATGTGGATCTGTTGGCCAAGCGGCCCGTCGGCAATCGCGAGGTTTGGGCCGGTTACGATCCGCAGGAGAGCGAGGACGGCGATAATGCGGCGCTGGTGATCGCGCTGCCGCCCCTGAGCCCGACGGGCAAATTCCGGCTGCTCGAGCGTTACCAGCTGCGCGGACTCGACTTCCAGGCGCAGGCCGAATTCATCCGCGAGCGGCTGAAGCGCTACAACTGCACCTATCTGGGCATCGACGCGATGGGCGTGGGCGCCGCGGTCTATCAGCTGCTCCGCGACGACATGCGCGGCGTGGTGAAGATCGAATATTCGCTCGAAACCAAGGCGGCGATGGTGATGAAGGCGCAGCACAGCTTCGCCCGCCAGCGCATCGAGTTCGACGCCGGCTGGATCGATGTGCAGTCATCGTTCCTGTCGATCAAGAAGGCCCTGACCGGAAGCGGCCGCGCGATCACGTTCAAGGCGAGCCGCAGCGAAGATATCGGCCACGCCGACCTGGCCTGGGCCGTCATGCACATTCTCATCAACGAACCCCTGGACGGCAGAGCGCGGCCAAAGACGCGCATGGAGATTATCGATGGCGAAGCCGACGAAAGCGAAGCGACTGAGCAGGGCGGCAGCGGCGGCGGCCTCACATGGGGCCATCGAGGGGGGAGCGATCGTGGCGAACTCGAGCAGCGAATCGACGGCACTGGCATTCAGCTTCGGGGATCCGGAGCCGGTGCTCGATCGCCGGCAGATCATGGACATGCTGGAATGCCCGCACAATGGCCGCTGGTACGAGCCCCCCATTCCCGTCGATGGACTGGCCCGCGCGTTCCGCGTGTCGCCTCACCACAGCTCTGCTATCTACCTCAAGCGCAATTTGCTCGTCTCTGCGTTCAAGCCCTCGCCGCTGCTTAGCCGCGCCACGTTCGAAGCGTTCGTCCAGGACTATCTCGTTTTCGGGTTTGCGTTCCTCGAGGAGCGGCGCAACGTGCTGGGCGGCGCTTTTCGATATGAGCACGCGCTGGCCAAATATACGCGCCGCGGCGTGCAGGCCGGCCGCTTCTTCTTCGTGCCGGGCTACAATAAGGAGACCGAGTTTCGCGCCGGCAGCGTGCGGATGCTGATGCAGCCCGACGTGAACCAGGAGATCTATGGCGTGCCCGAATATCTGAGCGCGCTCCAGTCGGCGTTGCTCAACGAGGCCGCGACGCTGTTTCGCCGGCGCTATTACCTGAACGGCAGCCATGCCGGGTACATCCTCTACGCCACGGGCGATATCGACGAGAATGACACCAGGGCCCTGCGGGAAGCCCTGCGCAAATCGAAGGGGCCGGGCAATTTCAAGAATTTGTTCGTCCATGCGCCGGGCGGGAAGGAAGGCAGCCTGAAGATCCTGCCGATCGCCGAAGTGGGCGCGAAAGACGAGTTTCTCGGCATCAAAAATGCGACGCGCGACGACGTGCTCGCCGCGCACCGCACGCCGCCGCAGATCCTGGGCATCGTGCCGGCGCAGGGTTCGAGCGGCTTCGGCAACCCGGTCGATGCGATGCGCATGTTCGCATGGGCCGAAATACTGCCGATCATGCGGCGGATGTATCAAGTCAATGAGGATCTGGGGCGCGAGCTGATCGCCTTCGACGAGCCGGAGAACCCTTTGAGCAAAGCAGCTTGAGAATACCCCCGCTCGGCACGTGGCCAAGCGGGGGCAAGTCGGGTGGCGGCCCGGCTCACCGACGAGAATACGCTCTCCACGACAGATAGGCCAGTCGGCCGTCCCGCACCCGATTTGCATCGGGCGGGATTCCAGAAGAGCGAGATTTCCTACATGTCCAGTAGTTTAGTTCGTCCTGTCGCACCCGCGGCGGGCTATATCGGCGGCAAGCGCAACCTTGCCGGCCGTCTGACGCGCATGATCGACCGTGTGGAGTGCGACGCCTATGCCGAAGCCTTTGTGGGCATGGGCGGGATATTCCTGCGCCGGCGCATGCGGCCGAAGGCCGAGATCATCAACGATATCTCGGGCGACGTCGCCACGCTGTTTCGCGTGCTCCAGGAGCATTATCCTTATCTGATCGACATGCTGCGCTTTCGCGTGGCGAGCCGGGCCGAATTCGAGCGCCTCAACGCTCTGCCAGCGGCGCGGTTGACCGATCTGCAGCGCGCGGCGCGGTTTCTGTACCTCCAGCGCCTTGCGTTTGGCGGGAAGGTCAGCGGGCGCAATTTCGGCGTTGATGTCAGCCAGGGAGCGCGGTTTAATGTCTCGAAGCTCGAGCCGATGCTGGGCGAAATCCATGAGCGGCTCGCGGGCGTGGTGATCGAGCAATTACCCTATGGGGAATTTATTCGGCGCTACGATCGGCCCGGTACGCTGTTCTATCTCGATCCACCTTATTGGGGATGCGAGACGGACTATGGCCAGGATGTATTCGCGCGGGCCGATTTCGAGGCCATGGCCGCGCAACTGCGCGAGATCCGGGGGCGGTTCCTGATGTCGATCAATGACACCGCGGGTGTGCGGGAGACCTTCAGCGGCTTCCACATGCTCGAGTTCGATACGACCTACACGGTCGGCCGCGGCGCCGCGTCAAAGGTCGCCGAGCTGGTGATTGCCAATTTCGATCCGGCAGCGGACGATGGGGCATGCGCAGACGCCGGTTGATCGCGATTGAATTGACAGTCCTCATCATCCTCCAGCTGGCGGGCTGGGGGATGCTCATTGCGTCGGCGATTGGCTCCCACCTTTGACATCGAGCGCTCCGGTCAGGGAAGGTGCTTGGCATCGATCGGCGCGCCGCGCTCGATCAGCCTTTCGACAATGCGCCGATATTGCCCGCGACAGTTTCGCCACGGCCCGCGCCGCTTTGCCGTTGCCGCGTCCCAGAAGTCAGTGAGAAGCTGGTGATCTTCGACCATGGGACGCAGGACATGCAGCGCGAGGCGGACATAGATCGTGCCGACAGGTTCGGTCACCGACAGCGCCGTTGCTTCGTGAAGGATTTGTAGAGCAAGGTTGAGCAGCGCATGGCGATGCGCCCGCCTTCGCGCCCGTCGCTCGCCGAACGGGATGATCTGCAGGTCGATCAGCGGCGCCGGGCAGTTACGCGGGCATTTGACCGCATAGCGCGCGGTGAACCAGTTGGTGTTACCGCCGTTGCGCTCCACCTCTTCGATCAGCGCGTCGAGCTCCCACACTTGTTCGGTCTTGCAGCCGCGGCAGATGACGTTGATCTGCGCCTCCACGCGGCGAAGGTCGGAAAGGGACTTAGGCGGCCCGACCATGAAGTCAGGCTCCCCAATCCGGTGCTGGCGGGTCTACCCATTCACAATGATCGAACTCGGCGCGGTCGATCGGGGTAGGCAAGGCAGGCTCTCCCCCGCCGAAGCGAGCACGGATGCTCGCCACGCTTCCCCGCAACTCCTGAAATACGGCAGCGCATTCCTCGCCAGCGCGCAGCCAGGACCCGACCAGGCCGCAGCGCTCGGCGGTGAGATATCCGAGCTGGATACCGCGTTCGCTATACACGGCGATAGCGCGCGGATCCTTTGGGTTTTTCGGCTCGAGGCGCAGTTCGACCCGATCACCGGGGGCGCAAAGCTCAGCCTCGAATCGTCGGCTGCTCTTGTCGAGGTTTGGATAGGCCAGGCCGACGACGGCGAGGCTGAGTTCGCGGCCACTACGAGCTGTAGGATATTGGAACATAAGTAGAACGCACCTATGTGGAGGGCGCCCGATTCGGCAAGGAGATTGTTTGATGGCGCCCGAATATCGCACCGACACGGAAGTGCGCGCCGCGCTGCGCGTGCTCATCGATCGGCGCGGCCTGCATAGGCAGGAACTATCGCGCGTGCTCGGCAAGGCACCTGGCTACGTTCACGACTTCCTCGAGCGTGGGGCGCCGCAGCGGCTCGAGGTAGCCGACGCGGCGCGGCTGGCGCGATACATGGGCATCGACGCTATCGAGCTGGGCGTGACGCCGGGGCAGGCCGAGGTCTGAACCTGCGACCCCACGGGCGGCGCTTTTCCCCCCGCCTCGCCCGCGGGCTAAATATGTGGTTTTCGACGCAGCAAGTATCCTCTGAGGACGCCGCTGAGGAGAATTGTGATTTGCGTGATGCGATATGACGCACCCAGCGGGCCTTGGCGCCACGTCCGTTTCTTTGGCACGATCCATGCCCTGCTCCCCCTGGAGAGCAGCCGAAGCGGCCACAGCCGCTTCGTCCCGAAAGTCGTGAGACTAACCGGTCGTGCCTTTGTGCGTTGCGCTTGGGGGGACTTCCACATTGCTGGAGCATCGCCGCAGGCGATTCCTCATATATTATCCTTCAGAGCCCGGATTCTGACCGCCCGGTGAATTCGCGTTACTGAGAGACGCGCCGAGGCGGTCGAGAGCTGCCGCCAGTTGGGGATCAGACACGCGAGCGCTGCCCTGTTTGGCTAGGGGAAGGCCGTCAAGCATCGCATTGGTCGCGGCGCGATCCTCCGCCCGACGGGCGCAATCGTCGTCTGGCGGGGGGCCTACGCCGATCAGCCGCCGGATAAGATCGGCGGCAAACTTAGGCAGCTTCGTGACGTCGAAGCCATAGGCGTTGGAGATCTGCTTTACCTGCGGGCCGTAGCCGCCGGCATTTTCAGTCGGCTCGGTGCGGCGGATCCACGTCAAAAAGCCGTGTTCCCTCAGCCTGGCCATTGCCGCTACCACCGCGGCGCGCGCGCGCCGGATGTTTCTCGCTACCGTTTCGATCGAGGGAAAGAGCGCGCCGGTCTTATAATCGACCAGCCGGAGCAACTCGCGGAGCACTTCAAGCCCGACGTGACCGAGGGCGCCGTTGCGCTTTCCCTCAGCTTTCTTCATCCGGTCGTACCGCTCGGCCGCCTGCATCATTGCGCCGATCCAGCGGCGGGCGCCGCGGCTGGTGCCATCTGCGATCGGACGCCACACTTGGCGCTCACGTTCCCCAATGTGAAAGCTGTTCGGCCGCACAGGCTGACCGGTGCGGCGGATCTTGGCTGTGCCGGCCGGAGCAATGCTGTCATGTAGCTGGGCCGCGAGATCTGCGAAGGTCCGCGCGGTCATGCCCGGGCTCCCGTCGCCGGGGCTACCGTCGAGAGTTGGCGATCAGGGTGTCTGCCGGTTCGGCGTCCTTCATCAGAAGGTCGGCCCAGGCCTGGGCGATCATGCGCCGGCGCGGCATGTATGCCGCCCTGTTGTAAACGGCCTCCACGTCGTCCGGCATGTGTGCCAGCATCAGATCGATTACGGCGCGATCGCCCTGTCGATCGCGCGCCGCTGCCGCCTCGTTCATGATCGTCGAGAAGCTGCTCCTCCACCCGTGCGGCACGTGGATCCCGGTGAACCCCGAGGCCCGATAGAATTTGCTGACGGTGGAATTGCTGATCGGCGAGTGCGAATCCTTCCAAGCTGGGAACAGGAAGGTCTTGCTGGGGGACAGCTGCATCGCCAGCTTCACAACCTCGACGGCCTGTTTCGACAGCGGGATGACGAACTCGAACGACACATCCCGCTTGCGTTCGCGGGTGAGCTTCATTTTCAGGGCGGGTATGCGCCAGATGGGAGCCTTGCCGTCGAGATCCTCGAATTCGCTGCGCTCCGCTCGCTCCACGACACCGGGCCGGGCAGCCGTGAGGGCGAGCAGCCGCGAGGCAAGTTTCGTCGCCCAATAGCTTGGCCTGGTCTCGGTGTGGGCCAGCATCGCCCGCAAGGGCTCGATCTTCCTTATTGCTGGCCGCAGACGCGTATCGATCGGCACCAGCGCGCGCTGGATGATTGCCGCGGGATCGTTGGCGCAACGACCAGTCGAGATGCCGTGGACGAATACCTCCGAGACATGCCCTCGGACGCGGTGCGCCATATTCAAGCTGCCCTTCGCCTCGATCGCGCGGATTACTTTCAGCACCATTGGCGCCGTGATCTCGGTGATCGCGACGCCGCCCAGCTCGCGAAAGACGTGGGTCTCGAGGCGGCTGAGAATCGCCTTCCCGTACTTGGGCACAAGCGCGAGAGACTTCTGCCGATGATACTCGCGCGCGATCAATTCGAAAGTGTTGGCTGAGGCCGACGAAGCCGCGGCGGCTTCCTGCTTCTTGCGGACGCCGGGATCGATCCCCTGCTTCAGCAATCGGCGAGCCGAGTCCCGCGCTTCCCGCGCTTCCTCTAGCGTCATTTCCGGGTACATGCCGAAGACCAGCTTCCGCTCGATCTTGCCCGCCTTGCCCCCGAGCCGATCTCCAAAGCGGTATTTGAAGCGCCAAGACTTCGCACCCGTTGTGGTGACGAATAGGTAGAGGCCAAGCGAATCGGCTATTTTGTACGCGCGATCCCGATTCTTCGCCTTCCGCACCTGTAAATCGGTCAGCAAAGCCGGCCCCCGATAAAGCCCCCAGATTGGGGGCCCTTCCCTGATCGTGCATGATCGCGCATGATCGTTTTGTGTGGGGTAAGTGGAGGAAACGCAAGGCGATTTGATCGCCCATGATCGCCCCTGATTGGTGGCCTTGGATGCCCCGTGAGGATTCGAACCTCAATAGACGGAGTCAGAGTCCGTAGTCTTACCATTAGACGACGGGGCATCGGCCAGCGCGACGGCGCGACGGGCAGGCCGGGCGAAATAGGGCGGGCTTTCGGGTGTGTCAACGCTGGCGCGGCGGCGCTCGCCTTGCCGCGCGGCAGACTCTTCGCTAGGCCGTGGTTCAAGCACGGACGGGCCGCATCGGCCCGCGACCGAACCAGAACATAAGCGAGTGAAGACAGATGGGGGATGGCTCCGCCAACATGCCCCGCGCCGGGGGCTCCGAGCCCTTCGGAATGCCCCCGCCCCAGGAACGCCAGCCCCGCGCGCGCTGGCCGGAATCGCGCCATTATGCCGCGCTCGATCTGGGCACCAATAATTGCCGCCTGCTCATCGCGCGCCCGCAGGGCGGCGGCTTTGCCGTGGTCGATGCGTTCTCGCGGATCGTCCGGCTGGGCGAAGGGCTTGCGACCAGCGGACGATTGTCGGACGCTGCGATCGAGCGAACGCTCGCCGCGCTCAAGGTGTGCGCCGAGAAATTGAAGCGCCGCAACGTGACGCTCGCGCGCTCGGTCGCGACCGAAGCCTGCCGGCAGGCTTCGAACGGCGCCGAATTCATCGAGCGCGTCTATCGCGAAACCGGGATCGCGCTCGATATCATCACTGCCGAAGAGGAAGCGCGGCTCGCGGTTCTCGGCTGCCACGCCCTGCTCGAGCCCGGCGACGGCCCCGCGATCGTGTTCGACATTGGCGGCGGATCCACCGAATTGGTGCTCGTCGATTCGCAGGTCCCGGTCCCCCGCATCCTCGACTGGCACAGCGCGCCTTGGGGTGTGGTCTCGCTCACCGAGGCAGTGGGAGAGGCCGCACCGGGCGCGCACGGACTTGCCGATCTTTACGCCGATATGTGCGCACGCGTGAAAGCCAGCTTCGCGCCCTTTGCCGATCGGCTCCAGCCGCCGGTGGGGACGCCGCGGCTGCTCGGCACCAGCGGGACGGTGACCACGCTCGCCAGCGTCCATCTGGGTCTTGCCGCTTATGATCGCTCCGCAGTCGACGGGCTGATCGTTCCTACCCAGGCGATGCGCGAAGTAAGCACCAGGCTGGCGGGCATGACGCTGGCCGAGCGCGGCCAGGTGCCGTGCATCGGCAGCGAGCGCGCCGATCTGGTGGTGGCGGGCTGCGCGATTCTCGAGACGATCCTCGATCTGTGGCCCGCGCAGCGCCTTGGCATCGCCGATCGTGGCATCCGCGAAGGCATTTTGCGCCGGCTGATGAACGGGCGGATGTTGTGAGTAGAGGCGGAGCCAGGGGCCACACTCGCGTCAAGACTTCGCGCGGGCGGACGCCGCAATCGAACCGCTGGCTGGAGCGCCAGCTGAACGACCCCTATGTGAAAAAGGCCAAGGCGGAGGGCTATCGCAGCCGCGCGGCCTATAAATTGACCGAGCTCGACGAGAAGTTCGGCTTTCTGAAGGGCGCCAAACGCGTCGTCGATCTGGGCCTGGCGCCGGGCGGCTGGACGCAGGTGATCCGGCGCAAGCTGCCCAAGGCGGCGATCGTAGGCATCGATTTACTCCCGGTCGATCCGATCGAGGGGGCGACGATTCTCCAGATGGATTTCATGGACGATGCCGCGCCGGACAGGCTGATCGAGGCGCTGGGCGGTCAGCCCGACCTGGTTATCTCGGACATGGCGGCGAACACGGTGGGCCATCCCCAGACCGACGCACTGCGCACCATGGCGCTGGTCGAGCTCGCGCTCGATTTCGCGGTCCGGCAGCTTGAGCCCGGCGGAACGTTCGTCTCGAAGGTCTTCGCCGGCGGCGCGGATTCGGCGATGGTGGCTGAGCTCAAGCGCAATTTCACGACCGTGAAACATGCGAAGCCACCTGCCAGCCGCAAGGGCTCGGTTGAATGGTTCGTGGTGGCGCAAGGCTTCAAGGGTCGCGCCGAATAGCTGACAAACTTTTGCGACAGCTGGGGTCCATTACATCCGCAATGCCCGAATTTGCGGGCGATTCTCAGGAGTTGATCCATGAAGAAGCTGCTTTTCGGCACCCTGCTCGGTACGGCCTTGCTTGGGGGTGCTGCCCAGGCGAGCGCGCAGGACCGCCCGCAGATGTTTCCCGATCCCAATGGCGACGGTGTCACGACCAAGGATGAAATGGTGGCGGCCAGCGAAGCGCGTTTCGCGGGGCTCGATACCGACAAGAACGGCAAGCTCAGCACTGCGGAGCGCCAGGCGGGCGCCGGCGCTGGCGGCGGCAATGGTGGTGGTAATGGCGGCGGGGGCGGCCGCGGCATGGGCCGCGCCGACACCGATGGCGATGGGCTGATCTCGC
Source organism: Sphingomonas sp. (assembly GCF_036388215.1). Lineage (GTDB taxonomy): Bacteria > Pseudomonadota > Alphaproteobacteria > Sphingomonadales > Sphingomonadaceae > Sphingomonas. Next base: position 26,064 of record NZ_DASVSH010000012.1, read on the forward strand.
TTGAGGAAATGCGGGCGTCGGCTGGCATGCGCTTCGATCGCATGGACGCCAACAAGGACGGCAAGATCGACGCGACCGAAATCGAAGCCGCGCGCGCACGCCAGCAGCAGCGGTCCGGCAATTAAGCGCTGAAACGAAAAAGGCCGGGGTTTGCCCCCGGCCTTTTTACGAGTCTCGCGATAGCGTCGGCTTAACCGTCGTAATCGCCGCCCAGGTTCTGATTACGAGGCGGCGCGGCAGCCGTCAGGCGAAGCGCCTCGGCCGAAGCCGCGATGCTGCCGACTTCGTCCGGAGCTTCCTCGTCGTCGATCTGGACGCGCTGCATGCCCGAGACGACCGATTCCTCGAGGTTTCCCGGGTGGACGGTCTCCTCGGCGATCTCGCGCAGCGCTACCACCGGGTTTTTGTCGCGGTCGCGGTCGATCGTCAGCTCGGCGCCGCCCGAAATCTGGCGGGCGCGCTGGGCTGCGAAGAGCACCAGGTCGAAACGGTTCGGAATCTTGTCGACGCAATCTTCGACGGTGACGCGCGCCATGGAACGCTTCCTTGGATTAATGGTGTCCGGGAAAGGCGTGGCACCTAGTTGGGGGTGCCGGAATTGTCAAGGAAATGCGCCGACCGGCACGGCGGCGAACCAAATCGCCGCATCGCGCGTTCAGTAACGCACCTGAAACGAAAGGCCCCTTCCCGACGATGCACGCGCTTGCCAAGCCAGCCGATGCTCCGCACATGCCGGGCATGCCCGCGCGCTTGCCCCATCTGGTCGATGGCAACCGGCTGACGCTGATCACCGAAGGGCCCGCGCGGATGGAAGCGCTGCTCGCGCTGATCGGCTCGGCCAGGCATTCGCTGCGGGTGCTCTATTACATCTATGTCGCCGACGAGGCGGGCGAGGCGGTGCGCGACGCGTTGATCGCGGCGGCGAAGCGCGGAGTCGAGGTTCGCCTGATCGTGGACGGCATGGGCAGCGAGCCCGCCCAGGCCCGGAAGTTCTTCGCCCCGCTTGAAGAGGCGGGCGTCTCGGTTTGCCGCTTCGTCCCGCGCTGGGGCCGGCGCTACCTGCTGCGCAACCACCAGAAGCTGGCGCTCGCCGACGAAGCGCGCGTGATCATCGGAGGCTTCAATATCGAAGACAGCTATTTCGGCACCCAGGCCGAAGCCGCGTGGCGCGATCTGGGCCTGTTGGTCGAAGGGCCGGCGGCGGCGCGGCTGACCGGTTATTTCGATGCGCTGTCCCGCTGGGCGAAGCGGCCCAAGGCGTCGATGCGCAGCCTGGGCAAGACCTTGTGCGAATGGAGCGAGCCCGAAGGCGCGACACGCTGGCTCCTGGGCGGGCCGATGCGCCGGCTGTCGCCCTGGGCGCGCGTGGTGAAGCGCGATATGGAGCGGTCGCACGCGATCGACATCATCGCCGCCTATTTCGCCCCTAATCCCGCGATGCTGCGGCGGCTCGACAAGGCGGGCAAGCGCGGCCAGGTGCGCCTGATCCTGCCCTCGAAGCTCGATCACGGCGCGGCGGTGTGGGCGGCGCGCTTTACGTATGCCGGGCTGCTGCGCAAGCGGGTTCAGATCTACGAGTATCAGCCGACCAAGCTGCACACCAAGCTGTTCGTGATCGGGGATGTCGTCCATATCGGTTCGGCCAATTTCGACATCCGCTCGATGTTCCTCAATCTGGAGCTGATGCTGCGGATCGAGGATGCGCACTTCGCGGCGCATGTGCGCAATTATGTCGAGGGCGAGATCGCAAATTCCGAACGGATCACCGCCGCACTCCACAAATCCCGCACCGGGCTGTGGACTCGGATCAAGCAGGCGGGCGCATATTTCGTGATGGCGGTGCTCGACTATAATGTGACGCGCCGGCTCAACTTCGCGCCACACCGGAGAAAGTCCTGAGCCGCGAACGACTCGCAATTGGCACGGAGTCGAAACGGAAGCGTTCGAACCCGGAACAACCCGGAGATTCAATATGGCCGACCAACCCGACGCAATCGCACTTCTCAAGGCGGACCACCGCACGGTTGAGGAGCTGTTCGAGCAATTCGAATCCGCCAGTGGATCGGGCAAGAAGCAGAAGATCGCGCTGCAGATCTGCCTGGAGCTGACAGTCCATGCCCAGATCGAGGAAGAGATTTTCTACCCGGCTTGCGAAGGCAAGATCGAGGAAGACCTGCTCAAGGAAGCCTATGTCGAGCATGACGGCGCCAAGGTGCTGATCGCGGAGATCGAAGCCGGCGGCCCCGACGACGAATATTACGACGCCAAGGTCAAGGTGCTCTCCGAGCAGATCGAGCATCATGTCGAGGAAGAGGAAAAGCGCATGGAGGGCATGTTTTCCCAAGCGCGCAAGGCCGGGCTCGACATGGATGCGCTGGGCGAACAGCTCCGCGCCCGCAAGGAAGAGCTGATCGCCGGCTACAAGGCCGGCGGCCTGACCAAGCCCCAGACGACGACGCTGACCGAAGTCACCGTTTAACGGGGCTCACTCGCGCTTGCCGTTTCCCGCGCCGCGCGGCATGGGAGACGGCCCCGGGCGCAGGAGTGGCAGGCGATGAAGGACAGGCTGGTTACGCTGATCGGCGGTGGCGGATTTCTGGGCCGCTATGTCGCGCGTGAGCTGCTTGCCGCCGGCGCGCGGCTCCGCGTCGCCCAGCCCCGCCCGCGTGACGCCTGGTTCCTGCGGCCCCAGGGAGGGCTCGGCCAGATCCAGTTCGCCTGCGTCGATATCCGCAGGCCGGATACGCTTGCCCGCGCGCTCCAGGGATCGGATGCGGTGGTGAATCTCGCCGGATTGCTGTCGGGCGATTTCCAGGGCGTGCACGTCGATGGCGCGCGCAACGTGGCGGAGGCCGCGGCGCGGGCAGGGGTGGCGACCATGGTGCATGTCTCGGCGCTCGGAGCCGGCCTCGAATCCGCCTCCGCTTATGGCCGCAGCAAGGCCGAGGGCGAGGTCGCGGTCCGTGCGGCGTTTCCCGCCGCGACGATCTTCCGCCCCTCTATCCTGTTTGGTCGCGAAGACCAGTTCGTGAACCGCTTCGCCGGCCTGATCGCCGCCGCGCCGGTGGTCCCGGTGCTGCGCGGCGAAGCGAAGTTCCAGCCCGCTTATGCCGCCGATGTCGCCGGCGCGATCGTCCAGGCGCTCGCGGAGCCCGCCCCGCATGCGGGGCAGACCTACGCGCTGGGCGGTCCCGACGTGATGACGATGGCGCAGCTGTTCCGCTGGATCGGCGGCGCGATCGGCCGTGATGTTCCCTTCGTCGAGCTGCCGGATGCGATCGGCGCGCTGGTCCCGTATCTTCCCTTTGCGCCGGTCACGCGCGATCAGTGGCGGATGCTTGCATGCGACAATGTCGTGCCCCCCGCGGCTCTGGGTTTCGCGGCATTCGGCATCGTGCCCACCCCGCTTGCGAGCGTGGCGCCCGCATGGCTTGTGCGCTTCCGCAAGCAGGGGCGGTTCGGCCGGAACGCGGCGGCCTGAAGAGATTGGTAATGGGGGCGTGATCGAATGAGCGAACTTCTGGTCGCGATCCTGCTCGGGATCGTCGAGGGCATTACCGAATTCCTGCCGGTCTCGTCGACCGGGCACCTGATCCTGGCCACCGAGCTGATGGGCTATGACGCGGCGAAATGGGCGGTGTTCAACATAGCGATCCAGCCCGGCGCGATCCTCGCCATCGTCGTGCTCTATTGGCGTACCTTCCTCGCGGTGACCAAGGGGCTGCTCCGCTGGGAAGCCAATTCGGTGGCGTTCGTGCGCAATCTGCTGATCGCCTTCGTGCCTGCGGTCGCGCTCGGGCTGCTGTTGGCCGACCAGATAGACGCACTGCTGGAAAACGCAGTGGTTGTCGCATGGGCGTTGATCGTGGGCGGTGTCGCGATCCTCGTCGTCGAGCGGCTTGCCCGCACCGAGAATGTGCTCGGCATCGCCGGTGTCTCCCTCTCCCAATCGGTCAAGATCGGCCTGGTCCAGTGCCTCGCGATGGTGCCCGGGGTCAGCCGTTCGGGGGCGACGATCATGGGCGCGATGGCGCTGGGGATCGATCGGCGGACCGCAGCCGATTTCAGCTTCTTTCTGGCGCTGCCGACGCTCACCGGCGCGACCGCGCTTCAGCTTTACAAGCATCGCGACGCAATCACGTCGGACAGCCTCGGACTGATCGCCGTCGGCTTCATAGTGTCGTTCGTGGTCGCGCTGGTGGTGGTAAAGGCATTCCTCGCGGTCGTCACGAAGCACGGCTTCGCTCCCTTCGCGTGGTATCGAATCGTCGCGGGCGGAGCCGCATTGATATGGCTTGGATTTAAGTAAGGCCGCATTGGACCTAAATAATCAGCACAATCTCATGATTATCTCTCATTGGCCGGCGTGAATCAATAAATAGGACAGCATAACTGTCTTTAATTTCCCATCGAGCCGGGATAGCTGCAACGCATGGCAGACGATTCCATGCTAAAATTTGTCGACCGGGGGCAGCAATACCCCTCAAAGCGCGCGGCTTCCCTGCGCGCCGAGGATTTCCGCGAGATCGCGGATCGCTATGGCGTGCCCGCCGCAGAGGAACAGGCGGGGCGCTGCTCGCAATGCGGCGTGCCCTATTGCACGGTGCATTGCCCCTTGCACAATCACATCCCCGATTGGCTGCGCCTCACTGCTGAAGGGCGGCTGCGCGAAGCTTATGAGCTTTCCAACGCGACTTCGACCATGCCCGAAATCTGCGGCCGAATCTGTCCGCAGGATCGGCTTTGCGAAGGCAATTGCGTGATCGAATTCTCGGGGCACGGCGCGGTCACCATCGGCTCGGTCGAGAAGTTCATCACCGACACCGCGTGGGAAGAAGGCTGGGTCGAGCCCGTCCGTGTTGGCCCCGCCACCGGCCAGTCGGTAGGTGTGATCGGCGCAGGCCCCGCCGGCTTGTCCGCCGCCGAATATCTGCGCGAGCGGGGGCATGAGGTGCATGTCTACGATCGGCATGATCGGGCCGGCGGGCTGCTGACCTATGGCATTCCGGGCTTCAAGCTCGAAAAGCATGTCGTTATGCGCCGTGTCGAGCGCCTCAGGGAAGCCGGCATCGTCTTCCATCACAGCTTCGAAGTCGGCCGCGACGCCAGCCTCGACGAGTTGCGCTCCCGCCATGACAGCGTGCTGATCGCCACCGGCGTCTACAAGGCGCGCGGGATCAAGGCCCCCGGCGTCGGCACGGCGGGCGTGGTAGAAGCGCTCGACTATCTCACTGCGTCTAACCGCAAGGGCTTTGGCGATGCGGTTCCCGATTTCGATTCGGGGCAGCTCGATGCTGCGGGCAAGCATGTCGTCGTGATTGGGGGGGGCGACACCGCGATGGATTGCGTGCGCACCGCGGTCCGCCAGGGCGCGGCCTCGGTCAAATGCCTGTATCGCCGCGACCGCTCCAACATGCCCGGCTCGCAGCGCGAGACCGCCAATGCGGAGGAGGAAGGCGTCGAATTCGTCTGGCTCTCCGCCCCCGAAGCCTTTGACGGGGCCGAGCATGTCACCAGTGTCCGGGCGGCCAAGATGCGCCTCGGCGCACCCGATGCCAGCGGCCGCCGCTCGCCCGAACACGATCCCGGGGCCGAGTTTCAGCTTCCCGCCGATCTGGTGATCAAGGCCCTGGGTTTCGAAGCGGAGGATCTGCCCGTCTTGTTCGGCGCGCCCCAACTCGGGATCACGCGCTGGGGCACGGTCCGCGCGGACGGACGCACGATGATGACGAGTCTCGACGGCGTGTTCGCGGCGGGCGATATCGTACGCGGGGCGAGTCTGGTCGTCTGGGCGATTCGCGACGGCCGCGATGTGGCGGCGCATATGCATGCCTGGATGCGCGCCGGCGCCGATGCGCCTGCGCGCGCTGCTTGAAGGGGGTAACATAATGAAAAAACTGATCGCCGCGATGGCGCTCTCGCTTGCGGGCTTGGCCCCGGCCCAGGCCCGGGATACGGCGCCGGTGGCGTCTGCTGCCGTCAAGCCGATCGACCAGTTGGTCGCGTTGCTGCTGCCCGAGGATTCGCTGCTCGCCTTGGGCGCACGCGCATTCGATGCCGGTCTGACGGAGGAACTCGCCAAGAGCCCCCGGTCGGTGGAACTTCATGCCAGGCATCCGGGCCTGAAGGCGCATATCTCGGCCCAGGTTCGCCCCGTGCTTATCAAGGGGATGCGCGCCGGTCTGCCAGAGCTTCGGCGCGAGATGCGCGCGATCATCGCCGAGGGCATGACCGCGACGGAGATCGCGGACTCCGTAACTTTCTTTTCGAGCCCGACCGGCGAAAAGGTCCGCACGCAAGTCTATGCGAGCGTGGGCGACAAGCCGAGCCAGTCCGAAGAGCAGATGAAAGCCGCCGCGATGAGCGCGGTGATGGCGAGTTTGAAGGCCGAGGACTATCCGGCGCTGATCGCGTTCGGGGCGAGCCCCGCGGCCGCCAAGATGCAGTCGCTGAATAGCAAGATCTCCGCCGCCAGCCGTGCCTGGTCGAAGCGCATCATCGACAAGCACGCTCCCAAGCTGCGCGTGCTCGCGGTGAAGGCCACCGCGAGCTACCTGAAGGGAAGAAGCTGATGCGCATGCCGCTCGCTGCCGCCGCGCTGGTCCTGACGGGCGCTCCCGCACTTGCCCAGACGGCGCCGGCCAAGCCTGACCAGTTGGTTGCGGCCGATCCGGCGCGCGACGCCGCGGCCCAGCGCGTCGTCGCGCGGTTGCTTCCGCCGGGCACCTATCGCCGCATCATGCGCGACATGTTCCCCGGCATGATGGAAGCGATGATGGGCAGCATGAGCGGGCTCACTCGCGGCATGCCGGGTGATGACGGCAAGACGCTCGAACAGGCGATGGTGGAGCGCGATCCGGCCTTTCGCGAGCGCCTTGCAATTACGATGAAGATCATGGGCGAGGAATTCGCGCCGATCATGGACAAGATAGAGCCTGGCGTCCGCGCCGCGCTGGGCCGCACCTTCGCGCGGCGCTTCACCCTGGTTCAGCTCGACGATCTCGACGCATTCCTCGCGACTCCTTCGGGAACGGCGTTCGGCAAGGACTTCATGATCGCCTTCATGGATCCGGAGATGATGAAGGAAATGGGCGAGATGATGCCCGAACTGATGAAGATCATGCCTAAATTGATGGAGCGGATGGAAAAGGAGACCGCGCATCTTCCGCCCGAGCCCAAGCCGGAAGCGGATGCTCCGGCCGAGGATGACGGAACCCGCCCGATATGACCGACATGACAGCCGAGCGCGAACGCCTCGCCCGCGAAGGCATGTACCGCCCCGAATTCGAAGGCGATGCCTGCGGCGTGGGCCTGATCGCCGCAACCGACGGCAAGCCGTCGCGCCGCGTCGTTCAATCCGCGATCGATGCGCTGAAGGCGGTGTGGCATCGCGGCGCGGTCGATGCCGATGGCAAGACCGGCGACGGTGCGGGCCTCCATGTCGATCTCCCTGCGCGCTTCTTCGATGATGCGATTGCGGCGGGCGGGCACCGCGTGATGCCGAACCGGCTGGCGGTGGGCATGATCTTTCTCCCGCGCACCGACCTGGGCGCGCAGGAAGCATGCCGCACGATCGTCGAATCCGAAGTGATCGGCGCGGGCTACACCATCTATGGCTGGCGCCAGGTGCCGGTCGACGTGTCGGTCATCGGCCTCAAGGCGCAGGCGACGCGCCCCGAAATCGAGCAGATCATGATCGCCGGGCCCCTTCCGGACGAGTCCGACGCCGCCGAGTTCGAGAAGAACCTCTATCTGATCCGCAGGCGCATCGAAAAGCGCATCATCGCAGCCCAGGTGCAGGGCTTCTACATCTGCTCGCTCTCGTGCCGGTCGATCATCTACAAGGGGCTGTTCCTTGCCGAGTCGCTCAGCGATTTCTATCCGGACCTGAAAGACGAGCGCTTCACCAGCCGCGTCGCGATCTTCCACCAGCGTTATTCCACCAACACCTTCCCGCAATGGTGGCTCGCCCAGCCGTTCCGCTGCCTGGCGCACAATGGCGAGATCAACACGATCCGCGGCAACAAGAACTGGATGCTCAGCCACGAGATCAAGATGGCGAGCCTCGCATTCGGCGAACAGAGCGAAGACATCAAGCCGGTGATCCCTGCGGGCGCTTCCGATACGGCCGCGCTCGACGCGGTGTTCGAAGCGATCTGCCGCTCGGGCCGCGACGCCCCCACTGCCAAGCTGATGCTGGTGCCCGAGGCATGGTCCGATCAGGATACGCCGCCGAATCATCTGGCGATGTACAAATATCTGGCGAGTGTCATGGAGCCGTGGGACGGACCCGCGGCGCTGGCGATGACCGATGGCCGTTGGGCCGTGGCGGGCGTCGACCGCAACGCGCTCCGCCCGCTGCGCTACACCCAGACCTCGGACGGACTGCTCATCGTCGGTTCCGAGACCGGCATGGTCCAGATCCCCGAATCCACCGTGATCGCCAAGGGCAGGATGGGTCCGGGCCAGATGATCGCGGTCGATCTCGAAAATGGCATCCTGTTCGACGACAAGGCGATCAAGGACCGCATCTCCGCCGAGGCGGATTATCCGGGCATGATCGGCGAATTCATCCGCGTCGAGGATCTCGCTCCTCCCACGGCCCATCCCCTCCGCTTCGACCGTGCCGAGCTCACGCGTCGGCAGGTCGCCGCGGGCCAGACGCTCGAGGATATGGAGCTGATCCTCTCGCCGATGGTCGAGACCGCCAAGGAAGCGATCGGATCGATGGGCGATGATACGCCGCTGGCGGTAATCAGCGACAAGCCGCGGCTGATCAGCCAGTTCTTCCGCCAGAATTTCAGCCAGGTTACCAACCCGCCGATCGATTCGCTGCGCGAGCGTCAGGTGATGACGCTGCGCACCCGTTTCGGCAATCTGGCCAACATCCTCGATCCCCAGGGCGGGCGCTCGAAGGTGCTCGTGCTGGAAAGCCCCGTGCTGATCAACAGCGATTGGGATCGGTTGCGCGCGCATTTCGGCGGCCAGTGCGCCCAGATCGATTGCACCTTTGCGCGCGAGGGCGGCCCGGATGCGCTCCGCGCCGCGATCGCGCGCATCCGCTATGAAGCTGAACAGGCCGTTCGCGCGGGTTGCACGGAACTGTTCCTCACCGACGAGCATATCTCGGCCGGCAAGGTCGCCATCGCCGGGGTGCTGGCGGCGGCCGCGGTGCACACGCATCTCGTCCGCCGGGGCCTGCGGTCCTATGCATCGGTGAACGTCCGAACCGCCGAATGCCTCGATACGCATTATTATGCGGTGCTGATCGGCGTCGGCGCGACGACCGTGAACGCCTATCTTGCCGAGGCGGCAATCGCCGATCGCCACGCGCGCGGGCTGTTTGGCGACTTGTCGATCGAAGAGTGCCTGAAGCGCCACCGCAAGGCGATCGACGAGGGGCTGCTAAAGATCCTCTCCAAGATGGGGATCGCTGTGATCTCCTCCTATCGGGGTGGCTATAATTTCGAGGCGGTGGGCCTCAGCCGCGCATTGGTCCACGATCTCTTTCCCGGCATGCCCGCCAAGATTTCGGGCGAAGGCTATGCTTCGCTCCACCTCAACGCGATGATGCGCCACGAAGCCGCGTTCGACCCGGAAGTGGCGACGCTGCCGATCGGCGGCTTTTACCGCCAGCGCTTCGGCGGCGAGGTCCATGCCTATTCGGCGCAACTCATGCACCTGCTGCAAACCGCGGTGCAGACCGACAGCTATTCGAGCTACCTCGCTTTCTCCCGCGGCGTCCGCGATCTGCCGCCGGTCTATCTGCGCGATCTGCTCGAATTCAATTTCCCAAGTGAAGGCATGCCGATCGATCAGGTCGAGGCGATCACCGAAATCCGCAAGCGCTTCGTCACCCCCGGCATGTCATTGGGGGCGCTCAGCAAGGAAGCGCACGAAACGCTGGCGATCGCGATGAACCGCATCGGCGCCAAGGCAGTGTCGGGCGAGGGCGGCGAAGATAGCGAGCGCTATTCGCCGCGCGACAATGGCGACAACGCCAATTCGGTGATCAAGCAGATCGCCTCGGGCCGCTTCGGCGTCACCGCGGAATATCTGAACGCGTGCGACGAGATCGAGATCAAGGTGGCCCAGGGCGCCAAGCCCGGCGAGGGCGGGCAATTGCCCGGCTTCAAGGTGACCGAGTTCATCGCCAGGCTGCGCCACGCGACTCCCGGCGTGACCCTGATCAGCCCGCCGCCGCACCACGATATCTATTCGATCGAGGATCTTGCCCAGCTCATCTACGATTTGAAGATGATCAATCCGCGTGCCCGCGTGTGCGTGAAGCTGGTTAGCTCCGCGGGCATCGGCACCGTGGCGGCGGGCGTCGCCAAGGCGCACGCAGACGTGATCCTGATCGCCGGCCATGTCGGCGGCACCGGAGCCTCGCCGCAGACCAGCGTCAAATATGCCGGCACGCCGTGGGAAATGGGCCTCTCCGAAGTCAACCAGACGCTCACGCTCAACGGCCTGCGCGGCCGGGTCAAGCTGCGCACCGATGGCGGGCTCAAGACCGGGCGCGACATCGTCATCGCCGCGATCCTGGGGGCCGAGGAGTTCGGCATTGGCACGCTCAGCCTGGTGGCGATGGGCTGCATCATGGTGCGCCAATGCCATTCGAACACCTGTCCCGTGGGCGTCTGCACCCAGGACGAGAAGTTGCGCGCCAAGTTCAACGGATCGCCCGAAAAGGTCATCAACCTGATGACCTTCATTGCCGAGGAAGTCCGCGAAATCCTCGCCAAGCTTGGCGTAAAGAGCCTCGACGAGATCATCGGCCGCACCGAATTGCTCCGCCAGGTCAGCCGCGGCGCCGAGCATCTCGATGATCTGGACCTCAATCCGATCCTCGCCAAGGTCGACGCGACCGACGCCGAACGTCGCTTCAGCCTCAGCACCTTCCGCAACGAAGTGCCCCACAGCCTCGATGCGCAGATGATCAAGGATGCCGCCGCCGTCTTCTCGCGCGGCGAGAAGATGCAATTGACCTACACCGTCCGCAACACGCACCGCGCGGTCGGCACGCGGCTGTCTTCGGAAGTCACGCGCACCTTCGGCATGTCGCACCTCGCCGACGGTCACATCCATGTCCGCCTGCGCGGTTCGGCGGGGCAGTCGCTCGGGGCGTTCCTGTGCAAGGGGATCACGCTCGAAGTGTTTGGCGATTCGAATGATTATGTCGGCAAGGGGCTTTCCGGCGGCACGATCGTCGTTCGCCCGATGGTCAGTTCGCCGATCGAGAGCTGGAAGAACACGATCATCGGCAACACCGTGCTCTATGGCGCAACCTCGGGCCGGCTGTTTGCCGCGGGGCAAGCGGGCGAGCGCTTCGCGGTGCGCAATTCGGGCGCCGAAGTCGTCGTCGAAGGCTGCGGCGCCAACGGCTGCGAATATATGACCAACGGCACTGCGGTGGTGCTGGGGCCAGTCGGTGCGAATTTCGGCGCCGGGATGACCGGCGGCATGGCGTTCGTCTACGATGCTGACGGCAGCTTCGCTTCGCGCGCCAATCCCGAAAGCATCGTATGGCAGCGGCTTGCTTCGGCGCATTGGGAAGGCCGCTTGCGCGAGCTTGTCGAGGCGCATGCCGAGGCGACCGACAGCAAATGGTCGCAAGGCATATTGGAGGAGTGGGACCGCGCGGCCGGCTATTTCTGGCAAGTCGTGCCCAGGGAAATGCTGACGCGGCTCGCTTATCCGCTGGACGATGCGGTGGAGGCCGTGGCGGCGGAATAGCGCCCGATTCGCTTCACTTAGCGCTTCTGATCGGTTATGAAGCGCGTTCCTGCTCGACTCGGGAGTGTGTCATGCGTTTGATTTCCGCCACGCTTGCTGTCTGTGTACTGGCCGCGCCCGCAATGGCGCAATCGCGCGCCGATCGTGAGGCCGTGCGCCAGCTTAACAATCCCGTCGTGCAGGAAGGCGCGGTCGCCATGCTCGGCGCGCTTGCCGGCATCGTGCTCGACACGCGCGTCGGCCCGATCGCGCGCTATGCCGATCCAGGCGAAGGCATTCGCCCCGACGATACGCTGCGCTCGCTGGTAAGGCGGGAGGATCCTCGCTTCGAAGCCCGGTTGCGCGAAGATGCGCGTCGCGCGGTGGCGGTCGTCGGCATCACTGCGAACGACGCGCTGACCATGAGCGACGAAATCACCCGCACCGCCAGCCGTCTCCGCGCCGCCCTCGCCCCCCTCCGCCCGCTGACGGCGCGCGACGACGAGGATTATTGAGGCCGGCGCTGGATTACCGTGCCTCTGGCCGGACCCGACGTTAATCTTGCGACCGCCTTCCAGCACATCCACTCGACGTGCCATGGTATCGGGTGGCCGCGGGATAGGCACCGATCACCCGCTCATGCTGAGCTTGTCGAAGCACCCTTCGACAAGCTCAGCATGAGCGGGGCCGGGTTGGCTTGCCCGGTCCCAAGCAGGGGGCAGACAGGCGTTTAACTGGCCGCCGCAGAACCCCTCAGCGCCTGACGATCGACGCGCTTAGTCGTGGCGGCGGCGCGGCACCTGCCATCACGAAGCACAAGGCGGCGATTACGCCATTGCTGATGCGGCCCGATGCCGTCTCGACCTGCGGCTCGCCTGACCGGTCGGCAGCTTCGGTGAGCAGCGCCCTGGCTTCCTCGGCCGCGGAGCGCTCCACGCGTATCGGGATGCCGCCCAGCGCCAATGTCCACGGACAATTCGTGCGCGCGGTTTCTAGATTCATCGCATAGGCCAGCATGCCGTGCCACGCGAACAGCGACAAGATCACGCCCGCCTGAGGCTGGCTATACGCGATCGCTACCGTCTCGAATGGATCTCCGTCCATACAAGGATGCTCCCACGTGGGTTGTGAAAGCGCAAGCGCTTGCCGCAACCGCGCGCCCGAGCCTAAAGCACCCCCATGTGGCAGCTCTATCAATTCCCGCTTTGCCCCTTCTCGCGCAAGGTCCGGCTCCTGCTCGGCGAGAAGCAGGTGGGCTATGAGCCGGTGCGTGAATCGCCCTGGGACCGGCGTGACGAATTTCTCGATCTGAACCCCACGGGCCAGGTGCCCGTGATGGTCGATACCGAGCGCGGCGTGACGCTGATCGACTCAAGCGTGATCTGCGAGTTCTTCGAAGAGACCGTCGGCAAGGCGGCGATGCTCAACGGCACCGCGACAGACCGCGCCGAAATCCGCCGGCTGACGATCTGGTTCGACACCAATTTCTATGCCGAGATCACTGCGCCCTTGCTCCATGAGCGGATGATCAAGCGCATCGTCCACAAGCAGACGCCCGATGCCAGGACGCTGCGCGAAGCGATGAAGGCCGCGGTCGCGCATCTCGATTATATCGATTACCTGCTCGATCACCGCACCTGGCTCGCGGGCGCCACGATGAGCATGGCCGATCTCGCCGCCGCGGCGCACATCTCCATCGCCGACTATCTTGGCGGAATCGACTGGAAGAGCCATGAGCAGGCCAAGGGTTGGTATGTCCGGATGAAGAGCCGCCCGAGCTTCCGGCCGCTCTTGTCGGAACGCATGGCCGGCATCCCGCCGCCCGCCGATTACGAGAAACTGGATCTTTAGCATGTCGGAGCCGAAGAACGGGCAATGAGCGCCTTCGAATATTTCTTCGGCTTTTTCGGCCTAGTCCTCGGCCTCTCGGTGACGGAGGTGGTGACGGGGTTCTCTCAGGCCATCCAGCGGCGTAAGCACGTCGCCGTTGGCGTGCTTACGCCGCTGATGGCGCTGTTCGTCCTTGTCGATCTTGCCAGCTTCTGGAACAATTTGTGGCAATGGATGCAGACGGTCAGCATTTCGCTGGGCCTGCTGCTCACCGGTATCGCGGTCGCGGCAATCTATTATCTCGCTGCCTCGCTCCTCGTGCCGCGAGACCTCAATGCATGGCCTTCGCTCGACGAGTATTTCTTCGCGCACAAGCGCTGGATAAGCTTGGGCGTGCTGGTAGCGAACCTGGTCGCCGGCTTCGGCTTTACTGCGTTCGTATCGACTCCGCAGGAATATTGGGCGGCAGTGTGCTCCGCGGGTACCATCTTGAAAACCGGCTATTTCTCGACTGTGCTGCTTGCGCTGGCTTTCTGCAGAGGGCGTGCGGTGAGCATTGCGCTGATCATGTTGGCCTTCGCAAATTACCTGTTTTGAGCGCGAGCAAAGATGATCTTTCGTACGTTTCACCCATGGAGGCCCCGATGCTCGAACATATACCCCATTGGCTCGGCAGTGCACTGAGCGGGCTGCGGGCGGGCGCGGACAAGCTTGCGATCGTCCAGCCGCAGCTCGGCAGCTTCGAGACCATGCATCTCGCCAGCCCCGCCTTCGCCAATGGCGCGCGGCTGCCCGAGCGGTTCACCGCGGATGGAGAGGGCGTGTCGCCGCCCTTGTTCTGGACAGGCGTGCCCGAGGGCACTGCGCTGCTGGCGTTGATCGTCGAGGATTCCGACGCGCCGTCCCCGCAGCCCCTGGTTCATGCAATAGTGTGGGACATCCCCGGTGCGGACGGCGATCTGAAGGAAGGCGCGATCACTAGCGACGGCGCCGGCGGGGCCGATGGCAGCGATGTCGGCCGCAACAGCTTCTTCGGAGAAGGCTGGCTCGCCCCCGATCCGCCGACCGGGCATGGCGAGCATAGCTACGCCTTTCAGCTCTTCGCGCTGGCGGATGGACCCGACGTCGGCGACACCCCCGGCCGCGGCGCATTGCTCGCGGCGATGGAGGGCAGGGTACTGGCGGCCGGGCTGCTCACCGGCACCTATTCGCGCGGCGAAGAGTCGCTGTCGGGTCCCGCGGGCTTGGGCGCGCTGGCCTGAGCGCCGGCGCTTGCAATGTAGGATTTCACCTGCTTGACTCGCAGCGCCGACCTTGCCGTCAGCCGCTCTTTGAACCGTTGCAGACCCCTGACGCCAAACCGCGTTCTTGGTGTAACCTTTACTAACCTTTCGCGCGGCTCAGCCGTTGACGATGGTGCCGCCATTGGGGTGCAGCACCTGGCCGGACATGTAGCTGGAATCCTCGCATGCGAGGAACAGGAAGCTCGGCGCGACTTCGTTGGGCTGGCCGGCGCGCCCCATTGGCGTGCTTTCGCCAAATGTCGCCAGCTTCTCCTTGCTCGCGCCGCCCATCGGGTTGAGCGGCGTCCAGATGGGGCCGGGGGCGACGCCGTTCACGCGAATGCCCTTCTCGATCAAATTCTCCGAAAGGCTGCGCGTAAAGGCGGTGATCGCACCCTTGGTCGACGAATAATCGAGCAGTTCCTTGGAGCCCTGGTAATTGGTGACCGAGGTGCAATTGACGATCGCCGCGCCCTTTTTCAGGTGCGGCATCGCGGCCTGGACCATGAAGAACATCCCGAAGATGTTGGTCTGGAAGGTCCGCTTGAGCTGCTGCTCGGTGATGTCGGTGATTTCCTTGTCGGGATGCTGCTCCCCGGCATTGTTGACGAGCACGTCGATGCGCCCGAACTTCTCGACGACCTTGGCGATCGCGGAGTCGCAGAAAGCCTTGTCGCCCACGTCGCCGGCGATTGTGATTGCCTCGCGGCCCTCTTGGCGGACGATGTCGGCGGTCATCGCCGCGTCGTCATGCTCGCATAGATAGAGGATCGCCACATGGGCGCCTTCGCGGGCATAGAGCGCCGCGATTGCCCGGCCGATGCCGCTATCGGCGCCGGTGATTACCGCGACCTTGTCCTTGAGGCGCCCCGAGCCAGGGTAGAGCGGCTCCCAGTCGGGCTTGGGCTCGAGCGCGCTTTCATGCCCCGGCAGCGCATCTTCGTGGATCATGTCGATCACTTCGGTCTCACTCACGGCCAAGCTCCTGAAAAGGGGTTTGCCGGAGGTAACCTGTTGCGGAAGCGGGAGTTCCGCTGTTTGTTGAGTGAGGGCAGGGCTCAGCCGATCACGGCCGAACCCTGCAAGCTGCCGACGAGGATCGCCGCGGTGCCCGCGAACGATAGCACGCCCACCAAGAGACTGCGCACCATGCTGATCTTCTCCTGTTGTTCCGGCATCATGCGAGGGGCGCGATGACACCGGAGAAAAGAACCAGGGCAGTCGTGAAAAGTACGGCGCTGAACACGGCGGCGGTCTGCTGAAGCGAGTCGAGACGAGCGGTCATTGAAGTTACTCCCTGTGATGCGGCTCTTCCGGACCATCCGGCGGCCGATGCCAACAGGATTGCAGGGAGCGTGCCAGTTTTCTAAGTGATTGATATCACTAGCACGACGAACAAAGTTTCGCGGGGATGGTAAAAAATTCACCATAGAGTGGGAAATTTCACCAGATAAAAGCGGACACTAAAATGTCCGATTGCGGTCAGTCCGAACGGAGGCAGTTCCGGCCTGCGGTCTTCGCGGCATAAAGGAACTGGTCCGCGCGCTGGAACAGGCTCTGGTAGCTGTCCTCGGCCGTGGCGGCGGTGAGACCGCCCGAAAAAGTGACTTCGCCAAGCGGCGCATCGTCTTCGCGCAGCCGGTATTGCCGGGTGGCGACACCGGCGCGGGCGGCGTCGAGCGTCACCCGCGCGGCGGCAAGATCGACTCCGGCGAACAGCACTGCAAACTCCTCCCCGCCATAGCGCGCCACTAAATGGCCCTTGCACGAAGTCGAAAGGGCATCGGCGATGGCCTTCAGCACGCGATCGCCCACTGCGTGGCCAAACCGGTCGTTGACCGACTTGAAGTGATCGATATCGCAAACCGCCATGCATATCCGCTCGCCCGACGCGGCCTGGGCCGCATAAGCCTCTTCGAAGGCGCGGCGGTTGGGAAGATCGGTGAGCGGATCGCGGCGGGCATTGTCACGCGCTTCCTCGAGCTTCTTGCGCAATTCGCTCGCCTCGCGCGTCGCCGAATCGAGCCGGGCCTCGGCAGTGCGCACACGCTCAAGCATCGCCGCCGTGATCCCCGCGATTTCGGCGATATCACCCCCGGTCGAGCGCTGCATCGCTTCGGCGCTGGCCGCAAGATCGCGACCGAAACCTTCGGTCTCGGCTCGGATCGCAGTGACCATATCCTCAAAGCCTTCAACCTGCATCTGGGTCTGCGCGACCAGGCCGTCCGCCTTCTGCACAATGGCCTTTGGATTGGCGACGGGCTTGTTCTCGCAGCCCAGCGTCTCGATGTCGCGCTGGGTCAGCCGCACGCCGCCGTCCGTCAGCGCCGCGACCGCCCGGGCCAGCGGACCATCGGGATTGGCGAGCAGATGATAGGCAAAAGCGTAATTGGCCGGATTTGGATCCAGCCGCTGGTCGGTCAGGAAAGTGCCGATGCGCCCATAGAGGCGGCGCGCGGGATCTTCCCCGCCTGCTCCTCTTAAGGCACTCGCCCCGCCCATCGCCTAGCCCCGTTCTATGCCAGGCTCCCGGATGGAGCGGCATGTCATTCGGGAAATTACCTAGTCCCCCCTTTGCTAATATCCGGTGAGCAAAACTTGCCGGTTGGTGAAGATATCAGCCGCGCTTGTGCGCTTTTCGATATTTGCGGACCTCGGCGAGCGTCAGGCGGATATGTTCTACCGGGCCGATATCGGCATGCACCGACAAGATCTTGCCGTTCGGAGCGATGACGAAGCTGGTGCGGCTGGTGAGGTTCGAAGGCTTGCCGTCGGCCATCCTGACTACGTCATAGCCCTTGATCACCGCCGGCGTGGCTGCGGCAACCGCGAATTTGCCCGCGCAATGCGCGCTCGAGAATTTGGCGAGCTGATCGACATTGCCTGCGGTCATCCCGATCACCGTCGCGCCCGCCGCAGTGAAATCGGGTAGCGCTTCAGCGAAGGCGGCGGCCTCCGCGTTGCAGCCGGAGGTGAACGCAGCAGGGAAGAAATAGAGGACTAGCGGCCCTTTCTTCAGCGCCGCCTTCAGGCTCACCGTCACCGGGTTGCCGGCGATGGCGCCTTGCGCAGTGAAGTCCGGCGCACGCGCGCCCGGGGCGAGCGCCGCGCTTGCGGGGACAGCCAGCGCGAAGGCGAGGGCGGCGAACAGCAACGGGCGCATGGCAAGTCTCCTATGGGACGGCTTAGCCTAGCTGCCGCGCGCCTGCGAGTCTAACGCGTCAGTGCGATGCCGATCCGCGCACGGGTCCGGTTGCGGCGATACTCATCGAGGGCTTCGCCATATCCGGTAAAGGCCTGGCCGAAGATATAGAAGCCCACGCCGCCGCCCAGCCTGGTGAGCGGATAGGACACAAAAAGTTCGGCCCCGCCCTTGCCCGTCTCGAAACTGCCGCGTCCGGTCAGCGAGAGCTTGAGTCCCTCGGGCTGCGAGATCGCGGCGCTGAGCGACGTGTAGCCGAAATAGTCGCGCAGATCGGGCGTGACAGTCGTTTGGCCGATGTAGAACCAGGCCTGGGGCGCAAGATCAAGCCGCCAGTCATCGCCCAGATCGAAGGATTTCTCCGCGCGGGCGAAAATGCGATTCACATCGACCGAGTGCAGCAGCCCGCCCCCATTCGAATCGTGACGATAGCCCAACGCCAGCTTCGTGGTCTCGTCGAGCGGCATGTCGGCATAGACTTCGGGCGCGTAATTGGTCGCGCTGAGCGGACCGGAGGGCAGGTCGAGCGCCCAGAACATGGTCTGGGTATAGGCAAAGCGGAGGTTGCCGAGCTTGAGCGGCGCGTCTGCGTCGAACGGGCGGAAGGCGAAGCTGACCTGAAGCTTGCCACCTGCGTTGCCAGCCCCGACCACGCCATAGACCGGTTCATGCGGCTCGAAGCGATCGATAAAGGCGGAGGAGCTGCCGGTCGAGCTTTGCACTGTAGTTTCGCTTGCAGGCGCCTCGGCCGGGGCGTGTGCGGCGCTTGGCGGCACGGCCCTGCCCGCAATGCCTACCGGCACGTAGCGGGCCTTGACGAACCCCCCGGGTTGCACGGTGCGTGTCGGTCCTGGCGCGCGCTCCAGCATGAGGCGGGTGCCGTCGGTCGCGGTCACTTCCAATGCGCGCGGCCCCGCATCACTGACCGGGGCCTCGCCTTCATTGACGAGAAACACTTCCACGCCCCGCAAGGCCTCGCTTTCGGACGCCGGCTGAGCGGGTATCGCGCGTAGCTGCGCGGCCGCCGGGCTGGCGGCGATAAGGCCGAAGGCTAAAAGGAGCAGGCGCATGATCGCGGTGGGTGGCATTCACTTGGCGGCTTGGCGAGTCAAAATGCGCCCGCTACGGCAGGCGAATGGCCGTAACCAAGACAGATGTCGCCCTCGCTTCCGCTCTCGCCGACGCGGCCGGTGCGGCGATCCGGCCCTACTTCCGGGCCGAGCATGGCGTCGAGGCGAAGGCTGATCTGTCCCCTGTCACCCTGGCCGACCGCGCTGCCGAGGAAGCGATGCGCAAGCTGCTGATCGCCGAGGCGCCGATGGACGGCATTATCGGCGAAGAGTTGGGCGAGCGACCGGGGACCAGCGGGCGGACATGGGTGCTCGACCCGATCGACGGCACGCGCGCATTCATCGCCGGCCGCCCAATCTTCGGCACGCTGATTGCGCTGATCGAGGATGGCTGGCCGCTGCTCGGGATCATAGACCAGCCGATCGCAAAGGAACGCTGGCTGGGCGTGATGGGCCGCCCGACCCTGTTCAACGGAGCGCCGGCCAGCACGCGCCGCTGCCGCGACCTCAAGCAGGCCATTCTCGGCACGACTTCACCCGCCTTGTTCGGCGACGATCAGCTTCATGCCTTCGAGCACCTCGACGGGGCAGTGATGAGCACGGTGCTGGGCGGCGACTGCTATAATTATGGCTGCGTCGCCAGCGGCTGGATGGACGTGGTGGTAGAGGCCGGGCTCAAGCTCCACGATTTCGCAGCGCTTGTCCCCGTGGTCGAGGGTGCGGGCGGGCGGATGTGCGACTGGCAGGGTGACCCGCTTCACGCCGGCAGCAGCGGCGAGGTCATCGCCGCAGGCGATCCCGCGCGGATCGACGATATTCTCGAAGCTCTGGCATGCCGGGGCCACTGAGCAATCCAATGCGCCGGTGGCGTTAGCGATCTCGCCTCATCGCAGGCCATAATGGCTGGCGACGCGGTCCAGTGCGAGACAGAGCACCAACTTGCCGGCGCGGCTTGGCCAGCCCAGCGCCTTTTCGGCTGGGCCTAGTCCCTCGCAAGCGCAGACCACGCGCCATAATATGTCGCTCAGTCCCGGGCCGGCGGCGTCGATTGCCGCGTCGAACCGTCGCTTGGCTGAGATCTGGGCGAGGGCGGGATCGAGGCCGACCGGCGGACCTGAGCGCCCGGCGCGAGGCGCGGAATCCCAGCACATCGTCACGCGAGGGCCGAGCGCCGCCGTCTCGTAATCAAGGCGCAGTCGCTCGCCAGCCTCGAACTGCCGGGCATCGACATGCCCGCGAGAGCGTAGCCAACCCAGTGGTGACTCCGCTAGATTTACCGTTACGGTTCGCTGCCGGTGTTTTGCTGTCCTCCCGGGCACCACAACGCCTGAAATGATTTCTTTCTCGACCAATTCACGCATCCGCTGCCTCCTGTTGCGAGTCGCAGGGCTTGCCATGCCGGCGCATCTGTAGGACAGAGAAAACCACGCTGGTTATAAAGGGCCGTGAATGATCACCGCTATCCGCGAAGTCCGCCGGGCAAAGGGTCTCACCCTAGATGATGTGGCGAAACGGTGCGTCCCCCCAACCACGGCGCAGACGATCGGGCGGCTCGAAACCGGGACGCGCACGGTGTCGGTCGGCTGGCTCAATCGCATCGCCGGCGCCCTCGACGTCGATGGCGCCGACTTGGTCCGGCTTGCCGACCGGCCGGAGATCGCTGTCGCGGCGGTGCTGGATGGCGGCGGTGTCCAGGCGCCGCGCCGGCCCGCCATGGTCGCGCCGCCGCGCGGCGAGGCTGGGATGGTCGCAGTGACGGTGTCCGGCGGGATCGGCGATTACCGCGCGGGAGACGAGATCTGGTGTGCGACGCTCGCGCCCGAGGAGTTTGCCCGCGCGCTTAACCGCGATGTGCTCGTGCCGCGCCCCGCCGGGCGCTTCCTCTTCGGAAGGCTGATTGGCCGGGAGGAGGGCAAGCTGCACCTGCTGCCGTTAGGCGCGGGCGCGCGCCAGCAAGTCGTTGCCGACCCCGCCTGGATCGCCCGCGCGGTGCGTCTCGTGCGTTCCCTGTGAGACCCCCTTGCCCTATTGCGCGGATAGGCGCAGTTTCGATCCACGCAGGAGGGAATGCGATGATGAAATTGGCTGTAACGGCGGCCGCCATGACTCTTTTGGCAGCACCGGCATTCGCGGACGATTGGGATTTCGTCCTGATAAACGGCAGCGGCAAGCCGATAAAGACGGTCGAACTCGCCCCGGCGGGCACCGCCACCTGGCAGCCGAACAAGGTCGATCCCGAATTCAAGAAGGAAGATGCGACGACCAAGGTGGGGGGACGGATGACCGTCCATTTCGACAAGGGGCCGGGCTGCAGGTACGATGTGAAGGCGACCTTTGCCGATGGCGCCACATCGACATGGAGCGCGATCAACGTATGCGACAACGCCTATGTGACGATCCGCTACAACGCCGCCGGAACGCCGACCTTTACGGCGAACTGACCAGAGTTGATGCGTGGTGGGCGCTGACGGGCTCGAACCGCCGACCCTCTCGGTGTAAACGAGATGCTCTACCAACTGAGCTAAGCGCCCGCACTGCGGAGATGCCAAAGCGCGTGCGGCGGGGCAAGCCCCTTAGCGCCTGTTTCTCGGCGAACGTACAAGCTTCAGACCAGTCCGATCCCCGCGCGCTTGGCTGCGCTCACATAGCCGCGCATTCCTTCCAGCCCCTTGGCGCTGAGCCCGATATAGGCGCGTCGGCGGTCGCTCGGGTCCGCCTGGCGCGCGAACAGCCCCGCTTCATGCAATGTGCTGATCCAGCGCAAGGCGGTTGTCGGCGGCACGGCCGCGGCGATGCACAGGCTCGACACAGAGACTTGGCGCTGCTCCAGCGCCGCCGCGAACAGATCGAGCAACATGTCCCAGGCCGGATCTGCGAGCAGATCGGGGGCGAAGAACTGCGCGCGCAGCCGGCGCGAGCGGATTACTGCGCGGATTTCAGCTGCGCTGGTTTCCGCGGTAACGGCTACCGGCCCGCAATATTCACTGCCGGGCTCGCGTACGGCATTGCCTCGGCGCGTGACGCCTTCGCTTCGGCTCAACCGCGCGAGCGTGTCCGCGATGCGCGCAACTTCCTCGTTGAGCCGCTGGAGGCGTGCGGCTTCGGCATCGCGGCCGACATCGTGCAGGGCTGGCCGGCGGCGGCAATCCTTTGAAGCGCGCGCCACTGCGAAGGCGTTCACTCGTTCGGGCATGGTCGGATCGCATAGCAAACCGGCGTGCGGGCCAAATAAATTTGCGTACGCGAGATCGACCTGATCGAAGGAGACCGCCGCCACGATGGATAAATGCCGCTCGCGCGCCACGGCATCCACTCGGGCCAGGACATTTTCGACCAATGCCTCGGGAGCTGCGGCGGCCTCGATCACGATCATGTCGAGTCCCTGCTCGGACAGGTGTTCGGCGGCGTGTGCGAAATCGACTTGCGCGCGGACTCTTATACCCGTCAGCGCGAGCGCCTGCGTGGCGTCGCCTGGCGCGCTTTCCGCGATAAGCAGCGCTGTCGCGCCGATCGCGTACGAATTGGTTTCATCAGTGCCCAAATTCGCCCCCGCCCTGAATTCACATTCGTTCCGAAGGCCTCACCCGGCTTTGGGAACGACGGAGTCCGCACTCCTCCATTATGGACCTTGTATGGCGGCTACTCTGTCCTGTGGCCGAAACTATCTCCGTTATGGATCAGTCGTGTCTTTCACGGCGGGTAACGGGATCGAGATCCATCTCAATCCAGCGATTTCACAATTTCCTCGACCATCTTCTTCGCGTCGGAAAGGAGCATCATAGTATTGTCGGCATAAAAGACGTCGTTATCAACGCCCGCATAGCCGACGCCCCCCATCGATCGCTTGATGAAGAGCACGGTCTTGGCCTTGCCTACATCGAACACCGGCATGCCGTAAATCGGCGATGCCTTGTCGGTCTTGGCAGCTGGATTGACCACGTCATTCGCGCCGATGATGAAGGCAACGTCGGTCTGGGCGAATTCGCTGTTGATGTCCTCTAGCTCGAACACTTCGTCATAGGGCACGTTGGCTTCGGCAAGCAGGACGTTCATGTGCCCCGGCATCCGCCCTGCGACCGGGTGGATGGCGTATTTGACACGAACGCCGTGATGCTTGAGCTTGTCCGCCATCTCGCGCAGCGTGTGCTGCGCCTGGGCGACCGCCATGCCATAGCCTGGCACGATGATGACCTGCTCGGCCTGCTGCATCAGGAAGGCCGCGTCCTCGGCCGATCCGCGCTTCCACGGGCGCTGCTCCTTGGCTTCTCCATCGCCGCCCCCGCCGCTGTCCCCGCCGAACCCGCCGGCGATCACGCTGATGAAGCTGCGGTTCATCGCGCGGCACATGATGTAGCTGAGAATCGCGCCCGACGACCCGACGAGTGCGCCGGTGATGATCATCGCGGTGTTGTGCAGCGTGAAGCCCATCGCGGCGGCGGCCCAGCCCGAATAGGAATTGAGCATCGACACGACGACCGGCATGTCCGCGCCGCCGATCGGGATGATCAGCAGGAAACCGATCGCGAAGCTGAGCCCGGTAACGGTCCAGAAGATCCAGGGCGACTGGTCTTGGGTGAAATAAGCGATCAAGCCGAGAATGCTCGCAAGGACTGCCAAATTGATGACGTGCCGCCCGGGCAGCATGATCGGCTTGCCGCCCATATTGCCGTTGAGCTTGAGGAAGGCGATCACCGATCCGGAGAAAGTGATCGCACCGATCGCGACGCCGAGGCCCATTTCGACGCGGCTTACGGGCAGGATAGCACCAGCGGCGTCGACGATGCCGAACGCATCGGGATTGAGGAATGCGGCGGCGGCGACGAGTACTGCCGCCAGGCCGACCAGCGAGTGGAAGGCCGCGACAAGCTGCGGCATATCGGTCATTGCGATTCGGCGAGCTGTGACAAGACCGATCACCGCGCCGATGCCGATCGCAGCCAGGACTTCGAATATTGTAAGAAAGTCGATCTCGCTGCCGTCGAGCGATGTGCCCCCCCCCGTCGGGACATGGGTCACCAGCGTCGTCACCACCGCAATCGCCATGCCGATCATGCCGAAGCGGTTGCCGCGCTGGCTGGTGACCGGGCTCGAAAGTCCGCGCAACGCGAGGATGAAGCAGATGCCCGCGACCAGATAGGCCAATGAAACCCACGGGCTTACCGCGACGGCATGTTCCATCTCAGCGCACCTTCTTCTTGTACATCGCCAGCATCCGCGCAGTCACTGCGAAGCCGCCGAAGATATTGACGCTGGCCAGCACCACCGCGAGCAGCCCCAGCCATTTCGACACCGTCCCGCCATTGCCGAGCCCGATCGCTGCGGACGCGATCAGCGCCCCGACGATGATCACCGATGAAATGGCGTTGGTCACCGCCATCAGCGGCGTATGCAGGGCCGGCGTGACCGACCAGACGACATAATAGCCGACGAAACAGGCCATGACGAAGATCGAGAAGATCGAGATGAAATCCATTACGCCACCTGTGGTTCAGAGAACGAGAACGAGAAGCGGTACTGTTTGAGCGATAAAGTGGGGATCACTCGGACAGCAGCACGAGCGCTCTTGTCGAACGTAGCCCCAACGAGAATTCCGCGAACTTTGTCGAATTTTTCGTCTTCGACTAGATCGCCCATGTACCCGGTAATCTGGCCAATCGCCTCGCGCTTAACGATCCCCGCCTTCAACTCGATTACCACAGCGCAGCCGCTGGGATCCTCAGCAAGGATATCGATATTGCCCGACGCTACACTCAGCTCATTGCCGCCGTCGATGATCTTCAAGCCCGGCTCAAGCTGGCAAATCTCTGCGCGCAATGCGGCTTGCAAATTTCGCTCAAGTTCGAACTGCTTCCCCTCCTTGTTCGCCTTCGCGATCTCTGCCGCCTTCTCGAGGACCGACTCCGTCGCTACCTCGGCAACGCCGCCTTGATCCTTGAAGAACCGATAGCATCGAACCGCAGACTTGAAATTATTCAGTGCGTTATAGGGATTGCCCCCAACGGGAAGCTTTGTGGGATTTGGTTTGCCTGCTTTCTCGTCCGCCTTGGAGTACGCGAGTTGCTCCACCAAATCATCGAGAGTGCCATCGTCAAAGTGCGCATCTAGGTCGCCGTAATGTTCCTCGACCCGCTTCGCGCAAGAAAAATGACTGGCGGCACTGTTCGATGAATAGTTCTCGCTCAGCCAAGTTCGAAACAAGGAGTCGATCACGCGAGCAACCTGGAATTCACCACTTTTCCGCCTCGGGTCAGGCGGATCGCATCGCCGATTTCCTCGTCGAGCACCGGCCGCTGCGCTTCCTTGTCCCAGAAGGCCGAGAGGACGTTGAACAGGTTGCGCGCAAACAAGGCCGAGGTGTCCGCCGCCAAGCGGCTCGGCACGTTCTTGTGGCCGACGATCTTGACGCCGTGCTTCTCGACGATTTCGCCCGCTGCCGCGCCCTCGACATTGCCTCCCGCCTCGACCGCGAGATCGACGATCACGCTGCCCGGCTTCATGCTGGCGATCTGCGCGTCGCTGATCAGCCGCGGCGCGGGGCGGCCTGGGATCAAAGCGGTGGTGATGACGATGTCCTGCTTGGCGATATGCGACGAGACCAGTTCGGCCTGCGCGGCTTTGTACTCGTCAGACATCTCGGTAGCGTAGCCGCCGGTTCCTTCGCCTTCGATGCCCTTCACCGCCTCGACGAAGATCGGCTTGGCGCCCAAGGACAGGATCTGTTCCCTGGTCGCGGCGCGCACGTCGGTGGCGGAGACCTGCGCGCCGAGCCGCCTTGCGGTCGCGATCGCCTGGAGCCCCGCCACGCCGACGCCCATCACGAAGACCTTGGCGGCGGAGACGGTGCCCGCCGCGGTCATCATCATCGGGAAAGCGCGGCCATATTCGCCCGCGGCATCCAACACGGCCTTGTAGCCGGCCAGGTTCGATTGCGAAGAGAGGATGTCCATCGATTGCGCGCGCGTGATGCGCGGCATGAACTCCATCGCCAGCGCCTCCAGGCCAAGCGCGGCATATTCATCGATGCGCGCGCGCTCACCGAAGGGGTTGAGTCCCGCGACCAGCCACGCGCCTGACTTCATGCCGGTGAGGCTCTTCGGATCGGGGCCGGCGACGCCGAGCACGATATCGGCGTCCTTAAGCGCATCGGCGCGGCTGCTTAAGGACGCGCCCGCATCGAAATAGCCCTGATCGGCGATCGAGGCAGTTTCGCCCGCGCCCTTCTCCACCGTTACGCTGGCACCGAGACCGATGAACTTCTTGACGGTCTCGGGAGTCGCGGAAACGCGCCGTTCGCCGGCGGCGGTTTCCTTCAGGACCGCGATCTTCACCCTAGGCGATCAGGAAAACGACGAGCGCGGCGACTAAAGCGCTCGCCACCGTGCCCCAAGTCATCATGGCGGTGAAGCCGCCCCAGGTCTTCTCATGGGCGGGATAATCCATGCCGTGGTCGCCAGTGTCGGCCATGCGGTTTCTCTCCAGAACAACAATGTCATGCGACCTTAACCGCAGGGTTCCATAGCCTCAACCCCATGGCGAAAGATGACTGAAGGATAGGCTTAAGCCGGCCTTTACCCATCCGTTTTATGAGTGGCGACCTGAAACGGGACGATGGGGACGATATGACGCGCAACGGCCAGCGCCTCCTGATGCTGATCGACGACGAGCCGGCGCAGCGCCGCCTCGTCGCGGCCATCGCCGCGCGCCGTGGCTGGCGCACCATCTTCGCGAGCGATCCCGAAACCGGCGTCGCGACCCTGGGCACGCCCGATGGCATGGCGCTCGATGCCGTGATACTCGATCATGCCTCCCCCGATGCCGATGCCGCCGATCTGATCGCCGAGCTTCGGGCGCGCCGTCCGCAATTGCCCATTCTCATGGTCACCGCCAACAATTCGGTTGCCGCCGCTGTCAGCGCGATGCGCGCGGGGGCCACCGATTTCCTCGTCAAGCCGCTGGCTTCCGAACGGCTGCTCGCCGCGCTCGAGGCGGCAGTCGGCGGCAAGAGCGCCGGCGAACTGCGCCCCCTCACCGAAAAGCTTACCGCCAGCCTGGCATTTGACGAGATTGTCGGCTCCGCCCCATTGTTTCGCGCGGCGCTCGCCATTGCCGCCAAGGCGGCGCGCGCCCGCGTGCCGGTGCTGATCGAAGGCGAGAGCGGCGTCGGCAAGGAAGTGGTGGGCGAGGCGATCCATGCCGCGTCGCCGCGCAACAAGAAGGAAATGATCTGCGTCAATTGCGGCGCGATCCCCGCCAATCTGGTCGAGTCCGAATTGTTCGGGCATGAAATGGGCGCGTTCACGGGCGCGTTCGAGCGCAAGATCGGGCGCTTTGCCGAGGCCGATGGCGGAACCTTGTTCCTTGACGAAGTGGGCGAGATGCCGCTCGAAGCGCAGGTCAAGTTGCTCAGAGTGCTCCAATCGGGCGAAATCCAGCCGCTCGGCGCGCGGCATCCCCGCGAAGTGGATGTCCGGGTGATCGCGGCGACCAACAAAACCCTGCTCGCCGAAGTCGAGGCCGGTCGTTTCCGCGAAGATCTTTATTACCGCCTCAACGTCGTCCAGGTGACGATCCCGCCGCTTCGCGAGCGCAGCGGCGATATTCCGGCGCTTGCCCGCCACCTGCTCGCCCGCATCGCCGACCAGCCTGGGCTGCGCCCGCTCGGCATCACCGACGACGCGCTCACGCTGCTCGGCAATTACGACTGGCCCGGCAACGTCCGGCAACTCCAGAACGCATTGTTCCGCGCGGCTGTACTCTGCGACAGCGACGGCCTGACTCGCGCCGATTTTCCGCAAATCGCTCAGCTTGCGGCGGGCCGCCCCACGGGGGTCGGCTCGCAGCAGCAGGGATCGGGCAATGCCGGAGTCACGCTGTTCCGCCCCGATGGCAATCTGCGCGCGCTCGACGAGATAGAAGCCGACGTGATCCGCCTGGCGATCGGCCATTATCGCGGGCGGATGACCGAAGTGGCGCGGAGGCTCGGTATCGGGCGCTCGACGCTCTACCGCAAGCTCGGCGAGCTCGGGATCGACCAGAGCGCCGCCTGAGTCTAACGCGCGGTCAACGCCGCGTCCCTGAGCCCGCGCCAGACGCGAAGCGCCTGGACGGTTTCGAACACGTCATGAACGCGGATCAGCTGCGCGCCGAGTTCGGCTCCTTTCAGAGCCAGCGCGACCGAGCCGCCGAGCCGCGCATCGGCGGGGGCCTCGTTGGAAAGCGCGCCGATCATCCGCTTGCGGCTCGCGCCGAGCACGATCGGGTATCCCAGGCCGTGGAATAGCGCGAGGCCATTGAGCAGCGCGAGATTGTCCGCAAGTGATTTGCCGAAGCCGATGCCCGGATCGATCAGGATTTTCGCGCGATCGACACCTGCCGCGGCGACGGCATCGACGCGGGCTTCGAGCCAATCGTAAACCTCGATCAGCACGTCGCCGTAACCGCTGCCGCCATGCGGGTCCTTGGCGGGGTCGGGCGAGTGCATGAGCACCACGGGACAGCCGGCTTTCGCCACGACTTCGAGCGCGCGGGGATCGTAAAGCAATGCCGCGACATCGTTGACCAGATGGGCGCCGGCGGCGAGCGCGGCTTCCATCACGGCCGCGCGCCGCGTGTCGATCGACACCGCCGCGCCGCTCTTCGCCAGCCGTTCGATTGCGGGGATCGTGCGCGCGATCTCGTCGCCTTCCCACACGTCCGCTGCGCCGGGTCGGGTCGATTCGCCGCCGACATCGACGATCGCAGCGCCCGCCACGCTCATATCGGTGCCGGACTGCGCCGCGCCTGCCGGATCGGCGATGTGCTTGCCGCCGTCGGAGAAGCTGTCCGGCGTGACATTGAGGATGCCCATCACCTGCGGCTGGTCCATCCGGACGATGCGCTCGCCGAGCTGGAGCGCGGCACGGGGTGCGGAGATGCGGCGGGCGATGGCGGCCACGCGCTCGTCATCGGGCAGATCGGCGACGGAGACGGTCTGCTGGAGGATTCGCTTGCCGCCTTCGACCGCGATCACCTCATAGCCCGCGAACCAGTTGAGCCCGCCCGCCAGCCGCGCGACTTCGCCGTCGCGGTTTACTGGCGTGTCGGCAAACTGGACGGGGCGGAGGTAGAGCTTGGCGGTGGGTGGGATTTGCATCTGCACCACTTACTCCGCTCACCCTGAGCTTGTCGAAGGGTGCTTCGACAAGCTCAGCATGAGCGGTTCGG
The DNA here is from genome assembly GCF_036388215.1 of Sphingomonas sp. Classification (GTDB taxonomy): domain Bacteria; phylum Pseudomonadota; class Alphaproteobacteria; order Sphingomonadales; family Sphingomonadaceae; genus Sphingomonas. Next base: position 55,370 of record NZ_DASVSH010000012.1, read on the forward strand.
GTTCAGGGCTGCGTCGCCAGCAAATAGGTCTGGCGGACCGCGTCGATGGGGCGCAGGCCGTCGGCGGCTTCGTAATGCCAATAGGTCCAGCCGTTGCACGAGGGCGCCCTCTGGACCGTCGCGCCTACCTTGTGGATCGAACCGGTCGCGTCACCGCATTTGAGCGAGCCGTCCGCGCCGACCGTCGCGAGGTGCTTGCGCTTGGCGTCGGTGAGCACCGTGCCGGCCGCCAGATAGTTGTTTTCGACAAGCTGGCCGAAAGCGACGCGCGGCGCGGCCTTCGGGGCCTGCATCGTGTTGAGCGCCGATTCGTCGAGCGGCAGCGCCGCTTCGATTCGCTCCCGCGCGGCCGCGACATACTGGCCTTCGCGCTCGATGCCGATCCAGCGGCGGCCGAGGCGCTTGGCGACTGCGCCGGTGGTGCCGGTGCCGAAGAAGGGATCGAGCACGACATCGCCCTTCTTCGTACTGGCGAGCAGGATGCGATAGAGCAGGGCTTCGGGCTTCTGGGTCGGATGGACCTTGTGCCCGTCCTTCTTGAGCCGCTCGGGTCCGCCGCAGATCGGGAATTCCCAATCGGAGCGCATCTGCAGCTCGTCGTTGAGGGTCTTCATGCTGCGATAATTGAACGTGTACCGCGCCTTTTCGCCGGTCGAGGCCCAGATCAGGGTCTCGTGCGCATTGGTGAAGCGGGTGCCCTTGAAATTGGGCATCGGATTGGCCTTGCGCCAGATGATGTCGTTGAGGATCCAGAAATCGAGATCCTGGATAGCCGAGCCGACCTTGAAGATGTTGTGATAGCTGCCGATCACCCAGATCGTGCCATCGTCCTTGAGGATGCGGCGCGCCTCGGCCAGCCATTCGCGCGTGAAGCGGTCATAAGCGGAGAGGCTGTCGAATTTGTCCCATTCGTCGTTGACTGCATCGACCAGGCTGCCGTCGGGCCGGTTCAGATCGCCTCCCAATTGAAGATTGTAGGGCGGATCGGCGAAGATCATGTCGATCGACTTTGCCGGCAGCGCGCGCATCGCCGCGATGCAATCCTGCTGGATGATCGTGTCGAGCGGGAGCGTATCCACCCATGCGCGGCTCGAAGCCGCACGAATCCTGCCCTTTTCGATGACCCCCATTAACCCTCTTCCCTTGCCCGAGACGCCGGTTTCGGGTGCGAAACGGCCCGGCGTCAAGCGAACATTGGTTAACGAAAAAGGCTGATATTCCGTTAACTTGTAGAACGCCGCGCGAACTTATCCACATGTTGAGTCGCGGGCTTGTCCACAGCCACTAGAGATGGGGTGTGGCGAAAAAGACTCAGCGACGGCGGGTGATCCAGGCAAGCGCCGCCGAGCCGGCGACCAGCGCGAAGCCGTTCGCCGAGCCGCGCCGCAGCCGGGCAAGCCCTACGCCTGCTAGCAAAGCGGTCGGCAGACCTACCTTGGCTCCCGCGAGCCTTCCACCGAGCTTGGTTTCGAAGCTCGACGCGAGGGGTCCAGGCGAGCGTTCGGGCGGCGAAGCCGGCGGTACGGTTGCACCTTGCTGATCGCCGAGTCCGACGCCGGACCCAGGCGCTTCTGCCGGAGTTATAGGGCTCTCAGGGCTCTCGGCCATTTCGCATGCGATCTCCGAATTGAGTTCGCCGCCGAGCAGGAAGACATAGGCGCTCAGCCACAGCCAGGTCAGCAGCACGACCACTGCACTCAGCGATCCATAGGTCGCCCCGTAGCTGCCGAAACGCGAGGCATAGAGCCCGAAGCCCCCCGTCCCCGCGAGCCAGAGCAAGGCTGCCGCCAGGGCGCCGGGCGAAAGCCATGCCCAATGGGGCTTGTGGTGATTGGGGCCGTAGCGATAGAGGCAGGCAGCGCCAGTAACCGCTAGCGCGCCGAGCACCAGATAGCTGAGTGCCTTGAGCAGCAACTCCATCACCGGCGAAGGAACGAATGCCTCCACCCAGGCGATCGCCGCATTGGCGGCGAGCGCGAGCACGATCAGCGCGATTCCACCCACGACCATGCCCAAGGCGAGCAATTGCAGACGCAGGAAGCTGCGATGCTCCTTGAGCCCATAAGCGATGTTGAGCGCGGTCCGCATCGCGGCGGCGCCCTTCGACGCGCCATAGATTGCAAGCGCCAGGGCGATCAGCAGCCCAAAGCCTTTCTTCGCCCCGGAGGTCTCCACCACGGTGGCCAATTGCACGGCGATGGCCTCGGCGGCCGGGCGGGGCAGATTCTGGAAAAGCTCCCCGATATGGCGGCTGACTGTCTCCGGCTCGGCGAGCAGGCCATAAAGAAGCACGATCGCGCCCAATGCCGGCACGATGGCGAGGAAGCCGTAAAAGGCCGCCCCCGCCGCGATCAGGCCGATATCATCGTCGCTGATCTCCGCCCATGTGCGGAGCAGCACCGTCTTCCATCTGGCGGCCGGCATCGACCAGGGGCTCGGGGCCGCCGCTTTCGTCATTCCATCCTCCTGTCCGCGAGGCAAACAGGTGGGAGATCAACGGGTTCCGACTATTCCGCGGCCTGGACGACGGACCCGAAATCCAGTTCGGCCTGCGCCACGCGCCAGAAGCTGCGGCGGTGGTGCGGCGTGGGGCCGAGGGTTCGAAGCGCTTCCTGATGGACCTTGGCCGAATAGCCCTTGTTGCTCGCCCAGCCATAGCCGGGATGAAGCGCGTCGAGCTCTTCCATCATGCAATCGCGGCGGTGCTTGGCGACGATCGAGGCGGCGGCGATCGACATGCACAGCGCGTCGCCACCGATCACCCATTGGCTGGCATGCGGCCATTTGGGGCAGCGATTGCCGTCCACCAGCACCATTGCCGGCACGAACCCCAAGGCATCGACGGCACGGTGCATCGCGAGCATCGTCGCCCAGAGAATGTTAAGCGAATCGATTTCCTCGACGCTCGCTATGCCCACGCCGACCCTGGCGCATTCCAGCAGCCGCGCGCAAAGTTCGGCGCGCCTCGCGGCAGTCAACACCTTCGAATCGTCCACCCCTTCCGGGATGCATTTGGGATCGAGCACGACCGCCGCGGCGACGACGGGCCCGGCGAGCGGGCCGCGGCCGGCTTCGTCCACGCCCGCGATCGGCCCCTTGTGGAGCCGCGTGTATTTCCGTTCGAATTTGAGGTGAGGCCCGGTCGTCTTAAGCATCGTCCAGCCGCCATGGCGGAAAGCGGCGCATCTCGCCAGCCTGGTAGAGACGAACCGAGTTGCCCGCCGGATCGCGCAGCCGCGCCTCGCGCCAGCCCCAGCTCTCGTCCTTGGGTTCGGCTTCGAACTTTACGCCCTGCTGCTGGAGATAGGCGACCGTGACGTCCAAATCGCCGCATTCGAAATAGACGACCGGGGCGGTGTAGCCGGGATCGGTGGCGACCGAGAAGGTCGCGCCCCCCTCCGTCTCGAAGCGGGCATAGCGCGGGCTGGCGCGAACGATCTGGCGAAGGCCCAGCAGCCGGTAGAATTTCTCGCTCGCCGCCAGATCCTGAGCGGGCACGGTGACCTGGTTCAGCATGGGCTCGAAAAAGCTCATATTGGTGTCGAGCCGCACCGATTGGTGCCCCATCGGGCCGTGGCCCCGGCCCAGCCCCGGAGCCTCGCGCATCGCGATGCGGACGAAGCGGCGCGCGCGGCGGATGGCTTCGGGCAAGTCCCATTCCTGCGCCAGCCCGCAGGCGATCGCCGAGGAAAGCGTGCAGCCGGTGCCGTGGTTATTGTCGCTCTCGATCCTGGGATTGGTCCAGTCGATTTCGGGCGGGTCCTCGGGATCGGACGAATAAAGCCGGTCGGTGACCTGGTCGCTCTCGCCATGCCCTCCCTTGACCAGCACCGCGCAGCCATGCGCCCTGACCAGCGCGCGCGGATCGCCGCCAAGCGCTTCGAGCTCGGGCAGATTGGGCGTCACGACCGTGGCGCGCGCCATCAGCCGTTCGAAGGCGGCGACGGTGGCCTTGTCGGCGAGCTCGGCGCCCGAGCTGGCGACCATCACGGGATCAAAGACCACCGGCACGCCGGGCAGATCGGCGAGCTTTTCGGCCACGGCAAGCGCGGTCGCGGGGGAGCCGATCATCCCGATCTTGACTGCATCGACGCCGATATCGCGCACCACCGTGTCGATCTGGGCGATTACCATCCGGGCTGGGATCGGGTGGACTCCGTCCACGCCGAGCGTGTTCTGCGCGGTGATCGCCGTGATCGCGGTCATCGCATGCCCGCCGAGCATGGTGACGGTCTTGATATCCGCCTGGATGCCCGCGCCGCCGCCCGAATCCGAGCCGGCGATGATGAGGATGCGGGGAGTCACTTCTCCCCTCCCGCTTGCGGGAGGGGTCGGGGGAGGGGGTGTCCGCACCGGATATGCATGAGCATCACATGCCCTCCCCTAGCCCCTCCCGCAAGCGGGAGGGGAATTTTCAGCCCTTGAAGCGGGACTCGGTCGAGGCCGGGTTGCGCGCGAGGGCGCCGCCGACGCGAGTGGGCCGATCGAGCAACTCGCCGCCGCATGTGGGGCAATGCTCGTCCGATGCATCGGCGCACAACGCGCAATAAGTGCATTCGAAAGAGCAGATGAACGCCCCCGGCTGATCGGCGGGGAGACCGGCGCCGCAGCGCTCGCAATCGGGGCGCATCTCAAGCATCAGGCGGCCGCTTTACGCACGGCTTCGCATACGCGATCCACCACTGCCTCGACCTGCCCGGCTTCGTCCCCCTCGGCCATCACGCGGATCACCGGCTCGGTTCCCGAGGCGCGGATGACCAGGCGGCCGTTTCCGGAAAGCTCGGCCTCCGCGGCGGCGATGGCCTCCTTGACGGTGGTGTCCTCCAGCGGCTTGCCGCCCTTGAAGCGGACATTCTTGAGGATCTGGGGCAGCGGATCGAAACGGTGGAGCACTTCGCTGGCCGGCGCTCCCGAGCGGACCAGTTCGGCGAGCACCTGAAGCGAGGCGACCAGCCCGTCCCCGGTGGTGGCATAGTCGCTGAGGATGATGTGGCCGCTCTGCTCGCCGCCGACATTATAGCCGGAGGAGCGCATCTTCTCCAAGACATAGCGGTCCCCCACGGAGGTGCGGATGAGTTCGAGGCCCTGCGCCGCCAAATGCCGCTCGAGGCCGAGATTGGACATAACCGTCGCGACCAGTCCGCCGCCGGCGAGCTTCCCCCGCCGCGCCCAGCCGTCCGCGATCGTCGCCATCAATTGGTCGCCGTCGATTACGCGGCCGGTCTCGTCGACCAGGATCAGCCGGTCGGCATCGCCGTCCAATGCGATGCCGAGCTGCGCGCCGGTGGCGACTACGGTCTCGCAAAGGGTCTGCGGCGCAGTCGATCCGACGCCGTCATTGATGTTCTTGCCGTTGGGCGAGACGCCGACCGCGACGACCTCCGCGCCCAGCTCCCACAAAGCCGAGGGGGCGACCTGATAGGCGGCGCCATTGGCGCAATCGACGACGATCTTGAGGCCGTCGAGCGTCAGATCCTCGGGAAAGGTCGATTTGGCGAAATGGATGTAGCGTCCGCGCGCATCCTCCACGCGGCGGGCGCGGCCGATCTGCTCGGGGGGAGCGAGCGCCACATCGCCGTCGATCATCGCTTCGATCGCCATCTCGTCGGCGTCGGAGAGCTTGTAGCCGTCGGGGCCGAAGAGCTTGATGCCGTTATCGGCGAAGGGATTGTGGCTGGCCGAGATCATCACGCCCATATCGGCGCGCATCGATTGGGTGAGCATCGCCACCGCGGGCGTCGGCATCGGGCCGACCAATACCACGTCCATCCCCACCGAAGTGAACCCCGCGACCATCGCGTTTTCGAGCATGTAGCCCGACAGGCGCGTGTCCTTGCCGATCACCACGCGATGCTTGTGATCGCCGCGCGCGAAGTGCGCGCCGGCCGCCATGCCGACCTTCATCGCCATCGCCGCGGTCATCGGATGAGCGTTGGTCGCTCCCCTGATTCCATCGGTGCCGAAATATTTTCTTGCCATGCTCCGCCTTCTGAAGGCCTTGTTGCGTTCGAACGGGCGCAGCAATAGCGCCGCGAACCGAAAAGGGCGAGCATGTCGCAACCAACCCGTATTTTGTTGTCGCTGATCGTGGGGCTGATCGTCGGCGCGTCGCTTGCGGGCTATGCGCCCGCGACTGCGCTGAGCGTTGCCGACTGGGCGCAACCGGTGGGCCAGGCATGGCTGAACGGGCTCCAGATGACGATCGTGCCGCTGGTAGTGGCGCTGCTGGTGACGGGGGTTACCGCCACCGCGGAGGCGGCGCGCGCGGGGCGGCTGGCCGGACGGGCGATAGCGCTCTACGTGACGGTGCTGTTCCTGTCGGCGGTGATCGCCGGAGTGCTGACCCCCCTGTTGCTCCAGATCTGGCCGCTCCCGCAGGAATCCGCGGCCGCCCTGCGTGCGGCGCTTACCGGAGCGGAGCAGATCGGGCCGGTCCCCCCGCTCGGCGAATTCTTCGCGGCGATCATTCCCGCCAACATCATCAAGGCGGCGGCGGAGAATGCGTTCCTGTCGCTGATCATCTTCTCGCTGGTCTTCGCGTTCGCAATCACGCGAGTTGGCGAGGAAGCGCGCAATCTGCTCGTCGACTTCTTCTCGGCGGTCCGCGACGTGATGCTCGTGGTGATCAACTGGGTGCTGTGGATCGGGCCCGTCGGCGTGTTCGCGCTGGCCCTGGTCGTCGGCGCCAAGGCGGGGACCGGCGCGTTCGGTGCGCTGATCCATTATATCGTGATCGTCGCCAGCGTCGGCCTGGTCGTGACACTGTTCGCCTATCCGGTCGCGGTGTTGGGGGGGCGGACCCGCCTGGGCCGTTTCGTGCGCGCCGCCTTGCCGAGCCAGGCGGTCGCGTTCAGCACGCAATCTTCGCTCGCCACCTTGCCGGTGATGATCGAGGGAGCGACCGACCTGGACGTGCCGGTCGCGGTTTCGGGCGTGACCCTGCCGCTGGCGGTCGCGATCTTCCGCGCGACTGGTCCTGCGATGAACTTCGCCGTGGCGATCTATGTCGCCACCTGGTTCGGAGTGCCGCTCAGTCCGGCCACTCTGGCGGTCGGCGCAATCGTCGCCGCGCTGACTTCGCTCGGGTCGGTCAGCCTGCCCGGCACGGTGAGCTATGTCAGCGCGATCGCACCTGTCGCCGCCACCATCGGCGCGCCGGTGGCTCCGCTCGGGCTGCTCGTCGCGGTGGAGACGATCCCCGACATCATGCGCACCGTCGGCAATGTGACCTGGGACCTGGCCGCGACGGCCTGGCTGTCGCGCCGCGCGGACAAGGTGCCGCTGGACGAGGCGGATGCGATGCTGAAGGCCGACGGGGTCTAGAGCTCTGAGACTCCCCTCCCTGGAAGGGAGGGGTCGGGGGTGGGTCGCGTCCGGGCGATACGGATAGACCAGACAGAATCTCAACGTATTGCGAGCACTCCACCCACCCCTAACCCCTCCCTTTCAGGGAGGGGAACAGGTTATTTCAGCAGCACCAGTTCCTCGGCCATGCTCGGGTGCAGCGCGACGGTGCGGTCGAAATCGTCCTTGGTGAGGCCAGCCTTCACGGCCACTGCCGCGGCCTGGAGGATTTCGGGCGCGTCCGGCCCGATCATGTGGAGGCCGACGACGCGGCCCGTCGTGGCATCGCAGACCATCTTGTAGAGCGCGCGCTCGTTGCGGCCGGCCAGCACGTTCTTCATCGCGCGGAAGTCCGATGTGTAGACCGCGACCGAGCCCAGCTTGTTGCGCGCCTGGCTTTCGGTGAGGCCCACCCCCGCCATGGGCGGATGGCTGAACACCGCATTGGGGATATTGTCGTAATCGACCTTGTGCGGCTTGTTGCCGAAGACGGTGTCGGCGAATGCCTGGCCCTCGCGGATCGCGATCGGAGTCAGCTGTACCCGGTTGGTCACGTCGCCGACCGCGTAGATCGAATCGACCGAGGATTTGTTGTCCTCGCCCACCACGACCGCGCCCTTGTCGTCGAGCTCGACGCCGGCTTCGGCCAAGCCCAGGCCCGTCGTGTTGGGCACGCGGCCGGTGGCGAAGAGAACGCAATCGACTTCGACAGGGTCATGTCCGCTGGTCTTGACCTTCAGGCATCCGTCTTGCTGGCGCTCGATGCTCTCGAATTCCGAATTGAAGCGAAATTCGATGCCCTTGGTCAGCGAGATCTGGAGCAGGCGGTCGCGGATCGCTTCCTCGTAGCCGCGCAAAATCACGTCCGAGCGGTTGATGAGGGTCACCTTGGTGCCGAATTCATTGAAGATGCCGGCGAACTCGTTGGCGATATAGCCGGCGCCCGCGATCAGGATGCGGCGTGGCAACTTGTCGAGGTGGAACACTTCGTTCGAAGTGATGCCGTGCTCGCTGCCCGGGAATTCGGGGACGTGCGGGTGCGCGCCCGTGGCGATGAGGATGTATCTGGCGGTGACCTTGCGACCGCTCGCGAGCGTCACTTCGTGCGCGCCCGAAACCGTCGCGCGTTCCAGAATGATCTCGACTTTGTTGTTGGTCAGAGTCTGCGCATAAAGCCCGTTGAGCCGATCGACTTCCCCCAGCACATTGTCGCGCAGCGTGGGCCAATCGAAGCCGCAATCGGGCACCTGCCAGCCGAAGCGCTTTGCGTCCTTCAGATCCTCGGCGAAATGTGCGCCATAAACGAGCAGCTTCTTGGGCACGCAGCCACGAATGACGCAGGTGCCACCGACGCGATACTCCTCGGCAACCGCGACTCTGGCGCCATGCGCCGCCGCGATCCGCGACGCGCGCACGCCGCCCGAGCCCGCGCCGATTACGAACAAGTCAAACTCGTGATCGGCCACCCATATTCTCCTCAGCGCTCAGGGGCGCGAGATAGGCGGTGTGGGGCGCGATGCCAATGCGGGGGTCTTCGCCTGGACGCGGTCGACATGCCGCGCGGCGAAATGGAGGAGCCAGGCCACACCCGTCGCGCCGAGTGCCGCGAGGATCGGGCCGCGGTCGATCGCCTCCGCGGGCACGAAATGCAGAGATGCGAGCGCGGCGGCGAGCACGCTCCAGACCCAGATTTGCAATGCGGTGCGCCAGGGATTGCGGCGGCGGAAGCGTGCGCCGAACTCGGCGGGAAGCGGCGTGCTAAGCGCGAGCGAAGCGGCGATCTCTCCCCGCAAACCCCTCAGATCGCGGCGGAAGTCCCGTAATTTGAGCATCTCGACAGCATGCCAGAGCACCGCCCCTCCCGCCATGAGCGCGGCGATCGCTTCGCCCCGGAGCGCGGTATGGATTTGAAGCACCGTCACCAGCCCGGCGAACAGAAACGCCAGGCAGAACATCAGCTCGCGCGGGGGCGGGCGGCTGGCGACGATGAAGGCCTCGATTCGCGCAAAGGCCCGGTCTCGCCAAGCGGGTATCGCATCGGGGGCGATACGCAGCATGCGGCCGTCGCCGACATCGAACATCGGGCCCAGCGGCGAAGGCGCGAACCAGCGCTCCACCGCCGCGCGCTCGCTTTCGCGCATTGCCTTTTCGCGATCCATGCCCCCGGTCTATCCGGTAAGGGTTGCCGATTGCTTGAGGGCTCAGCCGAAGGCGCGGCGGATCAGGTCGGTGGTCGAAGCGTCGAAATCCAGTCCCCCCTGATCGGCGGCCTTGGCCATCTGCTTGCCCAGCTCCACGCCGAACTGGTCGAACGGATTGATGCCGAGCAGCACTGCGTTCACGAAGGTCCGCTGCTCGTAAAAGGCCAGCAGCGCGCCGAGCGTGCGCGGGTCCAGCCGGTCGAGGAGCAGCGTCGAGCTGGGCCGATCCCCTGGATAGGCTCGCGCCGGATCGTCATGCGCCTTCCCGGCCATCAGCGCCGCCCCTTGCGCGAACATGTTGAGCAGCAACTGGCGGTGGTGGTCCTCCGCCAGCGCATCGCCGGCTTCGATCACTCCGACGAATTCGAGGGGCACGAGGTGCGTGCCCTGGTGAAGCAATTGGAACACGGCGTGCTGCGCGTCGGTGCCGACTCCGCCCCAGGTGATCGGAGCGGTCGGATAGGTCACGGGCTCGCCCTTGGCGGTCACGCTCTTGCCGTTCGATTCCATTTCGAGTTGCTGGAGGTAGGAGGGAAGGAGCTTGAGGCGCTGATCATAGGCGAAGGCCGCCCGCGTCTCGCAGCCGCGCGCCTGGGTGTAATAAAGGTCTGCAAACGCCGCGAGCACGGGCGCGTTCTGCTCCAGCGGGGTCAGGCGGAAATGGCGGTCCATTTCGGCCGCGCCCTCCAGCAATTCCTCGAATGCATTCCAGCCGAGCGCCAGCGCGGCCGGAAAGCCGATCGAGGACCAGAGCGAATAGCGCCCGCCGACGCTTTCGGAAAACGGCACGATGCGAGTCTGGTCCACCCCCCATTCGAGCGCCTTTTCGGGCGCGGCAGTGAGCGCGATGACCTGGCCATAGGGGTCCTCGACTCCGCCTTCCCGCATCCATGCCAGCGCGCTTTCGGCGTTGAGCATCGTCTCGGTGGTGGTGAAGGTCTTGGACGCGATGGCGAGCAGGGTCGTCTTCGGATCGAAGCGGTCCATCGCGTCTTCGAGTGCTACGCCGTCGACATTCGAGACGATCGCGACCTCATAGCGGTCCGTGTCTCGACCCAGCGCATCGACGAGCAAATCGGGGCCGAGCGCCGATCCGCCGATGCCGACATGCAGGATGCTGCGGATCGGCCCGAAGGCTTCGGCCTCGATCGCATCGATGACCGCGCGCATCCGCGCCTGATAGGCGCGCGCCCTCGCCACGCTTTCGGGCGCGCCCTCCCCCCGCTCGGCGCTATGCTCCGCGGCGCGACCTTCGGTCACGTTGACCGGTTCGCCCGCGAACAGCGCGTCGCGCTTCGATGCCAGCCCCATCGAAGCGGCGAGCGCCGAGAAAGCGGAAAGCGCCTCCGCGGTCAGATGCGTCTTTGACCAGTCGAAGTGGATACCCGCCACATCGGCGGAGAGCATGGAGACGCGATTCGCGTCCTGATTGAAGAGCGCGGTGAGGGGGGTCGGCGCAAGCGCCCGAATCGTGGACCAGTCCGGCAAGGTCATGTTCATCTCCTGTCGCCCAAGCCCCTATCGTCCCATAACTGCCGCTTCCAGCGGGATTCATCCGCTTGACCTCATCGCCCCACCCAAGCAGAGCAGCACGCCATGGAAACCACGCCCTCCGACGAAGCCGTTCACGCCGGCCAGGATACCGAAACCGCGGCCGCTGCCACAACCGCCGATCCCAAATCGGAATGGCGCGATCTGGGCATGTTCCTGCTCAAGCTGGCGGCGATCGTGTTCTTCGTGCGCAGCTTCATCTTCTCGCCCTTCGTGATTCCCAGCGAATCGATGATGCCGCGGCTGCTGATCGGTGACTATCTGTTCATCACCAAATGGAATTACGGCTATTCGCGGCATTCGCTGCCGTGGAGCCTGCCGCTGATCCCGGGCCGCGTCTTCGGCGGCACCCCGGATCGCGGCGACGTGGTGGTGTTCAAGGCCCCGCCAACGGACAATACCGACTGGATCAAGCGCGTGATCGGGCTTCCGGGCGACACCGTCCAGATGGTGGGCGGCCAGCTCGTCGTGAACGGCAAGGCAATCCCCAAGCAGAAGGTCGCTGATTTCACGCTGCCGATCACGCCCAATTTCACCAAGTGCCAGATGCAGTTCCAGACTGTCGAGAATAACGAGCCGGTGTGCCGCATCCCGCGCTTCCGCGAGACGCTGGACAACGGCAAGAGCTATGACGTGATCGATCAAGGGCTGAAGCCCCAGGACGACACTCAGATCTTCACCGTGCCCGCCGAGCATGTCTTCCTGATGGGAGACAATCGCGACAATTCGACCGACAGCCGCTTCGCGCATGAGGAGGGCGGGATCGAGTTCGTGCCGCTGGCCAATCTGGAGGGCAAGGCGGTGGTCAGCTTCTGGTCAACCGATGGCGGCGCAAACTGGTTCCTGCCCTGGACTTGGTTCACCGCGGCGCGCTGGAGCCGCATTGGGGAAGGCTTTTGAATCCGGACCTCGGGGGCTGGATCAAGAAGACATTTGGCGAGCAACCCACCAATCTCGCGGCATTCGAGCGTGCGCTGACCCATGGCAGCCAGGCTGCCGCGAATTACGAACGGCTCGAATTTCTGGGCGACCGGGTGCTGGGCCTCGTCATCGCGGAATGGCTCTACGAGCGCTTTGACGGCGACGCGGAGGGCGCGCTTTCGCGGCGGCTGAATGCGCTGGTGACCGGCGCGATGTGCGCGGGGGTGGCGCGAGAAGTCGGCGTGGTGCCGCACCTTAGGCTCGGCAAGCAGGCGAGAGACGATGGCGCGGCGGACAGCGACAATGTGCTCGGCGACGTGATGGAGGCGCTGATCGGCGCGCTCTACCTCCAATCAGGAATTGCCCCGGTGCGTGCGTTCATCCGCAAGACCTGGGCAAGCCGCATCGAAGCGCACGCGCTGGCGCCGATGCACCCCAAGTCCGCGCTGCAGGAATGGGCGGCGGCGAACAACCGCAAGCCGCCCGAATATGAGATCACCGATCGCTCAGGCCCCAATCACGCGCCCACATTCGTCGTGACGGTTCGGATTCCCAAGCTGGCGGAAGCAAGCGCGGGCGGCACCAGCAAGCAGGAAGCAGAGACTGCCGCTGCGGCGGCCTTGCTGGAGAAATTGGCGAAATGATCGAAGGGTGTCTCGCCACATGACCAACCCCCACCAGCGTTGCGGCGTAGTCGCCGTCGTGGGCGCTCCCAACGCGGGCAAGTCCACGCTCGTCAATGCGCTGGTCGGGCAGAAGGTGGCGATCGTCAGCCCCAAGGCGCAGACGACGCGCGCCAAATTGCTCGGCATCGCGATCGAGGGCGAGGCGCAGCTGCTGCTGGTCGACACGCCCGGCATCTTCAAGCCCGAGCGGCGGCTGGACCGCGCGATGGTCGCCGCCGCCTGGGAGGGCGCGGAGGGCGCGGACCTGATCGCATTGGTCGTCGATGCCAAGGGCGGCATAGGCCCCAAGGTCCAGACGGTGATCGACAGCCTGGAGGGCCGCAAGGAACGCAAGATCCTGATCCTCAACAAGGTGGACGTGGCCGACAAGCCGCGGCTGCTGGGCCATGCAGCCAAGCTCAACGAGCGGATGCCCTTCGACGAGACATGGTTCGTCAGTGCCGCCACCGGCGACGGCGTTCCCGAGCTCAAGGCGGCGCTGGCCGGGGCGATGCCCGAAAGCGCCTGGCACTTCCCCGAGGACCAGGTCTCCGATGCGACCGAGCGGATGATCGCGGCGGAAGTGACGCGCGAGCAGCTGTATCTCCAGCTTCACGCCGAGCTGCCTTATGCCAGCGCGGTCGAGACCGAGAAATATACCGAGCGCGAGGACGGCTCGGTCGAGATCCACCAGCAGATCATGGTCGAGCGCCCCACCCAGCGCGCGATCGTGCTCGGCAAGGGCGGCGTGCGCCTCAAGGAAATCGGCAGTCGCGCCCGCGCCGAGCTAAGCCGGATCATGGGCGTTCAGGTTCATCTCTATCTTCACGTGAAAGTAAGGCCGGAGTGGCAGGAAGACCGCTCGCTTTATCGTGAAATAGGGCTGGACTGGGTGGAATGAGCGAAAAGCTGAAGGTCGCCATCGTACAGGATTCCCCCGTGCCGCTGGCCGTGGCGCAGGGCATGGAAAAGGTGGTCGCCAGGACCCGTGAGGCAATCGAAACGGGTGCGCGCGTGATCGCGTTCGGCGAGGCGTTTCTCGGCGGCTATCCGGCCTGGCTCGATCATGTGCCCGCGGTGTCGCTCTGGGATCATCCCGGCACGAAGGAACTGCATGCGCTGTTGCTGACCCAGGCGATCCGGGGCGACGACCCGCGCTTCGCCCAGTTGCAATGGGCAGTGGATATCGCCGGGGTTACCGTCTCGGTCGGCGGCTATGAGCGGATACGCAACAGCCTTTATTCGACGCAGTTCCTGTTCAGCCCCAAGGCCAAGGTGCTGCGCCACCGCAAGCTCGCGCTTTCGCCTGCCGAGCGGCTTCTGCTCGGCTCGGGCGATGGATCGACGCTGCAAGTGCATGAGGCGGTCTGGGGCCGGCTGGGCCAGCTTGCATCGGACGAGCATTGGATGCCGCTCACCCGCGCGGCGATGCACCATGAAGGCGAGACCGTGCATGTCGCCGCCTGGCCGACAGTGCACGACATCTCGATGCTCGCCTCGGCGCATTATGCCTATGAAGGACGCAGCTTCGTGCTTGCCGCGGGGACGATCCAGCACAAGGCCGAAATCCTCCTCGGCTATGAGCAGGCAGGCGGCGACGGCACGGCCCGCAAGCTGCTCGACCGGCTGCCCGAGGGACAGCTCCAGCACGGCCGCAGCGCGATCATCGCGCCGGATGGCGTAGTGTTGGCGCAGGCGGGCGAGGGCGTTGAAATCCTCACCGCCGAACTCGATCTTGGCGAAATCCCGCGCGGGCTGACGACGATGGACACCGACGGCCAGCAGGCGCGGCCGGATGTGTTCGAGTTGCGCGTGGACCGCCGGACGCGGACGGGAATCGTTGACGTCGCCGATGGCGAGTCAGAGGCCGCCTAGAATCTCGTCCACCCAGGCCGGCACCAATGTGCCCGCCGGACCCATGCGGCTCTCCGCGAACCAGATGCTCCCTTCCGATGGATCGAGATTGAGCTCGAGCGTCGCGGCGCCATGATAGCGCGCGGTCTGGACGAAGCCCGCGGCGGGATAGACCGCGCCTGACGTGCCGATCGAGACGAACAGGTCCGCACGCGCCAGCGCGCGCTCGATCGCGTCCATCCGATAGGGCATCTCGCCGAAAAAGACGATGTCGGGGCGCAAGGCGGGCGCGCCGCATGACGGGCATCGGCTCCGCGGCGGCAGCGATTCCCGCCATGCGGGCTGCTCGCCGCAGGAAGCGCACAATGCCGAATTCAGCTCGCCATGCATGTGAATCAGCCGCCTTGCGCCGGCGCGCTCGTGCAGATCATCGACATTCTGCGTGACGATCAGCAGTTCGCCGGGCCATTCCGCATCGAGCCGGGCCAGAGCGCGATGCGCCGCATTGGGCTCGACTTCGCTCAGCTTCGCACGGCGGGCATCATAGAATCGGTGCACCAGCACCGGATCGTCGCGGAGCGCCTGAGGGGTGCAGACCTGCTCGACGCGGTGCCCCTCCCACAATCCCCCGGGCCCGCGAAAAGTGGCGATGCCGCTTTCGGCGGAAAGGCCGGCGCCCGTCAGAATCAGGATATTCGAAATGTCCGCCATCCACTTGGTGATAGGCGGGTTAGGATTGCCGGGCCACCGGCTTGACGCGCGCTCGCCGAAGCTGCTTTCTGTGCCTGACACCGGTAGACTCGGGTCTGGGAGAGCGTAAATGACGGACATTGGCAAGAAACTGACGCGCCGCACTCTGGTCAAGGGCGCGGTCGCCGGCGGGGCGCTGGCGAGTGCGTCGAAGGTCGCGGCCCAGGCCCAGGCGATGAACCGCAAGACCCATGCGATCGTCGGTGTCGGCTCGCGCTCGCGCATGTACCAGGCCGCGATCTGGGCCGAGCACAAGGCCACGAGCAGCCTTGTCGGCATCTGCGACACCAATCCCGGCCGGCTGGCCCTGGTCGCGCGGCGCGCGTCGGAAGCGGGTGCGACGCCGCCCCGGACCTATCTGGCGGGCGACTTCGACAAGATGATCCGCGAGACCAAGCCCGAAGTGGTGATCGTCACCACGCCCGACGCCTTTCACGAGCGCTATATCGTCCGCGCGCTGGAGCTCGGCTGCGACGTCGTCACCGAAAAGCCGATGACGACGACGGCGGCAATGGCGCGCCGCATCCTCGATACCTGCGCACGCACCGGCAAGCACATCCGCGTCTCGTTCAACTATCGCTATGCGCCGTTCCGCACCCAAGTGAAGGAATTGCTGATGGCGGGAGAGATCGGCGACGTGCTGTCGGTCGATTTCCACTGGCTGCTCAACACCACGCACGGGGCGGATTATTTCCGCCGCTGGCACAGCAGCAAGGCGATCTCGGGCGGGCTGATGGTGCACAAGGCGACGCACCATTTCGACTTGGTCAACTGGTGGCTCTCGGCCAATCCGGTGAGCGTTACCGCCAAAGGCAAGCGCGAATTCTACACGCCCGAAATGGCGCGCCGCTTCGGGCTATCAGGCCCGCACGAGCGCTGCCTGACCTGTCCCGAAAAGGCGCAATGCGGCTTCTATCTGGACATCTCGGCGGATCGTGGCCTGAAAGCGCTGTACCTAGATAACGAGAAATATGACGGCTATTTTCGCGATCAGTGCGTCTGGCGGCCCGAGATCGATATCGAGGACAACATGAATGTCGTCGTCGAATACGACACCGGCGCGCAGATGTCCTATTCGCTCAACGCCAACAATGCGTGGGAAGGCTATATGATCGCCTTCAACGGCACCAAGGGCCGGC
Organism: Sphingomonas sp.; assembly: GCF_036388215.1. Taxonomy (GTDB): domain Bacteria; phylum Pseudomonadota; class Alphaproteobacteria; order Sphingomonadales; family Sphingomonadaceae; genus Sphingomonas. The sequence goes on from NZ_DASVSH010000012.1 coordinate 71,795, forward strand.
TGGAGCATAGCCAGGTAGAGAGTGTCTATGTTGCCGGCGGCGACATGGTGCAGGGCGGAGTGGAAGAAGACAAGGTCAAGACGCGCATCTATCCGCTACGCGGCGCGCCGCGCGACATAAAGGTGCGGCTGGGCCAGGGCGGGCATGGCGGCGGCGACGCAGTGATGCTGGCCGAACTATTCGGCACTGCGCCGAGCGACCCCACCTTCCGCGCCGCGAATGAGTTGGGCGGCGCCGCGTCCATCGCAGTCGGCATCGCGGCGAATCAATGCTTCAAGACCGGCAAGGCGGTCGAAATCGCGGACCTGTTGCCCGGCCTCAAAAAGCCCGAGCTTCCGCCGATGCCGACGCGCAAGGACAAGGTGCCGATGCCGCCGAAATGGGTGAGGGGATAAATCCTCGACGCCCTTCGCGAGCCGATTACAGGCGAGCGGCTGGCGATGCGCAGGCGCCTGAAGCGATTCTGGCGGTGACCGAGGAGCATGAGCTCCGCGGCGGTCCGCCAAAAGCCGGGCGCGATTTATGAACGACGCCTGCCTCGCATTATGATCGGCGACTAATGCCCGGCGCGGGCAGCGAGGTCATCTTGCGGTGGCCTCTTCGAGCGTGAGCAACTTCAAGTCGTGCACATAATGACCGAGCACGCGGGCGTTGCTGCCATAAGCGCGCGGATGCGGGTCGGTCGCGCCGGTCAAGTTCACCGCGGCTCCATCGCTGGCGATCGAGATGAAACCGAGCTGCCCCATGTCGAGATTGGTCGTGTAGCCGGATACGACGCCGCGCTCTTCGAGGATATTTCGCCGGCGCGCCGCGGCCGTGCCCGATAGATGCACGCGCGCCGAGAGAACGTCCTAGATCCGGCCGTCGTTAGAAAGCTCCCGCAATGATAGCCCCAGCATCTCATAGATTGCTGCATTGCAGCGCAGATCGTCGCGAGCGCGTCCGCAATGCGAAAGCCCAGCCCGCCCGGCACCGGATGCGCTTCGATGCCGGGGAAGAGCGCCGCAGCTCGGGCATCGTCTCGGCATGCTGAACCGGCGGATGCCGGCCGGCCCGGAAGATGTCGCCGAAGTGACGGCGCCCGGCGAAGTGATCGTACGGGGCAGCGCGCGAAGACCTCTCCCGCTACGCTGAGCCTTGGCGCAATCGGTTGCGGATCGCTATCGCCGAACTGTTATTGAATTTGGCCGCCCGGCCGGACTGGGCCCCGGGGCATGGCGCTCGCGCAGCAGGTTCTTCTGAACCTTGCCCATCGCATTGCGGGGCAGGTCATCCAATAGGATCACTTGGCGCGGATGCTTGAAACGGGCCAGTTTCAAGCGGCATTGATCGAGGATCATGTCCGCAGTCGCCACACCGCTGCCGTCCGCCACCACCGCCGCTATCACCGCTTCGCCGAAATCCGGATCGGGCACGCCGAACACCGCCGATTCCGCCACGCCTTCCAATTCGTCGATCAGCAACTCGATCTCACGCGGGTAGATGTTGTAGCCGCCTGAAATGATCAGGTCCTTCTGCCGCCCCACGATGCTGAGATAGCCCCGGTCGTCGAACTGGCCCAGATCGCCCGTGATGAAGAAGCCGTTGGGACGGAGTTCCTCCGCAGTCTTTTCGGGCATCTTCCAATAGCCCGAGAAGACGTTGGGCCCGCGCACTTCGATCATGCCGATCTCGCCGGGCGGCACCGGTCCGCCGCTCTCGGGATCAGTGATCGCGATCTCCGTGCCGGGCAAGGCGAAACCCACGGTGCCCGCGCGCCGCGCGCCCTCATAAGGATTGGACGAATTCATGTTGGTCTCGGTCATGCCGTAGCGCTCGAGGATGCGATGGCCGGTACGCGAGGCAAAGGCGTCATGCGTTTCGGCAAGCAAAGGCGCGCTGCCCGAAATGAAGAGCCGCATGTGCTCGGTCGCCTGGCGCGTCAGGCGGGGGCTCTGCAGGAGCCGGGTGTAAAAGGTGGGCACGCCCATCATCGTGGTGGCGCGGGGCAGGGCGTTCAGGATCGCATCCACTATGAATCCCTCGTGGAAAATCATCGCCGCGCCGGACTGGAGGCATACATTCACCGCTACAAACAGGCCGTGCGTATGGAAGATCGGCAGCGCGTGGAGCAGTACGTCGCCCGAGCTAAACCGCCACAGATCGGCCAGCACCTGCGCGTTCGACAGCAGGTTGGCGTGTGAAAGCATCGCACCCTTCGAGCGCCCGGTAGTGCCCGAAGTGTAGAGAATGGCGGCGAGATCGTCGGGGCCGCAGGCGCGGGGGGCGTGGTGAGTGTCCGCAGCGTGCGCGGCATCGGCAAGGCTGCCCGATCCGTCGCGATCCAGCGTGAGCACAGTCGCGCCGTGGCGGCTCGCGATCGGCGCAAGCGCGGCTTGCGCAGCGGGCGCGCAGATAAGCAACCGCGGTTCGGCATCGCCAGCGAAATAGGCGACCTCGTCTGTCGTGTAAGCTGGGTTGAGCGGCAGGAGCGCCGCGCCCGAGCGGACGCAGGCCGCATAGAGGGCCAGCGCCTGGGGCGACTTCGCGACCTGGACCGCCACGCGGTCACCCTTCGCGACGCCAAGCGACTCGAACAGATTGGCATATCGGGCCGACAGCCGCAGGAACGCTGCGAACGAGACCGGACCGCCCTTCTCCGGGAAAAGGAAGGGCGCGCTATTATCCCCATGCGGCCTCAACAGTGCGTCGAACAGCAGGTTCTCCATGCTCATCCCTTCCTCGCCTCACGTTGCGCACCCTTTAGAAGCGCCTGCATGCGGGGCGATGCAGCAACGCGCTTCTCGCCGAAATATGCTTCGATATTAGGCTCCAGGCGCTTCAGATCGTAGAGATAGTTGACCATCGCCCCGTGCGATTGCCGCATGCCGTTTTCGGATAGATCGGCGTCTGAGTGGACATCGTGGACGCTCGCGCCGTTGCCGAGATGAAAACGCGCGACGCTGTCCAGCGGAGTACCGTCGGGCCGCTTGGCCTCCAGCAGATAGCGGGCGGCGTCGATGCGCAACTTCTCCCCGGATTGCGCGCCCGACAAGGGCTGCTCGGCGAGCCAGCGGGTGAGCCCCGGTATTGGCGACAGGGTAATGAAACGGGCGAGATGCGGAAACTCGTTCGACAGGTCCTCGACGACTTGCTTGATCAGCGAATTGCCGAAGGAAACGCCGCGGAGGCCCTCCTGGCAATTCGAAATCGAATAGAAGACGGCGGTGTCCACCTGGTCTTGGACGAGGATATCGCGGCCGTCGGCCAGCACAGCCTGGATCGACCCGGGTACTCCGTTGCATAAAGCGACTTCGACGAAGATCAGCGGTTCGTCCGGCATGCTGGGGTGGAAATAGGCGAAGCAACGGCGGTCTTCAGGCGCGAGCCGGCGGCGCAGATCGTCCCAGTCCCGAATGGCGTGAACCGCTTCATATTCGATGATCTTGTCAAGGATGATCGCTGGGCTGTGCCAACTGATCCGCTTGAGCACCAGAAAACCCGGATTGAACCAGGACGAGAGCAGATGCGCGAAATCCAGGTCGATCCGGGCAAGATCCGGATGCGCATCGACGAGCGAGAACAGATCGCGGCGCATGGCGACGAGCGACGGAGTTGCGCCGACGACGCGGTTCAGCCGGCGCAGCAATTCCTGTCGCCTCGGCTCTGCCGCCTTGACGAGCTTGGCCAGGCCCTGGGCCGTGCGCGCCGCGCCATAGGCTGTCGCGAGCCGGGCGATGGCGGTCGGATCAAGATCGAGATCGCGCGCGAGGAATTCGAAGAAGCCGAGCTTCGCCGGGGCGTCCATCATCGCATACCGGGCGAGGATTTCGCGCGCGGTCTTGATTGTCGCGATGTCGCCGGTCTCGCTGAGCAGCAGCTCGCACAATGCCTCGACAGTGCGGTTATCGCCAATGCGGGAGGGCGTGAAGCGGCGTTCGAACAGAGTCCCGATGATGTCCTTCAGGTAATTGGACTGACGCATGCCCCTTCTCCGTCACGACCGTCTCAGCCGAAAGAATATCGATATTATTTGACAAGGCAATCATAATCGATATTTTGTGACTCCAGGGAGAGCGGCAATGAAGTTCATGGTTGGGCAGCACGATGGCGCACGCTCGGTTTTCGTGGTGGACGGGAACGGGGCCCGCAATCTCACCCGGGCGGCGCCCGAGATAGGCACCGACCTGCTTCGGCTGGCCAAGGGTATGCTATCGGCGGAGGAAGTGGCGGCGCGGATTGCTGAGCTGCCCAACATCGCACTGGCCGATATCCAAGTGCTGCTCCCGATCGCGCGCCCTTCCAAGATCATCTGCCTCGGGCTGAACTATGTCGATCACGTCAAGGAAGGCGGCTACGAGATTCCCGATTATCCGGCGCTGTTCATGCGCGGCGGCAATTCGATCATGCCCGCGGGCGCTCCGATGGTGCGTCCGGCCTGTTCCGAACGGCTGGACTACGAAGCGGAACTGATGGTGATCGTGGGAACGGGCGGGCGGCATATCGCCGAAGCCGATGCGCTGTCGCATGTGTTTGGCTACACTGCCTTCAACGATGGGTCGGTGCGCGATTATCAACGCAAGACGCATCAATGGACGCCCGGCAAGAATTTCGACGCCACCGGAGCGATCGGCCCACTTGTCGTGACACCCGACGAGCTGCCCCTTGGGGCCGCAGGCTTGAAGATCGAGAGCCGGGTCGGAAGCGAGATCCTGCAGAGCGCAAACACTTCCGACATGATGTGGTCCGTCGCAAAGGCTATCGCGACCATCTCCGAATATGCGACGCTCGAACCCGGCGATTTGATTGCGATGGGAACGCCGCCCGGTGTCGGCCACGCGCGCACGCCACCGCGCTGGCTGCGTCCCGGCGAAGTGATCGATGTCGAGATCGAAGGCATCGGCATCTGCTCGAGCCCGATCGTTGCCGAGGAGGATATGTTCGCAAAGGCGGCGGAATGATCGCCGATACAGCGTCCGCGCCCGATATCGGGCGGGCCGCGGCACAGGCTGCGGTCCGCGTCCTGCGCGCGAAGCGCCCGGCGCTCGATCCGTTGTCGATCGACGTTATTCTAGGTGGGGCGCGTTCGCATTATGGCTGGACCAGCCGCCCGGTGCCCGACGAACTGCTCGAACGGATATACCATTCCGCCGCCGCGGGACCGACCAGCATGAATTGCTGCCCGGCCCGGTTCCTGTTCGTCAGATCCGAGGCCGCAAAGGAGAAGCTGGCCAAGTCGCTCCGCTCGGCGAACATCGCGAAGATGATGGCAGCTCCGGTAACCGCCGTCATCGCCTATGACAGGCAATTCTGGCGCGACCTGCCCTTCCTGTTCCCGCACGAGGACCGCCGCGCGCTCTTCGAGCAGAATCCGGCGCTCGCCGACGAGACCGCGTTTCGCAACTCGACGCTGCAGGGAGCTTATTTCGTGATTGCCGCGCGGGCGCACGGGCTCGATGTCGGGCCGATCAGCGGCTTTTCAAACGAAGTGGTCGATGCCGAGTTCTTTGGGGGCTCCGAGACGAAGTCGAACTTCCTGTGCAATCTTGGCTATGCTGACGAAACGGCGCTGTTCGAGAAGTTGCCGCGCTTCCCCTTCGATGCCGTCTGCTCGGTTCAATGAGCGCCCCGCGATACCGCCGCCGACCGAGGAGCTGTTGCCCATGCGCAAAGTGACGCCAGACACGATCTCGGAGGTGTTCATGGGCTATTTCAGCCCGGAAACCGATCCGCGGCTGCGCGCGATAATGGAGGGCCTGACGCGGCACATGCATGCCTTCGTTCGCGAAACCGGGTTGACCCATGACGAATGGCGCAAGGCGCTGGAGCTGCTCGGCTGGGCAGGGCGCATCACCACCCCGGAGCGCAACGAATTCGTGCTGTTGTCCGACGTGCTCGGGATCTCGTCGCTCGTCGATATGATCAATTCGAGCCCGGGGGCGACAAGCTCCAGCGTATTGGGGCCCTTTCACATCTCAGGCGCGCCGCCGCTCGAGAATGGCGGCGACATGAAAAGGGATTTCGAAGGCGATGTGGTTCTGGTCCAGGGCCAGGTGCGCGACGATCGCGGCGCGGCGGTGGCCGGGGCGACCGTCGATATCTGGCAGACCGCTCCCAACGGCCTCTATTCGAGCCAAGACCCCGCACAGGACATCCACTCCTTCCACGGGGTCATCACCACCGGGGCGGACGGACGCTACGCCTTCACTACGGTAAGGCCGGTCAGCTATACGGTGCCCACCGATGGTCCGGTGGGCCAGTTGTTGAATGCTGCGGGGCGACACCCATGGCGCCCCTCGCATCTCCATTTCATCGTCAAGGCAAAGGGCTGCCGCTCGCTGGTGACCGAGGTTTTCCCGGACGACGATCCGTATCTCGACCAGGACACTGTGTTCGGCGTTCGGGAGGATCTCGTGATGCGCTATGTCCGGCAGCCTGCGGGCAGCTTCCCCGGAGGGATGGCGCTATCCGGCAAAGTTCATGGCGATTTCGATCGGGTCGATTTCGACCTCATTCTCGCGAGAAGCGACCCTGCTTAACGCAGATTCTCGGCGAGAAATCGACCGGTCGCTTGGTAGTGGGCGACAAGGCTCGTAGCTGCGCGGTCGGCGTCGTGGTCCAGGATCGCAGCCATCATCTCGGCGTGCTCCGCGGCGATGTCGCGGGCGCCATAGTCGATCGCTTCGCCGGCCAGATAGCGATAGCGGATATTCAGATCGTAGAGCTGGTCGCACAGTTTCAGCAGGATCGGCGAACCGCAATTTGCCAGCAGCGCCATATGGAACGCCTTATGCCGATTCTCGAACGCGTCACCGCCTTCATCGCGCTTCGCCCGGGTAAGCCGGTGGAGGCGAAGCACCAGGTCCTCCTGCCATTCCGGGGTCGCGTTGGCGATGCTCTGGCGCAGGGCCATCACGTCCAGAACGCAGCGCAGTTTCAGGATTTCATGGAACTGCGCCTTGCTGGAAGGAGCCGCGCGGAAGCCGCGCTGGTCGATCCGTTCGACTAGTTGATCGGACGTCAGAAGGCTCAAGGCCTCGCGGATCGGCGCGGTGCCCGCCTCCAGCCTGGTCTTCAAGGCTTCGATCTTGAGCTTTTCGCCCGGCGCAATCTCGCCGGTCACGATCATCCGCCGGATTCGCAGGTAAACGCGGTGCGTAGCGGAGGGAAGATCGGAGGGGCTGCCAGAGCATAGTTCGGCCATTCCCGAATAATATCGATTTTTCGTATTTGCTCAATGCTGGGATGTTAGATGCGTCAGGCGGTGGCGGCATCGGGCTTGATAGCCGCGCTGCCCTTTCCCGGCATGTGGCGAAACACACCGATGAATCCGAGCGCGCATAGCGCCATCGCCGCAGGGACGATGGCGAGCAACGCCGTGCGCAATGCGGCCACTTCGCCCATGGAAGGGGTCAGCGCGTCGCTGATCATGCCGGCCGCCATCGGGCCGAAGCCGGCGCCGATCAGCGAATTCGCGATGACGATCACCGCAGCTGAAAGGCCGCGTTGATCGGCGGGAACCAGCTCGATCGAAAGCGTGAAGGCCGCCGGGCGCGTGGCGAACTGGCAGAAGAAATAGACGCTGGCCAAAGCCAGCACCGTCGCGAACGGGCCGGTCAGCAGCACGGCGCAGAGCAGCGGGACCGCGGCCGCGCTGGCGACGGCCGGTATCACCGACATTGTGCGCTCGCTCATCCCGCGACGCATCGTCAGCGTGCCGATGAAGCCCACGATCGTGAATGAGGCGAGCATCACCGCGCCCATGAGGAAGCCGGTGACCGCCCCCACCTGGGGCAGGGTCAGGCCATAAGCGCGCATGAAGTAGATCGGCAGCCAGACGGGCAGGATGCCCGCGGCGATCCCCGCGCCGATCTGGGAGAGGAAAAGATAGCGGAACGCCTTGCCCTTGAGCAGGCCCATGATCGCCGCCCACCACCCCGGGCGCAGCGTGGGCGATCTGGCCGCCGCCTCGGCCTGGTCCATGGCGCCGCGCATGGGCTCGCGTACGGTCAGGAAGATCAGCAGCGCCACGAGCAATCCGGGCGCACCCATCGCGATCAGCGCCATTCGCCAGCCATGGCTTTGGGCAATCAGCCCCACCAGGCCGGCGCTGACGATTGCGCTGATCGCCATCCCCGCCTGGAATACCGATACCGCAGCGGGCCGATCGGCCTTGGGAAAATAGTCCGCTATCAGCGATTGCGAGGCCGGCACCGCGCCTGCCTCGCCTGCGCCCAGGCCTGCGCGCGAGGCGCCGAGCTGGACCATGCTCGCGGCCATACCCCCAAGCATCGTGACGAGTGACCAGATGGCGACGGATGCGGCGAGAATGTTGCGCCGGTTGCCTCGATCGACCCAGCGGGCGACGGGGATACCGAGCAGCACGTAGAACAGAATGAACGCCATGCCGGAGACAAAGCCGATTGCGGCGTCGCTCGCCTGGAATTCGCGCTTTATCGGCTGGATCAGGACGAAAAAGGCGTAACGGTCGGCGCTGGCCAATATGTTGGCGAGGCAGAGAACCGCCAGCACGTAATAGGCATAGGCCCGGCCGGGTGCTCCGGAACGACGCACGTTCTCACGACCCATCACGCATCCCCTTTTGCCTTTACCCGGTCTGCTGCCGGCCTTGCCGATGGTCGGCATTGCCTTGTGAAGCGCCAGGCACCTGCGCGTCAATAGTAAAGGCTATAATTATGGATCATACCTGCCGATGGGTTGACCGCGGCTCTGATCGCGAAGTACCGGGTCGCCTGCAACCACTCCTCTATCCTTGTCAAAAGGCCAGTTATATAGTCTGTACATAGGCATGGATCGAGCACGGCTGCTGGCTGACCACATCAACCGCATCGCCCGGGCCGAGGGGCTGTCCGGGTGGGGCTGGGCCGTCGCGCGCAATGGGGGCATTCTCGCGGAAGGTGGCGCGGATGCGATCTTCACTATCATGTCGCTGTCCAAGACATTGCAGAGCGCAGCGCTCTGGCCGCTGATCGCAGACGGCCAGCTCGAGCTTCATGCATCAGTCGCTCATTATCTGCCGAGCTTCGCCACCAATGGGAAAGCGGCTGTAACGATCGAACAGGTGATGCTGCACACGGGCTGCTTCGCCGCCCAGCCGCTGCCCTTCCCGCAATGCGCCGATCGCGGCACCCGGCTCGATTCCTATGCCGGTTGGTCGCTGGAGGGCGTGCCGGGCCGCGACTATGCCTATCATCCCAGCAACGGTGCCTGGGTGCTTGCAGATGTCGGCCAGGCCATCACGGGGATAGCCTATGCCGAACTTCTCAACCGGCACCTCCTGGCCCCGCTCGGCCTGTTCGGAGCGGACAGGCTGGCGCTTGGCCTGCCGGTTGCGGAGCAAAAGCGGGTCCGGCAAGTTCGGATCGCGCTTTCCGGGGACCAGGTAGAATCCTTGCCGCCCTTCCGGCCCGATCCCGTCACAGGCGAATGTGCGATATCGGCGCGGCTAAATTCGCCCGAGGCCCGGGCGATCGGGCTGCCGGGCTCGGGGGTTACCGGCACAGCGTCCGCCCTTGCCTTGCTCTATCAGGCGTTTCTGCACGACGCACTTGGCTTGTGGGACCCCGCTGTGCGGCATGACGCCACGCGCATGGTGCGCCTGCGCACCAGGGGCGCCTGGAACCGGCCCATCTGCCGGACACTGGGCTTCCTCGCGGCCGGGCCCGCAGCCGATCGGCTTGGCGAGGGGGCTTTTTTCGGCACCCGTGTCTCCGCCGAGGCATTCGGGCACGAAGGGCTTGGCGGGCAGATGGTATGGGCCGATCCGGAATCGGGCCTGTCCTTTGCGTTCCTGACCGATACAGTGACCTTCGCGCCCACCGAGCAGGTCAGGTGGGGCGCTGAAATCTCGGCTCGGGTAGCCGAGTGGTTCGGATGATCGATTATCGCCTTGCGGTACGCGGCAAGCTGCGTGCCCAGTGCGCGATGGCCTCTGCTACCGCCTCCGGCTGCTCTGGGAACAATGCGTGGCTTGCATTGGGAATGAGCACCGCAGTGACGCGCGCGGCGCCTAGCTCCGCGGCCAGTTCGCCGCGCTTGGCCGCGGGCTTGAAGGGATCCTCGGCGGGCTGAAGCTCGAGGATCGGGGCGCGGCCTGCGGGCCACCAGGCGGCCCGAGGGGTTGCTTCGATCGCGGCCCGCGCGATGCGCTGTGCCTCAGGATGCCAGCCATTGAGCCATCCCGACGGATCGCTGCCGGGCGCGAACATCGCGAGGCGCAAAAGGCCGAGCCTTTCCTGCTGGGACCGCCGCATATCGCTCATGCCGGTCACCGCGGCGAGCAATTCGGGGGGGATCGATTGCGCGGCACCCGCCGCGACGATGACGCCACGCACGAGTTCTGGATGGTCGGCCGCGGCCATCCGCGCGACGAAGTTGCCATAAGCGTGGCCGACGATGATGGCGGGCCCGCGCCGCTCCTTGCGGATCACAAGCGCGATATCGTCCGCCAGATCGTGGAGCGTGGCGCCGCTCGGCCCGCTCGACCGGCCGGCCCCGCGCGGCTGCGGGCGGACGACTCGGAATCCCCGCGCGACGAGCGCGGGCACGATCTCGTCAAAATCTTCCGCTCCGCGCGCCATCGAGGGCAAAAGCACAAGCAACGGGCCGCGCCCGGCGGCGAAATATTCAACGGTCACGGCGCCGCTTCGAACGACGTGCGTCTCCGCTTCGGCTCGGACGGGTATCAGCGCGATCAGGAACGCGATCAAAGGAAGGAACATCCTGGGGCCGGCAAGCCGGCGACCAAGCGAATCGGATAGTGCCAGCCCCATAGCGCGCTCCATCGATAGAGTTGGTTTAGTGACCTATTGAGGCATCATTCCGGCCAAGTGCTTGTTTTCCGATAGCGGGGGGCCGCTAGGCCCTTTGTCTGCCTTGGCTACATAGACATTGACTTGGTAAACATAAAGGCTATAAACCTAGACCATAGGAAGACGACAGAGGCCGATGGCCGACTGTCGCGAAATCCAAGATACGAGCAGAGGGGGGAATGCCGAGATGAAGTCCATTATCGTCGCACCGATGGTTTTACTGTGCACCCAGGGAATCGCTCATGCGCAGTCGGATCCCCCTGCCCCCTCCGCCCAGGCGGAAAGCAACGAAGAAGCCGCCGGGATCGACGATATCGTCGTCACGGCGGATCGCCGGAGCCAGTCCGTGCAGGATTCATCGCTCGCGATTCAAGTGCTGTCGCCGGAAGAGCTGGATCGCGTATCGCGTCCGCAGGATCTTCAGTCGCTGGTGACCGGGGTGCAGATCGGCGCGATCGGTCCAAATCCCCAGGTCTATATCCGCGGCGTCGGCGAAAACACGGCCAATAGCCGCACCCAGAACGCGGTTTCCTGGAATCTCGACGGCGTCTATCTTCCACGTGGCGGCATCGCGACGCTGATGTTCTTCGATCTCGAGCGCGTTGAAGTCCTCAAGGGGCCGCAGGGCACGCTCTACGGACGCAATTCGTCGGGCGGCGCTATCAACCTGATCTCCCGCCGGCCGGTCTTGGGCGAACTGTCAGGCAGCGTCGGCGTCGAGCTCGGCAGTTACGACATGATCGATATCGACGCCGCTGTGAACGTTCCGCTCGGCAAGACCCTCGCGGTCCGCGTGGCGGCGCAGGTCGTGGACCGCGAGGGCTATCTCAGCGACGGCTCGATGGACCAGCGAACCAAATCCGGTCGCATTCGCGCATTGTGGGAACCCAGCCAGGATGCCTCGCTGCTTCTGAACGCGGATTATGCGCATAATGGCGGGCAAGGATCGGGGGCAGTGCTGCTGCCCGTGCAGGGGGGCAACCCCTATCGGAGCATGACCGATCAGCCGCTGGTCTACCCCTGGGCCTTCGGTACCGGGACGTTGCCCTACACCACGCCGGGCGTGGATCGCATGGTCGATGGGACAACCTGGGGACTGAGCGCCGAAGCCAATTTCAACCTGGGGCCGGCGACGCTCACGATCATCCCGAGCTATCGCGAGCAGGATCAGGCCGTCGTCTCTTACAGCACGACGTTTAGGTTCGCGGAGGTGCTGCACGGCGAGCAGACTACGCTCGAAGCGCGCCTGGGCAATGAATCGCCCGTGTTGAGCTGGGTGATCGGCGGTTATTATTTCTCGGGCAAGGACGACGTCCAGGTCTATCCCAGCCAGGGCAATTTCACTTCCGCCGTCTTCTATTATGACAGCGTGGAGGCCAAGGCGGCATTCGCGCAGGCAACCCTCACGCTTGCCAAGGGCGTGCGTGCGATCGGCGGCATACGATACACAAACGAGAAGATCGGCCTGCAATATCAGGCCGGAGCCGGTGCTTTTCCGCTGGTCCCGTTCGTGCCAAGCGGAACGCTTCAGACGGTGCCTTCGTCGACTCTGAACAAGACGACCTACAAGGTCGGTTTCGAACTCGACCTCGCGGAACAGTCGATGCTGTACGGGACGCTCTCGACAGGCTTCAAGGGCGGCGGATTCAATGCATCCACGGCATGCAGCACGGGAGCGTTCCGCCCCGAAGACGTGAAGGCATTCGAACTCGGCCTGCGCAACCGGTTCTTCAGCAACACGCTGCAGGTCAACGTCGAGGCGTTTCACTGGACCTATAGCGACCAGCATGTCGGACTGCAGCAAATCGATCGGTGCGGGCTTCAGGCGCGATCGACACTCAATGTCGGCAAGTCCACGATCAAGGGCGTCAATGCCGACATCGTTTGGCGCGCGACCCCCGCGGACACGTTCAATGTGGCAGTCGAATATGCGAACGGCAAATACGACGAATTCGCATTCCTCAATTTCGGCGTCGGCAATTACGCGACAGCCACCGGGACCCGCTGCCGCGCGACCGCGGCGACGGCCGGAAATTTCAACATCGATTGCTCGGGCCTCGAAATCGCGCGGCTACCGAAATTCTCCGGACGGGCGAGCTATCAGCACCAGTTCGATCTCGGGAATGGCGGGACACTGCGTGCAGGCGCTGCCGCCCGCTTCGCCTCGGGATCCTGGCTGGACGTAGTGTATGGGCCGCAGGGCCGCGTACCGGCATATCAGGTCCTCGATGCCGACCTGACATACAGTCCGGAAGGCGGCCGCTTCAGCGTCTCGCTGTTCGTACAGAATATCACCAACGAAGTCGTCTACACCGGCGGGCTCGCGATCTCGGGCGCCGCGGGACTCATTCCCGTGGGGCGGCAAGGCGCCGGGACGCGCTATTACTCCGCGACCGTCGCTCCTCCGCGGATGTTCGGCATCCGGGGTCGAGCGAACTTCTAGGGGGCGAGGGGGCGGGCGATCCGGTTCGCTTCGCCCCCTTCTTCCCGCATCCGGATGGCAAGCTAGCGTTAGAGTGGAGGTTTTGTGGCTGGCGATATCGCCGAGGACGGACGGATGCGGTTGCACTGGTCGCCCTTTTCTCCGTTCGTGCGCAAGGTGCTGGTGGTCGCCCATGAGCACGGCATCGCCGACCGAATCAGGCTGGTGCGAACGCCCGCCTCGATGTCGAGCGCCAATGCGGCAATCTTGCCGGACAATCCGCTGGGCCGGCTGCCCACCCTCGTCCTGCCGGACGGCACCGGAATTTTCGATTCCCGCGTAATCTATCGCCACCTCGACAGCATCGGGCTCGGGCCGCGACTGATGCCCCCCGAAGGCCGCCCGCTCCTGGAGGCGATGCGGGCGGAGGCAATGGGGCACGGCTTGTGCGAATTGTTTGTGCTGTGGCGCAACGAGCGCGGACGGGCCGCTACGCTGCAATCGGAGCCGCATCTGGCAGCATTCGCCGTCAAGACCGCGACCACGCTGGATCGCCTTGAGATGGAGGCCGAGGCACGCGCCGCGGAGCCGTTCGACTTCGGGCATGTCTCGACAGGCTGTGGGCTCGCTTATTGCGATTTCCGATTTCCAGATCTCGAATGGCGGAAGGGCCGGCCACGCCTGAGCGCGTGGCACGAGGCGTTCGCCGCCCGGCCCTCTGCGCTCGCGACTGCGATTCCGGCGTGAGCACTGCCCCCGGCCCCCTGTCGCACATCCGTGTGCTCGATCTCAGCCGCATCATGGCTGGTCCCTGGGCGAGCCAGATCCTCGCGGATCTCGGCGCCGACGTGATCAAGATCGAACGACCAGGGGTAGGCGACGACACGAGGGCCTGGGGGCCGCCCTTCCTCAAAGGGCCCGACGGCGAAGCGACGCGAGAGTCCGGCTACTTCCTCTCGGTGAATCGCAACAAGCGCTCGATTACCGCCGACCTGACGGGCGCAGAAGGGCGGGCGCTGGTTCGCGAATTGGCAGCCGGGGCCGACGTGGTCCTCGAGAATTTTAAGGCCGGAACGCTCGAACGCCACGGGCTTGGCGCCGAGGCATTGCGGGCCGCCAATCCGCGCCTGATCTACTGTTCGGTGACTGGGTTCGGCCAGACCGGGCCGCGCCGCGACGAGCCAGCCTATGACTTCATGATCCAGGCGATGAGCGGCCTAATGAGCGTGACCGGCGAGCCTGACGGCAAGCCGGGCGGAGGGCCGCAGAAGGTCGGCGTGCCGATAGTCGATATCATGACCGGGATGTATGCGGCGGTGGGCATCCTCGCGGCGCTCGCCCGGCGCGAGGCGACCGGCCGCGGCGATTCGATCGATATCGGAATGCTCGACGTCGGGGTGGCCATGCTCGCCAATCAGGGCATGAACCATCTGGTTTCCGGGGCGACGCCGTGCCGCACCGGGAATGCCCATCCCAACATACAGCCGCAGGACGTGTTCGCCTGCGCGGATGGCCATGTCGCGATCGTGGTGGGCAACGATCAGCAGTTTGCCCGCCTCTGCGACGTGCTGGCCAAGCCGGATTTGGCGAACGATCCACGCTATGCCGCAAATGCCGGGCGCGTCGCGCACGTGGCCGAACTCAATGCACTGATCGAGTCGCTGCTCGCGGCGCGCGGCACCGCCGAATGGACCGCTGCGCTGGCGCAAGCGGGTGTTCCATGCGCGCCGATCAACACCGTGCCGATGGCCTTGGCCGACCCGCAAGTGATTCACCGCGCGATGGTGGCGCACGTCGCCCACCCGAGCGGCGGCGATATCCGCTTGCTCGCCAGCCCGCTGCGCTTCGGCGAGGCCGGGGTGGCGATCCGCCGCGCGCCGCCGCTGCTTGGCGAGCATGACGGCGCGATCGCTTGGGAAGCGCGGACATGAGCCGCATCCCGCTGCCCACGCCGGAGACGATGACCGCGGACCAGCGGCGCGTGTACGACAAGGTCGTAGCGGGGCGGCGGGGGACGATGCAGGGACCGTTGCTGGCGGCCCTGCACAATCCGGAGTTGGCCGATCGCTGGCAGGCGCTGGGCGCATTGCTGCGCTACGAGACTTCGATCCCCGCTCGGCTGAGCGAAGTGGCGATCCTGGTCACCGCGCAGCGATGGGCGAGCCAGGTCGAATGGAGCATTCATGCGCCCATTGCGCGGGCCGCAGGGGTGGAGGACGACTGGATCGACGCGCTGCGGCGCGGCGAACGGCCCGTTGGAGCCGATGCGGAAATCCTCGAAGTCCGGGATTTCGCGTATGAGCTCCAGGCCGGCGGACAGGTTAGCGACGCAACCTATGCTGTGGTCTTGGCGCGCTGGAGTGCGGTCGGCGTCGTCGAGCTTGCCGCGATCATCGGCTATTACACGCTGGTCGCGATGACGCTGAACGTGCACCAGATCCCGGTGCCGCCCGGCGTGGCGCCTGATCTTGGGACGGAGCCGTGAGCGCGGTCGCGCGTGCCCCGAAGCGTGCGCCGCCCCGGGGCGCGTGCGACACACATGCGCATGTGTTCGGGCCGCCGGAGCGGTTTCCACCGCGTGTCGAGACTGCCTATCCGCCGCCCGACGCACCCGTCGAAGGCCACCGGGCAATGCTCGGCGCTGCGGGGATGACGCGGGGCGTGCTGGTGCAGCCCGCCGTCTATGGGGACGATCATGATGCGCTGATCGATGCGCTGGGGGGCGACGGGCTCATCGGTGTCGCCAGCCTTGGCGCTGAGACGCGCGACAGCGATCTCGACTGGCTGCATGCGGCGGGTGTGCGCGGCCTGCGGTTCGTCGAAGCGCGAGACCCGAGCGGAGCGCGCTATCGGGGAACGGTGGGCTTCGACGCATTGCCGGCGCTGGCCCCGGCAATGCGCGCACTCGGCTGGCACGCCGAGCTTTGGGCTCCAGCCGAAAGGATCGTCGCCGAGGCGGAGATGCTTCAGCGGCTCCAGCTCCCGGTGGTGCTGGGCCATCTCGGCGGCATGGCTGCGGAGCAGGGCTTGGACGATCCCACGAACAGTGCCCTGATCGCCGCGGTGGCGGATAGGGGCTTCTGGGTGAAGCTGGTCGTGTGCCGCGCTTCCCGGAACTGGCCGGATTATGCTGATGCGCGCGCGTTGCATGCCGTGCTGATCGCCGCCGCTCCGGAGCGGATGCTCTGGGGTTCGGATTGGCCGCATGTGCGGATGGGCGAACGCTCCCCCGATGTGGGACACCTGCTCGATCTGTTCGACGCGTGGATCGAGCAGGACGATGCATTGCGCCATGCCATCTTGGTTCGAAATCCCGAGCGTCTCTACGGTTTTGCGCCGCTCGATGAGAAGGAAGTCGCATGAATGGCGTTCGCATCACCAAGGAAAACCGTATCGTGACGGTGCTGCTCGACCGGCCGCCGGTCAATGCGCTGACGATCGAGCTATATGCCGAACTCGCAACATTGTTCGAAGGCATCGCCGAGCAGGCCGACGTCAATTGCGTGGTGCTCACTGCAGCAGGGGAGCGGGCGTTCTGCGCGGGCCTCGATCTCAAGGAGTTCCTAGGCGCGACGGTCGAGGACGATCCGGCGCGGGCCGCGGTGGTCCGGCGCATGTTTCTGGCAGTGCGCCATTGCGCCGTGCCGGTGATCGCCGGGATCAACGGGCCGGCGCTGGGGGCGGGTTGCGTGCTCGCTTCGGTCAGCGATATCCGCATTGCTTCGACGCGCGCCACTTTCGGCCTTGCCGAGATCAATGTCGGGCGCTGTGGCGGGACCGCGCATATGGGGCGCCATTTGCCCCAGGGCCTATTGCGGCAGATGTTTTTCACCGGACGGCCGATCGATGCGGAAACCGCTTATCGTGTCGGCTTTGTCCAGCAGGTGGTCGAGCCCGAGGCGCTGTTGCCCACGGTAATGGCGATGGCGGCGGATATCGCTGCCAAGGCGCCGCTCGGCATCCGCTTCGGAAAGACTTCGATGGACGAAGCCGAACCCTTGCCCGTCGATGAGGGATATGCCCTCGAGCAGGGCTATTCCACGAAGCTGATGATGACCGAAGATGCGCGCGAGGCGACTCGGGCGGTGGTCGAGAAACGCGCGCCTGTGTTCGTGGGTCGCTGAGGGGGATGGTGTGACCGCCATCACGCCCACAAGCGAGCTGATCGCCGCGGTGAAGGCGGGCGAAATGTTCATCCTGGTGGACGCCGAGGATCGGGAGAATGAAGGCGATCTGATCGTCGCGGCCGAATTCGCCGATGCCGCGGCAGTGAACTTCATGGCCCGGCACGGGCGCGGGCTGATCTGCCTGGCGCTCGACCGGCCCCGCGCAGATGCGCTAGGCCTCGCCCCGCTTCCGAGCACGGGATCGCGTCACCAGACGGCTTTCACGCCCTCCATCGAAGCGCGCGAGGGCGTGACCACGGGGATTTCCGCTCAGGATCGGGCCTGTACGATTGCGGTGGCGATCGACGGCGCCAAGGGGTCTGCAGACATCGTGAGCCCGGGCCATGTCTTCCCTGTGGTGGCGCGCGATGGCGGGGTTCTGGTGCGGGCGGGGCATACGGAGGCCTCGGTCGATCTGGCGCGCATGGCGGGTTGCACACCGGCGGCAATGATCTGCGAGGTCATGAACGAAGACGGGACGATGGCGCGCTTGCCCGATCTGCTTGCGATGGCCGAGGAGTTCGGGCTGAAGATCGGCACGATCGCGGACCTGATCGCGCATCGTCGGCTGCATGACCACCTGATCGAGAAAATCCATTCGGCGCCGGTCGAGACATGCCACGGCCAGTTCACGTTGACGATCTTCCGCAACAATCTGGACGGTGCCGAACATGCGGTGCTGTCGCGCGGCGAGCCCGAGCCTGGCCGGCCAACCCTGGTGCGCATGCACCGCGTCGATTTCGCCTCCGACGTGCTCGGGATCAGCGAGCGGAGCGATCTCGTCGATACTGCGCTCGCTGCGATTGCCCAACATGACAGCGCTGGCATGATCGTGCTGCTGCGCCACCTCGATCCGTTGCGGCTGTCCCGCCACTTCGGGCTGGTCGAGGAGCCGGATAGCGAAGCGCGGATCGTGCGCGAGTTCGGCGTGGGCGCCCAGATCCTGCGTGCGATGCAGGTCCGATCGATGATCCTCCTGCTGGCCAGCCCGCCCAAGCGCTATGTCGGGCTGGAAGCGTTCGAGCTTGAGGTTTCCGGTTGGCAGATGCTGGAAAATCATGATTAATCATCAAAAGGCTAGCTTTACGGTTTTTACTTGCTGTGTTTGGGACGCGGCGGTACAGCATCCATGGCCGCGTCCCGACCGGACAGGAGCGATGGAGGGGGGATCGTGAAGAGTTCTGTCTATGTGCATCTCGGCACGGCGGTCGATCGTATGCCTGCATGGCCCCTACCACCCAAATATTGCCGCCGGGAAGCCGCGCGCGACACCTTTGCGGCGGCAACCGCGGACGCGCTGAGGCTCGAGGAATGGGGCTATGACTGGGTAAGCATTTCCGAACATCATTACATGTCCGGCATCCTTGCCCCGAGCGCCACTGTCCTCGCCGGCGCGATCGCCCAGGCGACTTCGACGATCAAGGTCGCGCTGATGGGGCCGATCCTTCCGCTCAACAACCCGATCCGAGTGGCCGAGGAAGTCGCCATGCTCGACGGGATCAGCGACGGCCGTGTGATCTGCATGCTGTTGCGGGGCACCCCCAACGAAGTGCTCAGCTACACCACCAATCCCGCCGAATCGCGCGACATCACGCAGGAAGGCATCGAGCTGATCCTGCGCGCATGGACCGAGGTGGTTCCGTTCGGGTGGGCGGGGCGCTATTTCGATTTCCGCAACGTGGCGGTCTGGCCGCGCACGCTGCAGGACCCGCATCCGCGCGTCTATGGATCGGGCAACAGCTCGGAATCGATCGTGTTCGCCGCGCGCCACCGCATGGGGATCGGCGTGTCCTATGCGCCCTTCCACGTCGTGCGGCGCCTCGTCGGTCTGTATCGGCAGGAATGCGAGGCGGCGGGGTGGACGCCGGGCAAGGACGATGTCGTCTACCGAACCCATTGCCACGTCGCCCATGACGATGCGGAGGCCGAACGCAACGTGCCCGAGGCTGCGGAATCGCCGCTCATGAATGTCGGCCGGATCGCCAACAAGGCACTCGAAGCCAAGCTAAAGTCCTCTGATGTGCACAAAATCAGCATGCCGACCAGGCCCGCGCTGTTCGGTTCGCCGGGACGCGTCGTCGATCAGCTCGGCGAACTGAGCGACGCCGGCGTCGGGGTGGTGGATATGGGTTTCAACTGGCCCGGACTGACTCCGGAACAGCGGGGCGAGGCGATGGAAGTCTATGCCAGCCGGGTCATTCCGCAGCTCCGCGCCGTCTGACCGGGCAAGACAGGGAAGCACAATGAACGAGATCGCGATGGCAATGGCAGCCGAGCAGGAGGACGCCCGCGGCCGGACGATCACCCTTTTCGCGCACGGTGAGGAGGACGTCGCGGCGATCGAATTGCTCGATGCGGCGTATCGGCGCGGCAAGGTGGAGGGTTTCGGGGAACCGGCCAATGTGGTGGGAGTGGGCAAGGGCGCAGAGGCTGCGCTTGCCGCAGCCGCCGCTTCGCCGGGGCGGGTGGCCCGCCTGGTGCTGATCGCTCCGCAAATCCCGGACCAAGCGCCGCTCGCCTCGATCGAAACGCCGACCTTGGTGATAATCGGTTCGGACGACCTTGCGGGCGCGGCCCAGGGCCGGCGGTGCAGCGAGGAGATGCCGAGCTGCTATCTGATGCTGGTATACGCCGCCGGCCGCGATGTCGCGGCGGCGCGACCCGAGGCGACGGCGACGCTGATCGAACAGTTTCTCGAAAGCGGCGAGACCTTTCCCGTCCGCACCACCAGCCATATGCTCCACCCATGAAGCCAGTTCCCCTGAGCATGCATGCCGTCCGTTTCCACGCGCATGGCGAGCCCGAGGTGCTTCAATATGACAGCGTGCCTCGCCCCGTTGCGGGGCCGGGCGAGGTGCTGGCTCGGATCGAGGCGATCGGAGTTAATTTCGCGGACACCGTGCGAAGGCGAGGGGGGCATTATCCGGTGCCGAGCCCCTTGCCCTTCATTCTGGGCGGAGAAGCCGTGGGGGAGATCGTCGCAGTTGGCCCAGGCTGCAATCCGGCGCTGATCGGAACGCGCAGCTTCGTGTTTCCGGGCGTGGGCTGCTACGCGGAATATGCCGCGGTGCCCGTCGAGCGGCTGTATCCGCTTCCCCAGGGCCTCGACGCACCGCATTCGATCGGCCTGTTCGTCCAATGCCTGTCGGCGGCGATGATCCTGCGGCACGCTGCGCGAATGCAGCCGGGCGAAACCGTGCTGGTCCAGGGCGCGGCGGGGGGCGTCGGCGTGTTCGCAGTGCAGCTCGCCAAGGCCTGGGGAGCGGGCATGGTGATAGGCGCGGCGAGCACGGAGGCGAAGCGCGCGCTGGCGATGGAGCTGGGCGCAGACATGGCGGTGGATTACGGCAGGCCCGGATGGGGCGAGGAAGTTCGCACCGCGACGGGAGGGCGGGGCGTGGACATCGTGCTCGAGATGACCGGCGGGCGGATTGCCGAGGAATCGATGGCGCTGCTCGCGCCTTTCGGGCGCTCCGTGGTCTATGGCTCGGCGAGCGAGCAGCCCTGGTCGGTCGATCCCGAGACGCTGCCCCCGCGCAATCTGAGCGTGACAGGCTTCTGGTTCCGCCAATATCTCGACCGGCGCGAGATGCTGCTCGATTTTCTCGCCGAGTTCGGCGTCCTCGCGGCGGCTGGCAAGCTTCGCGTCCAGGTCGATCGCGTCCTGCCGCTATCGCGCGCCGCAGAGGCCCACCATGCGCTGGAGACACGCGCCACCAGCGGCAAGGTCGTGCTGGTCCCCGACGCCCTCTACGCATGACCCGGGCGCCGGATACGCTTGAAAGCCTGCATGACGGCTTTGCGTTCGGCATCCTTCATCGCCGGCCCGCCGGGGAATGCCGGGGCGGAGTGGTGCTCCTCCACGAGATATTCGGCCTCGATGGCTATATGCGTGCCGATGCCGAGCGCTATGCCACCGCCGGGTTCGAAGTTATCGCGCCGTCGCTGTTCGATCGCGCCAGCCCGGGCTTCGCAGCGGCGCATGACCCGGCGGGGATAAAGGAGGGCTTTCGTCTCGTGCAGCAGACCGCGCTGGATGCGGCGATGGGCGATATCTCGGCGTGCGTGCAGGAACTGAGGCGGCGGGGCCCGGCTTACATGGTCGGCTATTGTTATGGCGGGCGCCTTGTGTGGCAGGCGTCGGCGCAGATCGCTGGCGTACGCGCCGCCGCTTGCTATTACGGACAGATCGCCCCTCTGGCCGAGCTGGCCCCACATTGCCCAGTGATCTGTCATTTCGCGCGCAAGGACGGGCATATTGATGCCGACGCGACCCATGCCGCGATCAGCGCCGCACATCCCGAAATCCCGTTCCACATCTACGAGAATTCAGGCCACGGCTTCAACAATGACGGGGCGGTGGACGCCGACCCTGCGGACGCGACGTTGGCCCGTGCGCGTACACTTGCCCTATTCGCCGCCCACGCCGATTAGCCGGTCCGCTTCATCGACGAATATCGGGTCCAGCAGGAGTCCCAGCTGCCGCGCGGCATCCAGGTTCAGCGTCACGCGAGGCTTGATGTGCCGATCGAACGGGATGGCTCCCGGCGCTTCGCCCTTTAGGATGCGATTGGCGATCCGTGCGGCGGCATCCCAGATGCGGGGGAAATCGGGCATGAAGCTGACAGTGCCGCCACACTCGACGATATTGTCCATCGCGACGGTGGGCAGCCCGCATTCCAGCGCCAGCCTTCCGATCACCAGGCCGTTTTGGTTGAACAATTCGTGCGGGCCGACGACCAGGCCGCCGCATCCGTCCGCCGCCATCGCGGGCAAGGCGGCCCGTACCGCCTCCAGCGTCAAAGCCTCGTAGGCGACGATTTCGATGCCGAACAGGCCGCCGGCCGCCGCCAGCTTGGCGAGCGAACCGGCAGCGGGGGCGTAACCCGGGTTGAACAGCATGGCCACACGCTGCGTCGCTGGCTTGAGCATCTTGAGCGCACGCAACTGCATCATCTGCAGCCCAGGCGGAAAGGCCACGCCCGTCAGCCGGCCTCCAGGGCGGGCCATCGCCTTGACCAGCCCCGAATCGATCGGGTCCATCGACCAGCAGACGATGGGAGTGTCGACCGTGGCCGCGATCACCGCGATATCGGCATTGGTCATGAAGGAAACGATGAGGTCCGGCTCCCAGGCGGTCAGCCGCTCCGCCTCCGCCGCCAGCAGGGCCTTGTCACGGCAGCCGAAATGCCGGCTGACCTCGGCCTTCGTGCCGAGCGCGGCCAGCGTTCCTGCGACTACGTCCATCTGTGCGGTGTGGAATGGCTCCGGATGCGCGTAGGTGATGAGCCCGATACGCACTGTCAGACGAGCTTGGTGTCGATCCGGACGACGTCGCCGCGATAGATGCCATAACCCGCCAGGACGAGCGTTCCATCCGAATCCACCACGCATAGATCGACCTTTGCGATCGGGGCATTTAGCGGGAGGCCGAGCGTCTCGGCGACTGCGATGTCGGCGGTGCCGATGGTCAGCGTCTGCTGCGCGTCGCCGATTTTCATGCCCGGCACGTCGTTGATCAGCTTGAGCGCGGTCTTGGTCTTGAACGCCGCCCTAGGGATATGCGCGCAAACCCGCTCGTCGATATAGGTGTCGCCGAGCAGGAATGGCTGGCCGTCACGCACGTGCCGGCGCCTGATGTGGCGATAGGCGGGAGCCTCCGTGCCGATCGGAGGGAATCCCCCAGTCAGGCGGACGCCGCGCTCCTCCAGCAGAACCTCGACAATCGCGCCCTCGCGCGCGCGCAAAAGCCCGCCGAGATCGGTGCCCACCGCGCACCAGGATCGGGCCTGCGGCTCTGCGCGCACAAAGGTGCCCTTCGCGCGGAACCGCTCGATCAGCCCTTCGGCCTCGAGCAGCCCGAGCGCCTGGCGGACCGTGGCGCGGGCCACGCCGCATTCTTCGGCCAGCTCGTCGACGGTAGGAATCTGCTCGCCGATCGCCCAAAGCCGAGTCTCGATGCGACGGCGGAAAAGTGTCGCGAGCTGGATGTAGCGGGAGACCGAACTGCGGGTGAGGTCGGGCGCGGGCTCGGCGCGACGGATCGCAGTTGCCATCTTCTTCCTTCGTTTGCGACCCCATCCCGGAGGATGGCGCGGTCTCAGCAATTCGGCGTGATGCGCACTGTAAAACTCAATGACCGAGTTGAATAGTCAATAGTGGCCATAGGAACCGGCGCCGGGTCGCCAGGATGCCCGCTGCCAATCCCATCGGTAGGCGGTATGCCCACAGACCTTCCCTGGCCGTTGCGCCGTCCGCGAGGAATCGGAGGCTCAGCCGCGTCATCGGCGAGGCTGTTTTGACGCGGCCTGCGTCGTCCTGGCAAGAGTGATGGCGGAGCGGGAGGGATTCGAACCCTCGATACGCTTTTGACGTATACTCACTTTCCAGGCGAGCGCCTTCGACCACTCGGCCACCGCTCCGCATATCGCTGGAAGGGATGGCCGATAGAGCGTGGAAGGGAGCTAGGCAAGCGCGGCGCGGCGTGCCAGTTTCCCGGTATGATCAAACCCATGCTCGCGCTGCTGGCGCTTTCCCCCCTCGCGCTCGCCGGGCCACCCGCGTCGGCGCAGACCGCTCCTCCGTCTCCCGCCGATCCCGCGCCCGAGGATTGGCGCGACATTCCCGATGGCGAGATCATGGTGATCACGTTGAAGGATGGCCGCCAGGTCTTCGTGCGGCTCGCCACGCGCTTCGCGCCGGGCCATATCGGCAATATCCGCAAGCTGATCGAGGCGCATTGGTGGGACGGCACGAGCATCTATCGTGTCCAGGAAAACTGGGTCGCGCAATGGGGCGACGCCACCGAGAAGAAAGAGCTTCCGCCCCTGATCATCGAGCGCCCGGCGCCCGAATTCGAGATCGGCGCGTTCCTGCCTGCCCAGCGGCTTTCCAAGGCGGACGGCTATTCGGCAGCCTCGGGAGTGACTGCCGATGGCTGGCCGATCGCCACTGACGGCAAGGTCGCTTGGTTGACGCATTGCTATGGCACGGTCGGTGTTGCCCGCGATGCGCTTCCGAATACCGGCACCGGCGCGGAATTGTTCACTCCGATCGGGCAATCGGCGCGACGGCTCGACCGGAATTACACCGTCGTGGGCCGGATCGTGGAGGGCATGCAGTTCATGTCGGCGCTCCCGCGCAGCAGCGCCGCCATGGGGGTGTATGCGACCGAGCAGGAGCGCACCGGGATCGCGTCGGTCCGGCTCGCCAGCCAATTGCCCGAGGACGAACGCCCGCGCTTCCAGTATCGCGCCACGGATAACGAGCGCTATGCCGCGCTGATCAAGTCGCGCGAAGTGCCCGCTGCGCCGACTGTTGCGACCGGCCTGGAGGTTTGCGACCTCGCGCCGGGCGTGCGCCGGCGCCCTTGAGGCTTAGACAAGGCCCTAGCGGCCGACCCAGTCGGCGACTTGCGCCGCGACTTGGTTGGCCGCCGTGTTGAGCGCTACGCCCACGGTGGTGGCATCCACCGGTGCCACAGGCACACGCGCTTCGAAGCGGCGCTTTTCGACGATTGTCTCGCTGCCTCGGATCAACGCCGCGTCATAGGTGACGACTGCTTCGCCGGTGTCAGCGTCCACGCCGAACGCGCGCAGTTCGCCCATCAGATAGGCGCCGGGATCAAGTTGCGACTGGCGCGAAGTCAGCACCAGGCGGCCGGTGCGCGAAGTGACGGTGTCGCCGAGCAGCCGCGCGAAGAGCTGCGACGGGCGTTCGACCCACAAAGCGTCCTTCACATAGGCGATCGCAGTTCCGCCTGAATGGACGGGCACGCGCGACGAGGACAATTCCTGCGGCACGGAGGGAACGCTGATGGTGATCGTTGCCGCGACGTTCGACCGCTGGGATTCGCCGACCGGCAAATCGACGGTCGAATTCAGCGTCATCAGCGATGGCGGCGGCTTGGCGCCGAACGAAATGCAGCCCGAGAGCGATACCGCAAGCAGCGGTGCGAGGAGGAAAAGGCGCTTCTGCATCACGGCCCTCATTTCTTGGGTTTATAGTCGGGCAGCTTGGGCGAACCGAGGATGGCGCCCGCGCCGCCCTGGTCGATCTTCTCCGCCACCGATGCCAGCGACTGCGACATCACGCGCAAATCCTGCACCAGCTGGCCGACTTCGGGGATCGTCTTTTTGGAGAATGCCTGGATGCCCGGGCGCGCCTCGCCGATCGTCGAATCGAGCGTTTCCATGCTCTTCTGCGCCGCCGCGATGGTGCGGTTCAGGCTGTTGATCGTCGGCTTGATGTCTTGCGCAAGCACGCCGTTGGTGGTGGCGGCGAGTTGGCCGATCTGTTCGCTGGCGATGCCCGCCTTCTGGATCGCGATGCGGGTTTCGGCCAGGGTCGCGGCTATTTCGGGCCCGCGATCCGCGAGCGCGTCGCTCAGCCGATTGGTGTTTTCCAGGATGCCGGCGATCGAACTCTGGTTCTTGTCGCCGAGCAGGTCCGAAAGGCGCTCGGTCAGCGTCGAGATGCGCTCGAGCAGTTTCGGCGCCGAGCTGAGCAGCGCGCCGAGGCCCCCGGCCTTGGTGGGGATGACGGGCACGCCCAGGGGGCACGCGGCCTGGGGGTTCTGGACCGGGCACACGATCGGAGGCGCTCCCTTGACCGCGCCGTCGAGCTGGACCGTCGAGGGTCCGGTAAAACTGCCCTGGATCGTCGCGGTGGTGCCCTCCAGGATCGGCACGTCGTCCTTCATCGCGATCCGCACCCGGACCAGGCTGGGGTCGGGCTTCCAGAACGAGATTTCCTTTACCTGGCCCGAAGGCACGCCGGAGAATGTGACTTGCGAGCCCGCGCTCAGGCCGTCGACCGCCTGCTTGAAGAAGATGTCATATTCACGGTCGTCGCCGCCGCTCAGGCGCGCCAGCCACACGGCGAACAGCGCGAGGACGGCGATCAGGATCAGCACGACGCTGCCGACGAGCACATGGTTCGAACGCGTTTCCATCAGGCTTTGTCCTCACGTGCGGCATGCCGGGCCGTACTGGCGACCGCGGCTCTCCCGCGCGGTCCATTGAAATATTCCTGGATCCACGGATGGTCCAGTGCGAGCAATTCGGGGATCGTGCCGACCGCGATGACCTTTTTGTCGGCGAGCACCGCGACCCGGTCGCAGATCGCGTATAGCGTATCGAGATCGTGCGTGATCAGGAACACCGTGAGTCCCAGCGTCTTCTGGAGCGAGGCGGTCAACTCGTCGAAGGCCGCGGCTCCGATCGGATCGAGGCCGGCGGTGGGCTCGTCGAGGAACAGCAATTCGGGGTCGAGCGCCAACGCGCGCGCAAGCCCCGCGCGCTTCTTCATGCCGCCCGAAAGCTCGGCCGGATATTTTGGCCCCGCATCCGAAGGCAGTCCACTCATCACGACCTTGTAGCCCGAAATCTCGTCGAGCAGCCTCTGATCCAGCCCGGGATAGAATTCCTTGAGCGGGACCTGAACGTTTTCCGCAACGGTCAGCGTGGAGAACAGGGCGCCGCCCTGGAACAATATGCCCCAGCGCTTGCGGACGGCCGTCGCTTCGGTCTCATCGCGGCCGATGGTCGATTCGCCGAACACCTCGATGTCGCCGTCCATCGGAGTCTGCAGCCCGATGATCGAGCGCATCAATACGGACTTGCCGGTGCCCGATCCGCCGACGACGCCCAGAATCTCGCCTTGGCGCACGTCGAGGTCGAGCCCGTCATGGACGAGCGTGTCGCCGAAGCCGTTCTTGAGGCCGCGCACGGTGATAATCGTTTCGCTTTTGGGCGGGCGGGTGTTCATTTCCAGCCGATCCCGCTGAAGAACACCGCGAAGACAGCATCGAGCACGATAACCAGGAAGATCGCCTGGACGACAGCCGTGGTCGTTCGGTGGCCGACCTGCTCGGCATCGCCTTCGACCTGCATGCCCTGGAAACAGCCGGCGAGCGCGATGATCACGCCGAATACCGGCGCCTTGATCAGGCAGATCCACAGATCGGTCATCGGCACGACTTCGCGGATCTTCTGGACGAAAGTGATCGGCGGGATGTCGAGCGCGATCCAGCAAAGCAATCCACCGCCAATGATCCCGATCAGCGAGGAATAGAAGGCGAGCAGCGGCATCATCAGCACCACGGCGATCGTGCGTGGCAGCACCAGCGCCTCCATCGGCGAAACGCCGATCGTGCGCATCGCGTCGATTTCCTCGGTCAACTTCATCGTGCCGAGCTGCGCGGCGAAGGCCGATCCCGAACGGCCGGCAACCATGATCGCAGTCATCAGGACGCCGAGTTCGCGCAAGGTGATGCGGCCTACCAGGTTTATCGTGTAGATTTCCGCGCCGAACTGGCGGAGCTGCACTGCGCCCTGCTGGGCGATCACGATGCCGATCAGGAAGCTCATCAGCCCGATGATGCCCAGCGCCGTGACGCCGACGATCTCGAAGCGGTGGATCGTCGCATTGAAGCGGAAGCGCGATGGGTGCGTCGCGACGTTCCAGAACGCGATCAGCGTCGCGCCAAGAAATCCCAGCAGCCCATAAAGCGTCTGCCCGGCGGTAACCACGGCGTCGCCGATTTCGCCCAGGACGCGAGGGATCGGTCCCGATACGCGCCGGGCAGGCTCGACCGGGCATTCGGCGGCGGTCACCTGTTCGAGCAGGTGCACTTCGTCGGGCTCCAGCCCGACGATGCCGGCCTGGTGCTCGCGCGCGAAGCGATGGACCAGCCACGCGCCGACAGTGTCGATCCGCTCGATCGCGTGCAGGTCGAGCTGGCCGACCGGACCCTGCACGGCATTCAGCCGCTGGGGCAGGTCGCCGATGTAGGCGAGCGACAGGTTTCCAGTGAAGCGCAGCGTCACGCTTCCGCCTGAGTCGACTCGCTCGAAATCCGCCGGACCCTTCATGTCTGGCATCTTTCGGCGATTAGCCGCGCTGCGGCAAGGATTTGCTCTGGCGCGCTTTCACGGGGCCGTCCTACATGTCCCAATGCGACACCTGGCGATTTACGACATGGACAAGACGATCACGCGGCAGGCCACGTGGACGCGCTTCCTGCTTGCCGCCGCGAAACGCCGCGCGCCGTGGCGGCTGGCCTTGTATCCGATCGCCGGTTTTGCCGGGCTCGGCTATCTGCTCAAGCTTACCGATCGCGGCGGGCTGAAGCGCCTGACGCATCGCCTGATGCTGGGCGGGGTGCTGACCGAAGAGCGGATGGCCGACCTCGCGGATGCCTTTGCGGAGGCGGAGGTCGCGCACGGCGTGCTCCAGGGCGCGCGTGACCGGATGGCCAGGGATCGCGCGCAGGGGTATATGCTGGTGATGGCCACGGCTTCGCATGGCTATTACGCCGCCGCGATCGCGCGTCGCCTGGGCATGGATGCTGTGGTCGCCACGAAGGCGAAGCGCGATGAACAAGGGCGTATCATCTCCGAACTCGATGGAGATAACTGTTACGGACCCGTAAAGCTCCGCATGATCCTGGATTGGATGGACCAGCAGGGTATTGCGCGCAGCGATGCGCAGGTGCGCGCATATTCGGATCATGTTTCCGATGCGCCG
The DNA here is from genome assembly GCF_036388215.1 of Sphingomonas sp. Lineage (GTDB taxonomy): Bacteria > Pseudomonadota > Alphaproteobacteria > Sphingomonadales > Sphingomonadaceae > Sphingomonas. Next base: position 100,723 of record NZ_DASVSH010000012.1, read on the forward strand.
CTGCTGGAGTGGGCGGATGAGGGTTTCGCCGTCAATGCGCATGGACCGCTTAGGGCTTTGGCCGCGGAAAAGGGCTGGCCGGAGCTCGACTGGCGTTGACCTGATCCGGCTGAAGCGGGGTGCGCCGAGCCCTACAAAAAAGTATCGACGGCGTGGAGGATAACGCCGACCAGCCCGCCGACCAGGGTGCCGTTGATTCGGATATATTGCAGGTCGCGCCCCACTGCGTTCTCGAGCCGTCCGGTGACCGTCTCGGCATCCCAGCCGCGGATCGTGTCGGAGACCAAACGGACTATGCCATCGCCGTAATCGGACGCCGCGCCAACCGCGGTGCGGCGCGCGAAGCGGTTGATCGTGTCGGCCAGGCGCGGATCGTTCTGGAGGGTGGTGCCGAACTGGCGCAGCGCTTCACCCATCTTGCCGGCCATCACGCGTTCGGGGTCGCGCGCGACGCGCAGCAAGGCGGCGCGGCTCGATTCCCATAGCCCGCCGATCCAGCGCTGAAAGGCCTGGTTTTCGAGCATCTCTGCCTTGAACCCTTCGACGCGCGCGCGCAGCTCGGTTTTGTGCTGAAGGTCTTCGGCAAGCCGTTCTAGCCCTTCCACCGCCTTGGCGCGCAGGGGATGCTGGGGGTCGTCGGCCATTTCGGTGATCAGCTTGTGCAAGCCCGCGATGATCTTGTTGGCCAGCGTCTCGTCCAATCCCGTCCAGCGCATCACGCTGCCGGCGCGTTGGTGGACCATCTCGCGGATCAGGTGCTCGTTCGCCTCAAGCACCTTGGCCGCCCAGCGGATTATTCCGTCGAGCAAGGGCAAATGGCGGTCGCTGGCGATGGCGGCACTTAGCGCCTGGCCGAACAGCGGCGACAGGTCGATCGCGCGCAGCCGCGACGCGATCGCGCCCTTTGCCATTCCGCCCAGCCGCTCCTGATCGAGCGATTCGAGGATATCGGCGAACAACCGCGATGCGCCGGTCCCGATCCGGCCATTGGCCAGGGGCGGATTGGCGAGCCAGCGCCCCGCCGCGCCGGCCACGTCCAGCCGCTGCATCCGTCGCGCGACCACCGCGGGGGTCAGGAAGTTATCGCGCAGGAATTGGGCGAGCGTGCCCGCGATCCGGTCCTTGTTGCGCGGGATTATCGCAGTGTGCGGGATCGGCAGGCGTAGCGGGTGACGAAACAGGGCAGTCACCGCGAACCAGTCCGCCAGCCCGCCGACCATCGCGGCCTCCGCAAAGGCGCGGACATAGCCAATGGCCGGATGAAGATGATCGAGCGAGCGCGCCGCCAGGAACAACCCGGCCATCGCCACCAGCAGCCCGCCTGCGACCAGGCGCATGCGCTTGAGGCCGGGGGCCACGGGCTCGACGGGACGGGAAGCGCGCCTACTCACACGCTTCCCAATCCCTGAACCCGTTTTCCGTTCACTCAGCCGGCTGCGGCGCGTCATCCCCGGGCTTGTGGTCGATGAGCCCGCCCTTGCCGTCGGTGCCGATCACTCGGCTGCCGTCGTCGCCGGGCCGGTAGGTCAGCAGCCGCTTCGACAGGCGCGGCCCGAGCCATTGCTCGACTCCGGTGGCCAGGCTGAAGCTGGCGGGCACGATCACCAGCGTGAGTATCGTGGACAGGATCAGGCCCCCGATCACGACGATGCCCATCGGCGCGCGCCAGGAGGAATCCCCTGAGAGCGACATCGCCGTGGGCACCATGCCCGCGACCATCGCCACCGTGGTCATCACGATCGGCTGGGCGCGCTTGTGTCCGGCATCGAGGATCGCCGTGAACTTGTCGACGCCCTTGTTCATTTCCTCCAGCGCGAAATCGATCAGCAGGATCGAATTCTTCGCCACGATGCCGAACAGCATCAGGATGCCGATGAACACCGGCAGCGAGAGCGGATTGCCCGTCGCCATCAGGGCCAGCAAGCCGCCGAGCGGGGCCAGCAGCAGCGAGCCCATGTTCACCAGCGGCGACATGAAGCGGCGATACAGCAGCACCAGCACTGCGAAGACGAGGAAAATTCCGGCCGCGAGCGCGATAAAGAAGTTCTGGAGCATCTCCGCCTGCCATTTGGCCTGGCCAACAGACATTTCGCTGATTCCCATAGGGAGGTTCTTCATCGTCGGGAGCGCGCGGATTTCCTTCATCACGTCGCCCGAGACATAGGATTTTCCCGTCTTGGGATCGATCGCCAGATCGGCACCGACAACGATGCGGCGCTGCTGGTTGAGGCGCTGAATGCGGGTGGGCCCTGCGCCGAAGCTGATATCGGCGATGACGCCCAGCGGCACCGATCCCCCGCTCTGCGTCGATACCGGCATGTTCTTGATTGTCGACAGCTTTGCGCGAGCGTCCTCGTCGATGGCTACGCGGATCGGGATCTGGCGGTCGGTCAGCGAGAATTTTGCGGCATTCTGCTCGATCTCGCCCAGGGTGGCGATGCGAATCGCTTGGCTGAGCGCCGCGGTGGTGACGCCCAGGCTCGCCGCAAGATCGAGGCGCGGGCGCACGATGATCTCGGGACGCTGCAGGTCGCCGCCAACGCGAGGCGCGACAAGCGAAGACATTCCTTCCATTTCGGTCACGAGGCGGTTGGCGACGTCGTTGAGCGCGGCGGGATCGGCTCCGCCCAGAGTGACCGATATGTCGCGGCCGCTGCCGCCCCAGCCGAACTGCGATCGGAAGGAGACCCGCGCATCCGGGATCGCGGTTAGCTTGGGCGCGACGCGCTTCTCGAACTCGTTGCTCGTTTCCTTGCGGTCTTCATTCAAATCGGCGCGGACGCGGCCATTGCCTACGAAGCTACGGCCATAGACATTAACCACCGCCGGTTCGGACTTGAGGATGGCCTCCACCTGATTGACGATACGCTCGGTCTTTTCGAGCGGGGTGCCCGGCACCATTTCGATGGTCGCAAGTACGCTGTCGCGGTTTTCGGTGGGCTGGAACGTCATCGGCAGCATCATGAAGCACAGGATCGTGAGGCCGAACGACACCGCGCCGCCCGCCACCGCCACCCAGCGATGCCGAAGCGTCCAGCGCAGCATTTCGACATACCAGTGCATCATCCGGCTCTCGCCATGCGCCGCCTCGCCGTGCGCCTTGAGGAAATAGGCCGCGATCATCGGCGTCAGGAGCCGCGCGACCGCCAGCGACATCAGCACCGCGGCCACCACGGTGAGGCCGAAATTCTTGAAAAACTGGCCCGAGACGCCCGGCATCAGGCCCACCGGCAGGAACACCGCGACGATCGACATGGTGGTCGCGAGCACCGCGACGCCGATCTCGTCGGCGGCGTCGATCGATGCCTGATAGGCCGATTTGCCCATGCGCATGTGCCGCACGATATTCTCGATTTCGACGATCGCGTCATCGACGAGCACGCCGGCCACCAGGCTGAGCGCGAGCAGCGTCATCTGGTTGAGCGTGAAGCCCAACATGTCCATGAACCAGAAGCTCGGGATCGCCGATAGCGGGATGGCCAGCGCCGAGATGAACGTAGCGCGCCAATCACGCAGGAACAGGAACACCACGATGACGGCGAGCACGGCGCCTTCGATCATCGCTTCCATTGCTGTGTGATATTGCTGCTCGGCATATTTCGCATTGTTGTCGAGCAGCTCGAACTTGACCTTGGGATTGGTCTTTTCGAGCTCGCGCAGCTTCTTTTCGGACTCGTGAAACACCGTCACGTCGGAAGCGCCCTTGGCGCGCTGGATGTCGAACGAGACGACCTGGCGGCCATTATATTTTGCCATGCTGCGCCGCTCGGCAAAGCTGTCTTCCACGCGCGCGATATCGGCCAGGCGCACGGTGCGGCCTCCGCCGGTCGCGATCTGGGTCTGCCCCAGTGCATAGGCGCTGGTGGCGTTGCCGATCACGCGAACCGACTGCTCATAGCCTGAAATCTCGGCGCGCCCGCCCGCCGCGTTCATGTTGACCGCGCGCAGCTGCTGATTGACCTGGCTCGCCGTCAGCCCGACGCCCTGGAGCTTGGCGGGATCGAGGATCACGCGGATCTCGCGATCGACGCCGCCGTTGCGGTTGACCGCCGACATGCCGGAGACCGCGAGCAATTCCTTCGAGACGGTATTGTCGATGTACCAGCTCAGTTCCTCTACGGTCATGTCGGTCGCGACGGCGGTGAAGCTGGCGATATCCTCGTCGGTGGTGTTCGCGCGGCCGACCTGCGGCTCGAGGATGCCATCGGGCAGCGAGCCGCGAATCTGTTGCATCGCGCTGCGCACGTCTTCCACCGCGCGATCGATCGGCGTGCCGATGTCGAGCTGGACGATGGTCTGGCTGTTGCCTTCCGAAACGGTCGAATCGATCTGGTCGATGCCCTGGAGGCTGCGCACGGCCGATTCGACCTTTTGCGTGATCTGGGTCTCCAGCTCGCTGGGCGCCGCGCCGGGCTGGCTCACCGAAATCCACACGATCGGGAAATCGATGTCCGGATCGTTGTTCACGTCCATGCTCGCGAAGCTGAAAAGCCCCGCGATTGTCAGCGCGATGAACAGAACCAGGGGCGGAACCGGATTGCGGATCGCCCAGGCCGAGATGTTCCGGAAGCTCATGGCATATGGCCCTTAGTTAGGCTTCTGAGGGGTCGGTATGACCTTCTGGCCGGGATTGAGGAAGGCGCCCGCTGTGAGCACGATCCGCTCGGCGCCCGTCAGTCCCGAAGTGATCGCCACGCCGCTTTCGCTGACCTCGCCGGTGGTGACCGGCGTGCGAACGGCTTCGTTCCTGGCGTTGATGGTGAAAACGTAATTGCCCTGCGCATCGCTCTGGATCGCGGATTGCGGCAAGATCACCGCGGTGATCCCACCGGCGATGATGCGCGCGCTGGCGAAGCCGCCGGGGCGCAGCGCCGGATCATAGCTCAGCGCAACGCGGGCGATGCCCTGGCGTGATTGCGGATCGATGATCGGCGAGACCTGCCAGACCTGACCCTTGAAGACCTTGGTCGAGCCGGTGGGCGTCACTTCGGCCTGCACCCCCGCATGGAGCTTCTGGATATCGCTTTCGGCGAGCTGGGTGCGCAGCTCCATCTGGCCGCCCTGGGCCAGGCGGAACAGCACGCCCGATCCCGAGCTGACGATCTGCCCGGGCTCGACCTGGCGCGTGAGCACCAGCCCCGCGGCCGGCGCGCGGATATCGAGGCGCCGATTGCGGGCGTTGGTTTCAGAAGCCTGCGCCTGAGCGACGCGGACGCGCGCGGCGGCCTGATCGCGCGCCGCGGTCTTGCGTTCGATATCCGCCTTTGAGATGAACCCGTTGGCCACAAGGCGCTGGGCCCGGTCGAGCTCGGACTGGGCAAGCCGTGCATCGGCCTGGGCGACGCGGACCGAAGCGCCGAGCGACTGGGCGGTCTGCGACTGAACCGAGCGATCGACCGTGGCGAGCACCTGGCCCGCGCCGACCCAGCTTCCCGGCTCGACGAGCACGCGCGTCACCATGCCGCCCTCACCGGCAACGCCCACCGGCATTTCGCGCCGCGCGGCCAGGGTGCCCGTGCCCGAGACGATCGTCTGCACCGTCGAACGGCCGGGGCTGACCACGGTCACGGTGGGGACCTGGGACTGGCCCTTGCCCTCGCTTTTGGCGGACTCACCCTTACCCGCGGCGTCGCCGCCCCGGCTGAGCAGATAGAAGGTCAGCGCGCCGATCACGACGATCGCAACGATGCCGATCCAGATCCAGCGCCGGTTGCTCCGCGCGCCAGGTTCCCCGGTGAATTCCAGCCGCTCTTGCCGTCCGAACATCTTGGCCTCGTAATTCATGTGCGCGCCTCGTTCCGGGATTTGCGCCCCGACCCTGACTTCGCGCTGTATTAGATGAATAAGGCACCAGCGGCAAGGGCCGTCGGCACGCGGGCGGGGCAATGCCCTTTTTGGGCCTTTTTCGCAAGCGTCACGATTGGGTTGCTCCAAGAAACGTGTTGCAATGGCGGCGTCATGAGGCAACCCTTTGTCCGGGCTCTCAGCGAAGGGCCGTCAACAGGAGGAAAACAATGCCTGAGGGTATCATCCAATGGCTGCTGATCGGCCTGGTCGCAGGGGCGCTCGGCAAGCTGATCATGCCGGGCAAGGATCCTGGCGGGATCATAGTCACCATCCTGATCGGCATCGCCGGCGCCTTGCTCGCATTCTATCTCACTCCGATGCTCGGCATCGATGTGAACGGCAGCGGCTGGAAAGCCTATGCCGCGGCGACGGCGGGCGCTGTAATCCTGCTTGCGCTTTATCGGCTGATCATGGTCCGCCGCGTATGATTGCTTGAAGCGCGCGCGCTTCATCGCAATTTCGTTCAGCTTTCATTTGTCCCGCGTTCGGCAATGCCGGGCGCGGGACAAATCGTTTCTGGAGTGAACTGAATGATTCGCACTGCACTGATGGGCACCGTAGCCCTTTTCTTCACCACTGCACTGCCCGCCGCCGCGCAGGAAATGCGCCCAGTGGCGCTCGACGGCACGCTGCTGGAAGTTTCCGCCGAGGGCGTCAGCACACGCGTTCCAGATGTCGCGGTGATCCAGGCGGGAGTCATCACCCAAGCCCCCAGTGCCAGCGCCGCAATGGCGCAGAACAGCCGGCGCATGAGCGGAGTGCTGGCCGCGCTGCGCGCGGCGGGCGTCTCCGATCGCGACATGCAGACCGCGGCGATCTCGCTCAGCCCGCAATATCGTTATGAGAATAACCAGCCGCCGATCCTCACCGGCTATCAGGCGTCGAACCAGGTCTCGGTGCGTTTCCGCGAGATCGCCAGGAGCGGGGCGATCCTCGACACTTTGGTCAAGCAGGGTGCGAACAATATCTCAGGGCCCAACCTCACGATCGACAAGCCGGAAACCGCGCTGGACGAGGCGCGGACTGACGCGATCGGCAAGGCGCGCGCCCGCGCCACGCTATATGCTCAGGCAGCCGGGCTGCGGGTCGATCGTATCCTGGCGATTTCGGAGAGCGGAGGCATGCCGCCGCCGATGCCGATGATGGCGTTCCGCGAAAAGGCGCAGGCGGCGAGTGCGGATACGCAGGTGGTGGCGGGGGAACAGCAGCTCAGCGTCACCGTGTCGGTGCGATTCCTGCTCAAATAGGCATGAGAAAGGGCCGTGCCTTGGCGGCACGGCCCTTTCGTTGTGTCGCTTTTAGCGAACCGATCCGCGGCGGACCAGGTTCACGATTGCGAGAAGAATGACCGCGCCGAGCAACGACACCAGGATGGTGGTGATATTGATCGCGCCGTCATTGATGTCACCGCGCCCGAGCAGGAAGCCGCCAATCGCAGCGCCGACGATGCCGACGATGATATTGAGGAAGATGCCCTGCTGGCCATCGGTGCGCATGATGATGCTCGCGAGCCAGCCGACGACGCCGCCGATGACTAGCCAAATGATAAGACCCATTAGTCCCTCCTTGTTTTGCCCGGCGGGCCGGGCGACGGGGGGATTACTCGCAAGCGGTCATATTGGTTCCGTATCGAAATTTCATCACCGGCGCGGAACCTTGTGCCGCACAAACGAAACGGCCCGCCTTCCTTGGGTGGAAGACGGGCCGCTTTGCTCCTTGGGAGAAGCCCTGAAACCTAAGCTAGTATTTCTGCTGGCGCTCATAGAGCGAGCGGTAATGCTGAATGCGCGTGACGCGCAGCCCCGGCATCCCCGAACGATCGATCGCGCGCTGCCAGCCGGCGAATTCCTCCACCGTAAGGCTGTAGCGCTCGCAGACCTCGTCCACGCTCAGCAGCCCGCCATTCACCGCGGCGACGACTTCCGCCTTGCGCCGGACCACCCAACGGGTGGTCTGGGGCGGGGGCAGCGTATCGATCGTCAGCGGCTCGCCGAGTGGGCCGATAACCCTTGCGGGGCGGATCTTCTGGTTTTCAATCATTGGACCTCATTCGGGGCGGGGACCCCAATACTCGAACTGTGAAACGACCAATAACTGCCGGGCTTGAACATGGGTTAAAGCGGCAGGGTAAATATCGGCTTCATTTGCGTTGCCAGCGCGTTAGCGCGAGCGCGGCGGCACGGTGGAATGCGCCGTGGATTGGCGCCAGCAATGCATCGACCGGAAGCGCCACGCCGAGCCGCGCCTGCGCGCGGGCCGTGGGGCTCGCCGCCTGGCGCGCCGCGACCCCGACCAGCAGGATGGCAAGCTCGATTGGCATGGCGGTAACCGCCACATCCCGATCCAGCCTGGCGAAACTCAAATCCACAAATACGCATCCGTATATTCTTCATCGGGTGTCCGGGTTTAGCGCCGAGTGCTGAAGGGGCCGTAAAGCCGCTGAAAACTGGCGCTTAACCTTCCGTCCCGTTATGGGGCGCGGCGATGATGCAAGCCGATTTCCAGCTCGAAGGGCCGCTCAAGGCCAAGCGGATCGTCGTCGCCATGTCGGGCGGCGTCGATTCCTCGGTGGTGGCCGCGCTCGCCGCGCAGACGGGCGCGGAGACGATAGGCGTCACCCTCCAGCTCTACGATCATGGCGAAGCGGTTGGCCGCGCCGGCTCATGCTGCGCCGGGCGCGACATTCGCGATGCGCGTGCCGTCTGCGAGAAGCTCGGCATCGCGCATTACGTATTCGATCACGAAAGCAGCTTTCGTGAGACGGTGATCGACGATTTCGCCGACGAATATCTCGCCGGGCGCACGCCCATCCCTTGCGTGAAATGCAATATGGGGCCGAAATTCACCGATCTGTTCAAGCTTGCGCGCGATCTGGGCGCGGACTGCCTCGCCACTGGCCATTATGTCCGCCGCGTGATGGGCCCGGGCGGGCCGGAATTGCACCGCGCAGTCGATCCGGCGCGCGACCAGAGCTATTTCCTCTTCGCCACGACCAGCGGCCAGCTCGATTTCCTGCGCTTTCCCTTGGGCGGCATGCCCAAGGCGCAGGTCCGCGCGCTCGCTGCCGAGTTCGGGCTTGGCGTCTCCGGCAAGCCCGACAGTCAGGATATCTGCTTCGTGCCCGATGGCGACTATGCCTCGCTGGTCAAGAAGCTGCGGCCCGAGGCTGATGTGGGCGGCGATATTGTCGATGAGGGCGGCCGCAAGCTGGGATCGCACCGTGGACTCATCCACTTCACAGTCGGCCAGCGCCGCGGAATCGAGATCGGCGGGACGCCTGAGCCGCTTTACGTCGTGCGTCTCGAACCAGTTACGCGCCAGCTAGTCGTTGGTCCGAAAAGTGCGCTCGCGGTGCGTGCCGCGCGGATCGAGGAAGTGAACTGGATCGGCGAAGGCCATGAGGGCCCGATCACCGCCAAGGTCCGCTCGCTCGCCAAGCCGGTGCCAGCCCGGCTTCAGGGCGACAGGGTGATATTCGAGACGCCCGAATATGGCGTCGCGCCGGGGCAGGCGGCGGTGCTTTATGCCGGAGAGCGCGTGCTCGGCGGCGGCTGGATCGCCGAGACCGAGCGCGCGGAGCTAGCCTCAGCCTAGGCTCACAGAGTGAATTCGCCCTCGATCACCGTCACGCACTTGCCGCCCAGGATCACGCGCTCGCCATCCAGCCTACAGGTCAAATGCCCGCCGCGGTTGCTCGCCTGATAGGCGGTGAAGCGGTCGCGCCCGAGCCGCTTCGCCCAATAGGGCACGAGCACGGCATGCGCCGAGCCGGTCACCGGATCCTCGTCTATCCCCGCGCCGGGCGCGAAGACGCGGCTGACGATGTCGGTTTCGCGTCCCGGCGCAGTGACGATCGTCAACACGTCCGGCTCGCCGCTCTCGCCATCCGGCTTCTCGCCCGATAGCCGCGCCAGCGCCGGGAAATCGGGTTTGAGGTCGCGCACCATCTGCTCGTCTTCGAGCACGACAAGGCCGTAGCGATTGCGGTGCCATAGGGTCTCCACCGCCGCTTCGATGCCGAGCGCGGCGAGCATCGCCGGAAGCGGACGCGGCTCCGGCGCCCATGCCGGAAGCGCAAGCGCATAGCCCGCGCCGTCGCGCTCCACGCTCAGCGCACCTGCCTTGCGCGTCTGGAACGCGACGCGGTCGCGGGATGGGTCCGCGGACAGCACGAAATGCCCGCTCGCCAGCGTCGCGTGCCCGCACAGCACCACTTCGGTACCCGGCGTGAACCAGCGCAACTCGAAATCGGCGCCCGTGCCGCCATCGTCTTCGCTTCCCGCGACGGGAACGATGAAGGCGGTTTCGCTGAGGTTGTTCTCCTCCGCGATCTGCTGGAGCACCGCATCGCCGAGCCAGGCCCGCAGCGGCATTACTGCGGCGGGATTACCCGCGAACGGGCTTTCGGCGAATGCGTCGATTTGGGCGAACGGGATTTTCATGCGGCGGCTCCTTGAGCAGGTCCTTTTCGACCAGCGGATTGTCCGGCTCGTCGATCTGGCCCTCGGGGTCGATATGGATCAGGATTTCGGTGCCGGGAAATTCCTCGCCCAGCGCCTTTTCGAGTGCTTCGACGACATCATGCGCTTTCAGGATCGTCATCCGGGCGTCCATCCAGATATGGAATTGGGCGAAATCCTTGGTTCCGCTGGATCGCGTGCGCAGATCGTGCAGGCTCTTGAGCTCCGGATGCTGCGCCGCGACCTCGACGAAGCGGCGTCGCTTGGCCTCGGGCCATTCCTTGTCCATCAACTGATCGATCGCAGCCTCGCTCGCGCGCCATGCCCCGAACAGCAGCCAGAAGGCGATCGCCATGCCCAGGATCGGATCGGCGCCCGTCAGGCCCAGATAGTTTTCGAGCACCAGCGCCGCGATCACCGATCCGTTCAGCAGCAGATCCGATTCATAATGGAGCCGATCGGTGCCCACCGCGATCGATCCGGTCTGTAGCACCACCCAGCGCTGGTAGCGCGTCAACGCGAGGGTGACGATCACAGCGATGACCGACACGCCGATCCCAATCTCCGGGGCAACGCCGCCGGTCTCTCCGTTCAGCCGCGGTGCTGCCTGGATAATGATCGCGAAGGCCGAGATGCTGATCAGCGCCACCTGGAAGAGCGCGGCCAGCGCCTCCGCCTTGCCGTGCCCGAAGCGGTGATTCTCGTCCGCGGGTTGCGCGGCCCAGTGGATGCCGCCCAGCGTCACCAGCGACGCCACCAGGTCGAGCGCGCTGTCGGCAAGGCTGGCGAGCACCGCGACCGAACCCGTCGCCCAGGCGGCATAGCTCTTGAGCCCGCCGAGCAGGATCGCGACGCCGACGCTGGCAAGCGCTGCGCGGCGCGCGAAATTGGTCACGGAAATAGCAGCCCTTCGGACCAGCCGTCGCCCACGCGCGTGAACAGGCGGCGCTCATGAAGCCGGGCGGCGCGGTCCTGCCAGAACTCGATGGCGTTCGGCGTTATGCGATACCCGCCCCAATGCGGCGGGCGTGGGACTTCCCTGCCTTCGAACCGTGCGCGCACCTCCTCATAGCGCGCTTCGAAGATCGCACGCTCTGCCAGCGGGTGGGACTGGTCCGAAGCCCATGCCCCGATCTGCGAATCGCGGCTGCGGCTGGCGAAATAAGCATCGCTCTCGGCATCGCCGGCTCGCGTAACCGTGCCTTCGATGCGGACCTGGCGGTAGAGCGATTTCCAGTGAAACATCAGCGCCGCCTTGGCTCCGTTTTCCAGCTCGGCGGCCTTGCGGCTTTGCTGGTTGGTGTAGAAGACGAAGCCTTGGGCGCCATGACCCTTTAGCAGCACGGTGCGGACCGATGGCTGGCCGTTCGCGCCGACGGTGGCAAGCGCCATCGCGTTCGCAACACTTGGCTCGCTCGCCCGCGCTTCGGAGTACCACATATCGAATAGCTGGAAGGGATCGGTAGCCATCCGCCGCCTCTACGCCCCCCATATTTTGCTGTCGAGGAACGAGTCTCCCGCTGGGGATTTGAATCGGCTTCGCAACGAAGGAACCGGCATGGCGGCGCGCGCATATTGGCAGGGACAGATCCGGCTCGCACTCGTCTCGATCCCCGTCGAAATCTACACCGCGACCAAATCCGGCGCACAGATCGCCTTTCACCAGATCCATGAGCCCTCGGGGAAGCGCATCAAATATGAGAAGACCGCGCCCGGCATCGGCGCAGTCGAGCCCGAAGAGATCGTGAAGGGCTTCGAAGTCGAGAAGGGCCAGTATGTCCTGCTCGATCAGGATGAGATCGACGCAGTGAAGCTCGAATCGAAAAAGACGCTGGAGCTCACCCAGTTCGTCGATGCGCACGAGATCGACGTGCTCTATTACGAAAAGCCCTATTTCGTCGTGCCGGCCGACGACTTGGCCGAGGAGGCGTTCATCGTGCTCCGCGAAGCATTGCGCCGCTCGAAAAAGATCGGGCTCGGCCAACTCGCGATGCGCGGGCGCGAATATGTGGTCAGCCTCAAGCCCTGCGGCCGCGGAATGGTGCTGGAAACGCTGCGCTATGCCGACGAAGTCAACAAGGCGCAGGGCTATTTCCGTGACATTCCGGATAGCGAGCCCGATCCGGAATTGCTCGATCTCGCCTCTACGCTGATCGAGAAGAAGGCGGGCAAGTTCGACCCTGCCCAATTCCACGACCGCTATGTCGATGCGCTGCGCGACCTGATCGAGCGCAAGAAGAAGGCAAAGGGCCAGAAGATCATCGAGGAAGCGGATAGCGGGCCGGATAAGCGCGGGTCGAACGTCGTCGATCTGATGGCAGCGCTCAAGAAATCGCTGGAAAAGGGCGGAGCCGCCCCCCCGGCGAAGAAGGCGCCGGCCAAGGCCCCCGCCAAGAAGGCTCCGGTGAAAAAGCGTGCCTAAATCCGATCCCCTCGAAAGATATAATTCCAAGCGCGATTTCGCGCAGACCACCGAGCCTGCCGGCGCGATCGCGCGTACCGGCGGCAACCGCTTCATGGTGCAGAAGCACGATGCAAGCCGGCTGCATTGGGATTTGCGGCTCGAAGTGGACGGCGTGCTCAAGAGCTGGGCGGTGACGCGCGGCCCCAGTATCGATCCGGGCGAGAAGCGCCTGGCCGTGCGCACCGAGGATCACCCGCTGAGCTATGCGGATTTCGAGGGGACGATCCCCAAGGGCCAATATGGCGGTGGCACCGTGATGCTGTGGGACGACGGCGCCTGGGAGCCGATCGAAGGCAAGAGCGCCAAGGACCTGGAAAAGGGGCATTTGCACTTCCGGCTCGACGGCATCCGGATGAAGGGCGAATGGCTGCTGATCCGCCTGAAGCCGCGCGGCAAGGAAAAGGCCGAAAACTGGCTGCTCCGCAAGATCGACGACGAGCATGCGGGCGCGACCGACTTCCTGGTCGAGACCGCGCTGACCAGCATCAAGACCGGGCGGACGATGAGCGAGATCGAAGAGGGCAAGAAGCCGCGCGTCGTCCCCAAGGCGGCCAAGGCCGCGAAGGCTGCTCCGCCGAAACCGAAAAAGGGCGGATCGGGCAAGGCTCCCGCTTTCCATTCGCCTCAGCTCGCCACGCTGGTGGATAGCGTTCCGGCGGGCAATAACTGGCTGCACGAAGTCAAATATGACGGCTATCGCGCGCTGATCTCCGTGGGCGGTGGCGGAGCCAAAATCTTCACGCGCTCTGGCCTCGACTGGACTGACAAGTTTCCAGGCATCGCCGAGGCCGCCGCGACGATTCCCGGGCCCGCGCTGCTCGATGGCGAGATCGTGGCGTATAGGGACGGCAAGCCCGATTTCTCCACGCTGCAGGAAGCGATTTCAAATGGGGGGCAGGGGCTGACCTATTTCGCGTTCGACCTGCTGCAGGAGGGCGGCGAGGACCTGACCGCGTCGCAGCAGCTCGCCCGCAAGGAGCGGCTGCGCATCCTGCTCGAAAGCGCCGACGAGCGCGTGCAATTTTCCGAACATATCGTGGGGGCAGGCGAGAAGCTGTTCGAGACGATGTGCCGCGCAGGCTATGAGGGCATCGTCTCCAAGCGCGTCGATGCGCCCTATCGCGGAAGCCGGACCAAGAACTGGCTGAAGGTCAAGTGCACGCGGCGGCAGGAATTCGTCATCATCGGCTGGTCGCCTTCCAGCGCCAAGGGCCGCGGATTCCGCTCGCTGCTGCTTGCGGTCAACGGCCCGGATGGCCTTAACTATGCCGGCAAGGTGGGCACCGGCTTCAATCAGGGCACCTTGTCCGATCTGCGCGAGCGCTTCGACAAGATCGCCACGAGCGTCCCCGCCGCCAAGGTGCCACGTCCCGAAGCGCGGGGCGCGCATTGGGTGAAGCCGGAACTGGTCGCCGAAATCGCCTTTGCCGAATTCACCGCCGAAAATGTCGTGCGTCATGCCAGCTTTCTCGGGCTCCGGCAGGACAAGAAGGCCCGGGATGTGGTGGTCGAGAAGCCCGTGCCGCTGCCCGATGCTCCAGAGGGCAGCGTCAAGATCAGCAATCGCGATCGCGTGATCTATCCCGAAAACGGCCTGACCAAGGGGGATCTGGCCGATTATTACGCCGCCATCGCCCCGCTGGCGCTGCGCTGGATGGCCAATCGGCCGATCAGCCTTGTCCGCTGCCCCCAGGGGCGCGCCAAATATTGCTTCTTCCAGAAGCACGACGCCGGATCGTTCGGCGATCACATGAAGCATGTCGACGTCCGCGAAAAGGACGGCTCGATCGAGCCCTATCTGTATCTGGACGATGTGGACGGTATCATGACCTGCGTGCAGATGGGAACGATCGAATTCCACGGCTGGGGCAGCCTGGTCGCCGATATCGAAAAGCCCGATCGCCTGGTGTTCGATCTCGATCCAGACGAGGGACTGGGCTTCGAAGAGGTCAAGAAAGCGGCCTTCGACATCAAGGGCCATCTGGCGGACATCGGGCTGACGAGTTGGCCATTGCTGTCGGGCGGCAAGGGCGTGCATGTCGTCGTGCCGCTGATCCCCAAGGCGGAATGGCCCGAGGTCAAATCGTTCGCCGAGCGCTTCTCGCGTGCGCTCGCCCAGGCCGAGCCAGACCGGTTCACCGCCAACATCAAGAAGGCCAACCGCGTCGGGCGGATATTCCTCGATTATCTGCGGAATCAGCGCGGGGCGACGGCAGTGCTCCCGTATGTGGCGCGAGCGCGCGAGACCGCGCCTGTCGCCGCGCCGGTGACTTGGACCGAGCTTCGCGAGCTTGTGAGCGCCAAGCGCTGGACGATCCGCGACGCCGCCGAGCTCAACGAGCGCGCCGCATCGCGCGCGCTTGAGGGCTGGGGCGAAGCGGGACAGGAATTGCCTGACCTCTAATTCCCATGTTGCACGGCACCATGGTTTCCCCCATCGTCCCGTAAACAGGGTTAGGAAACGCGCCTGTGGCCAGCAGCGCCGCCAGTTTGTTCGACGCGGGGACCATCGCCGACAGGTGGATCGCGGACTATTGCGCTTCGTCGCGGAGCGGCGACGCATTGTGCGCCGAGCGCGACGACCGCGAGGCATGGGCCGGGCTGTTCGAGGAGCTGGCGGGGCTTTCCGGCGACAGCCTGGAGCACGCCCGCGAGCGCGCGCAACGCCACGCCGCCGATATCGGCACAGGGTTCCGGATAGCGGGCGAAGGCGAAGGCGACGAGCGCCCCTGGCCGCTCTCGCCGGTGCCATTGCTGATCCCCGAGGCCGAATGGACCGGCATTGCCGAGGGCGTCGTCCAGCGCGCTGAACTGATGGAGCGCGTGCTCGCCGATCTCTACGGCGAAGCGACATTGGTAACGGGCGGGCACATACCCGCCGCGGCGGTGACCGGCAGTCCATTCTTCCTGCGCCCGCTGACGCGGCTGGATCCGCCCGGGGGGCACCACCTCCAGTTCGTCGCGTTCGACCTGTGCCGCGGGCCGGACGGCAATTGGCGCGTGCTGGCGGACCATCTGCGCTCGCCGGCCGGCGCGGGCTATGCGCTCGAAAACCGCCTGGCGATGGCGCGTACGCTCGGCGGGCTCCAGTCGCGGCTCAACATCGAGCGTCACGCGCCTTTCTTCGCCGCCTTTCGCGAAGGGCTGGCGGCTTCGTGCCAGCGTGTCGAGCCCCGCATGGCGCTGCTCACCCCCGGTCGGCTCAATCCCAGCTATGCCGAACAGGCGCATCTCGCGCGCTATCTGGGCTTCCTGCTCGTCGAAGGGCCGGATCTCGCGGTGCTGGACGACAAGCTCTATGTCCGCACCATCGCGGGCCTCAAGCGGATCGATGCGGTCTGGCATCGGCTCGATCCGCGCCTCCTAGATCCGCTCGCGCTCGATTCGCATTCGACCATCGGCGTGCCCGGAGTGATCGATGCGATGTCGGCGGGCAATGTCGTGGTCGCCAATGCGCCGGGCGTGGGACTGCTCGAAGCGCCGGCATTCGCCGCCTTCCTGCCCAGGCTCAGCAAAGTGTTCGGCGAGCCGCTCAAGCTTCCCAACATTGCCACCTGGTGGTGCGGCCATGATGCGGCGCGCGCGCATGTCGAGGCAAATCTGGACTGCCTGCTGATCGGCCCCGCCTTCGGAGCCCCGCCACTGGGGCTGCCGGGGGGCAAGGCGATCCTTGGCGCGAACCTGAAAGGCGCGGAACGCGAAGCCCTGCTTGCCGACCTGCAACGTCGCCCACAGGATTATGTCGGGCAGGAAGTCGTCCGACTTTCGACCATGCCCGTAATCGCCGACGACGCGCTCGCCCCCCGGCCCTTCACCTTGAGAGCGTTCGCCGCGCGCGGCGCCGATGGCGCCTGGTGCGTCATGCCTGGGGGGTTCGCGCGGATCGGCGAGCTTGCCGATGCGCGTGCGGCGGTGATGGGCGAGGGAAGCTGGTCCGCCGATGTGTGCATCCACGGGCCCGAGCCGGTAGCTCCGGTCTCGCTGCTGCCCTCGGGGAATTCGACGGCGCTCCGCCGCAACCCCGGAACGCTTCCCAGCCGCGTCGCCGACAATCTCTTCTGGCTCGGCCGCTATCTCGAGCGCGGCGAGGCGTTGCTCGGGGTGTTGCGCGTGCTGCTGGGCCATTCGATCAGCGCGGATACCGGCGCGGCGCTCTCCGCCGAAACCGTGCGCCGCCTGGTGTCGCTCGTCGTCATGAGCGGCGCGGCGCCCGAGCCTAAGGCGCTCAAGCGCGCGGATCTGACCGCGTTGGTGCGCACTGCGCTCGAAGGCGAAGACGGTTGGTACAGCGTGCGCCATATCAACGCGCAGGCAAAATTGATCGGCGGGATTTCGCGCGAGCGGCTCTCGGCCGACATGGTCCGGCTGCTCGATGCGCCCTTCCCCGCGCGCGGGGGAGTTCTCGACAAGGCGGGCAGTCTCCAGCGCCGCTATTCGGCGCTGGCGGGCCTTGCCGCAGAACATATGGGGCGCACCGATGCCTGGCGCTTCCACGATATCGGCCGGCGCATCGAGCGGGCGAGCACCGCCGTCCGATTTATTCGCGCGTTCGCCGGGCCGGACGCCACCGGCGACGATCTCTCTACCCTGCTGGATCTGGCGGACAGCCAGATCAGCTATCGGCAGCGTTACCTGACGGGCATGGCGCGGGTGCCGGTGCTCGACCTGGTTTCGCTCGATGCCAGCAACCCGCGCGGCATCGCGTTCCAGGCCGCGGCCCTTTCGGGGCACCTCAACAAGCTGCCGCTGCTTTCCGACGACGGCCTGGCCGAGCCGCAACAGGAGCAGGCCCGCCAGCTTGCCGCGGTCCTCGTCACTGCGCATGCGACGCGGATCGACGATGCGATGCTGAACGATCTGGGCGTCCGCCTCAATCAGCTCTCGGATGCAATCGCGCGCCGCTATTTCCTGCAAGGAGCCGAGCCGCTTCGCGCCGCCGGGATGGTGCTGGCATGATGCTGTACGATATCCGGCACGTGACGCGCTTCGAATATGCACGGCCGGTCGGCTTCGCGCGCAACAATCTCCGGCTCAAGCCGATCCACTGGTCCGGCCAGCAGGTCGAGGATTACAGCCTGACGATCGAGCCGCACGGCCGGATCCACCCAGCGCGCGCCGAAGCGGGGCTGGCCAATGTGATGCGGCTGGTGGTCGAAGCCCCGGCGCGGACGCTTACGATTACCAGCACCGCGCGGGTCCGCGTCCATCGCCCGATCCCATTTCCGCAATCGAACGATCCGACAGTGGCTGAAGTGGCCGCGCTCGCCCGGGCCAGTTACGATGCCTCGCCGGCAAGCCCGGCAAGCTATCTCTTTCCCTCGCCGCTCATCCCGCTCGATGCCGATATCGCGAAATGGGGCGCAGAGGATATCGCGCCCGATCGGGGCGTGCTCGATGCGGCGTTCGCGCTGTCGATGCGGATCCAGCGCGAATTCGATTTCGACACCGAAGCCACGCTGGTCGATACGCCGCCCCGCGAGGCTTTCGACAAGCGCGGCGGTGTTTGCCAGGATTTCGCGCAGATCATGATCTCCTGCCTGCGCGCGGCAGGGCTGCCGGCCGCCTATGTCTCGGGCTATCTGCGCACCTTGCCCCCGCCGGGCCAGCCGCGGCTGGTCGGCGCGGATGCCACGCATGCCTGGGTTCTCGTCTGGGGCGGTCCCGATCTCGGCTGGGTGGGCGTGGATCCCACCAACGGCATCTGGATGGCCGAGGATCATATCGTCGTCGCGATCGGCCGCGATTATTCGGATATCGCGCCCGTGGACGGCGTAGTCCTCGGATCGGGCGCGCAGGAGATGCATGTCTCGGTCGATGTCGAGCCGCTCACGGCGGTCGCTTAAGCTGGCACTTGAACCTGCGCCGGTGGGCGACAGGGCTTGCGCGAAATAACCTCTGCGCCGATGTAAGCCGCGATTTGTAGAGGAATACATGGCCGATCCATACGTAACTTTGGGAGTGCCGCGCGGCGCGGACGAGGCCGCGATCAAAAAGGCATATCGCAAGCTCGCCAAGGAGCTGCACCCCGACAAGAACAAGGACAATCCCAAGGCAACCGAGCGTTTCAGCAAGGTGACCCAAGCCTATGACCTGCTTACCGACAAGGACAAGCGGGCGCGCTTCGATCGCGGCGAGATCGATGGCGACGGCAACCCCGCCGCACCCTTCGGCTTTGGCGGCGGTGTCGGGCCGGGTGGCCCGCAGGGCGGCTTTCGCCCCAATGATTTCGGCGGAGACTCGGGCGGCTTCGGCGATATTTTCGAAGGGCTGTTCGGCGGCGCGCAGCGCGGCGGCGGCGGTTTCGCCGGAGGATTTGGCCGTCGTCCGGCGCCCAAGGGCGCGAATGTCGCCTATCGGCTCGCGATATCCTTCGAGGATGCGGCGAAGCTGAGCCCCCAGCGGATCACGCTGCGCGACGGCAAGACGATCGACCTCAAATTGCCCGCCGGGGTGGAGACCGGCACCCAGATGAGGCTATCGGGCAAGGGCGAGGATGGTCCGGGCGGCAAGGGCGACGCGATCGTCACGATCGAAGTGCAACCTCATCGTTTCTATTCCCGTGCGGGCGACGATATCCGGCTCGACCTCCCCGTTACGCTCAACGAAGCGGTGCAGGGCGGTCCGGTGCGCGTGCCCACGCCCGATGGCCCGGTGATGCTGACGGTCCCCAAGGGCTCCAGTTCGGGCAAGGTGCTGCGCCTGAGCGGCCGTGGCTTCCACAAAAAGGGCGGCGGCCCCCCGGTGGCAAGGGGCAATCTGCTCGTCACGTTGATCATCGATTTGCCGGCCGACGATGCGGCCCTCGCTGCTTTTGTCGAGGAGTGGCGCGACGAGCGGAACCCCCGCTCCGGGATGGGCGTCTAAAGCCCGGTGACCGATGCTGAGCCCGATGCACTGATCGACCCTCCCGAGCCCGCGCCCGCGCCGCCCGGAATTTCGCCCGAATCGCCCGAGGCGCGGCGCAAGGGCTTTGGCGAGCGCCTCGGCGATCTCGGCATCAGCAAGCGCATGTTGGTAATCCTCAAGCGCGTGGGCATCGGCACCTATACCGAGGGCTTCACGCATGCCGGCAACCTCGCTTACCTGTCGCTGGTCACGCTGTTTCCATTCTTCATCGTAACCGCCGCGATCGCGCGACTGGTGGGCCGGCGCGAGGATACGCTCGTCGCATTGAATGCCTTCCTGCGCACGGTTCCTTCCGACGTCGCGACTTTGCTCGCCCAGCCGGTGCGCGACGTGCTTGAGGCCCGCTCGGGCAGCTTGCTCTGGTTCGGCGCGCTCGTCGGGCTGTGGACGACCGCCGGCTTCATCGAGACGCTGCGCGCGATTCTGCGCCAGGCTTACGGCACCCAGTCCTCGACGCCCTTCTGGCGCTATCGCCTGGGCGCGATCGGGATGATCGTCGGCGCGGTGATCCTCGCCATGACGGCGTTCAGCTTTCAGGTGATCCTCACCGGCGTTGAGCAATTCATCTACCGGATGTTCCCCTTCGCCAGCAATGCCCAGAAGATCGTCTCACTGAGCCGGATCGCCCCGGCAATCGCCCTGTTCGGTGCGCTCTACATCCTGTTCTATTCGCTCACTCCCGCCAAATACCGCAAGACCAAATGCCCCAAATGGCCCGGCGCGGCTTTGGTCGCCGGCTGGTGGTTGGGGACCACGGCCTTGCTGCCCGTGGTCCTGTCCTCGCTCGGGGGCTATGACTTGACCTATGGCAGTCTCGCGGGCGTGATGATCGCGCTGATCTTCTTCTTCATCATCGGCCTGGGCGTGGTGATCGGCGCCCAACTCAACGCGGCGCTGGCGGAAGTGCCGCGAGACGGAGTAGAGGAGGCGCAGCAGACGGAGGGAAGCGCGTGACCGGATTGATGCAGGGAAAGCGCGGGCTGATCATGGGCCTCGCCAACGACCGTTCGCTCGCATGGGGGATTGCCCAGAAGCTGGCCGAGCACGGCGCCGAACTGGCGTTCAGCTATCAGGGCGAGGCGCTCGAAAAGCGCGTGCGCCCGCTCGCCGAGCAACTGGGCAGCGATTTCCTGATCGATTGTGACGTCGCCAATATGGAAGAGCTCGACAAGAGCTTCGAGACGCTGGCCGCACGCTGGCCGACGATCGACTTCGTCGTCCACGCAATCGGCTTTTCCGACAAGAACGAGCTGCGCGGCGGCTATGTCGATACCAGCCTCGACAATTTCCTGATGACGATGAACATCTCGGTCTATTCGTTCGTCGCAGTGTGCAAGCGCGCGGCGGCGATGATGCCCAATGGCGGCTCGCTGGTGACGCTCAGCTATTACGGCGCCGAAAAGGTGATCCCGCATTACAATGTGATGGGCGTCGCCAAGGCCGCGCTCGAGACCAGCGTGCAATATCTCGCGGTCGATCTGGGCCGCGACAATATCCGGGTGAATGCGATCTCAGCGGGCCCGATCAAGACGCTGGCGGCAAGCGGCATCGGCGATTTCCGCCTGATCCTGAAATGGAACGAGCTGAACGCGCCCTTGAAGCGTAACGTGACGATCGAGGATGTCGGCGGCGCGGGGCTGTATCTGTGCAGCGATCTGGCCAGTGGGGTAACGGGCGAAACGCACCATGTCGATGCGGGGTATCACGTCATCGGCATGAAGGCCGAAGACGCGCCGGATGTTGCTTTGGCGTGACTCCCTCTCCCGTCGGGGGAGAGGGAAGGGGCCCGCGCCGAAGGCGTGGGAAGGGTGAGGGTCCGTGAGAAGAACGCGCTACACCGAAGGCGATGGCTCGGTCGAACGGGCGCGGGAGAGGCGGAAGAAGCCGACGCCCGCTGAACAGGCTTTATGGTCGCTCCTGCGCGGCTCAAGGCTGGACGTTCACAAATTTCGCAGAGAGCAACGGCTTGGCCCTTATTTGGGCGATCTCGTCTGTCACGAAGCGCGGCTCGTCGTCGAGGCCGACGGAGACACCCACTTTGACGAAGACGGAAAAACAAAGGATGCGCTCCGGACGGCCTTTTTAGAACGCGAGGGATATCGAGTGCTTCGGTTTACGAACCACGAGGTGATCACCAATCTTGATGGTGTGGCTGCGGCAATACGCGACACACTGACCCTCACCCTCCCATCGCTGCGCGATGGGCCCCTCCCTCTCCCCCAGAGGGGAGAGGGGTAGATGTCGTTCAACACCTTCGGCCGCGTTTTCCGCTTCACCACCTGGGGGGAATCGCACGGGCCCGCGCTCGGCGCCGTCGTCGACGGATGCCCTCCCGGACTGGCGCTCAGTGAAGCCGATATCCAGCCCTTCCTCGACAAGCGCCGCCCGGGCACCTCGCGTTTCACGACGCAGCGGCAGGAGCCCGACCAGGTCCGCATCCTCTCGGGCGTGTTCGAAGGCAGGACGACCGGCACGCCGATCAGCCTGATGATCGAGAATATGGATCAGCGCTCGAAGGACTATTCCGAAGTCGCCAGTGCCTATCGCCCCGGCCATGCCGATTATGCCTATGACGCTAAATACGGCTTTCGCGACTATCGCGGTGGCGGACGCTCTTCGGCGCGTGAGACTGCCGCGCGGGTGGCGGCGGGGGCGGTTGCGCGGCTGGTTATTCCCGAAGTGAAGATCACTGCCTGGGTGGAGGCGATCGGCGGGGATGCGATTGATCCCGACAATTTCGATGTCGCCGAGATCGGGCGCAATCCGTTTTTCTGCCCCGATGCCGCCGCGGCGATGCGGTGGGAAGCGCTGGTCGATGCGGCGCGCAAGGCGGGGTCGTCGCTGGGCGCGGTGATCGCGTGCGAAGCGACCGGCGCGCCCGCCGGCTGGGGCGCTCCGATCTACGCCAAGCTCGACAGCGAACTGGCGAGCGCTTGCATGTCGATCAACGCGGTCAAGGGCGTGGAGATCGGCGACGGCTTTGGCGCGGCGGCATTATCGGGCGAAGAGAATGCCGATGCCATGCGCCCCGGCACGAACCATCCGGAGTTTCTGGCCAACCATGCCGGCGGAATCGCGGGGGGCATCTCCACCGGCCAACCGCTGAAGGTCCGCGTCGCGTTCAAGCCGACCAGTTCGATCCTGACGCCGGTCGAGACGATCACCCGCGAGGGCAAGGCGGCCGAGATCATGACAAAGGGCCGCCACGACCCCTGCGTAGGCATTCGCGGCGCGCCGGTGGTGGAGGCGATGGTCGCTTTGGTATTGGCTGACCAGAAGCTGCTGCACAGGGCACAGATCGGTTGAATCGCTGATCCAGATCAGCACTGCGCCGCGGGCGGAGGCTTTCGCGCGCTCAAGTGATTGCGTTCCGCGAAGCGGGGGGAACCTCTGTCATCGGCTGTCGTTCCCGCATCCCATTGAACATGCAGGAGAATTAACATGCGTAAGTTTGGAGCGCTGGCGGCATGCGGATTGCTGTTGCCGATGATCGTGACCGCGCAAACCGCGCCCGGCACCGGGACAACCGGGACTGGCCAGACCAGCACGCAAAGCGGCCAGAGCATGAACCCAGGAACGCGCAGCGATCAGGACCGCCCGACCACGACCAACAACAGTGATCGCCGCAGCGCGCGCGGCGAAGCCTGTGCGCGGGGTCCACGGGATTCCACCGCCGGCACCACCGGCTCGACGGGAAGCACGAGGGGCACGACGAACGGCCCGGCCAACAATCGTGGCTCGATGACGGACTGCACCCCCGGATCGACAACCGGCTCGGGTACGACGGGAAGCGATTCAACCGGGACCTCCACGACCAATCCGGACACCGCGCCTGGTACCCCGAGCAGCACGGGATCCGGCACCACGGGCGGCACGACTCCACCGCAATAAGCGCAAGTGCGGCGGCCGCGCGTCGCGGCCGCCGCATCAATCCGCAAAAGGATCGCGGACCAAAATAGTGTCGTCACGCTGGGGACTGGTCGAAACCAACGCCACCGGGCATTGGATCAGCTCCTCGATCCGCCGGATATACTTGATCGCCTGGGCAGGCAATTCCGCCCAGCTCCGCGCGCCGGCGGTCGATTCGGACCAGCCGGGCATCGTCTCATAGACCGGCTCGACTGCCGCCTGGTCGGCGGCGTTGGACGGATAATAATCGAGCGTTTCGCCGCGCAGCCGGTATCCGGTGCAGATCGCCACTTCCTCAAATCCGTCCAGCACATCGATCTTGGTTAGCGCGATCCCGGTGATTCCCGATACCGCCGCCGATTGGCGCAGCAGGACGGCATCGAGCCAGCCGCAGCGGCGCTTGCGCCCAGTGACCGTGCCGAATTCGTGTCCGCGCGTGCCCAGTCGCTCGCCCACTTCATTGTCCTGCTCGGTGGGGAAGGGGCCGGAGCCGACGCGCGTAGTATAAGCCTTGGCGATCCCCAGCACGAAGCCGACAGCCCCCGGGCCAAGCCCGCTTCCCGCCGCTGCCGTGCCCGCCACGGTGTTGGACGAAGTGACGAAGGGATAAGTGCCGTGATCGATGTCGAGCAGCACGCCCTGCGCGCCCTCGAACAGGATTCGCCGCCCACGCGATCGCGCCTCTTGCAGCGTCCGCCACACCGGCTCGGCGAAGGGCAATACGAAGCCTGCGATTTCCTTGAGTTCGGCGATCAGCACCGCACGGTCCACGGGCGGCTCGCCAAAACCGGCGCGCAGTGCGTCATGATGCGCGCAGAGGCGATCGAGCTGCGGGCCGAGATCATCGAGATGCGCGAGATCGCACACGCGGATCGCGCGCCTGCCGACCTTGTCTTCATAAGCCGGGCCGATCCCACGCCGCGTCGTGCCGATCTTGCCCGCGCCGCTGGCGTCCTCGCGCAGCGCGTCGAGGTCGCGGTGGAACGGAAGGATCAGGGGGCAGGTGTCGGCGATCTTGAGCGTGGCGGGGGTCACATCCACGCCCTGGCCGCGCAATTTCTCGACTTCGGACTTCAAGTGCCAAGGATCGAGCACCACGCCATTGCCGATGATGCTCGGCGTGCCGCGCACGATGCCCGATGGCAAAAGCGAGAGCTTGTAGACCTTGTCGCGCACGACGAGCGTGTGCCCGGCATTGTGCCCGCCCTGGAAACGCACGACCATGTCGGCGCGCTCGGCGAGCCAATCGACGATCTTGCCCTTGCCCTCATCGCCCCATTGGGCGCCGATCACTGCGACATTGGCCAAAGTCGAGTTCCTTTCGGGCGCGCCCTAATCGCCCAAAGCGCGGGCGTCCAGCAACTCAACTCGACTTGGCCGAAAGCCCAGCTATGGATGATGCGAAGAGGAGAGCAGCATGAAATTGGCCAGCCTGAAGCACGGACGCGACGGCAAGCTCGTGGTCGTATCGAGCGACCTCGCCTGGTATGCGAGCGCCAGCATGATCGCGCCGACGCTGCAGGCGGCGCTCGACGATTGGGAGCACGTCGAAGGCGACCTGCGCAATCTTCAGACCGATCTCGATCATGAGGCGATCCCCCGCGAGCGTTTCCACGAGCGGCTGGCCGCCGCGCCGCTGCCGCGCGCCTATCAATGGGCGGACGGCTCGGCCTATGTGAATCATGTCGCCCTGGTGCGCCAGGCGCGCGCGGCCGAGATGCCCGAGACCTTCTGGCATGATCCGCTTATGTATCAGGGGGGATCGGATGGCTTTCTGGGCCCGCGTGACTCGATCCCGCTGGCGGACGAAAGCTGGGGCTGCGATCTCGAGGCCGAAGTCGTGGTCGTCACCGGAGACGTGCCGCTCGGTGCATCGCGCGAGGAGGCGCTAGCGGCGGTTCGGCTGGTCGGCCTCACCAACGATGTCTCGCTGCGCAATCTTATCCCGGGCGAGCTCGCCAAGGGCTTCGGCTTCTTCCAGTCCAAGCCCGCCAGCGCATTCTCGCCGGTGTTCGTCACGCCCGATGCGCTGGGCGATTGGTGGAGGGACGGAAAGCTCCATCGCAAGCTGATGGTCGATCTGAACGGCAAGCCCTTCGGCCGCGCGGAGGCAGCCGAAGACATGACCTTCGATTTCGGAGTCCTAATCGCGCACGCGGCCAAGACGCGAAAGTTGGGCGCGGGCACGATCATCGGCTCGGGCACCGTCTCGAACCGCGATTCGGACGGCGGGCCGGGCAAGCCGATCGCGGAAGGCGGTGTGGGCTATTCGTGCCTCGCCGAGCTTCGCACCGTCGAGACGATCCTGCGCGGCAAGCCCGAGACCCCGTTCCTGAAGACCGGCGACACCGTGCGGATCTGGGCGGAAGACGACAGGCACCACCCGATCTTCGGGGTGATCGAGCAGAATGTGGTGGCGGGTTGAGCACGCCTTGATCCTTGCGGCCGGCGGCCGTCGCCTGCTGTTCGTGATGGCGACCGACCACGAATACGGTCCGGCGCTCCGTGCCCGGATCGATCCGCTGATCAAGGGGTAGGCCCGTGGAAGCGGGGTCGCGACGGCGGCGCCACTCGCGGCCCTGCCGGCATTGCCCGACCTCATCGTGTCGTTGGCCTCGGCCGGCTCGCGGCGCAGGGCGGTAGGCGAGATATTCCAGATCAGCCACGTTTCGTGGCGATGTGGATGCGGGCGGTTCCACTTAGCCAAAGAGTCAATTGTCATTCATCTCACAGACCCTAAGGTGCCTTATCTCACTATCACGGAGCAGCACCCGATGGGTCCCCGCCTTTCCCGCCGCCATGCCTTTCTCGGCTCGGCCAGCCTCCTCTCCACGCCCTTTCTCGGCGGGCTGATGGCGCATGCCCAAGCCGCCGCGTCGATCGACGCTTCGCCGCTCCTCAAGCCCTGGCCCGGCGCCTATGGCGGAGTGCCGCCCTGGGACAAGTTCGCGCCCGCGATGTTCCCGCCCGCATTCGAAGTCGCGATGGGGGAGCTGCGCAGGGACATAGTCGCGGTCCGCGATTCCAGGGCCAGGCCAAGCTTCAAAACCGTCATCCTTCCGATGGAAAGCGCCGGGGAGACGATGGACCGGGTGCAATCGGCCTGGGGCGTCTATGTCTCCAACCTCGCGACCAAGGAAGTCCAGGCGATCAATCGCGAGTGGAGCCCCAGGCTCACCAAATTCTATGACGAGCTGTTCCTCGATCCCAAGCTTTTCGCGAAGGTGAAGGCGGCATACGACAATCGCGCCTCGGAAAAGCTCGATGCGCAACAATTGCGGCTGCTCACCCGCTCCTATCGCGGCTTCGTCCGCCGCGGCGCGGCGCTGTCGGATGCCGAGCGCGCCGAAGTCAGCCGGCTAAACCAGGCGCTCTCGACCGCTTATGCCGATTTCAGCCGCAAGGTGCTGACGGACGAAGAGACCTGGATCGTGCTCGATGCGGGCGATCTGGCGGGGCTTCCCGAAAGCTACACCGCTTCGCTCAAGGCGGCCGCCGAGGAGCGCAAGCTTCCGGGAAAATGGGCCGTGGTCAACACGCGCTCGGCCATCGACCCCTTCCTCACCAATTCCACCAACCGCGCGCTTCGCGAGAAGGTCTGGCGCGCATTCGTCGGGCGGGGCGACAATGGAGACGCCAACGACACCAAGGCGCTCGTCGCCGAGATCCTCAAGCTTCGCCAGCAGCGCGCGACGCTGCTCGGCTTCAAGAACCACGCCGCCTTCCGCATGGACGACACCATGGCCGAGACCCCGGCCAATGCGATGAAGCTGATGATGGCCGTGTGGCCCGCGGCGCGCGCCCGCGTGATCGAGGAAGTCGCCGACATGCAGGCGGTCGCCGACAAGGAAGGGGCGGGAATCAGGATCGAGCCCTGGGACTATCGCTTCTATGCCGAGAAGGTCCGCAAGGCGAAATACGATCTGAACGAAGGCGAAGTGAAGCCGTATTTCGAACTGCGCAACATGCAGCAGGCGTCGTTCTACGCCGCGGGCCGGCTCTATGATCTCGATTTCAAGCAAGTGACGGACGTGCCCGTCTTCGATCCCGAAGTGCGCACTTATGAGGTCACCAACCGCAATAACGGCAAGCATGTCGGCATTTTCTATGCCGATAATTATGCCCGCACGGGCAAGCGCTCGGGCGCATGGGCGACGCGCTATCGCGGGCAGCAGGAACTGGGCGGCCACCGCAACGTGCTGGCGTCGAACAACAACAATTTCGTCAAGGGCGGCGCGGGCGAGCTCACGCTGATCAGCCGCGAGGATGCGCGCACGCTCTTCCACGAATTCGGCCACGCATTGCACAGCCTGCTACAGAACGTGACTTATCCGGGGCTTTCGGGCACGCCGCGCGACTTCGTGGAATATCCGAGCCAGGTGAACGAGAATTGGCTGCTCACCCGCGACGTGCTCGATCGCTATGCCAGGCATTACAAGACCGGCGAGCCGATCCCCGCGGCGCTGGTCGACAAGATCGAGAAGTCCGCGACGTTCAACCAGGGCTTCATCACGGTCGAATATCTCGCCTGCGCGATCCTCGACATGCAGCTGCACGATCGCGAGATACCGGTGACGGATATCGCCGCATTCGAGAAGGAAGCGCTCGCCGCGATCGGCATGCCGCGCGAGATCGCGCTGCGTCACCGCCTGCCCCAGTTCAACCATCTCTTTGCGAGCGACGCTTATTCGGCGGGCTATTATTCCTATCTCTGGTCCGAGACGATGGACGCCGACACCTGGGCCGCGTTCACCGATACGGGCAATGCCTGGGACAGGAAGACCGCCGATCGTTTCCGCGAGACTCTGCTGTCCACCGGCAACGAGACCGACCGGAAGGAAGCTTATCGCGCGTTTAGAGGCCGCGATCCGGATGTGAAGGCGCTGTTCAAGCGGCGGGGGTTTCCGGTCACTTGAAAACCCTCCCGTGCCGGGAGAGGAATCACTGGTTTCAGGTCAGCATCACTGACCTTGTTGCGCTGGCCTTTGAAATTTTATAACAAGGCTCCAAATGCGAGTCCCGCGCGTTCACGATGCGGAGATATTGTTCGGAGAGCCCATGGGAATCGAGCGCGACCGCTCCAATCTGCCGCCACTTTCGCTGCACGTGCCGGAACCCAAATTCCGCCCCGGCGACGAAGTCGATTTCAGCGATGTCGATGTGCCGCCCGCCGGATCGGCACGGCGGCCCGATACCGCCGACCGGGCCGACAGCTTCCACGAACTTTCCTATTCGCTGGTCCGCGTGCTCGACGAGGAGGGCCGCGCGGTAGGCCCGTGGAATCCCAAGCTGGACCCGGACACCCTCCGCAAGATGCTGCGCTCGATGGCGCTGGTCCGCGCCTTCGACGAGCGGATGTTCCGCGCCCAGCGCCAAGGCAAGACCAGCTTCTACATGAAGTCCACCGGCGAAGAGGCGGTCGCGGCCGGCGCGGCATCGGCGCTGGCGTATGACGACATGTGCTTCCCCTCCTATCGCCAGCAGGGGATTCTCATCACGCGCGGCTGGAGCCTCGTCGACATGATGAACCAGATCTATTCCAACAAGGGCGATCGGCTCCAGGGCCGCCAGCTGCCGATCATGTATTCGGTGCGCGAAGCGAGCTTCTTCTCGATCTCGGGCAATCTCACCACGCAATATCCCCAGGCGGTTGGCTGGGCGATGGCGAGCGCGGCCAAGGGCGACAGCCGCATCGCCGCGACCTGGTGCGGCGAGGGGTCCACCGCGGAGGGGGATTTCCACTCGGCGCTCACCTTCGCGACGGTCTACCGCGCGCCGGTGATCTTCAATGTCGTCAACAATCAATGGGCGATCTCGTCCTTTTCGGGCTTTGCCGGGGCAGAGGCAACGACCTTCGCGGCGCGCGCGATCGGCTATGGCATCGCCGGGCTGCGGGTGGACGGCAATGATATCCTCGCGGTCTATGCGGCTACCCAATGGGCCGCCGAGCGTGCGCGTACCAATCAGGGCCCAACGCTCATCGAGCATTTCACCTATCGAGCCGAAGGCCATTCCACGTCGGACGACCCCACCCAATATCGCTCGGCCGGCGAGCCGACATCGTGGCCGCTCGGCGATCCGATCCAGCGGTTCAAGCAGCATCTGATCGCCATCGGCGAATGGGATGAAGCGCGCCACGCGGCGCAGGATCTCGAGCTCGCCGAAACGGTGAAGGCCGCGCAGAAGGAAGCCGAGAAAGAAGGCGTGCTCGGCCACGGGATGCACCAGCCGTTCGAGACGATGTTCGAAGGTGTGTTCGAGGAAATGCCCTGGCATTTGAAGGAGCAGTGCCAGCAAATGCTCGACGAGCAGAAGGCGGCGGGCCTGTGAGCGACGACGCGCCCGCGGAAGGCAATGTCCGCATGAACATGATCCAGGCGATCAATTCGGCGATGGACGTGATGATGGCGCGCGATCCGAACGTGATCGTGATGGGCGAGGATGTCGGCTATTTCGGCGGCGTCTTTCGCGCCACGGCGGGCCTCCAGGCCAAATACGGCAAGACCCGCGTGTTCGACACGCCGATCACCGAGATCGGGATCATCGGCGTCGCGGTCGGCATGGGGGCATATGGCCTGCGCCCGGTGCCCGAAATACAGTTCGCCGATTATATCTATCCGGCGCTCGACCAGCTCGTCAGCGAAGCCGCGCGGCTTCGCTATCGCTCGGCGGGCGAATTCATTTCGCCGATCACGGTGCGCTCGCCCTTTGGGGGCGGCATTTTCGGCGGGCAGACGCACTCCCAGTCCCCCGAGGGCATCTTCACGCATATTTCCGGCATAAAGACCGTGATCCCCTCGACTCCCTATGACGCAAAGGGGCTGCTGATCGCTTCGATCGAAGACAATGATCCGACGATCTTCTTCGAGCCCAAGCGCATCTATAACGGCCCGTTCCACGGCCATTACGATCGCCCTGCCAAGACCTGGGCCGCTCACCCCGGCGGCGAAGTGCCCGCGGGCTATTACCGCGTCGATCTCGGCAAGGCGGCGGTCGTGCGCCCCGGCAACGACGTGACGATCCTGTGCTACGGCACGATGGTGCACGTCGTTACCAGCACGATCGACGAACTGGGCCCGGAATTCGGCGGGCTCGACGCCGAGATCATCGACTTGCGCACCTTGGTGCCGCTCGACATCGAGGCGATCGAAGCGTCGGTCAAGAAGACCGGGCGCTGCCTGATCGTCCATGAGGCGACGCGCACCGGGGGCTTCGGCGCCGAGCTGGCCACGCTCGTGCAGGAGCGCTGCTTCTATCATCTCGAAGCGCCGATCGAGCGCGTCACAGGCTTCGACACGCCCTATCCCCACAGCCTGGAATGGGCCTATTTCCCCGGCCCGGTGCGCATCGGCACTGCGCTCAAGAAACTCCTGAAGGACTGACCCGCAATGGCCCGTTTCACCTTTCGTCTGCCCGATATCGGCGAAGGCATCTCGGAAGCCGAGATCGTCGCTTGGCACGTGCAAGTAGGCGATCGCATAGAGGAGGACCAGCAGGTCGCCGACATGATGACCGACAAGGCGACCGTGGAGATGGAATCGCCGGTCTCGGGCGTGGTGCTCGAGATCGCGGGCGAAGTGGGCGATCAGGTTCCGATCGGGTCCGCGCTGATCGTGGTCGAGACCGACGGCGACGCTGCCGAAGAGACCGCCCCGCCGAGCGAGGATGTGCTGGAGGCGGAGAATCCGGGCGTTGAGGAAGCCACCTCACCCCCCGCTCACCCTGAGCCTGTCGAAGGGCCTGTAGCCGCAAGCGCAACGCAAGAGGAAAGCGGGCCTTCGACAAGCTCAGGCCGAGCGGAGGAGATGCCCCACGCCCAAATCCTCGCCTCCCCCGCCGTCCGCGCCCGCGCCAAGGACCTCGGCGTAGACCTCGGCTCCGTCAAATCTGACGGCAACCACATCCGCCACGCCGATCTTGATGCCTTCCTCCGCTACGGCAGCGGACAGGGCTACCGCGCTCCCCATGCCAGCCGCGCCCGCGAGGACGAGGCGGTCAAGGTGATCGGCATGCGCCGGCGCATCGCGGAGAACATGGCCGCCTCCAAGCGTGCGATCCCGCATTTCACTTATGTCGACGAAATCGACGTGACGGCGCTTGAGGAAGTGCGCGCCGACCTCAACGCCAATCGCGGGGGTCGCCCCAAGCTGACGATGCTCCCCTTCCTGATCGTCGCGATTTGCCGCACGATCCCGCAATTCCCGATGATCAACGCGCGCTATGACGATGAGGCCGGCGTGGTCACCCGCCATGGCCGCGTCCATCTGGGCATGGCGGCGCAGACCGATGCGGGCCTCATGGTTCCGGTGATTCGCGACGCGCAGGACCTCAATGTCTGGCAGCTCGCGTCCGAGATCGGCCGGCTTGCGGAGGCCGCACGCACCGGCAAGGCCAGGTCGGAAGAGCTGAGCGGCTCGACGCTCACGATCACGTCGCTCGGGCCGCTTGGCGGCATCGTCACCACGCCGGTAATCAATCGTCCCGAAGTCGCGATCATCGGGCCAAACAAGATCGTCGAGCGGCCGATATTCCAGGGCGACGAGATCGTTCGCGCAAAGCTGATGAACCTCTCGATCAGTTGCGATCACCGCGTCGTGGACGGCCATGACGCCGCGAGCTTCGTCGCGGCGCTCAAGAAGCTGGTCGAGACGCCCGTGCTGCTGTTCGCCGATTGATGGCGCATTTCCTGCTCCGCTACGATCTCGCGCCCGATTATCTCGCGCGCCGCGGCGAATTCCGCGACGCGCATCTGGGGCTAGCCTGGGCCGCATCGGATCGCGGCGAGCTGGTGCTGGGCGGCGCGGTCGGCGATCCGGTGGAGAGCGCATTGCTGCTCTTCACCGATGCAGAGGCCGCGCATGCCTTCGCCCAAGCCGATCCCTATGTGAACTCCGGCATCGTCACTGGCTGGCGCGTGCTGCCCTGGACCACCGTGGCGGGGGAGCAGGCGGCCACTCCGGTGCGCCCCGCTAGCTGAGCAGAGCCTGCAGCTTTGCCTGCCCCTGCTTCATGTGCTCGACGCTCGCTTTGTCGATCTTCTCGGCTTCGCTAGCCAGCCTGGCGCGCCGCGCCTGGATCGCCTTGTAGCGCGCGGCATCCGCCCCGCTGTTGAAGCCGAAATAGGCATTGGCGTTATACCAGCCGCGCCTGGCGAGCAGCGCGCACAGCTCCGCGGTTGCGTCCAGGCTGGCGAGCTGATTGGCCAGCACCGGATCGGCCTTGCCATGCGGAAAGGCCATCTCGCCGATCGCCTGCTTTAGGCCGCCGTCGATCGCCGCCCGATCGATCGCGCGGCCCAGCTCGGCCCGGCGCCGGCCACGCTCTCCGCTATGCTTGCCCGCCATCGCGCGGACTTCGTCGAGCTTGCCGCAATTGGCCAGCGTTTGCGGGTTCTGCGCCAGCAGATAGGGGCTGTTGAGA
Source organism: Sphingomonas sp. (assembly GCF_036388215.1). Taxonomy (GTDB): domain Bacteria; phylum Pseudomonadota; class Alphaproteobacteria; order Sphingomonadales; family Sphingomonadaceae; genus Sphingomonas. The sequence continues at coordinate 133,729 of NZ_DASVSH010000012.1, forward strand.
TTGCCCACGCCAAGCTTGCCCAATGTTTCCATATATTCGCGGCGACCCCTGGCGTCCGCTTGCACCGATTCGGCGAACAGGCGCGAGATCGGTCCCCGGCTGGCTGCATCCTTGGGCAGGATCGGCGCGCCTTCGGGGCCGAACTCGATTTCGGCAAAGGTGCTGGGGTCCGCGCGGCCGCCCGCTTCATATTGGCGGTGCGCCAGCGTTCCGGCCAGCGCGCCCGCGCCGAGCAGGATCGCCAGCGATCCCGCGATCCAGCCCAGCCGCGAATGGCGTGTCGTCACAGCCAGGCCGATCAGCCACAGCACGAAGCCCATGGCCGCCCCGGCGCCGACCAGGATCATGTGCGGATAAGCGGGCAGCATGCGGGGCACCAGCAACGCGGCGGCGACAAGCACCGCGCAGCCGGCAAGAGTTGCGAGCACCGGGTGATCATGCGGACCCCGCAGCTCCGCCTCGTAGAAATCTTCCATGAATTCCTCCCCTTTCGCGTATTTTAGCGGCCAAACGCCCGAGCGCAAACCGTGCAGGGCATTTCGGCTTTGCAGTGGAGAAACCGGCATTGCTTGCCCTTCGCACCCGTCCGCGCGATGGCCCCCGCCATGATTGCTCCCATAAGTTCGATCGATCGCCGTGGCCTGAGCTACGCATTGGGCGCCTATGCGATCTGGGGCGTGCTGCCGCTCTATTTCCATGCGCTTGCCGGCGTTCCGGCATTGCAGGTCCTGGCCCACCGAGTCGCATGGTCGGTCCCTCTGCTCCTGGCTATCGTGCTGATCCTCAAGCGCGGGCGCGCGATGCTGGCGGCGGCGCGCGGGCGAACCTTGCTGCTGCTCTTCGCCAGCTCGGTGCTGATCGCCGTCAACTGGCTCGTCTATATCTGGGCGGTCCAGCACGGCCATGTGCTCGAATCGAGCCTGGGCTATTTCATCAATCCACTGGTCAACGTTGCATTGGGCATGGCGGTACTCGGCGAGCGGCTGCGCAGATGGCAGGGAGTCGCGATCGGCGTGGCCGCAGCGGGAGTCGCGGTGATGGCGATAAGTGGCGGCGGCGCGATCTGGATATCGCTCGTGCTGGCCGCGAGCTTCGGCCTGTACGGGCTAGTCCGAAAGGTGGCGGCGATCGACGCGCTGGGCGGGCTTACGTTCGAAACCATGTTGCTGGCGCCCCTGGGCTTTGCCTGGCTCGCCTATAGCGCCTCCTATGATGCCACCGGATTCGGTCAGTCGTGGCGGCTCGACGCCCTGATTCTCGCGGCGGGGGTGGTAACCGCGGCTCCGCTGCTGTTGTTTACCGGGGCCGCGCGCCGCTTGCCGCTCTCCATGCTCGGGCTGATGCAATATCTGGCCCCCAGCATGCAATTCGGGATCGCGCTCCTGCTCGGTGAGGCGCTCAGGCCCGCGCATTTGATCACCTTCCCGCTGATCTGGGCGGGATGCGCGCTTTTCGCTTGGGACAGCATTCGAGCGATGCGCGCGCCGGTGCCGGATGTTAAACCGATCGGTTGACAATCGCTGTTCGCTGTCTATGTTAAACCATATGGTTGAACAACGACTCGACGCCACCTTCCATGCCCTGGCCGATCCCACCCGGCGTGGAATGCTTGCCGATCTCGCACTCGGCGAGAAAAGCATCGGCGCGCTTGCCGAGCCCTTCGCAATGAGCTTCGCCGGCGCCGCCAAGCATGTGAAGGTGCTCGAAGGCGCGGGGCTGGTCCAGCGCCGCAAGGCGGGCAGGGCGCAGATTTGCAGCCTCGCCCCGGCGCCGCTTGCCGAAGCCGAGCTATGGCTGCGGCAATGGGAGAAATTCTGGACCGTCCGGCTCGATGCGCTGGCCCGGCTGGTCGAGCAGGACGGCGCTGGCGCATGACGGGTCCCGTCGTTCTCACCGTTACGCGCGATTACGCCGCGAGCCCGGAGCGCGTGTTCGATGCCTGGCTCGATCCCGCGCAGGCGAGCCGCTTCCTGTTCGCCACGGCTGATGGTGAGATGATAAGATGCGAAATCGACGCACGCGTCGGTGGACGCGCGCTGATCGTCGAGCGACGAGCGGGGGGCGACGCGCATCACCGCATGCAATTCGAAGCCATCGAGCGTCCCCGCCGGCTGGTCTTTCTCTTTGCGGCCGACCCTGCCGGGGACGGCGACTGGACCCGCGTGTCGATCGAGATCGCGACGAGGGGCGACGGCTGCTCGCTCAGGCTCACCCACGAAATGGACCCTGAATGGGCGCCTTACGAAGAACAGGCGCGGCATGGCTGGACGATGATCCTCGAAAGCCTGGGCCGAGTGATGGAGAGGGATGATGGCTGATACCTTGAAGGCCGGCGAACTGGTTTTCGAACGCGAGCTGGATGCGCCGCGCGAGACCGTCTGGCGCTACCTGATCGATCCCGATCTGCGGGCGCGCTGGTTCATGGCCGGGCCGACCGAGCCGCGCGTCGGCGGCAAGCTCGGCATGACGATGGCCCACGGCAATCTCTCGGACGAGGACGTGCCTTTCCCCGAGAAATACGCGCCCTATCAGGGGAAATCCTGGCACGAGACGATCACCGCGATCGATCCGCCGCGTCTGCTCGCCTTTACCTGGGACGAAGGCGCGAACGGCCAGGTCGCGATCGAACTCGACGATCTCGGCGAGCGTACCCGGCTGACGCTCACGCATAGCGGCATCCCCAATCCCGAGGGGGCGATCAATTTCGGCGGCGGCTGGGGCGCACATCTCGACGTGCTCGAAAAGCGCCTGCGCGGCGAGCATATCGCCAATTTCTGGACTCTCCATGCGGCCGCCGAAGCGCGGGCCAGTGCAGCGATCGGCTAATCGGCGAAACGTGGCGGGCGCTTCTGCATGTTCGCCATTACTGCCTCCATCTGGTTGGGCGTGCGCAGCAACGCCGCTTGCTCGCGGCTTTCGGCAAGCAGGATCGCGGCTGTGTCACCCTCCAGATTGGCGAGGCGCTTGGCGGCGCGAACGGCATGCGGATTACGTTCGGCGATGCTGCGCGCCAGCGCCAGCGCTTCGGCGAGCGGGTCGTCCGCCAGCCGAGTGACGAAGCCCATCGCCTGCGCTTCGGCCGCGTCGAACTCGCGCGCCGTATAGGCCGCCTCGCGCAGCGCATCGTCCCGCACATTGCCGCGCCACAGCGCAAAGCCCGCCATGTCGGGAACGATACCCCACTTCATCTCCATGACCGACAGTCGGGTGCCCGGCGCGGCGATGCGTACATCGGCGCCGCTGGCGATCTGCAGCCCCCCGCCGAACGCGACTCCGTGGATCGCGGCGATCACCGGCACCGGCAGCATGCGCCAGCCCCAGGCGACCTGTTGGAAATCATTCGCCACGCCGTGGGTGCGGGCCTCCAGGTCCACGCCCGATCCAGCGCCCGCCATGCTCGCCATGTCCAGCCCCGCGCAAAAGGCGCGGCCTTCGCCGGAGAGCACCACGGAGCGCAGCCCCGGCATGGCCGCCAGCTCGCCGATCGCGGCGATGATCCCCGCGAACATCGCCGGATCGAGCGCGTTCATCTTGTCCGCGCGGTTGAGCCGGACATGCGCCACGCCCACCTGCATATCGATCGTGACGCGCTGCTCGTCCATCCCGCACCTCCTGCCTGCACCGCGAGGTTAGACAGAGACCGGCGCGCGGGCTAGGGGCGCGGCGATGAGCGACGATGCGCCCCGCAATTTCGATCCCCAGCGGCTGTTCGGCGGCCGTTTCAACGGGCATGGGGGCACGCTCGGCATCGCCTATCACGCGCATGGCCAGGATTGGGCGGAGCTCGCGCTCCCCTATGACGAGCGTCTCATCGGCGATCCTGCTTCGGGCGTGATCGCTTCCGGGCCGATCCTCGCGCTGATGGATATGGCGACGAGCGTGGGCGTGTGGCTCAAGCTCGATCGGCTGCACGCGCATGCGACGCTCGACCTGCGCATTGATTATCTGCGGCCCGCGCGGCCGGGGCACGCCGTGATCGGGCGCGGCGAATGCTACCGGATCACGCGGTCGATCGCATTCGTGCGCGGCCAGGCGCATGACGGCGATCCAGGCGATCCGCTCGCCAATGTCGCGGGCACCTTCATGGCGACGGAGGGCTATTGGTGAGCGTGCCATATTCCCAGTTGCTCGGGCTCACCCAGGAGCCCGGCGAGGATGCACCGGTGCTGGTGATGGAGTTCGGCACGCATGTCGTCGGCCGGCCCGGCTTCCTGCATGGCGGCGCGATCGGCGGACTGCTCGAAATGGCAGCGGTCGCCGCGCTCAAGCAGGCGCTGGCCGGCGAGGGCGGGGCGCGGATCAAGCCCATCAACCTCACCGTCGATTATATGCGGGGCGGGCGCGACAAGCCGACCCGGGCCAAAGGCGTGGTCACTCGGCTCGGCAACCGCGTCGCCAATGTCGAGGCGGTTGCCTGGCAAGACGAGCCCGATCGCCCGATCGCCTCTGCCCGGATGAACTATCTGATCGTGCGCTGAGCGTCAAAAAGGGTTCAGCGCTTGGGCATCAGCTTGAGCAGTCGCCCCTTGCGTCCGTCCTCCAGCAGCCAGACGGCGCCGTCTGGACCTTGCTCGACTTCGCGGATGCGCGCGCCCATGTCCCATTGGTCGGCCTTATTGGCATCGGTGCCGTTCAGCTCGATGCGGATCAGCGCCTTGCCCGAGAGCGCCGCGATCAGGATGTCCCCGCGCCACTCAGGAAAGGCCTTGCCCGAATAGACGATCAGATCGCCGGGCGAGATCGAAGGGTTCCACCAGATTTTGGGCGCCTGATAGCCGTCGCCGGGGGCATGATCGGGGATGTCCTTGCCGTCATAATGGCTCCCGTTCGAAGCGTTCGGCCAACCGTAATTCACCCCCGGCTTGATCAAATTGACTTCGTCGCCGCCCTTGGGGCCCATTTCGACTTCCCAGAGATTGCCCTTCGGGTCGAACGCGATGCCCAGCAGGTTGCGGTTTCCATAGGTCCACGCCGCGGGATGAAATCCCTTGGCGGCCAGCGGATTGCCCTTGGCCGCGGTGCCGTCCTCGTTGAGGCGCAGCACCTTGCCGAGCGTCGCCTTGGGGTCTTGCGCCGGAGTGAATTTCTGGCGGTCGCCATTGGTGAAGAACAGATGCCCGTCGGGCGCGAACAGGATGCGTCCGGAGAAATGCCCGTTGCCTTCGACATAGGGGTCGGCGCGGAACAAGGTCTCGACGTTTTGGAGGCTGGGCGAGGAGCTATCGCTCAGCGTGCCCCGCGCCAGGACCACGCCCTTCAGCCCATCGGCGCGCGCTTCGGAATAGCTGAAATAGACCCAGTGATTCCTGGCGAATTCCGGGTGGAGCACCACGTCCATCAATGCGCCTTGCCCCGCGCTCGACACCGCCGGAATGCCGCTTACCGCCGCGCGTGTCTTGCCGTCCGGCGAGACGAGCAGCATCGCTCCGGCCTTTTCGGTGATCAGCATGCGCCCATCTGGCAGGAAGGTCATCGCCCAGGGCGAGACGAACTCGGCCACCTCGGTAACGCTGAACGGCCGGCCATCCTGGGCTCCGGAGTCCTGCGCTACAGCCCCTGATTGCGGATTGCACGCAGCAAGCAGCGCGGCGGCGGGCAGGAGAGTGCGGGCATAGGACATCAGGAATACTCCGGCGGGATTTCTAATGAAAAAGCGCTAGCGCATCGTGGCGGTCGCGTCATGCCCATCGTCACACTGGTAACGAAATTGCGCATTTCCCATCGTCATCGGCGTTGGTTGACGGGCCAGGCTGACAGGCCTTGCCCCGCCCTGGGCAAGCGCGTATATCGCCCGTGCTTTCTCGACATCGTCAAACATGTTCGAGGCCGCTCCCCCGGGTGCGGTCGCAGAAGCTGCTTATCTGCCAAAATACCTAATGCCGGAGATCTTTTTGGCGGATATCGCCGCATTGACCAAGCTGATCGAACCCGAAGCCAAGGCGCTCGGGCTCGATCTGGTGCGCGTCAAGATGTTCGGCGGCGCCGGCGATCCGACACTTCAGGTGATGGCCGAGCGCCCCGATACGCGCCAGCTCTCGATCGACGATTGCGCCCATCTTTCGCGCCGCATCTCCGAAAAGCTCGACGAATTGGAAGCTGCGGGCCGCGACTCGATCGATCATGCCTATCGCCTCGAAGTCAGCTCCCCCGGGATCGATCGGCCGCTCACGCGCCTCCAGGATTTCGAGGACTGGAAGGGGCATGAGGCGCGCATCAGCCTGACCGAGAAGCTCGACGGCCGGAAGCAATTCAAGGGCGATCTCGCCGGTGTCGAACCTAAAAGTGAGATCGTGTCCATCACGGACACGCAGGATGTGACCCACTTCCTGCCGTTCGACCAGATCGAAGAAGCCAAACTCGTGATGACCGACAGGCTCATCGCCGCAACTGCCCCGCTTTCGAGCGAGGGCGCAGACGAATTCGAAGCAGAGGAACAAGACTGATGGCCACTGCCATTTCCGCGAACAAAGCCGAGCTGATCGCGATCGCCGATTCGGTCGCGAAAGAAAAGTTGATCGACCGCGCCATCGTCATCGAGGCGATGGAAGACGCGATCCAGCGCGCCGCGAAGAATCGCTATGGCAGCGAGAACGATATCCGCGCCAAGCTGGATCCCGTTACTGGCGATTTGCGGCTTTGGCGCGTCGTCGAAGTGGTCGAAGCGGTCGACGATTATTTCAAGCAGGTCGATCTGAAGGGCGCGCAGAAGCTTCAGAAGGACGCCGCGATCGGCGACTTCATCGTCGATCCGCTGCCTCCGATCGAATTCGGCCGCATCCAGGCCCAGGCTTCGAAGCAGACCATCTTCCAGAAGGTCCGCGATGCCGAGCGCGAGCGCCAGCACGAAGAGTTCAAGGACCGGATGGGCGAGATCATCACCGGCCTGGTCAAGCGCGTCGAGTTCGGCCACGTCGTGGTCGATCTGGGCCGCGCCGAGGGCGTCATCCGCCGCGACCAGCAGATCCCGCGCGAAGTCGTCCGCGTGGGGGATCGCGTCCGTTCGATCATCCTTAACGTCCGCCGCGAAAACCGCGGACCCCAGATCTTTCTCAGCCGCGCGCACCCCGATTTCATGAAGAAGCTGTTCGCGCAGGAAGTGCCCGAAATCTATGACGGCATCATCGAGATCAAGGCGGCCGCGCGCGATCCCGGCTCGCGCGCCAAGATCGGCGTGATCAGCCACGACTCCAGCATCGATCCCGTCGGCGCCTGCGTCGGCATGAAGGGCAGCCGCGTCCAGGCGGTGGTCCAGGAAATGCAGGGCGAAAAGATCGACATCATCCCCTGGTCTCCCGACACCGCGACCTTCGTCGTCAATGCGCTCCAGCCGGCCAATGTCAGCCGCGTCGTGATCGACGAAGAGGATGACCGCATCGAAGTGGTTGTCCCCGACGATCAGCTCAGCCTCGCCATCGGCCGCCGCGGCCAGAATGTCCGCCTCGCCAGCCAGCTCACCGGCAAAGCGATCGACATCCTGACCGAGGCCGATGCCAGCGAAAAGCGCCAGAAGGAATTCGTCCAGAATAGCGAGCTGTTCCAGAACGAGCTCGACGTCGATGAGACGCTCGCGCAGCTGCTGGTCGCCGAAGGCTTTGGCAGCCTCGAAGAAGTCGCTTATGTCGAGCTTTCGGAAATCGCCGAGATCGAAGGGTTCGACGAGGATCTTGGCGCCGAGCTGCAGAGCCGCGCCGTCGAGGCACTCGAGCGGCGCGAGGAAGCCAATCGCACGCTTCGCCGCGAACTGGGTGTCGAGGACGATCTGGCCACTATGCCCTATATGACCGAAGCGATGCTGGTCACGCTCGGCAAGGCGGGCATCAGGACGCTCGACGATCTGGCGGATCTGGCGACCGACGAGCTGGTCCAGAAGAAGCGCATCGAGCCACGCCGCCGCAACGAGGATGCGCCCAAGCGCGCCGAGGACAAGGGCGGCGTGCTCGCCGAATACGGCCTGAGCGACGAGCAGGGCAACGAGATCATCATGGCGGCCCGTGCGCACTGGTTCGAGGATGAAGCTCCGGCCGCCGCGGCAAACTCGGAGGACGCAGTTGCGGAATCCGAGCAATGATACCCGCGCGGTAAGACGAGCGAAGCAGTTCGGCCCCCCACGCGGCGAGGGGCCGGAAGGCACGGCCGACGCCTCCGCCCAGGCGCGAGAGGCGAACGAGCCGATTCGCAAATGCATCCTGTCGGGTGAGCGGGAAGCGCGCGAGCATCTCGTTCGCCTGGCCCTCTCTCCCACAGGTGAAGTGCTGCCCGACGTCCGCGCCAAGGCGCCGGGCCGCGGGGCGTGGGTCGGCGTAAACCGCGCGGAGCTTGAAGCAGCAATCGCCAAGGGCAGATTGCGCGGCAGCCTGGTGCGTGCCTTTAAAGACGCGACACTCAGCATTCCGGACGACCTGCCCGAGCGGATCGCCGGCCAGTTGCAGCGCAATCTGCTTGACCGGCTCGGCCTCGAATCCCGATCGGGCGCAGTCATCACCGGCGGCGAGAAGCTCGAAAAGGCCGCGCGATCGGGCAAGCTTCACATGCTGCTTCACGCCAGCGACGCCGGGGCTGACGGCGCGGGCAAGCTCGCCCAGGCATGGCGAGTTGGGTCGGACCGCGAGGGCAGCGATCTCAAGGGCTTAACATTGCCGCTGCCGCGCACCATATTGTCCTTGGCCCTTGGCCGCGAAAATGTGGTACATGCCGGCCTGACCGACGCCAAAGCGGCCAGGAGGGTGAGCGAAGCGCTCAACCGCTGGCTGCACTTTATCGGACCCGAACCCTTGCACGTGCCTTGCGTATCGATCGCGCAGGGCGCATCGGCGCTTCCGTCGGAAGCGCCGAACGACGACGAACGACAGACTGAAGGACTTTAGGCAGCCGCATGAGCGACACCGAGAACGAAAAGCCGAAACTGGGAATGCGCGCGCCGCTGGGCCTCAAGCGCACGGTCGAGACGGGCAAGGTGAAGCAGAGCTTCAGCCATGGCCGTTCGAACACCGTCGTGGTCGAAGTGAAGCGCCGCCGCGTGCTGGGTCCGCAAGGCCCCGCCGCCGAGGAAGCGACGCAGGCGCCCGAGCCTGCCGCCGCACCCGCCCCCGCGCCCGTGCCGGCCCCTGCGCCGCGTCCGGCCGCCGACACGCTGTCGCCCCAGGAGCGCCAGGCCAAGCTGCTGCGCGAAGCCGACGAGCAGCGGATGAACGCGCTCGAGGAAGCGCGCCGCCGTGAAGAGCGCGAGCGCGCAGAGGCTGCCGAAGCCGAATCGCGCCGTGCTGAAGAGCGCGCACGCGCCGAGGCTGAAGCCGCCAACCCGTCCAAGCCGGCTGCCGCGCGGGCCCCAGAGCCTACACCCGCGGCTCCCGCGCCTGAAGCTGAGCCCGTAGCCGCCCCCGAGCCCGTAGCCGCCCCCGAGCCCGTGGCTATCGCACTCGATCCCAATCGCCCCGCCCCGCGCCGTTTCACGCCGGTGGCGCGTCCTGAAATCCCGCGCCCCGCGCCCAAGCCAGTGGTGGAGCCGCAGGAGGAAGCCGCTCCGGCGTCACCTGCTCAGCCGCAAGCCGCTCGCCCGCTTCCCGGCGGCGGCGCGCCCAAGCGGCCCGAGCCGCCCGCACGCCCCAGCCGCGGCGCCGGTCGCCCCGGCGACGACCGTCGACAATCGGGCAAGCTCACGGTCAATCGCGCGCTCGGCGACAATGACGGCGCGCGTGCGCGCAGCCTCGCGGCGCTCAAGCGCGCCCGCGAGAAGGAACATCGCCGAATGGGCGGCCCGCGCGAACCGCAGGCCAAGCAGGTCCGCGACGTCGTTGTTCCCGAGGCGATCACGGTGCAGGAACTCGCCAATCGCATGGCCGAGAAGGGGGCCGACCTGGTCAAGACGCTGTTCAAGATGGGCTCGCCCGTCACGATGACGCAGACGATCGACCAGGATACCGCCGAATTGCTGGTCACCGAGTTCGGCCACAATATCGTCCGCGTCTCCGACGCCGATGTGGATCTGGCGGCCGACACCGATGTCGATGCCGCTGACACGCTCAAGACGCGCCCCCCGGTGGTCACGATCATGGGACATGTCGATCACGGCAAGACTTCGCTGCTCGATGCGCTGCGCGGCACCGATGTGGTCAAGGGCGAAGCCGGCGGCATCACGCAGCATATCGGCGCCTATCAGGTGACGCTGAAGGACAAGTCGAAGATCACTTTCCTCGATACGCCGGGCCATGAAGCGTTCACCGAAATGCGCGTGCGCGGCGCGAACGTCACTGATATCGTCATCCTGGTAGTGGCGGCGGACGACGGGTTGATGCCTCAGACGATCGAGGCGATCAATCACACCAAGGCCGCGGGCGTTCCGATGATCGTGGCGATCAACAAGATCGACAAGCACGAGGCCAATGCCCAGCGCGTCCGCGAGCGGCTGCTCGAGCATGACGTGCAGGTCGAGGCGATGGGCGGCGATACCCAGGATGTCGAAGTTTCCGCGCTCAAGAAGACCGGGCTCGACGAGCTGGTCGAGAAGATCCAGCTCCAGGCCGAATTGCTCGAACTGCGCGCCAATCCTCATCGCGCCGCCGAAGGCACCGTGATCGAAGCCAAGCTCGACAAGGGGCGCGGCCCCGTGGCCACCGTATTGGTCGGCCGGGGCACGCTCAAAGTCGGCGACGTCTTCGTCATCGGCGCCGAGAGCGGCAAGGTCCGCGCGCTGGTCAATGACAAGGGCCAGCAAATCAAGGAAGCCAGTCCTTCGATGCCGGTCGAGATCCTCGGCCTGTCGGGCGTGCCGATGGCGGGCGATCCGCTCCAGGTCGTCGAGAACGAAGCGCGCGCACGCGAAGTTGCGGCCTATCGCGCCGGCGTGATCCAGAACAAGCGCACCACCAATGCCCCCGCAAGCCTTGAGACGATGTTCTCGGCGCTCAAGGAAAAGCAGGCGATGGAATATCCGCTGGTGGTGAAGGCGGATACGCAGGGCACAGTCGAGGCGATCGTCGCCGCGATCAACAAGATCTCCACCGAAGACATCAAGGCGCGTGTGCTCCATGCGGGTGTCGGCGGGATCACCGAGAGCGACGTAACGCTCGCGGGGGCCAGCGGCGCGCCGATCATCGGCTTCAACGTCCGCCCGAACGCCAAGGCGCGCGAGATCGCCGATCGCCAGAAGGTCGCGTTCAAATATTATGACGTGATCTACGAACTCACCGACGAGATTCGCGCGGGCATGGCCGGGCAGCTCGGGCCGGAGGCATTCGAAACGGTGGTCGGCCGCGCCGAAATCCGCGAGGTCTTCTCGGCGGGCAAGCATGGCAAGGCGGCGGGTCTGCTCGTCACCGAAGGCATCATCCGCAAAGCGCTCAAGGCGCGCATCACCCGCGAGGATGTGATCATCTATCAAGGCGAGATCGCTTCGCTGCGCCGTTTCAAGGACGATGTCCCAGAGGTCCGCGCGGGCCTGGAATGCGGCGTGACCTTCACGCAAAACTTCGTGGACATCAAGGCGGGCGACTTCCTCGAAACCTTCGAAGTCGAGATGCGCGAACGGACGCTGTGAGAATATATTGACTTTTTACTTCAAGCCCTTTATAAGGGTACTTGTAATTAGTTAATCCGACGGTTGCGGGTTCGAATCCCGTCTTGGGCGCCATTTATGCCCATGTAGCTCAAAGGTAGAGCAGCGGACTGTTTAAAGGGGGCGCTCCCGGGATCGGTTGAGCGCCCCTTTTTTGTTATGGTGAATTTATGAAACACGCCGAGACCCCCGAAACGCGCTCCGTCCGCCTGCTCAAGGTGGGGGAGCAGACGCGCCACGTGCTGAGCGAAATCCTGGCGCGCGGCGACGTGCATGACGAGACGCTGGCGCGGCACATGGTCTCGGTCACCGAAGTGCGCATGTCGCCCGATCTTCGCCACGCCACGGTCTTCGTGAAGCCGCTGCTGGGCAAGGAAGAGGAAGCGGTGCTCAAGGCGCTGCGCACCAACACCGCCTATCTCCAGCGCGAAGTCGCCGCCAAGGTGAAGATGAAATACGCAGCCAAGCTCAAATTCCTCGCGGACGAAAGCTTTGACGAGGGCACCCATATCGACCAGCTGCTGCGCGCGCCGAAGGTGGCGCAGGATCTGGCCGGCGACGAATAGCGGGTCGGCTCAGGTCGCCCAAGACAGAAGTTCCTCAAGGATGCGCCAAGTCCCCTCACGGCGCTCCATCACCAGGATTTCGCCGCCTCCGCAAAAGCTGCCGCAATGCATGCCGACATGGACATAGGCTATGCCGCCGTCGATCTGGACGGGGGCATTCACCGAGTAACGGTATTTGCACGCCGGTGAAGGCCCAGGAAGGCCGAGGCGCTTGATATCGAAAGCCAGCGTCTGTCCCTCTCCCTTGGCGATGCGGCGCAGTCGCACGCGGTTAAGCTGCTGACTCGTATCCTTGCCGATGACGACCTGCATCATGTGGTCGGGGAGGCGAATCCTGTCCGCCATTGATGGCCCATCGAGTTCGATGCATTGCACCGCCGGATCCGCAACGTCCTTGCGCCGCCGCTCCCATGCCAGCGCAACGATCGTATCACCGTCGCTGAGCTGCTGCGCGGGCCATGCCGCCACCAGCGCGAAGAGTATCAGGCTCATGCAGCGAAGTGTCGAACTTTGCGCCATCCGGCGCAAGCCATTATGCCCCCGGCATGGCCAAGCTCTATTTCTACTACGCCAGCATGAACGCGGGCAAATCGACCACCTTGCTCCAGGCGGATTTCAATTATCGCGAGCGCGGCATGCGCACCCTGCTGTTCACCGCGGGGGTGCATGACCGAGGCGGCAAGGGGATGATAGATTCGCGGCTCGGCATCACCGAGCCGGCGATCCCGTTCGCCAAGGATACCGATCTGCGGGTGATCGCCGAGGACGAGCATTTCAAGGCGCCGATCGCCTGCATTTTGGTGGACGAGTCGCAGTTTCTCCAGCCCGCGCAGGTCCGCCAGCTCGCGCATCTTGCGGACGAAGTGGGCATACCGGTGCTCTGCTATGGCCTGCGCACCGATTTCCAGGCGCGGCTCTTCCCGGGGTCGGCCGAATTGCTGGCCCTCGCCGACGCGCTGATCGAAATAAAGTCGGTTTGCGAATGCGGGCGCAAGGCGACGATGAACCTGCGCGTCGATGAGGGGGGCAATGCGGTTCGCGAGGGCGAGCAGCGCGAAGTCGGTGGAAACGAGCGCTACGTCGCTTTGTGCAGGCGGCACTTCATGCAGCGTACAGGTGTTGTGGAATAGAAGGTTCTATCCACTATTCTCAGGAGTTATACGTGTTGAACTATCTCGCCGCCGCGCTCTTCCCCGCGCTGTTGCTAACCGCCGGCACCGCCGCTGCCCAGCGTGCGCCCGAGCCCGAAGGCCGCCAAGTGTCGATCCCCTTCATCACCTATGGCGGCGCGCGCAATTTCCACGCGGCACCGGGCGGGCGCGGGATCTACATCCAGAATTCACGGCGCGACTGGTTTTATGCGGACTTCTTTTCGCGTTGCAATGATTTGCCGTTCGCCACGCGCATCGGTTTCAAGACCTTCGGCGGCGGCAGTTCGCTTGAGCGCGGCGATACGATTCTGGTGGGGCGTGAGCGTTGCCGGATCAACAGCATCGTGCGCAGCGGCCCCCCGCCGAAGAAGGCCAGGAAGGCGCGCCGCTGACCCTCTGGCTGCATCGCCGCGCTGCTCGGCCAGAGTCTGTTAGTTAGAGGGCTGGTGCCGCTTCCACGAAAGCGGAACAGGCTCTAGGGCGCAGGCGTGCATGGCTGGATCATCCTCGACAAACCCTTGGGTCTCGGTTCGACTCAGGGCGTAAGCGCCGTCAAACGCGCGCTGCGCGATGGCGGATACGGCAAGTTCAAGGTTGGCCATGGCGGCACGCTTGATCCGCTGGCGACCGGGGTGCTGCCGATCGCGATCGGCCAGGCGACCAAGCTTGCGGGGCGGATGCTCGACAGCGACAAAGTCTACGACTTTACGATCGGCTTCGGGGTGGAGACCGACACGCTGGATGGCGAGGGTGTGGGAATTGCCGCTTCTCCCGTTCGGCCGACGCTTGCCGAGGTCGAGGCAGTGCTGCCGCGCTTCACCGGGGCGATTGAGCAGGCGCCGCCGGCTTATTCGGCGCTCAAGGTTGGCGGCGAGCGGGCTTATGATCTGGCGCGTGCCGGCGAGGAAGTGGTGCTTGCCAAGCGATCGGTGACGATCCATGCGCTTTCCGTGAGCCTTCCCCGCGTTGGCAAGCGTGACGAGAGGTTGGACGGCATCACCCTCACCGCCCATGTCTCCAAGGGCACCTACATCCGCTCCCTGGCGCGCGACATCGCGCTAGCCTTGGGCACCGTCGGCCACGTCACCATGCTCCGCCGCATCAGGGCCGGGCCCTTCGCTCTCGATGCCGCAATTTCGCTGGACAAATTGGCCGATGCCGCTAAGGCCCGCCAGCTTGAACACCTCCTCCTGCCGTTGAGGGCGGGGCTGGACGACATCCCGGCTCTGTTCCTCGATCCCGACCAGGCAGGGCTGCTCCGCAGGGGGCAGGTTCTGGACGGGACAGACGCTGAAGACGGCCAATATTTCGCGCTGCTGGACGATATTCCGGTCGCGCTGGTGGAGGCGCAATCCGGATTTGTCCGGGTCGTCCGCGGTTTCAATCTGTAAAGCGATGTCGAAGGAAGAAACATGACGATCACTGCCGAGCGCAAGGACGCGCTCATCAAGGAACATGGCCGCGAGAGCGGCGACACCGGCAGCCCCGAAGTGCAGATCGCGATCCTCACCGAGCGCATCGTGAACCTCACCGAGCACTTCAAGGGCCACGCCAAGGACAATCACTCGCGCCGCGGTCTCCTCATGATGGTCAACAAGCGCCGTTCGCTGCTCGACTACCTGAAGAAGAAGGACGCAACCCGCTACACCGACCTGATCGGCAAGCTGGGCCTCCGCAAGTAACCCAGAAGGGCGCCCGTGCGGCGCCCTTTTGACATTCGAGCCGCCGGCATTCCGGTCTGTGGCTCATTAAGGGGTGAAGATCATCCCGAACCGGACGGGCCGGATAACCCGTACATAGGCCCCCCGGCGCATCGGGCGCGGGGAGTGAAGGAAACCAAATGTTCGATACCAAGAAAGTAGAAATCCAGTGGGGCGGCGAAACCCTCACGCTGGAAACGGGCCGCGTTGCCCGCCAGGCCGACGGCGCCGTGATGGCGACCCTGGGTGAAACCGTCGTGCTCTGCGCCGTGACGGCCGCACGCTCGGTCAAGGAAGGGCAGGATTTCTTCCCGCTCACCGTCCATTATCAGGAGAAGTATTCGGCCGCGGGACGCATCCCCGGCGGCTTCTTCAAGCGCGAGCGCGGCGCTACCGAGAAGGAGACTCTCACGAGCCGCCTGATCGATCGTCCGCTCCGCCCGCTCTTCCCCGAAGGGTTCTACAACGAGATCAACGTGATCTGCCAGGTTCTCAGCTATGATGGCGAGAACGAGCCGGACATCCTCGCGATGGTCGCTGCATCCGCGGCCCTCACCATCTCGGGCGTGCCCTTCATGGGCCCGATCGGCGCCGCGCGCGTCGGCTATGTTGATGGCGAATATATCCTCAACCCGAACAATACGCAGATCAAGGAAGGGGATCTTGACCTCGTCGTCGCCGCCACAGGCGATGCCGTGATGATGGTCGAATCCGAAGCGAAGGAGCTTTCGGAAGAAGTCATGCTCGGCGCGGTGCAGTTCGCGCACAAGGCGATCCGCCAGGCCGTCAACGCGATCATCGATCTCGCCGAGCAGTCGGCCAAGGACCCCTGGGAACTTGCTCCGGTCGCCGACAAGTCGGACACGATGAAGAAGCTGCGCAAGGCCATCGGCGACGATATCGCCGCGGCCTATAAGCTGACCGACAAGCAGCAGCGCCAGAACGCGCTGAACGACGCGCGCGGCAAGGCGCGCGAGGCGTTCGCCGACCTAAAGGAAAGCGATCCCGGCCAGTATCTCGGCACGCTCAAGCTGGTGAAGAAGCTGGAGGCCGATATCGTCCGCGGCGCGATCCTGAAGGACGGCATCCGCATCGACGGCCGCACGACCACCCAGATCCGCCCGATCGAAGCGATGGTGCACTTCCTGCCCCGCGCGCACGGTTCGGCGCTGTTCACGCGCGGCGAGACTCAGTCGATCTGCACCACCACGCTCGGCACGCGCGACGCCGAGCAGATGATCGACGGCCTGAACGGGCTCAATTACGAGCACTTCATGCTGCACTATAACTTCCCGCCTTATTCGGTCGGCGAAGTCGGCCGCTTCGGCGCCCCGGGCCGTCGCGAAGTCGGCCACGGCAAGCTCGCTTGGCGCGCGCTGCACCCGGTGCTGCCGACCAAGGAAGAGTTCCCGTATACGATCCGCGTGCTCTCCGACATTACGGAGAGCAACGGCTCGTCCTCGATGGCCACCGTCTGCGGCGGTTCGCTCAGCCTGATGGATGCCGGCGTGCCGCTCAAGCGCCCGGTGTCGGGCATTGCGATGGGCCTGATCCTCGAGGGCAAGGACTTCGCGGTTCTTTCCGACATCCTCGGCGACGAGGATCATCTCGGCGACATGGATTTCAAGGTCGCGGGCACGTCCGAGGGCATCACGACGATGCAGATGGACATCAAGATCGCCGGCATCACCGAAGAGATCATGCGCAAGGCGCTCGAGCAGGCCAAGGAAGGCCGCGCGCATATCCTCGGTGAAATGGCCAAGGCGCTCGATCACACCCGTGAAGAGCTGTCGGCGCATGCTCCGCGCATCGAGAGCTTCACGATCGACAAGTCGAAGATCCGTGAAGTCATCGGCACCGGCGGCAAGGTGATCCGCGAGATCGTCGCGACGACCGGCGCCAAGGTGGATATCGACGATGAAGGCGTGATCAAGGTTTCGTCGTCCGACCCCGCGCAGATCGAGGCGGCGATCGCCTGGATCAAGGGCCTGGTCGAGGAAGCCGAAGTCGGCAAGGTCTATGCCGGCAAGGTCGTCAATCTCGTCGATTTCGGCGCGTTCGTGAATTTCATGGGCGGCAAGGATGGTCTCGTCCACGTCAGCGAAATCCGCGGCGAGCGCACCGAGAAGGTCTCGGACGTCCTGAGCGAAGGCCAGGAAGTCAAGGTCAAGGTCCTGGAGATCGATCAGCGTGGCAAGGTTCGCCTGTCGATGCGCGTCGTCGATCAGGAAACCGGCGAGGAACTGCCCGACACACGCCCGGCGCGTGAGCCCCGCGAAGGCGGCGACCGTCCGCGCGGTGATCGCCCGCAGCGCGACGGCGACCGTCGTCGTGATGGCGGCGGTGGCGGTGGACGTGGTCCCGGTGGTGACCGCGGTCCGCGCCGCGATGGCGGCGGCGACCGTGGCCCGCGCAGCGGCGGCGAAGGCCGCGGCCCGCGTCCCGAGCGTTCGGAGAGCAAGGACGAAGGCGGCGAGAATATCGGCCTGCCCGCGTTCCTGACCGGCGACAAGGACTAAGCTTAAGATATCCGGCGAAAGTTCGGAGGGGATGAAGGGCTCGGCGGCAACGCCGGGCCCTTTTTTCCTATTGGTTTTAAAGCGTACTCTTATCTTTCGCCTTTTCGGCCTCTTCCTCATTGCGTCTGAAGGCATCTTGGGCGGACATGACAGTCTCGCTCAGGTAGGTAATCGAGATATTTCCTTTCACTCCGGCGTCAGAAGGGCATGCCTCCTGAGCGCTATTTGCCGCTGCTTGTGAAAGGCCGCTCAAAAGCTCGCCTACTTTGCCGGTTCCTCTCGGGGCTGGAGCCGCAACGGGCGGATACTCGATCTCAACGCGAAGAAGCACGCGGGTAGCTGGAGTTGCAAAAGTCGCGAATGCCCGTTAGGTCTCTCGCTTCATTCACTTCCTTTTGAGTTCTCGCAGCGCCGTATTTTTGAGAAATCAGGTCTCGAAGACCCTTAAATTTCTCCATCGAGAGCGCCAAACACGCGGCGCTTCGCAGATCGACCTGCTCCAGACCTGACGATCCGAAGGTTAGACCGATCTCATTTCGGAGGCCAAGAAGCGTCACCCCTTCCTTAGTATAATCCATTACAATTCGAGGGGGTTTTTTCTTGGATGGTTTGACCGCTGCAGCCCTGATGCCAGGGAGCGCGCGTAACAGGATCGCAGCTTCGTCGGCAGTCATGCCATATCGCAGATCTTGCCAGAGCATTGGTCTGTTATCTATGGCGGGCTGAAGAGAAGCGGGTGCTTCCTGCGCAGCCGCAGCAGGAACGAATATGCAGCATATCAGAAATGGCAGAAGGCGTTTCATGGCAGTCTCCAGCCGCATTAACCCACTAGCTTCTGGTTCGTCCCACCACATTCTAAAAGCAAAAAAGCCGTGACAGATATTGCGGCGGCTAAAGAAATGAAGTGGGGGACTTCTGTTGCCCGGTGTCCCCCGTACCGCTGGTTTCCGCTTCTGTTGCCCGGTGCGGTCCAACCGCGCATTTTAGAATAACCTTAGGCCGTTAGGCCGTGGGGTTACGCCGCAATAGCGAGTGCTTCGTTATCGTTGGCACTTGTGAAATGGGCCGTCACAGTGGTCCCATTCTGAGCAAAAGTCGGCGCTTTTCAACACACGTCGATCCTGGTTCGGCCCCGTCAAAAACCCTCGGTTTCCCGAGGTTTATGGTGGAGCCGGCGGGTACTGCCCCCGCGTCCGCTGCATCTATTGCACACCGTCGTTTATCGCCATAGCCGGCCGAAACTGGCACTGTTTATATAGGAGCGGTTTTGTGCGTCGGCAACCGCACTCGGCGAAAACAACTTCACAACGCCGCATCGGGTTGGCATGGGCCTAACCCATGTTGACCCAGCGGTCCCGTTACGCATTGCGCGCTATGTTATTCCTCGCCGCCCAGCCGGCCGCAGGCAACCCGATTCCGATGAATCGCATCGCCGGCGAGGCGAATGTGCCGCGCAAGTTCCTCGAGCTGATCCTGGCCGATCTGCGCGAGGCCGGATTCCTTGCCTCGACGCGGGGCAAGATGGGCGGATATCGCCTCGCCCGTGCCTCGCACCTGATATCCTTGGGCGAGATCATCCGCGTGATCGAAGGACCGCTCGCGCTCGTCCCCTGCGTCAGCCGTACCGCCTATCGCCCATGCCTCGATTGCAAGGACGAGGCGGCCTGTGCGATCCGCCAGGCGATGGCCCGTGTCCGCGACGAAACCGCGCGCATCCTCGACGGCACCAGCCTTGCCGACGCAGTCGCGGAAGATCTTGCCGCCGCCTAGCTCTTCTGGCGCAGCTGGTCGCGGATTTCGCGCAGCAACGCGATGTCCGCGGGCTCTTCGGCAGGTGCAGGCGGCGCTGTTTCCGGCTTGGGCATCATGCGATTTACCGAGCGAATGATCATGAAGATGATGAACGCGACGATCAGGAAGTTGACCGCGACGGTCAGGAACGCGCCGTAGCCCAGCAGCGGCACGCCCGCCTTTTTGAGGGCCGCGTAATCGCTCGAATTCGCCAAAGCCGCGGGGACTTCGCCCAGAACAATGAAATAGCTCGAAAAATCGAGTCCGCCGAAAAGCTTGCCGATCAGCGGCATCAATATGTCGTCGGTCAGCGAGCTGACGATCTTGCCAAACGCCGCGCCGATGATGACCGCGACCGCAAGGTCCAGGACGTTGCCCCGCGCGATGAAGATGCGGAATTCCTTGAGCATCGTTACGCTCCCCCTTGTTTCCGATTTCGCTTTCGCCATCTTGCGTAGGTGCCGTATGAGAACAAGGCACATTGGCGGAGGGAATGCGATGAAGATGCGTGCGATATTGGCGCTGGTTCCGGCGGTGCTGCTTTCGGGCTGCGGGCTCAATAGCGTCCCGACTGCGCAGGAGGCGGCCAAGGCGAAATGGGCCGACGTGCAGGTGAATTACCAGCGCCGTGCGGACCTGATCCCCAATCTCGTCGCCACCGTAAAGGGCGCCGCCGGCTCGGAAGCCAAGATCCTGAGCGACGTGACCAACGCCCGCGCCAAGGCCACGCAGATACAACTGAGCGGCGACGATCTCAGCGATCCCGCCAAGGTCTCGGCGTTCAACCAGGCGCAGAACGGGCTGAGCCTCTCGCTCCAGCGGCTCCAGGAGGCTTATCCGGACCTCAAGAGCCAGGCGAATTTCGGCAAGCTGATGAACGATATCGAAGGCTCGGAAAACCGCGTCGCAATCTCGATCCGCGACTATAACGCCGCGGTCCAGGCCTATAATACCCGCATCCGCACCTTTCCCGATGCGATCGGCGCCAGGATCTTCCACGGCGCCAAGCCGATGGTGCCTTTCCAGGCGCAACAGGGCTCGGACTCAGCGCCCAAGGTCGATTTCGGAAACGCAAGCTGAGGGTGAACGCGCTCCTTCTTTGCGGGGCGCTCGCAGCCTGCAACGCCGCGCCGCCGCCGCCCAAGGCCCCGCCAGCCGGCTATGCGTTTCCGGCGCTGACGGGGCGCGTGGTCGATAGCGCCGATCTGCTGCCGCAGACGCAGGAGGCCAAGCTTTCAGCCCAGTTGGCCAGCGTGCAAATGCGCACCAAGCACGAGTTCATCGTCGTGACCGTGCCGAGCCTGGGCGGGCATTCGATCGAGGATTATGGCCTGACGCTCGGCAACTATTGGGGCATCGGGCGCAAGGGGTTCGACGACGGCGTGCTCCTCATCGTCGCGCCCAATGAACGCAAGGTGCGGATCGAAGTGGGCAAGGGGCTCGAAAAGACCCTGACAAACCCGGAAGCCGGCGCGATCATCCAGGCTGCGATCCTGCCGCGCTTCAGGGAACAGAAGATGGTCGAAGGCGTGCTTGCGGGCGGCGAGGGAATCATTCGAGAGATCAGTTCATGACAATGGTCCGTGGGTTCCTGATCCTCCTGTTCGCGCTCGCGCCGCTGTCCGCCCATGCGCAGAATTTCCCGAAGCGTGATCGCGAGCCGGTGGTGGATGCGGCGAAGATCTTGAGCGCCGAGCAGGTCGCGCAGATCACTCGGCTTTCCGAAGAGATCAACAAGACCACGACTCGTCAATTCGTCGTGGCGACGATACCCGATCTCGAAGGCTATGAGATCGAAGACTACGGCTATCGCCTGGGCCGCGCCTGGGGGATCGGGCAGAAAGACGCCAATAACGGGATCATCCTGATCGTCGCGCCCAAGGATCGGAAAGTGCGGATCGAAGTCGGCTATGGACTCGAACCGATCATGACCGATGGGCTTTCAAGCGACATAATCAACGGCACTATCCTGCCGAGATTCCGCGCAGGCGACATGCCCGGCGGGATCGTCGCGGGTGCGCAGGCAATCGGCGAGCAGATGAAGCTGCCGCTGGAGGCCGCCGAAGCGCGAGCCAAGGCGGCGGCGGACAAGAGCGCCCCGAAGCGCCGGGCAAATCGGGGCGGCGGGGGCTTTCCGTTCGGGCTGATCTTCATCGGCATCGTGTTCCTGTTCGTGCTCATCCCGATGATGCGCAGCCGCCGACGCGGGCGGCGCTACCATGACGATGGGGGCGCATGGCCGATCGTACTGTGGAGCATCGCTAACGAGATAGGACGCAGCTCGGGCGGCGGATCGAGCTGGGGCGGCGGCGGCAGCGACTGGGGCGGCGGTGGCGGCGGCTTTTCGGGCGGCGGCGGATCGTTCGGGGGCGGCGGCGCCTCGGGGAGCTGGTGATGTTGTTGAGCGAAGCGGATCATGCCGCGGTGACTGCCGCGGTCACCCAGGCCGAACTCTCGACCGATGGCGAGATCGTAACCGTCGTGGCCGCGCGCTCGGACGCCTATCACGACGTGGCGCTCCATTGGGCCGTGCTCGCCATGCTGCTTGCACTGGCATTGCTCGCCTGGCAGCCCTGGCCCGCCGAATGGCTGTACGCCAGGCTGGTCGATGGCTGGGCGGAAAGCGTGCCGCCAGGCTGGTATCTGACGGTCGCATTGATCGTCGCCGCGGCGAAATTTCTTGGCGTGCGGCTGCTGCTCGCGATCGACGCGCTTCGCCTGTTCCTCACGCCGGGGACCACCAAGGCGCGCCGCGTCCGGCGCCGGGCCGTGGAGCTGTTTCGCACAGGCGCCGAGAAGCGCACCAAGGCATCGACGGGCGTGCTGCTCTATCTGAGCCTGGCGGAACGCCGCGCCGAGATCATCGCTGACGAATCGATCCATTCGAAGGTGGCGCCCGACGTCTGGGGCGCAGCCATGGCGGCGTTGCTCGCAAAGGTGCGCGCGGGCCAGCCGGGCGAAGGCATGGCTGACGCCGTCGCACGGATCGGCCTGGTCCTCGCCGAACATTTCCCGCGCAGCCAGGGCGATACCAACGAACTGCCCGATCGACTGATCGAATTATGAGCGAGAAGCGGGAAATCGCTTGGCAGGGCAAGTGGATCACGGCGCTGCGCCAGGGTAGCTGGGAGTTCGTCTCGCGCGCCCGCGGAATCGAGGCCGTCGTCATCGTCGCGATCGAAGACGGGCATGTCCTGCTGATCGATCAATATCGCGTGCCGCTAAGCCGCCGTTGCATCGAACTGCCCGCCGGCCTGATCGGCGACGAGCATGCCGGCGATACCGTTACGGACGCTGCGCGCCGCGAGCTTGAGGAAGAGACGGGCTATTCGTGCACGGCGGTGGAAGAGTTGGGCTTCTTCCATTCCTCCCCGGGCATGGTCACCGAAGGGTTCACGCTGGTTCGAGCGAGCGGGCTGACGCGGATCGGCGAAGGGGGAGGTGTCAGCGGCGAAGACATCATCGTCCACCGCGTGCCGCTCGCGGGCGTGCCCGCCTTCATCGCCGCCAAGCGCTCCGAAGGCACAGCGATCGATGTGAAGATCCTGCTGGTGCTCGCGGAAAGCCTGCTCAGCGCTTAGCGGAAATTGTCCGCATAGGCCTGGAGCTTCAGCTTCCTCTCGGGCGCGGGCACGACGTGATAGGCATAGCCTTCGCGCTCGGCATAGGCCTTGGCGGCTTCGAGCGTCTCGAAATTGATCCGCACCTGGTTCGACGTGTCACCGCCGCCCGTCCAGCCGGTAAGTGGATCGGGCTCCTGCGCCTTCTGGTGCTCGAACTCGAGAATCCACGAATCGGTGCGCGAGCGCCCCGATTGCATGGAGTTCTTCGGCTTCTGAAAGATGCGCGCGGTCTTCATGGATTCTCCGTTGGCCGCTGGTGCCGTAGCGCGCCTTAGCGCGTAGACGACGCCCTTGCATCCGCATTTTTGGTGCGCAGTGTTGCGGAGGCCGAACCGGGATCGTCGGGCCAGGGGTGGCGGGGATAGCGGCCGCGCATTTCCTTGGCCACAGCCGTCCAGCTCCCCGCCCAAAAGCCCGGCAAATCGCGCGTGGTCTGGATTGGCCGTCCCGCGGGAGAAGTAAGGCTGAGCACCAGCGGCGTGTTTCCCGCCATCGGATGCGCCGAAAGCCCGAACAGCGCCTGCACGCGCACTTCCACAGTGGGGCCGGCCTCGGCGGCATAGTCGATCGGATGGCTTGAACCGGCGGGCGTTTCGAAGCGCGCCGGCGCGGCCTTGTCGATCGCGCGCATCGCATCCCATCCCGCCAGGGTCTGTAACGCCTCGGTCAGCGCCCTGGGCTCGATCGCATCCAGCCGGCGCTTGCCCGCCAATACCGGCGGAAGCCAGTCGTCGAGCGCGGCCAGCAGCGCCGCATCGCCCAGCGCCTCGATGCCGGCATAGGCTGCGCGTGTCCGCAGCGCATCGCCCCCTCCGGACCAAGGCAACAGCGCGAGCCCATGCGTGCGCACGCCTTCGAGCAGCGCCGCCTCGATCTCCTGCGCGCTCGCGGCCGAATCGGGCCCGCTCGAAAGCCGGATCGCGCCCAGCCGCCGCTCGCGAAGCGCCTCGACGCGGCCTGTGGCGGGATCGAAGCGCACGCTGCGCCGCGTCTCGATGCGCTCGGGAAACATCGCCTCGACCGTGGCCGGGTCGATCTGTGCGGCTGACAGGATGCGCGCGCCCGATGCCATGCCCTGTGTCTCGGCGACCGCGAGCCATTCGGCACGCGCCAGCGGCGAGGCGGGGTCGAGCCTGAAGCCGCGTCCGCCCGCGGAAACCCAGGTCTCGCCCGAGGCGTCGCGACGCCTGGCGATGCGATCGGGAAAGGCAAGCGCCACGCAGGTCGCGACATTGCCTTCGCCACTTCCCGAGACGAGCCTGGCCCAGCGCTCGGCCAGCCGCCGCGATCCTTCTGCTCTTGAGCCCCGTTCGCCGCGCCACCGCCGCAGCCGCAGTTCGAGATCGGCGTCATTCCCGCCCAGCCCGCGCTCCCCGAGCAGCACGGCGACTTGCGCGGCGGTCTGCGCCAGCCCCATTTCGCCGGCGCGCACCAGCATGTGCCCCAGCCGCGGCGGCAGCGGGAGCCGCGCGATCGCCTTGCCATGCGCAGTCGGCCGGCCGTCGGTATCGAGCGCTTCCAGCGCCGTGAGCCTCGCCCGCGCTTCCGAAATCGCTGCATCGGGGGGCGGATCGAGCCAGGCCAGTTCGCGCGGATCGCTCACGCCCCAAAGCGCGCAATCGAGTGTCAGCGCGGAGAGATCGGCTTCCAATATCTCGGGCGGATCGAAGCGCGGCAGCCCCGCTGTGGCGGCTTCCTCCCACATCCTATAGGCTATCCCCGGTCCCTGCCGCGCCGCGCGGCCCGCGCGTTGCGTGGCGGATGCCTGGCTTGCGCGCTCGGTCACCAGCCGCGTCATCCCCGCCGCGCGATCGTAGCGCGGACGGCGCGCCAGCCCTGAATCGACGACTACGCGGATGCCGTCGAGCGTAAGCGAAGTCTCGGCGATCGATGTGGCAAGCACGAGCTTGCGGCGGCCTTGCAGATCAGGGGCGATCGCGGCGCGCTGTGCGATCGGGTCCATGCTGCCGTGCAGCTTGTGGAGCACCACGCCGGCCAGGCCTTCAAGTCGCTCGGCGGTGCGCTCGATCTCGGCAACTCCGGGTAGAAAGGCGAGCACTCCGCCTTCCGCTTCGCGCAGCGCCGTGCGGACCGCGGCGGCCATGGAATCCTCGATCCGGCTGTCCGCCGCCCGGCCGATATGCCGCAGCTCCAGCGGATAGCTCCGCCCGGCGCTTTCGATCACCGGCGCGTTTCCCATCAGCACGCCGAAACGCGACCCATCCAAGGTCGCGGACATCGCCACCAGCCGCAGGTCCGGCCGCAGCGCGCCCTGTGCATCGAGCGCCAGCGCCAGCCCAAAGTCGCTGTCGAGGCTGCGCTCATGCACTTCGTCGAACAGCACGGCGGAAACGCCCGCCAGTTCGGGGTCGGCCTGGATGCGATTGACGAAGATTCCCTCGGTGACGACCGTGACCCGGGTCGCCGCCGATCGCTTGCTGTCCAGCCGCGTGGCATAACCGAATGTGTTGCCGACGCTTTCATTCGCCTGGCTCGCCATCCGCTCGCCGGCCGCCCGCGCGGCCAGCCGTCGTGGCGAGAGCAGCAGGATCTCGCCGCCGCACCATGGCTCGCCCAGCAGTGCCGGCGCGACGGCGGTCGTCTTGCCCGCGCCTGGCGGGGCAACCAGCACGGCGTTGCTCGCCCCCCGCAATGCGGCGAGCAGATCGGGCAGCACGGCATGGATCGGCAGCGGATCGCTCATCGAACTGCAACCAATTCCGCAAAGCCGGGTTTGGCGCAAGCTAAGGAGATGGACATGGCGCGCACGCTTTCACAATTCACGATCACGCCCGACGGGCAAGGCGATTACACTCTCAGCTTCGAGGACGATGACGGCGAGACCATAGACTTCACAGCGAGCTTCGAGCAGCTCGACCTGATTGTCGAGGCGATCGAGGAATTGCTCGACACCGACGAGGAAGATGCGCTCGCGGTGGACGAGGATGAAGTGGCCGAGGAGTAGAAGGCCGCCGCTTACGGAGCTTCTACGAAGTCGAACAGGCGCAGGCCGTGCTGGCTGAGCCGCCTCGCGATCTTCGCCATGCAGCGATAATCCGAGCCGCGCGGGCGGATGACCTTGAGCGCCGTGCCCGAGGCTATCCAACCGCGCGCCTTCGCCGCTAGCTGGCTCTCGCTGAGCGTGCGATCGGCAAGGCGCACTCTGCATTCGCCGCTGCGGCCCGTGACGACGATCACCGCCTCTTCGTCCCCGCTTGCGCTGGCAGGAGACGGAGTCGGCGTCGCTTCCGGCTCCGGCGGCGCAAACCTTTGCGGTATGGGCGCGGGCCTGGAAATGATCCTGCCGCGCGAATCGGCGCGCGGCAGGGCTGTCGATGCCTGCACGACCGGCGCCGGCCCGATGCCGCGCCACGCCATGATGCGCGCCAGCGCTGCATCCAGCGCGGCTAGCCGCGCCGCTTCGACCATGTCGCTCCGCGAGGCGAGCGGACGCGCATTGGGCCCCTCGCGATAGGGATAGGCGCCTTTCTCGAGCGCGAGTTCGAGTGCGCTTTGCCAGGGGCGGCAGGCGGCAAGCGCGGATTCGGCAAGCAGCCGCGCGGGTCTTTGGGAATCCCTGGCCTGGGCGAGCGCTTCGTTCTCGGCACAGGCTTTCCAGTGCCGCTCGACATGGCGGCGCGACAGGGCCGCGCGAGTCGGGTCTTGCATCCAGTTCTTGTCCTGGAGCTTGGCGAGCAATTCACGCCTTTGCGATTCGAGCCGCTGGCGGGCGTCTTCCGGCGAGGCGTTCTGGCTAGCCACCACGGCAAAAGCGAGCACGCCCGCGATCAGGGATGTGGTCAGGCTCGGCACGCGCCAAGTCTATCCGGGCTAGTAAGCCCGCGCCACCGCGAACTCGACCGCTTCGACCATCGCCTCCTTGGCCGCTCCGCACGCGAATCCGCCCAGCGCGTCGATCGCGCGCTGGCCGTAATGGCGCGCGCGGGCCAGCGTGTCGTCCACGGCGTGGCTAGACTGGACGAGCCGGACGGCTTCGGCGAAGTCCGCGTCGGCGATGCGCCGCCCCGAGATCGCTTCCTTCCAGAAGCCCCGCGCCTCCTCATTGCCGCGGGCATAAGCAAGGATGACAGGCAACGTCATCTTGCCTTCGCGGAAGTCATTGCCCGCGTCCTTGCCCATGGTGCTGGCGTCGGAAACATAGTCGATCGCGTCATCGACGAGCTGGAATGCGATGCCGAGATTGCGGCCATAGGCGTCCAGCGCGGCTTCATCGCTTTCGCCGCGTTCGGCGACCACAGCCGCGATCCGGCATGCGGCGGCGAACAGGGCCGCGGTCTTGGCGCCGATAATGTCGAGATAGCGCTCTTCCGAAATATCGAGCCGGCGCACCGCGGTCAGCTGGTTGACTTCGCCTTCCGCGATCACGGCGCTCGCATTGCTCAGGATCTTGAGCACCTTCAGGCTGCCATCCTCGACCATCAGCTCGAAGCTGCGCGAAAACAGGAAATCGCCGACGAGCACGCTCGCGGGATTGCCCCAGATGATGTTGGCGGTGCGCTTGCCGCGGCGCAGGTCTGATGAGTCGACCACATCGTCGTGCAGCAGGGTCGCGGTGTGGATGAACTCGACGCAGGCAGCCAACTTGTGATGGCGCGCGCCAGAATACCCCAGCAGCTGCGCGCTCGCCAGCGTCAGCATCGGCCGCATGCGCTTGCCCCTGCCGGCGATCAAGTGGCCGGCGAGTTCGGGGATCAGCGGAATGTTCGATTGCATGCGATCGAGGATGACCGCGTTGACGAGGTTGAGATCGTTGGCGACCAGAGCCAGCATCGGATCGAGCGATGGCTGCGAATTGCCTATACGGTGGCCGCCCAGGTGATGAACTGTCGCGCTCATGCGAGGGCCTGTGGCGCGGGACGCCGGCAAAGGCAAGGCTTGCGTGGCCGCCAAGCCCCGAGCAAAGAGAAGTCATGTCAGACGACACGCTCGCCCGCTTCCGCCAGAGCATCGACAATATCGATGCGGCCTTGGTCCATATGCTGGCCGAGCGCTTCAAGGTCACCCAGGCGGTGGGCGCGTACAAGGCTACGCACGGACTCCCCCCCGCCGATCCCGGCCGCGAGGAGGCCCAGATCACCCGGCTGCGCGCGCTCGCCAAACAGGCCGATCTCGATCCCGAATTCTCCGAGAAGTTCCTGCGCTTCATCATCGACGAAGTGATCCGCCACCACGAACAGGCGCGCGGGGGAACCGGCGCTGCCTGATCCCGTTGGCAGGCATCAGGGGAAGCGCTTGACTGACGATTATCTGATCTTCCGTCCGGACGATGTGGACCTGACCCGTTCGCCGCTGCGTCGCGGTATCGGCGAGCCGACTTATGTTCTCGGCGCGTTCAATCCGGGGCTGGCGCGGCTGCCAAACGGCAATCTGTTGCTGATGGTCCGCGTGGCCGAGGCATTGCGCGAGCCGGTGGATGGCGACTGCGCCCGGGCGATCCGCTGGACGCCGGACGGCTACCTCCTCGACCGGCATCCGCTCCACGGCCTCGATATCGGCGATCCGCGCCAATTCGCGCTCAAGGATCGCCACCCGCGCCTGCTGGGGCTCACGTCGCTCTCCTGGCTGCTCCCAGTCGAGATCAGCGGAGACGCGCGAGAAATCGTCAAGGTGCACTACGAAAAGGCGATCGAGCCCTCGGCCTCGTTCATGGACTATGGCGTAGAGGACGCGCGCATCAGCTTGGTCGGCGGTAGCTGGTGGATGACCGTCTGCGGTGTCTCGGCCGAGCGGCACTGCACTGCGATGTACCACTCGGTGAACGGGCTGGATTACAAGCTGCTCGGAATCGTGCTCGATCACCAGAACAAGGACATGCTGCTGTTCGAAGGCAAGGTCGGGGGCAAATTCATGGCGCTCACCCGACCGTTGGGCGAAGTCTATTTCGCCTATCCCGAGCATAGCGAATGGCTCGGCGGCCCCTCGATCAACATGGCGCAGTCGCCTGACGGGCTGCACTGGAAGCCGCTCGACACGCCCGGCATCCGCGCGCGCAAGGGCACGAGCAGCTCCCAGCGGATCGGCGGCGGCAGCCAGCCGGTCCTCACGCCCGCAGGCTGGATGATGATCTATCATGGGGTAGAGAAACATGGCTCGGTCGGAATCTATCGCAGCTTCTGGGCGCTGCTCGACCGCGACGATCCTTCGAAGATTCTCCGGCTGGAGGATGAAATTCCGCTGCTTGAGGCCAATCCCGAACTGACCGCCGATATCGCGCACCAGATGTATCTGCCCACCCCCGTCGTCTTCACCACCGGCGTGGCCGAGGCGGGCGATCATTATATCGTGGCGAGCGGCGAAGCGGACTTGGCGTGCCGGATCACCCACATTTCCAAGGAGCGGTTCGCGTGAGCGCATGGTGGCAATCCGCGGTGATCTACCAAGTCTATCCCCGCTCGTTTCAGGATTCGAACGGCGACGGCATTGGCGACTTGCAAGGCATCCAGTCCCGCCTCGACCATCTCAAGGCGCTTGGCGTGGACGCGATTTGGATATCCCCCATCTTCCCCTCCCCGATGGCGGACTTCGGTTATGACGTCGCCGATTATTGCGGAATCGACTCGCGCTTCGGCACGCTTGCGGATTTCGATTCGCTGCTCAAGGCCGCGCACGATCGCGGCCTCAAGCTGCTGCTCGATCTCGTGCCAAACCACACCTCCAGCGAGCATCCCTGGTTCAAGCAAAGCCGCGCCTCGCGCGATAATCCCAAGCGTGACTGGTATCTCTGGCGCGACCCAAGGCCAGACGGCGGCCCGCCCAATAACTGGATCAGCGATTTCGGCGGCCCGGCCTGGGAATATGACGAGGCCACCGGCCAATATTATTACCACGCCTTCCTGAAGGAACAGCCCGACCTCAATTGGCGCAATCCCGAGGTCCGCGCGGCGATGATGGACGTGCTGCGCTTCTGGTTCGAGCGCGGGATCGACGGCTTCCGGATCGACGTGTTGTGGCACATGATCAAGCACCGGGACTTCCCCGACAATCCCGTCAACCCGGACTGGCAGGAAGGCTGGCCCGAGTACATGACAGTCCACCAGCAATACTCGACCGATCAGGACGAAGTTCATGACATAGCAGCGGAAATGCGCCGGATCGCGGACGAATACGGAGCCCGCGTGCTGATCGGCGAGATCTACCTGCCCGTGCCCAAGCTCGTCACTTATTACGGCACGCCCGAAAGCCCCGGCGTCCATCTGCCCTTCAACTTCCAGCTGATCGGCGCGCGCTGGGACGCGCGCTCGCTCGCTCGCAAGATCGCTCGCTACGAGGCTGCATTGCCGCAAGGGGGCTGGCCGAATTGGGTGCTCGGCAATCACGATCGCCCGCGCATCGCCACCAGGGTCGGTGCGGATCAGGCGCGCGTCGCGATGGTGCTGCTCCTGACGCTCAGGGGCACGCCGACGCTTTATTATGGCGACGAGATCGGCATGGAGGACGTGCCGATCCCGGCTGAACTGGTGCAGGACCCGCGCGAGCTCAACGAGCCCGGCATCGGCATGGGCCGCGATCCGGTGCGCACGCCGATGGCCTGGGATGCGAGCGCCAATGCCGGATTTTCCACCGGCAGCCCCTGGCTGCCCCTCCACGCCGATTGGGCCGCGCGAAACATGGCCGCCCAGCAGGGCGATCCACGCTCGATGTGGCGCTTCACGCAAAGGCTCCTCGCGCTGCGGCACCAGCATCCCGCGCTCGCCTTGGGCGATTATCACGGCATCGAGGCGGACGGCGATCTGCTCGCCTATGAGCGCCGCCTCGGCCAGGATCGCTTGCTGATCGTCCTCAATCTCGGCGTCACGCCGCAAAGCTTCGCCATCCCCGAATGGGCCGAGGGGCTATCGGTGCTCGCCGCTGCCCGGGGCGGCAGCGATCCCGCGATCCTTGGGCCCAATGAAGGCTATATCCTCGGATGAAGATCGCGATGATCGCTCCGATTGCCTGGCGCACTCCGCCGCGCCATTATGGCCCGTGGGAATTGGTGACCAGCTTGCTGACCGAGGCGCTGGTCGCGCGCGGCGTCGATGTGACGTTGTTCGCCACGCAGGATTCGATCACGTCGGCCACGCTCGCCGGCGTGGTGCCGCGCAGTTACGAGGAAGACCCGGGCATCGACGCGAAGGTCTGGGAATATGCCCATCTCGCGCACGTGTTCGAGCGCGCGGGCGAATTTGACCTGATCCACAACCAGGCCGATTTTCCCGCCCACGCCTTTAGCGGACTGGTCCAGACACCGATGGTGACGACCATCCACGGCTTCTCGTCGGACCGCATCCTGCCGATGTACAAGCCCTATGAGAACCGCGTCCATTTCGTCGCGATCAGCGATGCCGATCGGCATCCGAGCCTCAAATATGCCGCCACGATCCATCACGGCATCCGCCTCGACGAGTTCCCGTTCGTTGCCGATGGGGGCGAGGATCTGCTGTTCTTCGGCCGCATGCACCCCGACAAGGGCGCGGCCCAAGCGATTGCAGTGGCGCAAGCGACCGGGCAGCGGCTCAATCTGTACGGCATCATCCAGGATCAGGGCTATTTCGACCGTGAAGTCGCCCCGCACCTGGACGATCGTATCGTCTATCATGGCGCGGTCGGGGGCGAGACGCGGCTGCGGGCGCTTGGGAGCGCGCAAGCGCTGCTCCATCTGATCAATTTCGATGAGCCCTTCGGTCTGTCGGTGATCGAGGCGATGGCCTGCGGCACTCCGGTGATCGCGATCGACCGCGGCAGCATGCCCGAACTGATCGACCACGGGGTGACGGGCCTGCTCGTGGAGTCGGCCGAGGAGGCGATTGCCGCCCTCGGCCAGATCGCCGGCATCGATCGCGCCGCCGCGCGCCGGTCAGTGGAAGCGCGCTTCTCGGTCGAGGCGATGGCCGACCGCTATATTCAACTTTACCAACATATATTGCACTGCGGAACGCTGTGTCCGGCGGATGGTTAGGGCATCCCCCCGGGAGAGCCGTCTTGCCGATATTCCTGTTTCTTCGCTTCATCTTCGCGCTGCTGTCGCTCGTGATTCTCGCCCTGGCCGGCTATTTCCTGTGGGAATGGTATCAGGGAGACCCGCTGCGCGACGCTGACGGGGTGATTCGCCGCCACCGGGAGGATTGGCGCCTCTGGCTCGGCGCAGCACTGCTCGCATGGTCGCTTTTCGGGCGGTTCGTCACCCGTTTGCTTCTCGCCAAGGGCGATACGGACCCCACCCACGCCACGCGGGGCAAAGGGCGCACGATTCAGAGCGAGACCGGAGCGACGATCTATCTCGAGGAATATGGCGCAGTCACCGCCCAGCCGATCGTCCTCACGCATGGCTGGTCGATGGACAGCACGATCTGGAACTATGCGAAGCGCGATCTGGCGAAGAACTTTCGCGTCCTCGTATGGGACTTGCCGGGCCTCGGCCTGTCCCAGCGGGACGATTCGGAAATCTGCCTGAGCGGCTTCGCGCGCGATCTCAAGAGCGTGATGGCCCAGGTCGGCGATCAGCGCCCGATCCTGGTGGGCCACAGCATCGGCGGGATGATCATCCAGACTCTCGCGCGCGACGATCCACAGGCCTTCAAGAAGGTGGCCGGGGTTGCGCTGTTCAACACCACCTATACCAATCCGCTCAAGACGATGATCCTCAGCGGCCTGCTGCAGGCGCTGCGCAAACCCCTGATCGTGCCGATGCTGTATCTCACGATCTGGCTGGCGCCCTTGGTCTGGCTCGCATCGTGGCAGAGCTATCTCAGTGGCTCGACTCATATAAGCGCGCGCTTCGGCTTCGGGCGCTTCGTGACGCGGAGCCAGCTCGATCATGTCGCGCTGCTGCTGACGCGCGCCTGGCCGGCCGTCAGCGCGCGGGGCGATCTGGCGATGATCCGCTGGGACGGTTCGGCGGGAATGCCGAACCTGACGGTGCCGGCGCTCGTGCTGGGCGGCGGCGTGGATATCGTCACCAAGGCCGAGGCCAGTGAAACCATCGCCCATCGGTTTCCCGGCGCGCAACTGGAGATCATCGAGGGGGTCAATCACATGGGACCGGTCGAGCGTTCCGATCTGTATAACGCGCGCCTGGCCGCCTTCGCCGAAGCCTAGCTCAGAGCCTATTCCGCAGCCAGCAAAGTCTCCGCCCCGCCCAGATCGACCGATACCAGCCGGCTCACGCCCTGCTCGACCATCGTCACGCCGAACAATCGGTGCATCCGGCTCATCGTGGCGGCGTTGTGCGTGACGATCAGGTAGCGCGTGGCCGTCTCGCGGGTCATGGCGTCGAGCAGGTCGCAGAAACGCTCGATATTGGCGTCGTCCAGCGGCGCATCGACTTCGTCGAGCACACAGATGGGCGCGGGATTGGTCAGGAACAGCGCAAAGATCAGGGCCACCGCGGTCAGCGCCTGCTCGCCGCCCGAAAGCAGCGTGAGCGACTGGAGCTTCTTGCCCGGCGGCTGCGCCATGATCTCGAGGCCCGCCTCGAGCGGATCGTCCGAATCGACCAGCTCCAGATGCGCCTGCCCGCCGTTGAACAAGGTGGTGAATAGCCGGCGAAAGTGCTGATCCACTGCCTCGAACGCCGTGAGCAGCCGCTGGCGGCCCTCCCGGTTCAGTGTTCCGATGCTTCCGCGAAGGCGATTGACTGCCTGCGCCAGCTCGTCGCGTTCCTGAGCGTTGGCAGTGAACGCCGCTTCCAGTTCGGCAAGCTCAGTTTCCGCCACCAGATTGACCGGCCCGATCCGCTCGCGCTCCGCGCTCAGCCGCTCATGGGCGGCGGATTCATCCTGCGGCTCGCGCACCGTCTCCGCGTCGAACCCCGCCTTTTCGGGCAGCAGCGGGGGCGGGCATTCGAAGCGCTCGCCCGATAACCG
Organism: Sphingomonas sp.; assembly: GCF_036388215.1. Classification (GTDB taxonomy): domain Bacteria; phylum Pseudomonadota; class Alphaproteobacteria; order Sphingomonadales; family Sphingomonadaceae; genus Sphingomonas. The sequence goes on from NZ_DASVSH010000012.1 coordinate 167,495, forward strand.
CCCCATTTCGATCCGCCGCGCCTCCTGGTTTTCGGCACGCGCCAATGCGCCGGCGCGGTCTTCGCGCGCCTGGGCCAAGGCCTCGTTCGCCGTTCGCACTGCGCCTTCGGTCTCGCGCAGCGCCGTCTCGGCGTCGCGTTCGGCGGCCTGCGCCGCGGCGGATTGGTTGCGAGCCGCTTCGGTCTCGGCCTCCGCCTCAGCCACCTGCATATCCAGTTCGGCAGGGCGACCGGCCAGCCGCTCGCTTTCCTCGGCCAATTCGATCGCGCGCCTGTCCATCTCGCCGCTGCGCCGCGCGGCCTCGCCAGCACGCGATTTCCAGCTCTTCGCCTCTGCCTGAGCCGCCGCAAGCCGTTCGCGCGCCTGGGCGATTTCGCGCTCCAGCGTGCCGCGCTCGGCGCGGGCGCTCGCCGAGGCGCCGCGCTTGATCTCCGCATCGGCCGAAAGCGTGGCGACTCCGTCTCGCGTGGCGCTGCCGTCTGGAAGCGAGGCCCTGGCGGCCTCGGCCCGCGCGAGCTCGCCGCTTGACTCATCCTGTTCCGCCGCGATCCGGCAACGACGCCCCTCGAGATCGGAGCGCTGCGAATCCAGCCGTTCGAGCTGCCCCGTCGCGCGATCTTCCGCGCGCCCGGCTTCGCGTCCCGCATTCTCGGCATGATCGAGCACGCGGCGGCAATCGGCGGCGGCGCGGCGCGCCTCGGCGATCACTTCCTCGATCCGCGCCAGTTCCATATCGGCCGCCTCGACAGCGCGGACCGCAGCGGGCCGGGCCTTCTCGATCGCCGCCAGCCGGTTCACCCGCGTCAGCCGCTCCGCCGCGGCCGCCCCGCCGGACTTGGCGACATAGCCGTCCCAGCGCCGCAGCACTCCGCTCAGGGTCACGAGCCGCTGCCCCACCGCGAGCGGCTGCCCGGTATCGCTCTCCGCCACCAGCACTTGCGCCAGCCGCCGCGCCAGCCCCGGCGCCGCCGTCACGTGTCCGCCGAGCGGCGTCGCGCCTTGCGGCGCGCCGGGGTCGCCCGGCTGCGGCTCGGCTCCCGCCCAATACCGCTCGGAGCTTTGGTCGAGCCCCGCCTCCAGATCGTCGCCCAGCGCCGCCGCCAGCGCGCGCTCATAGCCCGCGTCCACCTTCAATTTGTCGAGTAGCCGATCCTTGTCCGAAGGCCGCGTCGCCTTGGCGAGCGCTTGCGATTCGCTGTCGAGCTGTGCCAGTTCGGCATGCGCGGAGGCCCGCGCGGCCTGGGCCCTATTGCGGCCTTCGATGGCAGATCGCTCTTCGGCATCCGCACGCGCCAGGCCGGTGCGCGCGCTCTCCGCCTGGCGCAGCGCCTGGGCGCGGGCGTCGGCGGCCCGCGTTTTTTCCGCCTTGAGCGGCTCCGCATCGGGCAGCGCCCGCCATTCCGCGTCGATCCGGGCGCGGTCGCGATTGCTTCGCTCGACACGCGTGCGCGCCGCAGCCAGCGCCGCCTCCGCCACGCGCGCCTCGGCCGCTTCGCTGGCTTGCGCGGCGAGCGCCTGGGCTAGTGCGACCTCGGCATCGCGCGCGGCCCGCTCGGCCTCCGCAAGCGCCGCGTCGAGCATGGGCACCCGGACCGTGGAGGCGGCGATGCGCGCATCCAGCGTTTCCTGCTCCTCCCTCAGCCGCGCCAGCGCCTCGGCCGCGTCACGCGCCAGCGCGCCTTCGCGCCCGCGGTCCTCGGCCAGCCGCTGCTCCGCATCCTTCAGCTCGCCGATCCGCCGCTCCACCGCCGCGCGTTCGCTGCGCAGCGTCGCGAGCCGGTGCATCGCCTCGGTCGCGCGGTCGCGAACGGCAAGCGCATCGGCGCGCGCTCCCGCAAGCGCCTCGGCGGCGCGCTGCTGCGCCGTCGCGGCGTCCTCCCGCGCGCGCGTCCGCTCGGTCGCGCGCGCTTGCGCCGCATTGGCCTCGGCCTTGGCCGCGTCCGCCGCAGCCGCCGCATCGCGCCAGCGCGCGAAGATCATCCGCGCCTCGGCAATGCGAATCTTGGCGGATAGCTCGCGATAGCGCTCGGCCTGCCGCGCCTGGCGCTTCAGCGCGGCGGCGCGCGCTTCCTGGTCCCCGATCACTTCGTCCAGCCGGGTGAGATTCGCTTCCGTAGCGCGCAATTTCTGCTCGGCGTCCTTGCGGCGCACATGCAGCCCCGCGATCCCCGCCGCTTCCTCCAGCATCGCGCGGCGCTCGGCCGGCTTGGCCGCGATGATCGATCCGATCCGCCCCTGGCTCACCAGCGCCGGGCTGTGCGCCCCGGTGGCCGCATCGGCAAAGGCCAGCGCCACGTCCTTGGCGCGCACGTCGCGGCCGTTGATGCGATAGGCGGATCCCACGCCGCGCTCGATCCGGCGGACCACTTCGAGCTCATCGTCCCCCGGCTGCTCGGCCAGGATCGATACTTCGGCGAAATCCCGCGCGGGCCGGGTCGCGGTGCCCGCGAAGATCACGTCCTCCATGCCAGCGCCACGCATCGATTTGGCGCTGTTCTCCCCCATCGCCCAGCGCAGCGCTTCGAGCAGGTTCGATTTGCCGCAGCCGTTGGGGCCGACGATGCCCGTCAGCCCCTTTTCGATTCGCAGATCGGCCGGGTCGACGAAGCTTTTAAAGCCTGTCAGCCGCAGCCGCTTGATCTGCATGTCCGGCCCCCGCCTCCGGGCTTAGCGTGCGCCGGCCGCCTGCAATGCGGGCTCGAGCGCACTCCAGTTCGAGGCGTTGGGCACGACGCGTCCGTTGATCATGAAGGTCGGCGTGCCCGGCAATTGCTGGTTGACCGCATCGGCATGCATCTTCGAAATCGCCTCGATCGCCTTCTGGTCTGCCAGGCAGGCGCGCGCCTTTGCCTCGGGCACGCCGCGCTGCTTGATGAATTCGACATAGCCCAGCGCATCGGCAAAGCCCGCCGCCGCCTGGGGCGGCGCCAGCGTCTGGAGCTGCTGGATAAGCTGCGGGTTCGAGCGTTGCAGAGTCATCAGACGCTCTTCAAACTGCGCCTGGCCGGCGAAAAGCTGGTCGAGAACATTGAAGAATGCCTCGGTCGGCACGCACTGATTGAGCAAGGCTGCGGCGAGATCGGGCGCGCCATGGACCAGGAAGTCGCGAAACTCATAGCTTACCTTGCCGGTCGAGATATATTTCGAACGCAGCGGCTCCATGCCCTCGGCGGCGAAGCGGCCGCAGACCGGGCATCCGCGCGAGCCATATTCGACCAGCTTGATCGGTGCATTGGGGTTGCCCTGGACATATCCGGCCTCGGGCGTCTTCGCGACCATATCGGCCCAGGCCTGGCCCGTCGGGGCGGGGGCGGGGGCCACCGCCGTGCTCGAAACCACGGGGGCGGTGTTGTTGGCATCGTCGCCGCCGCACGCGGCGAGCGCCAGCAGCGGGATCAGGGCAAAAGCGAAACGCATATTCTTCTCTCCAGGCGAATGGTCGTGGCGGGCAGAGTCAGTCGATAGGGTCAGTCGATCTTGGCGATCTTGGGTTTATCGTCGCTCGCGGATACGCCCGCGGCAAGGGCTTCCAGCACCGCTTTCAATTCGGCATCGACTATCCCGCGCAAGCTGTCGCCCATTTCCTCGGAAAGGGGCTTCAGGCTGGGGGGCGGCACCGGCTTGTCCAGCTTCCTCACTTCGCCATGCCGGATCGAGAGCCGCGCGACCGCGGTGTAGCCGAAGAAGCGATTCACGCGCTCGACGATCTCGGGGGCGATATGCTGCATCATCGGGGCGTGGGCGCCGCTGACGACAAGGGCCAACACGCCCTCCGCGCGCTTGCCTTGCGGGAAACGGATCGATTCGGGGGCGGAGACGCGGGCATAGCGCTCTCCGACGATCTCCGCCCAGCGGCTGACGATCGAATGCTGGACGAAACCGAATTTGCGAAACGTCGCGCGCCCGACATCGGGCAGCAATTCGGCCACCGATCGCGCGCGGTTCGATCGCTGCGGCGGCGCTGCCGGCTTGGGCTGGCGCGTAGTGGCGCGGGGGGGCTTCGTCATTGCATGTAGTCCATGCCATAGCCGGGGCGTGCCCGACAACAAGCCTCGCGCAATCGCTGTGGACCTTCTCTCCTGGTACGATGCCAATGCCCGCGATCTGCCCTGGCGCGCGCCGCCGGGTACGAACGCTCCGGATTCCTATCGCGTCTGGCTTTCGGAGATCATGCTCCAGCAAACCCAGGTCGCCAGCGCGCGCCCGTATTTCGAGAAGTTCACCGCACGCTGGCCGAGCTTCGATGCGCTGGCGGCGGCGGACGACAGCGAGCTGATGGCCGCTTGGGCAGGGCTTGGCTATTATGCCCGCGCGCGAAACCTGCTCGCCTGCGCGCGTGCGGTTGCCGCGCTGGGCGGACTGCCGGGCACCGAAGCCGAATTGCGCCAGCTCCCCGGCATCGGCGGCTATACCGCGGCTGCGATCGCGGCGATCGCATTCGGCCAGCGCGCCGTGGTGGTGGACGCCAATGTCGAGCGCGTCGTGGCGCGTCTGTTCGCGCTGGCCGATCCGCCGCCGGGCGCGAAGAAGCGCATCCACGCGCTCACTGACTCGATCACCCCCCAATCCCGCGCCGGTGATTTCGCCCAGGCGATGATGGATCTGGGAAGCGGCATCTGCACCGCGCGGAGCCCGCGCTGCCTGCTCTGCCCGCTGCGCCCGGATTGCGCGGCGTTCGCCAGCGGCCATCCCGAGGCCTATCCCGTCAAGGCTGCGAAAGCCGCAAAGCCTCAGCGCTACGGCACGATCTTCTGGCTCACGCGGGGCGAGCAGGTGCTCCTCGTCCGCCGCCCGGCAAAGGGCCTTCTCGGCGGGATGCGCGCACTCCCCACCGGGCCGTGGGCCCATACGCCGCCCGGCCTCGAAGGCGCGCCCGCTCCCGCCGGGTGGCAAATGCGCGACGAGACCGCCGCACATGGATTTACCCATTTCAATCTGCAACTTGCCCTTGCGGCTGCCGAAAGCGGGGGGCATGAAATCGCCGACGGTGAATGGTGGCCGATAGCCGAAATCGAATCGGCGGGGCTGCCCACGGTGTTCGCGAAGGCGGCACGGATTTTCGGGAGGTACTGATGCGCGCAATCGGGTTCGGACTAATCGCGGCCTTGGCATTCGCCGTGCCGGCCGCCGCGCAGCGCGCGCCCGAGATCGCGGGGGTCGCCGATCGCCTCGTCGCCCAGGGCTCGGTGCCCGGAATCGTCGTTGCGGTCGGGCGGGGCGATGCCGCGCCCGCGATCACTGCTCGCGGCCGGATCGGCAACGATGCGCATTCGCCGGCCGCCGATGAAAACAGCCTGTGGCGCATCTATTCGATGACCAAGCCCATCACCGGCATCGCCGCGATGATCCTGATCGAACAGGGTAAGCTCGGCCTCGACGATCCGATCAGCAAATATATCCCGGCCTTCAAGGACATGAAGGTGCTGATCGATCCGGCCAAGGGGCTGGAGAGCCGCCCCGCCGCACGCCCGATCACTGTGCGCCACTTGCTCACGCACACGGCGGGCCTCGGCTACAACATCATTACCCAGGGGCCGTTGCTGAACGAATACAACCGGCTCGGCATCAATCCCGCCGCGGTCAGCGCCGCGCTCGAGGTTCGCTCGCGCCCGGCCCGGCCCGCAAGCCTTGAGGAATTCGCCAATCGCGTCGCGAGTTTGCCGCTGATCGCCGATCCGGGCGCCAAGTGGAGCTATTCGATAGGGCTCGACGTGCTTGGCCGCGTGATCGAAGTCGCGGGCGGAATGCCCTTCGATCGGTTCGTCACCACGCGCATCTTCGCCCCTCTAAAGATGCAGTCGAGCTACTGGACCGTCCCGGCCAGCGAAGCGCCCCGGCTGGCCGACAATTTCGCCACTCTGGGCGGGACCCGCGTCGTCATGGATCCGGGCAAGACCTCGGCCTGGCTCACGCCCCCCAGCTTCCCCTATGGCGGCGCGGGACTGGTGATGTCGGCGCGCGATTATGACCGCTTTCTCCACATGCTGCTGAGCGGCGGCCAGCTTGGCGGGGCGCGCATCCTCAAGCCCCAGACCGTCCGGCTCGCAATGTCGAACCTGCTTCCCGCAGGCGCCGATGCGAGCCTGCTCAATGTAAATCGCGAGAGCGGCGTCACGCTGGGTTTCGGCGCGGGCGGATCGGTCTATCTCGCCGATGCGCCCGGCGGCGCGGGCAGGGGCACCTTCGGCTGGGGCGGCGCGGCCGGCACGATCGGCTGGGTCGATCCGGTCCACAAATTGCGCGTCACGGTGATGATCAACCTGTTCGGCGATACGCCGCTGCGCAAGGATACGACCAGGGCGATCTTCGCCGATCTGGGGAAGTGACTCCGCCGGGCTTCACCGGCGGCACGCTCGACCGAGCCGATCGCGTCCGCCACGATCCGGAGCTGCTCGCCGCGGCTATCGCCGATCCCACGGCGCGGCTGCTCGTGCTGAACGGGCTTGATCCCGAGCTCGGCGCGGACGACCGGCTGGTCTGGACCAGCCTCGCCGCCGCGCAGGGCGAACTGCTGTTCCTCGGCTTTGATCGCGGTGCGCCACGTTTCGCCTCGGCGCTTCCTGCCGGCGAGCCTGCTCCGGTCGGTCGCCCGATGGCGCTGTTCGCGATCCTCGATCGCTTTCGCCGCGAAGATGCCGCGCTCTATGCCGCCGCTCGCAGCCTGATCGATTGGCACGCCCGCCACGGCTATTGCGCGGTCTGCGCCACACAAACCTCGATCTTCCGCGCCGGCTGGGGGCGAAGCTGCCCGACATGCAGCGCCGAGCATTTTCCGCGCGTCGATCCCGTCGTGATCATGCTCGCCGAACTGGGCGAGCGCGTGCTGCTCGGCCGCCAGCCGCCCTGGCCGCGGGGGCGCTATTCGGCGCTGGCCGGTTTCCTCGAAGTCGGCGAATCGATCGAGGACGCCGTCGGGCGCGAGATCCATGAGGAAGCCGGCGTCCGCGTCCGCGACGTGCGCTACATCGCCAGCCAGCCCTGGCCCTTTCCGTCGTCGCTGATGATCGCGTGCATCGGCGTGGCCGAGGACGATGCGATCACGCTCGATGCCAACGAACTGGAAGATGCCCGCTGGTTCACACGCGATCAGGTCCAGCGCGCATTGGCCGGCGATCCGGATGCAGGCTTCATCGCCCCGCCGCCTTACGCCATCGCCCACACGCTGCTCACGGCATGGATGGAGGGAGCCTGAGGGTGGCGATGCGCTGGCATTTGATCGCGAGCGCCGTGACGCTCGCGCTGGCCGCGTGCGGTGGGGAAAGCGCTCAACCATCTCGCACACCCGCAGGCGTTGCCAAATTTACTACGATCGATTTCGCAAGCGTCGCCAAATATTCTGCGCCGGCGCTTCCCGCCTATTTCGATAAAACCGTTACGGCGCTCGACAACAGCCCCGGGTCGAACCCCGTCAATGATCGAGTCGCGACGCTCGGGCGCGTGCTGTTCTACGATCTGCGGCTGAGCACCAATGATCGGGCCTCGTGCGCCTCCTGCCACCAGCAGGCGCTCGGCTTCACCGATTCGATGCGCTTCAGCAACGGGATCAGCGGCGCCGCCACCACCGATTTCCACGCGATGCGGCTCGGCAATCTGCGTTATTGGCAGCCCGGCTCCACCTTCTGGGATCGTCGCGCGGCCAGCGTTGAGGCGCAGGCGAGCATCCCGTTCCACAGCCTGGTCGAAATGGGCTGGGGCGGGGCCGCGGGCGGCTTCGACACCCTGATCCGCAAAATGGGCGCAACCGCCTATTATCCGGATCTGTTCGCCTGGGCCTTTGGCAGCTCGACGATCACCGAACCGCGCATCCAGCAGGCGCTCGCCCAGTTCGTCCGCGCGATGATTTCGAGTTCGAGCCGGTGGGACACGGGCTATGCGCAGGTCTTCTCACCCACCGCGCCGGATCGCGCATTGAATGCCGACCTCCCGAACTTCAGCCCTCAGGAAAACCGTGGCCGCAAATTGTTCATGACGAGCGCCGCACAGGGTGGCGCGGGCTGCTCCTCCTGCCACGTGCCGCCGACCTTCGCTTTGGCGGCGGATGCGCGAAGCAATGGACTGGACGCTGGCGAGAAGCGCCTGTTCAAGGCGCCGTCGCTGCGTAACGTCGGCCTGACGGGCCCCTATATGCACGACGGCCGCTTCGCGACCCTGGCCGAAGTGATCGATTTCTACGATCACGGCATTCAGCAAGGCCCCGCGCTCGACAATCGCCTGCGCCAGGGCCGCTCTCCAAGACGCATGAAGCTCAGCGCGGCCGATCGGGCGGCGCTCGTTGCTTTCCTGATGACGCTCACCGATCCCGAGCTGACTAAGGATCCGCGTTTCAGCGATCCGTTTCGCCGGTGAGTATTCTTGCCTGGGCGGGAAACTACGCCCGAATCGAATACATGATCGCATTGCTGATCGCGTAGACCGCGCCGTCGGCGCCCACCAGCGTCGGCGTATAGGCCTGGCCCAGCCCCGAATTGAGCCGCACGCTCTCCGAAAGCGTATTCGTGGCGAGGTCCCAGCGGTAGAGTACGCCGTCCTCGTTGTTCGCGAGGATCGACCTGCGCAGCGGATCCGCGGCCATCGTGTTGATGCACCATTCGCGGCGCGCGGTGGTCGAGCCCGCGTCGAGCGTGGGCCCGATGATCGTCATCACTTCGCGCATCACCTGCACGCTCGGCACGATCGGATCGGCCTGGCTCGTCTTGGGGTCGAGCACGGCAAGCCGGTTGAGCCCGTCACCCGTGCCCACTCCGTTGTAATTATTGTACTTTTGCGCGAGCAGATAGGTAGACGTGCCGGTATAGGACGGCACCATCGAAGCAGGAATCACGCTGGGCGAGACGTCCCATCCGAAGCTGCCCGGCACCCCCACCGGATTGAGCAGTGCGTCGAACTGCAACAGCCAGCCGCGCGCATTGTGCGTCGGGAAGGTCGTTTCCAGCACGCCGTAGAATACGCGCCCGTCGGGACCGATCACCGGCGCCGCCGTGCCGTCGTCGCTGATGCGTGCGTTCGTGAGCGTGTTCGGGTCCCTCAACGCTACCGCGGCCCGCGTGGCGAGCGTCGTGCTGTTGAGCGCGAGCAGGAATCCGGTCTGCGTCGCGTTCGTCGATCCTCGGTTGACTGCGATATAGACCGTGCCGCCGTCGATCGAGATGGCGGGTGCGCAATTCATCGCGGGCTTCTGGACCGTGGCATCGCCGGCCGCCGCTGCGGCGCTCACCCAGATGCCCGTGCCGTCCGGCGCAACGCGGGCGATGCCGCTCACCAGCCCCGCCGGGTTCGCACCGGTCACCTGGAATCCGAAGAAGATGTTGCCATTGGCATCGGAGGTGAGCGGCGTGTTGATGAACACGGTGGCGTCATATGCCGCGGGATTGGCGTTGTAGGCCGCTGCGCCGAAGAAGACGTGGTTGACGAATGCGCCGACCGCAGCGTCCGCGTCGGTGCGCATCAGCAGCTTGCCGCCCGCACCCGGCGCATAGAGGCGGCCCGTCTGCGTGAGAAGCAGATTGTACGGCGGCAGCCAGTTGCGCGGCGGCATGAGATAGTCGGTGTTGGTCGACCACAGCAGCGCGCCGGTCGCGCCGTTGCGGCCTTCGACGCGGTAGGTGCCGGTCGCCGTCGTCTTCACCGGGATCACCACATTGTTGTTCGTGGTCACGACGGGCGAGCCGTAATGGGTGAGCAGCGCCCCGCTGGGCGTATATTGCGGCGCGAGATCGACCGGCGTTGTCCATGCGATCCGCCCCAGATTCTGCGATGCGATAGCGCTCACCGCCGTATGCTGCGCATCGCGGCCATAGCCGAACCATGCGGGACCCGTGACGGGCCCCGGAGTCGGGGTGGGCGTCGGCGTCGGCGTCGGCGTGGGCGTCGGCCCGCCCCCGCCGCCCACGCCGCTACTGCATGCGGCAAGCACCGCGGTGGACGAAAGCATAGCCAGCGCGCTGCGGCGCGACACGAGGCTGGCGGGACGGGGCGAGGGGGAGATGGGACTGCTGCTCATGACGCCTGCATACGCTTTAGTTCAATGAAATGCACCACTTGTGTCCCCCTTCGAACTCGGTCTGGCGCAAGGCGGAGCCTTCCCGCAGCCGCGGCGCCATACGGTTATCGTGCCGCGCCATTGCAATGTAGGAAATCATCGGCTTTTGCTTGACGGGGCAGCGCGATGCGCGCTCTTTGACTTTTCCGCCCCGGCCAGAGCTTGCGCAATGATGTTATCCGCGGCCGCAATTTTATTTCACGATTCGCGTGAAAAGTGCAAAGCTAAGCCGCGAGGGAAAAGCGGTCCTTGGCCTAACCTTTACTAACCTTTCGCGGTGGCGGGCGCTTTACGGCCGCTCGCGCGCCTGGGGGTAGGTGCCCAGCACGCGCGTCCATTTGGTGTGGAAGCGCAGTTCGTCCAGCGCGCGGCCCACCGCGGCATCGGCCGGGCTGCCGACGATGTCCGCATAGAATTCGGTCGCGGCAAAGGTGCCGCCGCGCTGGTAGCTTTCCAGCTTGGTCATGTTGACGCCATTGGTGGCGAAGCCGCCCAGCGCCTTGTAGAGCGCGGCGGGCACGTTCTTCACTTCGAAGATGAAGGTCGTCATGAACGGACCCGCTCCGCCGTGCGGCGGCGCGGCGCGGGCGAGCACGACGAAGCGTGTCATGTTGTGCTCGGCATCGGCCAGGTCGCTCGCGAGCTCGCGCAGCCCGTAAAGCTCGGCGGCGCGGGGCGGGGCCAGCGCGGCGACCCCCGGATCGCCCATTTCGGCGACCACCGCGGCGGCGCCCGCCGTATCGGGATAGGAGACGGGCGATATCCCGTGCGCCTTCAGCCATTGCCGGCACTGGCCAAGCGCCTGGGGATGGCTCATCGCCTGCTTTACTTGATCGAGACCGCCGAGCCCCATCAGCGCATAGCGGATCGGGAGGAAATGCTCGCCGGTGATCGTCAGCCCCGATTCGGGGAGCAGGAAGTGGATGTCGGCGACGCGGCCGTGGAGCGAATTCTCGATCGGGATCATCGCGCAATCGGCGCGGCCTTCCTTCACTGCGTCGATCGCATCCTCGAACGAGAAGCAGGGCAGGGGCAGCCCGCCGGGAAAGGCTTCGATCGCGGCGATATGCGAATTCGCCCCGGGCGCGCCTTGGAAGGCGACGGCGCGCCGGGGCGCGGCGACGGCTTGCTCGATCATCGCCGCGACGATCGGCCGGGCTGGCGCTGCGAAATTCTCCATGCAGGGCGGCGATTAACCGGGGTTATCCTGCCCGGCAAGCGGCTTGCGATGCGCAAAGTCGCGCACTAGAGGGGTCTCGAATTTGCTTTGGGGCCTGAAGATGGAAGACCGCACGAATACGATCGCAGGATGGGCGCTGGCTGGCGGCATTGCCGCGCTCGGGCTGTCGATCGTCAGCGGGATGGTGTTCCATAACGAGCGCCCGGAGAAAATGGGCTATCCGATCGAGGGCGTCGAGGAAGCCGGCGAAGGCGGCGCCGCGGCGGCAATCCCCATCGCTACGCGCCTTGCAAGCGCCGATGTCGCCAAGGGCGAAGCTACGTTCAAGAAGTGCATCTCGTGCCACACCATCGCCCAGGGTGGCGCCAACGGCCTTGGCCCGAACCTCTACGCCACGGTGGGCAAGCCGCATGGCCATGCTCCGGGCTTCGCCTATTCGGACGCGCTGAAGGGCGTGCCGGGCAATTGGACCTTCGAGGCGCTCGACGAGTGGCTGACTTCACCGCGGAAGTACGCGCCGGGCACCAAGATGTCCTTCGCCGGCATCGGTGATCCGCAGGAGCGCGCGAACGTGATCGCCTATCTGAACACGCAGGGCTCGAACCTGCCGCTTCCCGCCGCGCCCGCCGCTGGCGAAACGCAGGCCGAGGCCAATGTGACCGCGCACGACGACACGGGCAACCTCTCGAACGACACGAGCCCCGCCACCGGCGCCACGTCGATCGATCCGCAGGCGAAGATCCAGGCCGAGAAAAAGGGCCACTAGGCTCGGCGACGGCCTTCAGGCCTCGGCCTTGGTCGTCCTGATCATATCCTGCTCGCGATCCTGCCAGAATTTCTGGACGACTTCCCAGCCATCTTCAGCCGTCTCGCAATAGTGGAAGAGCTTCAGGTCGCGCGCGGCGATCACGCCTTCCTCGACCAGGGCTTCGAAATTGACGACCCGGTCCCAGAATTGCCGACCATAGAGCAAGACCGGGATCGGCTTGATCTTGCCGGTCTGAATCAGCGTCAGCAGCTCGAATAATTCGTCGAACGTGCCGAAGCCGCCCGGGAACGCCGCAAGTGCGCGCGCGTGGAGCAGGAAGTGCATCTTCCTCAGCGCGAAATAGTGGAACTGCATCGACAGCGCGGGAGTGACGTACGGATTGGGCGCCTGCTCGTGCGGCAGGACGATGTTGAGCGCGATCGATTCCTGGCCGACATCCGCCGCCCCGCGATTCGCCGCTTCCATGATCGATGGCCCGCCGCCCGAGCAGACCACGAAGTGCCGCTTGCCCGCCTCGTCGCGCGGAAAGACGCTGACCTTGCGGGCCAATTCGCGCGCCACATCATAATATTTTGACTTCTCGACGAGCCGCTCGGCGATCTTCCGCGCTTCGTCTCCCTCCGCTGCCTCCAGCATGGCGCGCGCCTTTTCGGGCTCCGGGATGCGCGCCGAGCCATAGAATACGAAGGTCGAGGCGATGTTCGCTTCGTCCAGCACGAGCTGCGGCTTCAGCAGTTCGAGCTGGAAGCGCACCGGGCGCAGATCCTCGCGCAGCAGGAAATCCATGTCCTGGAATGCGAGGCGATAGGCCGGATGCTCGGTCTGGGGGGTGCCGCTATTGGTGTTGGCGCTGGCGGCTTCTTCGCGTGCGGGCTGGAAGACCCGGCTCGGCACTCTTGTTTCGTTGCTCATTCGAACCAGCTTAAGCGCAATGCGGGGCGGCTGCAATCACGCGCAGAAGGGTCCTCGCCCCATATCCAGGTGGAGGTGGTTGTAGTGCGCCGCATTGTAATCGGGGCTGAGCACGGTCCTGAAGCGCCGGCACGCGGATTGGTGGAGCGTCCGGAGGAATTCGTTGATCTCGGGGTTGTCGGAACGCCAGCCCTTCTCGATCGTGATCCGGCGGCCGTCTCGGAGCACGAAACCCGAAACATCCACTGCGTTGCCCAGGCCATGCTCGGAAATCCGGCCCGCGGTCGCCGCGCCCCCGCCGATTATGCCCCGGCACGCATACGTACCGAAAGTCTCGACACGGGCCAGTTCGCTGCCCAGAATCTGCTTCGCCGCGGGCGCCACTGCAAAGCGAACCCACGCGGCAAAGCTGCGCGCCAGTTCGCAGCGCATCGACTTTAGCCCGGTGACGGGGACCCCGATGTCCAGCAGTTGCACCGCTCCGGTGACCACGCACCCGCCGCCGAAATCGCGGTCCGGGAGTCCGGAATAGCGCACATCCTCGCGCGCCAGATCGGTGAAGCATTGTTGAGTCGCGCGCGGCGTGGGACCGTTGAGGGTGATCGGTCCCGAAGCGCGTTCGCGGATCGGCCCGGGTCGTGGCCGCGGCGCGTCGTCGTCGTCCCCCCCGAACATGCAGCCGGCAAGGAAGAGGGGGACCAGGAACAGGGCGAAACGCATTGCTCTGTCCTAACTGAAACGAAGTTAACGCCGACTAAGCAAACGCACTGCGCACATAATTACGCCTTGCCGCGGTGCAGCGCGATTGACTTTCGTTTCGCCGCCGTTAGGGCCGTCGGCGGGCCACGCGGTCCCAACGCCGCGCGTGCTCTCTGCAAGGAGAGACTGAAATGACTGTGTTACCTGCCCGCCCGGCGCATAAGCCGGCGCGTCCGTACTTTTCCTCCGGCCCCTGCGCCAAGCCGCCGGGATGGAGCCCCGAAAAACTAGACACCCAAGTTCTCGGGCGCTCGCACCGCTCGAAGATCGGCAAGTCGCGCCTCGCTTACTGCATCGATTTGATGCGCGAGATGCTCAAGCTCCCCGATACGCATCGGATCGGCATCGTGCCGGGATCGGACACCGGCGCCTTCGAAATGGCGATGTGGACGATGCTCGGCGCCAAGCCGGTGACCGCGCTCGCCTGGGAAAGCTTCGGCGAAGGCTGGGTGACCGACGCGGTCAAGCAGCTCAAGATCGATCCCACCATCATTCGCGCCGATTACGGCCAATTGCCCGATCTGGATGCGGTCGATTGGTCCACCGACGTGTTGTTCACCTGGAACGGCACGACTTCGGGCGTGCGCGTGCCGAATGGCGACTGGATCACCGCAGACCGCGAGGGGCTGAGCTTCGCCGATGCGACCAGCGCGGTGTTCGCCTATGATCTGCCCTGGGACAAGATCGATGTCGCCACCTTCTCCTGGCAAAAAGTGCTGGGCGGCGAGGGCGGGCACGGCGTTCTGATCCTGGGTCCTCGCGCGGTCGAACGGCTCGAAAGCTACACGCCGGCATGGCCGCTTCCGAAAGTATTCCGCCTGGTCTCCAAGGGCGCGCTCGCAGAGGGCGTGTTCAAGGGCGAGACGATCAACACGCCCTCGATGCTGGCCGTCGAGGACGCGATCTTCGCGCTCGAATGGGGCAAGTCGGTAGGCGGGGCCGAAGGGCTGATCGCGCGCTCGGATGCCAATGCCGCAGCACTTGAGAAGATCGTTTCCAGTCGCGATTGGCTGGGCAATCTTGCGGCGGACGAATCGATTCGCTCGAAGACCAGCGTTTGCCTGACCGTGGAGGGTGCCGACGAAGCCCTCATCAAGAAGATGGCGTCTTTGCTCGAGGCCGAGGGTGCGGCGCTCGACGTGGCGGGATACCGGGACGCGCCGCCAGGCCTGCGTATCTGGTGCGGCGCCACCGTCGATACCGCGGACATAGAGGCGCTCGGCCCATGGCTCGACTGGGCCTACGCGACTGCCAAGGCTTCTTAGTCTCCCTCTCCCCTTCAGGGGAGAGGGTCGG
>NZ_DASVSH010000013.1:0-45035 GCF_036388215.1 Sphingomonas sp.
GCGGCTTCGACTTCCATCCGCGCATCCTCGATCGCGCGAATGAGCCCCGCGGCAGTCTGCGCCGCCTCGCGCATCGCCACTGCCGATTGCTCGGCTGCCGCCGCGACTTCGCTCGCCTTGCCGAGCATCCCGCGCGCCGAAGCAGAGGTATGCACTGCCTGGACGCGCAGCGCATCGCCTTCGCGCGATGCGCGCTCGACAGTGGCGCCGATCGAATCGCGGAAGTCGGCGGCAAGCCGGTCGCGCGATCCCTGGGCGCTATATTCGCGATACATGTTGTAGAGCTCGACGGTGATGTCCCCCTCGAGCGCCGAGAGGCGCATCAGCGTGTCGATCAGCGCCGGCAGGCGTGGGTTCTCCGGCCCGACCCGGCGCATCAGCACTTCCAGCGCGGCGCGGTCGCTTGCGCTGATCATCGAAAGAAGCGCCATCGGAGGAACTTCGGCGGCATAAGCCGCGGCGACCGAGCGCTCGATCGATTGGATCCAGGCGGTGCCGGCGGTGTCCAGAAAGCGGTTCTTCAGGAACGCTGCGCCCAATTCGACCATCTTTGCGGTGTCGTCCGTCGCCCAGCTGCGCTCGTCGGCGAAACAGCGCAGCCATTGCTGCCAATAGGCGCTCGAGACGGCTTCGATCTCGGGCTGGAGCGCGTCCCAGACTTCGCGGCTCGACGCGATCAGCGAACCTTCGAAATCGAAGATGCGCAGGCGCGAGCGCACATCGATGCGGGCAGTCATCGTGCCCGGCGCTGGAAGGCTGGTGTTGGATGCGGCAATCGTCACGGAAAGTCCCCTTCGCGCGGGCAGCCATGCGGCCCGATCCTTTGACGAAAGCTATGCGCTGAAGTGGTTAAGAGGGAGTTAGCCAATAGCTCCGGCGAAGCATCCGGCTTGCATCCCCCGAGCGCCGGACTAAGGAGGCGGCAACGACCCGAAAGGAACGCCATTTGGCCAATGTCCGCAACGAAGCGCGCCCGCTTTCTCCCCATCTCTCGATATGGAAATGGGGCCCGGGGATGACTGCCTCGATCGTCCACCGCGCAACCGGCACCGGGATGGCCACGATCGGCACGCTGCTGTTCGTCTGTTGGCTGGTTGCAATGGCGACCGGCCCGTCGGCCTATGCCGGCTTCCTGGACGTCTTCACGTTGAACTCGGGCAAGCTGAACATCCTGGGCTGGATCATTGGCGTCGGCCTCAGCTGGGCGTTCTTCCAGCACATGGCCTCGGGCGTGCGGCATTTGTTCCTCGACGCGGGAGCCAATCTGGAGCTCAAGGGCAACAAGCGCACTGCGCTTGCGACCTTCGTTTTCTCGGTGCTCGCCACCGCGGCCTTCTGGGTCTGGATCGTGGAGAAGAGCAATGGGTGACGGAACCGCAATCGGCCGCGTGCGCGGGCTGGGCTCGTCGCATGAGGGCACGCATCACTGGTGGCACCAGCGGCTCACCGCGGGATCGAACCTGATCCTCGTGCTCTGGTTCGTGCTCAGCATCGCGCTGCTGCCAGGCTATGATTGGGAGACGGTCCATGCCTGGGCGGGCCAGACCTTTGTGGCGGTGCCGCTGATCCTGCTGGTCGTCTCGACCTTCTATCATTTCCGCCTGGGGCTCCAGGTCGTGATCGAGGATTATCAGCATGACGAGACCCGCGTGGTCGCTTTGGTCGCGCTGAATTTCTTCACGCTGGCCGCCGCGACTACTGCGATTTTCGCGATCCTCAAGACCGCGTTCACTGCCGGAGCGATCTGATGGCCACGGCCGCCTACAAGATTATCGATCACACCTATGACGCCGTCATAGTCGGCGCGGGCGGATCGGGGCTGCGCGCCACGATGGGCTGCGCCGAAGCGGGCCTGAAAACCGCGTGCATCACCAAGGTGTTTCCGACGCGCAGCCATACGGTGGCGGCGCAGGGCGGCATCGCGGCGAGCCTGGGCAATAATTCGCCCGATCACTGGTCGTGGCACATGTACGACACGGTCAAGGGCTCCGACTGGCTCGGCGACCAGGACGCAATCGAATATATGGTCCGTGAAGCGCCTCAGGCGGTGTACGAGCTGGAACATGCCGGCGTGCCATTCAGCCGCAACGAGGATGGCACGATCTACCAGCGCCCGTTTGGCGGCCACATGCAGAATATGGGCGAAGGCCCTCCCGTGCAGCGCACCTGCGCCGCGGCGGACCGCACCGGCCATGCGATGCTCCATTCGCTCTATCAGCAGAGCCTGAAGTACGACGCCGACTTCTATGTGGAATATTTTGCGCTCGATCTGATCATGGAAAATGGTCAGTGCCGCGGCGTGATCGCGCTCTGCATGGAAGACGGCTCGATCCATCGTTTCCGCAGCCATGCGGTCGTGCTGGCAACGGGTGGCGGCGGGCGCATCTATCAGTCCGCGACTTCGGCGCACACCTGCACCGGCGACGGCAACGGCATGGCCCTGCGCGCGGGCATCGCGCTGCAGGACATGGAGTTCGTCCAGTTCCACCCGACCGGCATCTATGGCGCCGGCGTGCTGATCACCGAGGGCGCGCGCGGCGAAGGCGGTTACCTGACCAACTCAGAGGGCGAGCGCTTCATGGAGCGCTATGCTCCGTCGGCGAAAGACCTTGCCTCGCGCGATGTGGTCTCACGCTCGATGGCGATGGAGATGCGCGAGGGGCGCGGCGTCGGCAAGGAGAAGGACCATATCTTCCTTCACTTGAACCACATCGATCCCAAGATCCTGCACGAACGCCTGCCCGGCATCACCGAGACCGGCAAGGTCTTCGCCGGCGTCGATTTGACTCGCCAGCCGCTGCCGGTCGTCCCGACCGTCCATTATAATATGGGCGGCATCCCGACCAATTATCACGGCGAGGTCGTCCATAATAAGGATGGTAATCCGGATGCCGTGGTCCCCGGCCTGTTCGCGATAGGCGAAGCGGCCTGCGTCTCGGTCCACGGCGCCAACCGCCTGGGGTCGAACTCGCTGATCGACCTCGTCGTGTTCGGGCGCGCAACCGGCCTGCGCCTCAAGGAAATCCTGAAGCCCGGCACGCCCCATAATGCGCTGCCGGCGGGCTCAGAGGAATATGCGCTCACGCGCCTCGATCATTTCCGCAATGCAAAGGGCGCCACGCCCACTGCGGCGATCCGTGCCGACATGCAGCGGACGATGCAGCGCAACTGCGCGGTTTTCCGCGACAGCGCCTTGCTGGCCGAGGGCGTCGAGAAGATCGGCCAGGTCTATCGCAGCTTCGAGGATGTCGGCGTGACCGACCGCTCGCTGATCTGGAACACCGACCTGGTCGAGACGCTCGAGCTCGACAATCTCATCAGCCAGGCCGTGGTGACCATGGAATGCGCCGCCAACCGCAAGGAATCGCGCGGCGCGCATATGCACGAGGACTTCCCCGATCGTCACGACGACGAATGGATGAAACACACGGTGGCGACGTTCGAGGGCTGGGGCGGCAAGGGCGGATCGACTGCAATCGATTACCGCCCGGTGCATGATTACACGCTCACGGATGCGATCGAATATATCAAGCCGAAGAAGCGGGTTTATTGAGTGAAATTTTGGCGGGCTAGCAACCTTGACTCAGGTTGGTTGAGACTTGCCTTAGTGACGGTTTTGCCGTGGACAATTTTTTGGTCGTGGACTTTTATTGAGTCATATTCTCGCGCCAAAAGCGCTCAAATTCGCGCTGACGGGATATATAAACGTGTGCTCGATCCATCTTCCGGGGAAGCTCGTGGCCCCGATATGGGCGAACTCTCTAGGACGCTGTTGCGCGATTATGGTGCCGCCGAAGCCATCCAAGAAGTCATTGACCAAAGCGAACGTAGAGATTTTGCAGCAATGGTTGGTGGAGGGATTCCTGCGGCGTTGATCGTTCTGTTTGGAACATTTATTTGGGTTCGAAACGGATTTCGGAAGCATAGCACTAAGTAATCACGCTCAAGCGGCGTCCCTGAACCGCTCCACGCGAATCTCATCCGCATGCGCCCGAGCTTGCGCCAGTTCATGCGCCGTCTGCATGCGAAGCATCGTATCCGCCTTCACGCCAAATGCCTTCTCGAACCGGATCGCCATATCGGCGGATAGCCCAGCGCGGCCATTGAGCAACGCGCTCATCGCCTGACGCGTCACGCCAAGGTGCCTCGCGGCATCGGTCACGTTCAGGCCGTGCGCCTCGACTATTTCGGTGCGGAGCCAGTCGCCGGGATGGATGGCGAAGGTGGACGAAATGGTGATGGCCATCAGTGATAATCCTCCAAATCCAAATCGGCGACGGTCAGTTCGTCGGTCAGCCTAAACGTCAGGCGCCAGTTCTTCGTAACGGTAAGCGACCAGCAACCCGCCCGATCGCCCGTGAGCGGATGCGCACCCCAATTGGGCGGCGTAGACAGTTCCTCCACAGTGTCGATCGCAACCAGGAAGGCGATCATCTTGCGCAGACGATCGGCCACGTTGGCCTTCAAGCCCTTCGGCTTGCCGGTCTCCACAAACTGCCGAAGCGCCTTGTGCCGGATGCTGTCTATCTGCACGGCACTAATCTAGCCACAAATCGTAATGTGTCAAGTTGCACGCGACGATCACTTCACACCGCGAACATCTCGTTTAGAACTTCCATCGTCGCGCGCAGCGTTTCGGCATCGACTCGCCCCACATTCTTTACCAACCGGGCGCGGTCTATCGTGCGCATTTGATCTGGCAGTATCAGGCCATCGCCATCCCTGAAACGGACTGGAATGCGGAAGCGGGTCAGGCGACTGCCACTGGTTAGCGGCGCGACGATCAACGTCGAGAGGCCCCGGTTCATTTCGTCGGGGGAAACAATCAGACAAGGCCGCGTCTTTTTGATCTCGCGACCGACCGTCGAATCGAGCGCGCAGAGCCAAATCTCGCCGCGCGTTACCAACGCAGTTCGTCGTCGGCTTCGTTGCCGAAAGCTATCCAATCCCGCTCGTCTTCAGTCAACGGTTCGCTCCCGACCTGGGCGGCATCCGTTTCCCAGCCTTCGCGCACTCGCCGGATGGGAGACCCGACGAGCTTGCCGTCCTCCACCTTCAGTTCAAAGGCGGTTCCCGCGCTCACTCCCATCTCGGCCAACAATGCACGAGGCACGATCATGCCGGTCGAATTTCCCATCTTGCGCAGTGCGGTTTGCATCGCTCGCTCCTTCGTGGACAACATAGTCGCGCGGCAATGTAAGCACAAGGTTATAACCTTTCTCGTCCCGGAGGCGGACTGAGCCGCGCAGTACCAACTTGACTCCGCCCCCGCACCCGCGAGACTGGCGTTAACCAAATCGCCGGGGGCTTTCCGACCATGCGTTACCTGTTCGCTTCGCTTTTCGCGCTTCTCGTCACCGCGCCCGCCGCGGCGCAGGTCCCGCCGGCAGACAAGTCCGCCAAATGGCCCGGCATCGTTTCGGGACAGGGGCCAGTCGAAGGCCTGGCTTCCGGCCCCGAACTCCAGCGCGGCCGCACCGCCAAGTGGATGCTGGAGGACAATCGGCGCCTCACGAAGGCGCTCGCCGCATTGGCGTCTCAGCGCAAAAGCGTGGTCGATGCCTATGTGGTCGCGGTCGCGCTCGACAGCGATCCGGTGTTCGGCCGCGAAGCGCGCGAGGCCGGCAAGGTGCTCGGCCGCCGCTACGATGCCGTGGGCCGCACGCTCGTGCTGGGCGGCAGCGACGGCAAGGGTCCGAGCACGCTTCCCAATGGCAGCCTGACCAGCCTCACGCTGGGCCTGGCCCGCGTCGCTGAGCTGATGGACAAGGAACAGGACGTGCTCGTCCTTTACACGACCAGCCACGGCGCCAAGGTCGGCATCGCCTATCATGACGGCAACCAGGGCTATGGCATACTCGCGCCCGAGCGGCTGGCGGGGCTGCTGGACGAACTGGGCATCAAGAATCGCGTGCTGATCCTCTCAGCCTGTTATTCGGGGATCTTCGTACCGGCGCTGTCCAGCGACACCACGGCCCTGTTCACCGCGGCTTCCTCGGATCGGCCTTCGTTCGGCTGCCTGGCGGAGAATGACTGGACGTTTTTCGGGGATGCAATGATCAATCGCGGGCTGCGAAAGGCGCAGACGCTCGACAAGGCATCGGAAGAGGCGCGTGCGTTGATCGGCGAATGGGAGGGCAGCGCGCGTCTTCAGCCTTCGAATCCGCAGGTGAGCATCGGCGCGAAGGTCTCGACCTGGCTCGCGCCCCTGGAAGCGCGGATGCCCAAGACCGCGACTGAGCCTGTCGGCCGCCCGGCTACCGACGCGCTGAAGGGCGGATAGCTTGGCCGAGCGGCAAGAGACGCTGCTCGAGCGGCTGATTCCCGGCGATCTGGAGCACCAGATCCCCGCCGCCGTGGAGAAGGTGCTCCCCGGCGGCTTCAAGAACCGCCTCGTCCAGATAATCCTGGGCGTGCTGATCACTTTCGGTTTCTCGTTCGTCGTGCGCCGGATGCTGGTCCGGCGCGAAGAGAAGCAGCGCGAACTAGCGTCGACACGAAGCTTTGTGCCGCTGCCCGCATCGATTCCCTTGGAACCTGCGCCGCCGGCGACGGTTTCGCACGCCATGACCGAACCGACCGAAATGCCCGCGCCCGCTGTGGCGCCCGTTCCGCGCGCGCCTGAAAGCCGCGCCCCGCTCTATCCGCTGCTCAGCACGCCCCACATTCACCTGTCGGGTCCGGTCGACCATGACATGTACCAGAGCTTCCGCGCTCAGCTCACCGCCGCACCGGTGGACGGGCCGCTGGTCGTGGCGGTCTCTACGCTCGGCGGGGATCCCGAAGTCGCCCGGCTGATGGGCGACGAACTGCGCCTGATCCGCGAATATACCGGGCGAGAGATGATTTTCCTTGGCAAGGTCGCGGTCTATTCCGCGGGGGCGACCTTCATGGCGAGCTTTCCGGTCGACAAGCGTTTCCTGACGCGCGGCACGCGGATCATGGTGCATGAGCGCAGCATCACCAAGACGATCGAACTCTCCGGCCCGCTCAAGAGCTGCGTGGCGGGGTTGAAGGCTTCCCTGCACGAGATCGAGGAATCGGTGCGCATCGAGGAAGAAGGCTTTCGCGACATCGTCGCCGGGTCATGCGTGTCGTTCGAAGACCTCTGCCAGCGGGCCCCGGCCAATTGGTACATCGAGGCCGAGGAAGCCCGCGCGCAGGGGCTGGTGCTCGACGTTATCTGAGACGCGTCATAGGTGTTGAGCCGCCCGCGCCGATTGGCTATCGCGCGCCCAGCACAAGGAACGCGTGATGGCCGAATTTCTCCTGCCCAAGAACAGCAAGATCAACGGGAAGGCCAGGGAGCACAAGGCGGCGCCGGGCGCCAAGCGCGTCAAGACCTTCAAGATCTACCGCTACGATCCCGATGCCGGCGAAAATCCGCGCTACGACAAGTTCGAGGTCGACCTCGATCAATGCGGGCCCATGGTGCTCGACGCGCTGATCAAGATCAAGTCCGAGACCGACGCCTCGTTGACCTTCCGCCGCTCGTGCCGCGAGGGGATTTGCGGCTCCTGCTCGATGAACATGGACGGCCGCAACGGCCTGGCCTGCACCACCGCGATTGAGGACATCAAGGGCGATATCCGCATTACGCCGCTGCCGCACATGGACGTGATCAAGGACCTGGTTCCCGATTTCACGCACTTCTATGCGCAATACAGCTCGATCAAGCCCTGGCTGCAGACGGTCACCTCGACGCCCTCCGGCAAGGAACGGCTGCAGACGCCCGAGCAGCGCGACAAGCTCGATGGCCTTTACGAGTGCATCCTGTGCGCCTGCTGCTCCACTTCGTGCCCGAGCTATTGGTGGAACAGCGACAAGTTCCTGGGACCCGCGATCCTGCTCCAGGCGTATCGCTGGCTCGCCGACAGCCGCGACGAAATGACGGGCGAGCGGCTGGACCAGCTCGAGGACCCATTCCGCCTCTATCGCTGCCACACGATCATGAACTGCGCGAACGTCTGCCCCAAGGGGCTCAACCCGGCCAAGGCGATCGCCGAGATCAAGAAGATGGAAGCCGAGCGCACGCTTTGACCGAAGGCGACTCCGGCCAGGCGGGGCAGCATCGCTTCGTTTACGAGGACGATCCCGAGCTTTCAGGCTGGAAGCGCTGGTCGCTGAGCGACACGACTCGGTTCAACAGCCTGTTCGGGCCATTTTCGGTTCTGGTGGCGGACGGCCTCGCCCGCGTCCGCTTTACGCCGCAGCATGCGCATTCGAACCTGCGGGGCGACGTGCATGGCGGGGCGCTGCTCGGCTTCATGGACATGGCGCTCTTCGCGGCGGGTCGCAGCTATGGCGTGCTGACCGCGGGCACTGCCGCGACGCTGGATCTTTCCGCCCAGTTCATCGCGGGCGCTCCGGTATCGGCCGGCGCAGTCGAAGCGCGCGTCGAATTGTTGCGCCAGACGCGGCGCTTCCTCTTCATGCGCGGGCTGATCGTGCAAGGCGAGGCGACGATCGCCAGCTTCTCCGGCACGGTTCGCAAGCCGGGCTCGTGACATTTTTTTCCACCGCTCGCCCTGAGCTTGTCGAAGGGTGCTTCGACAAGCTCAGCATGAGCGGGTTTAAGGGCGGTTGGGAATGAGCGGGGTTCTGGAGCGTTACCGCGCGCTAGTCGCGGCGGGGGAGCTCAAGCCCGATGCCGAGCAGGAGGCCGCCGCGCTTCACCTCAACATCCTCGCCTCGCACCTTGAAGCGGTGCCCAAGAAAGGCAGCATCCTGTGGCGCGCCCTGGGCCGCGCTCCCGAACCACCGCGCGGAATCTATCTGTGGGGTGGAGTCGGGCGGGGCAAGTCCATGCTGATGGACTTGTTCTTCGATTGCCTGGAGATCCGCCGCAAGCGCCGCGTCCATTTCCATGAATTCATGCTCGAAGTGCATGCGCTGCTCAACGAGGAGCGCAAGAGGGACACGCGGGATCCCGTGATAGCGGTGGCCGAGGGGCTGGCCGAGGATATCCGCCTGCTCGCGTTCGACGAGATGGTGGTCAACAATCCCGCGGATGCGATGATCCTCTCGCGCCTGTTCACCGAGATGATGCGCCACGGGCTGACCATCGTCGCCACGTCGAACCGGGTGCCGGGCGATCTCTACAAGGACGGGCTCAACCGGCAGCTGTTCCTGCCCTTCATCGCGCTGATCGAAACGCGGATGGACGTGCTCCCGCTGAACGGGCCGGTCGATTACCGGCTCGATCGGTTGGGCAGCATGGAGACTTGGCTGGTGCCCAATGGACCGGAGGCGACCGTGCAGCTTTCCGGCGCATTTTTCCGCCTGACCGATTACCCGCCCGAGGATCGCGCCCATGTGCCGGCGTGCGACCTGGCAGTGCAGGGCGCGCGTGAAATCCATGTGCCCAAATGCCTGAAGGGCGTCGCGGTATTCTCGTTCAAGCGACTATGCGGCGATGCGCGCGGCGCTGCGGACTATCTGGCGATCGCGCGCCGCTTCCACACGATCATCCTGGTCGGCGTGCCCAAGCTCGGCCCGGAGAATCGCAACGAGGCGGCGCGCTTCGTCACATTGATCGACGCGCTGTACGAGCATCGCGTGAAGCTGCTCGCGGCCGCCGATGCGCAGCCCGAGCATCTCTACGAAACCGGCGACGGCCGCTTCGAATTCGACCGGACGGTCAGCCGGCTGATGGAAATGCGCTCGGACGAATATCTCGCCGAGGGGCATGGCGAGAAATAGGCCTGATCTCGCCATTTTTCTGCTTCCGTAGTCACTGCCGAGAATGCGATTTGAATTGGCCGCCGCACCCGCGCCAAGGCGCGCGATCTGCGCTCAAGGCTTCGTGATAGTGACATCTCCGAAGGTCATGAACACGAAGGTGCTTCCGCTGGGTCCGCGATAGCCACCTTGCGCTCCAGCGAGATAGCTAGCGAGTGCCGTGAAATGCCAAGCCTCCGACTCGCTGGATACGATCTTGCGAGTCGTATAGCGCTCCAGGCGATACTTCTCGCCGAAATCCCGTGCGCGCTGCGCGTGCTCGCCAGCGGTGCGGGTATCGAGGGGTGATCCCAGCCCCAAAGCCAGGAATTGTCTTCACTGTTGAAAGTACCGATCACCTGCACGGGTGCGGTGATGATCCATTTGCGTTCGTTGGTGAATGTGATGAATCCGAGATCAAGGTCCGCCGCCCATATGGCCCTATCCATGCGCCAGGTTTCGTTGTGCAGCGCGGTCTTTGCGCTCATATCCTCCAGCGATCGTGCAAGCGTCAGTTCTGGTTCGTCATTGTGCTGGGTGTGATGCACGCGGGCGAATGGATTAAGTCTCATTTCCGTGACGCCGCATATTCCTGGGTCCCGCGCGTGATCACGCGGTCGCCGGGGAGGATTGCGGCGATGGGGATGTCGGGCTGGGCGAGGATTTCGCGATAGAGCGGCGCGAAATCGGTTTCGATCGTCACGCGCAGCAGCTCGTCGAAGCTCGGGATGACGAAATAATTCTGCTGGAAATCGTCGATCCGGTATTCGGTGCGCATCACGCGCCTGAGATCGAAGCCGATGCGGTTGGGGCTGCGATCCTCGAGCGCGAACACGCTCTCGGCGAAGCTTGAAACGATGCCCGATCCATAGATGCGCAGGTCGCCCTCTTCCTCGATCAACCCGAACTCCACCGTGTACCAGTATAGCCGGCCGAGTTGCTTGAGCGCGCCCAGTTCGAGCGCGCGGTTGCCCCCGCGGCCATAGGCTTCGAGATAATCGGCGAACACCGGGTCGGCGAGCATCGGCACATGTCCGAACACGTCGTGAAAGACGTCGGGCTCCTGGATGTAATCGAGCTGATCCGGACGGCGGATGAAGTTGCCGGCGACGAAGCGGCGATTGGCCATGTGATCGAAGAACACATCGTCGGGCACCAGCCCCGGCACGGCGACCACCTGCCAGCCGGTCAGCTTCATCAGCCGCTCGCTCAGCTCCTCGAAATTGGGGATGCCGCCGTCCGACAGGCGCAGTGCATCCAGACCGTTCAGATAGGCTTTCGACGCGCGGCCGGGGAGCAGTTTCGCCTGGCGCGCGAACAGTACGTCCCAGGTGGCATGTTCCTCGGGCGTATAGCCCTGCCAGTCCTGCGGGATCGTCCAGTCGGGCGCCGCGCCTTCGGGCGGGCGATCCAGCACATGCGTGTCATCGGCCATGCGGCGTGGCATAGCATGGCAAGTGCTTGGGATGAAATGAGGCTTTGAACATGCTGCCGGTGCCGCGCACGCGAGACGATCCGCCGCCAAGGCTGGCGATGGCGCTGGAATGGCCGCGTGCGGCTTGGACGATCGTCCGCCTCGGCCTCGGCGGATGGGCCTCGGGCTTGCCCGCGGGGGACGGCAGACCGGTGCTGGTGCTGCCGGGACTGTTCAATTCGGACCGCTCGAACTTCGCGCTGCGGGCGTTGCTCCACAAGCTCGGCTACCGCGCTTATGGCTGGGGGCTGCAGCGCAATTTCGGTGTGCGCACCGTGGGCGCCGACAATGAAAGGCTGATCGCCCGCATCGAGGAGATCCACGCCGAGACGGGTGAGAAGGTTACGCTGATCGGAGTCTCGCTGGGCGGGATCATGGCGCGGCTCGCGGCGCATCGGCGCCCGGAACTGGTGCGCGAAGTCATCACGATCAGCTCGCCCTTTGCCGGCCCGCCGACCGCCACCAATGTCTGGCGCCCGTTCGAGCTGCTGACCGGTGAGAGGATCGGCGATGCCGCCGTGGCGGCGAGGCTCGAAGAGGCCGCGCGCCCGCTCCCTGTCCCCGCCACGGCGATCTGGAGCCGCAGCGACGGTCTGGTCAACGGGCTGATCTGCCGCGAGGAGGAGGGTTCTGATGCCCGCGCGATCGAGATTCACAGCGGCCATTTGTTCGTGCAGATGAAGCCAGAGACTTTACGCGCAGTGGCTAAGGTTTTAGGAAATTCAAGTTCTCCTGCGAAAGCAGGAGTCTAGAGCGGCGAGCGGTTCCTGGGCTTCTGCTTTCGCAGGAGAACAGGCTCACCGATTGTCGTCGCGCCTTTTGCGCTTGCGGTCGTTCTTTTGCTTTTCCTTCAGCTCGGCCTCGCGCAGCGATTCTTCCTCGGCCTGGCGCTTCATTTCCTTGCCCTCCGCGGCTTCCTTCTTGCGCATCTCGCGGCCGTAATTGCGGTCGGACTCTTCCTGGCTCGTGGTCGCCCAGTCCGCAGCCTGGCTGCCGACCTTGACCGGCAGCGTGACGACGTCGACGATCGTCTTGGCGATGCAGCCGCCGGAAAGCAGGGGCAGGGCCACGATCAACGGAATCAGTATCTTGCGCATTTCAGCCCTCACTTTGCGGGCGCTCGGAGAGCCGAGGCGCGCGCCTGGGATCCGATATAGGGATAATCGGTGAACAAACCATCGATGCCCAGGCCGATGAAGAACTGCATCGCTTCGAGCAGCCTGCCATGCTCCACGGGATTGGTGCCGGTCCGGTAGTTCGTAGGGAGGAACACATTCTCCGCGCGAAAGGTCCAGGGATGGACCTTGAGCCCCGCGGCGTGCGCGTCCGTAACCAATGTCGTGGCCTTGCCATCGGCGCCGAGGATCAGGCCAAGTTCGGGGCCGATGCCATGCGCATACGCGGCGATGTCCCGAAGCGCGGCAGGCGCGGTCATTTCGCGATAACTGGCATAGGAGCCGTCGGCGGGCGCTGTCGCCGGCTTGATCAACTGGATCAGCCGCACCTGCGTCTGCTTCGCCAGGGCCTTCAGATTGTTTACTTCGAAGGACTGGATGAACACCGGCGCATCGGCCCGGTCCCAGCCCGCGGCCTTCAACGCGCGGAGCAGAGCCGGCTCGATCGGCAGGCCGAGGCTGGCGAAATAGGTCGGGTGCTTGGTCTCGGGATAGATGCCGATAGTGTGTCCCGTCTCCACGCTGGAGCGCTTGGCGAGCGCGATGACCTCGTCGAGCGTCGGGATCTCGTCCTGACCGTTGAACCGCATGTTGGCTGGGCGAAGCTGGGGCAGCCGTTCGATCGCGCGCAGCGTCTTGAGTTCGGCGAGGGTGAAATCCTCGGTGAACCAGCCTGTCTCGGTCACGCCGTCGATCGTCCTGGTCGTGCGGCGCGAAGCGAATTCGGGATGCTTCGCGATATCGGTGGTCTCGACGATATTGCTTTCGTGGCGCACCACGAGATGCCCGTCCTTGGTAGGCACCAGATCGGGCTCGATATAATCGGCGCCTTGCCGGATCGCGAGATCGTAAGCGGTGAGCGTATGCTCGGGCCGCTCGCCGCTCGCACCGCGATGCGCGATGATCAATGGTCCGGTATCGATGCCGCGATCCGCCGTCGCGCAGCCCCCCGCCGTCAGCCATGCCGCCATAATCAACGATCTCGCCACCCTGCGCATCACGCGCTAGTCGATAGCGGAAATGTGTGACGGGAGCGAGGCGAAGCGTGGCCGAAAACGATAGCGTGATCGCCGCCGCGCGCGCCTGGCGGGGCGCGCCCATGGCGCTGGCGACGGTGGTCTCGACCTGGGGTTCCGCGCCCCGCCCGCGCGGCAGCCACATGATCGTGCATGGCGATGGGCGCTTCGAGGGGTCGGTATCGGGCGGGTGCGTCGAGACCGACATTCTCGCGACCGCCGCCGAAGTGATCGCGGGCGCACCCGCGCTGGTCAGAACTTACGGGGTCGCCGATGCCGCGGCGTGGGAAGTCGGGCTGCCATGCGGCGGCGAAATCGCGGTGCTGGTGCAGCCGGTGTCGGGCCATGGCTTTCCCCCGGAATTGTTCGAGGCGATCCAGCGGGCGCGGGATGCGGGGGAGCCGATCGAAGTCGGCACCGATCTGGCTTCCGGACTAAGTGCGCTGGGCGACGGCGAGTTCGTCAACCGCTACGATCCGCCGCGGCGGCTGCTGATCGTCGGCGCGGTGCAGATCGCCCAGACGCTTGCGGGGCTTGCGCGCGAGCTGGGCATTTCGTGCACCGTAATCGATCCGCGCGGGAGATTCTTGACCTCCGAACGCTTCCCTGGAGTGATGCTCGACGATCGTTGGCCCGATGAAGCGATCGCGGCGCTGAGGCCGGATCGCGCCACGGCCGTGGTGACGCTCAGCCACGATCCCAAGATCGACGATGCGGCGCTTGCCGTGGCGCTGGCCGCGCCCACAGGCTATGTCGCCGCGCTCGGCTCGCGACGCAGTCACGCGGCTCGGCTCGAGCGGCTGGCGGCGGCTGGCTTTTCGCAAGCGGATGTGGCGCGGATCGAGGGGCCGGCAGGACTGGATCTCGGCGCGATCGGCCCCGCGGAGATAGGGCTGTCTATCGCGGCTTCGATGGTGAAGCACTTTCATGCTTGAGCCTGAGCAAGTCGCCCTCGTGCTGCTTGCCGCAGGGCGCTCGCTGCGCTTCGAGGGCGACAAATTGAGCGAGCCCTTCCTGGGCAAGCCGCTGGCTTATCATGTCGCCACTGCGCTGGAGAATATTCCGTTTGGCGCTCGCATTGCAGTGGTTTCCGACACGCGGCTCGATTTCGCCGCGCTCGGCTACGATGTGGTCGAGAACCGCGATCCGTCGCTTGGCCAGGGGCGCTCGCTGAGCCACGGCGTCGCGCGCGCGCAGGAGTTGGGCTGCGATTATGTGCTCGTGGCGCTGGCCGATATGCCGCGAGTCACGGCGGCGCATATCCTGCGGCTGTTCGACGCGGCACATGGCCCGGACACGATCGTCGCCTCAAGCGACGGCGAGTGGCCGATGCCCCCGGCCTTGTTCGGCAAGGCGCATTTCGAAGCGCTGCTCGGTCTGCATGGCGACGAAGGCGCGCGCGAGTTGATCACGCGCGGGCGCCATGTGGTGACCACGCCGGCCGAACTCGTCGATATCGATACCCGCGAGGACCTGGAGGAATTGCGCGCGCTCTATGGGCTGCGGACGGACGGCAAATGACCGCTATTCGTGCCGCAGCGCGTCGATCGGGTTGAGGCTCGCGGCGCGCTTCGCCGGGAAATAGCCGAAGACGATCCCGATCACCGCCGATATGGCGAAGGCGATCAGGTTGATCTGCAAGTCGAAGAGGAAGGGCAGGCCGCCCAGATACGACATCAGCCCCACGGCAAGCTGCGCGAGCAACAGTCCTATGACGCCGCCGAGCATCGACAGCACGACCGCCTCGACCAGGAACTGCATCAGCACTTCGCTCGCCACCGCGCCGATCGCCAGGCGGATGCCGATCTCGCGGGTACGCTCGGTGACCGATACCAGCATGATGTTCATGATCCCGATCCCCCCGACGATCAGGCTGATCCCGGCAACCGCAGCGACGATCTGGGTAAGCAAGGTCGTCGTGCCCGTCAGGGTCGCGCTGATTTGCGCGGTGTCGAAGATGTTGAAATCGTCCTGCTTGCCGCCGGAGATATTGCGCCGTTCGCGCAGCAGATCGGTGATGCCGGCCTGGACCTGCGCGCTGTCGAAATCGGGATCGGTGCCGACGAGCATCAAACGAATGTCGCGGTTGCCGCTGAAGCGGCGCTGGACCTGCTTGATCGGCATGATGATCACATCATCCTGATCGCCCCCGAAGCCCGCCTGTCCGCGCGCAGTGAGCACGCCGATCACGTCGCAGGAGACGCCGTTGACGCGCAGCCGCTCGCCCACCGCCTCGCCGCCGCGGAAGAGATTGGTGCGCACCGTATTGCCGATGATGCAGACGGCCTTGCCCGCCAGTTCCTCGGTGCGGTTCCAGATACGGCCGCTCGACAGCGGCCAGGGCTGGACGCGGAAGAAATCCATCGTGGTGCCGTTGATAGTCGTCGACCAGTTCGCGCCGTTATAGATCACCGTCGCGGTGGACTGGGCCTGCGGGGCGACCGCGAGCACGCCCGCGATCTGCTCGCGCACGGCCTCGACATCGTCTTCCTCGAAATCGGACGGGCGTGGCCCCCCGCCGCCGCGCCCGAAGCCCTGGCCTGGGCGGACCTGGAGGATGTTGGTGCCCAGCGACGATATCTGCTGCTGGACCGCAGCGGTGGTAGCCTTGCCGAGCGTGACCATCGTAACCACCGCCGCGACGCCGATAATGATGCCCAGCGCCGTCAGGATCGAGCGCAATTTGTGGCGCAGGATCGAGCGGACGGCGAGGAGGAAGGTAGTGCCGAACATCAGGCCGCAGTCCTGCTCTTATGCTCGATCCGCTCGACCAGCCCGTCCTTGAAATGGACGAGCGTGCGCGCGAAGGCGGCCATGTCGGGCTCGTGCGTGACCATCAACACAGTGATATTGCCCGTCTTGTTGAGGTCGGTGAGCAATTCCATGATTTCGATCGAGCGCTCGCTGTCGAGATTGCCCGTGGGTTCGTCCGCGAGCAGCACGTCCGGGTTGGTCACGATCGCGCGGGCAATCGCGACGCGCTGCTGCTGGCCGCCGGACAATTCGGCGGGCGTGTGATCCCACCATCTGTCGAGCCCGACCTTTTCCAGCGCGGCCATCGCCGTTTCGCGCCGAGCCGCCTTGCCGTCGCCGCGATAGACGAGAGGCAGCTCGACATTTTCGAGCGCCGAAGTCCGCGCGAGCAAGTTGAAGCCCTGGAACACGAAGCCGAGATATTTGCGGCGCAGCAGCGCGCGCTGATCGCGACCGAGCTGCTCGACATGTACGCCCTTGAACCGGAACTCGCCCGCCGAAGGCACGTCGAGGCAGCCGAGGATGTTCATCGTCGTCGACTTGCCCGATCCGGAAGGTCCCATCACCGCGACGAAATCGCCGGCCTGGATATCGAGATCAATCCCCTTCAGCGCCTGGAATTGCGTTGCGCCTTCGCCATAGACCTTGGTGACGTTCCGCAGCTGGATCAGGGGCGACTCACTGGCCGCCACGCTGACCTCCGCCTTGGCCGCCGCCGCTCTGGCCGCCACCGCCCTGGCGGCGTTGTCCCGAGCGTTGACCGCCGCTGTTGGCGGAGAGCTGGCCGGTGATCACCTTGTCGCCCGGCTTCAGCTTGCCGCCGGTGACTTCGGTGACGGTGCCATTGGTATCGCCGGTGGTGACTTCCACAGGCTGGGGCTTGCCGTCGGCTCCTTGGATATAAACGGTCTGCGTTGCGCCGCGGCCGACCGTGGCGGTCTTCGTGTTCTGATTGCCGCGCCGTCCGCCGCGAGGCACGAGCGCGCCGGCGATGCCGCTGTTGCCGCCGCCGCCCGCCGCTGCCGGCGTGAAGCGAAGCGCCGCATTGGGCACGAGCAGCACATTGGGCTTGGCCTGGGTAGTGATCTCCGCGGTCGCGGTCATGCCGGGCCTTAGTTGTTGATCGGTATTCGAGACGCTGAGCGTCGCCGCGTAGGACACAACCTGGGTCGCCGTCGCGCTGGTGCTACTAGCGGTCGCGGCCGTCGCGGTCAGGTTGGAGCCGAGATCGACGCGCGTGATCGTCGCGGGGAAGGTCTTGCCGGGAAAGGCGTCGACCGTGAAACTCGCGGTCTGCCCCTGCTGGACCGATCCGACATCGGCTTCGTCGATCGAAACCTGTAGCTCCATCGCGGAGAGATCCTCGGCGATCACGAACAGGGTCGGCGCGCTGAACGAGGCTGCGACGGTCTGGCCCGGCTCGATCTGGCGCGCGAGGACCACGCCGTTGACCGGCGAGCGGATGACCGCCTTGTAGCGCTGGGTCTGGTTCGAAGAGAGCGCGGCGCGGGCGGAGGCGACATTGGCCTGGGCGGCGCGCCGGGCCGCGACCGCGCGGGCGACCGCAGCGCGGGCCTGTTCCATCTCGACCTTGGCGGGGACGCGTCCGCCCGACAGGCGATAGACTTCCTCGAGCCGCGCGAGCTGCGTCTGCGATTCCTGGACCGTCGCCGCGGCCTGCGAGACCTGCGCCTGTTGTGCATTCAACGCAGCGACGCTCTGCGCGATCGCATCGTCGAGCCGCGACGTATCGAGCAAGGCGATCGGCTGCCCCTTCACGACGCGATCGTTGACGTCGGCGGTCACGCTTTCGACCAGGCCTGAAAGCTCGGAGCCGACGGTCACCTGATTGGTCGGCGCGAGCTTGCCCGTCGCGGAAACCGTGACCGCGAGATTGCCGCGCTCCACTTCCGCGGTCGAATAGCGGACTTCGTCCGATGCACCGAACATGCGCCAGCCAAGCAGGAGCAGCAGCACGACGCCCAAGCCGATGAGCACCCATTTCAAATAGCGCCGCCACCAGGGCAGCGCGGGGGTGCCGAGAAAGTCGTCGAGCTTCTTGGTGTCAGTTGCCATCGGTGCGGGCCTGTTCCGGGGCTTGAGGCGTGACGCTGCTGTCCCAGCCGCCGCCCAATGCCAGATAGAGCTGAATCAGCGCGGTAGCCTGGTCGGCTTGCGCCTGTGAAATGCCGTTGCGGGCAGAGAGCAGGCTGCTTTCGGCCTGGTTGAGGGTAGTGAAATCGGTGAGGCCCGAACGATATTGCAGCCGCGCGAGCAATGTCTGGTTGTTGGCGGCGTCGAGCGCGATGCGGAACTCGGTCTCCCGGCGCTGGGCGGCTTGCAATGCGACGATCGCATTTTCGATTTCCTCGAGCGCGCCGAGCACGGTCTGCTTGTAGGTCAGGAACGCGCCGTCTGCGCCGGCTTGGGCCGAGCGGATCTGGCTGCGCGTGCGGCCGCCATCGAAGATCGTCTGGGCGATGTTGGCGAACAGCCGCCCGCTGACCGCGTTGAAGATCGTCGAAAGCGCCCCGCCTCCGCCGTCGAGGCTGCCGCCGATCGAAAGCGAAGGATAAAGCTGCGCGGTGGCTATGCCGATCTGCGCGGTTGCCGCGGCGAGATTGCGCTCGGCGGCGCGAACGTCGGGGCGCTGGCGCAGCGTTTCCGCGGGGATTCCCGTGGCGACGCTCGCGGGACCGCGAGGAATTGGCTTGATAACTTCCAGTTCCGCCTTGAGCGCGCCGGGGGCCTGGCCCGTCAGCACGCCGAGCCGCGAAACGAAGCTGTTATAGCTAGCTTCGAGCGAGGGAATTGACGCCGCGGTCTGCGCCCGGCTGGCGCGCGCCTGTTCGGCGTCGAGCGAAGAGACGAGCCCGGCCTGGACGCGGAAGCCTGCGATTTCGAGATTCTCGTCCTGGATCGCCAATGCCTCACGCGCATTCGCCAGATCAGCCTGGGCTCGCCGCGCGAGCACATAGTTGCGCGCCGTCTCGGCCTGGACCGAGATGAGCACGGCGGCGTAATTATAGCCGGTGGATTCGTAGCCTGCGCGCGCCGCCTCGACGCCCCTGCGCACGCCCCCGAACAAGTCGGCCTGGTAGCTGACATCGCCCCCGATCGAGAAATTGTCGTTCGATCCTCCGCCCCCGCCCGTAATGGCCACGCCGCGCGAATAGCCTGCGCCCGCGCCGATCGTAGGAAGCAGGCTGGCGCGAGACTGGACGAGCGACTCGCGCGCCTGGCGAAGGCGGATTACGGCTTGGGCGATATCGAGGTTTGCGGCGCGCGTGCGATCAACCAGGCTTGCGAGCTGCGGATCGTCGAACTTGACCCACCATTGCGTCACATCCTCCCGCGCCTGGCTGTTTGCGGCTACCGAGTAATTCTCCGGCACGCCCAGCTCGCTCACGGCGTGCGGACGATAATCCGGCCCGGACGAGCAGGCGGCAAGGGGGATCGCAAGTACAAGCGCGAAGGGAAAGGGGCGAGAGGCCATGCGGCCTACATGGTTTCGCGAGCGATTCGGTTCCAGCAAAACATTGTCGCAGTTTGTCGCGGCCCTTGCTTGCGCGGTGCGTCCCGCGCCTTCTATCAAGGGCAAGCAAGGAGAGCTTCATGACCGACAGCGTCTATCCCGTTCCTGAAGAATGGGCGCGCAAGGCGCGCGTGGACGCGGCCGGATATGAGAAGCTTCACGGCCGCAGCCTGGCCGATCCGGGCACTTTCTGGCTCGATGCGGCAAAGCGCCTCGACTGGATCAAGCGGCCCGAACTCGCTGGGGACTGGTCGTTCGACGAGAGCGATTTCCACATCAGCTGGTTCAGGGACGGCAAGCTCAACGTTTCGGCGAATTGCGTCGATCGGCATCTGGCGAAGCGTGGCGATGCCGTCGCCATCCTGTGGGAGCCCGATGAACCTTCGGAGGCCCCACGCAGCTACACCTATCGCCAGCTACACCAAGAAGTCTGCCGCTTCGCAAATGTGCTGAAGGGCGAGGGCGTCCGAAAGGGCGACCGCGTTACGATATACATGCCGATGATCCCGGAGGCGGCGTTCGCCTTGCTCGCCTGCGCCAGGATCGGGGCGATCCATTCGGTGGTGTTCGGCGGATTCTCGCCGGAGGCGCTGGCCGGAAGGATCACCGATTGCGACAGTGCGGTCGTGGTGACCGCCGACGAAGGCCGGCGCGGGGGCAAGAAAGTCCCGCTCAAGGGGAATGTCGATGTGGCGGCGAGGCATGCGCCCGCGCTCCAGAACGTCATCGTGGTGAAGGCCACGGGCGGCGACATTGCGATGCAGCCCGGCCGCGACGTCTGGTATCACGAGGCCGCCGCGCAGGTTTCGGCCGAATGCCCGCCCGAGCCGATGGGGGCGGAGGACCCGCTCTTCATCCTCTACACCTCGGGCTCTACGGGAAAGCCCAAGGGCGTGCTCCATTCGTCCGGCGGCTATCTGCTCTGGGCGAGCTATACGCACGAGCTGGTTTTCGATTACCGGCCGGGCCAGGTCTATTGGTGCGCGGCGGATATCGGCTGGGTCACGGGGCACAGCTATATCGTCTATGGCCCGCTCGCGAACGGCGGCACGACCCTGATGTACGAAGGGGTGCCCAATTGGCCCGACGCCAGCCGCATCTGGCAGGTGATCGATCGGCACAAGGTCGAGATACTCTACACCGCGCCCACGGCGCTGCGCGCGCTGATGCGTGAAGGCGATGGCTATGTGACCGCCACGTCGCGCAAGTCGCTGAAACTGCTGGGGACGGTGGGCGAGCCGATCAATCCGGAGGCATGGCGCTGGTATCACGAAGTGGTCGGCGAGGGCCGCTGTCCGATCGTCGATACCTGGTGGCAGACAGAGACAGGCGGGCAGATGATCACCCCGCTGCCCGGCGCGACTGCGCTCAAGCCTGGATCGGCGACGCTGCCGCTTCCGGGGGTCGATCCGCAGATCGTCGATGCCGAGGGCAATGTGCTGCACGGGGCGACCGAAGGAAATTTGTGCATCGCGCGCAGCTGGCCGGGGCAGATGCGCACCGTCTGGGGCGATCATGCGCGCTTCTTCCAGACCTATTTCAGCACCTATCCCGGCAAATATTTCACTGGCGACGGATGCCGCCGCGACGAGGACGGCTATTACTGGATCACCGGCCGTGTGGACGACGTTATAAATGTCTCGGGGCATCGGATGGGCACCGCGGAAGTGGAAAGTGCGCTGGTGCTCCACCCCAAGGTGGCCGAGGCCGCGGTCGTAGGCATGCCGCACGATATCAAGGGGCAGGGCATCTATGCCTATGTCACGCTCAACAGCGGCGTCGAGCAGTCGGACGCACTCCGCAAGGAATTGCGCGATTGGGTGCGCACCGAGATCGGTCCGATCGCGACGCCCGATGCGATCCAGTTCGCGCCCGGCCTTCCCAAGACGCGCTCGGGCAAGATCATGCGCCGAATCCTGCGCAAGATCGCCGAAGGCGACGTGTCCACCCTGGGCGACACCAGCACGCTGGCCGACCCCGTGGTGGTGGACGATCTGGTGGCGAACCGCGTCGGTTGAATCTGCGTTGCGGCCGCTCCGGCCCGGCGTTATATCTGTGCAATACAGTTTCGAGGACGAGGATATCCCCATGAAGATCAAGACTTTGGCGCGCCTGATGGCGGGCGCGGCACTGGTTGTCGGCGTAGTGCCGGCGCTTGCGCAGACGGCCCCAAACCCTCCGCGCTATGGCAGTTTCGGCGTGGATACGACGGCGCAGAAGCCAGGCGTCAAACCGGGCGACGATTTCTGGACCCATGCCAATGGCGGCTGGGCGGACAAGGTGCAGATCGCGCCCGATCGTGCCTCCGCCGGGTTCGGGACGCAGCTGACGCTGGAGGCCGAAGCCAATGTGCGCGGCATTCTGGACGACATGGCGAAGAACCCCGGCGCCTATGGCGCCACGGGCAAGCAGGTTGGCGATTTCTATGCGAGCTGGATGGACGAGGCCGGCATCGAGGCACGCGGCACTGCGCCGCTCAAGCCCTACCTCGATCGCATCGCCGGAGTAAACGATCTAGCCGGGCTGCAAGTGCTGTTCGCGAGCATCGGCTATGCGACGCCGGTCGATATGGAGATCATCCCCGATCTCGCCGATCCGACGCGCTACACGGCGGTCGTCTCCCAGGGCAGCCTGGGCATGCCGCGCGATTATTACCTGCTTGAAGGCGAGAAATACGACGCCTTTCGCACCGCCTATCGCGCCTATGTGACGAAGATCCAGGAGCTCGCCGGCTTTTCCGATGCCGCCGCAAAGGCCGACGCGATCATCGCGCTTGAGACCGCCATCGCCAAAGAGCAATGGTCGCCCGAAGAAAATCGTGACATCGCCAGGATCAATGATCCGCAATCGATCGCGGGCCTGGAAGCCAAGGCCCCCGAATTCGATTGGGCGCTGATGCTCAAGACCGTCGGAATCGACAAGGCGCCGACGATCATCATGGCCAATAACACCGCGCTCACCGAGACGGGCAAGATCATGGCCGCGACCCCGCTGGCCACCTGGAAGGACTATCTGGCTTATCGCTTCGTCAGCGACAATGCCGGTTTCCTGCCCAAGGCTTTCGACGACGCGCGGTTCGACTTCTATTCGAGGACGCTGAACGGCGTGCAGGTCAAGCGTGACCGCTGGAAGCGCGGCATCCAGCTCGTCAACGGCGCGCTCGGCGAGGCGGTAGGCGCGATCTATGTCGCCAAATACTTCCCGCCGGCGGCGGCACAGCAGATGGGAGAGCTGATCGAGAACCTGCGCGGCGCTTATGAGCAGCGCATCAAGGGCTCGACCTGGATGGATGCCGCGACGAAGACCGCCGCGCTGGCCAAGCTGAAGGCCTTCGAGCCGCGCATCGGTCATCCCGTGAAATATGTGGATTATTCGTCGATGAAGGTCGATCGCGGCGACATCCTCGCCAATGCGATGGCCTCGGCTCATTTCCAGCACCAGCTCCAGCTTCAGCGTTTTCCCAAGCCGGTCGATCGTTCGCTCTGGTCGATGACGCCGCAAACGGTGAACGCTTACTATAGCGGCCTCAGCAACCAGATCACTTTCCCCGCCGCGATCCTCCAGCCGCCCTATTTCGATCCGAACGCCGATCCGGCGGTCAATTACGGCGCGATCGGCGCGATCATCGGTCATGAAATGGGGCATGGCTTCGATGATCAGGGGAGCCAGTTCGGCCCCACCGGCAAGTTCGAGAATTGGTGGACCGACGCCTCAAAGGCCGCATTCAAGGAGCGGACCAGCGCGCTGGCCGCGCAATATGACGCATATGAGCCGATCCCCGGCACCAGGATCAACGGCAAGCTGACGCTGGGCGAGAATATCGGCGATCTCGGCGGCATCGAGGCCGCCTATGGCGCATACCAGATGCACCAGGCCCAGCATGGCAAGGCGAAGGTGATCGACGGGCTGACCGGCGACCAGCGCTTCTTCCTCGCCTATGCCCAGGCTTGGCAGGCGAAGGTGCGTGAAAACGCCCAGCTCCAGCAGCTGAAGACCGATCCGCACTCGCCGGCCAAGTTCCGCGTCAACGGCATCGTCCGGAATGTCGATGCCTGGTACAAGGCATTCAACATCCAGCCGAGCGATGCGCTGTATCTCGCTCCCGAGAAGCGCGTGAGGATTTGGTGAGGCGCTAGCTGATCCTGCGCCAGACGCCGGCGGCCAAGGTGCCGAGCGGCTGGTGCGCCCCGGTCTCGGCCAGCCACAGCAGCGTGCCTGCGATCAGCGCGGGCGCCGCCAAGCGACCAGCCCGCCCCTCCGGCAATCGGCGCCGCGAAGGACAAATGCGACGTGCGCACCTGCCAGCCCCCGCCAAGGCTGGGACGAGCGCGATCGGGCGATCAGCGGCTGGAACCCGAGGAACGCCCTTCGCCGATCCGCTCGACAAGCGGCTTTCGCAAAGGATGCGAGAGGAGGAAAGGGAGGCCGGTAAATGCCCGGCGGCTGCGATCAGCGGCTCCGTTGCATCCTCCGCTGTGCCTCAAAGCGTCTCGTTCGTCGTGCGCGTCCCTGGCGCGGCTGGCTCGGCGAGCTGGGATTCGCCCGCCAGGCCGTGGCCCGCTTGATCCCGGCCGATCGTGTCTAGATGCATCAGCTTCTTGATGAGCCAGCTTACCGGGATCGCGACCACGCCGATAACGATGATGTACCAGCCGATCGACTGATAGACTTGGAGGACATGATCCGCGTCCACGCCCTCGCCGCCGGTCGCCTGGGCTATCTTGGCGGCCAGGAAATTGCCCGCCGCCGTCGAGAGGAACCAGGTGCCCATCATCAACCCGACCATCGAACCGACCGACAGCCTTGTCATGCTCGACAAGCCTACCGGAGAGAAGCACAGCTCGGCGGTCGAATGGAGCAGGTAGAGCAGGATCACGAAGATCATCGGAGTCATTTCGCCGCCGGTGCCCGCGCCCGCGACCAGCACCAGGAAGCCAAGCCCGATCTGGATGAAGCCCAGGGCGAATTTGAGCGGGGCGCTCGGCTCCAGGCCGCGCTTGCCGAGCCAGGTCCACAGCACCGCGAATAGCGGCGCCAGCGTGATGATCCAGAAGCTGTTCACCGACTGGAACCACGATGCCGGCATTTCCCAGCCGAAGATGTGGCGATCAACGCGTTCGTCGGTGAACACGTTGAGCGACGAGCCGGCTTGTTCGAACAACGCCCAGAAAAGCGGGCACAGCGCGATCAGGTACAAGGCGGCGAAGATGCGGTGGCGATCGACTCGCGGCAGCGTGAACACGGCCCGATACAGAATGAACCCGACCACCAGCAGCCAGAAGACGCTCAATATGCCGCCCACCAGATCCTTGTCGCGCAGCAGCAGGAATGAAACGCCGACCGCGGCAACGCCACCGAGATAGATAAGCCATTCGCGCGAAATGCCCGCCCCCGTGCGCGCGCCGAGCAGCGCCGGGTCTGCCGGCGCGCCCGCGCCATGCAGCTCGCGCCGAAACAGGACGAACACGACCAGCCCCAGCAGCATTCCGATGCCCGCCGCGCCGAAGCCGTAGGACCAGCCTACGCGCTCGCCGAGATACCCGACCAGGATGGGTCCGATGAAGGCGCCCAGGTTGATGCCCATGTAAAAGATCGAAAAGGCGCCATCGCGCCGCACATCCTGGCGCGGATAGAGCTGGCCGACGAGGACCGAGATGTTGGCCTTGAGGAAGCCCGTGCCGACGATGATGAAGGCGAGCCCCAGATAGAAGCCGTTGAGATAGAAGCCGTGCTCGCCCGATGGCCCTTCGACCAGGGCGATCATCAGATGCCCTATGGCGATGAAGATGCCGCCCGCGAGGACGGCCTTCCTCGCGCCGAGATATCGATCGGCCAGATAGCCGCCGATCACCGGAGTGATATACACCATCGAGGTGTAGGCGCCGTAGACCGCGTAGGCGGGGTCCTTGTCGAACAGGAAGTGCTTGGTCAGGTAGAAGATCAGGATCGCGCGCATGCCGTAATAGGAAAAGCGCTCCCACATTTCGGCGAAGAACAGCATGTAGAGGCCGCGCGGGTGCCCCAGAAATGTCTTCGCATCAGCGGGGACACCGCTTCCTGCTGCTGCCGTGCTGGCCATGCGACCCGTAACCCCTTGTATCCGTAGCTTGAAGCCGATGCAGGTCACCCTAACGGGGTTTGCCAGGCTGTGAAGCCCCATCGGTTGCAAATGCAACGAGTTGGGAATGGGAATCGCGGAATTTGCGGGGGACGCGGGCCGCGCCTAGATGGCCCATGCTCAATGACCGCTCCACGCCGCTTTCGCTCCTCAAGACCCGCCGCTCTGGCAAGCCGCGCGAGATGGCCGCGCCTGGCCCGGCCCGCGACCAGTTGCTGGAGATGATCGAGATCGCCGCGCGCACGCCCGATCACGGCAAGCTCTTTCCGTGGCGCTTCGTGGTGGTGCCCGACGAAGCGCGCGATGTGCTGGCCGCGAGGCTGGGCGAGATCCTGGGAGCTGAGAAGGCAGACTGGAACGATCGCGACGTAGAGGCGGCGGGAGAGTTCGCACGGCAGGCGCCCGCATTGGTGGTCCTCCTGTCTTCGCCGATCCATGGGCATAAGATCCCAGTCTGGGAGCAGGAGCTTTCGGCGGGAGCCGTGGCGATGAACCTGCTCCATGCCGCGCATGCGATGGGCTTTGTCGGCGGGTGGATCACGGGGTGGGCGGCGTATTCGCCGGGCGTAACGGCCCTGTTCGCTCGGGAAGGTGAGCGGATCGCGGGCTTCCTATTCATCGGCACCCCCACGCGTCCGCTCGAGGAGCGCCCGCGTCCCATACTGTCCGAAATCGTACACTTTTGGGGTGGACGCGGCGGTTAATTGGTGTATTATAGCAGCATGACAGCGCTCGAGCATGACGACAGCCCGGTGTATCTCAAGCTGCGTGCGATTATCGCCGCGGCGATCCTGCGGGGCCAATATCGCGCCGGTGATCAGCTCCCCTCCGTGCGGGCGCTGGCCGCCGAGCACGGCGCCAATCCGCTGACCGTGGCCAAGGCGTATCAAAGCTTCCAGGACGATGGCTATGTCGAGGTCCGCCGCGGCGTGGGCATGTTCGTATTGCCGGGCGCGGTCGAGCGGCTGCGTGTCGCCGAGCGTGAGCGCTTCCTTACGGGCTATTGGCCGCGGGTGAAGGATCATATCGCGCTGCTCGGCCTCGACGCCAACGAACTGCTGGGCCGCGAGCTGGCCTGATCATGATCGTGATGACGGGCAGCTTCCGCATACCCGCCGACAAGGTAGATACGGCGCGCGCCCATATGACCGCGGTCGTGAAGGGCACGCAGGCGGAGGACGGCTGCCTCCATTACAGCTATGCCGAGGACGTGACTGATCCCGGCCTGATCCACGTTACCGAGCGCTGGACGAGCCACGAAGCGCTCGATGCGCACCGCACGGCTCCGCATCTGGCGGACTGGCGCGAGATGTTTGCCGAACTTGGCGTGTCGGAGCGCAACCTGACGCTTTACGAAACCGACGAAGGCGTGATGCTCTAGACGGCAAACGCCTCCGCATCCGCGGCGTACAGCAGCTCCGCCTTCGCCATCGCTGCCGCCTTCAATCCCATCGCTTCCGGCACGATCTGCTCGACATAGAAGCGGGCGGCCGCCTGCTTCATCTTGAGGAACGCGGGATCGCCTTCGCTGCGCGCGGCGATGCGCCCGCTTTGCTCCATCAGCCAGCCGCACACCGCGATCGATAGCATCGTCAGGAAGGGATAGCTCGCCGCCAGCCGGTCGTCGGTTTCGGAAGCGAGCAGGTTGCGCGCAACTTCCTCGCACGCATCGATCAGGCGCAGCAACTCGGCGTCCTCGGCGTCGCCGCGCATCTCGGCGAGGAGCGCGAGCAACGTTGCGCCATTGTCCATGCTCAGCTTCCGCCCGACCAGATCGGCCGCCTGGATGCCGTTGGTGCCCTCGTAGATCGGGAAAATGCGCGCGTCTCGGAAATGCTGGGCGGCGCCGGTCTCTTCGATATAGCCCATGCCGCCATGAACCTGGATGCCGAGCGACGCGACTTCGTTGCCCAGATCGGTGGCATGGGCCTTGGCGAGGGGAGTCAGCAGTTCCAGCCGGGCCTTTGCAGCGGCATCATGCGGCGCGCGGTCGAGCTGCCCGAAGGCGTAATAGACGAGCGCGCGCGCCGCCTGGGTCTGCGCCTTCATGCGCAGCAGCATGCGGCGGACGTCCGGATGCTCGATGATCGCCACGCTTTCGCGGTTAGGGGCGCCGGCGCGGGCGGATTGGATGCGATCCCGCGCATAAGCGACGGCGCGCTGCGTTGCGCGCTCGGAAACTTCGACGCCCTGCAGGCCCACGTTGAGCCGGGCATTGTTCATCATCGTGAACATCGCGACGATGCCGCCCATTTCCGCGCCGATCAGTTCGCCCCGGCAATCGTCATTGTCGCCGAACGAGAGTACGCAGGTGGGCGAGGCGTGGATGCCCATCTTGTGCTCGATCGAAACGGTGCGGACATCATTGAACTCGCCTGGCGCGCCGTCTTCGGTGAGTCGATATTTCGGCACGAGGAACAGCGAGATGCCCTTGGTGCCCGCCGGCGCACCCGGCGTGCGGGCGAGTACCAAGTGGACGATATTGTCCGCCATGTCGTGATCGCCGAACGAAATGAAGATCTTTGTGCCCTTGATCAGGAAGCTGCCGTCGCCTCGGGGCGTAGCGGTGGTGCGCAGCGCGCCGACGTCCGAGCCCGCCTGCGGCTCGGTCAAGTTCATCGTGCCAGTCCATTCGCCGGTCGCGAGTTTGGGAAGATAAGCGTCCTGTTGTTCCCGGCTGCCGTGATGGACGAGCGATTCGATCGCGCCGACGGTCAGCATCGGAGCAAGCGCGAAGCTGATATTGGAGGTGCCCAGCGTCTCGATCACCGCGGTGGCGAGGCTCACCGGCAAGCCCTGCCCGCCATAGGCCTGCGGCGATCCGATCGTGCCCCAGCCGCCCTCGACATAGGCTTTGTACGCCGCCGCGAATCCAACGGGCATCACCACGCCCTGCTCAGTCCATTTGGCCCCGACTTCGTCGCCTATGCGCTCCAGCGGCGCCCATTCGCCCGTGGCGAACTGGCCGACACCTTCCAGCACCGCATCGATCAGGTCCGGCGTCGCCTCTTCGGAAAGCTCGCCGAGGCGGACGATATGCTCGAGCACGAAGCGCTGCTCGGCGATGGCGGGAGTGAAGGTCATGAATCCTCGCTTGTCGGCGTGTCGGCAGCCCTATAGCGCCGCACGGGTGAACCCGACAAATCCCCGCATCTTACCCTACGGCGAGG
The DNA here is from genome assembly GCF_036388215.1 of Sphingomonas sp. GTDB lineage: Bacteria > Pseudomonadota > Alphaproteobacteria > Sphingomonadales > Sphingomonadaceae > Sphingomonas. The sequence goes on from NZ_DASVSH010000013.1 coordinate 28,963, forward strand.
CCGCGATCGTCGAAGCCGCGCGCGTGATTGCCGAAGGGGGATGTGTCGCGATTCCAACCGAGACGGTCTACGGACTCGCCGCCGACGCCACCGATTCGCGGGCGGTGGCGGGTATTTATGCGGCCAAGGGGCGGCCTTCGTTCAATCCGCTGATCGTGCATGTGCCCGATCTTGCCGCTGCCGAGCGGATCGCGGTATTCGACGATGCGGCGCGCGACCTGGCCGAATGGTTCTGGCCGGGGCCGCTGACTTTGGTGTTGCCGCTGCGCGGGGATAGCGGGATCGCGTCGCTGGTGACCGCCGGGCTTGATACGATCGCGATCCGGGTGCCGGCGCACCGGGCGATGCAGGCGCTCCTTGCGGCGTGCGGCGTGCCGCTGGCGGCGCCTTCGGCCAATGCCAGCGGGGGAATCAGCCCGACGCGGGCGCCGCATGTCGCGGCGAGCCTGGCGGGGCGGATAAAGCTGGTGATCGACGATGGCGCGACGCCTGCGGGGGTGGAATCGACGATCGTGATGGGCGTGCGCATCTTGCGGCCCGGGCCGTTGACCGAAGCCGAGCTGTTCCCCTGCGAAGGCAGGGGCCTAGCCTTGAACTCCGAGTCTGGGCCCCTGCCTTCGCGGGGGATCACGGCGCCCGGACAACTCGCCAGTCATTATGCTCCGTCCAAGCCGCTCCGGTTGAACGCGACCGACAGCAACGGCGAATGGCTGATCGGCTTCGGAGCGGTGGCCGGTGACGATACGCTCTCCGCAACCGGCGACCTCACCGAAGCCGCCGCGAACCTGTTCGACGCGCTTCACCGCGCCGATTCATCCTCGGCGCCCGCGATCGCCGTGGCGCCCATCCCCGAGCGCGGCATCGGCGTGGCGATCAACGATCGCCTCCGCCGCGCCGCTCACCGGGATTAGGCCGTCTCGCCAGCCTTAGTCCGCGCGGCGAAACTCTTGCGGAGCTTGCGCAGCTTGGGCGGAATCACTGCCAGGCAATAGGGATTGCGCTGGCCTTCGCCCGACCAATATTCCTGGTGATATTCCTCCGCGGGCCACCATTCGGCCAAGGGCTCGATGCTGGTGACGATGGGCGCGGGCCAATCGGGTGCGGCACGCTCGATGGCTTGCCTGGCTTGGGCTTCCTGCTCGGGCGAATGCGGGAAGATCGCCGAGCGATATTGCGTGCCCACATCGTTGCCCTGGCGATTGAGCTGGGTCGGATCGTGCGTGCCGAGAAAGATATCGAGGATCTCGCCATAGTTGATCTGGTCGGTATCGAAGCTGACGCGGATCGCCTCGGCATGGCCGGTCGTGCCGCTGCACACTGCCTTGTAGGTCGGATTGGCCACCGAACCGCCGATATAGCCGCTCTCGACTCGCTCGACGCCGATCACGTCGTTGAACACCGCCTCCGTGCACCAGAAACATCCGCCTGCCAGCGTCGCGGTCTCGATTGCCATTAACACAGCTCCTTGCTTACCGGCCCAAGATAGGATTGAGCGGCGGAACGGCAATGCGAGGCCAGGAAAGTCGGGGATGACGATGCGCGACGGAACGGTGATGGTAACGGGCGGGGCGGGCTATATCGGCAGCCATGCCGTGCTGGCTTTGCTCGATGCGGGCTGGAAGGTCGTGGTCGTCGATAACCTGGTCACCGGATTCGATTGGGCGGTGGACAAGCGCGCGACGCTGGTGGTCGCCAATATCGAGGACGATTCCAAGGTCCGCGCCGCGATCCGCGAGCATCGGGTGACTGCGATCATGCATTTCGCCGGATCGGTGGTGGTGCCCGAAAGCGTGAGCGATCCGCTCAAATATTACCGCAACAACACGGTCGCCAGCCGCGCGCTGATCGAGAGCGCAGTGGCCGAAGGCGTCCGCCACTTCATCTTCTCCTCCACCGCGGCTACCTATGGCATTCCCGAAGTCGTGCCGGTCAAGGAGGACAGTCCCAAGCTGCCGATCAATCCCTATGGCATGTCCAAGCTGATGACCGAGGTCATGCTCACCGACGTCGCCGCGGCGCACTCGATCAATTATTGTGCGTTGCGTTATTTCAATGTCGCGGGCGCCGATCCGCAGGGCCGCTCCGGGCAATCCACGGCGGGCGCGACGCATCTGATCAAGGTCGCGGTGGAAGCGGCGACGGGCAAGCGCGAGAGCGTCGGCGTGTTCGGCACCGATTTCGCGACGCCGGACGGCACGGGGGTGCGCGACTATATCCATGTGACGGACCTGGCGGCGGCGCATGTGGACGCGCTCGACCTGCTGATCGCAGACCCTGCAAGGAACCACATCATGAACGCGGGCTATGGCCGTGGCTTCTCCGTGCTCGAAGTGCTCGACGCGGTGGACAGGGTGACCAATTTGAAGATCAATCGTAAACTCGAGGGCCGCCGCGCGGGCGATCCCGATGCGCTTGTCGCGGACAATTCGGCCATCCTCGCCGCGCTGCCATGGCGGCCCAAGAACGACGATCTAGATCAGATCGTCCGCGATGCGCTGGCGTGGGAGCGCAAACTGGCCGAGCGCTAATCGCGCTCGCGCTGGTCGGTAAGCTGGCGCGTCCTGGGCCGCATCATGATCGCGTCCCATGCCCGCTGGTATGCGCGGTTTCGTCGCCGCCTGGCCAGACGTCGTTCTTCCCGCTGTTTTTGCGCGCGAACGCGATGCGCCACGTACGAGGCGATAAGGGCTGTGCTCGCCGCAATCGCCAATAGCATGATCATGCAAAGTGCCCCTACCAACCTGCTCCCATCCTCCCCAGATCGGTTTATTGTGCAAGTGCGAAAAGAACACTCGGACCTATGCGGAGGGCAAGGGCCTGCGATCGAGCAGGCGCAGCTCGATCCACCACCACAGCATCGCCCAGCCGCTGCCGAACACCCAGCCGGCGAGCACGTCGCTGGGCCAATGGACGCCCAGATAGACGCGGCTGACGCCGATCGCTCCAGTGAGCAGCAATGCCGCACCGAGCACCAAAGCGCGCATGTGGCGATCGGGGAGCACGGGGAAAAGCAGGGTAGCCAGAGTGAGATAGACGATCGCGCTGTTCGCGGCGTGGCCGCTGGGGAAGCTGTGCGACACTTCGACCATCAGCCGATCGACGAGATCGGGCCGGGCGCGGCTGACCAGCGCCTTGATCAGCGTGATGACGAGCGAGCCGAGCGTGGTGGCGAGCAGGACGAGCACGACGCTGCGTATCCGCTCACGCAGGCCGAGGAAGATCGCAGTCACAATAATGACGAAAGTCAGCACGGTGCCGCTGCCCAGGGCGGTTATGTCGCGCATCGCGGAGGGGAGCCAGGCGGGACCGGCCGGAATTGCGGGATGGCCGGGCACGCGCATCGCCAGCATGATCGCGCGATCGATCGCGCCGCCACCGCCTTCGGCGACTTCGTGGCCGAACCAGATCAGCAAGAGGAGCAACGCCGCGGTCGCCGAAGCGGCGACGATTGGCCAGGGCACGCGGCGTGATGCCGGGCGTTCAGGGCCGGAGATGATGGTTGGTTCGTCCATCTGGCTATGGTGGCACATGCCGTTCTCCTGCGAAAGCAGGAGTCCAGGCTAGTGGACGCAATGCTTTTGGCTCTGGGCTCCTGCTTTCGCAGGAGAACAATTTCAGATCTGCAGCCGCGCCGTGACGCGGATGTCCCGCCCGGCCAGCGGGGCGTAATCCTTGAGCACGCTGGCATGCCTGCGCGCCTCGACATCGAAAATGTTGTTCGCCGAGAGCGAAAAGCTGGTGCCCTCCGCCCCCCAGGGCTTCCACGCGACCGACGCATTGACCAGCGTGTGGCTCTTGGTCGGCGTTTCGAACCCGGCGACGCGGCGTTGCGCGAAGCTGCGCTCCGCCTCCACGCGCAGATCGAGCTTGTCCGATTGCGCCTCGAGCCCGCCGAGCAGGCGGAGCGGCGGGATGCGCGGCGCGGGGCCGGCGCCGATCACATTGGCATGGACAAAGTCAGCGAGGACATCGGCGTTTACCGCGAAATTCTTGACCCTGCCGATCCGCGCCGATCCTTCGGCCTCGAATCCGTAATAGCGCGCATCGGCCTGGTAATATTGAAAGACGGGCAAGTCGTCCTTGGTCGCCCCGGTGGGTGCGTCGTAGATATAATCCCGAAAATGATTGGCATAGGCCGCGGCGGAGAGGCTCCAGCCATCGCCCGAGCCCTTCAGCGTGGCTTCCACGCCCCAGGCGCGCTCGGTGGTGAAATCGGGATTGCCGATCTCGAAAGCCTGAGTTCCGGCATGCGGTCCGTTGGCGAACAATTCCTCGGGCGTCGGCGCGCGGGCGCTGCGCGAGACGTTGACGCCCAGCCGCAGGCGATCCGCGATCGCATAGCTCGCGCCCAGCGAGCCCGAGACGCTGTCGAAGCTGCGATCGTAAGCCGGATTGCCGATGTCCGCATCAGCCTGGGCGACCAGGTGGTTGTGTTCGTAGCGGAGCGCCGCTTCAGCCTTCAGCGCGCCGAAATCGAGCGACTGGAGGGTGAACACGCCATATTGATGCGCCTCGTTACGGGGCAGGAACTTCTCGTCGCCGACGATGCGCAGGTTGCGCGACGAGAATTGCGCACCGCTCACGCCTTCCCATTCCCCGTGCGATTCCTGGACGAGTTCAAGCCGGCCTTCCTGGCCCTGGCTGTAGAAAGTCGTGCCCACCGCGCCGGTATCGTCAATTTCGGAGTGCCGGTAATCGGCTGCGGCGAGCCGCATGCGAATCTGGTGGATGCCCGCGGTCTCCGTGGTGACTTCGCCGCGAAGGTCGAACCGCGTCTGCTTGGCGTGGAGGCGGACCTGTTCGGATTCGGCTGCGGGATCGAGCGAATAGCGCACGGGCACGCCATAGAGGCTGTCATAATGGCCCACCGAAAAGCCCAGATTGCCGCGCGCATCGACGATCGCCGCGCCGCCCGCCACATCCCAGGTGCGCGCAGCCGTGTTGGGCACGCGGCCCTTGAGGCCGGCAAGCGCCCGGATATCCGCATTTCCGCTCGCCAGCGCCTGGCTGCGTAGTTCGCGGCTGAGCACGAAGCCGCCGGTGCGCTGGTCGCCCGTCCTGGTGTAGCTGCCATCGGCGTGGAGCAGCAGCTTGCCGGTGAGCGGGACATCGGCGGAAGCAGAGGCCGCGCGCTCGTCCGACGCGCTGCCATAGCTCGCGATGCCATCGAGATGCACGGCTTCGTCGGGCATCCGGCGCGGTATGCGGCTGTCGATCACATTGACTACGCCGCCGATCGCCGAGGGGCCGAACAGCAAGGCAGTCGGGCCGCGCAGGATTTCGACACGGTCTGCCGTGAGCGGATTGATGATCGCGGCGTGATCGGCCGAAGTGTTCGACACATCGATGCTGCCGATCCCGTCGACCAGCAAGGGCGCGCGTGCGCCGACAAAGCCGCGCAATACGGGGCGCGAGGCATTGGGGCCGAACGCCGTGGAGGAAACGCCCGGCTGGCCGGCCAGCGTTTCGCCGATCGTGGGGCGCATGTCGCGCGCAAGTTCTTCGCCGGCAATCACCGCGATGCCGCCGAGCACATCGGCGGTATTGCGGGCGCGGCTGCCCGTGACGACGATCTGCGCGTCTGGCTGCGCATGGTCCTGGACGCCGGCAGGGGCCGGTTTGGCCGGGATGTCGTCAGCGCTGGCGGGCAGGGCGAACAAGGTGGCCGAGGCCAGCAGGAGAGGTTTCAGCATAATGTCTTCCCGGGAAATGTGCTGCGCTGCAATAGCTGCGATGATATATAGTATCAATACGGTTCGCCGCGACTGCGTCTCGCTTCATCGCAGCTAATTCACTGGGTCTCGCCAACGCCAAAGTCCAGCGAGGGCGCGTGATCAGGCCGATCCGCCCCCTAACCCTCGAAGAGAACTGGAAAAACTCCACTCGACACCGCCTCTCGCCGCATGCGAAGCTTGCGCTTTCGCCATCGAAAAATCGGGGGTCCCACGTGCGCACCATCACCAGAATTCTTCTCGCCACAGCCGCAACCATCATCGCGCCCGCCGCCGCCCATGCGCAGGCTGCGGTGATCGTCAACGATACCAAGTGCGACGGCTTCGCCGGAATCGCGGCGGACAAAGCCAATTGTCCCGTCGTGGGGTACCGCGAGACAAAGGTCCTCAGTCAGACGATTACGACATTAACGGGTAATAACAGACGGATAACGGGTGAATATGACGTATATTTCGGCGGCACGTTTTGGAATAACGGAAGTAATTTCCATACCAACGGGATCGTCAACGGAACCGTCAGGTACACTGGTATATTGAATCAATACACATACAACACCACGACAGTCCCGTCCGGATTTCCCTATACGGACGGGTCTTACCCTGTGTTCCAATTTTATAAGGACGTCAGGGATATATCGCTGACATATCTCGACTATCGTAATACATTGCGGCTATCATATCAGGGCGTTTCTAATACTCCCTTCGTTGTGTCTACCCCCAACCCGACTGCGATTGCCAACGGTAATACTGTCGATATTGTTGGTAGGTGGGTGCAAACGAACGAGAACGCCTTTGAGGCGGGCGTGGCCGGCGGCACCGCATCTGCGCTTGCGGTCGCTCCTACCTGGGGCAGTGAGGGACCCCTGTACCTGCAGCCTGCTATCACGTCGGTCACTACGACTACCAGGCTCGATTATTCGGGCCTGCTCGCGCCGAAGATCGAAGTCACCGGCGGCGGCATCAACATGGGCAATTCGAAGATCAGCAATCTGCAGGCGGGCACTGCTTCCAACGATGCGGTGACGATGGCGCAATTGCTCGCCGCGACCAGCGCTTCGGCGCGCGGGGAATCGGTCGCGCAGGCGCTCGGCATGATGCCCTCCAGCGTCGCGGAGGCGCAGTACGCGCTCGCTTATGCTGTAGAATCCGAGCAAGGACAGACTCAGATGGGCGCGCGGGCTCAGGCGATCGACACCGATACGCGCGCTGCGCTGGACGCCGAAGCGGCGCTCCGTGCTTCGGCCGATACCCGGCTCGAAGGTCAGATCGGCCAGGAGGCCGCAACCCGCGCCGCGGCCGATGTGTCGCTGTCGCAGCGCGTGGCCGCCAGCGAGGCGAGCAATACACAGCTGGCGACCGGCCTGGCGAACGAGACTTCCAGCCGCATCGCCGCCGACATGGCGCTGGCGACCCAGGTGGGTGCGTTGGGAAGCCGCCTCGATCAGATGGACTCGCGCCTAGACCGGCTTGATGACCACATGGCCAGCTCGACGGCGGTCGCGGTGGCCCTGGGCGGCGCGACGTTCCTTCCGGACAAGCATTTCAACCTGACCGCAAATGTGGCGACCTATGACGGCGCGCATGCCGGCGCGTTTCAGTTCGGCGCGCTGCTCACGCCAAATGTCGCGGTGAATGCGGGCGTCGCCACCGGCTTCAACCGCAGGGGCAAGACCGCCGGGCGCGCGGGGTTCACGATCGGCTGGTAACCGGCGGGCGGGCGGGCTTCAGGGCGCGCCCGCCGCCTTGCATGCGTGGCAGCTTTCCCGGACCGGCCCCGTGATGGCAACGCTTCCGAAACGACGCGGTTTGCCGTTCTAAGGCAAGGTGGTGGGCTCGCCGGGATTCGAACCCGGGACCTACAGATTAAAAGTCCGTTGCTCTACCGACTGAGCTACGAGCCCGCACCAAGGCGGCTCAACTAGGGGCGCGGCGGGGGGCGGTCAACCGGGCGAAAAGCTGGCGGACCGTGTGTCCCGTAATGGGGTCGCGCCAGCCGGGGGCGATTGTGGCCAAGGGGCGCAGGACGAAATCGCGGGTGCGGAAATGCGGGTGGGGGACAGTGAGCCCTTTATCGCCCCATGCCCCGCCGGACCACAGGACGATGTCCAGGTCGATGGCGCGCGTGCCCCATGCGCGCCCCCGGCGACGGCCGAACTGGTGCTCCATCGCCTTGAGCCGACGGAGCAGGGCAGGGGGATATTCGTGCGTCTCGATAATCGCCACTGCATTGGCAAAGCGCCGCTTGGAAGGGCCAAGCGGCGGCGTCTGTATGATCGGCGAGACCGCAAGCGGCGCGAGCAATGCCAGCGCGGCCGCGACTTCGCGCTCCGGCGATCCGTGCCGCCCGCGCCGGTTGGACCCCAACGCGATCACATAGCTTGTTGTGGTCACGCCGCAGGGCCTATCGCGCGGGAATGGATGCGCCAAGCCTGGAACCCCATCGCGATTGCCCGCTCTGTCCGCGGCTGGCGAGCCTTCGCGAACAACTGCGCGTCGAGCAGCGCGATTGGTGGAACGCGCCGGTGCCCGCGCTGGGCGATCCGCAAGCGTGGCTGGCGATCGTCGGGCTCGCGCCGGGCAAGCACGGCGCCAATCGCACCGGTCGGGCGTTTACCGGAGACGCATCGGGCGACTTGCTCTTCGCCACGCTGGCGAAATTCGGGCTGGCGGAGGCAGGTGAGCCGAAAGGAGTGTTGATCGTCAACGCGGTCCGCTGCCTGCCGCCCGGCAACAGGCCGGAGCCGCTGGAAATCCGCACGTGCCGGCAATTCCTCAGCGGCCACCTCAGCGCGCCCGTCACGATCGCGCTTGGCCAGATCGCGCACCAATCCGCGGTAAAGGCCATGGGCGGCCGGCTGCCCAAGACTCGGTTCGCGCACCTTGCCGAGCATCGCATGCCCGATGGGCGTATCCTGATCGATAGCTATCATTGCTCGCGCTACAATCAGAACACCAACCGGCTGACGGTTGAGATGTTCGAAGCGGTGTTCGCGCGGGCTATTGCCCTTGGGAAGCAGGAAGGCCGCTGATGTCGAGCGCCCATGGCAAAGCCGATCCGCACCAGATCTGGCGGACGGGGGGCAGCTGGGCGCGCTGATCGACAATGCCCAGACGGAGCGCGAATACCTGCTCGTCGCCCAGCGTCGTCGCGTAGATCGGCGAGCCGCAGGTGCCGCAAAACGCCTGGGCGCGCTTCGTGCCGCTATCCGCCGTCTTGACGTAGATGGCTGGTACGCCTTCCAGCCTGAGATGCTCCGCACGGACCTGGATCGAAGTGCGCCAGGGCGATCCGCTCAGCTTCTGGCAATCGCCGCAATGGCAGACGCTCACTCCCGCCGGATCGGCCTCGGCTTCCAGTCGAATGGCGCCGCAATGGCAGGAACCCGTCAGATGCATTGCGCGAGCATAGAGGTTTGCCATCCGCCGCGAAACCCGCCGAGTCCCGGCACCCGCGAAAATTCAACGAGCTGCCCACGGCCGAAGCCTTTTTACGCAGTGCTGCGCATCGAGGATGGCTGCGAAAAGCTGGTCCGGGTGCGCGATCAGCGGCGCGGCCCCCGCTGAGCTAGATGTCCTCGACCAGCCGGCCGTAAAGCTCTGGCCGCCGATCGCGGAAGAAGCCGAAGGCGGCGCGGTGGCGCTTGACGCGCGCCAGGTCGAGCGTCGCGGTGATCACGCCCTCTTCCTCGCGGCCCAGCTCTGCCAATATGTCGCCGCGCTCGTCGGTGATGAAGCTGGTGCCGTAAAAGGTCTGTCCGTGCCCATCCTTCCCGCCTTCCGTGCCGATCCGGTTGGCGGCGACCACGGGCACCACGTTCGACACCGCATGGCCCACCATCGCGCGGCGCCAGAGGCGGGCGGTGTCGAGGCTGTCGTCATGCGGCTCGCTGCCGATCGCGGTGGGGTAGAAGAGGATCTCCGCGCCCATCAGCATCATCGCGCGCGCCGTCTCGGGATACCATTGGTCCCAGCACACGCCCACGCCGAGCGTGGAGGCGGCCGGGCCCTCCCACACCTTGAAGCCGGTATTGCCGGGGCGGAAATAGAATTTCTCCTCATAGCCCGGCCCGTCCGGGATATGGCTCTTGCGATACACTCCGGCGACCTTGCCGTCCGGGCCGATCATAGCGAGGCTGTTATAATGATGCGGGCCATCGGCTTCGAAGAAGCTGGTCGGGATATGGATTTTCAGCTCGGCCGCGAGGGCCTGCATCGCCAGCACCGCCCTGTGCTGGCCGACGGGCCTGGCGTTGGCGAACAGTCCCTCATCCTCGACCCGGCAGAAATATTCGCCTTCGAACAATTCGGGGGGAAGCACGACCTGCGCCCCGCGCGCCGCGGCCTCCCGGACCATGCGGCTCACATTCGCAATATTGGCGCCGATGCCGTCGGTGAAGGCAAGCTGGAGCGCGCCGACAATGATCTCGGTCATTTATTGCTCCGTCGCGCCGGCCAAGGCCGGAATTTGCTGGGATATGCAGTGGAAGCTGCCCCCGCCGGTGAGGATATGATCGGCGCGCTGCCCAACGATCTTTCGGCTTGGAAAGAGCCTGGCCAGCGCTTCGATCGCCGCGTCGTCATTCTCCTGGCCGTAAAGCGGAACGACGACTGCCGCGTTGCCGATATAGAAGTTCATATAGCTCGCGGGGACGATCTCTTCCGCATGATCGAGCACGCGGCCGGGGGAGGGAAAAGGCACGACTTCCACACCGTGGCGCTCGGCGCGCATCCTGGCGTCCTGATAAACCCGCCAATTGGGATCGTTGTCGGCCGCGACCGGGATGAGCAGCCGGTTCCTGCCGACGAAGCGGGCGAGGTTGTCGACATGGCCGTCGGTGTGATCGTTGATCAGTCCGTCGCCGAGCCACAGCACGTCGAGATAGCCGAGATCGGACTTGAGCCGCGCTTCCACCTCGGTTTTGGAAAAGCCGGGATTGCGGTTGCGGTTCAGCAGGCATTGTTCGGTGGTCACGGCCAGCCCGGTCCCGTCGCCTTCGATCGCGCCGCCTTCCAATATCCAGTTATGGCTGGCGACGGGGAAATGCTCGCGCCGCGCGAGGCGCAGGCCGATATTGTCGTCCCCCTCCAGATCGAACTTGCCGCCCCAGCCGTTGAACTCGAAATCGTGCGCGGTGCGGTCTCCGCCGATGATCGCGGCAGTGTCGCGCAGCCAGATGTCGCCGAAGGGCTCGATCACCACACGCGCATCGGGGCCGAACGCGATCTTCGCCGCCGCGGCCGCTTCCTTGTCGGCGGCGACCAGGATCACCTTTTCGCCAAGACCATCGGCATGCACCGCACGCGCGAACGCGGCGACTTCGGCGCGCGCGGGCTCCAAGTCGTCGAGCCACAATTCGGGATGGCTGGGAAAGCCGATCCACACTGCGTCATGCGGCGCCCATTCGGGCTTTGGCGGGAGCATCATTACTTTACGCCAGCCCGGCTCTTGTCCCGAATGCCGCGGAATTCGGCATCCGGATACCAGTTCGGCCAGGCGTCGCCATCGGCGAGCGCGCGGCCCATTGCGTAATAGATGTTGAGGTCCGAAAGCGCGCCGCTCCAATCCCAGTTCGCATCATATTCGTCCTGCGGCTTGTGATAGCGCTTCATCGTGTAGCTGATGACCGCTGCGTTGCCCGCCTCCTTGCCGCCATTGACCATGTCGTTGCCGCTTCGGCCCGCCAGCATGGGCACGCCTAGCTTGGCGAAGCTGAAATGGTCCGAGCGGTAATAGCCGCCCGCCTGGGGATTCGGTTCGGGCAGGATGACGCGGCCTTCCGCCGCCACGAATGGCTTCACCAGATCCTCGAGTTCGGATTTGCCTGCGCCGAGCAGCACGAAGTCCCGCGTCTTGCCCAGCGTGTTCAGCGAATCCATGTTGACCCCGCCCACCGTCTTTGCGAGCGGATAGACCGGGTTCTCCGCATAGAATTTGGAGCCGAGCAGGCCGGACTCCTCAGCGGTTACCGCCAGGAACACCAGGCTGCGCTTGGCTCCCCCCGCCTTTTTGTGCGCCGAGGCCAGTGCGACCAGTCCGCCGATCCCGGACGCATTATCGACGGCGCCGTTGCAGATATCGTCGCCATCCACTGCGTCGCAGCGGCCGAGATGGTCCCAGTGCGCGGTGTAGAGCACGACTTCGTCGGGCCTTACGGTGCCGGGTAGGATGCCGACAACATTCTTGGACGCCTGTCGCTTGATGGCGTTATCCCACTTCACCGACGCCCTGAGGCCCAACGGAACCGCCTTGAAGCCCTGCTGCCGCGCCGCGGCTTCCAGCGTCGAGATGTCCTTGCCCGCGCTGGCGAAAAGCGCCTTGGCCGAGCCGTTGGTGATCCAGCCTATGCCCAGGCTCTGGTCCATCTTGTCGCCCGGCGTGTCCTGCTGAAGCTGCGGCCCGGTCCAGGAGGACTGGACGACGCCCCATTCATAGGATGCCGGGAAAGTATCGTGGACGATGAGCGCGGCCGCGGCCCCCTGCCGCGCGGCTTCCTCATATTTGTAGGTCCAGCGGCCATAATAGGTCATCGCCCGGCCGTTGAACGGACCGGTAAGCCCCTCGGTCATCCAGTCTGGATCGTTGACCAGGATGACGACGGTCTTCCCCTTCACGTCCACTCCCGCATAGTCGTTCCAGCCGCGCTCGGGTGCGTTGATGCCATAGCCGACGAAGACGACTTCGCTGTCCTTGAGCTCGATCCGCGGTACGACCCGGTACGTGCCGATCACCATATCCTTGCGATATGCCAGGCTGACGGGTGACTTGCCGCCGCTGAACTCGAGATTGGAAACGTTCTGCGCGCTCAATTCGACCAAGGGCACATCCTGGAACCATTGTCCCTTGTTGCCGGGCTGGAGGCCGGCCGCTTTCATCCGGTCGACGATCGTGGCGAGAGTCTTTTCCTCGCCCGGCGTAGTCGGCGCGCGGCCTTCATATTCGTCAGCCGAAAGCGTCCTGGTCACTTCCTTGATCGTGTCGAGCGAAATGCCCTGGGCGGAGGCGGGGGCGGCAGCCAGGAGCAGGGCAGCGGTGAGGGCAGGGCGCATCGAAATCTCCAAGGGCGGACGCGCGACTTTGGCAAGGCTGGCACAGAACCGCAACCGAGCATCCATGTGCGGATTGATCTATGGTGCGAAGTAACTATCCTGCTGTGAAGGGGATGTTTTCGGGGGATTTGCGTGAATAGAGTTTCGATGGCGGCGTTTGCCGCCTCCTTATCGTGCGTAGCGCCCGCGGCGGCGCAGAGCCTTCAGGCCCAGCAATTCGGCGCGCGCGAGACCGTGCGCGATGTGAGCATCTCGCCAGATGGCCAGCGGCTGGCGATGCTGATCTCGAGCGGAAAGCGCGGCACTGGCCTGGTGGTCGTCTCGCTCGACGGGCAGATGAAGCCGATCCTTAATTATCCCGGCGAACAGCCCGTGCGCCTGGCGAATTGCAGCTGGTCGACCTTTGAACGGCTCGTCTGTACGCTCTATGGAATCGTTTCGAACGAGGGCAAGCCAGCGGGAATGACGCGGATGATCGCCGTCAACGCGGATGGCTCCAACTTGAAGGAGCTCAGCGCACGGCAGGGGACCCGTGATCTGTATGAGCGCTTCTATGGCGGCGACATCCTCGATTGGCTGCCCGACGAAAGGAGCAGCGCAGTGCTCATGCTGCGCCATTTCGTACCGGAGCACGGCACGGGCACGTTGCTTGCCAGTTCGCGTGAAGGACTCGGCGTCGAGCGCGTCGATACTGTCACTCTTAAGCGCTCGATGGTCGAGCCTCCGCGCCCGACCGCAACGGAATTCATTACCGACGGTCATGGCACTGCGCGCGTGATGGCGACGCGGGCACGGCTGAGCAGCGGCTATTCCAGCAACGAGCGCGTGTACAAATATCGCCGCCCGGGCGGCAAGGAATGGGAACCGCTGAGCACGGTCGTCGAGAACGGCTACGCGACCACCGGCTTCGACCCATGGGCCGTCGATCGCGACCTCAACGTGGCCTACGGCTTCGACAACCTTGACGGGCGCAAGGCGCTCTACAAGATATCCCTCGACGGGAGCCTGAAGCGAGAACTGGTCCTCGCGCGCCCCGATGTCGATATCGACCGGCTGGTTCGGATAGGCCGCCAGCGCCGCGTGGTCGGCGTGAGCTATGCGACCGAGCAGCGGCTGGTCAGCTTCTTCGATCCCAGGCTTAAGGCACTGACCGGCTCGATTGCCAAGGCGCTGGCCGGAACTCCGGTCGTCAGCGTCCAGGATGCCAGCCTCGACGAGAACAAGCTGGTGATCTTCGTCGGCAGCGATCTGGATCCGGGCCGCTATTATGTGCTCGACCGCGCGACCAAGAAGATGGCCGAAATCTCGCCGGTTCGTCCCGAACTTGCCGGCGTCAAGCTCGCTGCGGTCAAGCCGATCAGCTACAAGGCGGCGGACGGCACGATGGTCCCTGCCTACCTGACATTACCGCCCGGCAGCGACGGCAGGAATCTGCCTGCGATCGTAATGCCGCATGGAGGTCCTGCGGCTCGAGACGAATGGGGCTTCGACTGGCTCTCGCAATTCTTCGCGGCGCGCGGCTATGCGGTGCTCCAGCCCAATTATCGCGGATCGAGCGGCTATGGCGAGAAATGGTTCCGCGACAACGGCTTCCGCTCGTGGAAGCTGGCGATGGGCGACGTCAATGATGCCGGGCGCTGGCTCGTTTCCGAAGGGATATCGTCAGCGGACAAGCTCGCCATCGTCGGCTGGTCCTACGGCGGCTACGCGGCGCTGCAATCGAGCGTGCTCGACCCGAATGTCTTCAAGGCGATCGCGGCGGTAGCACCGGTAACCGACCTCGACGCGCTGCGGGACGAGATGAAGGATTATTCGAGCGATGGCCAGGTGAAGGACATCATCGGATCGGCGGCGCTCTGGAAGGAAGCATCGCCCGCGGCCAATGCCGCGCGGATCAAGGCGCCGGTGCTGCTCTTCCATGGCGACCTCGACCTCAACGTGGCGATCGGCCAGTCGCAGACCATGGCTGCGAAGCTGCGCGGCGCGGGCGGCAAGGTCGAGCTGGTCGAGTATAAGGGCCTGGACCACCAGCTCGACGACAGCGCAGTCCGTACCGAAATGCTCGACAAGATCGACCGCTTCCTGCGCACGTCGATGGGTTTGCCGGCGATGCCGTAAAGCAAAGAAAAGGCGGCCCAGGGGAGGGACCGCCCTTTTCCTGTTTGCGTTCACGTCGCAGCGAAGCCGCGCCGCCGGTCGCTGCAGCGCGAATCAGCGGCTGTAGAACTCGACCACCAGGTTCGGCTCCATCTTCACCGGATAGGGAACCTCATCAAGGGTCGGCACGCGAGTGAAGGTGATCTTCGAGGCGCCGTCCGGCACCACATAATCGGGGATATCCCGCTCGGACAGGCTCTGCGCTTCCATCACCAACGCCATTTCCTGAGCCTTGGGAGCCAGCGACACTTCTTCGCCGACCTTTATGCGGCGCGAGCCGATGTTGCACTTCTCGCCGCCTACCCGGACATGGCCGTGGTTGACGAGCTGGCGGGCCGACCAGATCGTCGGCGCGAACTTGGCGCGATAGACGATCATGTCGAGGCGCTGCTCGAGCAGGCCGATCAGGTTCTGGCCGGTATCGCCCTTCATGCGCGAGGCATCCTCGTAGCTGCGCTTGAACTGCTTCTCGGTAATGTCGCCGTAATAGCCCTTGAGCTTCTGCTTGGCGCGCAGCTGGATGCCGAAGTCCGACATCTTGCCCTTGCGGCGCTGGCCGTGCTGGCCGGGGCCATATTCACGCTTGTTAACCGGGCTCTTCGGGCGACCCCAGATGTTCTCGCCCATCCGGCGGTCGAGCTTGTGCTTGGCGCTATGGCGCTTCGACATATGTATTCCTTGCAATATCGAACAACGTTGGTCCCGGTATCGCTCTACTTGCTCCATGAGGAGGGCAGGGCCGCCGCTTCACCGGGGTGCGGAGCCATTGCGAACGCGGGCGCCTACCCGCGGGGCGGGCTCAAGTCAAGCTGGACAGCGCGGGAGGACGCCGCCAGAGGCTGCCGCCATGACCATCCTATCCGGGCCCGATTGCACGACCATGACCGAGGTCCGCGCCGGCGTCGACCAGGTCGACCGCGACCTGATCGCGCTCCTCGAGCGCCGCTTCGCGTACATGGACGCGGCGGCACGGATCAAACCGACCCGCGACGCGGTCCGCGACGAGGCGCGCAAGGCCGCGGTTGTGGGCAATGCGCACGCCGCGGCGGTGGAAGCGGGGCTGCCGGCAGACGACATCGCGGCGCTGTGGGACGCGCTGGTGGAAGCGTCGATCGCGTACGAGATGCGGGCGTTCGA
>NZ_DASVSH010000014.1:0-42322 GCF_036388215.1 Sphingomonas sp.
AACCCTAAGGCCTTCATCACTCACGCGGCATTGCTGGATCAGGCTTTCGCCCATTGTCCAATATTCCCCACTGCTGCCTCCCGTAGGAGTCTGGGCCGTGTCTCAGTCCCAGTGTGGCTGATCATCCTCTCAGACCAGCTAGAGATCGTCGCCTTGGTGAGCTTTTACCTCACCAACTAGCTAATCTCACGCGGGCTCATCCTTGGGCGATAAATCTTTGGTCTTGCGACATCATTTGGTATTAGCAGTCATTTCTAACTGTTATTCCAAACCCAAGGGCAGATTCCCACGCGTTACGCACCCGTGCGCCACTAAGCCCGAAGGCTTCGTTCGACTTGCATGTGTTAGGCATGCCGCCAGCGTTCATTCTGAGCCATGATCAAACTCTCAAGTTTATGTACGACATGGCCGAGGTGGAATGCCCTGGCCAAGCCGCTCATTTCAAGGAGCCGCTCTGCACAAAATCTTATTACGTATGGAAACGTGTTAGGACTATGTAGAGCGACTTAGCTTTACCGAGATACCAACGCCTTGAAGCCGTTGGTCCCGGGGCCGCCGCCCACATGTCCCTTCATCAAAATCACAATGTCAAAGAGCGCAAAAGACCGACGCCTTACCTTACCCCTTTTTAGTGGGGCGGTCTGGCGCCTGGTTTTTGGTGACCGTCTCGATGGACCGTGTGGCCCGTCGCTCCGGTGAGAGGGCATATATGTGGGGGGTTCCCACCCGTCAACCGCTTCGTGAAATTTTCTGTCTTTTTTTCGAAACACGCCCCGAAACCCGCGGAAAACCGTGCTTTACACCATTTCAACAGGTCTCCGCTAAGCTCGTCCGGTGACCGAGATAGCCGCCGAATCGCCGAATCAGCCCCCCGACTCGCTACGCAACCAGGTGCGCAGCGCCGTGATCTGGCGCTCGGGCACCCAAATCGCGGGGCAAATGATCACCTGGGTCTCGACCTTCCTGGTGATCCGCGTGCTCTCCCCCAGCGATTATGGCCTGTTCGCAATGACTCAGGTCGTGCTGGTCCTGCTCAACATGCTCAATGGATATGGGCTGGCAAGCGCGCTGATCCAGCGCCGCGATGCCGGGCTCCGGGCCCAGCGCCAGCTTTTCGGCATGCTGATCCTGCTCAATCTCGCGCTGGGCGCCGCGCAGTTCCTCGCCGCGCCGGTTGCCGCGGCCTATTATCGCCAGCCGATGGTCGCCGATCTGCTTCGCGTCCAGGCGCTGCTATATATAGCGACTCCCTTCATCGCGCTTCCCTATGCGCTGCTCGCGCGGGAGATGGACTTCAAGCGCCAGGCCAAGGTGAATTTCGCCTCGGGCATCGGCGGCGCGCTCGCCGCGCTCGGCGGCGCTTATGGCGGGCTGGGCGTGTGGACTCTGGTGCTCGCGCCCGTCACGCTCTTCGCCATTCGCGCGATCGGCATGACCTGGGCGGCGCGCTCGCTGATGTGGCCCAGCTTCGATTTCCGCGGCGCCGGCGATATCGCGCGCTTCGGCGGAGTGATGGCCTTCGGTCAGATCTTCTGGTTCATCCAGAGCCAGGCCGATGTGTTCATCGCCGGCCGCCTGTTCGATCCGCACACGCTGGGCATCTATACGACCAGCCTGTTCCTCACCCAGATCTTCGTTTCGAAATTCGTGCCCCCGCTCAATGAAGTCGCCTTCACTGCCTATGCCCGGCTGAAGGATGACAAGGCGGCGGTGGGCGCGGCGTTCGTAAAATCGGCGCGGGTGATCATGGTGGTCGCCCTTCCCTTTTATCTCGGGCTCGCCGCCACGGCGGGGCCGCTGGTTGAAGTCGTGCTCGGTCCCAAATGGGCGGAGGCCGCTCCCATCGTCCATTGGCTCGCGCTCGCCATGCCGATGATGACGCTGCAGATCCTCTATGCGCCAGCTACGGATGCGTGCGGCCGCCCCGGCATCGGCGCGCAGAACGGCATGGTAGGCGCGGTCCTGTTGCCCGCGGCCTTTCTGATCGGCGTGCATTGGGGATTGCTCGGGCTCGTCGCCGCGTGGCTTGCCGCCTATCCGCTCTATTTCGGCATTTCGAGCTGGCGGACCTTGCCGGTGATCGGCGTGCGGTTCCGCGACCTTGTCGAAGCGGTCACCCCGCCGGCGCTGGCGGCGGTGGCGATGGCGTTGATCGTGACGCTGGTCGATGGCTTGCTGCCCGCGATGGGAGCGCTCGCCCGGCTCGCCTTTCTGGGCTGCACCGGCGCGGCGGCCTATGGAGCATGGCTGGCAATCTTCGCGCGCGACACGCTCGCCCAGGTTTACGATCTGGTCCGCAAGCGCCGAAGCTAGGGTCTATTCTACGCCGACTGGATATAGCTTCGCATCGCCTCGGCCTCGCTCTCGATCCGATCGATGCGGTGCTTCACGAGGTCGCCGATCGATACCATCCCCACGCATTTGCCGCCGTCGATCACCGGCAAGTGCCGGATGCGCCGCTGCGTCATCAGCGCGAGCGCGCCCAGGATCGATTCGCCCGGCGCCACGGTGATCGCGGGCGTGGTCATCACCTCCGAAACGCGCCGGTCGAGCGCACCCGCCCCCTCGCGCTCCAGGCCGTGGATCACGTCGCGCTCCGAAAAGATGCCGAGAACGGCATCGCCGCCCATCACGGGCACGGCGCCGATCCTTCGTGCGGCGAGCAGTTGCACGGCTTCGGATACGGTGCGGTCGGCGGTAATGGACACCACTTCGTGCCCTTTCCCACTCAGGATTGCCGCGATGGTCATCGCCAGTCTCCTCAAACCGGGTTCAGGCGGTTGTTTCTTCCATGTTTCGCCCCCAATTGCAAAAGCATGGATGAGTCGCCGAACACGCTCGACGATCCGCGCTACGCCGCCTTCGCCTGGGGCCGCTACAAACGGATCCTGTGGTGGATGGCCGGCGTCGCCGCGCTCGCCAGTGCGGTCGCGGTGACGATGATGTGGTGGTCGCTGGGCGAGCTGCGCATCCATGTCGCGATCACCACGGTGCTCGGCACTTTCCTCACGATCATGATGACCGCGGCCTTGATGGGGCTGATGTTCCTCAGCTCGGGCACCGGGCATGACGAGCAAGTCGAGGATCCGCTCAAGGGCGAAGTCGAGCTGGACTAACCCACGTCCTTCAGCCGATAGCTGAGCCGCGCCGTCCCGTTTGCGGGCACCTCCACGATCCACACATCCTTGCTCTTTCGACGGATCAGCCGCGCCGACGGGCTCTGGAGCCTATGGCTATCGCTGATGTCGAGCTCGGCCTCGTAGCGCACCGGATAGGGATTGGCGTTGGTCACCGTCAGGACATGCTCGTCCCAATCGCTGCCATAAGCCTCGCCGTCCTCCAGCGCCGCATGCACCTGCGTCGCGTCGCTCAGCTCGACTTCGACTTCCTCCCCGATCGCCTTGTCGGTTATCGCGCCTTCGCCGATCAGCATCCTGCGCTCTCCCAGCGGCTCGAAAACCGCGACCGGACCCTGCGGCAATGGCAGTCCGAGCCCCTTGTCCTTCCTGTTCTGCGCGCGCAGCAATATGCGCACTCCGTCGTCGAGATCGTCATCGCTTATCCGGCTGCGATAAATCACATCGACCGGCACCGAAGACTGATCGAGCATCGCCACCTGCTTCTGGCTCATCGCTGCGACGGTGGTGGAGTGCGGTATCCGATAGAGCTTGAGATCTCCCAAATTCTCCTGTGTCGCCCGCGATGCAGTGACGACGATTTCCTGGTCGCTCTCCGCCCGCATCGCCATTGGTGCCGGCATCGCCTGCGCGAGATTGCCGTCGGGGAAGCCACCGATATCTTCCGCCACCATCATGTCGGCCGACAACGGCAACGCGAAGCACCCAAAGCTCAGCGGCTCCGCGCGCGGCGCTTGCGGCTCCTCTCCCTCCTCGCGATTAAGTCGCCCCGCGATCACCATCGCCGTCGCATTCTCGAAACTGGTCACGTCGCCATTGGCCAGCGTAACCCACGCAAACAGGTCGGCGCTCTTTCCCCCCGGCCGCATCGTCGCGACATAATTGGCCTGCCAGTCATAGCCCCAGGCGAGATAGGAAAGCGTCAGCGTCACCTGGCCCGAGCGCGCGCTTTCGGTCTCGATCGACAAGGTCGGCTTGGCCGAAAGCCCTTCGGGCGCTTTGTCGTAAATGATCCCGTCATTCTGCCTGCAATCCGCCGCGACGAACCCCCCGGCGGTCTCGAAGATCGCCGCGCCGTCCGCGCCCGAGCGGATGATCGCGCGCTCCTCCGTCACCTTGCCGTCCCGCGTCCGCCGGATCGTCACCGGGCGGTTGAGGCTGCGTTCGTACAGGCTCCGCTCGGATAGCAAATCCGCATCCATGTTCTTTTCGCGCACGCCCTCGGGCAATCCGGTGACGATCGCGCTTTCGGGCAGCATGCGCCCGGCTACGCCTTCGAAGCGGATCACCGCGCGGCCCTGCGGGATCGTCACGGTGCGCGTCTCGGTGATCAGCGCGTATCCGCCCAGCCAACCGAGATTCATTTCACCCGATCCGCGATGCGGCGCGCGATAGATCGAGACGGAGACGCGGTCCGGCCCCTCCGAGGTCACCGTCTGCGCGAATGCCGGTCCGGCGAGAAGCAGCACCGCCAACAACACCAACCGCTCACCCTGAGCTTGTCGAAGGGTCGCTCGCGCCCTGCATAGCCCAAGCGACCAAAGATGCTTCGACAAGCTCAGCATGAGCGGGAGAGGGGCGAGGCCCACGGTTGCAGGGCTCAGTAGCGCGTGAGAAACACGGCAGTGACGACAGTCTCGCCATTCGCCGGCACCGCGACCTTCCACAGGGCCTCGTCGGCATTGGTCCGGTCGCTGGGCTGGGATTCGCTTTCGATCCGCGTGTCCTTCCACCAGCTGTCGAGCCCGCCCTGCGCCAGCTCGACGGTAACGCCCGCGTCGCGCGCATTGGTCACGCGGTAGCGCATCGTCGTGCGCCATTTATCGTCGCCCAGCCGCTCGCGCTTCTCCACCGTCGTCTGCACCTTCACGTCGAAGGCCTCGCCGGTCTTGAGCGCCAGGCGCGACCCCATCGGAGTATGGCCGATATTGCTCTCGCCGATGAATTGAGGCTGTCCGCGCACGTCACGCATATAGACGCGCACTGTGCCGGCGGGCAGCGCATCGCCCAGCCCGCCTTCGCGCGAAGAGGAAAAGCGCAGCACCGTATCGGCGCTCTGCGCTTCGTCGCTGCGGCCGAGCCAGGCATTGCGATAGAAATAAGCCTTGGCGGCGGGCGAGCCGCTCACATCGAGGAAGCTCACTTGCTTCTGCTGTGCGTTGGCGATCGTCGTGCGCTCGGCGAGCGGATAGACATAGAAGTCGCCCAGCCGCTCGCGATTCGCGCTCTCGGTGCCCGCGGCATTGCCCGGAGGCGCGGGTGGGCGGTAGTTGCGCCGCCCGCCGCCCTGCTCGGTGCCGACCGAGCCCGCCACAAGCAAAGTGCTCGCCTTGCTGAATGTGGTGCCGCTATTATTGGTCAGCGTGATCCAGCCCTGCACGTCGATCTTGCCCCCGGCCTCGTCGAACAAGGCGACATAATCGGCCTTCCAGCCCAGCCCGCGCGACAGGTAATTGAGCGTCACGGGCCGCGCGCCGGCGCTCGCGCTGTCCAGCGTCACCGAAAGCGTCGGTCGTGCCCGCAAATTGGGCGGCAAGGACGCAAACACTACTCGCGCGCCGCCCATCCGCTCCAGTATTTCGATCCGATTGCCGATCTGGACGACCGTGCCTCCGTTATTGGCAAGCACGCGGGCTTCCTCGCGGATCTCGGCCTTGGTCTCGGGGTTGGTGCGGATGATCGTGATCGTGCGGCCCACTGCCTTGGCCATCAGCTTTTCGGGAGTGAGCAGGTCGTAATCGAAATTCTGCTCGACGATCCCGATGCCTGTGCCGGAAAGCGTCACTGTCTCGGGGCGGATGCTCGCGGAGACGTCCGGAAATTCCTGCCGCGTTCGGCCGCCCGGCAGGTTCAGCATTCGCTTGTCCTGCACCAGCGCCAGATTATCGTTGTAGATCGTCACCGCGACTTCGCCCTGCGCGCTGCTCTCGGGATCGGTGAGGGGCACGCCCTGCGCGTGCGCGGCAAACGGAAGCGCCGTCAAAACAAGTGCGGCCAAACGCATAGCATCCTCCCCGATCAGTCGGGGAGGATGCTAGCAGGTTGATTGCGAAGGGCTAGGCCCGTCGCGAAAATCAGGCGGCCGGAGTCTCGCTGTCGTCGCTGCGCGCGCGGCGGCGGCGAGGCTTCTTCTCGGGCTCGGCGGCACCGCTCTCCGCCGAGAGATCGGCGCCAAGTGCGGGCGGCAGCACCGCCGCATCGATGCTGTGAACGGCCTCGGCCGGAGCTTCGTCGCGGCGCGGACGCGCGGCGCGGCGGGGGCGTTCCTGGCGCTCGCCCCGCTCGGGACGTTGCTCCTGCCGCTCCGGACGCGCCTCGCGTTCGGGCCGCTGCTCGCGCTCCGCGCCATAGCTTTCCTGCGTGCCCGGCTCGCCTTCGGCCTGATGGCCATTGGCATAGCCATTGCCGGCGTTGTTGGGGCGCGCGCGCCGGCTGTCGCGATCGTCGCGGTCGTTATTCCCGTTATTTGGGCGCGTATCGCGATACTCGCGCGGCTCACGGGCTTCGCGCGGCTCGCGCTGCTGGCGAGGCTCGTGATGCTGCTGCTGGTCGTCGCTGCGATTGCCTTCGGACTCGAAATCGAAATCGTCGTCCTGGTCGTCATTCGCTTCCTGCGGGCGGCGCGCCTGCGGGTTCTGCTCGTCCATGCGCGAGCGGCTTTCGCTCAGCACGCGGAAATAGTGATCGGCGAACTGCAGATAATATTCGGCGTTTACGCGATCCCCCTGACGCTGGGCGTCGGAGGCCAGGCTCTTATACTTCTCAAGCAGCTGAGCGGCATTGCCGCGCGCGCGATTGTCGATGCGGTTGCCATTGTCGCGCGGGCCGGAATTGCCGCCACCGGGGCGCTGCTGACCACCACGGCCGCGACGGCGGCCGTTATTAGCCTGACGATTGTTCATCAAGGTCTGTATGTCCTGTCTTTACTAAGCCGTCCGTCGGTCCATCTTGGGTCCCGGATGCAAGTTACCTGTGCGGAGCGCCTTGCCAGCGCTTTCGCGTGCCATGGCTGCCGGACTGCAGCAGCGCACATGACTATGGAGTGGAGCTGGGCGTTTTACCGCCCGTGCGTTCAGTCGCTTGTTTGAAAAGCCACCCTGCCCCGCGCACTGTCTTAGCGGCTGCAACACCAAAGTCCAAGCGGAAATATGGCTTGTCCGCAACGGGATTCAAGTAAGCAGCACCGCTCTGGGTCGCCCACCCAGGTCGTTTCGCGCACGCGGCGAAAAACCTTGATCCAGAGCAAGCCCGCAGACCGCCTCGGCCTGGGTCCAGCCGATCTCGATCACCGCCGCGCCGCCGGGAGTCAGGAGCCGCCGTAGATCAGGGATGATGCGGCGGTAAGCATCGAGCCCGTCCGCGCCCGCGAACAGCGCGGAGGGCGGCTCGAAGCGGCGCACATCCTCGCCGATAGCCTCGCCGATCCCCACATATGGCGGGTTGCACAGGATCAGGTCGAAGCGCCCCTCCACGCCCGCCGCCCAATCGCCCAACACGAATTCCGCGCGATCGGCCATGCCCAGCCGCCGGGCGTTGACTCGCGCATAGCCAAGCGCTGCCTCCGATCCGTCCACGCCCAGCCCAGTCGCCTTGGGCCATTGATCCAGCGCCGCCAGCAGCAGCGTTCCCGGCCCCGTCCCAAGATCGAGGATCGTCGAAGGCGCGCGCGCGCCGAAATGCTCGATCGCCGCTTCGATCAGCGTCTCGCTGTCCGCGCGCGGGATCAGCGCGCCCGGACCGACGGCCAGCTCGATCGTCCAGAAACCGCGCATGCCCGTGATGTACGCAACCGGCTCGTGCGTCATGCGGCGTTCGACCAGCGCCTCGAACTCCTCGGGGGCTTCTGCATCCAGATGCCGCAAGAGCAGCGCGTCCCGCTCCACCCCCAATGCATGCGCCATCAGCAGCTCGGCATCGAGCCGCGGGGTGTCGCTGACATCGGCAAGGTGTCGAGTCGCGGCCGCTAGCGCCGCGTCGATCATGAATCCAGCTGCGCCAGCCGGTCCGCTTCGTCCTGCGCGCTCAGCGCCCCTAGCAGTTCGCCCATCTCTCCCTGCATGATCTCGGGCAGCCGATGCAGCGTCAGGTTGATGCGGTGATCGGTCACGCGGCCTTGCGGGAAATTATAGGTGCGGATGCGCTCGCTGCGGTCGCCCGAGCCGACCATCGATTTGCGCGCGCCCGCCCGCTCGGCATGCAGCCGCTCGCGCTCCTGCTCGTATAGCCGCGTCCGAAGCACGCGGAGAGCCTTGGCCTTGTTCTTGTGCTGCGATTTCTCGTCCTGCTGGATCACGGTCAGCCCGGTCGGGATATGGACGATCCGCACGGCGCTGTCCGTGGTGTTCACCGATTGCCCGCCCGGGCCGGACGAACGATAGACATCGATGCGCAAATCCTTGTCGTCGATCTTGATATCGACTTCCTCGGCCTCGGGCAGCACCGCCACTGTCGCAGCGGAGGTATGGATGCGCCCCTGGGTCTCGGTCGCGGGCACGCGCTGGACGCGGTGGACTCCGCTCTCGAACTTGAGCCGGGCAAACACCCCCTTGCCCTCGACCGATGCGATTGCTTCCTTGAACCCGCCCGAATCCGATGCGGAGGACGAGATCAACTCCACCCGCCAGCCCTGCCCCTCGGCATATTTCTGGTACATCCGGAACAGGTCGCCGGCGAACAGCGCCGCCTCGTCGCCCCCGGTGCCCGCGCGGATTTCGAGCATCGCCGCGCGCTCGTCGGCGGCGTCGCGCGGCAACAGCGCCAGCGCCAGCGAACGCTCCGCCTCGGGGATGGTCAGCTTGAGCGCCTCGATCTCCTCGCGCGCCATTTCGCGCAACTCGTCGTCGCCATCGGCCTCCATATGGACCAGCACGTCGAGCTCGGCGCGCAACCGCCGAACTTCCCCCGCCGCCTTGGCGACTGGCTCCAGCTCGGCATATTCCTTGGAAACCGCGACGAACTTGTCGCCGGGCAAGTCGCCAGTCGCCATCAGCGCCTGCAACTCATCCCGCCGCGCCTCGATGGCGGCGATGCGATCGGGGGGGATGTTCATGGCGACGGCCTTTTCCCGTCACCCCGGCCTTGAGCCGGGGTCCCGCTACCTACGCAGGCGTCCGAGAGAAAGCGGGACCCCGGCTCAAGGCCGGGGTGACGAAGAGGAGTCATGCCGACTGCTCAATCAGCTTGAAGACCAAGTCGGAATCGAGCGCACCCTCACGCAGTACACGCGGATTCACTACGGGATTTCCGTCGCGGGTCTGGAATGAAACGGTCATGGCGGGCGCGGCTTTCAACGCTCGCTCATAACGCTTCTTGGGATTTCCAACCGCAAATAGCTCAGCCCGAAATCCGGATCGGCGCAGCGTCGCAACAAACGCTCCCGCTTCCATGTCGAACTCCGAAGCCTCCGCAATCACAGCGATCTGCAGCACCTCGGCCACCGGCTCCTCGATCAGCATCGCCAGCCGCTCGACACCCGCCGCCCAGCCCACGCCCGGCGTCTCCGGCCCGCCCAGCGAGCCGATCAGCCCGTCATAGCGCCCGCCCGCCAACACCGTCCCCTGCGCCCCCAGCCGATCGGTGACGAACTCGAACGCAGTGTGCCGGTAGTAATCGAGCCCGCGCACCAGCCGCGCATTGCGGGTCCAGGCGACGCCGGCCGCGTCCAGCCCGTCGGTCACCGCCTTGAAGAAGGCCGCCGCTTCGTCGGTCAGATAGGCGTCGATATCGGGCGCGGAGTCGGCGATCGGGCGGTCCTTGGGGTCCTTGCTGTCCAAGATACGCAGCGGGTTCTTCTCCAGACGCATCACGCTGTCTTCGGAAAGCTGATCCCGGTGCTTCTCGAAATGCGCCACCAAAGCCGCCCGCCAGGCATCCCGCGTCTCGGCATCGCCCAGTGTGTTGAGCTGGAGCGTCACGCCTTCGGAAATCCCCAGCTCGCGCAGCAGCTGATCGGCAAGCACCAGCAATTCCACATCGGCGGCGGGCTCGGCGGCGCCGATGATCTCGGCGTCCAACTGATGAAACTGCCGGAACCGCCCCTTTTGCGGCCGCTCGTAGCGAAACACCGGTCCGGATGAGACCAGCTTCATGGGAGTATGTTGCTGCCACCCCTCGGTGATGAACGCGCGGCAGATGCCCGCGGTGAACTCCGGCCGCAGCGTGATCAGGTCGCCGCCTTTGTCCTCGAAGGTGTACATTTCCTTCGAGACGACATCGCTGGTCTCGCCCATCGATCGCGCGAACACGCCGGTCGCCTCGAACACGGGGATTTCCACGCGCTGGAAGCAATACAACCGCCGCACCCGATCGAACGCATCGAGCACCGCGGCGAACCGCCTTTGCTCGTCGCCGAAAATGTCCTGGGTGCCCCGGATGCGCTTGGGCGTTTCGATACGTGCCATTGCGGCGGGGTTACTAGCAGGTTCGCGGCACCCTGCAACGCAAACGCGCTCTCTCCCTTCAAGGGAGGAGAATCAACCGGCCTTCCTTGCCCGAACCCCCGCTCATCCTGAGCTTGTCGAAGGATCATCCTGAGCTTGTCAAAGGGTTGCAATGTAGGATTTCGCCTGCTTGGCTGAGCCGGTCGGCAGTGCCGCCCGCTCTTTGAAATCGTCGCTATAAACTGCCCATGGCCAGTGCGAACATTGGGACCATTCGCGCGCCCGCTGACCCCTGACTTCCCGCTCAGCCTTACTCCCGCTCGGGTCATCCATCTTTAAGCCCTTGGCCTAAACTTCGCCTAAACTTCCGCCCGCGCCAGCAGCGCCTTGGCCTGCTTGAGATGCGGCTGGTCGATCATCTTGCCCCCCAGCTTCAGCGCCCCCGCACCGGGATTGTCGGCAAAGGCCTGGATCACCGCGCGGGCATAATCGATTTCGGCTTCGCTGGGCGTGAAGCCCGCATTGATCGCCGCCACCTGCGCGGGATGGATTGCCATCATGCCGGTGAAGCCGTCGCGCCGCCCGCCCGCGACATAGCCGGTCAGACCCTCAAGATCAGCGATATCGGGATACACCGTCTCGATCGCCGCCACGCCTGCCGCCCACGCGCCGAACAACGTAAGCGAGCGCACCATCTGATACGGCGCGGTGTAGCTGCCGTCCGCCTCGCGCGCGCTCGCCGCGCCGATCGCGGCGGGCAAGTCCTCCGCCCCCCAGGTCAGCCCGAGCAAGTGGATCGCTACCTCACTATAGCTGCCGAGCGTGAACACCGCCGCCGCCGTCTCGCTGGCGATCGGCAGGATCGGCGGGCATTCGCCCCATGCCATGCCCACCAGGGTTCGCACTGAGGCGGAGCCCTCGGCCTTGGGCAGCATGATCGCGTCAGGGCGCTTCTTCAGCACGGCGTCCAGATCGGCGCGCGCCTGGTCTCCATCGATCGGATTGATGCGGACGAGGCACGGCGTGCGCCGCTCGCCGCCCAACCACTCCGCCACTGCGGCCCGAGCCTCCGGCTTCTTCTCCAGGGCGACCGAATCCTCAAGATCGAGGATCAGCGCGTCCGCTCCGCTTGCCTCGGCCTTGGCGAAGCGATCGGGCCGGTCGCCCGGGACGAACAGCAGCGATCGCAGCCTCACGCGCTCAAGCCCTGTGCCTGGGCCAGCGCCCGCATCCGTGCGAATTCCATCAACTGGTCCGCCATCGCCGAGACCTGGCCGCTCACCGCCGGGTCCGCGAAACCACCCTCCGCATCGAAGACCGGGTTGAGCGAATTGATCGTCACCCCCAAGGGGGTCGGCCATCCACGCAGCGCATGGGCGATCGCGCGCAGCGTCGCCAGCGTGCTGCCCGTCGCCTGCCAGCCCGCCGCGACAGCCGCGAGCCCCACTGCGCGCCCGTCGAGATAGGGGCGCTCGTCCCCGGCCATGTCCTGCACATAATCCAGCGCGTTCTTGAGCATGCCCGATATCGTGCCGTGATAGCCGGGCGACACGATCACCACCCCGCCCGCCTCGCGCAAGGCGGCGACCAGCGCGAGTGCATCGCCGCAGCGCTCGTCGCTGATGCCATAGGTCGGGAAATCGAGTTCGGCCCCGGCGAACACCCGAGTGCGCGCACCGCGCGCCGCGCACGCCTCCAATATCTTGCGCGTGATCCGCTCGGACGAGCTGGCGGCGGCGACGGTGCCACCGAGTCCGACGATGAGCGGGGCTTGCGGATCGGTCATGCATTCCTCTCGGTTTCAGCGGCATCCTCTGCCCCGAAGCGCGGCGCGGCGCCAGCGATTTGGGCAGGCCGCATCAGGCAGAGCAAAGCCGCCGCCGTCGTGATCGCCGCGGTCGCGATGGCCAGCGGCACAAGGCCTCCCTCGATGAATGGCGCCACGGCGGCGGTGCCCAGCGATGTCGTGCCCAATATCGCCACGACGACCAGCGCCGCGCCGCGCGCATCGTCGCCGCGAGCTTCCACCACCGCGGCGTGGAAGCCCGGAGCGCCGCGAAACCCCAGCCCGGCGTTGAGCGCCAGGAAGATCGCCGTCACCACGCGCGTATCGCCCCCGCCGGCCAACGCATAACCGAGCATCCCCAGCCCACCCGCCGCCGAAAGCAGCGTCCCCCACAATATGACGCGCTCCGCGCCATGATCAGCGGTCAGCCTTCCGGTAAGGCTCGATGCGAAAATGAAGCTGGCGATCCCGCAAAGCTGCATCGCGATGAAATTCGTCAGCGTCCCGCCCAGGCCGTGCGTGAACACTGTCGGCGCGCCGAATACGAAGACGAGCAGCCCGCCTAGCGTAAAGGCATGGCCCAGCGCCTGGCGCTGGAAACGATAATTGACGAGCAGCCGATGATAGCCATGCTCACCGCGCCGGCTTGCCGCCGGAGGCAGCGGCCCCATCCACCGCGCCACCAACGCTGCCAGCAGAAGCGCGGCCACGGCGATCAGGTCGAACGAGGCGCGCCAGCCGAACCATGCCAGCAGCCAGACCCCCGCTATCGGTGCAAGCGCGGGAGCCATGGATTCGACGCTTCCCAGCAGCCCGAGCTTTGCCACCGCGCGCTCGTCGCCATACAGGCTGCGGACGATCCCCGGCGCATACACCGCAGCCGCCGCGCCCGCCGCTCCCTGAACCACGCGCAGCGCAATCAGCATCGGCAGGCTCGAAGCAAAACCGCAGAGCGTCGAAATCAGGCCATAGGCCAGCAGCGAGCCAACCAGCAGCTTGCGCCGATCGAACCGCGCTCCTAGCTCGCCGAAACCGAGCAGCCCGATCGCCGCTCCGGCAGTGAATGCGGCCAGCACCAGCTGCGCCTCGGCCAGTGTCCCGCCCAGCACGCGCGGCAGCCCCGGAATGGCCGGAAGCACTAGGTCGGTCCCGGCGATCCCGATCACCGTCCCGCTGACGACCAGGAGGAATTTGGAAGCAGGGGAAGATGCTCGCGCCATGGCCGGCCTATGGGCTTTATCCCGCCACGGCGTAAAGTGCGCCGCCGCCGATCGCCGGAACGCAACAGGTTGACCGTGCCAGCGTTCCTGTGGCAGTCGGCGCGCGGCTGGCGGGTATAGTACAATGGTAGTACAGCAGCCTTCCAAGCTAATGCGCTAGCTTATCATGGGTGCCCATGCTAGCACCTGTCGCTTCGAAACCCGCAGAAATCTCCCGTTCTTTCTCCCCATGCCGACCCATACATGCACCCCCCTACGCGGTGCATACTGGAGACAGAAAGGAGACAATTATGCCGAAGATGCTTCTAACCGAGATGAGCGTCCGCGCCTTGAAGGGCTCCGACAAATACCAAAAGTTCCTTGATACCAAGACCCCCGGCTTTGGCATTCGCGTCGGCAAGCGGGCGAAGACGTGGGTGTGCATGCGCGGTCGGAGCCGCGAACTTATCACGATAGGCTCCTATCCAGACCTCTCATTGGCGGACGCAAGGGCGGAGGCAAAGAAACTCTTATCGACGGCTCCGGAGCCGAAACAGGCACCCATGACGTTTGCGGCGGCCCGTACCGTTTTCCTCGCCGAGCACTACGTGGGCGCAGCCCTTCGCACGAAATACAACGTGACGAAGCTGCTCGAGCGCCATTTCAAGAAGATCGAACAAACCCAGCTTGCGGACCTAGACGATACGGACATCAAGGGGTGCCTCGATAAGATTGCGGCCACGCCATCCGAGCAGCTTCATGCGTACCGGGCCATCCGATGCATGCTCCGGTGGTGTACCCGCCCGCCGCGCCGCTACATCAAGCACTCGCCGATGGAGGGCTACGAACCCCCGAGCGCAGACCGGAGGGGCACCCGAATCCTCTCGGACAACGAACTCAAAGCCGTATGGAACGCCTCAGAAACCTACCCTCACCGCGTCTTGCGGCTGATGGTGCTCTGGGGCACCCGCAACACCGAAACGTGCGTCCTTGAGCGAAAATGGAAGCCTGAGGAGGTGCTGGTCATCCCCGGCAAGGTGACCAAGAACGGTCGGGACCACGCGATCCCCGTCCTCCCGCTCGCACAGCAACAGCTCGACGGGATGCCGGAGCAGGATCGATACTTCTTCCGTTCCCGCTGGGGCGACACGCACCTTTCTGTTGCCGGGCTCGCGAAGGCACAGCGCGAAGTAAAGAAGGCATCCGGAACGACCGGCTGGCAAATCCGAGACCTACGTCGGACGTTCCGTTCTAATATGGCGCGGCTCAAGGTTCCCCGCGAAGTTTGCGAGGTGCTCATCAACCACGCCCCGCCCGTCCTTGATGAAATCTACGACCGGTACGATCGCCTTGAAGAGAAGCGCGAGGCGCTGGCAAAATATGAAGCCTTCATGGTACGTTTGCTTGCCTAGGTATGACCTGGGACCGTTGCAACGCTCCCCTAATGGGAGCTTGCAATGAGGTTGCTATCGAAGAAGCAGGTGCGTGAGACAGTTCTGTACAGCCCAGCGCACATAGCCCGCCTGGAGGCGGCCGGACTATTCCCCAAGCGGGTACGTCTAGGTGCCGGAAGGGTCGGTTGGGTGGACGAGGAAGTGCAGGACTGGCTCAAGCACCGGATTGCAGAACGCGATAAACCCGGCTCCTAATGGAGCCACTTAGGGCCGACGGGAAACCGCCGGCCCTTTTTTCCAATCCTAGACTAGGATGTGAACTCATAAACGGCCGCTATCGGCATGGCGGCTGAATGTCCGGGATTGGGTGGTTTGCCGACTGTCCGGATTCAGTAACGAGAATCGCCTGAGCTGCCGTTCGCTGGACCAGTGGTGGCGACAGCTATGCGCCCTAGTTTCTGCCGTTCAGCCGCGACGATGTTTGGCCCGAAAGCCGCCGCTGATTCAGTTGCGTTGGCAACATGGGTTGGTGAGCTAGAAGGCCCTGTCCATTTGGTTTGAAAGATGGCCGCGCTGATATTCCTCGAATCTGAATCGTCGCCTATCTGCATCGAGTTCGACGAAATAGCCCAGACTATAGCCGCACACATGTTCGGGCAGCGACCGTCCGTCTGCCGACCAGATGTCGTCGAACGAAGCTTTGGTTAGCGCCCGCAGCCGAACCCGGTCCTTTTGCTTTTCGCGCTCGGGATGCGACAGGCGCTTCATCTCGATCGCGATCAGATTGTCGCGCTCTACGACTCGGCCACGGCTATGCAGAATAAGGTCGCATGTGATCCGCACGACATGCATCGCCTCGTCGAGAATCGTCTTTACCTGTCCGCCCTGCTTACGGTTATATTCGGTGTCGGCTCGATACTGACCAAAGCCCGCCTCGGCCGCGGCCATCTCCAGTAAGGGCCCCCATCGCGCGCAAAGGTTGCGTTAGCTCGTGCCGTGGAGGATATTTTCTGCCTCGCGCTCGGTGAACTGCTCGAACGAGCGGAAGAACAGTTCTCGAAGGTTGTCCATTGCCTCCTCCCCTGATCCGAGCAAGGAGGTGGCACTCGGCGGCCACTGTGACCCGGCCTTCAATTCAATGAGCGTGCTGCGCGCTCATATCTGCGCCCCACTACCAGCGCCGAACGATCAAGCTCCGGCGCAATTTTTGAGGTTGTGAGAATGATCTGATGCGGAACCGTCGCTGACTCGGACATGGCAACAAGCAAACGTTGGAAGTTCCAGGACCTCTCCTCGACCATCCCTTTGTCCTCAATATTATCAAACAGTATCCACCGCGGAAGGTTGAACCGCTGATCGACGAGTGCGGCATCGAGCATTCCGGCCGCGAAGCTGTTCTTCAGGATCACCATCCCGCTGGCGCTTCCCGCGCGGTTCTTCTCGCCGTTGATCGCGATCCAGTCACCGGAGAATTCGAAGGAGACATTCTCCACCTCGCCAAAATCGCTGTGTTCCTGGAGATCCTTGTCCAGCAACGCCTTTGTCCGGTTCGATATTAGCGTGAGCGCCTCTCGTTTCCGGTTCCCCTGCGCCCGGGAAATCGCTTCGATCTCCGCCTTGAGGCGGGTCACCCGCGAATTCAGATCCTCTTTGGCCTGTGATCCGGCCTTGATCTGTTTTGCCAATTCCAGGCGCTTCTGGTGCCCTTCCAGTTCACTATCGATGAAGCCGGCCTTGCGGCTCAACTCTGCGATAGCGCTTTCGCGGCCGGTGACGGTTCCCGTGTCGGCCAGCTCGATCGTCGAGGTGGCGCGTCTCAGCGCCTGCCGCGCCACTCGCAGCTGTCCGGATTTCTGGGTCCGTTCCGCGTGTCGGTCGGCCTGCAGCGCCTCGGACTCCTTCAACTGCATCTGCAGATCCAGGCGTACCGCCAGTGTCCTGGAATCATCGCCTCCCTCCAGTCGGCGCGCATTACACAGCTGACAATGGTCGGCATGCTTCGGTTCGACCGACGCGAAGCATGATGGACAATATTCGAAGGCAAGATGCCCAAGGGCAAAAAATGTCACGGAGGAATCTTCGAAGTCCGACAGCGATTGCTTTAGGTGACGGATGAAATCCTCGGCGTCGTCGATTTCAAAATCGAGAACTTCGATCTCGTTGACGAGCCGGACCACCTGGCGTCTAGCCTTGGCATAGTCGCTGAATGCGGAAGCCCGCATCCGCTTCAACCCATCCTGATCCACACTGGGCTCCGACGAGTCGACCAGATCGCGGATGGACTTTAACAATTCCGACCGCTCGGTTTCCAGCTTCCCGACCGAGGCCTGGATATGCTCGATGAGAATGTTCTCACCATACCCTGAGGCCACGGCGACTAGGCTGCGATACGCCGTCGCCGCCGCCTCATATTGTTTCTCGGTCTCTCGCAGCGCGATCTGCTTTTCGTAGAGATCGTATCCACCCACACCGGTCAGCAAGTCGCCAATCGCCTGACGCGTCTGCCAAGTGTCAAAATTCTCGACCCGAAAGATTCGCTGCACCGGCGTGAGCTGGTCCACATACAGGATACGCAGCAGTTGGTGCATCGTGATGTTGCTCGCGCCGTCACTAACGGACTCGGGGAGCCCGATGGCCCGGAACAACACTTGGCTAAAACTATAGCCATGCTCCGGTCGCTTGTAGCCGAGCAGCTGCCACCCATCGTTCGGCGAAGAAAGCGCATTGTCCATGTCGCCGAAATAGATCGACATGGGCCGCAAGCCATCCGTGGACACGTCGCGACGAAGGGTAAGCGTGCCTGCCGGGGTCAATATCTGTAGATACACGCGTTCCGCGCGCGAGGCCGATTCCTTCCACTCGCGCAGATCCCCGCCGAGACTGAAATAGATAAAATCGGCCAAGGTTGATTTGCCAGAGCCGTTCGAGCCGTGAATGATGTTCACCCCGGCATGAAACGGCTCGTCATAGAGCACGTTTGCCCCGCGCGTGATGAGCATCCGCTCGATGCGAAGAAAGGCGCTCATACCACCGGCCCCCGCGCCGGCAGGCCTGCGCGCTTGAAAAGATTGTCTTTCCCTGACATCGGCAACGATGCGAGATCGACCACGAGGAAGCGCATCAGCGCCGCGTCGTCGATATTTCGTTCTGTCGCCT
This sequence comes from Sphingomonas sp., assembly GCF_036388215.1. Taxonomy (GTDB): domain Bacteria; phylum Pseudomonadota; class Alphaproteobacteria; order Sphingomonadales; family Sphingomonadaceae; genus Sphingomonas. The sequence continues at coordinate 18,052 of NZ_DASVSH010000014.1, forward strand.
TCGTAAGAATTTCAGCAGGAACCTGCTCAAATTCGAGACTGGCATATCGATCCCGCAGGGCATCGCGCTTCAACAGCCCAAGTCCGGTAAGCTGCTTCAGCGCAGTTGCCTGATAGATTTGCAGATCCTGCCAGACGGACGCGGTGCCCGGCAGGCGGACAAACGTTGATTTCTCGGTGTCGCTCCGCAGTTCTCGAAAGCGCGCCTTGATCTCCGATGGCAGCGAAAGTCGCTCTAGCATGACTGGGAACATAAGGAACATGTCGAGCACGCGAAGCTGCTCAAGCGGCAAGGCCTCACCCTTGGCGCATAGCAGACGTACCATGCGGAAGATGCAGTGATAGGGGTCGCGCGACGCGAACCAGACGCGGAAATCAGTCATGGTCCCATGCCAGATGGCAGTTGCCCGCAAGGTAATACAAGGCGCCGTCAACCAGGCCCGCGGTAATTTGCCCTTCACCCGTCGAATGTGCCGACACGCACGGCTCGACAACATGCTCCTGAACGACACGGTCGACCGCAGCAATATCGGCGCCGTCGGCAATCTCGCGCGCCACGTGGCGGTTGAACCGGGTTTCCACGTCGGCCATGAGCTTGGCGTATCGCGTCACCGCCGATGGCTGCGCGATATGCCGCTGGAGCATCATATTGAATCGCTCTTTCTTCCGCTTCGCGTCGTTAATCGCGTAGCTTCGCCCCGCTTCTGCCAGCTTCTGCTCAAGATCACGACGATCCTCTTCGGCGGGCGTCATGTAATATTGGAAATCCGCCAAGATTTCAGCATCAATCTCTGTCGGAATATCGTCGGAGGCGATGGTGGCTTGCCCTTCGCTAGCTCCTGGCTCCTTCATGCCCGCGGTTTCGATGCCCGCAGCCGGCGGCGTTACCTTCTTGAGCAACTGGCGAATGAAGGAGCTCATCGATTTGAAGATGGGCGCCGTGCGTGTGGCCGGCTTGCAGATGGCGATATGGTCGGTCTGCACCCCGATCGGCTCGCAGCCAGTCACACCTGGGTTGGCTGTCACCTTATCGACGACATGGACGCCATAGGTCTTCTCGGTCTCGAAATAGGCGCGGACCGCTACATCCTGCCGTGCGGCCCATGATCTGAAGAAGTCGTTCAGATCGACCAGATTGTCATCGCCATACGCGAGCTGTTTCGACTGCTTGCTCAGAAATTGCCGCACGAGCAGATCGAGCGTCTTCGCTGCCTGCGCCCCCTGATGCGGCGTTGCTAGAAAGGCAACACCCGTGACGGAGCGCCCGATTTCGATGAAGTCGGGGCTCAACGACTCCGCGCAGCGGCGGAGCATCTGCTTGACGATCAAGCCGCCCAAGCTGTGCGCGACAAGCAGGGTATGCGGCGCGCGTTCCTCGCGGCTCGCCAACCCGTCCGCCATGATGAGTGCAAGGTCTTGGATCGACGCGCCATCACCGGAAAGGAAGTTCGCGAACTTGGCTGAATCATATCCGACCGTAAATATTCGGCATGTGGGAAAGTCGGTAGCGAGCCACTCGAGCCAAGAGTCCTCCTTTGACGAACGCCAAGTCTCGAATTGATCGCCGCCGAGGCCATGCACGAAGACAATGTCCAATACCGCAGCAGGCGGCGACGTCAGCCGGGGACGCGCGAATACTTCTACCGGCCCGTCGTTCGACATTCCCACCCCAAAAAAAATCTCGTCGCTTATTCGATGTTGTAGGCCAATCTGTAAAGACGGGACTGAAATTCCAGTTACAGAAATCGAGCAGGAAACGAGATGCTCAGTCAGGATAGGCGCTTTGCCATCGGGTCCGGACACCGGCTGAAACTGGTCGCTTACATACCGCAATGCTCGTGGCTCTGGGCGCCTTGGAATCGATGGCTCGACCACGCTTTGGTCGAGCAAAGACGTGAGCAGGCGAATATCGCATTGCTGATTAATTTTGAGCGCTTTCGGGCTTCATCGCCGTTTGCGCCAGCGCGGTCTACGCCACTGGTGTTAAGTGTCGAAATTGGAGCGGTTGATCCAGTGCGGCTGCCTACAGCGAGGCGGCAACTATTAAGTGCCTGTGTTCGAAAGTAGTCAGTCCGCCACCGGCCCAGGTCAGGGCGTCACGCCCACCAGCGCGCCATTCAGCGTCCCGTCAAAGCCTTGGCCCGCGTACACGATGCCAATCTCTTCGGCGTTGGCCCCGAAGAATTGCAGCTTGTAGGTACCTCCCCAGGTTGCCCAGGTGTAAGTTGTGATACCGGAGGAAACGTTACCGGTGATGGGCCCACTAATCGTGAAGCCAACTAGCCCGCCCGTATTGCCAGTGATAAAGTCAGCGCCTGAGAGCACAATTGAAGATGTGCGAACCACTCCCGCGGCAAAATCTACGCTGATCGTGGCGTAGCTCTGCGCAAATTTCAGCTCATTGCTCGCCGCATAGTTTCCGGTACCGGCTACTCGATAGACAACCGTGCCGGTGGTGGGCATCGCAGACGCCGGGGTGGTAGGGCCATAGACGGCATAATCCAACCGGATACGCGTCGCTCCGCTGCTGCCTGGCGTGTTCTGCTGCCACGCGCCGTAGCCAACGCGAGAAAGCGGGATAGCCGGCGTTGCATTAGCTTGCTTGAAGAACAGCAGAAAATTGGTCTCGCTCGCCATGCGATTCTCAAACTCTACGCGCGGAAAGTAGTCCGGCACCGCGGTTTCGCGAACGAATTGCGCAGGGCCGAATAGCCGCGTCCCCACGTCATTTGTGAGGGAGTACGTACGCGTTGCAACATCGTAGCCAATTCGGATAGCCGGATTGGGCAGCAACACCGACCGGTCGCTGGTCGCGTTCCCGGAAGCGTTCAGCGTGAGCAACTGCGTGGTAGCGAGGACCTCCGAACTCGCGTTCGGTTTAATTTCCCCGGTGGCAGCTACAGGCGTTGGCGTTGGCGTGGGAGTAGGCGTTGGAGTGGGCGTTACCACCACACCACCACCTCCGCCCGTGCCCCCGCCTCCGCCGCTGCAGCCGGCCGACAGCATCGCAGTTGCCACCAAAACTGTTTTATTCCAGCGCATTGCCCCTCCTATGCGCTCCTTGGCTCAAACCGTCTGGCTAGTGCAAGCAAATTTCGTTTTGACGCTGCCTACACCGGCTCGGCAACATCGAGCGCCCCCCATCCGAAAGCTGCGGTGTCGTACTGCATGGCCATTGGGCCGTCAAAAAAGGAGCGTACTCGCGATTCCGCAGCGGTGCGCATAGCTGACCGCTTTGCGCCCCAGGTCCAGACGTTAGGTTGCTTAGCCGCGATGCTTGAAAGCCGTCGTTCATTCGAACTGCGCCAATGGAGACGACTGGGGGAACCGGCCTGGCGGCTTCGAGCGGTCGGGCCTCAACAGCCTTTGCTCACGATAGTTCGTCGGCACCGACGCCTCCGGCTTTGTGTGTCGCCCGTTCGTTTCGCCGCGATTGCGCAGAAGGTATGTTCGAAGGATAGCTCTGGCCGACGCGCGCCAAGGACAGATCAGATCAGCATCTCGCCTCGGCCCCCTCCCTTAGATGCCAGCTTCGCAGGAGGAGTGCGCCCTCCGAGGTCAGCGCGGCTTCGAGTGCCGCAACATCCACCTCACCCAGCTCCCGTTCGATGTTTTTCAGCCGTTCGTCGACATGCCGTTGACCAGCTTCCCCAGCGCTGCCGCGCCTGCTGATGGCACTGAGGAGGCAGTGGATGCAGCTAAAGACGAATACGCCGTGCAGCACGCCCTGCACGGCCCGGACGGTCCCGCGCCAGGGCGAATGCGCCGTCCGAGACATCGCAGCGACGAGCGGCGTCCGCGCCTCCTCGTTCGTCAGGTGGAGATGCATCGCCTCATGGACGACGCTTTCGGCCAGACGCAGCGCGCCGATCTCGTCGGTGCGCTCGGGGAACGAGACGAAGATGCGGTCCCGCCACCTAGGCTGGCTGTGGCTAACGTCGTAGCCGGGCTGAGCCGCGAGGGGATGGATGGCGCCGACAGTCGCATGTACGATCGCGGCGAGGTCGGGCGTCACGGCTAGCAGGTCGTCGACAGGGTCGAGCCGGCTCCCGAGCCCGTCGCACGGCATGGTCGAAAGCCCCTCCTCGTTCAACGCGACGAGCGCGTCTTGAGGGGCGTCGGTCAGCAGCACCTTCAGCCGTATTTCGGAGGCGACTTCGTCGAGGGTGAGCGCCTTCTCGAACAGCCAAGGCGGCGAGTGCGTCCCCCTAATCGCCAACTTCCTCGCGGAATGAGTACACGAGCGTGAAGCGCTCGCCCTCCCTGATGGTGGAGACGGCGTGGAAGGACCGGCCGGAGATCGCGAACCCAAAGCCCGAGCCGTGGACGGGTCGGATTACCCTGCGGATATCCCCGGCGTCTCCGCTTCCGAACAGCATTAGAAGCCCGCCCTGCTCGTCGCGCCACCCGCGGTTCAGCTGGATCAAGATCCTGTGGGTCTCGCCTCCCGGACGGAAGTCGTTGTGGACCCGGATGGTCTGCCCCGCCGTCATGCGGTGCGCCGTCACTTCGACGAGCCGGACGCGCCCCCGTCCGGTGGGCAGCAGCTCGTCAGCAAGGTGCGACGCGGTCGCCGGCGCCATCAGGTCCTCCAAGCCGACGGGGATTGTCTCGGCTTCCAGATGCATCTCCCACTGTTCGTAGAAGTCGGCGACGCGGAGCCTCCAGGGGGCTTCCTCCTCCATCCACCTCAACGTCCGCGCGACGAGCTCCGGAGGCAGGGCCTCGGCCGCAGTCGCGTGGGGGAATGGGTCGGTGCGCGTCGCGGCCATTCGATCGCTCAGGCCGCGCGGGCCGTGGCGTGACGTCCGACGTGCTCGTGCACTCGCTCAATCAGCATCGTCTGGTCGGCGCAGAATACCGTCGGATTGTCGTAGCCGGACGTCTCCGAGTAGCGGTGCGTGACCATGCCGCCCCCGCAGATACGCAAGTGGGGGCAGCGCCCGCAAATGCTCGACGAGGGCCGCTGAGCGCGGTGGTACGCCTGGAACTCGTCGGACGCCGCGATCTCGGCGAGGGAATGGCGGTGGACGCTCCAGTCCGCCGAGAAGCCGTCGCCGGGCGGCGAGCTTTTGAGCGTGTCATTCTTCTTCACGGCCCCGTCGGTGTCGACGATCAGTATGCCGTAGTCGGTGAGGCCCACGCCCTCCTTCACGCCCACCCCGCCCAGCGCGAGCTTGATCATGTCGTCGAGCATGCGGATCCGAAAGGGGGCGGGATCGGCGACGTAGCGGTCGAGGATCCTGGTGATCCACCGCCCGTATTCGGTTGAGGCCGCGGACGCCTTGCCGTGCGGCAGCGCGGCGTGATTGCCGTCGCGATAAAGGAAATCGACGCTCGGCACACCCAGCGCTGCGAACCAGTCGTAGACGGCGTCCGGGGAAGTGGCGGGGTCGACGACTGCCAGCACGCCCGAGAACAACGACTCCGACGAGCGGTGCGCCTTCAGCGCGCCGATGCCCTCGAGGACGCGGGCGTGCGATGCTCGCCCGGCCCGGTCGACCCGGAAGCGGTCATGGACCTCGGCCGGTCCGTCGAGGCTCACCGACAGGCTGACGCCCTCGCCGGCGCAAAGGTCCAGCACGTCGGGTCGCAGCAGGACGCCGTTGGTCTGGATCGAAATGCCGCAGTCGTGGCCGACTGCGGTTCGGAGCCTGCACAGCAGCCCGCCTAGGCCCGCCACTCCCAGCAGCAGCGGCTCGCCTCCATGCAGGACGATGGAGAACGCGCGTCCCTGTTCGCTCCTGAGTTCGCGAAGCCTCGACGCAACCGCGACCTGAGTGTCATCTGACATGCGCTTGGGCAGCAGGCGCCAGGTCTCGTCCCCCATGTGATACACGTAGCAGTAGCTGCAATCGAGGTTGCAGCGGCTCGCGACCTTCAGGAGGACAGTGTCGACGTGCACGTCGACCGGATCAGCGGTTGTGGCGGTTGAAGGTGCGGTTGTAACTGCGAGGCACGCCCGTCTCCTCGGCGCGCACCTCCTCGATCATCCTCGCGATGGCGACGCTCTCCAGCTTCACGTCGAGATCCGACGCCGCTCCCTCGTCCACTTCGGTACGGGAATCCTCAAACCAGCCGTCCATGGTGCATCTCCCTTAGCCAGCGTGGACCTTAGCGTGGTCAGGGGCGCATGGCGAGACGCTTGTTCGCCGCTTCCGCAGGCCGATGGGGATGTATTCGCTGTGAAGATGACGGCCGATACCGCTCCTCGACGAGCAGAGCTGGGCCTATTGGCAAATCCCCTATCTTCCGCCGTAGCGATCAAGTATGTAAGTCGTTCGCCCGCTCACGATCTCCTGAAACGAGCTCGGTAGGTGGGCCTGTCTATGTCGTCATGATATTCTTTTGCATTCTGGACTACTTGCCGCGATCATCACCGGCGAAATGCTTTCGAAATGTCATCGTGTTTTATCCCTGCATTGATGCGGCGTTACCGACGACGCTCGTCAGGGGCGTGGTCCGGAAGTTTGAGATGCGGTCCGCAAACGGGCCGATCGTGGATGCGAGATCGGCGCGCCGTGCTTGTTCTGGTCTTCCGCTGGCACGGGAGAGCGCGGCCGCATGCGGTCTTGGCTCGTCGGCTGTTGATCCGGGCTGTCCCCCTGTCTAGTCTGCGCATCGCTGGGGGTATGTTGTGATCGATGACGCTACGATACGGGTACGGACGCGGCGTTGCCCTGCTCGATTTGCACCTCTCGCGATCGGCGGCTCGTGACCTCGCCGCTGATCGGCCACCGCATCTTCGTGGCGTCGCCTGGCGGCCTCGGCAGCGTGCGAAGCCGGTTTAAGTCCGTCATCGCGAAGTACAACGAGGACGACGCCATGCGGCGCGGGGTGGTGTTCATCCCCGTCGGCTGGGAGGCGACGCTCGGCGGGTTCGAGCGTCCGCAGTCCATCATCAATAAGCAGCTCGAGGAATGTGACTCGCTCGTTCTCGTGCTCCATGATCGCTGGGGAACCCCATCGACCGCTGGCTACGCCAGCAACACGATGGAGGAGTTCGAGCTTTCGCGCGGGTGGCTCGGCGACGAGAGCAAGCCGATGTCCACGATCCAGGTCCTGTTCAAGGCGGTCGAGCCCGAACGGCTCACCGACGCCGGACCGCAACTGCAGGCCGTGCAGGACTTCAAAAAGAAGATCCAGGACGAAGACCTGCTGATGTACCACCAGTTCGACAGCGATGATGAGTTCGAGGGCATCCTGAGGAAGCTGCTCGCCGAGCTGGTGTGGAACGCCGAGCAGGAGTCGAGGCCGAAGGCGTCGGGCTCGACTCCAGTGGGGTCTTCTGCTCCCGCCGCGAAGCCGACGCCGGCCGAGACGACGGCGTTGGCGCCGCAAGTCCCGGACGAGGCGCCGAGCATTGACTATGCCGAGCGGCTGGCCAACGCTCACAGGTGGATCGAGGCGGAACGGGTCTTCGCAACGCTACTTACCGGCGAGGTCGACGTGCCTACGATGGTTGCCTATGCGACCTTCCTGGTCCGGCAGCGTCGCCGAGTGAAGGCGGCGGCGGTCCTGAATGACGCGGCAGCCGCGGCCAAAGCGGTCGGCAACCGCCGCTGGGAAGGGCTCGCCGCCCTGGCGAAAGCAAAGTTCGTCCATACCGTGGAGGGTGAGGAGGCCTCGCTGCCCCTCGTCACGAGCGCGGTCGGCGACCTTCAGGACCCCGACGCCGATCGCGCCGACGCGCTGCTGACGCTAGCGGACTTCTCATACCACGATGACGATCCAGCGTCCGGGGTCGAGGAGTTGCAGGCGGCGCAAGAGGCGGTGCTGCACGCCGACGTTCCGCGCCTCGTCGCGAGGCTGAACGCTCTGATCGCCCGTCGTGCGTTCAACGAGGAGCGTATCGACGAGGCAATCGACTTATATAAGGGGGCGATTGCGACGGCTGCGGGGGTGCTAGCCAACATTGAGATCGGCGAGATGCATGTCGCTCTGGGGGTCGCGCAGGAGCGGACCGGCATGGTGGACGACGCCTTGCAATCCTATCGGAACGGTGGTGCGCTCTTCGAGTCGGAGGAGGTCAGCGCGAAGCTCGCCGACGCGCTCGATCTGCAGGCCAACGCCGAACTTGAACTGGGTCGTTCTGAGGTCGCGGCGGCGCTCTACGAACGGGCCGCTGGTCTGTTCGAGACGCTCACCCGATACGGTAGTGCGGTTGACGCTTACCTCAGCGTATCGAAGATCGAGGAGACGCTCGGCCACGACGGCGCGGTCGAATTGGTAATGGAGCGGGTGCTGGAGCTGGCCGGTCGCCTCACCGATCAGAAAGAGATCGACGAGATCTACCAGATACTTGAGGCTTCGCGCGTTGCGAGGGAAGAGCGGGCCGCCGCGTCGGCCGACTAACCTGACTGTTCAGCCGGTGACGACGCCGGCGCCTCTAGCGGCGCGACAGGACCATGAAGCTGCGAGCACTGAGCGCATGTCATACGGCGCGCGACGAAATCCTCGAGATGAGTTCACGCTACGCACGGGCATCGCGAAGTCCAGGTTCGCGGCGTGAGCCATTCGACCACCAGTAAATAGGCGAACCTCCGAGCTGCGAACAATCCATTGCTCGGTATCGGTTGCAAGCCGCCGTCCGCGATCGACTGCGACTGTGTTTTGCAAATGGCAGCTATCGCCATTTGGCTCCTTAGAACCTAACGGTCGGCAACCGGCCCAACTATCGTCGAAAAGCGGTTGCGAAGCGAACGGCCGGTTTAGGGAGCCGAAAAACTGCGCGGATCGGCTGAATTTGGGTCGCTAGGCGATCGGCAGTTTATGAGTCTACCGCCTACCGCTAAGCCGCGGACAGTTTCGCCATAGACCACGACTGCCTATTCACCTACGGCATAGGGCTCCCTTTCCTGTATGCCGTAGCGCATGCGGGAAAAGCATCTGAAAGGGCGGCATTTTTCCCGAGCGTTGCGTCCCGACACACAGGGGATTTCCCTAAACAGGGCCGACGGCGATGCCTAAACAGCATCGCCCCTAAATCCCCCCGCGTGTGGTGGCGCCCCAATACGTTCCTCGATCGGCAGTGCCGAGGCAATGGATCCTGACTTCGGATTATGCCCCGAGCTGACCCGCAGCCCTTGAACAAAGTCAATGAAATCGATGTTTGCAAATTGGGCATGTTTGACGCCATCCACCATGGCCCTCCGAACAAATGAGATGACGGGCGGGACCTGAACAGGTTTTTACTCGCGCTGGGTCTCGACCGCCCTCAAAGAACGTGCCGCCAATTTTCACCCCGCAACAATCGCATTGTCGGGCCATATCCTTCCTCCTGGCAATCGACGGCTGTCGATATGAATTGGATCAAAGCAAGTCTCCGCTTCCGCACTTCAGCGTCCCAACTGGCCATATACAGATAGTCGCGCAGCGACCGCAGCGAATATCCGTAGAAAGTAGCCGAAATGGATACAAATATCCGCAATCTGCGCAGCTCTTGACTCTCGCCTTCCGTTGATTTCTTTTATCCTTCTCAAAGGCGAAGTTATTCGGGGGGATAATGCAGCTCAAACTCAAACGCTCGCAACGCGAAGGCGGTCTCGTGTCCGCGGCTGTCATCTTCTGCTTGGATGCTAGGGTCGAGTTCACACCGGCCGAGCAGCAGAACATTAAGCGGTACAAGCTTCAAAAGCAGATGATTTACAACAGCGAGGCGTCACAGAAACATCTCGCCAAAGCCGGTATGCAGATGGCAACCGGAAACGCGCTCGGCAGCGTCAAAGCGCTGGGCTCCCTCGCGCTCGCAGCAATGAAGCTCAACATCAGCATCGAGACCCTCCAGCGCGGGCAGCACATCGAGTGCAAAAGCCTAGACGAGGTGCTTGGTGCAGAAGAGGCGCTTATGACGGCCTGCCAGAACCTCAGAGGCTACCTCGACACCGCGGCTACCTTTGACGGACGCGAAGTGCTCCTGGACTTTTCGAGTGACGAGCCCGCCGTGGTCGCTCAGACAAGCACGCCCGCACCGAAGCTCATTGCCGCCCCACCCGTCGCACGATTGGAGCAGGAAACCGTCGGCCAAGAGAGTTACGCCGGGGTTGCTCCTTCATCGAACGAGGATCTCGCGTCATTCCGTGAGGCCATGACCTCCCTTTGGAATATGATTTGGAATAGGGGGAATCCGCGCCGGTACGTCGCGGTGGCTGTAGTTGCGGTGCTGTTGGTGCTGTTCTCTAATTCGTGACCGACCTCCCCGGCCCCTCCACGTACACGCCCTTCTTCCGTCGGTTCTTCACGGACGAACGTGCGAGGGAGATCCAGGAAACCCAGCAGCTCTATGACTGGGTAAAGCACCATCAGGACGCCTTCACCGAGACGAATGTCACCATAGGCAGGCGCGTCGCCGAGCATTTTGACCACCTCGGCGACACGATGAAGGACCCCCTTATTTACGCGCTATTGGACGTCCTCAACCTGGAGACTCAGCTTTGGGAGCTCCCACCGCCGGACTTTGACCGCATGAACATGAGGGAGTTCGTGGAGTACCGGAACCTCCTCTACGCAAAGCAGTATTTTTTTACCAACCGGACGACGCTTCTTGAGCATTTCGAGGAAGGGCTGGCGCGCATTTTCGGCGGACTGGCGGACGAGCTTCCCCTAACCGAAGACCCGTCGCCTTTCACCATCCCGCTGATCTATGCTCTCCCGCAGCCCGGCCTCCTCATCGATAAGATTTACGGCACTGTCGTTGATGATGCCTATGTCGATCGCGGGCTGTTCAAGAATGTGGGCAACACGCTGTATCGCAACCTCTGCCGGATTTCCGGGCGCGAGCCAGGGGAAGCCTCAAGGAAGCCGTGGAAAAACGCGAGCGACAACCCGCTCCCGCTCGACCAGATGGCGGATCAGTATCTCGCCGGCACGACGTTCCATGAGCTGTTCCAAACCCCCATCCCCCTAAAGCTCACCCACGAAAACCGCTTTTCCCACATGCATATTCTCGGCGGCACGAACGCGGGCAAGACAACCCTCATCGAGAGCCTGATCCACCACGACCTCCAGTCGGACGACCCGCCCAGCATCGTTCTGATCGATCCGCACTCTGATTTGGTCCGCAGGCTCACCCATACCGACCTGGGCCTTGGCGACCGGCTCATCATCATCGACCCCAGGGACATCAAACACCCACCCGCGCTCAATACATTCGCGGTCAACAAGGATCGCTTCGATTCCTACAACGAGGCGACGCAGGAACAGGTGACGGCCGGCGTCATCCAGACGTTCAATTACCTCTTCTCCGGCCTCACGAACCTCACCCTCACCGGCAAACAGGACGTGTTCTTCCGCTATGTCGCGCGGCTGATGCTTTCGATGCCGGATACGATGGGCAGGAACGCCACCATCCTCGACATGATGAAGCTCATGCACGATCCGCCGCAGTACGAGGTTGCGATCGCCGCCCTGCCTGACATCCCCCGTGAATTCTTCCGGCGGGATTTCATGAGCAAGACCTTCGAGCAGACCAAGGAGCAGATACGCTACCGCCTCCAGGCGATCATCGAGAACCCGACCATGGCGCGGCTGTTCACCAGCACCGAGACCAAGGTCGACCTCTTCACCGAACTCAATCGCGGCGCCGTGATCCTGGTCGACACTGCCAAGGATTTCCTCAAGGAGAATTCCTCGACCTTCGGCCGACTGTTCATCTCGCTCGTGCTCCAGGCGGTGCTTGAGCGGGCCGCAATCCGCGAGGCCGACCGCAAGTCGACGTTTCTGATCGTGGACGAGGCGGCCTCATTCTTCAGCAGCAACATCGACGATCTCTTGACCGAGGCCCGGAAGTACAAATGCGGGTGCGTCTTCGCGCACCAGTTTCTGGATCAGGCGACCGGCAGCCTGCGCGCGTCGCTTGCCGCCAACACCACGATCAAGTTTGCGTCGGGCGTTTCCGCGAACGATGCGCGCGCCATGGCGCCGGAAATGCGGACAACCCCCGATTTCATTCTCGACCAGCCACGGTTCCACTTTGCCGCGCACATCAGAAATGTCACCCCGCAGGCAGTGACCATTCCGATTATGCCCGTCGCGGATCAGCGGCAGTTGTCTTCCGCAGAATTCGAGGAGTTGATTGCACGCAATCGGGAACGGGTGTCGCTCACGCCGTTCGGGCGCGGCCGGGAAGCACCGCAGAGCTTCACAATGCGGGAAGAGCAACAGCCTCCCCAGCACCCTGATGAGGATATTTCGCCCGAGTGGTAAAAAAGTGGGGCTGCTCATACCCTGTCAGGGGTGCGCATTTCGCTCAATAACGCGCCATACCAACCGGTTACATCCGCCCATACCATGCATACCAAGCCTGTCCTCCACCGACGAGGGCATACGCCATGGCAATTCACCAATCGCTCTTTTCAAGCCGGACCGACGACTGGCCTACGCCCCAAACCTTCTACGACACCCTCCACGCCGAGTTTGGCTTCACGCTCGATCCGTGCGCTACTCGTGCGAACGCTAAGTGCAGCTCGTATTTCACCAAGGAGCAGGACGGCCTGCACCAGGACTGGGGCCAGCACCGCGTCTTTTGCAATCCGCCATACGGGCGCGCGATGCGTGAGTGGACGCGCAAGTGCTACGAGGCGTCGCAGGCAGGGGCGCTGGTGGTGCTTCTGGCGCACTCCCGCACCGATACGCGCTGGTTCCACGACTGGGTTTACGGCAAGGTGTCCGAAATCCGCTTCGTTCGAGGGCGGCTGCGTTTTGGCGGCGGCGCGCAATCCGCACCATTCCCGTCGCTTGTTGCCGTCTATCGCCCCGCAACCATTGGTCATTAATGAAAACCGACGCGCTCAGCCGGCGCCTGCGGTTTGCGACGCCCAACCCCGTCGTTCGACGGCTTGTTCTTACCGAAGCGGATTTCCGCATCTTCGAAGCCATCGACCGGCACGGCCCGTTGCCGACACACTACCTGTATCAGTTCACCCGCCATCTTCGCAAAGACTACACCCACCTTCAGAACAGGTTGACCGAGTTCTACAACGGCGATGCGCGCGGTATCTTCCTCACGCGCCCGACCCAGCAATTCGCTGGCTTCGAAGCGCGCTATCAGCACATCGTCTATGATCTCGCACCCAGGGCGAAGTCTGTGCTTGCCGATCGGCGGACACTTGCCCGCTTTCCGCCGCGGCGCACCGAACCCTTTCTGCATCAGCTCATGCAGGCGTGCGTCGGCGCGTCGTTTGAACTTACAGCGCCGACCAAGAGGCTTCGCTATATCAGCCGCGACGAGATTTTGACCCGCGTTACGTGCCCGCCAGCAACCAGGGACGCCAAGAATCCTATGGCCATCCCCTTGCCCGGCATGGGCGAGCAGCGAACGCTCGTGCCGGATGACCTGTTCGGCCTTGAGTATCCCGGTGTCGGGTTCCGTTTCTTTGCGGTCGAGATTGACCGGAACACCGAGAGCATCGAGCGTAAGAACCTTGATCAGGCTGCCTTCGGCCGGAAAGTTCAGAGCTACCTCACCGTGCTCAGAAATCAGACGCACCGGACCTATTTCGGGCTGCCGAATTTGAGCGTGCTCACCGTCACGACCAATGCCACCCACGCGCGCAATATACTGGCCTTCATCGAGAAGCGGAACGAGCCGAAATACGCCGATCGCTTCGCCTTCGCGTCCGAACCTTCCTTCGGCGCGAACTGGCGCGTGCCGCGAGAGGTGCTTTCGTACCTCCTAGACGAACCGTGGCTGACCCCCGTCGGCGCGAAGGATATCGCTATCCCGTAATCTCATCGGACGGGCATCGCAGATGATGGCAGGCAGGTTGCCCCCACCGCACCAGGGCATCTTGCACTCTCGGACTTTATTTATGAGGGGAGAGAAAGAGGAGCACATCAGGCGTCCACTCGCGCGAGGGCGTCTAGCGCTGAGGCACCGATGCTCCAGCATACGGGTCATAGCCGGGGGCAGGACTGGGCTGGGGTGAGGCGTGCGGCGGAGATCCGGCGTTCCCGCCGCGAGGTGCGGGATATTGGCGCGCCGCGTCGCCGGCAAGGGTCGCCATCGCTTGTATGCCTGCGGCGATGCTGGACGCGCCGAACAGGATGAAGCAGCCCAGCAACACCGTGGCGCCGCGTCGCAAAGGCATTCGCCCCGACAGCATCATCAGGCCGATACTCGCGACCGCGATCAGCGCGATACTGGTAGCGACCGTGCCCAGGATCGTGCCCTGAAGCCACGAGACCGCCGCGAGAAGCGGGCTCGCGCCCACCGGTTCCGATAAAGGCGGTCCGGAGAACGACACCAAGCTCGGCAGCAGGCAGCATCTCATGCCAGCAGAACTTCGGAGACACGTCGGCAGCCGTCGATGCGGTCGAGCTGGACGTACACATCCACGGTGCTCTTCACATAGTGGCGCACGTCTTCGCTTCCCAGCCGCGTGCCGGCCTGGAGCACCAGCAGGACGATCTGCTCGACCGCGCGCTCGGCGGAATCCGCATGGACAGAGGTCATCGATCCCGGATGCCCGGTGTTGACCGCGCGCAGGAATGTGTAGGCCTCGTCACCCCGCAATTCGCCGAGGATGATGCGGTCGGGACGCATGCGCAGCGACGCGGCGAGCAGGTCTGTCGCGCTCACCCGCGCCTCGCCAAGTTCGCCGCGCACGGCCAGCAAGCCAACCAGATTATCGTGGTGCTGATGGAGCTCGGGCGTATCCTCGATCAGGATGAGCCGCTCCTCGGCGGGTATCTCGCGGATCAGCGCGTTGAGGAATGTGGTTTTGCCCGTCGAAGTGCCGCCGGACACCAGGATGTTCTTGCGCCCGCGCACTGCGGCGGCAAGCATCCCGGCCACGTCGCCGGCCCCCAGCATCTCCGCGAGCCGCGCGCCGATCCCGGCCTTGCCCGGATCGGTCCCGCGCCGCGTCGTCTCGAACGCACCGGCTGCGACGTAATCCGCGAGCTTGAGGTCGGAAGAAACATGCTTGCGGATCGCGACCGCCATCGGTCCGCGCGTCGCGGGAGGCGCGACGATCTGGATGCGCGCGCCATCGGGAAGTGCTGCGGATAGCAATGGATACTCGCGGCTGATGCCCTGGTGCGACAGCGCCGCGATCTGGCGCGCCAACCGGTCGAGCGTCGCACTGTCGAGCGCGGGAGCGTCATGCCGCTCGACCGCGCCGCCCAGCGTCTCCACCCAGATTTCCCCAGGCCGATTGACGTAGATGTCGGTCACGTCGATGCGCGCCAGCATGCCCGTCAACGGCGCGAGGTAGGAGCGCAGATAAACTTGTCCCTCGACTTCCAGAGGGGCGCTGCTCACCGGCTCTCTACGCCGGTAAAATCCAGGTCCCGCGCTACGAAGACGGAAATGCTGGTGGCCGCCCGGACCTTCAGCGTCGGCCTGACCTGGGCGGACGTGGTGGCGGGGGCGCTGCCCTGAAGCGAGCCCGGCAATGCCACGATCAGTGGGGAGTTCGCCGAGCGGGCGACCAGATTCGCGCCCACATCAAGCGCCGATCGCAATATCGCGCCTGAAAAGCGTTCGAAGAAATGGCTGTTCACGCTTGCGCGGATGCCGCCACGGCCCAGCGGGTCGCCTGCGGGCGATCCGATCGCGATCGTGGCGCCATCGGGCCGTATCAGCCGAAGCCAGTTCACCAGCATCCGGTTCTGCCCCGCCTCGGTCCGCGAATCATATTCCCCGATCAAGCGGCTGCCACGCGGGATCAGCACGCGGCTCCCGTCGAATCCGCGGATATCTCGCGAGACGATCGCGCGCGCGAGCCCAGGCCGGGAGGAATCCAGCGCGGTCTCCAGCACGGCGGAGATCAGGGTGCCCTGAGGGACTGTCGTTGCCCGGTTCGCGAGGACTCCCGCGCCGGCGCGCGATCCAGCTATCGTGCTCTGCGCTGAGCTGGCGCCGTCCGCAGTGCTCGCCTGTCCGTCATTCGCAGCGCTGGATTCCGGGCTTGTCGTGTCGATCACAACGGTTGGCGCACCCGACATCCTCGCGGGCTGCGGGGAAGGTGCCGGTGCCGGGGCAGGTTGGGGAATGTAGATTGTCGTGGGAGACGCGGGAGGCGCTGACGTGGGTCTGTAGACGACGGGTGGCGCTGCTACGATCAGAGGTGGCGGACTTGGCGGCAGGACAGGCGCAGGGGCGAACTCGGGAGGCACGTAGAGGAGAGGCGGAGGGGCAGCGCTTGTTAGCGCATCGGCGGGCCGCGGACGCACCGCAGGCGCCGTCAGCGACTTGCGCCGCGCGTCCAGTATGAGGAACAGCACAAGGCCCAAGAGCAGCATGGCGACGGCGATTGCCCAGGCTGGCGCCCCTGCTCGGCTCGGCGCGACGAGCGGAAGCATGTTGGGTTCGACCCCCGTGCGAGGATCGGTGGGAGCGGTCGCCATCAGCGCCTGTCCTCCAGGCGCATGGCACCCGCGCTGCGGCGATCAATGCGAAAGACGAGGCGGGGCTGGACGCTGTCGATAACCATGCGCCCTTCGCGCATCATTCCGTTGACCAGGCTTTCCTGCCCCTGATCGTTGGGCGCATAGATCGCCGGCAGGGGCCTATCCGGCGGCCATTCGATATAAGTGTGCGTCCCGTCGTCATGCATACCGCTAGGCCTGAGCGACAGTTCGCCACTCAATTTGTAGCGGCCTGACGAGGCGCTGGCGGCGGCATTCTCGGGCGCTGCGGGAACTGGCGGCGGATAACGAAACTGGACCGAATAGGCCATGTCGGGCTGCGGTTCGGACAGGGATGCCAGTTCGAAGGCATAGACCCTGGCGTCGGTCACCACCGTCATATTGGTGGTCCCGCCTTGCTGGAGGGGTTTGACGAACAGCCGGTCGCCGCGCTTGTTCGCAGTCACTTGCCAGGCCGAGCCGTCACCCACCGCGACCGTTTCGATATGCTCGTCGGGCGCGAATTCCACGCTGATCTGGTAGCCAGGGGCCGATTGCAGGATCACAACTTGGTCGACGATGTAGTCGACCGACTGGATGTGCGGATTGCCCGCCCCCGGCTGCGGCCGTATCTGGCTATGGGCGACCGCCGGCCAAAGCAGCATTGCCAGGCATGCGATGGCGACGGATCGCATCCTAGCCTCCCACCGGGGCTGCGCCAGGCAACGCTCGCTGGGCTGGCGCCGGGCCGGGAGAAGGCGGTGCGGTCGCGGGCTCGACCGCGCGAGGCAGCGCTTCGGCATTGCGCTGATATCGAGTGACTTCGAACCCGAGCGGGTTGATGAAGCGGTCCTCGATGCTCATCGGCTCTCCCGAATAGCGATAGCGAATGACCGCGACCCAGGCGCGCGGCTGGTGGGGCTGAGCGCCGGCATCGCGCTGCACCGTTTCGAAGCGCACCATGGCGGAATTGGCGCCCAGCGGCGAAACGCTTTTCACTTGCGTCTCGACTAGCGTGTTGCGCGGGAGCCGCGCGAGCGGACTGTCGGGATTCGATGCCTGAACGCTGGACACATAAGCATTGCGCGCACTGCCTTCGGACCAGAGCGAGACCTTGCGGTAATTGGCCTGCAGCGCAGCGATATCGAAACTCTCGCGCGCGATCACATATTGGACGAGGAAGGACTGAGTGAGCGCGGTGTTACCGCTCACCAGTTGCGCATCCAGCGGCTTGAGCGCCTGGACGAACCCAGTCTGCTTATCGACTAGCAACGTATAGGGCTCGACGGTCTTCAGCGGTGTCAGCATCACCAGCGCGAGTGCTTCCATCAGCGCCACCGCCACCGCAGCCCCGGCGATGATCCAGGCGGTGCGGCGAGATGCCCGAAGCATCGCCTGGCGGTCGTCCGCCCAGCTCCCGGCCTCGCGGTAATAAGCGTCGAGCGCTTCACGAGCCTTGGGCTTCATTGGCGGCCGTCCCGGCGCCCGGCGCTGGCGGACACGCGACTTTGCGTTCTGCGGCGATTGCCCTGTCCAAGCGGTGAATGCGTCGGCTGAGGCAGGTCGCGCGGCGGCGATTGAGAGGCATTGCGCGAGGGCGCACCGACGGCACGAACCCCGACTGACTCGCGACGCTGCATATTCACGACGGACTCCGATATCACCGCCGCGCGCGAAAGCTGCTCATTGGCGGGCTGCGAGCGCCTTTCCATCCCTGTTGCGCGAGCCGTGGCTGTTTCGCGCAAATTTGCCGCGAATTGTTGTGAGGCTATGCGCCAAGGGCCGGGCAGCCGAAAACCGATCATGATCCGTGCGGCCATGCCAAGCCCGCCTACCAACCCGAATGCGAAACCAAGCGCCACGACCAGCAATTCGGTGGCCGCGCCGCCGATCGGGAGTTCGGCCTGCCGCTGCGCGATCAGACTGGCCAGCCACGGCTCGATCAGCGCAAGCTCCACGCCGAGCAGCATTGTTACTGCCACCGCTCCAATCGCGGCTGCAGCGAGCGCGCGTATCCAGCCTTCGAACAAGCCTCGCGTGCCTTCGAACAGCAGAAAGGCAATGAAGAGCGGCCCGAGCGCCAGCAGGAGTCCGGCTATCAGCCGCACCGAGGCGAAGCCGGCGATCGTCGCGGTCAGGAAAGTCAGGCGCGCGGTTCCCAGCGCAAATGCGCCAAACACGCTTGGCGGTTCAGCTACGGGCTCGGTGACCAGCACGTTCCGCCCGCCGACATTGCGAACGCGGCTCGCAAGGTTCACGGGGCCAGGGCCAAGCTGCCCCAGGATCAAAAAGCTGCTGTCGACCTGCCCGAGCCGCTCGATCAGTCCGCCGTCCGCACTGGGAATGCCGGCGGGTTTCCCGACTTCCGATACGAGTTCGGCGGGTCCATTGAATGCCACATCGTAGACCAACGTCCGATATGCGGGCCAGCTGGTCGCCAGCGCGAGGACGATGCCGATCTTCGCGAACGCGACCACGCCGTCGCGCACGCTCGGCGCTTCGCCGAGCAGGAGACGATAGCCCCAGAACGCGACGAACAAGGTAAGCATTCCCGTTAGCAGCAGCGACAAAGGTGACCCCGGCGCGGCGAGCGCCTGATAGCCTTGCGCGCCGATCATCTGCGCCTGGCAATCGACAAAGCCGAGCACGCTCTGAAGAAAGGCGCCGTCCGCCACGCCGGGGCACGTCGAGTTCATGCCACTTCCAACAAGCGCGGAAGCCATTCGGCGGGATCATCGCCATTGGCCGCGCGGATCTCGTCCAGCAATCGCACCGTGCGCTCGCGGCCGGACAAGATCGTCAGCAGATCCTGTTCGCCGCTGAGATTGAGCCGGGCGACGACGCTTTCGTTGCCATGCTTGATGAGGAAGCAATGCGCCGAATCCGGGAGCGTACGAACGAGTTCGTATTCGTGCGAAGTGAGGCCGAATCCGTTCACATAATCGACTGCGCGCGCCTTGGGGTTGGCCATGAAGATCTGCGTGGCCGCCTGCTCAATGATTGCGCTGGCGATCCGGCTCTCGAGGGCATCCTGCGCGCTCTGCGTCGCGAAGCCGACGATCCCGTTGCGCTTGCGGATCGTCTTCTCCCAATCCTTGATCCGCCGCACGAACACATCGTCGTCGAGCGCTTTCCAGCCTTCGTCGACGACGATGATCGCCGGCGTGCCGTCCAGCCGCTCTTCGACACGGTGGAAGAGGTACATCATTGCCGGCGTGCGCATGACGGGATCGTCCAGGATCTGCGTCATGTCGAATCCGACGGTATCGGCTGTGAGGTCTATTTCATCGCGGACATTGTCGAACAGCCAGGCACGTTCGCCGTCGCCCCACCAGGGACGCAGGCGTGACCAGAGATCGGCGGCATGCGGGCGGTGCCCGCCGCGAAACAGTTCAGCGAGATAGCCCAGCTTTCGCCGCTCGATCGCCTGCGCGAAATTGGCGTCGACTGCGTCCTTGATTTGCGCGGTTTCTTCGATACTGACGCCGCCCGCGAGCAGTGCGACCCAATCGATCAGGAATTGACGATTGGCGGGCGTCTCTTCGATCTGGAGCGGATTGAGGCCCGATGGCACACCAGGGCGCAGCAGATCATAGCGCCCGCCGATGGCGCGTAGGAATAGTTCGGCGCCGCGGTCTTTGTCGAAAAAGATGATCCGCGGCGCGAACTTTCGCGCCTGGGCGAGCAGGAAGTTCAGCACAACCGTCTTGCCTGAGCCTGAGGGGCCGATGACAGTGAAGTTGCCGAGATCGCCCTGGTGGAAGTTGAAATAATAGGGACCCGCCGCGGTGGTCTCCAGCAGCGTCACGGCTTCGCCCCAATGGTTTCCCATAGCCTTGCCGTGAGGCAGATTGTGCCCGCTCGCGAACCCCGCAAAGTTGCTGGTCGAAATCATTCCCCGGCGCGCGATATATTTGAAGTTGGCGGGAAACTGCGCCCAGAAAGCGGATTCTAGCGCGATGTCCTCGCGCACCGCCATGATCCCCATCTCGCCCAGCGTCGCCTGTACCTCCGAGACTGACTGATCGACGCCGGCGATACTGTCGGCGCGCACCGCGATCGTCATATGATGCTCGCCAAAGCCCGCGCGGCCCGCTGCGACATCGTCCTTCGCATTGGCCAGATCGGCGCGCAGGCTCATCGCCTCGTCCTCCGCCGAGCGCATGCGCCTGAGCGCGAGGTTCATCTTCGATAGCGCGGCCTGGCGATCGACGAAACCGAAGCTCTGGGAGATCGTCAACTCGAACGGGAGCCGGAGCAGTTCATCGAGCATGCCCGGAGCAGTCTGCCCTGGATAATCCTTGATCGAGACCAGCCCGAGAAAGCTACGCGGCAATGCGCCGGTGGGTCCGAGCTCGACCGTTTCCTGCCCGAAGCTGACACGTCGATAGGGCAGATAGGCCCCGAGATCCTGCATCGGCAGGAGCACCGGGCGCATCTCGCCATTATATAGCGACGACAGGAACTCCAGGGGCTCGGAGCAGGGGCCGGCGGGCGTTCGATACACGCCGAGCAGCCGCGGCTCATAGCTCCCCAAAGCAGCGAGAAGCGCATCGCGCGCGGCGTCGAGCTGCCTCAGCTCGCTTTGCGCATCTAGTTCGGAAGTGTTGCCGCGGAGCCGGTCGAGCAGCCCGATGCGCCCCTGAATCGGCCGGCGCACCAGCGTCAGGAACAGATCGTTGACGTAGAGCTTCTTGTCCGCGAGACGCGCCCGCCAGGTCGCATCGAGCTGCGCTGAAAAGGCGTCCGGAAACTCGGCAACCAGTTCGGCGTGGCTCTGTCGCCGGAGGACATGGCTGTAGACCGCGAAGCGCGAAGACCCGATCGATTGCAGCATCGCATCGCGCAGCCGCTTGCGATAATTGACTTCCTCGGTGTCCGCCGTCTCGAACAGCAGGCCGCGCATATGGATCACTTGCAGGAGCAGACCGTCGCGGGTCGCGATCGTGTGATCGTCCAAATGCCGGCCATACGGCAGATGCCGTCCCGCCGGCGCTTCGCGCTCGACCGCTCGCGGATCGATGCTCAGGGGCGGTAGGAGTTGCATCGCCAGATCGCATGATTGCGGACGCGGGGGCATCGGCCGATTCGGGCCAGCCAGAGATCGAAGAAGCGAGGCTCGCGCAAGCACAGCACCATGCCGGCCAGGTGGATCACCAGCGCTGCCGCCAAGACCCAGGCCGATTTGAAAATCAGGAACAGTTCGGTCGCAGCCACCGCGTTGGCGACGAAATAGCTGTACGTGACGCCGGCGAACATCTGTGGTCGCGTGAGCGCGACGAAGAGCGGGTCCACCTCCAGTCCGTTCACGTCACTGGCCCATCTGGGCGGTCGATTGGATACCCGCGACAATGCTGGCGGCTCCGAAGAGGATGAAGCAGCCCAGGATCACCGTCGCGCCATAGCGCCAGTTGATTCGTCCGGTGAGCATCAGGAATCCCACCGACGCGACCGCAATGACCGCGACGACGGTTGCGATGGTGCCCAACAAGGTGCCCTCAAGCCAATGCACCGCCGAGACGATCACCCCCGAACCGGCGGGGTCTCCGCTCAGCCCTGCCAGCGCTACTGAGGGGCACAAGACCGCCGAGCCCAGCAAGGAAAGCGAGCAAAACCATTTTGTGCGCAGGATGTGGGTCACCTTTCCCCCTTAGCGATTCGTTCAGAGGATCATGACGAACTCGCACAAAGAAACCAAGGCTTTAACAGTGTGCACCCGGACGAGCCGATCATCCTTAGCAAGTTCTATGTATCATGTTTCTTCGCCCACCCCTCAAGAGCAAGAAAACCGGTTAAGAGATAACTCAATCGGCGCAGTTTTAGGGGCCGCACCCCCCGCTCCGAAACGGGAGGG
Organism: Sphingomonas sp.; assembly: GCF_036388215.1. Classification (GTDB taxonomy): domain Bacteria; phylum Pseudomonadota; class Alphaproteobacteria; order Sphingomonadales; family Sphingomonadaceae; genus Sphingomonas. The sequence continues at coordinate 40,255 of NZ_DASVSH010000014.1, forward strand.
AAATTTTTCACATCCTCAGCTTCCGCTTGCATGCTGTCATAAGGATCCCGCAGCCTGGGGAGAAAACCTTCGCTTAGAAGAAAAACGGTCGAACGACGACATGTCGATCGAGCAAAATGTGGTCGTTATGAACGGATATTTTTCGCGTTTTCGTTACCCTCCCCTTGCGTTGCACGATTTGTGAGCATCCTAATGGGAAGAGCAAAACATTCGAGTCGGGGGGCTTAGCATGCGCGAAATACTATGCGGGGCCATACTCGTCTCATTGCTTGCGGGAATGGCGATTTCTGCCACTGGATCAGGCGCGCCACTTGGCAACGAAACGGTCACCTATGCCTATGACGAACTCGGGCGCCTGACCGGCAGCACAATCACGGGCGGACCCAACAACACGAGGACAACGGGCACCTGCTTCGATCGCGCAGGCAACCGAATGCGTTACGACATGGCAACCTCTGCGCCTTCGACGTGCCCAACGCCATCCCCGACGCCGACGCCCTCACCTTGAGATGACTTAGGCGGCCGCGCCGGCGGTTAAGGACAGCGAACAGCTACGCGCGACACAATTGGGACAATCTTTCCAGTTCGGCTGCATCTTTCGGGGGACAAGATTTGAGAGGCCACCAGCTATTTCTATCAACATGCGCCAGTCTGCTTGGGCTCGTACCGGGCCATGGGCGGGCGCAGGATATTATCCCTCCTAAGACCTATACGACCTCGCCCACCGGCATCAATCTGGCCGATGCCAGCTTCACTTATTCGAAAACCGATATCGCGATCGGGATGCTCAAGCTCGAGCGCTTCCATGTCGGCAGCTACGATACCGATCCCAACACGATGTTCTTCGGCAAGCACACCAGCCACAATTTCGATATCTACGTCGGGCGGCGCGTAGTCGGCGCCAACGACTATCGCGCGATCGTCCACATGGGCACGAGCGCGAGCGGCACCTACTATGAAGGCGCGAGCAGCATCTCGCCGGGCAACCGAGACGCGGAATCTGGCACGCTGGTCAAGACCAGCGGCAACTATGTCTACACCGACCAGGCCGGCACGGTATACGCCTTCACGTCCTCGGTCCCCGCGGCCGGCGCCGTCACCGGGACGGGCTCGCAGCGCGTTTCTACCATCACCTTCCCGGATGGACGCGTGCAGACCTTCTCCTATGTCTCGGGCCAGCTCAAGCTGGTGAGCGACACCGCGGGCTATGCGATCGTCTTCGAATACGGCTCGAACGGGCGGGTCTCAGCGGCATGCGGCTTCAACCTGTCGCAGACCTATGTGACCACTTCGACCAGCTGCTCCGGGGCGCCGCTGGCCACGAGTTACGGCTATAGCGGCACCACGCTCACCAGCACGACCGACGTGACCAACCAGACCACCAGCTACACCTGGGGCACGTATGGCATCACCTGCGTCACCCCGCCGGGCTATTCCACCTGCAAGATCGCCAACAGCTATCTCGGCACGCAGGTCAACCAGCAGACACTCGCGGACGGCAGTGTATGGCTATTCGGCGCGGACCTCGCGGCGGGCTACACCGTCGACGAAAGCACCGAATATCCCAACGGATCGAACAATGGCGGCTATGTCGATCCGAACGGCAAGTATTACGGCATGTGGTTCACCAAATCGACGCCCTATTCGGTGACCGATCCCAACGGTAACACGACCGAGTTCCGTTTCATGGGCGCGAGGGACTATCATTCGACCACGCTGAACACGCCCATGTCCGAAGGCTCGCTGATGACCGAGGCGACGCTGCCGGAGGGCAACAAATATGTCGCCACCTATGACGGCTCGAACAACATCACCAAGCAGGAGATGCAGGCCAAGCCAGGAAGTGGCCTTGCCGATCTGGAAGTAGAGTTCGGCTATAATTACTCCGGCACGCCGCAAAACCGCGCTAAACCGGTGTGGAAGAAGAACGCCAAGGGTAATCAGACAGACTACGCGCATAATAGCTGGGGTGGAATCACAAGCGAGATGCAGCCCGCGCCCAGCTCGGGCGCGGCACGCCCGCTCAAGCTCTACGACTATGTGCAGAAATACGCGTACGTAAAAAACT
>NZ_DASVSH010000015.1:0-1510 GCF_036388215.1 Sphingomonas sp.
ACTTCCGACATGGTCGTCAGGCCGCGGTTGGTCAGCTCTTCGGCCTTGATCGTGGTGAGCGGGAGGGCGTTCTCGGTGGCGAGGCGCTTGATCGAGGAGCCCGTCACTTCGACGCGCTGCATCGGGGCTTCCTGGGCGGCGGCGTTCGTCAGGGTGAGTACCGCCAGGGCGACGGCGGACAGGATGAAGCGGGGTTCGGCCATGCGTGGGCCGGTGGTGTGCTGTTTCACTACGTGTCTCCTGCGTGTGATCGTCAACGCGTCCGGGTGTGTCCCCCGGATCGCTCGAATGGATACCTCGCGTATCCCTGCCGCTGCAGCGAAGGCCGGTTGGCCGAGGTTGCAAACGGTCGATTACAGCCGCCATCTGCCCGTGATTTTTCTCCCGCGGACCTGTGGCGCGCCTGGAGGCAATGCCTCTGGCGATTTATTTATGTGTACCAATTGTACTTTGGTCTGACCAGTTGTGCAATCTGGACGAGCCAGTTATTTTTTCGGTCTGAACGGGAGGTGAAAGCGGTTCTGCCAACGGCAGAAAAAGAGTGCGCAAGATGTTTCTTGGCGGATTGTGCGAGGGAGATTGAGGCGCCGAACAGAGTCGGCGGATACGGCCGCGCGAACGGCGGCCGGAGGCTGGCTGGCGGCGTGTTCGGCCGCGCGCTCAGCGGCGCGCTCAGCCGCGTGAAAACGTCCGCGTCACGCGGTCGAGGTGGGCGCGCATCGCGGTACGGGCGCCGGCCACGTCGTGCGAAGCGATGGCGGAGAAGATGTTGCGGTGGTCGAGCAGGGTCTGCTGGCGCAGTTCCTCGGTCTGGAAGTGTTCCTTCAGCTTGTGCCAGAGCGAGCCGCGCTGGCTCCACAGGTATTCGATGACGCCGACCATGGCGCTGTTGCCGGTCGCGCGGGCGATCGCCAGGTGGAAGTTGCGGTCGGCCGACTCGTTGCCGCTGCGCTCTTCGTGATGCTGCTCCATTTCCAGCACGGCCACCAGGATGGCGTCGATCGCGGAATCGCTGGCGTGCTTGGCGGCGAGCGCGGCCACCTCGACCTCGATCAGGCGGCGCGCGGCCAGCACCTCGAAGGGACCGGGACCGGCGGTCGGCACCTCGGCCTGCGGCGTGGCCTGCTCGCTGACGTAGACGCCCGAGCCGCCGCGCACTTCCACGGTGCCGCCCAGTTCGAGCGCGATCAGGGCTTCGCGCAGCGAGGTGCGCGAGACGCCCAGCTTGGTGGCGAGGTCGCGCTCGGACGGCAGGCGCTCGCCCGGCTGGATGTTTTCGGCCCGGATCAATTCCTCGATCTTGCTGGAGACGACCCGGTACAGTCGCGGCTCGTTGGCACCGGCTTCGTTCGGAGCAGGGATCTTCTTCATGGTGCGGGTTCGTCCTGGAATGGTGGCGTGTTAAAAAACTAGTGGATCTTAGTTGGGCTGGGAGAATGTTGCAAGTGGACCAACCATATTTCGGCTCACGGGCATGCGTCCGAACGCGTGAAGTCGGGACTCCACACTA
>NZ_DASVSH010000016.1:0-235839 GCF_036388215.1 Sphingomonas sp.
GCCGCCTATCTCGCGCCGCATCTTCCGGGCGGCCGCGTGCGCCGATCATCACGATCAGGCCGAGCAGCACGATCGCTGCGACGGCCGCGATCCACACAGGCATCATGCCGCCGGCGGCTCCCACAATTCAATCGCATTGCCTTCGGGATCATGGATGCGCGCGAAACTGCCGGTCGATGGGTCGTTCCATTCGGGCTTGGTGATCACTTCGATACCTGCCGCGTTCAGTTGTTCGAGCAGGCCGTCGAGATCGGTCACCCGCAAGTTGATCATGAACTGCTTGTCCGCGGCGAAATAATCGGTGTCGGCTTTGAAGGGCGCGAAGACCATCGGGCCGCCGGTGACCTTCCAGAACCATTCGTCGGGGTCGCCTTCGCCACTGCTGTTGCAGCCCGCGCCGACGCCGAGATGCTCGCGATACCAGGCGTTCAGCGCATCGGGGTCCTGCGCCCGAAAGAACAATCCGCCCATTCCCACTACCGGCATATCGCCCTCCCCTCGTTTCCCACACCATATCCGCTCAGGCTGAGCCTGTCGAAGCCCGTTTCGAACGGACCCTTCGACAAGCTCAGGGTGAGCGGGGGGTCATGCGGCCTGCGCCACGCTGCCGTCGCCGGAAGCCGCATCGAGCAGCCGCCGCTCGATCGCCTTGAGCCGCGACGCGCCTTCGATCTTATCGCCGATCAGGTCGGTCAGATAGAAGGTATCGACGGCGCGCTCGCCATAGGTGGCGACGTGCGCGGAATGGATCGTGACCTTCGACTGGAACAGCGCGTGGGCCAGGTGATAGAGCAGGGCCGGCCGATCCCGCGCGTTGACTTCGATCACCGTGAAGCGGTTCGAGGCCTTGTTGTCGATCAGCACATTGGGCTCGATCGTGAAGGCATCGGCGCGCGGGCGGGACAGCGGCTTGGTCTTGAGACGATCGGAGAGCTTGGTTCGATTGGCGAGCGCATCGCCGATGCTTGCCTTGAGCCGATTGAGACGCGCGTCCTCGTCGAACGGGCGGCCGAGCGGGTCCTGGACCAGGAAATTATCGAGCGCCATGCCGTCGCGCGTCGTGTGGATGCGCGCGTCGATGATGTTGCCGCCGGCCACGTGGATGGCGCCGGCGATCCGATAGAAGAGGCCGGGATGATCCGAGGCATAGACCGTCACAAGCGTCGCGCCGCGTTCGGGATAGACCTGCGCTTCCACCGATAGCGCGGCATTGCCAGCGGCATCGACCAGGCGGGCGTTGCGCTCAAGCACGTCGAGCGGTTCGGCGATCCAATAGGGTTCGGTCAGCCGCTTGTTGAGCGCCGCCATGCGCGCCGGCTCCCAGCCCAGCGCGGAGGCAAGCGCCTCCTGCTTGGCGGCGACGCGCTCGCCGCGGCCCTTTTGCTTGTGGCCGAGCCGCAGCACCTCCTCGGCGGATTCGAAGAGATTGCCGAGCAGCTGGCGTTTCCAGCCATTCCACACGCCCGGGCCCACGGCGCGGATATCGACGATGGTGAGGATCAGCAGCAGCCGCAGCCGCTCGGGGCTCTGCACATGCTCGGCGAAATCGAGGATGGTCTTGAAATCCGACAAGTCGCGCTTGAACGCGGTGGCCGACATCAGCAGATGCCAGCGGACCAGCCAGGCGACGTTCTCGGTCTCCGCCGCGCTCAGCCCCAGCCGCGGGCACAGCCGCTCGGCGACCTCAGCGCCCAGCACCGAATGATCGCCCCCGCGACCCTTGGCGATATCGTGGAGCAGGACCGCGCAATAAAGCACGCGGCGGCTGACGACCTGCTGGAAGATCTGGCTGGCGAGCGGATGATCCTCCTTGAGCTCGCCCTTCTCGATCTGGTTGAGCAGCCCGATCGCGCGGATCGAATGCTCGTCCACGGTGTAGTGATGGTACATGTCGAACTGCATCTGCGCGACGACGCGGCCAAATTCCGGAACAAAACGCCCGAACACCCCGCTCTCGTTCATCCAGCGCAGCACGGTCTCCGGATCGCGAGGGCTGGTGAGCACATCGAGGAACAGGGCGTTGGCCTGATCGTCATCGCGAACGCGCTCGGCCAGGCGCGCATCGCGGGCGGCGGCGCGCATCGCCAGCGGATGGATTTCCAGCCCGTGCAAATCGGCGAGGTGGAAGAGCTCGATCAGGCGCACCGGCTTTTCGGCGAGGAAGCCGTCGCGCGGGATCGCGAGCCGCCCGCGATCGAGCGTGAAGCCATTGAGCTTTCGCGGGCTTCGAAACAGCGTGGGGAAGCCGAAGCGCGAGCCCCGCGCGGCGAACTTCTCGTCCAGATGCGCGAGGAAGACGCCGGTCAGGTCGCCCACCATCTTCGCCTGGAGGAAGTAGAATTGCATGAAGCGCTCGACCTTGGACTTGCCCGGCCGGTCCGAATAGCGCAGCCGCTCCGCGATCTCGCGCTGGACGTCGAAGGTCAGCCGGTCCTCGGCGCGATCGGTGATCAGATGGAGCTGGCAGCGCACCGCCCAGAGGAAATTCTCGGCGCGCTGGAACTGGCGGAATTCCTGGGCGCTGAGCAGCCCCGCCGCGACCAGTTCGGCGGGCTCGCGGACATTATAGGCGTATTTTCCGATCCAGAAGAGCGTGTGGAGATCGCGCAGCCCGCCCTTCCCTTCCTTGATGTTAGGCTCGACGACATAGCGGCTATCGCCCATCCGCTTGTGGCGGGCATCGCGCTCGGCGAGCTTGTCGGCGATGAAGTTGCGCGCGGTATCGGCCTGGACCTCCTGGCGGAAGCGCGCCGCGGCCTGATCGTACAGCTCGGTATCGCCCCAGACATAGCGCGCCTCCAGCAATGCGGTGCGGACCGTCACGTCGCTCTTGGCCTGGCGGACCATCTCGTCGAGCGAGCGCGACGAATGGCCCACCTTGAGCTGCATGTCCCACAGCGAATACAGCATGGATTCGATGACCTGCTCGCTCCAGCCGGTGACTTTCCACGGCGTCAGGAATGCCAGGTCAATATCCGAATGGGGCGCCATTTCGCCGCGGCCGTATCCGCCGACCGCAAGCAGCGTCATCCGCTCGGCGGCAGTGGGGTTCGAATTGCGATGCAGCCGCTCGACGGTGAAGTCCCAGAGCAGGCGGAGGAGCTGATCGGTAAGGAAGGCGCCCGCCGCCGCCGCCTCGAGCCCGCGTGAGGGGTGCTCCGCCAGCCGCCGCGCGATCTCCGCGCGGCCGGCGTCGAGCGCGATCCGCAATTCGGCGGTTCCGGCCTTGCGCAGGGCCGTCTCGTCCTTCGCCTCCAGCGCCGCAAGCCGCTCCGCGACCCCGCGCCGATCGATCAGCGCGCGGCGGTTGGGTACGGAATCGAAGCGGGCGGACATGGGTGCTTAGCTCGATCTAATAGCCGGCCTCAGCCGGCGTAATTTCAGGGTATCGAATGATGATTTTCCCCACCTCTGCCTCAACATTCGTTGGAACGCCTCGGTGTGCGTTCATATGATCCAGGCATTGAAGAATTGCTCTAAGCTTGTGTCGCGGAGCGGTTGGCAATGGCGGGCGGGTGAGGCTACTCGGCTGTTTCTGAAAGCTTCGATTGAATAGTCGGTCATGGTGCGCGCACATGTTTCGCAAATCGACTAGGCATTCTAGCCATTGGGTAAAAATCGTATCCTTGCCTACCCCAAACTGCTGCGCGACAGCGGTGCGCACGGACCCCTCTAGACATTGAAATATACGCGTGGCCGCTCCGAAGGTAAGGAACTCCTTGAGAGTCCATATCGGCGGCAAGGCTGGCGGAGAATATGTTTGCCGATAGTGCTTCGCTCTTCCATCCTTCGCTTTAGCATACACGCCGGTAAAGGTTTGTAGAGCGTCCAAATTTGCTGTCGGGTTTTTGAAAGCGGGAACGTCGTAATAGGGATGGCTTCCGAACCGATTGCTCAATTCCTCGGAAACCGCGTTGCGAAACAGCAATTCGAATTGCCCCACTGCTGCAAAGCACGCATCGCGCAGCGCCATGTCGCATTCATAGATGCGAAGAATATTCTGGTACGTGATGCCTGCCAGGAATGGTTTTCCCGGCAGCCCCATCTGCCTGCGGCTGAGAAAGTAAATTCGTAGCCGTTCGTAACCTATGAGCTCGATCTTGCGAGCAGCGACGTTGGGGCGTTGGATCACAAGGCCCTTGCTTCGCAAATGAGCGACACGCTGGGCTGGTGTGGCATGAAGCTTGGTATATGGAGTAAGCATCGCCATAGCGAACAGCAGATACAAGAAGGGCTGCCCTTTTGCACTCCCCGAAGGGACGTGTGGCAGCCCATGACAAATTCAACTTAATGTTGAATCCCTAATAATTCAACCCCACCAGCGTCGGTCTGTAGTTTAACACGCCTCAATCCCCCTTTTTCGCCACGCCCACCAGCGCCGGCCGCAGCAGCCGGTCTCGGATCATGTAGCCCGACTGGATTTCCTGGACGATCGTACCGGGTTCGACATCGGCGCTGGGCACTTCCATCATCGCCTGGTGGCGATTGGGATCGAGCATTTCGCCCATCGCGACGATCTTCGAAATGCCGTGGCGCGCGAAGACCGAATCCAGTTCGCGGCCGGTGGCTTCGAGGCCAACGACCAGCCCCTTCATCTTCTCGTCCTCGCGCAATTCGGGCGGGATCACCGATAGCGCGCGGCTGAGATTGTCGGCGACCGAGAGCACGTCGCGCGCGAAGGCGGTCGCCGCATAGGTCTTGGCGTCCTGCGCTTCCTTCTCGAAGCGGCGGCGGACATTCTGGGTCTCGGCTTGGGCATACATTACCGCCGCCTTGGCTTCGGCCAGCTCGGCTTCAAGCTCGCTCAGCCGACCCTGCTCCGTGACTTCGGGAGCGGGCTCGGCGGCTTCCTCACGAAGGTCCAGAGCCTCGTCCTGCACGTCGCCAGCGTCCGTATTCATCTTCTTGTCTTTCGTCATGTCTCTTCTGTTCAAGCAAGCAATCGGGCCAGGGTGGCCGCTGTGAAATCCACCATTGGCACTACGCGCGCATAATTCAACCTGGTTGGGCCGATCACGCCGACCACCCCCACCACGCGGCCGTCGAGCGCGCGAACGGGCTTGGCGATCACCGAAGATCCCGACAACGCAAAGAGCTTGTTTTCCGATCCAATGAAGATGCGCGTGGCCTCTCCTTCGCGCGCGCTGTCGAGCAGCCGGGCGATCTCTTCCTTGCCCTCAAGTTCATCGAGCAGGCCGCGCACGCGATCGAGATCCTCGGCGGCGGCAGTGTCGATCAGCCGCGCCTGGCCGCGCACGATCAGCACCGGGCGGCGGCCGCCATCTTCGCTCCACACGGCCAGGCCGCGCTCGACCAGGGCCGATGCAGCGCTGTCGAGCGCCGCGCGCTGATTGCGCAGATCGCTCTCCACGCGCGAGCGGGCCTGGCTGAGCGTCAGGCCGCCCAGCGTCGCGCTCAGATAATTGGCGGCTTGCTGGAGCGAAGCGGGGTCCATCCCGCCGGGCAGATCGACCACGCGGTTCTCGACCGAGCCGTCCTCGCCGACCAGCACCGCGAGTGCGCGATCGTGACTGAGCGGCACGAAGCCGAATTGGCGCAGCACCGGCTCGGCCTTGGGCACCAGCACCAAGCCGGCGCAAGCCGACAGGCCGGACAGAGCAAGCGTAGTGCTCGCCAGTGCATCCTCGACCGGCCCCGCCTGCCCCGCGCGCGCCTCGATCGCGGCGCGCTCCTCGGCGCTGGGCTCGCTTGCCTGCATCATCCCGTCCACGAACAGGCGCAGGCCCGTCTCGGTGGGCATCCGGCCGGCGCTGGTGTGCGGCGCGGCGAGCAGACCGAACTCCTCGAGATCCTGCATCACGTTGCGGATCGAGGCCGGGCTGAGGTTGAGCGCTGAGATTTTGGAGATCGTCCGCGATCCCACCGGCGCGCCGGTCTCCAGATACGAATCCACGACGATGCGAAACACGTCGCGTGCGCGGTCGGTGAGTTCGTGGATGGGGGGCGTGGTCATCTATTCCCGATGTAGGCGCAGCGGGAGCATGCCTCAACCGGGGTCAGGGCCGCTCGCCGATCAGCGCCTCCAGCGCCGGCAGCGCCTCGACCGCATCTCCCAGCGTCGAGGCCATCGCGGCGTTCTTTTCCATGTCGCAGCCATAATAGAAATAGAGGCGCTGGGGCAGCTTGCGGGGTGTGCGCCAGTGCACATCGACGCTGGGGAGATCGGTGGCGACCTGGCGGCAGATGTCGCTGCCCGGCTGGAAGACGCGGTCGCCCATCTCGGGCCGGTAGGGCGCGATGCGATCCGCGAAGGCTCGATATTCGGCCGGTGTCACGGTGAACAAGCGTTCGCCGGTAACGGCAGTGTGGCGCATGCCCACGAAGGTGCCCTTGCCATCCGCCGTGAGCGTGAAGCGGAACACCGGGCAGGCACCGAAGCATGGGCCGGCCTCATAGTCTATCCGCTCGAGCGCCGCGGCGGCCACCGGCTGCGGCCCATAATCGCCCCGCTCCGCCGTGCAGCCGGCCAGTGCCAGGATCATTCCCGGAATCATCCAACGCTTCGTCATGCCAGTCTCCAGTTCGGACCCGCGCCGACACTGGCGCGTTCCAACGCTTCCGTCTACGTCGCCCAGCACACCTTACAGGAGACTGAAGCAGATGCGCCCATCCGGCCGCGCCCCAGACGAGATGCGCAGCATCAGCATCGAGCCCAATTTCACGCGCCATGCCGAAGGATCGGTGCTGATCGGCTTTGGCGACACCCGCGTACTGGTTACCGCGAGCATCGAGGAGCGCATTCCGCCCTGGCTGCGCGGCAAGGGCGAAGGCTGGGTGACGGCCGAATATGGCATGCTGCCCCGCGCGACGCACACGCGCGGCAGCCGCGAGGCCGCCAAGGGCAAGCAATCGGGCCGCACGCAGGAAATCCAGCGGCTGATCGGCCGCTCGCTGCGCTCGGTCACCGATCTGAAGCTGCTCGGCGAGCGCCAGATCACGCTGGATTGCGACGTGATCCAGGCCGATGGCGGCACGCGCACGGCGGCGATCAGCGGCGCCTGGGTCGCGCTTCGGCTGGCGGTCAACGGCTTGCTCCAGTCCGGCGCATTGACTGTCGATCCGATCCAGCAGCAGGTCGCCGCGGTTTCATGCGGCATCTATCAAGGCAATCCTGTGCTCGACCTGGATTATGACGAAGATTCCAATGCCGATGCGGACGCCAATTTCGTGCTTCTTTCCAACGGCCAGATCGCGGAGGCGCAAGCGACCGCGGAGGGCGCGACTTATGACGAGGAAGGGTTGCTCCGCCTGCTCCGCCTGGCCCGCATCGGCTGCGGCCGGATATTCGAGGCGCAACTGAAGGCAGCGGCATGAACGGTCCCGACGAAGGCATTGGCGGCGACGCCCCCCAGGCGATCCGCAAGCTCGCGCCCGGCAAGCTGGTGATCGCGAGCCACAATGAAGGCAAGGTCCGCGAAATTCGCGCACTGCTGGGGCCCCACGGCATCGATCCGGTTTCGGCGGCCGAGCTCGACTTGCCCGAGCCCGAAGAGACCGGCACCAGCTTCGTGGCCAATGCCGAATTGAAGGCGCTGCAGGCGTCCGATCTCTCCGGCCTGCCCGCGCTCGCCGACGACAGCGGGCTTTGCGTCGAGGCTTTGGGCAATGAACCCGGCATCTTCTCCGCGCGCTGGGGCGGGGAAGGACGCGACTTTGCAATCGCGATGCAGCGTATCGAGGATCAGTTCGCCGCCCTGCCCCCAGAGACCGGGCGCAACGCGCATTTCGTCTGCGCGTTGGCGCTAGCCTGGCCGGACGGGCATGTCGAATGGTTCGAAGGCCGCGTGGACGGCACGCTCGTCTGGCCTCCGCGCGGCGACCGGGGCTTCGGCTACGATCCGATGTTCGTGCCGCACGGCTACACCCAGACCTTCGGTGAGATGGAACCAGACGCCAAGCATGCGATCAGCCACCGCGCCCGCGCTTTCGGCCAGCTTGTCGCGGCGGTGCTGCCCGATCGGGCTTGATCCGTTAAGCATCAATTCGATGCAACCATAGCCGACGAGCCCGGTTCTCTCCCGCAACACAGGCTCGGGGGAATATCAATGGCTTCGCTGCGACAGCTCGTAACCTTGATCGAGCATCTCCATGTTCGCGAAAGAGTGACCGATCATTCTGATCGCGCGAGCGCGGGAGCCGCTTCGCGCGGCGCCGATGCGCCGCGCGTCATCTCACTGTGCGGAAGCGCCGGGATCGAAATCGAAGCCGGGCTCCTGCCGGCGGCGCCCACCGGGATTGCCTAGATTATAGCTGAGGCTGAGCAGGAACAGCCGCCCGCCGCCGCGCTGCGTTACGCGATCACGGATCGTGGGCGTGTCGATCACCAGCACCTGGCGCGCGCTGTCCAATATGTTCTGCGCGGTCAGGACGAGGCTGAATCGCTCGCTGACTTTGCGGCGATATCCCAGGTTCACGATCCCGCTGGAGCTGCGATAGCCCTGAGGCAGCAACTGCTCACCTGAATAAAAGCCATTGAGCTGAAAGAAATCATTCGAAGTCGGCTGCCAGGTGACGTTCGCGCGCACGGTTCCGGTGGTGCCCGAGCGAGGAGCGGATATGCCAAGCTGGCGCGGATCGATCTCGTTCCACTGGAACGTGCCCGAAGCATTGTAGGACAGCGTCTTGCTCAGCTTGCCGTTCGCAACCAGCTCGGCCCCCACCCGGCGCGTGGTGGCCAGATTGGCGCGCGTCGAAAGGAATATGCCGCCGCCCAGATCCTGCACGACATCGGTGACGCCGCCGCGCGAATCGCGATAGAATCCGGTTACCGAATAGAAGGTCCCGCCATCGCGAAGCTGCCACGACAATTCGAGCGAGTCGGTGACTTCGGGGCGCAGCGAAGGATTGCCGCGGCGGACATTCTGGGGGTCGATATAGAGCGTATAGGGATTGAGATCCTGCGGCCCGGGGCGCTGGATGCGCCGGCTGTAGCTGGCGCGCAGCCGCTGCTTGTTGCTCAGCGCATAGCCGAGATGCAGCGTGGGATAGACGCGGAAATAATCCTGACTCACGCTGATCCCGTTGCTGACCTGATCGATGCCAAGCTCGACCTGTTCGGCGCGCAGCCCGGGCTGGAGCTCCAGCTTGCCCAGTTCGAACTTGAAGGTGCCATAGAGTGCGTGGACGTCCTGATCGAAACCGAACCGGTTGGTGAGCGCGGCGACCGGAAGGAGCGTATCGAAGCTGAGGCCGCGCCCGCCTGAATATTCGAAGTCGGTCCGGCCGACATCGAGCTCGTAGCCGATATTCAGCGATTGCCCGTCTGCCATCGGGCGCTTGTAATCCAGCTTCACGCCGTAATCGCCGCGATCGGCCGCATTGCGGATGCGCTCATAGCCGGCGGGCCCGGCGGGGAGGCTGGGCGTAGTGACGCCCTCGACCTCGCGGCGCAATTGGCCGGCTTCCAGCTCGATATCAGCAACGAGTTCGTGATCGCTTCCGGGCAAGGTGCGGCGCCACGACGCGGTCAAGCCGTAACCGCGGTTCATCATCCGCACGTCGGATGTACGCCCATAAGCGGAAGTGGGGCTGGAAAAGCTGTCGGTCCGCTGGGCATGAATGCGATTGTCGCGAAAGCTCAATTCGGTGCTCAGGCGGTTCTTCTTGTCCACATCATAATCGACGGCGAACCGCGCGTTGCGCGAGCTCGCGGCATTTTCCACCTTTGCTTCCAGGCGGCTATCGACAAAGGCCCCCGAAACCATGTCCAGGCGCGATCTTTCCTGCAGGGCGCTGCCGGTGTTCTTGAAACGGCGATAGCCAAGGTCGCCGCTCATCGTCAGGCCGGGGCGCGAGACCGCTCCGTTCAGGTTGAGCCCGCCGCTGCCATTGTCGCCCAGCGTCGCGCGGATCGTGGCGGATCGAGCACCCGGCCGGACCTGCTTGGAGACGAGATTGATCACGCCGCCCGACCCTTCGGGGCTGAAGGCCGCGGACGGATTGGTGATCACTTCGACGCGCTCGATCTGCCCGGCGGGCATCGAAAGCAGAACGTCCCCCCGCCCCTCGCCGCGCAACATCGCAGAGGGCCGCCCGTCGATCAGGATCGTCACGCCGGGATCCCCGCGCAGCGAAACGCCGCCCTGAAGATCTACCTCGACCCCCGGAACGGCGCGCAAGGCGTCCGCCACGGTCCCGGTCTGCGCCTGCAGGTCGTTGGCGACATTGAAGCTCAGGCGATCGGGCGACGAGACGACGTCGGAGCGCTGGCCGGTGACCACGACTTCGCTCGACTTGTCCGGCGCGGGCTGGGCCGGGGCGGACGGTTGCGCCGCGGGCGCGGGCGAAGTCTGCGCCTGGGCGAGCGCCGGCGCGGCAACGGGGAACGCCGCCGCGATTGCGGAAGAGCAGAGCTGAAGGGCTTTGAAATTCATGAACTGTGCTGCCTTTGATAGACGCCCGGCCCGCAAGCCGTGCGCCGTGCCCGAACCTTGGATGAGGAAGTGACTCTGGCGTTCCTGGCGATGAACGGCATGAGCGATCGGTGAGATTTCACTGAAATGATGTGGGCCGGATTTACCAATTGGTCCCCCTCCTCCTGAGCCCGCATATGCCGCATTTAAAGCATGCGTGCTAGTGAATTAATGCACTGATGCACCTGATTTCGGGCACTACGTCGCGGCGCTTGGGTAAGTTCGTTCCTTGCGCGTGCTAGAAGGCGAGCGTCGCAGCGTAGAATAATGCCGCGATCGCGGCGGACGCAGGGATCGTGATGACCCATGCCGTGGCGACGTTCTTCGCCACTCCCCAGCGCACCGCTGAGGCGCGCCGCGCAGTGCCGGCGCCGATGATCGCGCCGGTGATCGTGTGCGTGGTGGAAACCGGGATGCCCAGCGCGGACGCACTGAACACGATGATCGATCCCGACATCGATGCGCTGAAACCCTGATGCTGCGAGAGCTTGGTGATGCGCGATCCCATCGTCTCGATGATCTTCCACCCGCCGGTCATCGTACCGAGCGCGATCGCGACATAGCAGCTGATCGCCACCCAATGCGGGACTTCGAACTCGCCCGAGAGCCTTCCGGTGGAATAGAGCAGGACAGTGATGATCCCCATCGTCTTCTGCGCATCGTTGAGGCCGTGGCTCAATGAATAGCAGGCCGATGAGAGGAGATGGAGCGCGCGGAAGCTGCGCTCGGCCTGAAACGCCGTGACGCGGTGGAGCAGCCAGCTGCTGGCCAGCATCACCAGCATCGCCAGCAGCATGCCGAGCGTCGGCGAAAGAACGATCGCCACCAGCGTCTTGTTGAGCCCGATCCACTGGATGCTGCCCATTCCGCCATGCGCCACGCCGGCGCCGATCAGCCCGCCGATCAGCGCATGGCTGCTCGATGAAGGGATGCCGCGCAGCCAGGTGATCACGTTCCACGACATCGCCCCGCCCAGCGCTCCGAAGATCACCGCGGGCGTGATGACATCCTTGTCCACCAGCCCCTTGCCTATGGTCGCCGCCACCGCGTGGAGGCTGGGAAAGGCGATGGTCAGGAAATAAGCGGCGAAATTGAACACCGCGGCGAACAGCACTGCCTTTACCGGCGACAGCAGCCGCGTCGCGACGACGGTGGCGATCGAATTGGCGGCGTCGTGCAGCCCGTTCAGATAATCGAACGCCAGCGCGACGGCGATCAGGCCGACAAGCAGCGGGAAGGCGAGTTCATGCATGGGGGGCGGCTGCGATCAAGCGTGGTCGATCACGATGCCATCGATCTGATCGGCAACGTCTTCGAACGCATCGACGATACGCTCGAGATGCTTGTAGATCTCGCGCTCGGTGACGAAGCGCAGCGTGTCCGCCTTGCCGTATAGCTGGAGCGAGCGCTTGAGCCCCGCTGCATGGATATCGTCGGCATGCCCCTCGATCCGCACCAGCCGCTCGGTAAGCTCGTGCAGCCGGTCGCCGTTGCGGCCGATCTCGCGAAGCAGCGGCATCGCCTCCGCCGCCAGGCGCGCCGCATCCACGACGATGGCGGCCATGTCCTGCATCTCGGAGGGGAATTCGGTGAGCTCATACAGGTCGATCGCGGCCGCAGCCGCCTGCATCTCGTCGATCGTGTCGTCCAGCGAGCCGATCAGCGCCGTGATCGCGCTGCGATCGAACGGCGTGAGGAAGGTCCGCCGCACGGTCTGGAGCACTTCGCGGGTGATGTCGTCCGCGTCATGCTCGCGCTCGCCGATCTCGCGGATATGCTCGGCCGACGAAGGGCCGCCGGCCAGCAGCCGCGCAGTCGCCTCCGCCCCCGACAATACCGTCGCGGCATGCGCTTCGAACAATTCGAAGAAATTGCCCGTGCGGGGCAACAGGCGCTGAAACCATCCAAACATCGAAGCCAACCCCGTATGTCGTGTCATGGTGCTGAGCGCACCGGTGCGCCGCACCGCGGCCTTGAATTCGGCAGGAGCGAAGGAGCGAATCAGGTCCCTGAGATCAGGCTCATCTACTGCGTTCGCAGCTTCGGACAATCCGAACCATTTGCGTTCGCGCTCGCTTTGCTCCTTCCAGCTCGGCAGTTCGTCGTTCACCGCGAGCGGGAAGACATCGACGTCGATCATCAGCGAGGCCCCGCTGCCCCGGCGCTTGCGATAGCGATAGCTGCCCAATGCTATGGGGCAGAGCGCCCCGCGCACCCCCGCTTCGTCCTGCGCCTCGATCGCCGCGGACGCATGGGGAGACAGGCCGGGCTCACGGTTCCCCTTGGGGATCACCCAGCGGCCAGTGCCCCGCGAGGTGACCAGCAGCACCTGCACCGATGGCTCATTGGCGTTGCCCTCGATGCGATAGGGAAGAGCGGCAATCTGGCGAATGATCGAATCCCGGCGTTGATGCGCGGACGTGCATAACCGGTCCCCGGCTTCCCGTCATTTAGAAAGGGACCGGGCTGGGCTAGGCTGCTCGCGCTCTTGAAAGCCCGCTCGCGGCGGTGGTGGACAGCTCTGCCTCACTCAACGTCGCGGCAGGAGGCTTCTCGATCATCACGTCGAGCCCTGACCGGAGCGCCTGCTCGATCAGCGCCAGCCGACCGCGCGGCGGCGAGCATATCGATATCGCATCGACTTCCACGCCTCCATCATCTCCGCGATCATGCGGTAGCCGGGCACCCCATCGGCAGAATCGTGCTCGGTGACAGTCGCTACCAATTCGAAGTCGGGGCCCGCGATTAGCGGGGGATATGCTGTCGCGTGCGGTCTTTCCGATGCCGATCAGCGCAATTCGAATCGGCTCACAGCGCTGGCCCCCCTCGCAAGGCCATCCGTTACGCTTGGCGGCGGGTTATCCAAAATTGTACCTAGCGCAATCTGTCTCTCGGCGAATAATCAGACATATATGACGGCTTGGATCGTGCGCAGTCTTGGGATCAGTGACGTCATTAAAAACCATAAGTCATTAAGACTTATAACATATTTCATTAAATAAATTGATCGGACACCGCACCGAAACAAAAACCTTGCATCTCTCGCCCCTCCGATGCAGTTTTGTCTGACTAATGAGAAAACGATCCTTATAATGCGCTGCATTCGGGGACGTTCAGGAGAGGGGAAAACTGATGGCTCGGAAGTTGACGATTCTGTGTTCGGCGTCCTTTTTCGCTATGACGGCGATGGCAGTTCCCGCGTGGGCGCAAGACGCGCAGCCCGTCGAGCAGGACGGCGAGATCGTCGTGACTGGTATCCGCGGCAGCCTTGCCGGCGCGCAGGATATCAAGCGAGAAGCCGTCGCGGTGGTCGATTCGATCGTCGCCGAAGACATCGGGAAACTCCCCGATAACGCCGTATCCGACGCGCTTCAGCGCGTTACCGGCATTCAGGTTCAGCGCGGCGCCGGCGAAGCGAACACGGTGCTGATACGCGGCCTTCCCAACGTCACTTCCTATATCAACGGCCGTGAAACCTTCACGGGAACCGGCCGTGGGGTCGCGCTGCAAGACATCCCGGCGGAACTCGTCACGGGGATCGATGTCTACAAGACCGCCACACCCGACCTTATCGAGGGCGGTGTCGCCGGGCGGATCGACATTCGCCTGCGCCGGCCTCTCGACTTTGGAAAGGGCGTGACCGTCGCCGGCAGCGCGCGCGCTCTCTACAGCGACAAGCGCGAAAAGTGGAGCTACATCGCCAGCGGGCTGCTCAGCGGTCGCTGGGAAACCGCGAGCGGCCAGGAGTTCGGTATCCTGCTGGGCGCGTCATACAACAAGCGCCGCTATCGCGACCAGACAGCCTTCAACTTCGGCTTCAATACCTTCAGCAATGCCGCGACCGGCGGCGCGAGCGTGCTTATTCCCGATACGGTCGGCGCGCTGATCACCGATGGCAACCGCACCCGCCCCGCCGTCAATGCGTCGATCCAATGGAAGCCCAGTGCCGATCTGGAATTCTATGCCGACGGGCTCTTCACCGGCTACCGCAATGAGTATGACGTCAATTTCTTCGTGGGGCTGCCCAAAGCGGGCAATGTAACTGCGGTCACACTGCAGCAGGGCACCGTCCGGATCCCAAGCGACACCGCCTCCCGCGGCGTCGCCCGCTCGATCACGACCCGCGACAATTTCACCATCACCAGCAAGCAGGCCTTCAAGCAGAAGACCGATGGCTATCAGGCGGCAACCGGCGTCAAGTGGAACCCCGGCCCCGCGATGCTCAGCAGCGAAGTGAGCTACAACGAGAGCCGCGTGGCGAGCACCTCGTACATCGTCGACGCCAACTTCGTGGTTCCGCGGATCGACTATATTTTCGATGTCGACGGCACCCCGAACATCAAGGCGTTCAATTCGACCGGTGGCGCCTATGATCTCACCAACCCCGCGAACCTCAACCTGTTCGCGCTGTTCGACCAGAACAACCTGGCCACCAGCAAGCAGATCGCGTGGCGTACCGACCTGCTCTATGAATTCGATGCAGGCCCGCTCAAGAACTTCAAGATCGGCTTTCGCACCGCCCGCCGCACCGGCACCTCGGACGGCACCGGCGAAAATCGCTTCGGCCTGAGCGGGGCGGGTACGTCGTATCCGGGCTTCGGTGTTCAAGGCCCGACCAACATCCTCGGAGGTCGGGTAGGTGTGGATGGGTTCGCGCTCCCGAGCACCGATTTCATCAATGGGAACATCGACCGGTTGCGCGCCATCGCGGGAAGGCCCCCCGGCACCCCGCCCTTCGCGCCGACGCTGCATTTCGATCTGGTTGAGAAAAATTACGCCTTCTATGGCCAGACCCAGTTCGACTTCACCGATTCGGGGATACCGCTCGAGCTGTTGATCGGCGCGCGCGTGGTCAACAACGACACCAAGCTCGATGCCACCCTGGTGAATGCGGGCGTTGTCCAGCCGGTGAGCGGAAAGCGCAACGAACTGAACTTTCTCCCCAGCGCCACGCTCAAGTTTCGGGCGAGCGACGATGTCGTTCTGCGCTTGGTGGCAGGCGAATCGATCACTGCGCCGGAATTCGCTCAGTTGAACCCGGCCACCAACATCGCGCCCCTTGGCGCCACCGGCAATTCCTCGACATTCGGGGCGGGCAGCGGCGGCAATCCCAATCTCAGCTCGATCAAGACCCAGAACCTGGATGCGACGGTCGAGTGGTATTTCAACCGAACGGGTTCGCTCACCCTTTCGGGATTTTACCGCAAGCTGAATGGCTACATCCAGACCTACTCGGCAGTGGAATTCTTCCCAACCGGAGCCGGTGGCGCCTTGCAGAGCTATCAGGTCTCGCGTCCACGAAACACCGACAGGGGAACGCTGAAGGGCGTGGAAGTCGCCTATCAGCAATTCTTCGATTTCCTGCCGGGGCCGCTCAGCGGGTTCGGCGCGCAGGCGAACTTCACTTATGCGGACGGCGAAGTGCAGGCGCCTCCGGTCACAGGGCAGCCGCGCGTCATGCAGCGCATCACCCCCGTGTCCAAATACTCGTACAACCTCGTCGCGATCTACGAGAAATACGGGCTCTCGGCGCGGCTCGCCTATAACTGGCGCAGCGAATATGTCGATTTCTATGCCAACAACATCCCGGGTGGCTTGGTCGAGGTATCGCCAACGGCCTTCCTCGATTTCTCGGCAAGCTTCGACGTGACGCCGCAGGTCACTCTGTCAGTCGATGCGACCAATTTGCTCAACACGACCTACCAGGATTCGTTCGGTGGTTTCGCAATCACGCCGCGCGATACCCGCCAATTCGACCGCACCTTTGGGGCGGGCATCCGGTTCCGCTTCTAAAGAGGTTGTCGATGGTGAAAATTCGCGTGTTGCTTGCGTCGCTTGCCGCCCTGACCACAGTCACGGCGGTGGCGATGCCGCAAGCGGGCGGCGACGCGAAACCCCCTGGACTGGCGCTCCAGGGGGACATCAGCCCAGTGCACGATCCTGCCATCTTCAAGCAGGGCGGCGCTTATTATCTGTTCACGACGAGCCAGATCAGCGAGAAAAAGGGGCTGATCCACGTCCGTACCTCTCCCGACCTGATCAATTGGGCTCGCGCCGAGCCGGTCTTTGCGGAAATTCCCGCCTGGGCGACGAAAGCCATTTCGGGCACGCGCGGCATCTGGGCTCCCGATATCAGCAAGACCGGCGACGAGTACCGCCTCTATTACTCGATCTCGACCTTCGGGAAGAATCGATCGGCCATCGGGCTCGCTACCGCTCGTTCGCTCGATTCGAAAGCGCCCGGGGGCGGCTGGACCGACAAGGGCAGCGTGATCGAAAGCCAGCATACCGACGATCACAACGCCATCGATCCTGCCGTATTCACGGACGCGCAGGGGCGCCAATGGATGGCGTTCGGCAGCTTCTGGACCGGGCTGAAGATGGTTCGGCTCGATCCTGTCACTGGAATGCGCTCGGCTGAGGACAGAAAGCTCTATTCGATCGCGCGCCGCCGTACGCCCGGCGCGGTGGAGGCGCCTTTCGTGATCCGGCGTGGCGGCTTCTATTATCTCTTCGCGTCCTTCGATTTCTGCTGCAGGGGCGCCAAGAGCACTTATTACACCGTGGTAGGGCGGTCGAAGGAGCCGACCGGCCCTTATGTCGATCGCGAAGGCAAGGACATGATGGACGGCGGCGGCTTCGTCGTCCTCCATGCCCAGCTCGATGCAACAAAGCGGTTCGTCGGTCCCGGCCATGCCGCGGTCCTTCAAGAGGGCGGGCGCGAACATATCGTCTATCACGCCTATGACACCAAGGCATCGGGCGCGCCGACATTGCGCATCCAGCGGCTCGGCTGGACCGAGGACGGTTGGCCGGTGGGGTTGTAACCGCCAAGCGGAGCCTTGTGGGCGCCGTAAAGCGCTATCCCGCTACGGTGCTCGGCTGCAGATTTCGGCCGAGGCGCGATTTGGATGGCCGCATGCGCGACCGCGTGGTGTCGAGGAACGCCATGTCCACCAGATCGGCCATGGTCTCGTGCGCGACTTCCGCGTCCCCGGCTGCGATCGCCTCATACACCAGCCGGTGATCGGGTATCGGATCGCGGCGTAGCGGGCTGTTGCGTTGCTTGAAGATCGTGGTCCACGAAACGGCCGCGCTGACACTGCTGGTTAGCGAGGCGAGGAAAGGATTGCCGGACGCCTCCAGCAATGCCGCGTGGAACTCCTGGTCGGCGATCCGCCCTTCTTCCACCGCTAGCGTGTGCAGCGCCATGCCTTCCAGCGCCTGCGCCATCCGCTCCAGGTGCGAAGTGGTCCGCCGCTCGGCCGCCAGCGCGGCGGCCTCGGGCTCGACGATCATGCGCAGCTCGAAAAGGCTGGCGAGCAGCGCATCATCCGGCTCGAATTCGAAAATCCAGGACAAGACATCGGGATCCAGAAGATGCCACTTGGCCAGCGCACTCACCCGTGTGCCCGTCTTGGGACGCGATTCCACCAAGCCCTTTGCCGCCAGAATGCGCAGCGCCTCGCGATAGGCGGTGCGTGAAACGTGAAGCCGGTCGCTCGCGGCGACTTCGTTGTTGAGCACTTCTCCCGGCTGATACCGGCCCGATACGATCAGGATGCCCAGGTCGCGCGCGATGTTGCCGTGCAGACGCAGCGACTTTCGCCGGGCGCGTACATCGGGCGCCTTGCTGGTCTTGGTCTTGGGGGGCATCATCCGACTCTAACTCTGTGTGCAGCAGGACAACAAGGCGCTATGCCGATGCCGTAGCGAAAACGTTCCACGAGAGCGGCTTGAGTGTAGCCGTGAGCGTGGTCCCCTGGATCGCGGCGGCTGGGTGCGCCACCGGCGCGACCCGCTCGGGCGCGTCCTTAGAGTTGATCGCCTTTAGATCGCTGTCATGCAGTTCATGCGCCGCGCGCAACGTCCGTTCTCCCATGCCTCGCAACTCGACGGTCAGCTCCATACGCTCGGTCAGGCTGCGGTTGAGGGCGAATATGCTTGTCTCCCCCGTCTCCGGATCGTCTACGATCGAAGTCACGAGCAAGGGCAGGCCGTCGCGGCCTCCGGCGGAGAAGCTGTCGGTGGCGACTTTCGCGCGCAGCACGTTGCCGCGGCCATAGCGTGATGCCTGTGCGAACGGATGGAAGATCGTCTGGCGCCACGCCGGTCCCCCGGTTTCCGTCATGATCGGCGCGATGGCGTTCACAAGCTGCGCCAGGCACCCGGTTTTCACGCGGTCGGCGTTGTTCATCATTGTCATCAGTGCGCCGCCGATCACCAGCGCGTCCTCGAAATTATATATCTCCTCGAGCAGTTTCGGGGCCTCGGGCCAGCCGGGCTGGCGCAGGTGTTCGCCATGATGCGCCTTGTACCAGACGTTCCACTCGTCGAGCGAGAGCATGATCCGCTTGGTGCTACGGCGTTTGGCGGCGACGGCGTCGGCAATCGCGGCGACCTCGACGATGAAGCTGTTCAAATGGTCGATCGCGGTCAGGTATTTGGCGATGTCGTCGGCGTCGTTGCGGAAATATTGGTGCAGCGAGATATAATCGACCTGTTCGAAGCAATGATCGAGCACGGTATATTCCCATGCGGCGTAGCTTGGCATGTCGAGATGCGACGAGCCGCAGGCCGCCAATTCGAGCCCGTCCGAACTCCACCGCATCATCTTGGCCGTTTCCTGCGCGATCCGGCCATATTCCTGCGCGGTTTTAGCGCCTGTCTGCCATGGTCCGTCCATCTCGTTGCCCAGGCACCAGAACTTGATGTCATGCGGCTCTTCATAGCCGTGGCTGCGTCGAAGATCCGAGTAATAGGTGCCGCTCGGGTGGTTGCAGTATTCGAGGAAGTTTTGCGCCTCCGCGGGCCCGCGCGTTCCCAGGTTCACGGCGAACATCGGCTCGATCTCGGCAGCCTTGCACCAATCCATGAATTCGTTGGTGCCGAACTGGTTGGTCTCGGTCGATCCCCAGGCGAGGTCGAGCCGCACGGGCCTCTCTTCCTTCGGGCCAACTCCGTCTTCCCAATCATAGCCGGAGACGAAATTGCCGCCCGGGTAACGCACGATCGTCACGCCGAGTTCGCGCGTCAGCTCCAGCACGTCGCCGCGAAACCCGTTGGCATCGGCGGTCGGATGGCCCGGCTCGTAGATGCCGCCATAGACGCATCGGCCCAGGTGCTCGACGAAGGTGCCGAAGACTCTCCGGTCGAGGGGAGCGACGATGAAGTCGCGGTCGGCGATAACGTGTGATTTGAGCATTATGGGCTCCTGGGCGGTGCTACAGGTTCTGGAGTATGGTATTCACGCGCCGTTCCATGTCGGCGAGCGCCTGGTCGATCGGCTTGGCGCCCGAGATCGCGGCAGCCGCTTCCTGCCCGACGATATTCTCGAGCGGGAATTGTCGGCGGACGTCCTTCCGCAGCGGCGTCACGGCCTGTGCCAGGTCGGCAAGGTTGGAGCGGTGCGGCAGCGAGCGCCACGCCGGGCTATCGATCACCGCCTGGAATGAGGGCAGGTGCCCCGTTCGCGCCCAATGCGCGTCCTGTGACGCGAAGAACACCAGGAATCGCAGCGCGGCCTCGCGCTCGGCGGGGGTGCGCCGGGGATCGTGCGGCATCACCCAATTATGCCCGTCGCCGAACGTGACGTCGCGCCCCGAAAAGAGCTGCGGATAAGGCACCACCGTGTAGCCGTCGGACAGCGGCCTGCCGGGCTTGCGCGATTCCTCGTCGAAGGTCCCGACCATCCAGGTGCCGGCCAGCGTGACGCCGCCGCCGCCGTTCAGGAAACTCGATACCGCCGCGCTGTAATCCTGGTTCCTCGTCGTGAAATTACGCTCGTGGATCGTCCTGAAAAGCTGCAGCGCCTTGTGCGCCTCGGGCGTCCGAAAATTGGCGTGGCGCGCGTCGGTGAACAGGGTCCCACCCTGCTGCATGACGAACGTATAGAAGTTGCGGGCGAAATTGGCGTATTCGTTGGCGGTCGCCTGGATCAGATACGGCTTGCCGGTGCGCTCGCGGAACTGCTGGGCCTGGGCGAAGAGTTCCTCGGGCGAGCGCGGCATAACCGGCTTGCCGTCCTTCACCAATCCCGCCTTGCGAAAAAGGTTGAGGTTGACCTGCCAAAGCTGCGTCCAGGTATCGATAGGCAGACCCCACACCGCTCCGTCGATGGTGACCGCGGCGCGCGCGGCATCGGTGAAAGAGGCCGGGGCCACCCCGCGCTTCACCAGCTCGGGGCCAAGTGGATCTAGCAGTCCGCGCGCCTGATAGTCGGCAATGACCGATCCGTGCATTGTGACGAGATCGGGCGGATCGTTGGCGGCAAGCTGGGCGGTGAGCTGGTCGTAGCCGGGCCAGAAGACGATATTCTCGACCACATCTATATCGGGATTGTCGGCCTGGAAGCGGTTGATCGCCGCAGTCATTATTCCGCATTCGCCCTCCGCTTTCGCTACGTCGGCAACCGCTCCATATTCGGCCTCGCACGCTCCGAAAATGCGTTGGATCACGAGCTGGGTGCGCTTCGGCGATGGCGGGCTGCACGAGCCGAGCAGCGCCAGCGCGGCCGCCAGGGCCAGGATGCCATTGCGGATCATCGCCCTGCGGCTCCCGCCACGGCCTGCACGATGTATTTCTGGAAAAACAGATAGACGATCAGGATCGGCAGACCGGCAAACACGGCCTGCGCCATCAGGAAGCCAAGGCCCTCGGTCTGTGCGAAGTTCATCTGGCTCGATGCTATGCCAACCGTGAGCGTGAACATGTCCTTGTTAGTCGCCGAGATGAGCGGCCACCAATAATCGTTCCAGGCGGAGAGGAAGGTGAAGATGCCAAGCGTCGCTTGCGCGGGTATCGTAAGGGGAAGCAGCACCTTCCAGAAAATCGTGAAGCGAGAGGCGCCGTCGAGCAAAGCCGCTTCGTCGATGTCGCGCGGGATGGCGCGGAAATATTGCGTCATCAGGAAAACGCCGAAGGGCGCCGCCATGCCGGGCAGCATCAGCGCGGCATAGGTGTTGTGCAGAGCTGCAGCGCTGAACAGCTGATGCCGGGCGATGATCACCGCCTGCTCGGGCACGGCCAGCCCGAGCAGCACGATCACGAACAGGATGTTGCGCCCGGGGAATTCAAGCCGGGCGAAGCCGTAACCAGCGAGCGAGGCTAGCACAAGCACGCCAGCCGTCATCCCGAGCGAGACGATCAAGCTGTTGCCGATCCAGCGGAACACTTGCCCGTCGCCGAGCAGGGTGCGGTAATTCTCCAGTGTGTAGGGGGCGTGGAACACCGAATTGGCGTCGCTCATCAGCGCCGCGTTAGCCTTGAACGACAGCGCCAGCACCCACACCAATGGAAGCATCATCAGCACAGCGGCGGCGCATACGAGGACGAGCGCCACCGGGTGAATGCGGCCCACCCCCCTCATTGCCGCTCCCCGCGCGCCGACACCCAATATTGCACCATCGCCGCCACAAGGATCATAGCGAACAGTATCTGTGCGGCCGCTGCGGCATAGCCGAGTTCCCACTGTCGCCAGCCGGCTTCGTAAATGAACAGCACGATCGGCCGCGAAGCGTTGTTGGGTCCGCCCAGCGTCATCAGCTGCGCCTGGCCGAACAGCTGGAATTGCAGGATCACTTCGATGATGATGACGAGGATGAAGGTGCGGCGGATCGCAGGGAGTGTGATGCGCCGCAGGGTCGTCCATCGCGACGCGTTGTCGAGCGCCGCCGCCTCGTACAAATCGCGAGGCACCTGCTGAAGCGCGGCCAGGAACAACACCATCGGCAGGCCAATGCACCACCAGATGCTCGTGATCGCGATCGCGGGCATCGCCAGCTTCTCGTCGTTCAGGAAGGCCGCCGGCGTGCCGCCCAGACCCCTGGTGATCACGCCCAGCAGGCCGCTATCGGGCAGGAACACGAGCCGCCAGACCAAGGCGACCACAGTAACCGAGAGTACAGTCGAGGCGAAGAAAATCGTCCGCAGCACCGAGGCCCAGCGCGCCTGCCGATTGAGCGCCAGCGCCAGCGCGAGCCCCACCGCCGCCAGCGCAGGGACGGTCAGCAGTACGAAATAAAAGGTGTTCCAGACGGTCTGCAGAAATATCGGGTCGCCGAACAGCCGCACGAAGTTTCCAAGCCCCACCCACCGCTCGAAGCCGAACAGGTCGCTCTTGGTGGTGGACAGCCACATCCCGATCGCGAGGGGTATTGCGATCATCGTGACGAACACGGCCAGATACGGCGCGACGAACAATGCGTTGCGCCAATCGCCCGTTCGGCCTCGCGCTGAAATTGCCGTGGTCACGCGGCTACGGCTGGGTGGTGGCCGAGCCCACCGGCATCGAAAAGATGGGCGGCGCGGGCATCGATCGCCAGCCCGATCTTGTCACCGGCCCGGACTGCCGACACTCCCGCATCTTCCGCCACCAGCCGCGAACCGTCGGCCAGCGCGGTGTGCACCAGCGTACGTTCGCCGAGGCGCTCAACAACTTCGACCACGCCCAGCGTAGTGGCCCCGTCGGGGGCGGCGACTCTCACCGATTCCGCTCGCAGGCCCAGCGTAAGCCCTGCCTGGGGCAATCCTGCGGACGGCACTGCAGTATCGAGGTTCGTGCCGTCCGACAGCCGAACCCGCGCCATGCCGCCGTCGCCGAATATGGCAACCGGCAGCAGGTTGATCTTGGGAGAACCCACGAACGCCGCCACGAACCTGGTGCGCGGACGAAGATAGATTTCCATCGGCGTCGCGACCTGCTCGACCTTGCCGCAGTTGAGCACGACGATGCGATCGGCCAGCGTCATCGCCTCGACCTGGTCGTGCGTCACGAAGATCATCGTCGTGCCGAGCCTGCGATGAAGCTGGGCGAGCTCAAGCCGCGTGCGCACGCGCAGCGCAGCGTCGAGATTGGACAGCGGCTCATCGAGAAGGAACACTTCGGGCTGCTTGACGATCGCGCGTGCAATCGCAACTCGTTGCCGCTGTCCGCCCGAGAGTTGCCCCGGCTTGCGCTCCAGCAACTCGCCGATCTCCAGGCTGGCCGCTGCCGTCGTGATCCGGTTGCCGATCTCTTCTTCCGCTATCCGCAGGTTGCGAAGCCCGAACGCCATATTTTCGCGCACGCTCATGTGCGGGTAAAGTGCGTAATGCTGGAACACCATCGCCACGCCCCGCTCACCGGGGGGCAGCGGATCGACACGTCGTCCGCCGATGCGGATTTCGCCTTCATCGACGGTTTCCAGCCCTGCAATCATCCTGAGCAGGGTTGATTTCCCGCATCCCGAGGGGCCAAGAAAGACGACGAGCTCGCCAGGTTCAATCGTGAGCGACAGGCGATCGATCACGGTCACTGACCCAAAAGCCTTGCTCAGATCCACCAAGGTCACGCCCGTCACGCACCGCTCTCCCCTCTATTTGTCTGATGATTACGGGTTCAGCGGCGGGTGTCAACCGCAGCGCTGGACACATCCGCCTATCCTCCGGACGTTTGGCAGCCATGCTGTCAAGCTTCCCAGGTGTGCAACCAGATTCCCTGCGTCGCTCTGCTCTCCCTACTGGACGAGTACCCATTAGTCGGACAATATACGGTTCCGCTGTCTGGAGAGATCGATGGTTGAGCTTAGCAAACGCGAACTGCTTGCCGCCCCGCTTGCTTCTCTGGCCTTTCCAGGCGCCGCTCGAAGCCAGGAGCCGCCCCAGCCCTCCGCCGCTTACGATTTGCCCATGGTTCGCGGCCGATTTGCGCCGACCCCGGAATCGCTGAAGGCCTATCAGACGCCCGGCTGGTTTCGTGATGCAAAGTTCGGCATCTGGTCCCACTGGGGACCCCAGGCGGTGCCGCGCGCCGGGGATTGGTATGCCCGTCACATGTATATCCCCGGTCACCCGCAATATGACCATCACGTCAAAACCTACGGCCACCCGACCAAGCATGGCTACAAGGACATCATCCCCTTGTGGAAGGCCGAGAAATGGGACCCCGACGCGCTGATGGACCTCTATGCCGCCGCCGGCGCGAAATATTTCGTCAGCATGGGCGTTCATCACGACAATTTCGATTTGTGGAATTCGAAGCATCACCGGTGGAACTCGGTGAAGATGGGGCCGAAGCGCGACATCGTCGGGGACTGGAAGAAGGCCGCACTGAAGCAAGGGCTGCGCTTCGGCGTTTCCGAGCATCTCGGGCCCAGCTACTCCTGGTTCTACCCCAGCCATATGTACGATCAGGTCTGGCCGCACGGGGGCCAATCCTATGACGGAGCGGATCCGGCTTATGCCGACCTGTACCATCCCCCGCACAACGAACCCTTTCGCTGGGGCCGTTCCTGGTATGCGAAGAATCCGCAGTGGCACCAGATCTGGTTCAACCGGATCAAGGATCTGCTCGACAGCTACCGCCCCGATTTCCTGTACACCGACGGAGGCATCCCGTTCGAAATCGTCGGGCGGACGATGCTCGCGCACTTCTATAATGCAAACATGGCCGCCCATGGCGGCAAGCTCGACGCGGTTTACGCCTACAAGGACCTCGGCACTGGTGAATTTTACGCCGAAGCGGGAGTTCAGGATGTCGAGCGTGGAGTGCTGAAAGGCATCAACGCGCTGCCGTGGCAGACCTGCACGTCGATGGGGGATTGGTTCTACAGCGAGGGCTATAAGTACAAGACCACGCCGGAAGTGATCCATATGTTGAGCGACATCGTCTCGAAGAACGGCAATATGCTGATTAACGTCGTTCAATATCCCGATGGCAGCCTGCCGCCTGAATCGAAGCGGTTCCTGGACGAGATGGCGGCGTGGATGGCCGTGAATGCCGAGGCGATCCACGGCTCTCGGCCATGGAAAATCTTCGGTGAAGGCCCGACCGAAGCGGCGGAAGGCGCTTTCAAGGAAGGCGCTGCCTACACTCCTAAGGATATCCGGTTCACGACCAAAGGCTCGGCGCTGTATGCGATCACTCTGGGCGAGCCCGCCGGCGCAGTAGCGATAAGGTCGTTGGGTCGGGGCGCGGGGCACGAGACGCGGGCGGTAAAAAGCGTGCGCCTGCTCGGCGTTCCGAGCCGCTTGACGTTCCGCCAGACCCCCTCGGCCTTGCAGATCGACTTACCCGGCCGGACCCCAACGAGATACGCCAGCGTCTTCAAGATCGGTTTCGCGTGATTGCTTATTCGCAATCGAGCGGGCAGTTTTCACCCGATCCGATCGGCGCGCGGGGAACCGCTTAGAGCACACGAAAGAAGCATCGATGCTAAACGTGACCGGCCTGTCGGAGCGGAGCCGCTGCCAGTCTCCCCATACACATTCACCCGTTTTCGCACAGATCAAGCCACGAACCTGACAACGAGTAAACGGCCTACCGGATCGATAGCTGGAGCCGCTCGTTACACCGGGAGGGCCATAGTTCGAACGCCCGCTTTCGCCAACTGCCGCCCGAAAGCTGCCTGACGGTTACCGCCCCATAAGCCGTCGGGCGAGATAGAGGGTTGCGGGCCGTGGCAACGGGCCCGCAAGGACCGAGGGACCGGGAGATCCATGCCCCCGCTACAGCAGCTTCAGGCCGATCGCATTCTGATCAGCTTGTCCCCTGATCGAGAAACGCATTGTCCAAAATTGTGAACGGTTCGAGCCTGCAGCCTTTGTCAGGCGGCCCTCCGAAAATGATCGTCCTTCTTCTCCATGGCTACGGCTCGAATGGCGCCGACCTCATCTCGCTTGCTCCGCATTGGCAGCAGACCGTTCCAGACGCCTTGTTTTTGGCCCCCAATGCACCTCAGCGCTGCGGGGGGACGAGATCAGGCTACCAATGGTGGCCGCTTTCAGCGTTCACTCCTCAGGCCTTGGCATCCGGCGCGGCTACCGCGGCACCGGCGATAAATGCGTTTATCGACCGCAAGCTTGCTCAATACGGCTTGGGAGAACGCAACCTCGTAATCGTCGGATTCAGCCAAGGTACGATGATGGCGCTCCACGTTGGGCTCCGCCGCGAGACGCAGGTCGCAGGGATACTGGGATATTCCGGGATGCTGACCGGCGCAGTTGAGCTGGCCCACCAAAGGATCACGAAACCGCCAGTGCTGCTCCTGCACGGCTCTGCCGACCCTGTCGTCCCCGTGTCGGCACTGCACGCTGCGGAACACGTCCTGCGCCGGCTTGGGATTGATGTCGCCACGCACGTGTCGGTTGGACTCGGTCATAGCGTCGATCCAGTTGGTTTGCGCATGGGCGCCGAGTTTGTCGGGCGAGTCCTCAACGGGGGAGCCAGCCCAGATAACGGCGACAAATGACGGCTTCCGGGCCGATTACGGAACGGCAGCTTTCGACGCGGGACAAGGGGAAGCCGACATTGGAACGGGTGTGCGAGAACCTAGTTCGAGCTATGCCGCGCGAGTAGGTCTCAGCGCAAGCGAGCACCTGCGTTCGCAGCGCAGTGCGGGGCACTCGAAGGCGGACCGCACCTCGAAAACGATCAACACAATGCTGAGGATGCTCTCAGCGCGCTGCGAATAGCGTCGAGCAAATCTTCGACCCTAAACGGTTTGCGCAGCACCGATCGGATCGATCCGGAACAGGCTAGATCGCCTGTTTCGGCGTACCCGGTGGCAAGGATGATCGGCAGACCCGGTAGCAGAGCAAAGGCGCGCGCGCAGACCTCATCCCCGTTGATGCCGTCCATCGCGAAATCGACGATCAGCAGATCGGGCCGCTCGTGTGTGAGTAATTCCAGCCCCTCCTCTCCGCTCGAGGCCTCCTTTACGGCGTATCCGAGCATCTCGAGGCTATTCACGATGAAACGACGAACGCCCTCATCGTCGTCGATGACGAGAACGCGCCCTTCCTCTTTACAATTCCCCGCATCGTCGGCTCCCCCGTTAGGCAACGCGGCTGGGGCCGCAGTCGTCGGCAACCAGATGCTGACGCTCGCTCCTCTGCCTTCGATGCTATGCGCGGTCGCGGTTCCCCTTGATTGTTTCGCGATGCCGATGACTTGGCTGAGACCCAGGCCAGTACCCTTCCCGACTGGCTTGGTTGTAAAGAACGGATCGAAGACGCGGCTGAGTATCTTTGGCGGAATGCCCGGCCCGGTATCCGTGACAGTGACAACGCCGTACGAACCTGCGGGAAGCTCCGGAGGCGGATCGTCCGACACGGTGGTCGCGATCCCCAACAAACCGCCCTCGGTCATTGCGTCTCGCGCATTGATCGACAAATTCAGGATCGCGAGTTCCAACTGGTTGGCATCCGCCATCACCCAGACCTCGCCCGCCGACAAAGTCTGTTCCTTTTTAACTTGGGGCCCCAAGGTGTGGTCGAGCAGGTCCTGCATGCCCGTGACGAGCGCATTGATGGCGACCGGTTCTAGTGTCAGCTGCTGCGTGCGGGAGAAAGCAAGTAACTGACTCGTCAGCTTGGCTGCACGGGCCGCTGCCTTGCTCGCATTTTCGGCATATGTCAGGACGGGTTGCTCGCTAGCCCGTCGCTGTATCAACTCCAGGTTTCCGGAGATCACCGTCAGCAGGTTATTGAAATCGTGAGCGATTCCGCCGGTGAGCTGCCCAATCGCCTCTACCTTCTGGGACTGTACGAGTGCGGCTTGTGCACGCTCACGCTCCCCCACCTCTTCCATCAGCCGATTGTTTGCCCGGGAAAGTTCCGTGGTCCGCTCGGCAATTCGAGCCTCCAGAGAAGCATTCAGATGCGTAAGCCGTTCCTCTGCGGCCTGTAGCGCCAGGAGCTGCCCTCGTGCCTCATATTGCCGGCGCCGTACCCGCAGCGCAGAGGAAACCGCGCTCGCAAGCGTCTCGCTGTGGATGGGGCGCTCGAGGATAACGACATTGCCAAGCGCCTCAAGTACGCGGACCGCGCTCCCGGGCCGCCGTCCCGCGCGCTTGGTCGCCAGCAGGATGAACGGGAAGTCCGACCATGGCTCCTGCACCGCGAGCCACGCTTCAAGCGACTTGAGATCGTCACCGCCGAGAGATTCTTCCGTCATCAGCGCGCAGCCGGCGCCTTTCGCAAGCTCCAGCGCCAGTCCGTCCGCGCTGCTGCACGTGTAGCTCTCCTTGCCCTGCTGCTGAAGGAGCCCCGCAATAATCTGAGCGTCGCGCCCTCGAAGCGCGAGCAGCAAGACGCGATTATCCATGGAATCAATTCGCCGCTGCGGTCTCGGATGCCAGCAGGGGCGTAATGCCCCGGTAAGTGGGCAGGCCGCTCAGCACGCCCTCGAAGTCCTTCAGGGGTTCTCCGATTTTGATTCCTCCACTACTCAGTCTGAACTCGCGAATTGTTGCTTCATGCGACGTCGTCCGGCTTTTTGCGACAGAGACAGCCTTCAACATCTCCCCGTGCGCCTCGAAATATCGGAATAAGACGATCGTATCGGACAGATAGCTTAGATCCACATCCGATCGAACTTCGCCGATTATGCCATGTTGCCCCAAGATTAGTATGGTGATCACGCCTTGCTGATTAAGATAGCTCAGCATCTCATGCATCTGCAGGACCAGATGCTTTTCCCCCGGCATTGCCTGAAGGAAGGCATTCAAGCTGTCGATCACGATAAACTTGACCTGATCGTTCTGGACCGCGGAACGCACCCAGCTTGAAAACTCGCCCGGCGACAGTTCCGCCGGATCGATCTGGACCACCCGGAGATCGCCGCGCTCTATATAGGGGTCCAAATTGGTTCCCATTGCGCGCGCTCGGGCCAGCATGGTTGCCTTGCCTTCATCGAACAGGAAGTACGCCGCCTTTTCGCCGCGTTCCAAAGCGGTGAGTGCGCAGCGTGCTGCAGTCGTCGTCTTGCCTACTCCGGAGGGGCCATTGAACAGCGCATTGGTTCCCGCTGAGAGCCCGCCGCCCAGCATCTGGTCCAGCGGAGCAAGCCCCGTCGATAGCTGCCGCTCCGGGAACGGGCTGTGGTGCTCCGCGGCCACTAGCCGCGGAAAGACCGATACGCCGCCGGTTTCGATCGTGAAGTCGTGGAAGCCACCCCGGTATTTCACTCCTCGCATCTTCACGATCCGAAGGCGGCGGCGTTCCGTTCCATAATCCTGCGCCGCCTGCTCAAGCGTGATCACGCCATGGGCAATGCTGTGCAGCTGCAGATCGCCCGGATCGGAACTGCGATCGTCGAGGAGCAGAACCGTGCAATTGCGGGTGGAAAAATACTGCTTCAGAGCGAGAATCTGGCGCCTGTAGCGAAGGGAATTCTGCGCCAGCAGCCGCATTTCGGACAGACTATCGAAGACGACGCGCTTCGGCTTCACGCGATCAACGCATGCCTTGACGCCATTGATGGTCTCGCCGAGCTCCACTTCGGAAGGCTCCAGGATCGATTGCTCGGCATCTGGATCGAGGCCATCTTCGTTGACCAGCTCGAAA
Organism: Sphingomonas sp.; assembly: GCF_036388215.1. GTDB lineage: Bacteria > Pseudomonadota > Alphaproteobacteria > Sphingomonadales > Sphingomonadaceae > Sphingomonas. Next base: position 29,760 of record NZ_DASVSH010000016.1, read on the forward strand.
AGCTCCACTCCTTCGAGATCCCACCCGTGGCTGCGCGCCACCTCCCGCAGCTCCGTGGCCGTTTCAGAGAGGGTAATGTATAGGCCGCCCTCGCCCGCGCGGGCGCCCTCCAGCAGGAATTGCAGTGCGATGGTCGTCTTGCCGCTGCCGGGGGTCCCTTCCAGCAGATAGGATCGATTGCTCGTCAGGCCGCCGCCAAGGACATTGTCAAGTTCGGGAATGCCGATCGACACCATCTCGGCTCGAGGTTTCATCGCGCTCGTTCTATCCATGCCCCAATCCGTAATTAGCCTAGGATAAACTAAGCGACCTGCCGGGGGTTCCTCGCACCTCCTGCGGCCTGGCTGCCGTTTGGAGCGAACTTCGCCCGCTAGCGCACCGCCGCTGAAAGCACTTCAACGAGCTTCTCACGCAACCTGTCGTCGCTGCTCTTATGCAGACTCTCGATGCCCATCGTATTCACCATGGCGGTGCCCAGCATAACCGCCAGAACCAACCCGGCCCGCAACTCGGCGGCCTCGCCGGAGAGCATTTGCTCGAGAGGCGCGAGCACGTCTTCATGCAAGGTATCGCGAACAATCTGCGATGCCTGGGCCGAGCCTGCGGAGTGCATCACGATCAGGAGCCATCCGACTTTCTCGGCTGACACTTCGCACCGCGGCTCAGTTAGCAGTTCCGCCAAATATTCCGGCAGGGTCTCCGCCGTAGCGCCCGACAGGAACTCGCCATCGTCTGGGCTTCGCAATACTTCACGAAAGAGGGCTTCCTTGCTGCCGAAATATCGGCAGACCAGAGCCGGGTCGACCCCGACCTCGCCGGCTATTTCCCGCAAGCCGACATTTTCATAGCTCTCGCGCGCGAATTGGCGGCGCGCCGCCTCAAGCATCGCCTGACGCGTGCTCGCTGCATTGCGCGTGCGGGGTGCGGGGCAGGCGAAGGCGGGCATCGGCTAAGCCTATGCTCTTGCCGGCTAAAGTCAACGAATGATGACATTTATGTCCACGGTCGTTGACAACCCATTGTTACGGCTCTAGCCAATTGCCCGTCGAGGCCGCCCCAGAAGCGACACGGTTCGAGGATGATTGGCCGGCAGCACTCCAAGCGCGGACATTTTCTGATGACACCACGGATGCTTACAGTTGCGGCGGCTGCGCTCGCATTGGTTCTTAGCGGTTGCGGCGAGGCCAAGGAAGGACCCGGCGCGCCGCCCGCGCCCGCAGTAACGGTGGCGGCCCCACTGGTTCAGGATATCGTCGATTGGGATGAATATGTCGGCCGCTTCGAGGCCGTGCAGAATGTCGAAGTTCGTCCGCGCGCGACCGGCTTCCTCTCTTCGGTGCACTTCCAGGACGGCCAGTTCGTGAAGCGCGGGCAGTTGTTGTTCAATGTCGATCCGCGCCCGGCACTCGCCGCGCTCGCTCAGGCCCGTGCCCAGGCGGCGCAGGCGCAGGCGGGGCTCGCCAACGCCCGCACGGAGCTCGCCCGCTCGCAGACGCTCGCGGCGCAGCGCGCGGCCAGCCAGGAGGAACTCGAATCGCGCCAGTCTGCCATGCGCTCGGCGCAGGCGCAGGTCGCGGCAGCCGGCGCCGTCGTTCGCGCACGCCAGCTCGATCTGGCATTCACGCGCGTCACCGCGCCGATCAGCGGCCGCATCTCGGAGCGGCGCGTCGATCCAGGCAATGCCGTGACCGCCGACCAGACCGTGCTCACCACGATCGTCTCGACCAATCCGCTCCACTTCGTCTTCCAGGGGTCCGAAGCCCTGCTGCTCAAATATCAGCGGCAGGACAGCGGCACGCGGATCGGCACGCCCGTGCGCGTCAAGCTTGCAGACGAGATGGATTACAGCCGATCGGGCACACTCGATTTCGTCGACAATGCAATCGACACCGGCGCCGGCACGATCCGCGCCCGCGCGATCATCCCCAATCCCGGTGGCTTCCTGAAACCCGGCATGTTCGGCAATTTGCGGCTCGAGGCTTCGCGGCCTTATCCGGCGCTGCTGGTGCCCGACACTGCGGTGACCGCCGATGCTGCGCGCCAGGTCGTCTATGTCGTAGACAAGGCCGGGGCAGTCGTGGTCCGCCCGGTTCAGACCGGCCCTCTGCTCGGCAATCTGCGAGTGATCCGCAGCGGGATCTCGCGCGATGACAGGGTGGTCATCGACGGAACCCAGCGCGCGCGGCCCGGCCAGAAGGTGCAGGCGAAGCTTGGCAAGATCCAGGTGCAGCCACCGGCCGCCAGCCAACCGCCGGGAAGCTCGGCACCGCCTGCATCCTCCGCTCAACCGGCCGGCCGCTGAGGCCGCACCTATGAACATTTCCAGCTTCTTCATCGAGCGCCCGATCTTCGCGGGCGTGATCGCGGTGTTCATCACGCTGATCGGCGCCTTCGCCTATCCGCTGCTGCCGCTGTCGCAATATCCCGAGATCGCTCCGCCGACGATCGCGATCACTGCGGCGTATCCCGGCGCCGCGGCAGAGACAGTCGCCGAGACGGTCGCCGCGCCGATCGAGCAGGAGATCAACGGCGTCGAAGGCATGCTCTATATGAGCTCGTCGTCGAGCCAGGGCGCCGCGCAGGTCACCGTCACCTTCAAGCCCGGCACCGATCTCGATGCCGCGCAGGTGCTGGTGCAGAACCGCGTGGCGCTCGCCGAGCCGCGCCTGCCCGAGCAGGTCCGCCAGATTGGCGTGACCGTGAACAAGCAGGAGTCGGGCTTCCTGATGATCGTGGCGCTGACTTCGCCAGACAAAAGCCTCGACGTGGATTATATCGGCAATTACGCCAACACCCAGGTCCGCGACCGGCTGCTGCGCCTTGAGGGGGTGGGGGGCGTGCAGGTGTTCGGCGGCGGAAATTATTCGATGCGCGTCTGGATCGATCCGGACAAGGCCGCAGCCCGCAATCTCACGGCGGGCGAGATCATCACGGCATTGCGCGCGCAGAACGTCCAGGTCGCTGGCGGGGCGCTCGGCCAATCGCCTTCGGGCACCGCCAATCCGTCGTTCGAGATGCCGGTCGACGTGCAGGGGCGGCTCACTACGGTCGAGCAATTCTCCAATATCACGCTCAAGACCGACCAGGCTGGCGGCGCGATCACCAGGCTACGCGACGTGGCGCGAGTCGAGTTGGGCAGCCAGGATTATTCGATCCGCGGCTCGTTCGGCGGCAATCGCGGCATCGCGCTCGCGATCATCCAGCAGCCTGGCGCGAACTCGCTTTCGGCGGCCGATCTCGTCCTCAAGGAAATGGACACGATCGCGAAGACCCTGCCCCCGGGCATGAAATATTCGGTGCCGTACAACCCCACCGAATATGTTGCCTCCTCGGTCGAGGCGGTGCAGCACACGCTGCTCGAAGCGATCGTGCTGGTCGTGATCGTCGTGTTGATCTTCTTGCAGACCTGGCGCGCCGCGGTGATCCCGATCATCGCGATCCCGATTGCGCTGGTCGGTACCTTCGCGGTGCAGCTGGCGCTCGGCTATTCGATCAACTCGCTGTCGCTATTTGCGCTGGTGCTGGCGGTGGGCATTGTCGTCGATGACGCGATCGTGGTGGTCGAGTCGGTCGAACGACATATCCGCGAGGGGCTGACTCCTCGCGAAGCGTCGCACAAGACGATGAAAGAAGTCTCGGGTGCGCTGATCGCGATCGGGCTGGTGCTGGTCTCGGTGTTCGTGCCGACCGCGCTGGTGCCTGGCATTCCCGGCATCTTCTATCGCCAGTTCGCCGTAACGATCGCGGCCGCGGCGGCGATCTCGCTCGTCGTGTCGCTGACGCTCTCGCCGGCAATGGCCGCGTTGCTCCTCAAGCCGCACAAGGAAGCTGATGCCGACAGCGGCCCGCGCTGGGCACGCCCCATCAAGCGGGGCGCCGAGAAGTTCAACCGGGGCTTTGAATGGCTGTCGGATCGCTACGGCCGGTTCACAGGTCGCGTCGTCCGGATGGGCGCGATCATGATGGTAATCTATGCCGGTCTGCTGGTGCTCACCGGCTGGCGGCTCACTGCGACTCCGACGGGATTCATCCCCGAACAGGATCAGGGCTTCCTGATCGGCGTGGTCCAGCTGCCGCCGGGCGCTTCGCTCGACCGCACCGAAGAAATCGTCAACAAGGCGTATGGCATTGCCAGCAAGACGGACGGCGTCATCGATGGCGCGTCTTTCGCCGGCCTCGACGGCGCCAGCTTCAGCCAGGCGTCGAACGCCGGCGTGTTCTTCATCAAGCTTAGCGACTGGGCCGAGCGTGGCGCCGAGAATTCGGCGGCCGCACTGGCGGGCACGCTGACAGGCGCGCTCGCCGGGCAGATCGAAGGCGCCAACATCTTCATCATCTCGCCGCCCGCGGTGCAGGGCCTGGGCAACGGCTCGGGCTTCGTGATGATGCTGCAGGATCGCTCGGCCAACGCCGGCTATCGCGGCCTCGAAGGGGTCGCCGGTGCGATGATGGGCGGCGCGATGAGCCAGCCCGACGTCACTCAGGTCTTCTCGCTGTTCAACACGGGCACCCCGCGCATCCGCGCCGATGTCGATCGCGACAAGGCGCAATTGCTCGGCGTCCAGCCGCAACAGGTGTTCGACGCGATCGGCACCTATATCGGATCGAGCTATGTCAACGACTTCAACCTGCTCGGCCGCACCTTCCGCGTGACCGCCCAGGCCGAGCCCTTCGCTCGCGACGACATCGCAGATGTCGGCCGGCTCCAGGTGCGCTCGTCGAGCGGCCAGATGGTGCCCCTGTCCTCGGTCGCGACGCTGGTTCGCGACACCGGGCCGTCCCGCGTGGTGCGCTACAATCTGTTGCCTGCAGTCGAGTTGCAGGGTGCCGCGGCGCCGGGGGTCTCGTCTGGCAAGGCGCTCGAGACGATGGAGACCCTTGCCGCGCAGGCGCTGCCCCAAGGCTATTCATACGAATGGACCGGGCTTGCCTATCAGCAGAAGGAAGCGGGCGGCAGCGCGGCGCTGATCTTCGTGCTGGCGGTGGTGTTCGTCTTCCTGGTGCTCGCGGCGCAATATGAAGCGCTGACTCTGCCGCTGGCGGTGATCCTGATCGTGCCGATGTGCATCCTCGCGGCGCTGCTCGGCGTGAACCTCAGGGGGATGGACAACAACATTCTCACCCAAGTCGGCCTGGTCGTGCTGATCGCATTGGCCGCAAAGAATGCCATCCTGATCGTCGAGTTCGCCAAGCAGGGCGAGGAAGAAGGCATGAACCGCTTCGACGCGGCCATCCACGCCGCACGGACTCGCTTGCGCCCAATCCTGATGACCAGCTTCGCCTTCATCTTCGGCGTCATCCCGCTCGCGATCGCATCCGGGCCGGGTCAGGAGATGCGCCAGTCGCTAGGCACCGCGGTCAGCTTCGGCATGCTGGGGGTGACCGTGTTCGGGTTGATCTTCACGCCGATCTTCTTCGTGCTGATGCGCGGGCTGAGCTTATGGCGGAAGCACAAGAAGACGCCGGAAGTGCCGGCGGGAGAAGCCGCATGAAGCGCTTGGTGACTGTTTTGCTCGCGGGCGCTTCGCTCAGCGCCTGTGTGGTCGGGCCAGACCATGTTTCGCCGATTGCCAAGGCGCCGGCCCAGGCGGTGTTCGTCGGAAGCAATGCGCCCGCCTTCGTGCCTGCCGAGCCGCCCGCGAAATGGTGGAAGCTATTCGATGCGCCGGTACTCGACGGGCTTGTCGCGGAAGCGCTTCGCAACAACACCGATCTGCGCGTGGCCGAAGCCAATCTGCGCGAGGCGCGTGCGCGGCTGCGCGAGACCGGCACTGCGCGGCTGCCCTCCACCGACGTGAATGCCAGCGCGAGCTATGGCCAGCCCGCAGGCTCCACGCTCGGCATCAACGGTGCCGGCCCGCGCCGCGAGAATTACGATGTGGGGCTGGACGTAGGCTATCAGATCGACCTGTTCGGCCGCATCACTCGTGCGATCGAGGCCGGTCGCGCCGATGTCGAGGCCGTGCAGGCGGCGTACGACCTTGCCCGCGTCACCGTCGCGGCGGAGACCACCCGCGCCTATGTCGATGCGTGCGCCAACGGCCAGCAGCTCGCCGTCGCGCGTGAGACCTTGCGCGTGCAGGAACAGACCTTCGATTTGACCCGACGCCTGTTCGAAGGCGGGCGGGGCACGGCGCTGGACACTAGCCGCGCCGGCGCGCTTCTCGAACAGACGCGAGCGGACATCCCCACGCTCAAGGCCGAGCGCCAGGCGGCACTGTACCGCCTCGCGGTGCTCACTGGGCGCCCGCCCGCCGAATTCCCCACAGAGGTGGCGTCCTGCGAGGTCTCGCCCACGCTCAACAGCGCGGTGCCAGTCGGGGACGGCGCGGGCCTGCTTGCTCGCCGTCCCGACATTCGCGCCGCCGAGCGCCGCTTGGCTGCCGCCACAGCGCGCATCGGGGTCGCGACCGCCGATCTCTATCCGAGCGTCAGCCTGGGTGGCTCGATCGGTTCCACCGCCAATTCGCCCGGCGGCCTATTCAAGAGCGAGGGCTTCCGCTTCGGCTTCGGCCCGCTGATCTCCTGGACCTTCCCGAACATCGGCGCGGCGCGCGCGCGGATCAGGCAAGCCGAAGCACAGGCCGATGCCGCCCTCGCCACTTTCGACGGCACCTGGCTCCGCGCGCTGCAGGAGGCCGAGAGCGCGGTCGGGCGCTATGCAGGCGAGGCCGATCGCATGGCCTCATTGCTGCGCGCACGCGACCAGAGCATGGAAGCGGCGCGGATCGCCCGGCTGCGCTATCAGGCGGGCGCGGAAAACTTCCAAATCGTGCTCGACGCCGAGCGTTCGCTGGCGGCATCCGAAGCGCTGCTCGCCCAGTCTCGCGAGCGCTATTCGGATCTGACGGTGACCCTGTTCCTCTCGCTCGGCGGCGGGTGGGAGGCCACTGACTCCGTCCGCCGATAAGCAGATCACTGTATCAAACCACGGTGAGGCGGCACCCTCTGTTCGCACTCTCGGGTAGACGAGTGGATCAGTCGTTTGCCCGTTTCTCAACGGCTCTGGCTGTGTGCCAAGTGGCCAGAGCTTGGGTGAAGATCACGATTGACGGACATTACCAGCCATCCGCAGATAACCGTAAGGAATACCCCGCGAGAAGTGCCAGCCACCCCTTCAGGTTAGCAGGGACGGCGGTAATCCGACCGGGCGTTCGCGAGTAGATGAACCAATGCCCAACTGGGTCGTTCCGGTCGCTCGCCTCCCAACTTCTAGACGCACTGGCGGGACCGTGGCAGTCTCGTTGCCTGAGGCAGCCGTCCGAAATGTCCGACGGCCAACTGATTGAGGAATGGGAATCGCTCGCAGTGATTTGCGGCGAAGAGCCCAGCGAGGATGCGAAGCCATAGCCGTCGAGATGGCAGCGCGCGATCTGAGCTTCTAGCGCATGTGCAACCGCAAGCATCAAACCGAGAAGGCCGTGCAACTGTGGTTCGACCGGCACGGCGTTGCGATCATGCCTTTGCCTACACTGTGGTAAGTTCGCCTCTCCGATTGCCCGTTTCGATTTACGGACAATCTCATTCGGCAGGATGCGAGCCTTACCAGCCGCTGCCCGGTGCGAAGGTGATCTCCACGCGCCGGTTCTGGGGCTCGGCCTTGCCGTCCGGGGTATCTACCATGGGACGCGTTTCGCCGAACGCCTGGGTCGTGATCGAGCCCGCAGGTATACCCTGAGCTGTCAGATAGTTGCGAACGCTCACCGCCATGCGCTGGGACAGGCCCACATTATACGAGTCCTTGCCCTTCCGGTCGGTGTGGCCGGCAATCACCACTTGGACTTGGCCGCATGTCCGATAGGTGTTCGCGACCTTGTCGAGGATCGCCCTCGCCTTTGCGTTCAGCTTGTCGCTGTTGGCACCGAAGAATGCCGTAAACCCCCCCGCCACGCATGGCGTGGCTGCCGTCTGCGCCGCAGCCGGTTGCGTGAATGCGAGCGCGCCGGCGGCAATCGCTGCGAGCCCGAGTACCTTCTTCATCTGCATTCCCTCTGTTCAAGCACGTTTACGGTGATCGGACGCCGTGCCCGAGTCAACCGCCATGCTACTGCTACCCTTGGTTGAGATTGCGGGAATGACGCTTTGGCTTGGCTGGGCGAACCGGTGCCATCATTACTACTGGCTCGATGAAAGTATTGGCATCGCCAATTGGCGATAAGATCGCCTTGGCTTCGGATCACGCCGAGTGCCTTCGCCAGCTTCGAGCCCCAGAGCGGCACCGTTGCCAACATTCGATTGGGAAGGCGAGCGGAGCAAAAATGCCACTGGGTTGCGCGTTGCTCGCCATGCCGCCTGGCACGTCGCTAACACATGCGAAGAATAGACTGCGGGCCCAGGACGAAGAAAACTCTCGTAGGATCGGTTCCAGCCTGGTGCACGATCAATCCGCCCCCGATCGCCATCACAGCGATCGCCCGCTGCTCAATCGCCACGGAAAAATCACGAATGCAACGCGATAGCTCCGAAGTGCCGGCGACCAGCCCCGCCTCGCGCTCAGCAACCCAGGCGGGTGCCATCGTCGCCTGAAGCAGGAGGTCGCAAACTGCCTGGCAATGATTGCTCTCGGCCATTTGTCGGGTGAGTTCAGCAAGCACCGGGCAGTCGCCGCCCATCGGGTTGCGCCATGTGCGATCAAGCCGGGCCGCAACGATGCGGGCAAGCAAATCGGCATTGGCAACGCCGATGCCTTCGAGCGCATCACGACCAGATGCCGCCATGTGGCTGTACGGTCCGTCGCGAAGCACGCGCAGGTGATAGATCCCATTGCGGTGTTGAAGGTGTGGAGCGCGGCGTCCGCTCATGGCGGCGTGCTCGGTCATGGCCCCACCATACTTGGCCGACCCAGCCGATTTTATGCCCTCGGCGGCAGGGGTATGTACCAGCATTATGTACCGCAGCAGCGGTTGGCAGAAAAGCCCACCTGTAAGTATTTGTTTTAAAACAAATACTTCTGCAAATGGTGGACAGGGCTTCCATTGAAACCAAGGCCAGAAACGGCGGTTCTGCGGTTTTCGTGGGGGTCGCCGTTGACGATACCCCCTACCCTACCCCCAAATTATTTTTCGCCCCCTTTTCGGGAAGCGCATCGAGCCAGTCCAATACCTCCGATTCGAGCCAGCAAACAACCCCGCCGCCCAGGTCGCGTGACTTCGGAAACGTGCCCGCCTCCATGCGATCATAGATGGTCGATCGGCCCAGCGGGACCAGCTCCATTACTTCCTTGAGCCGGATACGGCGGTTCGATCGAGGAGCGGCCGGCGCGGGGATTTCGGTCGTCTGGTCGGTCACAGGGGCACCTCGTTACCTAGCACGTCGAAGTAGGCGACCGGGCCGAGCTGATCCGGCTCGCAGTCCGGGCACTCGAACCCGCGACTGCGCCCGGCCCCGCCGCCCGCCTATGACGATTTCGTGCCCGATCCCGAGGGGCCGGAGTGGGGCGCCTAGCTGGCAGGGCCTGTTCTGCGCACTTGTGAAGTGATAGCCTCTCGCCTGAAGAGGACCAGAAACCATGCCCATTGCTCTATTTGCGGCCGCCATTCTGCTCGTTACGGGATCAGCACCTAACCAGGATGTTCCCACTGCGAAGCCGACTCCTTCGCCCGCACCAAGCGCAAACCCGTGCGCAAGAGACGCGCGAGGCGTTATGACGCTGGGCCAGTTCAATGCATGCGCGGAAGCTGAGGCAGGTGAAGAAATCGACCCGGCAGCGGTGACTCGTGCCGTGATCGATATGGGCATTCCCAAAGCTCGATGCGTGCGCTCGAACCAGCTTTATACGGCCGACAAGAAATATGCAGGGTGCGTCTCGCGATAAGCACCGAGGCGCAAATCTAGTTGGATGATCAGCGCCCGCACCGCATTCTCCGACATCGGGCGATGAGCGTGGCGATCGTTCGGGAAGAGGAACGGCAGATGCCCGGTCAGCGGGCGCACGGCCTCGATCACCTCGACCGCCTGCCGCGATAGCGGTACGATATGCTCAAAGGTGACATCGTCCTTCAGCTTGAGCGCGAGCTTCATCGTGCCGGGCGGGACGCGCCAGATCGGCTCCGGCCCGTCGAGCCCCTCCAATTCACTCCATCGGCAATGCCGCTGCACGGCCGAGCGCACGGCGGTCAGGGCGATCAGGCGATTCGCGAGCTTCGTGATCGGGCTCGCGCGTTCGGCCTCCACGTCCGCGATCAACTGGCGGCACTCGGCCAGATCGGTCAGGGCGGGCTGTTTGCCCGCCTTGGGCTTCGGCTTGAGCAGCGACTTCACGACGGCAGCGGGGTCACCAGTCCTCATACCCCCAGCCGCGGCATAGGCGAATACCCCGCTCGCGCGCTGGCGCAGGCGGTGCGCCGTCTCGATCGCACCGCGCTTCTCGACCTTGCGCAGCGCATCGAGCAACAGCGCCTCGGTCACGTCCTTGACCGGCATCGCGCCGATCGCGGGGAAGAGGTCGGCCTCCATGCTGTCGATCACGTTGCCGGCATGCACCGCGCTCCAGCGGGGCTTGTTCAACTCGAACCACGCCCGGGCGCACGCCTCAAAGGTGTTTGAAGATCCGAGCGTCCGGGCAGCTGCGGCCTGCTTCTTCTCGACGGCTGGGTCGCGCCCTTCGCGCAGCGCAGCCTTGGCGCGCTCGCGTTCGTCGCGGGCCTTGATCAGCGAGACATCGGGATAAGCGCCGAAGGTCAGCAGCTTCTCTTTGCCACCGAAGCGATATTTCATGCGCCACGATCGGTTGCCCGTCGTCGACACCAGTAGGAACAATCCCCCGGAGTCGGCGAGCTTATAGGGCTTGTCCGCCTTCTTCGCGTTCTTCGCCTGGACATCGGTGAGCATCGTACCCCCTTGGGGGTATCCTGCCCCCTCTCGCTGAACTTACCCCCTGCGATACCCCCGAGAGGGGCTGGCAAGGGCCGGATAATGCCGGACAGAGCGGGACCGTTGGAAGGTCGCGCCCCGAGAGCGTTCTTAGCGTATGTGGGAAACTACCGGAAGATGCCGGAAGAACAAATGGTGGACAGGGCTGGATTCGAACCAGCGTACGCTTGCACGGGCAGATTTACAGTCTGCTGCCTTTAACCACTCGGCCACCTGTCCATTGGGGCGCCTTTGGCGAGCGCGGTCCATTGCCGGGCCGGGCGCGCACTGTCAACGCCTTGCGCAGCCCCGCCGCGGCGCATAGCGTCGCCTCATCCCATTCCAAGCAGCGAGACCCCCATGCGCGCCCTTGTGACGCTTTTGACCGCAGCCGCCCTTGCTGCCCCCGCCCCGCTTGCCGGGCAAACCGCGCCGACGGCCACTGCCCGGATTATCGAGGAGGGCACCGCCAATTCCGAAGTGATGCGGATCGCGCAATATCTCACCGACGTGATCGGCCCGCGACTGACCAATTCGCCGGGGATGCGCCGCGCCGAGGCGTGGACGGCGGCGAAGTTCCGCGAATGGGGACTGACCGAGGTCCATAAGGAAGGTTTCGAATTCGGCCGGGGGTGGGAATCGCTCGGCGCTTCCGCGCGCATGATCGAGCCGCGCGCGATCCAGCTCACCATCGCCCCGATCACCTGGACGCCCGCCACCGAAGGCACGCTGCGCGCCGGCGTGGTCGTGGCGCCGCTTCCCGACGAAGCCTCTTTTGCCCGCTGGAAGGGCAAGCTGAGGGGCAAGATCGTCTTCATCTCCGATCCCTCCGCGCCTAAGGACCTGGACGAGCCCCCGTTCCGCCGCTGGACGGATCCGGAGCTCGCCAAGGCTGACACCTTCGATTTCTCCCCGAGCACGCCGCCGGCATATGGCGCGCGATCGCGGCTGACGCGCGCGCGCGATGCATTCCTCCAGCAGGAAGGCGCAGTCGCTTACGCCACCATGTCGAGCCGACCGGGCAAGATCGTGCACGGATCGGGGTCGCGCTTCGGGGTGGGGGATTCATCGCCGCTGCCGGGCTTCGAGATCGCGCAGGAGGATTATCGTCGCATCGCCCGTCTGACCTCGATGGGCGCGGCGCCGGTCGTCGAGTTCGCCAGTGCGGTGCGCTTCGACGACAGCGACACCCAGGGCTATAACATCATCGCCGATATCGCGGGCGCCGATCCGCGCAGCGGCTATGTGATGGCGGGGGCGCATCTCGACAGTTGGGCCGCCGGCGACGGCGCGGCGGACAACGCGGCTGGCTCGGCGATGGTGATGGAAGCCGCGCGGATCATCAAGGCGAGCGGCATCAAGACCAGGCGCACGATCCGCTTCGCGCTCTGGTCCGGCGAGGAGCAGGGCCTTTTCGGCTCGCAAAACTATGCGCAGCGCCATCTTGCCAGCCGGCCCGCTGATCCGGGCCTCACCGGCGCGGCAGCCGCTTATGGATGGGCGACGGGCTGGCCGATCACGGCGCTTCCCGGACACGCGCAGCTTTCCGCCTATTTCAACCTGGACAACGGTTCGGGCCGGATTCGCGGGATCAACGCGCAGAAGAACCCCGCGGTGGTGCCGATCTTCCGCGAATGGCTGGCGCCGTTCCGCTCGATGGGGGCGGAAACGGTGGCGATCCGCAAGACCGGCGGCACCGATCATGTCTATTTCGATGCGATTGGCGTGCCGGCCTTCCAGTTCATCCAGGACCCGCTCGATTATGGCAGCCTGCGGCACCACACCAATCTTGACACATTCGATGCGCTCAAGGCCGAGGACATGCGCCAGGGCGCGATCATCCTGGCCGCATTCCTGATCAACGCCGCGAACAGCGAGAAGCCGCTGCCGCGCGTGCCGCTTCCGACCAAGCCGGTCGAGGGCGAATATTATCGCTATTCCGCGCCCCAGGGAGGCAAATAATGGCCAAGAAGGGACATCGGCCGAGCAAGGCCGCTCCATCACGCCCGCGTTTCTATGGCCGGCATGCCGTGCTGGCGGCGCTCGCGAACCCCGAGCGCATGGTGCGCAAATTATGGGTGACGCGCGAAGCGATGGCGGGGCTGGACGTGCCCTCTACGCTGCCCGTCACCTTTGCCGACGCCGCCGATCTCGCGCGGCTGGTGCCCGGTGACGCGCCGCACCAGGGCATGGTCGCAGAAGTCGATGCGCTCGAGGATATCTGGCTGGGCGACCTGATCGCGCAGGGCGAAGGCGACCGCCGGCCGCTGGTGGTGCTCGATCAGGTAACCGATCCGCACAATGTGGGGGCGATCCTGCGCTCGGCTGCGGCGTTCGACGCTTTGGGGATCGTGACTCAGGACCGGCACGCGCCGCCCGAATCGGGCACGGTTGCACGCTCCGCGGCGGGCACGCTGGAAGTCGTCCCTTGGGTGCGCGTGGTCAATCTGGCGCGTGCGCTCGACGAGATCGCCGAGGCCGGCTTCTGGCGGATCGGGCTGAGCGGCCACGCCGACAAGACGCTGGGCGAAACGCTGGGCGGCGAACGCATCGCGCTGGTGCTCGGCGCCGAGGGCGAAGGCATGCGCCAGAATACCGAGGCGCATTGCGATCAGCTCGCCAAGCTGCCGATTAGCGACAAGGTCGAGAGCCTGAACGTATCGAACGCGGCGGCGATCGCGCTGTATGCGGTGGCGACCCGCGGCTGAGCCCGGGAAGCGGCGCCAGCTGAACAGACTCTCAGTCCTCGTCGGCGATCGTCACGCGCAGGCCGTCCAGCGCATCGGTAAACGGAATCTGGCAAGACAGGCGCGAGCGGCTGTCGCGATCGGCGGAGCTTTCGAGCAGGTCGTTCTCGTCTTCGCTCATCGGCGGAAGTTTGGCCGCAAATTCCGGATCGACATGCACATGGCATGTCGCGCAACTGCAACAGCCCCCGCACAAAGCGAGCAGTTCGTCGAAACCGTTTTCGCGGATCACTTCCATCACGGAGAGCCCCGCGCCGCCGGTTACTTCGCGTTCTTCCCCATCGCGCGTGACGACGATAAGCTTGGGCACATGCATTCTCCTAGGGTTGCGGCGTCCATGCCGCCATCCTCGTCACCTTTCAAGGACACGACCGATGGGTTTGAGCGCAAAGCAGCTAAAGGATTCGCTCGACGCCCTCGCCCGGATCGAGCCGGCGATCGCCGCGGGGATCGCGCGCGCGGGCTATCCCGAGCCGCGGCGGCGCGATCGCGGCTATGAGACGCTGCTGCGCACGATCATCGGGCAACAGGTGAGCGTCGCCGCCGCCGCCTCGATCTGGAAGAAACTGGAGGCGGGCGTGGGCGACCTGACGAACCCCGCAAAAGTCGCTGCCGCTTCGGACGAGACGCTGCGCGCCGCCGGCCTTTCGCGCCAGAAAGCGAGCTATGCGCGCAGCTTGGCCGAGGAAGTGACCAGCGGCACATTGGACCTGGAGAATTTACCCGCCGACGACGAGGAAGCGATCACGCAGCTCGTCAAGGTCAAGGGGATCGGGCGCTGGTCGGCCGAGATATACTTGCTCTTCGCGGAGGGCCGGCCGGACATATGGCCCGCGGGCGACCTTGCGGTGCAGATCGAGATCGGGCGGCTGCTGGGCCATGCCGAGCGCCCCAGCGAGAAGGCGATCCGCGAGATCGCGGAGGCCTGGCGGCCGCATCGCGGCGCGGCGGCGATCTTCGCATGGCACCATTACAAGGTGGATATGGAGGTCGTTTAAGACGAACTCGCGGCAACGCCTACTTCTTAGGCGTCCACCACAGCCGCTCCCCGAGCGTCGGCCGGCGCGCCCGCTTCCAATCCTTCAGCCACTCGTCGCCATGGCCCTGTTCATCATTGTCCTCGACCGATCCGTTGAAGTCACGGTTGCCGCAGTAGCGACAGACCTTGGCGTCGCTTTTAATGATCTCGGCGCATTCGGGGCAGGCTTTCCCACCCGCGGAGGGTTCGGACTTCGGACTCGATTTCCCATTGTCGCGATGGAAAAGGAAAGCACCGATCAAGGCGATGACGCCTGATATGATAAGGTAGTTTTGCTGATCCCTCATCAAACCGAGGTTGTTGACGCGGCCAAGCGCGGTGGGAACGCTGGTTTCCATTCCAAGTGCCAGGACAGCGCCTGCGCCACCGATGGCGAGCAGCCATTTTCCGGGGTTATTTACAGGACGGCTGTTACTCATGGCTCAGTGCGCCCAGCCCCACCGCGATCGCGCCCAGCGGCCCCGCCATCCCGCCAAGCCCCGGCGGACCCAGGCGGCTATCGAGTTCGGCGCAATAGGGAGCGAGCGAGCCGTAGCCGCCGATGCTCTCGACCAGGCAAGCCCGGATGCGGGGAAAGAGGTGCTCGCGCGCGGCGATCACGCCGCCGCCGATCGAAATCCGCTCGGGCGCGGCCGTGACGACGAGATTGTGGAGCATCCCCGCCAGATCGTGGACGAACAGCTCCCATTCCGGGCCATGATCGGGCAAGTCCTGTCCTGGGCGCCCGAAGCGGGCGGCGAGCGCGGGGCCTGCGATTAGCCCCTCGACGCAATCGCCGTGAAAGCGGCACCAGCCGGCAAAGCCGTCCCCCGGTGCGCGCGCTATGCGCATATGGCCGGCTTCGCCGTGGGCCACGCCCAGCACCGGCTGTCCGCCGGCGATCAGTCCGACCCCCACGCCGGTGCCGATCGTGATATAGGCATGGCTGGCCAGGCCCTGCGCCGCCCCCCAGCGCCCCTCGGCCAGCGCCGCGCCGACCACATCGGTCTGTATCGCGAGCGGTTTGGCATAACGCTCGGCAAGGCGTTGGGTGAGATCGGTTCCCTCCCATCCCGCCTTGGTGGTGGCGGTGATAGAGCCGAAGGCCGGGCTGGCCGGGTTCAGATCGAGCGGGCCAAAGCTGGCGATGCCCAGCGCATCGAAGGTCCAGCCGTCAAGCACTGCCTCCAGCGCGCCCAGCGTTCCCTCCGGACTGGTGGTCGGCACCGTCTCGCGCGCTCGGACATCGCCGGGCCCGGCGGCCAGTATCGCGACGCATTTGGTGCCGCCCAGTTCGAGGCCGGCGATCAGCGGAAGGCTTGCCATGCGGCCCGGCTAGCACGGCCCCCGATCGAACGCGACCGTCAGCGAGGCGGCGAACGGCCCGTTCTTGTGCAGCCGCCCCGCCCGGCCCGGAACGCGCCGCAAATTCTGGTGCTTGAGCAGCGGCTTGAGCATCAGGTGCAGCGTCGCGCGGTTGATGTGCAGCCCGAAGCATTGATGCAGCCCGTGGCCGAAATGGATATAGTCGCTGGCGGGCCGGTGCGGATCGAACCGCTTGGGATCGGAAACGCGGCGCGGGTCCATCATGGCGGAGGCGAACGCCGCGAGCATGGTGGACCCGGCCTTGAGCGTCCGCTCATGCCGCGTGCCCCTTGCAAGCGTCCAGTCCGCCAGCACGTTGCGTGGCAGCCCCCGCGAGCGGATCGAAACGCATCGCCTCGGTCACGTATCGCCAGCAGCATCGTCGTCCGCGCGCGCGGCGGCTTGGGCTCCGGCGAGCGCCTCTGGGCGTCGCAACAATTGCTCCAGCGCTTGCGGCACCACCATTGGCGGCTGGGGCGGCCCGCCGACGATGAATCCCGTCAAAGCCGTGCGCATCGCATCGGTGTCGTGGCGATATTGCGGGGTATCCCCCATGCCGAGGAAGAAGGGCTGGCCGCCCATGATCACGTCGAGCCTGGGCTTGTAGGGCACGCAGAACGCCCCATCGGTAGCGAAGACTTCGCGCAGGTCGTCGTAACGCGAGGTCAGATAGATGCCGCCCAGCCTGGTGATCGGGCTGAACCGCCGCAGGAACGTGAAGACATAGGGCATGCCCGCAAACTGCCCGCTGGATCGGTCTTACCACCGGTGCCAGTCGCACCGCCCGTGCCGCCGGTCCCACTGCCTGAGCCGCCGCACCGTCCGTGCCGCCGCTGGTCTCGCCGCCTGTGCCGCCACCAGTCGCACCGCCTGCGTCCTCGGGAGCAGTGCCTACACTGGTAGACTGCGAGCCGCCCCCGTTCCGACTGGGCCTAATTCATCGTTCTCCTTCAGTGCCATGATCTGCGCTCCAATTAGGTTGCCCGCGCTCATCAATCTTCATTCTTCCCGGAAGCTCTTGCTCAGCGCATCGCTGAACGGCGCCATCAGATAATCCATCAGCGTCCGGTTCTTCGTTTTTATGTTGACGGTGGCCGGAATGCCCGGCTGCAGTTCGACACCGGCACGGCGCACCGCATCGGGATCGTCCAGGACGACTTGGGCGCGATAATATCCCGGCTGGCCGCCTTCCTGACCGACCCGCGCCGGCGAAAGCGTGACTACCCTGCCGGCAAACGCACTCTGGCCATGCGGATTGACGCTCGAAAAGCGCACTGTGGCCGGAGTCCCGATCCGCACGTCATCGATGTCCTCGGGCTTTACTTGCGTCTCGATGATCATCGCGCGGCCATTCGGCACGATCTCCATCAGCGTGCGCCCGCCGCTTATCACTGTTCCCGGGCCGATCTGCGCGACCCCGGCGACGCGGCCCGCTACCGGGGCGCGCATGAGATCGAGATCGGCATAATATTTGGACATGTCGAGCTGCGGGTTGACCTGTGCCAGTTGATCCTGGACGCTGCGCAGTTCCGAGACGAGCGCCATTTGCTGGCCGTCATTGGTCTTGCGCAGCGAAAGCTCCGCCTGTGTCACCGCGGCTTGCCCGCTCAGCGTATCGGCGAGCAACTGTGCTTCGGTGCGTTCGAGCGAGCGGACCGTCGTCTTGCGCGCGAAGCCCTTGGCGTAGAGCTTGCGATAATCGGCGAGCTCCTCACGGATGAGCTGCAACTGGTGGGCGGACGCCGCCGCCCGCGCGCGCGCGGCATCGAGCTGAGTCCCGGAAATGCCGCGGTCCGCCCCGAGCACCGCGCGATGCTTGTCGAACAGCGCGCGCTGCGCGGCCATCGCATCACGGGCCGTCGGGTCGCTCCAACGCTGCGCCAGGTCGCTCGGGAACAGCAGGATGTCCTTGCCGTCGCGCTCGGCGATCAGCCGCGCTTCGGCGGCGCGCAATGCGTCGCGCTTGGCCTGTGCCTGAGTAAGCTGGGCGCCCGAGCGCACGCCGTTGAGGCGGACGAGCGGCTGGCCCGCGGTGACCGCCTGTCCTTCGCGAACGAGTATTTCCGCCACGATGCCGGAAGATACGGGCTGGATCACGAGCTTCGCCCCGCTGACCGAAACCTCGCCGGTCGCGATGGCGGCGCCGGAAATCGGCACGAGCAGCGCGAACAGCAGGAAAACGCCGAAGAACAGGCCCGCGCCGATGAGCCCGACCCGGATCGCACGGCCGGCATCGTCAAGCGGACGCACGTCAAGCCGGCGCATCCGCCGCTCGATGAGCCGACGGGGAAGCGGCAACGCCGCGCCATTGCCGGCGCCGCCGAACCCGGGAAATTCGATTTTCATGATTCAGCAGCCTCCGCGATAGGCTCGCTCGCGATCGAACGGACGATGTCGGTGCGCACCTTGCGGAAGACCCGCGCGCGCGGCCCATCGAGCTGAAGTTCGCCGTTATTGAGCACGATGACCCGATCCACATGCGCGATCGGATTGAGCCGATGCGCGATCAGCACGATCGTCGAGCCCTCGGCCTTCAGCGTCTCGAGCGCGGCGGCCAGCGCTTCTTCGCCGTCGGCATCAAGATGCGCGTTGGGCTCGTCCAGGACGAGGAGCCGCGGGCTGCCGAACATGGCGCGTGCCAGGCCGATCCGCTGGCGCTGCCCTCCCGACAGGCCAGAGCCGCCGGCCTTGATTTCGGTCTCATAGCCCTCGGCCAAGGAGAGGATCATGTCATGGACGTTCGCGCGCTGCGCCGCCTTGACGACTTCCTCGTCGGGCGCATCGGTAAAGCGCGCGATATTGTCGCGAATCGTGCCCGGGAAGAGCCCCACGGTCTGAGAGAGATAGCCGACATAGCGGGACAGATTCTCGGCGGTCCAATGCCGCCCCTCGACGCCGCCCAGCAATACCTTGCCCTGTGTCGGATCCGTCGCGGTGACGAGCAGGCGCGCGAGGCAGGACTTGCCGGCGCCCGAGGGTCCGACAATGCCGATGGCCTCGCCCGCGATGATTTCCAGATTGATCTTGTCGAGCGACGGCCGCGCCGCGCCCGGAGGCGTATAGCTCATGTCGCGAATCGAGATATCGACGTCGCGATCGGGCAACTTCATTCGGCTGGCCGGCGGCGGCGAGGCCTTGAGCGCGCTCTGCACGCGGCGTCCTGCCTGGATCGCGTTGGCGATCGCGCGCCAGCCCGACACCGCCACTTCGAGCGGCGCCAGCGCGCGGCCGAGCAGCATGTTGGCGGCGAAGATGCTCGCGGCGAGGATCGATCCCTGGATCACCAGATAGCCGCCGATGCCGATCATCGCGCTTTGCAACACCAGGCGCAGGAAGCGTATCGAGGATGCGAAGTCGGCGTTGCGGTCGCTGCCCTCCGCCTGGCGGCGCATCATCGTGTCGCGATCCACGTGCCAGCGCACTGCCAGCCGATCGGCCATGCCCATCCCGCGCACCGGCCCCGAATAGCGCGCCACGCTATCCGTAAAGGCATAGGAGCGGTTGGCCGCTTCGGTTGCGATCCGGGAGCTTTCGCGGGTTGCCCGATCATTGAAGAAAGCAAGCGCGAGCAAGGCCGTGGCGCCGGCGACCGCCACGCCGCCCAGCAGCGGATGGATCAGGAACAGCACGAGCAGGAATAGCGGCATCCAGGGAACGTCGAAGAAGAACTGGGCGCCCTGCCCCGCCAGCGCGGAGCGGAATTGATCCAGATCCCGCAGCGTCTGTGCGTTGCGCGAGCCGATGTTGGCCTTGGGTGCACCGTCGATCGTCGCCTGGAACACCCGGTGCGCCAGGATGCGATCGAGCCGAGCCGCGGCACGGATCAGGATGCGCGCGCGCACCGCATCGAACACCGCCATCGTGACCAGCGCGAGAAGCAATGCAAAGCTGAGGCCCACCAGCGTGGCGGTGCTCCCGCTTGGAATCACGCGATTATATACCTGAACAAGGTAGATGGGCGACGCGAGAAACAGCAGGTTGACGCCCCCGCTGAACAACCCCGCGATGATCAGCAACCGCTTGCACTGGACCAGCGCGGAAGCGAATTCGTCGCCTTGCGTGAGTTCGGCCGAGCGCAGTGCGCTGTCGAGCGCGATAACCTCGGCGGTGGCTTCGCTGACGCGTTCGTGCGCGGCCTGGGCTTCGCTGGGCTTGAGCGGCTCGTTGGGGATCATGTGGCTTTTCTCACAGGCCTAGCGGGTTGTCGTCGAGCGGATGGCCCAGCGGGCCGCTATCCTCCTGGCCCACGCCAAGCAGTGGTTCGGGGGCGTCCTCGCCCACCAGCGCGTCGAGGATGCCAAGGCCGGGATCCCCGGCGGCATCGGGCATTGGCGGATCGACGGGCCTGAAATCGAACACGTCGGAAACCGAGACCAGATTGACGAGGGTGGCGACTCCCCCCAGCGGATCGCTTCCCCCCAGCCCGTCGAGCGTGTCGTCCACGGCGCCGGTTGCAGCGATCAGGCCATCGGCAACGCCGGTGATTGGCGGTGGAGCGCCCGTGACCAAGCCGGCAGGCTCGGCGAGATCGTCGAGCAGCGAGGCCGCGGTGCCGATCACCACGTCCTGGGGTGCGGCGGCCAGCGCGTCTTGCACGGTCTCGATGGGAGTATCGACCAAGCCTTCCGCGGTGGTGGTGATCGGCGATAGCGCACTGGTAGCCGAGCCGGCCGGCTCGACGAGATCGTTGAGCAGCGCCGTGGCGGCGCCGGTCACCGCGTCCAGGGATGTCGCGCCGGGCGCGCCGTCCACAGCGCCGTTTGACGCCGGGCTGGAGGAGCCCGCGCCGGCGCTCGCAGGGTTCGGAGAGCCTGGGTCGAAGGCCACGGGGCTCCATCCGGAATGCACGGGTGACGCCACTTCGCCCAGGCTGCCCTGTACGGGACTGAAGTCGGCGGTCTGCGGTGCGATCAGGAAAGATTGTGGGGCGAGTGAGATGGCGCTGGATTGCGCCTCCCCTTCGGAAGGCGCCGCGATTGCAGGAGCAGCCCCGGAAGCCGGAGCGGATTCCCCAATGGGCGCAGGGGGGGCTGCATTGATAGCGGCGGCGTCGGGAGCCTGGGAGACAGGCGCCTCATCGCGCGCGCCATGCACCGAAAAACGCGGGTCGCCTTGAGAGCCGAACAGGCTGAAATCGCCCGTGGATGAACCCAGCAGGCGATTATCGGGATTGAGGAGGATAGGATCGGCCATGCATCGTCCTCTTCCCCCCGGAAATGAAACGATAGCGGGCCGGAATTACCCGGCCCGCCACCGATGAGCAGTTATTCGCTCTCGGAATCGCTGCTGGACGACGACATCGAGTCGGTCACGCCGCTGAGCAGGCCGTCGGTGTTATTGTCGAGGCTGACGCTGTTGTCGCTGGAGTCATACGACATATTGCCGTCCTCATCCGTCTCCGAGCTCTCGTTGCTCGAACTGGCGTCGAGACCAAGCACGTTGGTCAGCGAGCCTTCGCCTTCCGAATTGTTGGAACTGGTCGAATCGCTCGAATTCGAGCTGTCGTTAAAGATATCGCTAAGACGGGCCATGGTACTTCTCCTAACTCAGTTATTGTGGATGCACTCGTCGGAGCACGGAGATAAAACCAACGCGGCAGGTCGCGCGTTCCCCGCCTAATGGACCCAAAATGCTCACTTGGACTGAGCGGCGTGCCGCTGAAAATTTGGTTTCGGCCGCGAAATTTTCCAGAAAAACTGGCGGATAGCGTCCACTTCGAACGCGACAGGCCTCGCGATCATTTCGGGCTTGCCATGATATTTCGGGGTACGCTTTTGCAAGTTTGGCGTGGGTTAATTTTGTTCGAGGTGCTTGCCGTGACTTCCCTCCGCAGGCGCTGTTCCTGGCGAAATCAACGATTTGCGAAAGGCGCTCGGGTCGATTCCGAACTTCAACCGGAATGCGCGCGAAAAATGACCCGGGTTCGCAAAGCCTATTCGCGCGGACACTTCCTTGATCGGCAGATCGGTCGAGCGCAGCAATTCTGCAGCATGGTCCATCCTGGCTTGCGCAACAAAGCGCATCGGATTGGCCCCAGTGAACCGGGCGAAATGCCGGATAAAGGTCGCACGGCTCATGCGCACCAGATCGGCGAGCGATCCGATGCTGTGCGGCGCGCCGGGATCGGTCAGCACCGCCGACACCGCCCGGCTGACGCGCGTGCTGCCGCCCTTGACGTCCGGATTCAAATCACGGGCCGCATAAACCAGGCCGAGCTTCATAAGCGCCGACAATAGCGGAATCGTGCCCAGCGCCGGCGTGTCGAGTTCGCCCGCAAGCGCAGCAGCGAGCGCCGCGGCGCCAGGCGCCCGTGAGAAGTCGTGGGCCAGGGGCTCATCGATCTCCGCGAGCCCGAGCGCAGCTGCCGCGCGCGGGCTTACGCGGCCGATCATCACCCGGGCATCCGGACGGCGCGAGCGGGCCGCCGAGGCTCGCGCGCCAGTCATCCGAATGGCGCGGCCCGCGGGCAGCAGGAGCGCGACGCCGCACGGCAAAGTGATCGGCGCGCCGCCATCTACCTGGGCATGCACGTCGCCCTCGATCACGCAATGAAAGGTCATCCGGTCGCCACCCTCGGCGACGAAGGGCCGCCCTGCGCGCAGATCGCACTGGGCTAGGCCATCGACGGCGCCATCGAGCGTGCCCGGCAGCGCCGTAACGCCTTGCACGGCTATGCCGCTTCCCAGTTGGGCAGGCGTTGAGATCATTCTATCTCCCTTTTGGGAGATGCGAACTCCCTTTTGGGAGATGCGAACGAGCGACGCGCGGTAAGGATGCTTGCGGGTCCGGTACGGAGCTAAGCGGCGATCCCTTCCAGCGCCTCGCTCGCCTCCAGCCACGCCGCCTCGGCCGCTTCGATCTTTGCCTCCAGCTCGGCGCGGCGCTTCATGAGATCGGTCATCGCCAATTTGGCCAGAGAGGCGTCGGCGGTGGAGGGGTCGAACATCGCGCGATCGACTGCGCTGCGCTGGTCATTGAGCCTGGCAAGCTCCGCCTCCGCGCTCTTCGCGGCCCTGCGCAGCTCGGTCCCCTTTTCACGCGCCTCGGCGGCGGCGCGGCGGGCTTCCTTCTTGTCCGCCTTGGAAAGCTTCGGCCCCGCGCCTTCCTTTGAAAGTACGAAGGCGATGTAATCGTCGAGCGACCCCTCGAACTCCTTGGCGGTGCCGCTGTCGACCAGGACCAGCCGGTCCGCGGTCATCTCGATCATGTGGCGGTCGTGGCTGACGATCACGACCGCGCCCGAATAATCGTTGAGCGCCTGGATCAGCGCCTCGCGCGCATCCACGTCCAGATGGTTCGTGGGCTCGTCGAGGATCAGCATGTGCGGCGCGTCGCGCGTGATCAGCGCCAGCGCGAGGCGCGCTTTTTCGCCACCTGAGAGCTTGCCGACCTCAGTCGTCGCCTTTTGCGCCTGGAAGCCGAAGCGGCCGAGCTGCGCACGCACCGCCGACTGGCTGGCGCCCTTCATCAGCGCAGTCATGTGCTGCAGCGGAGTCTCGTCGCGGGTTAGCTCCTCGACCTGATACTGCGTGAAATATCCGACGCGCATCTTGCCCGAGGCGTTCATCGCGCCTTCCATCGGCGCGAGTTGCGCCGCGAGCAGCCGCGCCAGCGTGGTCTTGCCGTTGCCGTTGCGGCCCAGCAGCGCGATCCGGTCGTCGGGATCGAGGCGCAGGTTGAGCTTCTTGAGGATCGGCTTGTCGCCATAGCCGACGCTCGCATAATCGAGCGTGATCAGCGGCGGGCGCAGCTCGTCCGGGTTCGGGAAGTCGAAGGTCAGCGAGGGATCGTCGATCAGCTCGGCAATCGGCTGCATCTTGGCCAGCGCCTTGGCGCGCGACTGCGCCTGCTTGGCGGTGGAGGCGCGCGCCGAGTTCTTCGCGATATATTCCTGGAGGTGCTCCCGCTGCGCCTGCTGCTTGGCCCGCGCCGAGGCGATCTGCGCCTGGCGCTCGGCGCGCTGCCGCTCGAACGCATCATATCCGCCGGGATAAAGCGTCAGCTTGCCCTGCCCCAGATGCAGCGTGTGATCGACGACATTGTTGAGGAAGTCGCGCTCGTGGCTGACGAGCAGGATCGTCGCGGGATAGGACTTCAGAAAGTCTTCAAGCCACAGCACGGCTTCGAGATCGAGATGGTTCGAAGGCTCGTCGAGCAGCAGCAGGTCCGGCTGCGAGAAAAGCAGGCTGGCCAGCGCCACGCGCATCCGCCACCCGCCTGAAAAGCTCTCCAGCGGCTGGTGCTGCGCGTCCTCGTCAAAGCCCAGGCCCACCAGGATCTGCGCCGCGCGGCTTGGCGCTGTATAGGCGTCGATCGCCATCAGCCGGTCATGCACTTCGCCTAGCCGATCGGGATCGTGGCTGGTCTCGCTCTCGGCCATCAGCGCCGCGCGTTCGGTGTCCGCGGCGAGCACCGTCTCGAAGGGCGTGGCGTCCCCGCCGGGCGCTTCCTGCGCGATATAGCCCAGCCGCGCGCCTCGCGGCATGTCCATGCTGCCGGTATCGGGCTCGAGCTGGCCGGCGATCACCTTGACCAGCGTAGTCTTGCCCGCGCCATTGCGCCCGATCAGCCCGATCCGCCCGCGCGGCGGCAGCTTGGCGGTCGCGCCGTCCAGGATCGTGCGCCCGCCGAGGCGCACCGTGATGTCGGTCAGGTTGAGCATGGCGCGCGCCTAGCACTGCGCTGCAGCAAACCCAAGAGCGCTCGGTACGCGGGTGGGCCCAAAAAAATGGGCCGCCCCCGAAGGGACGGCCCAACTCGGGCAGGATCGATCAGTATTGGAAGTTGAGACCGAAGGTAAAGGTGCGTCCGATCCGGGTTTCGAACAGCGTGTCCTGGCGGACGCTGTCGATGTAGAGCGTGTTGCGCGCGTCGGTCAGGTTCTGCCCTTCGAGTATCAGCTTGATTTTGTCGGTCACGTTGAACGAGGCCGACGCATCAACGAAGGTGTTCGGGTGGTTCGCGCGAATATCGTTTCCGTTCGCGCCGATGATGGCCCGTGTATAACGATCACGATAGCTGGCCGTGGCGCGGATGCTGAACCGATCATCCTCATAATAGAGCGTGCCGCTGGCCGAATTCTTGGACAGATCAATCAGGTCCGACGTGAAGGTCGCGCCCGTGCCCAGGATATAGTCGATCTTGGAGGTGACGCGGGTGTAGTTCGCAAGCGCGCCGAAGTTAGAGAGGAAGCCCGGGAGGAAGCGGAACTGAACCTGGGCGTTGACTTCGAAGCCCTTCAGCGGACCGCCCGGCGTATTCAACGGCTGCCGGATCGTGAAGATCTCCGTCGGCGCCGTGTTGGTGCCGGCCAGCAGGGCGTCCGGAAGTCCGAGCTGGTTGAACGGAATCTGGTTCGACGCAGTCTGGATGAAGGTTTTGATGTCCTTGTAGAAATAGGCGACCGACAGCAGCGAGCCCGGCTGGAAATACCATTCCAGCGCAAGGTCGATGGTATCGGCCCTGATTGGATCAAGGAAGGGATTGTTGGTGCTGCCGGTGCGCGTCGTCGCGGTGATCGCGGCGGAGCTAGGGAAGAGCGGCCCGAATTCGGGCCGCGACATCACGCTCGCCGCGGAGAAGCGGGCAAGAAGGTTCGGCGTGGCTTCGAAAACCACATTCACCGAAGGGAGCCAGTCATCATAAGTCCGGTCCACCGGATTGGCAGTGGCGGTGACCCCGGTCGGGCTGCTGGCGAGTGCGCTCGTAAGATAGCCCACGGCGCGCTGATCGGTATGGACATAACGCACGCCGGCATCGCCGCGGATCGTGATCGGCAGTGAATCCGAAGTGTCGAAGTTCACCATCAGATAACCGCTTTTCACGCGCTCGCGGATCTGCGCGGTGCCTACGCCGCAGGCGGCGGTGGTGCAGAAATCGAAACCTTTGGGGAAATTGAAGGTCGTGCGCCATTTGTCCGGATCGATCGCGGCCCAACTTGCCGGCGCCCCCGTCCCGAAGATGTCATCGACTCCGGTGATCTGGCGCGTGATGCTGGCAAGCGTCGTGCCCGTGGGCAGTGCCTTGGTCACGTTCTGGCCGGTATATTGCGTGGCGCCGCGCGCCCGATAGTCGCTTTCGCGATACTGTCCGCCGACCTTGACCGTGAAGCCCTGGGTGACGTCCCAGTTGGTGTTGAGCTCGAAGGTCTTGTTGTCGGTCTTGTTGATCGAAGGCTTGCCCTGCGTGCTGAACCCGCCGAGGAAGGTCTGCCCGCCATCCGGGCTAGGCGCGTAGGCGAAATTGGCCGGGTTCGCGACGTCGAAGCCGAAGCCGATCTTGGGATTGTTGCCGCCCTCGCGGAAGTCGATCGTGAAATTGTCCACGTCGATCGCGTCGATGAAGGTCTGCAGGCGCTCCTTGCCGTCCCACAGCGAGCTCGAGATGCCGGCGAAGGCAGTGATCTCGAAGCTGTCCGAGAAACGGTGCTTGAAGTTCAGATTGGCCTGTTTGAAGGTCGAGACGAACGTATCGACCAGGCCCTCGGAGCGCACGTCCACCCCATCGAACAGGCCATAGACCAGCGATCCTTTCGAATCGAACTGGATGTCCTTCACCGACACCATCGGCTGGCCGTTGTTCGTAATGCTCCGCGCGAACGAAAGACCGGCGATGTAATTGTCGCGCCGCTCAACCTGGAAGCGGGAATAGAGCCCGTCGATCGAAATATCCGTATTCTCAGTGGGCTTCCATTGTAGGCTCAGTGTGCCGCCGAGCCGCTCGGTATCCTGCTCCGAATTCACATAACGCGGAATGCGCGGGAAGAAGGCGCCGCTGCCGGGCGTGCCGGGCGCGATCGGGCTGCGAAGCGCCATGATCGTGTTATAGGCCGCGACCGTGCCGGTGCGAGGATTGTTCGTGCTGCACATCGTGTCGGTCGCGCCCCTGGACGCATGCGTCACCGGCGAGGGACTGATCGGAGTAACGCCGATCGGCGTGCAGAAGGGCTGTGCAGCCGCTCCGGTGCCGAGCTGGTTGCCGCCAAGCGATGCGGACAGGATGTCGACCGCCGAATAGCCGGCCTCACGCATATGGCGCTTCTGGTAGGCGATCGAGCCCAGGATGCCGAAGGTGCCGTCGGCGAACTGCTTCGAAATGATCGCCGACGCACGCGGATCGAGCGACTTGCTGACTTCGTTGTAAACACCGCGCGCAGTCACGCTCAGTACGAAATCTTCCTTATAGTCGAGCGGATGCGGGGCCTTGAGATCGACCGTGGCGCCGAGCGAACCTTCCTCGACATCCGCGGACGGCGTCTTGCGCACGGCCAGCGACGAGAAGATTTCGGACGGAAATACGTTGAAGTCGAAGCTGCGGCCCGAATTGCCCGCGCCGTAGATATCCGACGAGCCGGTCTGCGAGGTGCCCTCCATACCGTTGATGCGGACCCGAGTGAAGCCTGCGCCAAGGCCGCGAACCGAAATGTTGCGGCCCTCACCGCCGTCGCCGCGCGAGAGCGACACGCCAGGGATACGCTGCATCGATTCAGCCAGGTTGCTGTCGGGGAACTTGCCGATATCCTCAGCCACGATCGAATCCACCGCGGCGGTTTCGTTCTTCTTCAGGTTGAGCGCGCTGTTCAGCGAAGCGCGGAAGCCGGTGACGACGATCGCGCCATCTTCCTCGGCTGCCGCGTCCTGCGGAGCGGGATCGCTCTGCGCCAGCGCCGGAGCGCTCCACAGCAATGCCGCCGCCAGGGCAGCGCCGGAGACGCCGAACCGGCGACTCGAAATCGCTCGCGAATGCAATTCACCCTTCATGATGTTCCCCTCCATGTGCCGCCGGCGCCGTTACGCCGCGCGGTATCCCATTTATTGCTTCACGGTCTCATATTACTGCGGATTTGTCATATAATCTATTTAAAAATGATAGCGGTGTCATTTTGGGACCGCTCATCTGGTGAATGCATCGTCACGGACCCATCCGCCTCAGCGGCAGGCGGCGCTTCCGATAGGAGTCTCGCGCGTCAGGTCGGGCCGCTCGGCGAGCACCTTTTCGGCAACCGGAAGCCGCAACCCCTTCAGTTCCCTGGCGACGATCTCAGCCATCGCCCGCGCTCCCAATTCGCTGAAATGGGTGTCGTCGGCGATCCCCTTGGGAAAGGCCTTCACGCCCTCGTTCGCGCTGTAATGGAGAAAATAGCGCTTCGCGCCCTCTTCACCCGCCCGCTCGACGAGCGCGCGCGATCGCGCCTCCAGATCGATCAGTGGCGTATTGGTGGAAACGACGAGCTCGCGCATGACCTGGCTGTATTCGGCGAAATCCGCCTTGGCGCGCTTGTCTTCGAACGACCGCCGCGCCGGGGGCGTGACGAGCACCGGGAACAGCCCCCGCCCCTTGGCTTCCCAGATCATCCGCAGCAAATTGTCGCGATAGGCGGTGTGCGCCGGCGCGTAGCGCTCCGGGCGCGAATGGCTAGCGTCGTTATGGCCGAACTGGATAAGCACGACATCGCCGGGCCGCGCATCCGCGATCAGCGTGTCCCACCGGCCTTCGCTGATGAACGTCCGCGTGCTGCGTCCGCCCACCGCGCGATTGATCACCTCGATGTCCGGCGCCAGTCCGCATTTGAGCATCATGCCCCAGCCGAGCTGCGGATATTTCGAGGCATCGTAATTGGCCGCGGTGGAATCGCTCGCGATGAAGATGCGCGGTTGGGGCGCAGCCTGCAGCATGAGCGCAAGCCCCGCCGCGAATGCAGTAAGGCCGCTCACAGCGCCGGCTCCGATTTCCACACCGAAAATGCCATCGTCAGCTTCCTCCCAGGCGGCGCGTGCGCGGCGCCTTCATGTCCGGGCTCCAGCCCAGATCGCAACTGATCCGCCTGGCCGTGCCGCTCACCGCCGAGCTGAGCTCGTCCATCCGCCCGTCGCCCATATATTGCGCGGCGCTCGACACGCTGATTGCGGCGACGATCTTGCCCGATACGTTGCGGATGGGGGCCGCCACGCAGCGGATCAGATCCTCATTCTCCTCCAGATCGAAGGCATGGCCCGACTGCGAATAGCCCCGCATGCGATCGAACCAGACTTCGCGGTCCGCCTTGGGCGCGCCATGCGCCTGGTCGGCCTGAAACAGCCTGTTCCACTCCGCTTCGCTTGAATCGATCAGCAGCGCCTTGCCCAGGCCAGTGGAAGTGAGGGGCTGGCGGTCGCCGATCCGGCTGGAGATTTCCACGCGGCGGCGACCTGAAATCTTGTCGAGATACAGCGCCCAATCACCGT
Organism: Sphingomonas sp.; assembly: GCF_036388215.1. GTDB lineage: Bacteria > Pseudomonadota > Alphaproteobacteria > Sphingomonadales > Sphingomonadaceae > Sphingomonas. The sequence continues at coordinate 58,964 of NZ_DASVSH010000016.1, forward strand.
CGAGCCGGCCGAGATGGACCGTATCCTCGGTGGTCGCGGCGAGTTCCTCCATTCGGGGGCGGGCGATCTGGACGATATCGGCCTGGCTCTGCGCGAGGAAGCCGAGCTGGATGAGCTTGGGGCCAAGCTGATAGCCGTCACGCGGAAGATAGGTCAAAAAACCGCGGTCGATCAGCGCGTTCGCCAGTCGGTGCGTGGTTGAGCGAGTCAGCTGCATCCGCTCCGAAAGTTCGGCGAGCTTGACCGGGCCTTCGACTGCCTTGTCGAGAAGATCGAGCCCGCGCAGCAGCGTCTGGCTTCCTGCAACCTTGGGCGCCTTCTTTCCCGGCTTTTCCGCTTCCATGACCGCCGATTTGCCTCTCATTTATCAATGGGTCGCCGCCCGTATCATATATTGACGAATTGCGAGCGAGCATTTTCACATTGTCGGCAGAAGGCTCCAAATAAACGCAAGTCGCCCGAGCACCGATCCACGTGCTCAGGGCAGGGATTTCAGTCTGGCGGTCGCGGGCTTCAGGCCCGGTGCGGTGGCGCTGACGATCATCGTCCCCGCCTCGCCCGAACCGCGAACGAAGGCGACCGCGCGCCCGCCCGCCACCGCGCGTGTCGGTGACGAGAAAAGCGTGTGATCGCTCACGCTGCCATTGTCGAACGCGGCGAGCTTGCCCGGTCCGCTTATCGTCACGGTCACCGCGTGCGCCGCGGACGGCACCAGCACGCCCCGCGCATCGACGATCTCGACGCGAACCGCGACCACATCGTCGAACCCGGAGCCCACCCCCGGGGCCTCCGCGATCAGGCGCACCGCGGCGGGCGCGCCCGCGGTCCGCAACACATCCTCGCCAACCTTGCGCCCGGCGGTGTAGCCGATCGCGCGCAGCTCGCCGGGGGCGAAATCGACTGTCCACTTGATCGCGCTGTCATCCTTGTTGCGCGGCTTGCGGCCCAGCGAGCGGCCGTTGAGCAGCAGCTCGACTTCCTCCGCGTTCGAAACCACTTCGACCGACTCGGGGTGCGCCGCGAGATTGCCGGGCGTCCAATCGCCGAGCACGCCCGGCCCTCTTGGCTGCGGCACGGCGATTCCCACCATCGTCGGCATTTCGCTTACGTCGATCACTTCGGTCACGCGGCGGCCGAGCTTGACCACCGGCTTGGTCGACCACCAGCTTGCCCGCTCCCATCCGATCGGCTTCACGCCGTCGACGCGATCCACCAGGCCAGACGGGTTGCTTATCGCAGGCCAGCCGGCGCGGTCCGCTTCGCCGAGATAATCGACGCCCGTCCACAGGAACATGCCGGCATATGCAGGGTTGTCGCGGATCGCGAGCCAGTTGCTGCGGTTCTTGCCGTTCTCGGTGCCCACGATCTTGCGGCTGGGCTTGTCGGCATGCGCCTTGGCAAGCTCGTTCTCGCGATAATTCTGGCCGACCACGTCGAGCATGTCGGCCAGCCCGTTCTGATAGTCGCCCGTCGTGTTGGGCCGGAACAGCGCCATCGTCACCGGACGAGTCGGATCCTCGTCGTGGAAGATCTTGATCAGCCGCGCGGCGATCGACTTGGCGACCAGCGGATAAGGCGTGTCGTGGATTTCGTTGCCGATCGACCAGATCACCACGCTCGGGTGGTTGCGGTCGCGCCGCACGAAATCGCGCGCGTCGATCGACGACCAGTCGGTGAAGAACAGGTGATAGTCGTGCGGGTTCTTCGAGACGGTCCACATGTCGAACGCCTCGTTCATCACCACGATGCCGAGCCGGTCGCACAGATCGAGGAATTCGGGAGAGAAGGGATGATGCGCGGTGCGGATCGCATTGACCCCGAGCGCCTTCAGTCCTTTCAGCCGCCGCTCATACATCGCGAGCGGCACCGCCATGCCGAACGGTCCGCCATCCGCGTGGATGGCCGTGCCCTTCAGCTTGATGTTGCGCCCGTTGAGCCAGAAGCCCGTCGCCGCTTCGAAACGGGCGTCGCGAATGCCGAAGGGCACGCGCTCTTCATACAGCAAGCCGCCGTCCGCGCCGCGCACCCTGACCAGCGCCACATGCATCGCGGGATCGTCAATGTCCCAGCGCTTCGGGTTGGCCAGGCTGCCCGAAGCGGCGAGCGGTGTGGCCCGCCCCGCCGCGAGTTCCTGCGTTTCACCGGTGAAGCTGGCGATCTGCCGGCCGTCGGGGCCCTGGATCACGGCCTCGAGCCGCGCCTGCACCGGCACGGCGGAACGGTTCATCACGCTGCTGCCCACGGTCAGGTCCGCCCCGCTGTCGGTAAGCTTCATGGTGCGCACCGTGGTGCCCCAGCTCTCGCCATGGACATGGCCGGTCACGATCAGGCGCACGTGCCGATAGATGCCCGCGCCCGCATACCAGCGCGACGCGGGCTGCGCCGATGTGTCCGAGCGCACCGCGATCACATTCTCGCCCGCCTTCAGATGCGGGGTCAGCTCATAGCGGAAGCTGGAATAGCCATTGGGCCGGTGGCCGACATGCATGCCGTTGATCCACACGCCCGAGCGCTCCATCACCCCGTCGAACTCGACGAAGACACGCTTGCCCGCGGCATCCGCCGGCAGCGTGAAATGCTTGCGATACCAGGCGACTCCACTGGGCAGCCATCCGCCGGAGCCGGTCGCCTTGGCGTTGCGGTCGAACGGCCCTTCGATCGCCCAATCGTGCGGCAGCGACACAGCCTGCCAGCCGCTATCCGTGAACGCGGACTGCTCGGCCCCTTCGATCTCACCCTTTGAGAAACGCCAGCCCGAATCGAAGCTCTGCGTGCCGGCAGGCTGGCTTGCGGCGGGCAGCGCCACTAGGCTCGCGAATGTCGCCGTGAATGCGATGGCTGCTCTTAGCAGGATATGCCGTGCCCACATGCAATCTCTCCCAGGCGGCCGCGACTTTGTGTCTGCGATAATTCCGCAATGTAAACTCTAGTATCATTAAATGGGACGCGGTTGACAAGGGGGCTCGTGCAAGCCAGCAAGGACGCAGATAAATATGGAGAGGTAGTATGCGCGTAATTCGCCTGACAGGCTTTATCGCTTTGGGACTCACGCTGGCGCCGGTTGCCCTTGCGCAGCGCGCGCCGCAACTGGGCGGCAGGCAGATCGAACGGCTCGATCGCGGACTGGTCGCCGTGCCCGCGGCGGGCGGCGGCAATCACGTTTCCTGGCGCTTGCTGGGCGGCGATTCGCGCGGCACGCGCTTCACGCTCTATCGCGACGGCAAGCCGATCGCACGCATCGGCGGCGGCGAGGCCACCAGCGTGCTCGACCGTGAGGGCACCGCCACTTCGCGCTACGGCCTTGGCCGCCGCGGCGGCGTGACGACGTGGACGAACAGTTACCTGTCCATCCCGCTGGCGCCTCCTGCCGGCCGTACCACGCCCGATGGCGAGGCCTATAGCTATGCCGCCAACGACGCCTCGGTCGGCGATCTCGACGGCGACGGGCGCTACGAAGTGATCGTCAAATGGGCTCCGAACATTTCCAAGGACAATGCCTTTGGCGGCTATAGCGGCGAAACGCTGATCGACGCCTATACGATGGACGGCAAGATGCTGTGGCGCATCGACCTGGGGCGGAACATCCGCTCGGGCGCGCACTACACCCAGTTCATGGTCTATGATCTCGACGGCGACGGCCGCGCCGAAATCGCGATGAAGACATCGGACGGTACGATCGACGGCACGGGTCGGGCGATCGGCAACGCCAATGCCGATTGGCGCACCAAGGACGGATCGATCCCCTCGAAGGACCGAACCGGTTCCGAGACGCTTCCGGACGGCAGCTTCGTCGCCCGGACCAAGGGCCGCATCCTCGCGGGCCCCGAATTCCTCACCGTGTTCGACGGCCGCACCGGGCGCGCACTCGCCAGCGCGCCTTATGCCCCCGCGCGCCACCCCGAGACCGACTCGCCCACCCCGGAACAGCTCGCCGCCGTCTGGGGCGACGGTTACGGCAATCGCTCGGAGCGCTACCTCGCCGGTGTCGCTTATCTGGACGGGCGCCGGCCCAGCCTGGTCTTCGGCCGCGGCTATTATGCCCGCACCGGCATCGCCGCCTATGATTATCGCGGCGGCAAGCTCAGCCTCCGCTGGCTGTTCGACAGCGCCAAGCCGGGCAACGAGAAATTCGGCGGCAACGGCAATCACCAGCTCTCGATCGCCGATGTCGATGGCGACGGTAAGGACGAGATTTTCTACGGCTCGATGGTCGTGGACGACAATGGCAAGGGGCTATGGTCGTCCGGCCTCGGCCATGGCGATGCGATGCACGTCTCCGATCTCGATCCCAATCATCCCGGCCTTGAGAAGTTCGGCGCGCACGAAGTGATGCGCATGAGCGGCAATCGCGGCGCGGCGATGCTCGATGCGAGGACCGGCGCGATCCTCTGGTCCACTCCCGCCCAGCAGGACACCGGGCGCGGCGTCGCGATGGACATCGATCCGCGCCATCCCGGCGCCGAAGCCTGGGCATCGAACAGCCGCGAGCTTTACGATGTGAAGGGCAACGTCATCCCCGGCGGCCATCCCCGCTCGGCGAACTTCGCCATCTGGTGGGACGGCGACCGCCTCCGCGAGCCGCTGGACGGCAAGCGCATCAGCAAATGGGATTGGGAAAAGGGCAGCGAAACCGTGCTGCTCGATCCCGCCGGCGCCGCCTCGAACAACGGGTCGAAGCAGAACCCGGCGCTTTCCGCCGATATCCTGGGCGATTGGCGCGAGGAACTGATCGTGCGCAGCGAAGACAGCAAGGAATTGCGCATCTACACCACGCCCATCCCCACCCAGGAGCGCATCGTCACGCTGATGCACGATCCCGTCTATCGCCTGGCGGTGGCGTGGCAGAACACCGCGTACAACCAGCCGCCGCACACGTCGTACTATCTTGGGACGAAGTAGGCCCGCAGGTCAGGCTTGGGCTAGGTTGTATCGATATTCAAATGCCGCCCTTCTTTCCCTCTCCCCTTGATAGGGGAGAGGGTTACCGCAGCTTGGCAGCTTGCTGCCTAGCGGAGGTTGGGTGAGGGGTAGATCGGCGCAAAGCGCCGAGTGTCCGCAAGTGCGGCCACACCCCCTCACCCAGCTCCAACTAAGACCGCGCTGAAGAAGCGCGGCCTAAGTTTGCGCAACCCTCTCCCCCTTGCAGGGGGCGAGGGGTGATTAGCTCACCGCTGAATGTCGATACATCCTAGAGCCCCATCTTCACCGCATAGCCAGTCTGCCCCGGCACGCTGACTTCAAACCGGAAAAGGTCGCCGGCCTCGGGGCTGGCGGCCTTTTCTTCTGCCGACAGATGCTTGTTGGCGGTGGTGGCATAGACCGTCTTCAGATCGGGTCCGCCGAATGCGATCTTGGTAATGGCATCCACGGGGAAGGCGACTGTTTCCAGCAATTCCCCGCCTGGCGAGTAACGCCGCACGGCCGATCCCATGTACAGCCCCACCCATATGCAGCCTTCGCTATCGACGGTCGGCCCGTCCGGATGCCCCTCGGCATTGGGGATGCGCGCGAACTCCCGCCGGTTTGCCAGCGCGCCATCGGAGCCGACCTCGCAGGCGTAGATTATCCCCCGCCGCGTATCGACATGATAGAGCGTGCGCCCGTCGGGGCTCAGCGCCGGCCCGTTGGTGATGGCGATGCGCGGGCTTTCGGCGACGCAGCTTCCATCGGCCGCGAGTCGATAGATCGCGCCCGTGTCCGCCGACTCCCCGTCGTCCATCGTCCCAAACCACAGCCGGCCGGCTGGATCGACCGTCCCGTCGTTAAGCCGGTTGCCGGGCCGGTCGGGCTCGGGATCGCAGAATGGCGCAAAGCTGCCGTCTTGCGGGTCGAAGCGCGCCAGGCCCGTCTTCAGCCCCGCTATCAGGCCGCCGCCCTTGGCGGGCAGCACGAAACCCACCTGGTCGGGCGCGTCCCAGCTCGTCTTGCTGCCCGCCACGGGATCGAGCCGGTGGACCTTCCGGCTCTTGATATCGACGAACCACAAAACGCCGTCGATCCACACCGGCCCTTCGAGCAACGGCGCCTGAAGATGCCAGACGCTCACTGGTTGAGAAGTCGCGACTCCACCCACATCGAACTCCTTTTTCGTGCGCGAATTTGACCGGTAAGGCCCGCGCGGCTACCCGCTCATGACCAATATATCGGACAATTAAAAGCATGCGGATCGACGATCTTGAGGGCAAGCGCGTCTTCATACTGGGCGGAAGCACCGGCATCGGCGCGGCGACGGCGCGGGCCTTCGCGGCGCAGGGCGCGCGGGTCGCGATCCATTACAATCGCAGCGCCGGGCCGGCCAATGCCTTGGCCGCGGAAATCGGGGGCCACGCCCTGGGCGGCGACCTGACCGAAACGGGCGCGGCGGCAAGCCTCGTGTCGAGGGCGATCGAAGTGCTGGGCGGCCTCGATATCCTGATCAACAATGCCGGCTCGCTGGTGGCTCGCGTTCCGATCGCCGACGCAGAGAACGCGCTGATCGACGATATCTTCGATTTGAACGCCCGCGCGGTGATCCAGGCCTCGCAAGCCGCGCGCGCGGCGCTGGCCCAGGGGCGCGATCCCTGCATCATCAACGTCGGCTCCATCGCCGCGATGGACGGCGGCGGCACCGGGGCGGGGCTCTATGCCGCATCCAAGGCCTATATCCATACGCTCACGCGGCATCTGGCCAAGGACTGGGCCAAATACGGCATCCGCGTGAATTGCGTCTCGCCCGGCGTGGTCGACACACCGTTCCACGCCGCGACTCCGCCCGAGCGCATGGCGGCGATGGAGGCTTCTGTCCCGATGGGCCGCATCGGCACGCCCGAGGACATCACCGGCACGTTCCTGTATTTCGCCTCGCCTTCGCTCAGCGGCTACGTCACGGGCCAGACGCTGCACGTGAATGGCGGGCAATATATGGGCTAGAACTCGAAGGGCGCAGTCGTCCTTCGGTCGCCCACCAGGAAAGCGTCCGCGACGATCTGGAGTGGGCGCATATCCACATCGCTCTCCCCCGCCGCGATCAATTCCGCGAAGCGCGCATAAAGCCGGGAATATTCGCGGTCGGGCGCTTTTTGCGGCGCTTCGCCCGGCAGGGTGATCACGCTCCCACCCAGCCCCAGCCGCAGCATTCCGGCATCGGTGTCGATCTCGATGTCCCAGGTCTGGTCGCCGGTCTGCAGGAAATCCAGATCCGCGGTGACGCTGGCCTCGCCCGAACGCATCGTCAGCCCCGCGGCCAGCGGCGCCCCGCGCCCCTCCGGCACGTCCATCCAGGCGTTTTCCAGGATCAGCGGCTCGGGCAATATCCGCGTGGCGATCGACAGCGCGTTGATCGCCGGATCGAACACGCCAAAGCCCCCCGCCGCCAGGATCCATTCCTGCCCCGGATGCCAGCGGCGAATATCCTCGCGCCACACAATGCGCACCGCATCGATTCGCTTACCCGCCAGCCATTGGCGCGCCGGCTCCACCGCCGCGGCTTCGCGCGAATGCCAGGTGGCGAACAAGGTCACGCCGGCCGCGCGCGCCTTGGCTTCGAGCGCGGCGATTTCGGATACCGTCGCGGCGGGAGGCTTTTCGAGCATCACATGCAGCCCGGCCTCGATCGCGGCCGCCGCCTGGGCGTATCGGCCTTCTGGCGGCGTGCAGAGCGACACGGCCTCCAGCCCCTCTCCGCCCGCGATCATCGCCTCCACGTCGTGATAGCCGGGCACGCCATCCACCTTGGCATTGCGGCTGGCGGCGGCGGCGAGCGCGAAGCGCGGCTCGCCCGCAAGCGCGGGCAAATGCTGGTCCCGCGCGATCTTGCCGATCCCGACCAATCCCAATCGGATCGCCTGCGAGACTTCAATCATTCCGCGCCCTTTTATTTATCGTATATATAGGTTCCTATTGCCGAGCCTTGCCGATATCAAGCAGCGCTTGGGGAAGCGCCGGGGATCATGCGAGCGCCGGGATCGATTCGGAGAATGCAATGAGCGGTGGAGAGGATTCGAACGACAAGCGCCCGCCGCTGAGGTCGCGGGCATGGTTCGACAACCCTGCCAATCCCGACATGACCGCGCTCTATGTCGAACGCTATCTGAATTACGGCATCAGCCTGGAAGAACTGCAATCGGGCCGCCCGATCATCGGCATCGCGCAGACCGGCAGCGATCTGGTTCCGTGCAACCGTCACCATATCGAGCTGGCCAAGCGCGTGCGCGAAGGCATTCGCGACGCGGGCGGCATCGCCATGGAATTTCCCACGCATCCGATCCAGGAAACGGGCAAGCGGCCAACGGCCGGGCTCGATCGTAACCTGAGCTATCTGAGCCTGGTCGAGACGATCTACGGCTATCCGATGGACGGCGTCGTGCTGACGATCGGCTGCGACAAGACCACGCCTGCCTGCCTGATGGCGGCGGCCACGGTGAACATCCCGTCGATCGCCTTGTCGGTGGGCCCGATGCTCAACGGCTGGTTCAAGGGCGAACGCACCGGCAGCGGCACGATCGTGTGGAAAGCGCGCGAGATGCTCGCGGCGGGCGAGATCGACTATAAGGGCTTTATCGAGTTGGTCGCCAGCTCCGCCCCGTCGACCGGCTGGTGCAATACGATGGGCACCGCGACCACGATGAACTCGCTGTGCGAAGCGCTCGGCATGTCGCTGCCCGGATCGGCGGCGATCCCCGCGCCCTATCGCGACCGCCAGGAAAACGCCTATCGCACGGGGCTGCGGATCGTCGAGATGGTCGCCGCGGACCGCAAGCCCAGCGACATCCTGACGCGCGAAGCCTTCCTCAACGCGATCCGCGTGAACTCGGCGATCGGCGGATCGACCAACGCCCCCATCCATCTGAACGCGATCGCGCGCCATATCGGCGTCGAGCTCAGCCTCGGCGACTGGGAGGCGCACGGCTCCGACATTCCTCTGGTCGTCAACCTGCAGCCCGCGGGCAAATATCTGGGCGAGGATTTCTACCGCGCCGGCGGCGTGCCCGCGGTGATGGGCCAGCTGCTGCGCGCCGGGCTGATCGACGGCAGCGCGCTCACCGTGAACGGCAAGACGATTGCCGACAATGTCGCCCATGCCGAAAGCGGAGACGCCGACGTCATCTTCCCGCTCGACGCGCCGATGAAGCCCGCCGCGGGCCTCACTGTGCTGTCGGGCAATCTGTTCGACAATGCCGTGATGAAGCTGAGCGTGATCTCCGATGCATTCCGCAGCCGCTATCTCAGCAATCCGGACGATCCCGAGGCCTTTGAGGGCGTCGCGGTCGTGTTCGACGGGCCGGAGGATTATCACCACCGCATCGACGATCCTTCGGTCGGCATCGACACCAACTCGATCCTGATCATGCGCGGCGCCGGACCGGTCGGCTACCCCGGCGGCGCCGAGGTAGTGAACATGCGCCCACCCACCGCGCTGATCCAGGCGGGCGTTCACGCGCTGCCGTGCCTTGGCGACGGGCGCCAATCGGGCACCAGCGGCAGCCCGTCGATCCTGAACGCGGCACCCGAAGCGGCAGTGGGCGGCGGGCTGGCGATCGTGCAGACCGGCGACCGCATCCGCATCGACCTGAAGAACCGCACCGCCGACATGCTGGTCGAACCCGCCGAGATCGAACGCCGCCGCGCCGCGCTGGCGATCGATTACATCCCCGAATCGCAGACGCCGTGGCAGGAGATCCACCGCGATCTGGTCGGCCAGTTCGATACCGGCGCGGTACTCGAAAACGCAGTCAAATATCAGCGCATCGCCCAGACGAAGGGCGTGCCCCGCGACAGCCACTAGGCCTGGAGCCGCGCGCTAGGGATTCACCGCGGCATCATCGATCAGTTCCAGCACGTCGGCGATCAGCGTCCGCATCGCGGCTCGCGCGGCGTCGGGGTCGCGCGCGGCAATCGCGTCGCGCACTGCGGCATGATCCTCGACGCTTGCGGATCGCCCCGCGATCCGATTGGTGAAGCGGATCGAGGTCCTGAGCGCAGTGCTCACCACGTCGCGGAACTGCGCATAGAATGGATTGCCCGAGGCGCGCAGGATCGCGACGTGAAAAGCGATGTCAGCCTCCAGCGTGTCTTCGAGGCCGCGCTCTGCCGCATGCATCCGCTCCAGCCCTAGTGAAATACTGCGAAGGTCTGCTTCGTCCGCGAAGCGCGCGGCAAGCGCCGCGGCCTCGGGCTCTATCGCCACGCGCAATTGATTGAACTGGCGCAGCAGTTCGAGCGAGAATTGCCGCTCCAGCAGCCAGCGCAGCACGTCGGTGTCGAACAGATTCCACGAATCGGTCGGCTGGATCACCGTGCCCTGGCGCGGGCGCGCGCTGAGCAGGCCCTTGGCGGTGAGCATCTTCACTGCCTCGCGCGTGACGGAGCGGCTGACACCATGCTGCTTGGCGAGTTCGGCCTCGGTGGGAAACGCTTCTTCGTCGTAGCGGCCGGTCACGATCGCGCGGCCCAGGCTGTCGAGCATGCCATAGGTCAGGTTCCGGCCCAGTTGCGGAAGCAACTGCTCGGTTCCGAGTCGCGAATGGGTCGCCATATATCCCCGCCTTGAGCCCCGCGCACTGTGTGCGTTCTAAGCGCCTTGCTTAAGCCGATCCGATGGCTGGACAAGTGCAATAAATAAGATAATTGATTGGCAACGCCGCTGCGCACCTGTGCGCGACGAGTGGCAAAAGCCACCGTGCAGCCATCCGGAAGGGGAAGCCGTGACCAGCCTATCGCAGATCGACCTGATCGTCGTCATCGTCTACGCCATCGGCATTTTCGGCCTGGCGCAATGGGTTAGCCGCGAGAAAGCGGGGCACGAAAAGGACACGTCGGACTATTTCCTGGCGTCCAAGTCGCTTCCCTGGTGGGCGATCGGCGCATCGCTCATCGCGGCGAACATTTCCGCCGAGCAGATCGTCGGAATGTCCGGCTCGGGCTACAAATTGGGCCTGGCGGTCGCTTCCTATGAATGGATGTCGGCGCTGACGCTGCTGATCGTCGGCAAATATTTCCTGCCGATCTTCCTCAAGAACAAGATCTACACGATGCCGCAGTTCCTGGAGCAGCGCTACGGGCGCGTGCTGCCGGTGATCATGGCGGTGTTCTGGCTGGCGCTCTACGTGTTCGTGAACCTCACTTCGATCCTCTGGCTAGGCTCGATCGCGGTGCACCAGGTCGCCGGAGTGAATCAGAACGCGGCACTGATCGGCCTGGGTGCCTTCGCGCTGCTCTATCAGCTATATGGCGGCCTCAAAGCGGTCGCGCTCACCGACATCGTCCAGGTCACCTTGCTGGTCCTGGGCGGTCTGGTTATCTCCTATCTTACCCTGGACCAGATCGGCGGCGGCCAGGGCGTGATCGCGGGCTTCGACGTGCTTACCCAACGCGTTCCCGGCCATTTCAACATGATCCTCGAGCCCAATCATCCCTTCTATAAGGATCTGCCGGGCATCGCCGTGCTGGTCGGCGGGATGTGGATCGCCAACCTCTCTTATTGGGGCTTCAACCAGTATATCATCCAGCGCGCACTCGCCGCCAAGAATATCGGCGAAGCGCAGAAGGGCGTCGCATTTGCCGCCTATCTGAAGCTGCTGATGCCCCTCCTGTTCGTCCTCCCCGGCATCGCCGCGGTAATCCTGGCACCCGGCCTCGCGGTAGGCGACGAGGCCTATCCCACGATGATGAAGCTGCTGCCGACCGGCCTGCTCGGCTTGGTCTTCGCGGCTTTGGTGGCGGCGATCGTCGCCTCGATGGCGTCCAAGATCAATTCGATCGCGACGATCTTCACGCTCGATCTCTACGCCAAGGGGCGTGGCATGAGCACGCGCGCCGAGGACGGCGTCGCCGTGGTCGAGGGCCAGGAAAAGCATCTCGTCCTCGTCGGTCGCTTGGTCGCGGCGCTTGCCGTCGTGATTGCCCTGATCGCCACGCGCCCGCTGCTCGGCAATTCGGATCAGGCCTTCCAGTTCATCCAGGAATTCTCCGGCTTCTTCACGCCCGGCATCACCGTGATCTTCCTGCTGGGGCTGTTCTGGAAGCCGGCGACCGAAGCGGGCGCGATCGTCGCGGCTGTCACCTCGGTGCTGCTCTCCTACATACTCAAGATGAGCATCCCGTCGGCGATGCTCCCCGATGCACTCAACGCCTATCTCTTCCCGTTCATGAACCGGATGATGTTCGTGTTCGTCGTCAGCCTGTTCCTGGCGATGGTGGTGTCGCTGCTGGTTCGGGGCCGCGGTGACGCCAATCGGGTTACGATGGAGGGCGTCACTTTTCGCACCACCACTGCGTTCAACGTGGCAGGCCTGGGCGTGATCCTCATCCTGATCGCGCTCTACGCGACCTGGTGGTGAGTTTCGGCGCGCGCTTCCTCGCCGTCGATTGGGGCACGACCAACCGTCGTGTCTTCCTGATCGAAGGCGGAGAGGTCGCGCGCACCGAGCGTGACGGCAAGGGAGTCACGACCGTCGAGGATTTCGCGGCCGAAGCGGCGGAGATGCGCGGGCGCTTCGGCGACTTGCCGATGCTGCTCGCGGGAATGGTTGGCTCAAATATCGGCTGGCGCGCGGCCCCCTACGTCCCGGCCCCCGCCGGCCTCGATGAACTGGCCGACGGCTTGCTCTGGATCGACGACCGCACCGCGATCGTCCCCGGGGTATCCAATGCGGCCCCCGCCGATGTGATGCGCGGGGAGGAGGTCCAGCTGCTCGGCGCCGTCGAGGCCGGCCTGGTGCCCGGCGATGCGCTGCTCGCCCAGCCGGGGACTCACTGCAAATGGGCCGAGATGGCGGGCGGGCGCATCCACAGCTTCACTACAGCCATGACCGGCGAGCTCTTCGCCCTGCTCCGCGCCCACGGACTTCTCGCCGCCCAGCTCGGCGCGGAAGTATCCCTGGGGCCGGCCTTTCGCGATGGCCTTGCCGAGGGCGCGAAGCGCGATCTCGCCGCGTCCCTGTTCGGCATCCGCGCCGCCAGGATGCTCGGGCAGCGCGACGACGCCGACGCGGCGAGCTTCGCCAGCGGTCTGCTGATCGGCAGCGACGTCGCCGCTCGGCTGGCGGTGGCCAACCACGACACGGTTCATATCCTCGCCGATCCGGCGCTTGGCGGGCTTTACGCCGCTGCGATCGAAGCGCATGGCCGCGCCGCGCGACTTGTCGACAGCCCCGCTGCGTTTGCCGCGGGAATCATTGCCATCGGAAGCCGATCATGAGCCATATCGCCGAATTCGACGCCGCCTTCGCGCGCTGCCCGCTCGTCGCCATCCTGCGCGGCGTGAAGCCCGAGGAAGTCGAGCGCATAAGCGAGGCGCTTGTCGAGGCTGGGTTCACGCTGATCGAAGTCCCCCTCAATTCGCCCGACCCGCTCGACAGCATCGCACGCCTGGCCAAGCGCTTCGAAGGCCGCGCGGTGATCGGCGCGGGCACGGTGTTGCGCGAAGCGGACGTAACCGCCGTTCGCGCTGCGGGCGGCACGATGATCATTTCGCCCAATGCCAATTTGCGGGTGATCGCCGCCAGCTCCGAGTCGGGCCTGGTTTCGCTCCCCGGCATCGTCACGCCGAGCGAAGCCTTTGCCGCGCTCGACACCGGAGCCACCGCGCTCAAGCTTTTTCCAGCGGAAGGATCGAGCCCCCAGGTGCTCAAGGCAATGCGCGCCGTCCTGCCCTCAAGCATTCGCGTCCTGCCCGTGGGCGGGATCGATCCGGGTAATATGGGTCCGTGGCGCGCGGCGGGGGCCGCGGGCTTCGGACTCGGCTCGGCGCTCTACAAGCCTGGCCTCACCGCCGAAGCAGTAGGCCAAAACGCCCGAGCCTTCATCTCCGCGCTGGCCGCGCTCTAATCACGCCGCGCCACGAAATCCGCCTTGACCCCCGCGACATAGGCTTCCCACGCCGCGCGGTCGTGGAAGTGCAGCCCTTTGCTCCACGCGCCGCCGGTATAATAGACGAACGGCTTGCCCGGGGTCACGCGGAGCAGGATGATGTAATTGTCCGCGTCCTGCACCACGTCGGCGATCATCGCGGGATCGACCAGCACGCCGACTCCCATCGCGCCCTTGTCGGGGTCCTCGGGGGTCCAGAAACTGAACCGGCCATTTGCCCGATCGGCGGTGAACACGCCCTGGCCCGGGGTGACGGTCGGCTTTTTCTGGATGCCGATACCGACCAGCATTTCGCCGGGCTGATCGGACCCGATCGTGGAGACCATCCGCGTGAAATTCGTGCCTAGCGGCAACGTGAAACGCCGCGTCTCCCATGCCTTGCGCGCGGTATCGACTGGCCAGGGCGCGTAATCCACTTCGAAATCGGCCACGTCCGGGCCGTCCTTCAGGATGCGATATTTAGCCCAGTTGCGTGAGGCCCAGAGCTTGTTGTTGGCCCAGATGCCCAGTCCGCCCGCCCCGCGCGTCGTGCCCACATTGTAGAAGTCGATCCCGTCGCCGTGATAATCGTGCTGCTTGCCGGTGCGCAGCTGGCGTTCCATGAACGGCCAGGCGACATTCTTGCCCCAGGCGTCGATGCCCGAGGTCGAGGGCGGCTCCTCTTTCTCCAGTGCAGGCCCATAGATGCGATGCGCGGTGCGGTCGTTTTCCCAGAGCAGGTCGTCGAAACGATAGGGGGCGAATTTGATGCTCGCGCGCGCGGAGCGGTCCGCGGGCGGAGTCAGCGGCAGCGTGATCTTCGGCATCACGATGCCGTCTGCGCGCGCGGCGGGGGCATCGGCGGGCGCTTGCTGCTGCGAAGGATTATAGGCCAGGTCGATCATCGCCTGGCGCTCGGCCATGCCGCGCTCCCAGCTCTTGATCGCTGCGGGATCACCATTTTCAGGCCGCGGGCGCAGCGCGATCGGCATCCGGACCGGCCCCGGCGGGTCGCGTTGCGGCTCGGCGATCGGCAGTGCGCTCACCGGCTTGCCCAGGTTCATTACCTCCACGCCGGCGAGCAACAGCCCGCCCGTGCCATATAGCGCATGATCGGTGGCGCGTGACGGCTCGGGCTGGTCCCCTGTGCGCTGGGCGAAGCCGAGCAGGCCATTGGGCTGGATGCGCTCCGCCAGCGCCGCCCACCCGCGTTGCACGCGCGGCAGATAGGCGGCGCGGTCGAGGATCCCGTGATTGATCCCCCAGGCCATCGCATAAGTGAAGAATGCCGAAGCTGTGGTCTCGCCGCCCGGCGGATCATTGGGATCGAGCAGGCTCGCGGTCCACAGCCCGTCGCCGCGCTGGAGCCTGGCGATGCTCGCCATCATCTTCTGGAAGACTTCCACATAGCGCGGGCGAGTCTGGTAGTTTGCCGGCATGGTATCGAGCAGGCGCGCAAGCCCGGCGACAACCCAGCCGTTTCCGCGGCCCCAGAATACCGGCTTGCCGCTTGCGGTCTTGCGCGTGACGAAGCGCTCGTCGCGATAGAAGAGATTATGCTCGGCCGACCAGAGCCGGTCGTAAACCCGCCACCATTGGACATCCATCGCCTGTAGATAGCTGTGGTCATGCGTGAGCGCCGCCATTCGCGCATAGACTGGGGGAGCCATGAACAACGCGTCGCACCACCACCAGACAAGCTTCGCCGGCGCGGGATCGGCCTGGAGCGACGGCAGCCCGAAATCCAGCCGCGCGCGCAAGGGCGCGATCTCGCCCGCCTCGCCGCTGCGTGCATAAAGCTCCTGATAGACATCGCCGATCGCGATATTGTCTGCGTCGAGCATGTTGTGCGTGGACCACGCGCCGAGCAGCCCGAAATTATAATGCTCGGCCACGTCGCGCAGATATTGCCGGGCGCCGGTCTCGTCGGAGACGCGCGCCAGCCGCTGGAGCCCGATGAGGAAAGTCGCCGAAATCCAGTTGGTGTTGATCGCGCCCATATTGCGCGGTCCGGGGCCGCGCTGGCCCACATAAAGCGGGCGGGCCTTGAGCAGCGCCATCTGCGCGGCGGCGCTGTGGTTTACCAGCGCGAGCACGCGCGCCGGATCGGGCATCGCCGCGCGATCGAAGCGCAGCGCTCCGGGCGGCAGCGGCGCGATTGCCGCCGGGGCGACCGGGGGTTCCGTCTGGGCAGATGCGGCGAAGGCGAGCAGCATCGCAGTGGCGGTGGTCAGGCAATGGCCAAAACGACGCATCCGGCTGATTTCCTTCATATCGTGGGTCTGCCTTGCTCTCATTCGCGCCCGGCGCCCGGCACGACCAATTGGAGCCCGCCATTTCCGGCATAGCGATGCTTGCGCGAGAGCATCACCATCTCCGCCCCCGCCAGCAGGACGGGGCCATAGCCGTGCGCCGCCAGGACGTTGACCGGCCGGTAATAATAATATGCGGGATCGAAGCCGATGCCTGTGCCGACGCACACATCCTCGACCTGCCCGTCCTTGTTCACCTTGGTGGTGATCGCGTGCCAAGCCAGGATCGCCATCGGGCCATAGGCCTTGGCATCCAGCCAGCCGCGGTTGATCCCGCGTGCGATCGAATAGGCGTACATCGCCGTCGCCGATGTCTCGAGATAGGAGTCCGGGCGATCGAGCAGCTGGTGCCACATGCCGTTGCCCGATTGATAACGCGCCAGTCCAGCGGCGTGCGCGCGATACTGTTTGAGCACTGCGGCACGGCCGGGATGGTTCTGCGGCAGCACGTCCAGCAGTTCGGTCATCGCCAGGATCGCCCAGCCATTGGCGCGCGCCCAATAGATCGCGGGGTGCGGGTCCATCGCCTGGACCCAGCCATGAAGGTACAGGCCCTTATCGTTCTGGAACATCCGCTTGGAGAATTGCAGCACCTGCTTCACCGCGTCGTCGAAATAACGCCGCTCGCCGGTCAGCGCCCCCATCTGCGCGATCGCCGGTATGCTCATATACATATCGTCGAGCCACAAGGTGTCGGCAAAGGGCCGGTTGCGGGCCAACGTGCCATCGGTCAGGCGAAACTGCTTGGTCGAGACGTAATCGAGATAATGGCGGATCATCGGCGTCAGGTCGCTGGCGCCGCCGCGCCGCTGCATCTTGATCACCGCCGCCGCCATCGCGCCCGAATCGTCGAGCGCGGCGGGAAACAATATCTGCTTCACCGGCACGTTGGCGGCGTTCGCGCCCGGCATCTGGCGGTAATGACCCGAGACTTCGGCGAGGAAGTTCAGCCGGTCGCGCACATATCCCGCATAGCGCGGATCGCCCGTGGCGTCGGCGGCGGCCAGCATTCCCGAATAGGTGACGCCCCATTCATAGCTGGTCAGGCTGAAATCGCCCTTGCGGATCGCCGTCCCCAGACCCGCATCCGCCACGCGACCGATCGCGCGGCCGCTCTCGCGATCCATCAGCCCCGTGGGCGTGGTCCGATCGACATAGGCGTGCACGCGATTGAGCACCTCGACGACCCTCGCTTCGTCGAGCGGCCCATAGGGCACCGGATATTTGGCCGGATTCCGGTGGATCGAGACGCTGACCGGCTCGGCAGCCTGCTGGGCTAATGCGCCGCCCGCCAGAAATAGCCCGAACCCCGCAATGGCGGCCGACAGCTTGCGCATTTCTCTCTCCTTCGCTCGTGCGCCGGCTTTCCCGCCCCATTCGAAGGGGGAGGCTGCGGCGTCGTTCTAGATAGCAATGCGTCGTTTGCGCATATGGATCAACGGGACAGCCATGCTCGCGCCGCCCCGTCCATGGCGAGTCTCACCTATTGAGCGGGCGCCAGCTCCACTGCGTAGATGTGCGGCACGCCTTCCATATTCGATCGGAAGATCAACCATTTGCCGTCCGGCGTGAAGTGGACGTTCGGCTCCAGCCGGTAATCGTGCTTCGACATGTCGACCAGCTTCTCGCTGTCGAACCGTCCCGGCGCGATCAGGCTTTCGGCATTGGGCGCGCGGATGCCCGCGACATCGGGGATGCCGCGCGGGCGGAACAGATAGATCCATTTCCCGTCGGGCGCATGCGCGACCATCTCGCTGTCGCCGCCATCGCCGGCGAACAGCTTCTGGTCCGGCGAGATATTGAAATGGACGGACCATTCGTTGCGATCGAGCGCATACCAGCGGCGCTTTTGCGTCTCCATGTCATAGCCGGCCACCCAGAAGACTTCGCCGCGCGGAGTCTGCAGGTCATACCAGATCGTCTTGCCATCGGGCGACCACCATTCATGCCCGGCGATCTCCATGTTCATCGTGCGCGTGTGGATCTTGGTGAGCTGGGTGCCGTCGGTGCGGATCGTCCAGATGCGGTCCACCTTGTGCCAGACGCCCTCGTGACAGAACATCAGCAGGTTCGGATCGGTTGGCGAAAATTGGAGATGGTTGAGCCAGTCGGTCGCGCGGCGGACCGTCTTGCGTTCGCCCGTGGCGATGTTGATCGTGAATATCTCCATCGGGATCTTCGCTTCGAGCCGGTCGTTCAGCCGCACTTCCTTGGCTTCGGCAAAGGTAAGCGGTTTCCCGTCCGGACCATTGGCGGCATATGCAGCTTGCCCGAAATTGGCCGCGGCGGCCCGCGAGCCGCCGGGTTGGAGCGGCATGTCGCGCTCGGCGCGCACGCCGGCGAGCAGCGTCTCGTCGGCATTCAGCGCCGCGATCCCGCCGCGCACTTCGGCGATCATCCGCGTCTTGCCCGTATCCATATCGGCGACCCACACTTGAGTCATCCGCGCGCCCGCGCCGCTGCCCGCCGAGGCGCCCGGCGGGGTGATATCGGCGCGCGTGTAATAAACCGTGCGGTTCTTGCGCCCGGTAAACAGGAGTCGAAGTCGCTCGCCGGAAACGATCGGGCGGATCGCCCATGTCTTGAGATCGACCGCGGCAATGCCCTCAGCCGTCGAGATCGCCATCAGGTCCCCCTGCGGCGTGAAGGCGTTCTCATTGAAATAAAGGCTGGCCATGCCCGGGGCGGTGGAGATGCGCACGATACGGTGCTTGGTCTTGGCATCCACCCATTCGCGCGGGGCCTGTGGCTGCGCATGCGCAAGCCCGGCGAATAGCAATGCCGCCGAAAGCAATCCCAGAAACCTCATATTCGCCTCTCCACTCAACCGGACCACGAAGCCGTCCTTTGGCGTGCGGAGAGAATCGAGCCTGCCCGCTTGGGGTCGAGATTAGCAGAACCGCGGCGGAGCGGCAGCCCCGCATTGCTGGCGCCGCTCATTTAGCGAGGTCAGGCAGTCGCCACGCAAGCGAAAGGGCGCTCGATGCCTGGCATGAGCCGGATCATCGAGCGCCCGTACGCAATGCAACGTTATGCCGCCCCTAAAGGGGTAGCCGCCCCCGGTCAGAACCCGAAGGACAGCGTGGTGCGGATGCCATGAAAGTCGAACTGGCTCGCGCTGCGGCGGAAATCGGTGCCGCCGGCGCCCGCGAGCAGGAACGGGTTGTTAGGCAGTGCAGTGCCCGCGCCCACGCGAACGCGATAGTCATCATCGTCGTAGCGCGTGTAGAGATATTCGAGGCCCATCGAAAGACCGCCGCCGAGCTTGTGCTCGACGCCGCCGCCCACGGCCCAGCCCCACACATCGTCCTTGCCGCGTCCGGTGAACGTGTTGGTGACGTTGGTAGTGCGGAAGCTGTGATCGACCTTGGCATAGGCGACGCCGCCGGTGACGTAGAACAGGGTGTTGTTGCCCGCGACATAGCCTGAGCGCACGCGCAAGCTCGCATTGTAATCGATCTTGCGGGTCATGGTGTAGGTGGCGGGCGTAGTGCTGAACGCGCTCACGCTGTCACGAATGCGCGATCGACCCACTTCGCCGACCAAGCCGACCGCCACGTTGGAATCTTGAATGTCAAAGCCGACGCGCGCTGAATATTCGGCATTGTCGCGGTCGTTCTCGCAGCCGCCGGCGACGGAGTTGGTCCGCCCGCGGCCGTTGCAGAAGCCGGGCGAAAACGCATTCGGCGCGCCGGCGGCGGACGTGACGACCGTATCTCCGAAGCTGCCGTTCAAGTCGCGATCGAACTGGATCGTCTCGCCTACGTCGTTATTCTGCGCCGAATAGCCGAAGGTGCCGCCGACATAGACGCCGCTGAAGGCTTCGTCCTGGGCAAAGGCGGGCGCGGTGGTCGCGATCAAACTGACGGCGCTGAGCAATAGAATCCGCATGAGGTTCTCCCTTGTTGATTGGAATGGCGAGGCAGATACGTTCGAGAAGGGCGAGC
The DNA here is from genome assembly GCF_036388215.1 of Sphingomonas sp. GTDB lineage: Bacteria > Pseudomonadota > Alphaproteobacteria > Sphingomonadales > Sphingomonadaceae > Sphingomonas. Next base: position 79,050 of record NZ_DASVSH010000016.1, read on the forward strand.
GGCTTCAAAGCTCAGGAGATCGTTCGGTCCTGTTGCCTCAGGGCAACACATGCGGTTGCCGGCAGCGAACGCCATGTGGATAAGTCCGGGCGGTCGCCTTGCGCCGCGGACTCTCCGCCCCCTATAGTTTGCGCATGGCCGAAGACCTGTTTGCTGCCCCCAACGCCGTCTCCGGCGCCTATGACGCCTCGTCGATCGAAGTGCTGGAAGGGCTGGAGCCCGTCCGCCGCCGCCCGGGCATGTATATCGGCGGCACCGACGAGCGCGCGCTGCATCATCTAGCCGCCGAAGTGCTCGACAATGCGATGGACGAAGCCGTTGCCGGCCATGCCAATCGCATCGAGATCACGCTGGAGCCCGGCAATCGCCTGACGGTCATCGACAATGGCCGCGGGATTCCGGTCGATCCCCATCCCAAATTTCCCGACAAATCCGCGCTCGAAGTCATCCTCTCGACGCTGCATTCGGGCGGCAAGTTCGATGGGAAGGCCTATGCAACGTCGGGGGGCCTCCACGGCGTCGGCGTCAGCGTGGTCAACGCGCTTTCGATCGACACTGTCATCGAAGTCGCGCGCGATCGGCAGCTCTATCGCCAGCGCTTCAGCCAGGGGCTGACCCTGGGGCCGCTCGAGCATCTGGGCGGCACGCCGAACCGTCGCGGCACGTCGGTCGCCTTTACCCCCGATCCCGAAATTTTTGGCCCCGAGATGCATTTCAAGCCCGCCCGCCTTCACAAGCTTGCGCGCTCCAAGGCCTATCTGTTCGCGGGCGTCGAGATCCGGTGGAAATGCGCGCCCGAGCTGATCGCGGACGACACCCCCGCCGAGGCGGTGTTCCAGTTCCCCGGCGGCCTGGCCGATCATTTGAAAGAGCAGATCGCCGGGCGCGAATGCGCCACCGCCGAATTCTTCGCGGGATCGCAGGACTTTCCCGGCGTCTCGAACGGGCGGGTCGAATGGGCCGTCGCCTGGCCGCTGTGGAGCGACGGCTCCTATAGCTGGTATTGCAACACCATCCCCACCCCCGATGGCGGCAGCCACGAACAGGGCCTGCGCACCGCGCTCACCCGCGGCATCCGCGCATTCGGCGAGCTCGTGGGCCAGAAGAAGGCCAAGGAGATCACGGCCGACGACGTGATGACCGGCAGCGAGCTGATGCTGTCGGTCTTCATCCGCGATCCGCAATTCCAGTCGCAGACCAAGGATCGGCTGACATCGCCCGAGGCGACGCCGATGGTGGAGCGCGCGGTCCGCGATCATTTCGATCATTTCCTTGCGGACAATATGGATCGCGGCAAGGCGCTGCTCGGCTATGTGCTCGAGCGGATGGACGATCGCCTCCGCCGCAAGCAGGAGCGCGAGGTCAAGCGCAAGACCGCCACTTCAGCGCGCAAGCTGCGCCTGCCCGGCAAGCTGACCGATTGCTCCGCCGACGATCCGGCCGGCACCGAGCTCTTCATCGTCGAGGGCGATAGCGCCGGCGGTTCGGCCAAGCAGGCGCGCGACCGCAAGACTCAGGCGATCCTGCCGATCCGCGGCAAGATTCTGAACGTCGCCTCGGCCACCTCAGCGAAAATCCTGGCGAACCAGGAAATCGCCGACCTCGTCCTCGCAATGGGCTGCGGAACGCGCAAGGACTGCGTGCCCGATAATCTGCGCTACGAGCGGATCATCATCATGACCGACGCGGACGTGGACGGGGCGCATATCGCCACGTTGCTGATGACCTTCTTCTTCCAGGAAATGCCCGATCTGGTGCGCCAGGGGCATCTCTACCTGGCGCAGCCGCCGCTCTACCGCCTCGTCTCGGGAAGCAAGAGCGCCTATGCCCGCGACGACGCGCGGCGCGCCGAGCTGGAAGCCACCGAGTTCAAGGGCAAGAAGGTCGAAGTCAGCCGGTTCAAGGGCCTTGGGGAAATGAACCCCAACCAGCTCAAGGAAACCACCATGGACCCCAGGACCCGCGGGCTGCTGCGCATCACCCTGCCTCAGGAATATGAGGAGCGGATGGGCGTGAAGGACCTGGTCGATCGGCTGATGGGCAACAACCCGGCGCACCGCTTCGCCTTCATCCAGGAAAACGCCGCGCGGCTCGAGGAAGAGGCAATCGACGCCTGACGCGCGGCCGGGCTTGGAGGGGCAACGGCATATGTAATGGGGGGACTTGATGCGCTACCTGATCCTGGCTTTTGCAGCCCTCGGCATCGCGGCACCCGCTTTGGCCCAGGCCCCGCCCGCTTCTACCGAAGCGGCGCGGGCCGCACCTGCCTTCGACGCGCGTGTGCGGGAGTTGCTCGGCATCTTGGGCGGCACGGGCAGCTACGAGGCCTATTTCACGCCCGGCTTCCGAACCGCGGTGCCGAAAGCCACGTTCGATCAGATCGGCGCGCAGGTCGCTGGGGAATATGGCAAGCCTCTCGCCATAGAGGCTACCGCGCTCGCCACTCCCTGGTCCGGCACGGTCCATGTCCGCTTCGAAAGGGCAATTCTGGCGCTGCGGCTGAATGTCGAGGCGGCGGAGCCGCATCAAGTCAGCGGGCTGCGCATCCTGGGGCCGGTGTCACGGGAAAAGACCTTGGCCGAGGTTGCCGCCGCGCTTGACGCGCTGCCCGGAACCACCGGCTATGCTTTCGCCAAGCTGGGTTCTGGCGCGCCTCGGCTCACGCTCAAGCACAATGCCGACAAGCCCCTCGCCGTCGGCTCGGCCTTCAAGCTCGTCATCCTCGCCGAACTGGTCCGCGCCACCAATGCGGGGCAGCGCAAGTGGGACGACATGGTCACGCTCGACGGCCGCGAGCTGCCCGGCGGAGGCTATACGATGAAGCCCGCGGGGGCCCAGGTAAGCCTGCGCGAGCTTGCCACGAAGATGATCTCGATCAGCGACAATAGCGCCACCGACATCCTGCTCGGCCATCTCGGCCGCGAGAAGGTAGAGGCGATGCTGGACCGAATCGGAGTCCGCCCCGATCCGCGCAACCGCCCCTATCTGTCCACGCTAGAGGCCTTCAAGCTCAAATGGCTTGAGGACGGCGCGCTTGCCGACAGGTTCAACACGCTCGACGAAGCCGGACAGCGCCGGATGCTCACGCGCGAAGTGGCCGCCGCGGATATCACGCCGCTGATGCGGATGACGGGACTGCCCGAGAAGCCCAGCCGGATCGACACGATCGAATGGTTCTTCACGCCCGCAGACATGATCCGCGTGATCGACTGGCTCCGCCGCAACAGCGAAGGCCCCAACGGCGCCGACGCCCGGGCGGTGCTCTCGAAGAACCCGGGCCTGGCGATCGACAAGGCGCAATATGGCTGGGTCGGCTTCAAGGGCGGATCGGAGCCCGGGCTGATCAATCTGACGCTGCTTCTCCAGGGCGCGGACGGCGCCTGGTATGCGGCCACAGGGACCTGGAACAACGTGGCCGCATCGGTGGATGACCAGCGCTTCGTCGGATTGATGACCGCGCTGGTGAAGTTCGCCGGGCCGGCAAAGCCCTAGCTAGCCCCGCATCCTTAGCGCGTGGTATCGCGTGCGCGCCGCGATGCCGGTGATCATCAGCATAATGCCGATGCCGGCCACTGCCCAGGCCAACCACATGGGCACCTCGAACCATTGATAGCGCCGCGCGACCAGCATTCCCGCCCCCGCCGTGGCGAACCACAACCCGGCCAGCCGCACCCCGCGCGCCACGCCGTGCAATTCCCGGGCATAGGCGGCGCGCTCCGCCGGGTCCTTCAGGTCAGGCGGCGACGTCATGGCTATTTGGCCATTCCTCGCGGAGCAGCCCGTAGAGGGTGGTGTCGCGCACGCCGATATGCGTTTCCCATTCGGCGCGCAGATAGCCTTCGAGCTTGAAGCCCAGCCTTTCGAGCAGCGCGCGCGACGCGATGTTGTCGGGATCGGTATCGGCGAAGACGCGGCGCTGCCCTTCCGAGAAAATCTGCCCGATCATCCGCTTCACCGCTTCGGCGGCGAACCCCGCCCCCCAATGCTCGCGCGCAAGGGCATAGCCGATCTCGGTGACGTTGCCCTGCCGCTTCTCGCCCGCCGCGACAAAACCGATCGCAGTGTCGTCGCCGCGCCGGGTTATCGACCAGCAGCGCCAGTCCGGCGATTTGTCCGCCATCCGCGTCCGCGTCTCCGCCAGCGTCGCATGGGGCCCGTGCGACCACCAGCGCATCAGCCGCTCGTCGGAATATATCTCATGCAGCGCCACGGCGTCGTCCGGGCGGCGCGGGCGCAGCACGAGCCGCTCGGTTTTCAGCACGGGCATGGCGCGCGCGCTCAACGGTTCCCCTGCACGAAATCCCCGAGCGATCCCAGCGCGGAGCCCTCCCCGCGATTGGGCGGAACCATCGCGATGATACGCCCCGCGAGCCGCCCGAACGGCAGCGACTGGATCCAGACCTTGCCCGGCCCGGTGAGCCGCGCGAAGAAGAAGCCCTCGCCGCCGAACAGTGCGTTCTTCACGCCGCCGGCGGTCTCCAGATCGAAACCCACGCTGGGCGTATACGCCGCAAGGCAGCCGGTATCGACATGCAGCTGCTCGCCCGCGGCCAGTTCGCGTTCCACGATCGCCCCGCCGAACTGCACGAACACCCAGCCGTCTCCCTCCAGCTTCTGCATGATGAAGCCTTCGCCGCCGAACAGCCCGGTCATGATCTTGCGTTGGAACTGGATGCCGATCGAAACGCCCTTGGCCGCGGCCAGGAACGAGTCCTTCTGGCAGATCAGCGTGCCGCCCACGTCGGAGAGCTTCAGCGGCACGATCGCCCCCGGCACCGGCGCCGAAAACGCTACCCGCGCCTTGCCCGATCCATTGTGCGTGAATACGGTGGTAAACAGGCTCTCGCCGGTGATCAGCCGCTTCCCCGCGCCAAGCAGCTTGCCCATGAAGCCGCCACCCTGGCCGCCCGCGCTGCCGTCCCCGAATACGGTGGTCATGCCGACGCTGGCATCCTTCCAGACCAGCGCTCCAGCTTCCGCGACCGCGCTCTCGCCCGGATCGAGCTCGATCTCCACGAACTGGAGCTCCTGCCCCTTGATCTCGAAGTCGATATCGTCGGCCACGCCGGCGCTCTTGCTATGCGACCAGGGTGAATTGGCCATGAATATTCCCTCCAGATTCCAGGGCAAGCGATAGCCGTTTCGGCTACGCTGGCTAGTAGCTAGGACCCAGCCTTGGCTTGCGTGCGATATTTCGCACGCGCTTCGCGGGCCTTTTCGATTTTCGGCTTCATCCCCTCTCGCGCGCAGAACTCAGCCTCGAAGGCCGTCAGCGTGAGTGGCCGGCTGCCTTCCAGTGGATCGAGGGCGTTGAGGCAGCGGGACACCGCCATCCTCTCGTCGGCAATGTCGATCGGCTCGCGGCTGTTATCCTTCCGTGCGATAGGCGGCGCGAGCCTGGCAAGGTAGTCGCCCCAGCCTTCGCGGTTCCTCTTCCCTTCGGGGCCGCCGGCATCGGGCGCCATGGTAACACTCGCGCGCATGGCCTCCGCCTCGTCGAACCGGCCAAGTTCGCGCAGCGCATTGGCGGCACGGGCGCGCAAGGCGATCGACGGGAACGACGATGCATCCGCTGGCAGCCCGCGTACGATCGCCACGAATTCGCTATTGTAGCGCCGCGCCTGCTCACCCGTGGGATCGGTCTTCTTGGCTTGCCATGTAGCCGAAAGCAGCAGCCACGCGGCCTGCTCGGAATTGCCCGCGGACTTCGCCAGCCAGTGTGCCCGATAATAGCTAGTCTCGCTGTCACGCATCGCCTTATATGCCGGGCTGGCGACGAAGGGCGCGAGCTTCGTCGCATTTTCGGGCGTGAACTTGTCGTAGATAATCATTCCGTTGCCCGGGCATTCGGGCATCAGGACGGGGAAGTCGATCGATCCGATGGGCTGGCCGTCCGGCAAGGCGCCGAAAGTCGAATAATGCATCAGCGAGGGCCCGGTAAACGCCTCTCCGCCCACCGGACAGGTCATCGGCACGCCGCCATAATGCGGCGGAAATTTCAGCATGTCCTGCCCGAGAAGCGCGAGCGCAATCAGCCCCATAGCCATCGTCACTCTCCCAGTTTCTCGACGAGCGCCTTCACCTTCTTCTGCCGCCACTGCGGCAGCGGCGCGACCAGCCAATAGCCCAGGCGCGATGCCTTGGCCTCGCCGACGATGGCCAGCCGCCCGCTGGCGATGTCGCCCCGCGCAAGCAGCTCGGGCACGGTTGCCCGGCCCAGCCCCTCGGCGGCCGCGTCGAGCGCGAGGCCGGCATCGGACACGCGCACGAGGCAAGTCGCGTCCTCCTCCGGGCAACCGGGCCACGCGATGCACACGTCCTGACCCCCGCCCGGCCGCTCGACGGTGACCATGCCGTCGCTTTCCAGCGCCTCGCCTTCATGCTCGCCCGGCCCCTCGCCCCAGCGGATCGCGAGGTCTAGATTTGCCTCCGTGAAGTCCACGCCTTCATCGGCCGGCACCAGCATGAACCGGATTTCGCCGTCCCCCCGCGAAATCGCCGCCAGCCGCGGCATCAGCCATTTAGCGGTCAGGTCGCGCGGCGCGGCGATGGTCAGCGACTTGGACGATTGCCCCGCCTGCATCGCGCGCACGCTTTCCTCGAATTGCAGGAAGCCGGCCCTGAGCGCCGCCAGCCCCGCCTCGCCTTCCGGAGTCAGTTCAAGCCCCTTGGTCGTGCGCCGGAACAGCACTGCGCCCAGCGTATCCTCCAGCGCCCTGATCTGCTGGCCGACCGCGGCAGGCGTCACCGCGAGCTCGTCGGCCGCGCGCGTGAACGACAGATGCCGCGCCGCCGCGTCGAGCACGCGAAGGCCGTTCAGCGGAAGATGCGTGCGCTTCATTGCTGCTCCCCTCCCGCTTGCGGGAGGGGTCGGGGGAGGGCATGTCCACAAATAGCGCGTTCAGAGGAAGACAGGCCCTCCCCTAGCCCCTCCCGCAAGCGGGAGGGGAGCAAGGTAGCCCGCCCCTTCACCCCGCCACCGCCGGCGCGAGCAGCGCGAATTTCGGGATAGCCACGTCGAAGGTCGCGCCGTCCTCCGCGATCATCCGATAGGTGCCCTGCATGTTGCCCGCAGGGGTGGCGAGCGGACAGCCGGAAACATAATCGAAGCTGCCTCCCGGCGCGATCAGTGGCTGTTCGCCGACGACGCCTTCGCCCTCCACGCTGTGGCGCGCGCCCCGACCGTCGGTGATCACCCAATGCCGCGTGAGCAATTGCACGGTGACCGGGGAATGGTTCTCGATCCGGATATGATAGGCCCAGAACCAGCGCCCCCGGCCGGGCTCGGACTGTTCGGGAAGGTAGCTGACCGACACGCGCACGGTGATGCCGTGCGTCTCCGCCTCTTCGTTGAAGAGGGCCTTCATGATCACAAGCCGGCCACCCGCAGCGCCTGATCGAGATCGGCGATCACATCCTCGGGGTCTTCCAGGCCCACGTTGATCCGCAGCATGCCCTCGGTCACACCCATCTCGATGCGCTTCTCCTCCGCTACGCCCGAATGCGTGGTCGACGAAGGATGCGTCATCAGCGAGCGCGAATCGCCGATATTGTTCGAGATGTCGATCAACTCCAGCGCGTCGAGCAGCGCATGCGCCTGATTGCGGCCGCCATGCACTTCGAATGCGAAGATCGGCCCTGCCGCGTCCATCTGGCGCATCGCCAGATTATGCTGTGGGTGGCTGGGAAGCCCGGGATGCAACACGCGCGGGACCCGCGTTTCGAGGAAACGGCCCACCTGCAGCGCATTCTCGCTCTGGCGGCGCGCGCGCAGGTCGAGTGTCTCCAGCCCCTTGAGCACCACCCAGGCATTGAACGCGCTGAGCGTCGGGCCGGTATTGCGGGTAAACGGCAGCAGCACGTCGTTGATAAAGGCCGAGCTGCCTGTAACCGCGCCCGCGAGCACCCGTCCCTGCCCGTCCATCATCTTGGTCGCCGAATACGCGACCACGTCGGCGCCGAATTCCATTGGCCGCTGGAGCACCGGCGTTGCGAACGCATTATCGACCACGCTGACGATGCCGTGCTTGCGCGCGATGCCGCACACGGCTTCCAGATCGACCACGTCCATCGTTGGATTGGCCGGCGTTTCGAAGAAGAACACCTTGGTCTTGTCGGTGATCGCATCCTCGAACTGTTGGGGATCCCGCGCATCGACGATCGTGGTCGAGATGCCGAACTTCGGCAGCAGCGTATCGGTGAGCCAGCGGCACGATCCGAACGCCGCGCGCCCGCCCACCAGGTGATCGCCGGCCTCAAGCTGGCAGAGCAGGGCCGCGGTCATCGCCGCCATGCCGGTGGCCATCGTCCGGCATGCCTCGGCGCCCTCCAGCAAGGCGATCCGCTCTTCGAGCATCTGTACCGTCGGGTTCTGCAGCCGCGAATAGGTCATGCCGGTTTGCTCGCCGGCAAAGCGCGCCGCAGCGTCGGCGGCGCAATCATAGGCATAGCCCGAAGTGAGGAACAGCGCCTCGCTGGTCTCGCCATATTCCGAACGCGCGGTGCCGCCGCGCACCGCCTGGGTCGCGGGCTTCCACTTCTGCGTGACGCTGCGGTCCTGTCCGGTGTTGCGCTTCATGGCGCACGCTTTGCCGGGCCGGAACGGCCCGCGTCAACCAACTCCCGCATGACGGCAGCGAAATGATCGTTTATCGCCCCTGGATGCTCGAACGCGTCAAGGCTCTCCGCACCCGTCCCTGGATCGTCGCGTTGCTCATCGGCCTCGCCGCGCAACTCCTGTTCACGGTGCATCTCGACCGGCCAAGCCGGATCATGTTCGACGAGGTCCATTATGTCCCCGCCGCGCGGGCGATCCTGGAACTCGAAGGTCCGCGCAACATCGAGCACCCGATGGTCGGCAAGGAGCTGATCGCGGCGGGCATGGCCGTGTTCGGCGACAATCCCTTCGGCTGGCGGATCGTGCCCGCTTTGGCCGGCACCGCCACCGTGCTCGGAGTCTTCGCGTTTCTCTGGCTGCTGCTCGGCGCCATGCGCCCGGCGGTGATCGGAGCGGCGCTGGCGCTGCTGAACCAGACGATCTTCATCCAGGCGCGCACCGCCATGCTCGACATATTCCTGGGAGCGTTCCTGCTCTGGGGGCTGGTCGTGATGCTCTGGGCGATGCGGGGTGAGGGCAGGCAGGTTTGGCATCGCTGGATTGGGGCGAGTGCCCTGCTCGGCCTCGCCACCGGCGTCAAATGGTCGGCCATTCCATATATCGCGCTGGCCGCCGCCGCCTTCCTCATCATTCGCGCCCGCGATGCGCGGATCGCCGGGAAGCCGCTGTCGGCTGGGCTTTGGGGCAAGGACCAACCCCATTGGAATGGCCTGCCCGCGATACCCGCGCTGGCGCTCCTCGGCGCCGTGAGCATTGCCGTCTATTTCCTCACTTTCCTTCCCGCGTTTTTCTATGCGCGCGAGCCGCTCGGCCTTGCCGGCCTCTTCACGCTCCAGGCCGAGATGTATGCCCTGCAGACGCAGGTCCTCCGCCCGCACACCTACCAGTCCGATTGGTGGAGCTGGCCGCTGCTGCTGCGCCCGATCTGGTATTTCTATGAGTGGGATAATGGCGCGCAACGCGGCGTGCTCCTGATCGGCAACCCCCTCGTGATGTGGGGCGGGCTGCTCGCCGTGCTGGCCTGCTATTGGGCGTGGTTCAGGGAAAAGGCGATCCGGCCGCTGGCGGTCGCCCTTCTGTGGACCGCGAGCCTTGCGATCTACGCCGTCATCCCAAAGTCGCTGGGCTTCTATTATTACTATCATCTGTCCGGCATTTTCGTCTGCGTCGCGCTGGCGGTGGCCTTCCACCATTTCGATCGGGGCCGGGATCGCGGCTGGGAAGAATGGTTCGCCGCGGCCAGCCTCGTGGCCTTCATCTATTTCTACCCGATCATCGCCGCATCGCCGCTGGGCCGCGAAGACGCATTCCGCCGCTGGATGTGGATCCCGAGCTGGGCGTGACGCCTAGTACCGTCCCCACGTAAAGCGCGAGGACAGCGCGAAATTCCACACGGCCGCGACGACGATCCCCGCCAGCGCGGACAGCCGCCAGTCGCCGTGCTGCACATCGTGGAGGAACGCTGCCACGCCGACATTGGCCGCCGCGCCGACCGAGCAGACGATGCAGAAGCTCACCCAGCCGGCCCACATCTCCCCCGCGCCCTTCAGCCGCTGGCCGCGATAGGTCAGCGCATTGTTGAGGAAGAAATTGAACGTCATCGCCACCAGCGTGGCCGCGATCGTCGCCGCCACGAAGGGCGCCGCCATCATCCGGAACATCACCCCGAGCACCAGGAAGTGTACGCCCGCCCCCAGTGCTCCGATCGCGGAAAACATCGCGAAGCGCACCGGCACGACCTTGCCGAACATCCGGTCGTATATCGCGATCAGATATTCCATCGCGACTACGTGATCGAGCTTGCTCTCGCCTTCGGTGCGCGTGCGGAAAACGTAGGGCAATTCCCTGAACCTGAGCGGGTGCGGCGCCGCCGTCATGATATCGAGCAGGATCTTGAAGCCGATGCCCGACAGGGTGGGCACCAGCCCGCGAACGATGTCTGTCCGGATCATGAAGAATCCGCTCATCGGATCGGTCAGATCGGCCTTGAGCACCTGGCGCGAAAGCCTAGTCGCAAATGCGGACTTGGCGACGCGCTCGCGGTCCCATTCGCCGGTGCAACCGCCTTCGCAGAAGCGCGAGCCGATCACCACTTCGAGGGCGTCGTCGCCCTCCAGCGCATCGAGCATCGCCGGCAGGATCGTCTCGTCATGTTGCAAATCGCCATCGATCACAGCGACGAAGGGCGCGGCGGTCGCGCACATCCCCTCGATACAGGCGCTCGAAAGGCCCCGCCGGCCGATCCGCTGGATAACCCTCACACGCTTGTCGATCCGCCCCAGCTCCCGCACCGCCAGCGCGGTGCCGTCAGGGCTGTCGTCATCGACGAAGATCGCTTCCCAATTGCGCCCTGCCAGCGCCGCATCCAGCTTGGCGACGAGCGCCGCGACGTTGCCGCGCTCGTTGAAGGTCGGAATGATGACGGCAAGTTCGAGCAGGTCGGGAGTCACTTGAGCTCCCGGAGCACCGCATCGCCCATTTGCCCGGTCGTCAGGCTGCCGCCCAGGTCCGCGGTCCGCGCGCCCGCCACCAAGGCCTTCGCTACCGCGTTCTCGATCCGCGCCGCGCAAGCATCCTCCCCCAGCGAGTGCCGGAGCAACATCGCGGATGAGAGGATCGCGGCGCACGGATTGGCCCTGCCCTGGCCGGCGATGTCGGGCGCGCTGCCATGGATCGGCTCGTACATGCCGTTCGCCCCGCTCCACGCGCTGAGCGATGCGGAGGGCAGCATCCCGATCGATCCCGCGCACATGCTCGCCTGGTCCGAAAGCACGTCGCCAAACAGGTTTCCGGTGACGATCACGTCGAAATCGGCGGGGCGGCGGACGAGCTGCATCGCGGCATTATCGACATACATGTGCGTCAGCTCGACATCCGGATATTGCGCCGCGACTTCGCCCACCACATCGCGCCAGAGCTGCGAAGTCTCCAGCACATTGGCCTTGTCGACCGAGCAGAGCTTGCCCCTGCGCCTTCTGGCCATTTCGAAGCCGACGATGGCGATCCGCTCGACCTCGGCTTCGTCATAGCCCATCCAGTCATAGCCCTGGCGCAGCCCTTCATGCGTGCTGCGCCGGCCCTTTTCGCCGAAATAGACGTCTCCGGTCAGCTCGCGGACGATGACGATGTCGAGTCCCGCGACGACTTCCGGCTTGAGCGGCGATGCGTCTTCCAGACCGGGAAACAGAGTCGCCGGTCGGATATTGGCGAACAATCCGAGTTCGCGCCTCAGCCCCAGCAAGGCGGCCTCGGGGCGCAGCCGGCGTTCGAGCCCCTCGAAGCGCGGATCGCCGATCGCGCCGAACAGCACGGCATCGGCGCGCTTGGCCAGCGCCAGCGTCTCGGGCGGCAGCGGCCGGCCCGAAGCGAGATACCCCGCCCCGCCGACCGGGGCCTCCTCGAACTGAAGGTCCAGCCCCAGCGCTTCCAGCACACGGCGCGCCTGTGTGGTAACTTCGGGCCCGATCCCGTCACCGGGCAGAACAGCAATCAGCGGCATTCCCGCTCCCCCAATAATCGTCCGGGGCGCTTTGCCGATCCCTTCGCGCTTACGCAACCGCGCGCTTGAGCCGGTCTACCAGCCGCGACCTTGCCGCGATCACATCCGCGCCCTTTCCGATCAGCAAGTCGCGCTCCAAGAAGTGCCCGGTGAGCTTGAGCCCGTCGAATATATCGTCCCACTCCGCCGCCCCGCCCAGCGCGAGGAAAGGGGGGAGCCGCAGCAGCCGGCTCTCATACCCGGCAGCGCCGATCCGGCTCACCGCCGTGCCGCTCTTTGGGCTCACATAATGCAATTCCTGCGTCGCTCCGGTCGCGGCGCACCGCTCCAGATCGAGTCCGAATCCTAGTTCGGCGAGCAGCAGCAATTCGTAGCGAACCAACGCCACCGCCCAACCCCGCGCCGCGGGCGCGGCCTCGATCGCCGAGAGCACGCCGTCCAGCGCGCTGTGCACCTGGGGATATGCCTGCCCCTCGGGCAGCACCGAAGCAGCGAGCGCGGTCGCCCATTCGAACGCCGCGGCGGGCAAAGCCTCGCCGAACATCGGCGCGCGGCTGTGGATCAGCTCCACCGTAAGCCCCGGCAATTGCTCCTCGGTCCGCGCCCGCCATTCGCCGAGCACAAGGTTCGCCGGCTGCAGCACCGGCCGCATCGCCCGCGACCGCCCCCCGCGCACATAGCCCGCCTGCAGCCCGTCGCTCTCGGTAAGCGCGCGCACCACCGCCCCATGCTCGCCATGCGCGCGAACGCTCAGGATGATGGCTTCGGCGCGGAGATGCATGGGACCGCTATATCAAGCCCCTCCCCTTCAGGGGAGGGGTTGGGGGTGGGGCCTGTCCGTCTCACCGAGCCTGGCGCCTGAGGCACTGCCCCACCCCAACCCCTCCCCTGAAGGGGAGGGGCTTAAAGAGTCAGCCACCCCGCCGAACCCTCTTCGCCAGCTTCCCCAACCCCGCCTTCTCCACGCCGCCCTTGACCAGCGCCACGCTGCGGTTGAACCCGCCGAGCGCCGCCATCGTCACGCGGTTCGCCAGGCTGGGCCGGAGCAGCAGCAGATCGACGCATGCCACTCCGCCGGTCGCGAACTGGCGCTTGTGCTGGCCCTCGCCCTCGGTGAAATCGAAGCGCGCGAAGCGGTTTTCGTCGAACAGGTCGCGCATCGCCTCCAGCTGGAGCACCGCGCCGGGTGAGAGATCGTTGAACGCCGGATCATGGCCGACATGGGCGTAGATCACATTGTCGCCCAGGATCGGGCAATAGAGATACGCCGCCGGTTCGCCCGCGATATAGAGCAGCCAGGCGCGCACGCGATCCTGGGCGGACATCGCGACCATCTCGCGGAGGAATTCGGGAGTGTCGGGCAGTCCCGATCCCAGCAGCCGCTCCTGATAAGTGCGCAGCGAGATCCGCCGCGCGACATCGTGGAATTCGTCCAGCTCGCTCGGTCGCGAGAAGCTGCGGATGTCGAGATCGCCGCCGCTCTCCGCCGCGATCTTCTTCGCCTTGCGCTTCAGCCCCTGGCGGGCATTGGAGGAAAGCCCGTTCCACCACCCTTCGAAGCCCGCCGAAAAGTCGATGAAGTAGCGCGTATAGCGCTGGCGCACGAAGGGGAGCATGTCGCCCGACGCCGCCACCATCACCTGCTGTAGATTCTCGGGCAGCGACATGATCGCATAGCCATGCGCCTCTCGCTCCAGCGCAGGCAATTCGGGCAGCATGCCGCTGCGCGCATCCTCCAGGCTCAGCGGAATGCGAACCAGCGAGCGCTGGATCGCCATCAGCGTGCGTGCCCCGATCTCGAACTTGAGCTGGATCGGCCGCGCGCTGCTGGACTGGGGGATGGCAATGTCGCTCATCGCATTCACGCGGCGCGCTCCTCGATCAGGTTCGACCAGAGTTGTTCGGCCTGCCTCAGCCGGGTGCGGAGGATGCTCGGCCCCAGCGGCTGATCGTTCCGGTCCAGCGCCAGCGCCGGCCGGTCCGCGAAATGTGTCGTCACCAATACCCCCCGGCGATTGGCCAGCATGCCGCACAGCGCCTCGAAGCGGCGGACATGCACGGCGTTAGGCCGCGTGCCGGCGCGATTTGCAAGCTCGAAGCCATGACTCACCACCGTCACCGCGGCGTGGTCGTTTGCCACGGCATGATCCAGCGCGTCCTTCATCTCCGCGGCGGAGAGCGCGCAGATCTGGAAATGGCGCAAATGGCCTTTCTGGTCCTCGATCAGGGTAACCGGAACTTCGATCAGCCCCCGATGCTCGACCGGCGCGATCTGCGTCCGCCCCAGCGAAATCGCGCTCGGCCAGGGATATTCGGAGCCGTTATGGCTGCTGTCATATTCGAAGCCGAGCTTCGCCAGCGCCCCCAGCGTGTCGTCGCTCGCCGAATAGCTGCCCGAGCGGAACGCGATCGGCTCGGGCGCGCCCGCCGCGGCCAGCATGTCGCTCGCGCCGCGCAGCAGCTCCAGTTGCTCATCGAAGCTGTAATCGATCAATTCGAAAGGCCCATGCGTCGCGCCCTTGTCGCCTGCATGCGCACCGGTCCAGTTGGGATGGAGATGGAGTTGCACTTCCTGCCCCGCCTCCAGGATCGCCGCGACGACGCGCTTGATTGGATCGAGGCCATAGACCAGCGCAGGCATCGGATCGACGAAGAAGCAGGCCTTCAGCCCGTGCGCCTTAAGCTGTGCAAGCTGCCAGCCCACGCCCACGCCCGCGGGCTCCAGCGAGCGCTGGACGACGATGTCCATGTCGAGGCCCGCGACGTGGTGCCGCCACATGAGCTCGGTATCGATCGTGATGAAGACGCGCGTCGCCATATTGGTGGGTGTATCGCGCGGGCGTGAAGGAAGTGGAAACGGCTCAGTCAGTCTCGTCTTCGCGATCGTTGAGCTCGGGAAGCGGATCGTCGCCTGGGCTAGCGGGTACGGGAGTGGACGGGGGAGGATTATGTACCTGTTTGCTCAAGCGAACTGCCTCGCGCGACCATTTGCACGCAATCTTCTCGTAATGCGCGAAAACCGTTGGATGATATTTCCACGAACCGTCCGGCTGCTTTCGCCACCGTTCCTGCTCGATCCATATCGCTGCCTCATTCCAATCGCGCACGAAGGATTTTCCCATCCAGGCGCGGTAGAACTTTCCATCGAGAACACGGCGCTGGATACCAAGCGCAATTAGTTCGTAATGATTAAGGTAGTCGATGAGTTGGCCGCGCAGTTCATCCGATGGCGGCGATACCAGCAAGCCGGCAAACCCGCCCTGACCCCGCCGCGTGCTGGAAAATGCGGCGTTTATCTCGCGATAATGCTGGGTCGATTCGGTTTTTTCGATCAGATCGATCGTAGACTTTTTGCGTGCTAAATCGCGGGCATTAAGGAGCGCAAAAAAGGCGACGACTGCGGACAATGCCGCTATTCCCGGGATTACGTAGAAGCGCCAGTCTATCGGCGGCTGCGATACACATATAGCGAGGTCATGCGCACGGATTGCCAGCGAGCAGCTCAAGGGTTAGTCGCGAACGCCTTCATTACGCATATCGATCTCCTGTCCTCTATCTACCTAGCCGATCCTTCCAAAAAGTCAAGATTCAGGCTAGCGCGCGTGGAAATAGTCATGGAGCATCTGCGCCATCGCCTTGCTCACCCCCGGCGCCTTTTGCAGATCCTCAAGGCTGGCGCCGCGCACCGCGCGCGCGGTGCCGAAATGCATCAGCAGCGCCTTTTTCCGCGCGGGGCCGATGCCGGGCACCTCGTCGAGCGGCGAGGCGCCGATGGCCTTGGCGCGCTTTTGCCGGTGTGCGCCGATCGCGAAGCGGTGAACCTCATCGCGCAGCCGCTGGAGATAGAATAGCACCGGGGAATTGACCGGCAGCGTGATCTCGCGCCCGTCCAGCAAATGGAACACTTCGCGCCCCTCGCGGCCATGGTCCGGTCCCTTGGCCACGCCCACCAGGCAGACATCCTCGATCCCCAGATCCTCGAGCACACCCTTCACTGCATTGAGCTGGCCGCGCCCGCCATCGATCAGCACCAGATCGGGCCAGTCGCCCTGCGTGCGGTCCGGGTCCTCCGCCTGGGCCCGTGCGAACCTCCGGCCGAAGACTTCGCGCATCATCGCGAAATCGTCCCCCGGCACGGTATCGGGGTTCTTGATGTTGAACTTGCGATACTGCCCCTTGCGAAAGCCCTCCGGCCCAGCGACGACCATCGCGCCCACGGCGTTGGTCCCCTGGATGTGGCTGTTGTCATAGACCTCGATACGGTCCGGGCTCTCGGGAAGCTCGAACACATCGGCCACTTCGCGCAGCAGCCTTGCCTGCGTCGTGCTCTCGGCGAGTCGCCGATCCAGCGCCTCGATTGCGTTGCGCGTCGCCTGCTCCATCAGCCGCCGCCGGGCGCCGCGCTGCGGCATGCTGAGCTCGACCTTGTGCCCCGCGCGCTCGCACATCGCCTCCGCCAGCAGCGCCGCCTCGTCCAGCTCGCGATCGACGAACACGTTTCGCGGCGGCGGAACCTCCTCATAGAATTGCATCAGGAAGGCGCTGAGCACTTCATCCTCGGGCACTTCGTTGGTGTGCGCGGGGAAGAAGCTGCGATGGCCCCAATTCTGGCCGCCCCGGATGAAGAAGGCCTGGATGCCCATCACGCCGTTGCGGTTGGCCATTGCGAAGATGTCGGCGTCGCCCATGCCTTCGGCGTTGATCGCCTGGCTGCCCTGGATGAAGGTCAGAGCCTTCAATCGATCGCGCAGCACCGCGGCCTGCTCGAAGTCCATCGCTTCGGCGGCCGCCTGCATCGCCTCGCCCAGCCTGGCCTGCACCTTGGTGGATTTTCCCTGCAAGAAATCGCGCGCATCCTGCATCAGCTCGGCATATCCCGGCTCGTCGATCCGGCCCACGCACGGCGCCGAGCAGCGGCGTATCTGATAGAGCAGGCAGGGCCGATCGCGCGTCGCGAAGAAACCGTCGGTGCAGCTCCTGAGCAGGAACAACTTTTGCAGGGCGTTGAGCGTCTTGCGCACTTGCCCCGCCCCCGCGAAGGGCCCGAAATAATCGCCCTTGGCCCGCCGCGCGCCCCGATGAAGCTGCACGCGCGGAAAGCTGTGATCGCCGCGCAGCAGGATGAAGGGGAAGCTCTTGTCATCGCGAAGCAGCACATTGTACGCCGGGCGATAGCGCTTGATCAGCTGCGCCTCGAGCAACAGCGCCTCAGCTTCGTTGTTGGTCGTCACGATCGTCATCGATCGCGTCTGCGCCACCATGCGCTGGAGCCGCTTCGAGAGCCGCGTCACATGGGTATAATTGGTGACGCGGTTCTTCAGCGCGCGCGCCTTACCGACATAGAGCACGTCGCCCCGCGTATCCTGCATCCGGTACACCCCCGGCCGCGCAGGCAGCGTCTTCACGACATTGCGGATCGCAGCCACGCCCGCCTCAAGGTCGGGAGTCTCCGAACCCCGAACGGCGTAGGTCGCTTTTTCCTCGTTGAAGCGATTGGGGGAATTCGGGTCCGACATCGGCATCCATATAGCCCTCTCCCGCCTTCGCGGGAGTACCCTGAGGCATATGGGTACGAAATGCCCCCGGCATTTCGTATATCGTGCCGGGGGCACGATCGACCCATCTGCTTCAGGGTACTGGTTGGTGAGGGTTTCTTCTTTTCTTGGCTGCGCCCAGGGGCGACCCAGCCACGCGTCCAACTTGATCCCGCGCCGCTACGTGCCATAGTGCAGTCAGACACCGGGAGAGACTCGCCATGAAGCTGTTCGTCACCACCGCTTTGCTAGCCCTCGCAACGCCCCTCGCCGCACAGGCCCAGGCCGTGCCGCCTGCGGTCACCGCCGCATTGGCCGATCCGGCCCGCCCGGAGGCGCAGCGCGCCCGCGATGCCGCGCGTCATTCCGGCGAACTCCTCGCCTTCGCCGGCATCAAGCCGGGCGACAAGGTCGCCGATTTCCTGATGGGCGGCGGCTATTGGACTCGCATCCTCGCGCCGCTGGTCGGCCCGCAGGGGCATGTCTATGCCTATCAGGCGGCCGAGTTCATCCAGTACCGCGCGGCCTATGGCGACGAGCAGAAGGCCGCGGTTGCGGACTACAAGAACGTCACCGCCAAGAGCGAGTCGCTGGGCGCGATCTCCTTTCCCGAGCCGCTCGACGCGATCATCACGGTGCAGAATTATCACGATCTGCACCTGAAATTCGCGCCTCCGGGCGCTGCCAAGGGCATCGCCGCCCAGCTGTTCGCCGCGCTCAAGCCCGGCGGCGTGCTGCTCGTGATCGATCATGCGGCCAATGCCGATCCGGGCTTCACGGCAGCGGACACGCTGCACCGCATCGATCCGGCCGCGGCCCGCGCCGAGATCGAAAGCGTGGGATTCAAATTCGAGGTGGAGAGCCAATTGCTGCGCAACTCGGCCGATGACCACACTGCAAATGTCTTCACGCCCGCGATCAGGGGCAAGACGGACCAATTCGTCCATCTTTACCGCAAACCGAAATAAGTACGGGCTAGCGCGCGGCGTTACGTTCCATTTCGGCGGCGCGCGCTTCGATGCGCTGGATTTCCGCCAGGGTGCGGGCGCGGATCTCGTCGGCGGAGAGCGGGTCGGGATTGGCGCTCCGCCATGCGGCGACCAGGGCCAGGAGGATGAGCGCGGCGGTGAGGATCGCGGCGAGCTGGAGCCAACGCTGAGTGGTCATGGCCAACGCTTAGCACGCCGCGCCGGGTCATCAATCAAGTCACGGATGCGATCATGCTCAAATATGTGCTTCCCCTGCTGATCGTCTCGACGCCGGCCGCCGTCCAGCTCGATCCGCGCGAAACTGCGCTGGCCGCCCGCCTGGCCGCCGAGCCCGTGCCGCTCGCGGTCTATGTGATCGGGGACGGCAAGGGTTATGGGGCTTCGGCGGGCATGGCCGACGTGGACGCCAAGCGGCGCTTCACCAGCGACACGCCGGTGCGCGTCGCGAGCAACACCAAGACCTTCGTCGCCGCGACCGTGCTGCGGCTGTGGGAGCAAGGGAGGATCGACCTCGACGCGCCGATCGCCGGCTTGGTCACGCCCGCGCTCGATGCCAGGCTCAAGGCGGACAAATACGATACCGTCAGGATCACGGTCCGGCACCTGCTCAGCCACAGCGGCGGGCTTTACGATCATGGCAATGACAAGCGCTTCGAGGAAGCGTTGTACAACGATCCCAAGCATCGCTGGACGCCCGATGCGCTGATCGGGTTGATGACCGACTGGGGCGATCCGCTCAGCGCGCCTGGCGCCGAGTTCAAATATGCCGATGCGGACTACATCCTGCTCGGCGACATCATCCAGCGGATCACGGGCAAGACCCTCGCCGCGGCCATGCGCGAGCAGCTCAAGCTCGACAAGCTCGGGCTCAAGTCGCTTTACTGGGAAGTGTTCGAACAGCCGCGCAAGGACGCGCCGCCCCGCGCACGGCAATATATCGGCGAGCGTGAAGTCACCGGCGTGGATGCCAGCTTCGATCTCTATGGCGGCGGGGCCTGGTGATGTCGGCGCGCGATCTGGCCGCTTTCTTCAAGGCGCTGTTCGACGGCCGCCTGTTTGAAAACAGGCGCACGCTCCAGGTCATGCTGAGCGAAGGCCCGCACAAGAACGGCGACATCTATCGCTTCGGCCTGTTCGTGAAACACACGCCGCGCGGCGATATCTACAGCCATAGCGGCTTCTGGGGCACCGCGGTCGCTTATTCGCCGGAAACGGGGATCGTCGCCGCTGTCCTGTCGACCCGGCAACAGGCATATCCCACCATCCTCAAGCTTAGCGCCGAGCTGGCGCAGCGTCGTTGACGCGCATTGCCGAAAGGCTGGTCGAGGTCGCGACGCAGGAGTGGGAGTATTTCCGCCGAACCTGGCGCCGGATCGACGATAGCTGGCGTCTCGGGGCAAACCTCGACGAGCAGCCGTTCACAGCGCGGATCGGCGACTATTGGGACTCGGTCGGCCGCCCCGATTGGGACGGGCTGACCGACGAGCCCTGGTCGGCGGCATTCATCAGCTGGTGTTTCGTCCAGGCCGGCGCGGGCGACGTCTTCTGGGGCGACGAGACGCACTCCGTCTATGTCGACCGCATCCGCCGCCATGACGGGATGAGCGGGAAGCTGACCCTCCACGATCCCGCGCTCGCGATTCCGCGTGTCGGCGACCTGATCTGGAATTCGCGAGGCGAACGCGACCCACCAGCAAGCTATGCCCAGGCGCTCGAACAGCTCGACACAGGGCGCTTCTTCGATTCGCATGTCGATGTCGTGGTCGAAATCGCCGAGGGCCGGTGCAGCAGCATCGGCGGCAATGTCTGGTTCCAGAAGGTCGGCGGCTCGGTCACCCGCTCGGACTGGCGGACGGATGCCGAAGGGCGGCTGGCGGACGATCGAAAGGTATGGATCGGGGTTATTCGGAACGAGCTTTAGCGCCGATGGCAACTGACTGCTTTCCAACTATTGCGGTCATTAGCTGTATCATACATCTATTAGCGCGAAACCTAGCATGCGCGGAGTGCGATCCTTGGGCCGGTTGCGGAACTATCATGCGAGCCGCCTCGCAAAGATTTACGAAGGCTCGCTCTATGGCGGTGCAGACAAGCTGGATACGCTTTGGCCCATGTTTGTTGGTGGCGCTATATTCGCAGCTATCGATATCAACTTCGGATTAGCGGACTCCCTCCGCTTGACACTGCTCGCAGTCCTTGTCGGCCCCGGCGCTGGATGGGCGGCGTATGTCCTTTTCCACGAAGCAAGGTCGTTTCCAAGACGGCTACGACGGCACAGAGGGGTCTTGGACAGCGAACGAGAGCAATGACCGCCTTCCACCAAAAGCGGCCCTTCGTCCCCTGTTGCAATGTAGGATTTCAAATGCTTGGCTGGGCCGGTCGGCGATGCTGACCGCTCTTTGACATCATGAAACGATCAGACGCGCCAAACCGCAGTCTTGGCCTAACCTTTACTAACCTTTCGCGCGACGCCGGCGGTGAAACGTGCGCATGAGCGCGAACATTGGGAACATTCGCGCCCTTCGACAAGCTCAGGGTGAGCGGGGTTTGAGAGGTCCCTTCCACCGCTCACCCTGAGCCTGTCGAAGGGCCCGTGCTGCAAACGAAAAACCCCGGCACAATGGCCGGGGCTTCTCAAACTCAGCGATTCCAAAGCAAGCTCAGTTAAGCCGGCCCAGCCCCGCAATCGCGTTATCAACCATCGCCTTGTCGGCACTCGCGTCATGCTTCTGCGCAATGATCGCGGCAGCGGCCTTCGTAGCCGCTTCGGCGGTCTTCGCGCGGATCTCCGCAATCGCGCTGCGCTCGGCGGCGGCGATCTTGTCCTCGGCCATCCTCGCGCGGCGCGCCGTCAGGTCCTTGGCGTCCGCCTCGGCCTTGGCCAGCACGCCCTTTGCCTCTTCGTCGGCGTGCGCGATCATCGCCGCAGCCTCGGCTTCGGCGCCGGCGATCTTCTTGGCATATTCGTCGCGCAGCGCTTCGGCCTCCGCGCGAAGCTGCTTGGCTTCATCCAGGCGCGTGCGGATCGCCGCGATCTGGTTGTCCAGGCCGCGCGTGATCAGCGACGGGACCTTCTTCCAGATCAGGATGGCGATGAACACCGCCATCGCGATGGAAACCCAGATCGTCGCGTCGAGCCCGAAGATGGCGGGATCGGCGTGATGCCCTTCGGTCGGGCCGACGCCGCCATGCTCGGCGGTCAGCGCCTCGGTGCCGGTGTGCGGCACCGCCATGCCTTCGCCCTGCTTGGCTTCGGCCAGGTTATGCTCGACCGCGGCATCGCCGGGGGTCTTGGCGTGGGTATCAGCCATTGAGCGCCGCCTTCACTGCGGCCCGCGCCTCGGTCGCGCTGACCGATGCGCCAGAAATGCGCGCTACGATGTCGGCAGCCGCATCGGCGGCGACCGCTTCGATATCGGCCATCGCGGCTTGGCTCGCCGCGCCGATGCGCGCTTCGGCCTCGGCCAGCTTTGCGTCGTTCTTCGCGTTGCCTGCCGCAAGCGTCTTTTCGCTCTTGGCCGCACCCTTGGCGCGCGCCTCGGCGATGCGCTTCTGGGCGGCTTCGCGCGCCGCATTCTCCTGCACCCGCCAATTCTCTTCGGCCGCATCGGCAGCCGCACGTGCGGCTTCCGCCGCGGCGAGATCGCCCGCGACCGACCGGTCACGCGCGTCGACCGTCGACAGCACCTTGGGCAGCATCATCTTGCCGACCACGAAGAATACGAAGCCGAACGTCAGCAGCAGCCAGAAAATCTGGGAGGCAAACGTCTCGGCGAGCTGGGAGATCTGGGGCATTTCAATCCTGTCCGGATGCGGGCCGGCTCATCACCGGCCCGGATCGGAAAAGTTACGCGACGAAGATCAGGATCATCGCGACGACGAACGCGAGCAGACCGAGAAGCTCGGCGGCCGCGAAGCCGATGAACAGGCGGCCCTGCTGGCCATCGGCCGCGCCCGGATTGCGCAGCGCGCCTTCGAGGAACGAGCCGAACACGTTGCCCACACCGATGGCGGCCATGCCGGCGCCGATGGCGGCCAGGCCTGCACCGATCAGCTTTGCTGCTTCTGCGTCCATTTCAAAAACTCCTGCTTCAATTCGTTTGGTTGGTTGGTACGGAAAAACTCAATGCAGATGCTCGGCGTCGTGGATGTACAGCGACGTGAGCAATGCAAAGACATAGGCTTGGATGCCGGCAACCAGCACTTCGAGCGCCGAGATGCCGATCATCAGCGCAAAGCTGGGGATGCCGACGCCGAGGCCGGGAATCAGCCCGGCGTTACCGGCATTGATCACGAAGCCGGCAAGCACCTTGAGCAGAATATGCCCCGCGATCATCGCGACGAACAACCGGAGCCCCAGCGAGAATGGACGGACCATGAACGAAACCAGCTCGATCGCGGGGATCAGCCAGATCAGCCACAAAGGCGTGCCATGCGGCACGAACAGCGAGAAGAACTTCAGCCCATGCTTCCAGAAGCCGACGATCAGCACGATCGAGAAGCTCATGATCGCAAGCACGCCGGTGACCGTGAAGTGGCTGGTGAAGGTGAAGGGATGCAGCCCGATCAGCCCCAAAGGCAGCAGGCCGAGGAGGTTGGCGAACAGGATGAACATGAAGAGTGAGAAGACGTAGGGGACGTATTTGCGCCCGCCATGACCGATATTGTCGTCGACCAGCTTGGTGACGAAGCCCGTGAAATTCTCCACCAGCATCTGGCCGCGCGTCGGGATCACCTGGCGCTTCATGCCGAGCAGCATGAAAGCCCATAGCGCCAAAGCCGCCGCCAGCATCCACACCGCCGAATTGGTGAGGACGATCGGGTGCCCTGCGATGCTGAAGCCCGGATCCCAGATCGTCTGGATCTGGAACTGGTGCATCGGGTCGATCTTGCCAGATTCAGCCGCCACGCTTGTTCGTCCGCCTCATTAGCCAAAGCGCCCGAAGAATCACTTCGAGCGCTGGTTCGAAATCCGAATGATGTTCCTGAACGCCACGATGATGCCCAGGAAGAGCAACGCGAGCAGGAGCCAGGGGGAAGTGCCCAGAAACCTATCGAGCACCCACCCGATCAGCGCACCTCCGGCCATACCGCCGATCAGCTCGGCCAGCACGCGATTGCCCAGGTTGTAATCATCCTGGCCTTTATCGGTGCCGCCGCCGTTCCTGATCGCCTCTTCCGATTTCGCTCGCTGCAATCGCTCGTCGAGCGAGTCCAGGCGCGCATCCTCGGGCAAGGGGTCCAGTCCGGGCTTTTCTTCGGCCAAATTGCTTCTCCCAGGAGCCGTTTCCGGCAGGGCCAAGCGCTTGTGCCCAAAGGCGAGCCCGCCAAGGCACGGGCGCTTTAGCAGGGTGCAGGGTCGAGTCAACTCTTGCGAACCACTCCTATTCGCTTGCGGGGAGACCAGCGGGGGACCAAGCACCGGGCGATGAAAAGCCCCATCGCAACCCGCCTGAAATACACCGACGAGTTGCTGGACACGCTCGATCTCCCGCTGCGCCCGCTCCGGATCACGCGCGGCATCGGCTCGGGGCTGGCGCGCCGCTCGGGCGATCCCGAGGGCGTGTTCTGGGCGGTCGGCGATCGCGGGCCGAACCTCAAGGTGAAGCTCGCGGTGGGCCGATTGGGGCTCGATCACCTGGCGGAACACGCCGACAGCGGCAGCGCGAAGGTCATGACCAGCCTCCACATCGGCCCCGCGATCTCCGAGCTCCGCATTCAGGGCGATCAGGTAACGCTCCTGCGCACGCTCCCGCTGCGGGGCACGGGCGGCGCGCCGATCTCCGGTCTACCCCCGCCCTTCGGCCTGGCCGAGGAACGCGAGCCGGCAATCGCACTCGACGGCAGCCTGATCGCGCCCGATCCCTCCGGCGCCGACACCGAAGGCATCGCAGTCGCGCCCGACGGAAGCTTCTGGATCGGTGAGGAATATGGCCCGTCCCTGCTCAGGGCGAACGCCGACGGCACGATCGAGGCGCGGCTGGTGCCCGAGGGATGCGTTTCCTGGTTCGAAGGCGCGACCTATCCGGTCCGCGACACGCTCCCCGCGATCACCGCGCGCCGCCGGCTCAATCGCGGGTTCGAGGCGCTCGCGCTCTCCCCCGACGGCGGGACTTTGTACTTCGCCTTCCAGAGTCCCCTCGCCCATCCCGATCTGTGCGCCCACGAAAGGGCATGCCACATCCGCCTCTGGGCCTTCGACACCGCAAGCGAGCGCGTCACCGGGCAATTCCTCTATCCCCTCGACGCACCGGACACCTTCTTGCGCGACAGCGCAGCGGGCGATCTGGACCGCTCGGACATCAAGGTGAGCGAGATGCTGCTGTTGGGGCCGGGCACGCTGCTGGTCCTTGAGCGCGGATCACGGACCACCAAGATCTATGCGGTCGAGCTGGATGCGGCTTGCGCGCTCGGAGCGGAGCATCTCGATCCCGACACCCGCCCAACCGTCGAGCAAATGAGCGCCAATGACGAGTTCGCGCTGCCCGTCCTCTCCAAGTCGCTGATCCTGTCGACCGACGACTTCCCCCAGATCGATCCCGATCTCGAAGGGATGATCCAGCTCTCGCC
This sequence comes from Sphingomonas sp., assembly GCF_036388215.1. Classification (GTDB taxonomy): domain Bacteria; phylum Pseudomonadota; class Alphaproteobacteria; order Sphingomonadales; family Sphingomonadaceae; genus Sphingomonas. Next base: position 104,259 of record NZ_DASVSH010000016.1, read on the forward strand.
GCGCCAATTGCTCCTGGTCAACGATAACGACTTCGGCACCGAGGGGGTCGAGACTCGTTTCTGGCGCATCGACTTGCCCGTGGATTTGCCGACGCGCTGACTTATAGTCGCTGCATGTCCGACGTTCCCGACAATTCCGGCCACCGCGAGCGCCTGCGCAAACGGCTGTTTGAGGGCGGACCCGATGCATTGCTCGATCATGAGCTGATCGAATATCTCTTGGCCCTTGCCATCCCGCGCCGCGACACGAAGCCGCTGGCGAAAAAGCTGCTCGACGAATTCGGCGGCATAGGCGGGCTCTTTGCGGCCGATGCCGAAGCACTGGCCCGCATTCCCGGAATGGGCGAGACCAGCGTCGCGGCGCTAAAGGCCGCGCACGCGACCGCCCTCCGCTTGCTCCGCGCCGAAGTCGCGGAGAAGCCCGTCCTCGCCAACTGGCAGGCGCTGCTCGATTATCTGCGCGCCGACATGGCCCACCACGCGATCGAGCGCTTCCGCGTGCTCCACCTCAATTCGCGCAACATGCTGATCCGCGACGAGCTCATGTCAGAAGGGTCGATCGATGAAGCTGCGGTCTATGTCCGTGAGGTCGTCCGCCGCGCGATCGATCTCGGCTCGGCGGCCGTCATTCTCGTCCACAATCACCCTTCGGGCGATCCCTCCCCCAGCCGCGCCGATATCGAGATCACCCGGAGCATCGCCGAGGCCGGGAAGCGGCTGAACATCACAGTGCATGATCACATCGTCATCGGCAGCGAGGGGCACACCAGCCTGCGTGCGCAGGGGCTGCTTTGATGGCGCGCCGCCTTGCGTGGTTTGCGGGGCTCTGGCTGGCTGGTGTGCTGGTAGTTGGCGCTGCGGCATATTTTCTGCGCTTGATCCTGTGATGACCAAACGCCCGCCGGAGGCAAGTCCGGCGAGCGTGGGGAGTCGCGCCATGCGTACGGCGTCAGGGTAGCGTCAGGCGGGCTTCGGCGTCAGGAAAATCGTCAGTTCCTGCTTGGTTACCGAAGCGCTCTTGTCGGCATCGGCCGTAGTGAATGCCTGGCTTTCCCAGGTATTCGCCTCTGGCGACCCGGCGACGAAGTTGGGTTCGGCGGCCTTGCGCAGGGTGCTCATCCAGGCGCCGAATTCCGCGGCACTGAGCTGGCTGTTGCCATCCTTGTCGAAAGTGGCCCAATCCCGGGTGACGGCCTGTGCCACTTGGTCCTGCGTTGCGGCGGGCGCAGCGGCCGGTGCCGCCTGGGCGCTCTGCGCAGGCTGGGCCGCAGTGGTGGTGTCCTGCGCGGGTGCAGCCTGAGTTGCAGTCGCGGTTTCCTGCGCGGGTGCACGCTCGGCGGCCGGCTGCGCCGTCTGATCCTTGGCCGCGTCGGGCGCTGCGTCATCCGTTGCTGGCGCCTGTGCGGTTGTCGCGGGCGCAGTCTGCGCTGGTTGCGATTCCGAAGTCGCAGGCTTGTCCTGCGCAAAGGCGGGTACAGCAACAAGCATAGATGTAGCAAGAACAACTGATTTAAGCATTAGAGTTCTCCTCTGAAATGCAGCATAGCAATCATAAGCCCAAGCATACGAGCGTGGTTAGTTCAAAGTTAGAACCACCTATTTAGGTGTGTTGTTCCGTCTTTCAGTAGCTTTAGCCTCAGTTTATCCCTGTAGAATGCCCACTCATCGCATTTTCGTTGCCGTGCGACTCTTGTGCATCACCCTGAGCCAGGATCTACCCTAGGCCAACGGTCACGGGCGATACCGCTGGCCGGTCGGAAGGCGGCTTGCTATCGGCGCGGCGACATCCAGCGAAAGGCAACCGATGGTCCCGCGCTACTCCCGCCCTGAGATGACTGCGATCTGGTCACCCGAGACGCGCCTTGGAATATGGTTCGAGATCGAAGCGCACGCGACCGAGGCGCTGGCCGATCTGGGCGTGGTGCCCAGGGCTGCGGCGGACGCGCTGTGGAAATGGTGGGCCACCAAGCCCGTGATCGATGTAGCCGCCATCGACGCGATCGAGGCCGTCACCAAGCACGACGTGATCGCCTTCCTCACCTGGGTTGCCGAGCAGGTGGGTGACAAAGCCCGATACATGCACCAGGGCATGACAAGCTCCGACGTGCTCGATACCGCGCTGGCGATCCAGCTCGTCCGCGCCGCCGATATCCTCATCGCCGACATCGACAAGCTACTCGCCGTGCTCGAGCGCCGCGCACACGAGCACAAGCTCACTCCTACGATCGGCCGCAGCCACGGGATCCATGCCGAGCCGGTGACTTTCGGGCTCAAGCTCGCTCAGGCCCATGCCGAGTTCGCACGCAACCGAGCCCGCCTGATCGCCGCGCGTGCCGATATTGCGACCTGCGCGATTTCCGGCGCGGTCGGCACCTTCGCCAATATCGATCCGCGCGTGGAGGCGCATGTCGCGGCGAAGCTCGGCCTCACGCCGGAGCCCGTTTCCACCCAGGTGATCCCGCGCGATCGCCACGCGATGTTCTTTGCCACGCTCGGCGTCATCGCCTCCTCGATCGAGCGCCTGGCTACCGAAATCCGCCACTTGCAGCGCACCGAAGTGCTCGAAGCAGAGGAATATTTCTCACCGGGCCAAAAGGGCAGCTCGGCGATGCCGCACAAGCGCAACCCGGTGCTGACCGAGAACCTTACGGGCCTCGCGCGCATGGTCCGCAGCGCCGTCATGCCCGCGATGGAGAACGTGGCGCTGTGGCACGAACGCGACATCAGCCACTCCTCGGTCGAGCGCTATATCGGCCCCGATGCCACCATCACCCTGGATTTCGCGCTGGCCCGGCTCACCGGCGTAATCGACAAACTCCTGGTTTATCCCGAGCGCATGCGGAAGAATCTCGATCGCATGGGCGGCCTAGTCCATTCGCAACGAGTGCTGCTCGCATTGACTCAGGCAGGCGTCAGCCGCGAGGACGCTTATGCCCTCGTCCAGCGCAACGCCATGAAGGTGTGGGAGAGCGACGGCGAGCTTTCGCTGCTCGAGCTCCTCAAGGCGGACCCGCAGGTAACCGCCGCGCTCTCCGTGGCCGAACTCGAGGATAAGTTCGACCTCGCCTATCACTTCGCCCAGGTCGATACGATCTTCGAGCGCGTTTTCCGCTCCTAACTTCCCCTCCCTGCAAGGGAGGGGATTGAGGGGTGGGTGGCGTCCGGGCGATACGGATACCGCGGCGCAGTCCGGCTCAGTACCGCCAAGCATCTACCCACCCCCAGCCCCTCCCTTCCAGGGAGGGGAGCACAGGCCTTCCAATGTAGGAAATCGCCGGTTACCCCTGCCTGGGGACTTGGGGAGGGCGGGCATGGCGATCGGCGCACCGGTGGGCAAAAGCGGGGTCAACGATCTCGCCGACGTGATCGTCGTCCAGCATCTCCTAAACGATTGGCTCGCCGCAACCGGCCAGCCGCTCCTGCCCACCGATGGCGATTGCGGCCCGCGCACCATCGCCGCAATCACTGCCTATCAGGCCCAGGTCGTCGGCATTGCCAAGCCCGATGGCCTCGTCACGCCCGGCGGCAAGACCTGGATCGCTTTGTCGAGCGGCCAGGGCTCGGCAGCATCGCTGAGCGGCGCAACGTGGTGGCACGCCAACCAGGCCAGATATCCGAACAGCGAGAAGGTCGCCGATCTCGCCTCGCCTTTTCGCGATCGGGCGTCCGCCTTCATCGACGCGCTCAAGGCCGCTGGGGCGAAGGTCACCGTCTCCGCCACCCGGCGAAACCGCACCCGCGCGCATCTGATGCATTATAGCTGGCGCGTCTCCCGCGGCGAAATGGCGCCCGGGCAAGTCCCGGCCCTCGCTGGCCTGGCGATCCGCTGGGATCATGGCGACCTCGCCAAATCGAAAAAGGGCGCGCGGGAGATGTCCGACCTGTTCGGCATCGCCTTTCAGCCCTCACTCACGTCGCTCCACATCGAGGGCCGGGCGATCGACATGACGATTTCCTGGACCGGCACGATCGAAGTGAAGGACAAGGCCGGCAGGAAACGTCCCCTGGGCGCGCCGCGCAGCGGCGACACCAACACGGAACTCCACGCGATCGGCGTGACTTACGGCGTCCTGAAGCTGCTCAGCGACCCGCCCCATTGGAGCGACAACGGCCACTGAGACTGTTTTGGTCCGGCAGGACTGCCGACAATTATGGGGGGCCGGGTGGCGGACCGCGTGGCCCTTCGCGGTTGACAAGCCCAGACCCCCTCCGTAGGGGCCACCGCCTACCCCGTGCCCAGATGGCGGAATTGGTAGACGCACCAGCTTCAGGTGCTGGCGGTCGCAAGGCCGTGGAGGTTCGAGTCCTCTTCTGGGCACCATTTCCAAACAGAAATATCGGACCAGGCATTCCCCCGGCGGGGCGTCCCACTTCAGCCTGTCACGCGATACCGCGAACGCATTGGCCGATGTTCGATTTGGCTTGGACAGCCAGCCCAGCGCCGCATAGCGTGGCTTCGACTTGGCAGAGATCAAGGGAGTGGCGCACCAGATATGCGACATGCGGACGCCCTTGCGGTGGCGGCCGGATGCGGCTTCCGCGCCAGCTAATATAGGGAGAGGCTGGTGGGCCCGACGAACGCTGCGACTGATACGATCGGTGCTTCCGAAGGGCCCCGCACCAATGTGCGCTGGCAGATCATCGTGCTGCTCTTCATCGTCACGACGATCGCCTATGCCGACCGCGCGACATTCTCGATCGCGGGCGCCGCTGCATCCAAGGAGATGGACCTCTCGCCCGTAGCGATGGGCTATATCCTGTCTGCGTTCGCATGGGCATATGTGCTCGGACAGGTTCCGGGCGGCGCCCTGCTCGACCGGTTCGGCTCCAAGCGGGTCTATGGCCTGGCGATCGCGCTCTGGTCGATCTTCACGCTCCTCCAGGGAGTGACTGCCGGGTTAATCGGCTTCACGGCGGTAGTCGTCCTCTTCGCACTGCGCTTCCTCGTCGGCCTGGCCGAGGCGCCGTCCTTCCCGGGCAACGCGCGCATCGTCGCCTCATGGTTCCCCAAGAGCGAGCGCGGCACGGCTTCGGCGATCTTCAATTCAGCGCAATATTTTTCGCTCGTCGCCTTCGCTCCCCTGATGGGCTGGATCGCCCACAGCTTTCACTGGCGCTGGGTGTTCATCGTGATGGGCGTGTTCGGCCTGGTCGCCGCGGTGGGCTTCGTGCGGTTCCTCCATTCCCCCTCCGCGCATCCGAAGGTCAACAAGGCCGAGCTGGACTATATCGAATCCGGCGGCGGCCTGGTGCACATGGACGAGGTCGGCCACACCTCCACCAGCGCGCCCTCGCTGTTCACTTGGTCCAACGTGCGCCAATTGCTCACCAACCGGATGATGATCGGCATCTACCTGGCGCAATATTGCATCAACGTGCTGACCTATTTCTTCGCCACCTGGTTTCCGATCTACCTGGTCAAGGAGCGCGGGCTCAACATCATGGAGGCGGGCTTCGCCGCCGTCGCGCCGGCCTTGTGCGGCTTCGCGGGCGGCGTGCTCGGCGGCTTCATCTCGGATCGGTTGCTCAAGCGCACCGGCTCGGTCACCTTCGCGCGCAAGACGCCGCTTTTGATCGGCATGCTGCTCGCCTCATCGATCATCGCCTGCGTCTATATCGAGCAGGAGTGGCTGGTCGTCACGGTCATGGCGATCGCCTTCTTCGGCAAGGGCCTGGCCTCGCTCGGCTGGGCAGTGGTCTCGGATACCGCCCCGCCCAGTCTGGCGGGCGTCACCGGCGGCGTGTTCAACACCTTCGGCAACATCGCCGGAATCGTGACGCCGATCGTCATCGGATACATCGTCCAGGGCACCGGATCGTTCGATGGCGCGCTCATATTTGTAGGCGCGCATTGTGCGCTGACCATCTTCGCCTATTTCGTGATCGTCGGCAAAATCGAGCGGTTGGAACTGAAGCCGGCCTGAGATGGCTTCAGTCAGACGGCGCCGATTCAGCCTGGATGAAACGACTCAGATCCCGATCGTCTCGCCGCAGCTGGCGCAAAGCTCCAGCACGGGTTGGAGCGCCGGATTCATGTTGTCGCGTCGCCACGCCATGTAGAGCTTGGCCGGCCGCTCGGGCACGGTGGTGAGTGGGCGAAACTGGACGTCCTCGAAATGGAGCTCGGACGCGGAGGCTGGCACGAGCGCGGCGCCCAGGCCCGCCTGGACCATCCCGAGCATCGAATGGATCTGCGTCACGTGCTGCACATAATTGGGCTTGATGCCGGCGGCGTCGAACAGGGCGACCAGCATGTTATGGAAATAGCTGGCTCCTTCGCGCGAATACATGATCAGTGGCCGCTCGTCGAAATGCGCCAGCTCCAGCCCCCCTTCCGCCAATAGCGGATCGCCCGCGGGGAGGGCCGCCAGCAGCGGCTCGGCCAGCACGCTGCGCGTGTCGAATTCCTGACGCTCCAGCGGCGGGCGGACGAAACCGATATCGATCAGCCCCGTCAGCAGCCCTTCGACCTGCGCGCCGGTCACCATCTCGTGCAGCTCGCATTCGATATTGGGCAGGCGCGCGCCGGCGGCCGTCAGGATCTGGGGGAGGAAACGATAGCCCGAGACGGCCGTGAAGCCGATAGAAATGCGGCCCGCATCCCCCTTGGCCACGCGACGCGCCGCCAGCGTGGCGCTCTCCGTCAGCTTGATGATGCGGCGTGCCTCGATCAGGAACACGCGGCCTGCGGGGGTCAGCCGCACCAGCCGGCTGGTGCGCTCGAGCAGCGACACTCCCAGAATATGCTCTAGAAGCTGGATCTGCCGGCTGAGCGGCGGTTGCGTCATGTTGAGCCGCGCCGCGGCGCGTCCGAAATGCAGTTCTTCCGCCGTCGCTATGAAGCATCGCAACTGGCTTAGTTCGAACATGCCCCCGTGTAGCGGCGAACGTGACGGCGCGCCAGCATCAGGGTCGGTACTCGACACCGGCAACGTATCGGGCGCCGACCCTAGGCGGCGCTCTGCCTCTGGGCCGGCCGCGCGCGATCGATGAGCACGCGCAGTTCCTCTATCTCGGCGGGCTTCAGGTCGGTAAGCGGCGAGCGGACCGGGCCTGCGTCCTGGCCGATGATCTTCATTCCTGCCTTGACGATCGAGACGGCATAGCCTCGGCCCCTGTTGCGCAAGGCAATATAGGGGAGGACGAAATCGCGCAGGCCCGCCATCACCGCCTGATGATCCTGAGCCCGCACCGAGGCGTAGAATTCGAGCGCCCATTCGGGCAGGAAATTGAAGATTGCCGAGGAATAAGTGGTGACCCCCATCTGGAGATAGGCGGGAGCGAAGGTTTCCGCGGTGGGAAGCCCGCCGATATAGGTCAGGCGATCACCCATCCGCGCGAACACGCGCATCATCAGTTCGACGTCGCCGACCCCGTCCTTGAAGCCGATCAGATTGGGATTGCGGTCGCACAGGCGGGCCAGCGTGTCTTCGTCGACCACGGCGTTGTCGCGATTATAGACGATCACGCCCAATGACGTGGAGCGGCATACTGCCTCGATGTGATTGGCCAGCCCTTCCTGGCTGCAGGTGATGAGATAGGGGGGAAGGAGCAGCAGCCCGTCGGCGCCGCGCTTCTCCGCGTCACGGGCGATCTCGACTGCGATCGCGGTGCCATAGCCGCAGCCGGCGATCACAGGCACCTTCCCCGCGCCTTCGGCCACTGCGGCGGCGACCACGTCGCCCACCTCCTTGGGCGTCAGCGAGAAGAATTCGCCGGTTCCCCCGGCAGCAAAAAGGCCTGCAAGCGGAAAGCTTGCCATGTAATTGCAATGCTCGCGATAAGCGCCCTCGTCGAACCGCCCCTCCGCGTCGAAATGGGTGACGGGGAAGGAAAGAAGTCCTCCTCCGATCGACTTGGCCAATTGACTGGGCGCGAACTTGCTCATGTTCGATATTCCTGTTGTCTTGGTTGTCCGACGCCTGACATTTTCCGGTCTTGGGAACTCAGGCGGGTTGGTCTGTGCCTATCCGCCTGACGATCTCCGGTCCAAGCCAATGGCGCTATCGCTCGATGCAATGTCCCTCTCGATGGGCGGCCCCGGAAGGGGACCCGGGACCGCCCCGGCCTCTTCAGAACTTTGCCTGGAGGCCAATCGAGATCACACGCCCCAGCGGATTGGCGACATAGCCGTCATATCCGGAGGCGTTGTTGTAGAAGGGTGGCTCCTTGTCGAAAAGATTGCGGATGTTGAGCGTAATTTCCTTGTCCGCCATGAACCCGCTCTTGAACTCGTAACGCATGTTGAGGTCGAATACGAAGTTCGATTTGACGAGGTCGCCGCCGCTGACCGGGTTTCCGGCTGAGTCCTTGCCCGTCGGGAGCACCGAACTTCCCCCGAAATTCCGGTACTTGCCGGTATAGTTCATGAAAAGATTCGAGCTGAACCCCTCATACTCCCAGCCCAGATTCGCGCGTCCCTGAAGCTGGACCGACGGGAAAACGCCGTTCGCGCCGGTCGAATTCAGCACGCTATATTCGACGCCGTCAGCGCCATAGGACTGTTTGAAGCGCGTGAAATAAGTGATCGAGTTGCCGATCGAGAATGTGCCGGCTCCGTTGGTCACCACATCATAGTTCACGTTGGCGTCGATGCCCTGGACGTTCAGGTTCAGATAGTTCGAGTTGATCACCTGCAGGATGTACGAAGTTACCGAAGGGAGCGGAGTCGCCGGCGGTATGTAGCGGGTGGCCTGCTCGATCTGGGCGGGAGTCGCGCCGCCCGGATAGAAGTTGAGCAGATAGGCCAGCGATGGCGTGTTCACCACGAACCCGATCTGCGGCCCGGTGACCGCACCGGTCACCTTCGCATTCCACAGGGTGGCCTGCAGCTTGAAGCCGGGCATGGAGCGCGGGGCGAGATCGAAGCCGATCGCCCAGCCCTTGCCCTTTTGCGGCCCGGCATCGTGATCGCCGGTATTCACGCGCAATCCCTGGAGCGAAGAGATGTTGCAGGTCTTGGACGTGGCGGTGCAGCCGGCAATGCCCATTTGCGGCAGGGTCGGATAGATCGAGACCGGGACTTCGATGTTGTTGGTGAAGGTCTCGTAGCGCGAGTTGACGTACACGCCGTTCGCGTCGCCGATGATGCTGAGCGGCGGGGCCACAAAGGAAGTGGACACATTGCCCCGGAACCGAAGACCCGGCACCACGTCCCAGCTGAACGCCGCCTTGGGGTTGGAGGTTGTCCCGAAGTCGCTGTAATTGTCGATGCGTCCGGACAGGTTGACCTTGAAGCTGTCGACGAGCGGCACGCCCATTTCGGGCCCGACGATCGGGATGTTGATCTCGCCGAACACCGACTTCACCGAGCGGACGACTTCGAGCTGGAAGGTGGTCGATTGCGTGCTCGCCGGGCCGGCGCCGTTCCCGCCGAACTTGAACTGGTCAAGCGTGAAGCGCAGCAGCTCCCCGCCGATCGCGACGCCCACGTCGCCGCCCGGGAGCGAGAACAGGTTGCCGTCGGCCACCAGGCGCAATTGCCGCAGCCCGTGGATCTGGCGAAGGTCGTTCTTGTTGTCGAGCAACGCCGTGCGCACCGCGGCCGAGGTGCGATTGGTCGCGGCCGGGTTCCACACGTCGAGTGCGTTGGCGGCGGTGAGCGGTAGCTGCGTCACGAAGATGTTCGTACCTGGCAGCGATGCCGTGGTCAGGCTGCCATTGGCGTAGACGGTGCCGTTGAGCGCGAGGTTCGCGACGGCGCCGTTGATCGTGCCGGTCGTGCGATCATAGCTCTCGTCGCGGCCGGCGAGGGCCAGGAAGCTCAGGTTGAACCGATCTCCGATGCGATAGCGCAGTTCGATATCGCCATAGAAGCTGTCCGAGCCGCTCAGGGTTTTCGCCCCGCGGCCCAATAGCTCGTCGGCCTTCCAGCGCACCGTCTGGCGAGTGGCGGTCCCCGTATATCCGGCGGGAGTGATATAGAAGGGATTCGCCTGCGCGCCCGTGCCGAAGACGGTGGTGGTGAGCGTGCCGCGCGACGTATTGGCGTCGCTGCGGCGGACGCCGTAGACCATTTCGGCAGTGACGGTCAGGTTGCCGATCTCCTGGATGCCCTTGACCATCGCATTGTTGCGGACCTCGTGCGGCACCAGGCTGCCATATTCCCAGGCGCTGCATGGCGAATTGACGGCGCTGTTGGCCACCTGCTGGCCGGACGTCGCGTTCAGGAAGATGTTGCCGGCGCCGTTCGGCTGCAGGGTAGCCGTGTCGCAGTTGAAATTGCGGAAGTTCGTGCCGCCCTCGTCGATATGATAGGGATCGGTGAAGGGCCGCGCGGTATTCGCCAGCGCCTCCAGGTCAGAGCGCGAATAAGCGGCGATGATCGAGCCGTCGTCCCAGGTTTTGCCGATCAGGACCGAGGCGTTGTAGCCAAAGGCGCCGTCCTTGAAGGCGGCCTGCCCGGCAAGCTGGATACCGTCGAAGCGCTTGCGCGTGATGAAGTTCACCACGCCCGCGACAGCGTCCGAGCCATAGGTCGATGAAGCGCCCTCCGCGAGGACTTCGACGCGCTCGAGCATGTTGATCGGCAGGATGCCCGGATCGGTATTCGTATGATTGGTGCCGCCCGACGAGGTGCGGTGGCCGTCGATCAGGATCAGCGTGGTAGTGCTGGCGCTGGAGCCGAGCTGATGGATCTGGGGCTGATAATAGGAACCCTGGATCTGCCCCTGGCCCGACGTTCCCATGCTGGTGAGCGCCGGCACGGTCTGCAGCACCTGCGAGATGGTCTGGCCGCCGGTTTCCGCGATCTCCTGGGGGCCCACCTGGATCAGGTTGGACCCGACGGGCGCGACGCCACGGATGCTGGAGCCCGTGACCACGATCTCGCTGTTGGCGGCGGCTTCCTCGGTCGTGTCCTGTTCGTGCTCGGCGGTCGATTCAGGCGCCGCCACCGCTGGCGAAGCGACCTGCGCCTGCGCGCTGGTAGGCATGAGTGCCGCGACCGTCGCCATCGCAAATAAAGATGCGCCGAAGCGCAGGCTTGTTCCTACGGATTTCATGACCTCTCCCTTTCAGTATTTGGCGGCGCCTTCGTGGGCATCGCTTTTATTCGTGCATTCCGGGCCGGTGGCATTGAGGTTCATTCTCGGCCCGGGAAATCATGACGATGCATACGCAGCGGGGCGCGTGCGGTCTAAATCAAATCGCCTATCGACCGATGCCGGTTTGACATCGACGCGCGTCAGAAAGCCACATTGCAGGTGCGGGCTGGGTCATTATCGGCTCCTTGGGCGGAATTTCGGGTCCAACAAGCCCGATCAAACCAATCCACGCATGGGTCGATAGCGACTTTGGTTTAGACCGATCGTGCTCGGCTGGAGTAACCAGGGGACAATGCCTTTTTCCGACACGAGGCGGGAAACAGTGCGGAAACGATAATGAGTGCGGTCCGCCAAAGAGATCGCAACACGGGAGGATGACCATGAAATTGAGCCGCCGTATGCTGCTGGCCGCCAGCGCCGCATTCATTGCAAGCGCCGCCCCCGCCGCCGCGCAATCGTCCGCCACGGTCGAAGTCGCCACACCGATGGCTCCCCCGGAATGGGCGATGCTCGAGCGGACCTTGCTCAAGGTTCAGGCGGAGGGCGCCGAGCGCTTCTTCAACCGCTATTTCGACGAACGCGGTTATCTTCTGGTCGTGGAGCGCTGGGGCGCCAATGATGGCCCCGACGACGCGATCGAGAATATCAACGGCTGGCCGCAACTCTACGCACTGGGCGGCTCGGACAAGCTGCTGCCGATGATCAACAAGGCCTATGAGGGCCATGTCCGCCAGTACAGCGAGGCGAAGACGACCGAAGTGCCCTTCGCCAGGGAAGGGATGTATTACAAGGAATTCCCGGTCATGATGGACTGGCAGCATAACGGCGAGGGGATGACTCCCTTCAACGTGATGGGCCTGGCCGATCCCGAGAATCCGCGCCTCCGCGACCGCATCCGCCGCTTCGCCGATTTCTATGTCGATCCGGCGGTGGGCAATTACGATCCGCAGCACAAGATCATCAAGAGCATGTTCAACGGGAGCCGCGGCCCGCTGCTGCGCAAGACCACTTCGCTCGATTGGGCCGGCGATCCGATAGACGTCGCGCGCTTCGATCCCAAGGCGGTGCTGCACGGCGAGCGCAATTTCGAAGAGATGCTCGCGCACTATAAGGATTATGGCGACAGCCTGGGCGACAATCCGCTGAATCTGGAAACGGCCACGCTCGCGCTAAACGCCTATATGCTCGATCACGAAGCCAAATATAAGGACTGGTTGCTCGAATATGTCGGCGCCTGGCGCGATCGGGCCCGCGCCAACAATAATCTGATCCCCAGCAATATCGGCCTCGACGGCAAGATCGGCGGCGAAGTCGGCGGCAAATGGTATGGCGGCACCTATGGCTGGGGGTTCAGCCCGATCGTGCCGCAGACCGGCCTGCGCCAGGATCGCAACCGCGGTCCTCGCGCCGCCGTCGCCTTCCAGAGCGCCTATCTGCTCACCGGCGACGACAGCTGGCTCGACGTGTGGCGCAAGCAAGCCGATGTCATCAATGCGCAGAAGAAGATCGTCGACGGCAAGGTTACGACGCCGCGCATGTATGGCGACAATGGCTGGTACGGCTATGTTCCGGGCACCTACGACCTGAGCGCCGCCGACATCTACATCCTTACGATGAAGGCGTCGGACCGCGCCCGGGCGCCCGACGAGCCCTGGCTGCTCTATCTGGAAGGCAAGAACCCCAATTTCCCGATCGAGGCGATGCGCAAAGACCTGGCGGCGGTTCGTACCAGCATCGAAAAGCTGCGCGCCGACACGTCGACCGAGGATACGCGCCTCGCCGATACGGTGATGGACCAGAACCCCGCCAGGGTCGCCGCCTTGATTCACCTCATGCAGGGCGGCATCCACATGGGCATGCCGGGCTGGTCGCGCACTTCTCCATCGATCGGGGGGGCGCCGCAGCATGCGCGGCTCCGCTACTTCGATCCCGTCAAGCGCCGCCCGGGCGTGCCCGAGGATGTCGCGGCGCTGGTCGATGGCATGACGGCCGACACGACCACGGTGACTCTGGTCAATTTGAGCCTGAACGACGACAAGCTGGTCACGGTCCAGGGCGGCTCCTATGGCGAGCATCAGATCCTGTCCGTCGCAAACGGCACGCAGAGCCAGCCGGTCAACGCACGCACTTTCACTGTGCGGCTGGCCCCCGGCGCGGGCGCCCGCCTGACGCTGCGGATGAAGCGCTATGCCAACCAGCCGACGCTCGATCTGCCCTGGAGCCATTGATCCAGTCCCCCCTGCCCTCGGTTCGTACCGGCCGGCCGCCAGAAGCCGGCGAAGAGGAGAGAATATCATGATTGCCACTCGTCGCTCGTTCCTGTTCGGCACCACTGCCCTTTGCCTGACCGCCGCGGCCTCGCCGCTGGCGGCCAAGACGCTGGCGGACCCCGTGCTGGAGATTGCCACGCTTATGCCCGCGCCCGAATGGGCATTGCTCGAACGCGAGCTCATCGAATCGCAGACCGAAGCCTGCGAGGCGTTCTTCGAGCGCTATTTCGACGAGCGCGGCTATCTTACCGCCATCGAGCGCTGGGGCGGCAATGACGGGCCCGACGATGCGATCGAGAACGTCAACAACTGGCCTCAGCTCTATTCGCTCGGCGGATCGGAACGCATTCGCCAGATGTATGAGAAGGCCTATGAGGGCCATGTCCGCCAATATACCGAAGCGAAGACCACCGAAGTGCCGTTCGCGCGAAACGGCATGTATTTCAAAGAATTCCCGGTGATGATGGACTGGCAGCACAATGCAGAGGGACTGACGGTCTTCAACGTGATGGGCCTCGGCAATCCCTATAACAAGAAGTACCGCGACCGCGTTCGCCGCTTCGCCGGCTTCTACACCGGCGAGGATCCCGCGGCGCCGAATTACGATCCCAAGCACAAGATCATCCGCGCGATGTTCAACGGCAGCCGCGGGCCGCTGATGCGCAAGGCGACGGGGCTGGACTGGGCCGGCGATCCGATCGACGTGACCGGCATCGCGCCCGAGGCGCTGCTTCACGGCGAGCGCAGTTACGAAGAGTTCGTCGCGCATTTCAAGGATTACAACGACACGGTCGGCGACAATCCGCTCAATCTGATCTCCACCACGCTGGCGTTCAACGCCTATGCGCTGGCGCATGAGAAGAAGTATCGCGACTGGATCCTGGAATATACCGACGCCTGGGCAGAGCGCGCCAAGGCCAACAACGACATCATTCCCACAAATGTCGGGCTCGATGGCAAGCTGGGCGGCGAGACCGAGGGCAAATGGTATGGCGGCGTCTATGGCTGGTCGTTCAGCCCGGTCGTGCCGATGACCGGAGTGCGCGAGGACCGCAACCGCATCCCCTACAGCTTTCTGGGGTTCCTCAGCGCCTTCCTCATCACCGGCGACGATAAATATCTAGACGTGTGGCGGCGCATGACCGACCGGATCAATTCGAACGCCAAGATGGTCGATGGCAAGATGTCTTCCCCGACCATGTACGGCGACAATGGCTGGTACAGCTTCAAGCCAGGCAGGTGGCAAGTCGCGTCGCAGGATATCTACATGCTGACGATGAAGGCATCGGACCGCGCCCGCGCGCCCGATCACCCCTATCTGCTATATCTCGAAGGCAAGAACCCCGGCTATCCGGGGCAGGCGATGCGCGGCGCGATGAACAAGATCCGCGAGAAGGCCGAAGCGCTGCGCGCCGACACCACCACGCCGGACACGCGGCTGGTGGATACGATGATGGACCAGAACCCCGCGATCGTCTCCGAGCTTATTCAGCTGATGGAAGGCGGCGCGCATATCGGCCGGCCCGGCTGGTCGCGCATATCGCCCGGCGTTGGCGGCGCGCTGCATATAACCCGCCTGCGCTATTTCGATCCCGACACCCGGCGGCCCGGCGTCCCGAAGGACGTAGCCGCGCTGGTCGAAAGCATGACAGCCGATACGACCACCGTCAGCCTGGTGAATATCGGCTCCACCCATAGCCGCACCGTCACGATCCAGGGGGGCGCTTATGGCGAGCACCAGATCCTCTCGATTTCCGACGGCGCTACGACGCGGACGGTGGGCGACCGCACTTGCACGGTTCGGCTAGCGCCGGGGGCCGGCACGAAGCTGACGCTCAAGATGAAGCGCTATGCCAATCAGCCGACGCTCGATTTCCCCTGGGGCGCGCCGGCGGTGGACGAGCAGTTGCGCGACAAGGGCAAGCGTGAATCCGCGAACGGCAATCCCTATTGAATCAGTGAGCGGAAAGCCAAGCGATGACACCTGGCATGGCCGAAGGCGACCGTATCGTCCGGATCGACTTGTCGCTCGCCTTCCTGCCGCTCAAGGCCCCGGTCAGCGACGCCAAGGTGCTGACCGGGCGCCAGCGGCCGCTGACCGAAGTCGCGTTCCTGTTCGCGGAGATCGAAAGCGCGCAGGGGCATAAAGGACTGGGCTTCAGCTATTCGAAGCGCGCGGGCGGCCCCGGTCTCTACGCCCATGCCGCGGAGATCGCCGATCGGCTGCTGGATGAAGACCCGAACGATATCGAACGGCTGTGGATCAAGCTGGTCTGGGCCGGCGCCTCGGTCGGCCGCAGCGGCCTCGCCACCCAGGCGATCGCGGCGTTTGACATCGCATTGTGGGACATGAAGGCGAAGCGCGCCGGGCTGCCGCTCGCCAAATTGCTCGGCGCGCATGCGGATTCGGTGCAATGCTACAACACCTCCGGCGGGTTCCTGTCGACGCCGATAGACGAGGTTCTCGAGAATATCGACGGGGCGCTCGCTACGGGCATCGGCGGAATCAAGATCAAGGTCGGACAGCCGGATTGGAAGCTCGATCTGGCCCGGCTGGAGGCAGTGCGCGCACATATCGGGCCGGACGTGCCGCTGATGGTCGATGCCAACCAGCAATGGGACCGCACGACGGCGCTTCGCGTCGGCCGCGTGCTGGAGAGCTTCGACCTTACCTGGATCGAAGAACCGCTCGATGCTTACGATGCGGAGGGCCACGCCCAGCTCGCCGCCGCGCTCGATACCCCCATCGCGAGTGGCGAAATGCTGACCAGCGTCGCGGAGCATGGTGAGCTGATCCGCCTGGGCGCGGTAGATTTCATCCAGCCCGATGCCCCTCGCGTGGGCGGCATCACCCAGTTCCTCAAGATCATGGCGCTGGCCGATCGGAAGCGGCTGCGCATGGCGCCGCATTTCGCGATGGAAATCCATCTCCATCTCGCGGCGGCCTATCCCCACGGCCCGTGGGTCGAGCATTTCGATTGGCTTGATCGGCTGTTCGAGGAGCGGCTGGAAATACGCGATGGCCGCATGCTCGTCCCCCGCCGGCCCGGCCTTGGCTTCAGCCTCAGCGAACAGGCGCGCGCCTGGACAGTCAGCAGCGCGCGCTTCGGCCGATCCTGACTGGCCAGACGGCGGCAGCTTCGGAGTGCCGAACGGCTTTGCTAAGGCCGACGCAGAGCGACATCTTGCGCCTCATCAGGACGGGCCGCTCAGCACTCAGGGGGCCGCAGGCGATAGCCCACCGCCGGCTGGTTCACGATAAGCTCGGGCAGTGCGGGGTTCTGTTCCAGCTTCTGTCGGAGCGCGCGCACCGCCACTCGCAGATAATCGATCTGGCCTTCCTGCGCCGGCCCCCAGACAGCGCGGAGCAAATGTGCATGGGTCAGCACCCGGCCCGCATGTTTTGAGAGCTCCGCAAGCACCGCATATTCCTTGGGTGTCAGGTGAACCTCTTCATTTTCCCTGCGCACGGAGCGCCGATAGAGGTCGATCGTGACCGCGCCGATCTGGATGGGCTTCCGATCGGAGCCTGGGCTGAGATCGACTAGGTTCTCGATATATCGATCCAGCTTCGAGGTTTCCGCCGATACGGTAGCGACCAGCGCCTTGTCGCTGGCGCCGTCACGTCTCAGTGCGCGGGCGGCGCTTAGGATTGCCATGAGCCTCGGCTTGACGTCCTCGCCGATGGACGCGAGCAAGGCCGAACGCAGCCGATCGCGCTCGCGCAATGCCGCGAACTCCCGTGCCTCACGCTCCAGCCGCGCGCGTTCGAGGGCAAGCGCGGCCTGATCGAGAAGATTGTCGAGCAGCAAGAGCAAATGCTCCTGCACGGGCTGCAGGCCGTCGTCGCGAGCAAGCCCGACAGCGGCCAACACTCCATGATCCGATGCTACAGGGTGGAATTCCCAGTCGGCAAGCATCGCCCGGCGAATCCCCCGTCCGGTGCGGTCGCAAGTTTGCAGCGCCAGCGTTGCCGCGGCGATGTCGCCCGGAGTGAGAGACATTTCAGTCGGCGCGCTTGCCACCAGCCTGGGGTCGTCGCGGCCCATCACGAGCACCACATTGCAACCCAGCAGGCCATACAGTTCGCGCACTGCCGCGTGCGCGATGTCCAACTCGCTCGCACTGGACAGCAGGCGACGCGCGAAGCCCGCGATCGTCGCGTTGCGCGCGGCATGCCCCCGCGCGAGATGCGCCTGCTCGCGCATCGAACCGGCGAGGTGACTTGTGACCAGCGCCACCAGAAACAGGATGGCGACCGTCACCATGTCCGCCGGGCTGTAAATGACGAAGGAGCGATAAGGCGCGGTGAAGAAGTAGTTATAGGCCAGGGTGGACGCGAGGGCGGCGGCCAGCGCCGGCCATAGCCCGCATAGAATCGACGCCCCCAACACGGGTGGCAGATACAGGAGGACCACGGGTCCACTTCCCCACCGGGGCGCGATCAGCAGGCCCGCCAGAGTCGAGGCAGCGACCATCAGCAGCGCAGTCCCATAGGCCTGCCAGCGCGGCGCGATGCCTGGCGCCCAGCCTCTGTATGCGAATGTGCGCCTCGTCATGACGGCTGAGATTGCGCGCTGGCCCACGCCCCGTCGAGCACATTTTGTCGCGATCCCGGGTTCATCTCCGAAGCCCCCGAGCAAAATCCACATGGAATCTTTATGCGAGTCGGGACCAGGCTTAGGACATGACCGAAGCCACCAATACGTCGCCGATCGCAGATTTGGCGCCTACCGCACCCGGGCCCAAGGAAAGGCTGCCCATCCTCATGCTCGGTGCGATCGGTGTCGTCTATGGGGACATCGGCACCTCCCCGCTTTACGCGCTGAAGGAAAGCTTCATCGGGCCTCATCCCCTGGCTGTCGATCGCCTGCATATCTTCGGGGTGCTGAGCCTGATCTTTTGGTCCCTGATGCTGATCGTAACTGCGAAATACGTCTTCATCGCCATGCGCGCGGACAATCGGGGCGAAGGCGGCTCGTTCGCCCTGCTCTCCTTGATCTCTCGGCACCTCAAGGGGAAGAAGTGGAATGCCGGGCTGGTAGTCCTGGGCGTGCTCGCCGCTTCGCTATTCTATGGCGATGCCATGCTGACGCCGGCAATCTCCGTGCTTTCGGCGGTGGAAGGACTGACGATCGTGGAGGCAGGCCTCCAGCCGCTCGTATTGCCCATCGCCGTGACCATCCTAATCGCGCTGTTCTTGATACAGGCGCGCGGCACCGCCCGGGTGGGCGCGATCTTCGGCCCGATCGTGTTGATCTATTTTGCCACGCTTGCGACGCTCGGCATTGCCAATATCGTAAAGCATCCCGAGATCTTCGGGATTGTGAATCCGTATTGGGCCTTCGCATTCTTTCGCTACGATCCGCAACTCGCTTTCCTCGCCATGGGATCGGTGTTCCTGGCGGTCACCGGCGCCGAGACGCTTTATGCGGACATGGGCCATTTCGGCCGCAAGGCCATCGGCCTCAGCTGGGTGACGCTCGTCTATCCCTGTCTCATGCTGAACTATATGGGGCAAGGCGCCCTCTTGCTGGACACTCCGGAAGCCGTGGCCAACCCCTTTTACCTGATGGCCCCGGAATGGGCGCGGCTCCCGCTGGTGCTCATCGCTACCGCCGCCACGATCATCGCGAGCCAGGCGGTCATTTCGGGCGCTTTTTCCGTCACGCACCAGGCGATCCAGCTCGGCTTCCTGCCGCGGCTGCGCACGCTCCACACAAGCGAGAAAGCGGCGGGACAGATCTATATCCCGTCCATCAATTGGGGACTCCTCGCGATGGTGCTCCTGCTGGTGCTCGGCTTCCGCGAATCGACCCGTCTTGCCTCGGCTTATGGCATCTCGGTCGTCGGCACGATGCTGATCACGACCATCATGCTCGGGTTCCTGATCTTCCGCGTATGGCGCTGGAACCGGTTGGCGGCCACGGGCGTGATCGGGCTCTTCCTGCTGATCGACGGCATATATTTCGCTTCGAACATCACCAAGATTCCCGATGGCGGCTGGTTCCCGCTGGTGGTCGCCGCCGTGCTCTTCACGATCCTGACCACCTGGGCGGCTGGCCGGCGGCTGATGCGCGAGCGGCTGGGCGAGTCGGATGTGCCGCTGCCGGTGTTCATCAAGTCGGCGGCAGCCTCGGCGCACCGGGTGCGCGGCACGGCGGTCTTTTTGTCGGCGTCACCGGAAGGATGCCCCTCGGCGCTGCTCCACAACCTCAAGCACAATCAGGTGCTTCACGATCGGGTGTTGATCCTCACGGTCAAAGTAGAGGAGGTGCCCTTTTCCGAGGCCGGCAAGCGCCTGGAAGTCCACTATGCCGGCGAAGGCTTCTACAGGATCATCCTCCACTACGGGTTCATGGAGGATATCGATATCCCGCGCGACCTGGCCCGGGTCGACTCGATCGGCGAGCCCTTCAACATGATGAGCACCAGCTTCTTCCTTGGTAGGCAGAAGCTGATCGCATCTGCCGAAAGGCCCGGAATGGCCATGTGGCGCGAACGGCTTTTCGCCTGGATGATGAAGAGCTCGGAAAGCGCCATGGAGTTCTTCAAGCTTCCAACCAATCGTGTCGTCGAGCTGGGAAGCCAACTGGAGATCTAGCGCAGGTCCATCCCCTCACAGCGCCCGGAAACGGAAGTCGTGAAAGCGCGCCTCGCCCTCCCCGGCCGAGTAGAGCCCAGGCCGCAGCATCAGGAATCCGCCGCGGACATTGTGGTGGTAGCCAGACACTTCCATCCCCCGGTCGAAACGCTTCCAGGTCGCCCCGCCGTCGCCGCTGGTGTGGAAAGAGACGATATGGCGGTTGTTGGTCACGCGCATCCGCATTCGCCTGCCGTACGGGTTGGCCGGGCGGCCGCGCTCGATTCCATATTGATGCGTGACGAAGCGCTTCTCGTCGAAGCCGAGCCCGCAATAGAGCCTCTCGTCATAAAAGAGCAGCAGCCCCGCGACGCCGCCCGGAGCAATCTCGATGTCGCATTCGAACTGATAGGCCTGATCGCCCGCGGTCAGCAGCAAGGGCGAAGAGCCGCTCGGCGCAGCGCCACTCGCCTTGAGCAGCAGCGCCCCACCCTCGGTCCGCGCACGCATTGCTTCATCGGGGGCGGGCTTGAAGAAATTCCACTTGCTGCCCAGTTGGAGCGGGCGGCTGAAATCGTCGGACAAGGGCTGGCCGTGGGGGAGCGCGTTTCCGCCCCTGGGCTTGCGGATGGGCTGCGACAAGTCGCCGCCCTTCATCCGGAACCAGCCGTCGCGCGTCCACTCCACGGGATCGAGCAATGTCTGGCGGCCCAGCGTCCAATAGCCGTTCTCGAAACCGTGATAGATGGACCACCAGCTACCATCGGGCGCCTCGACCAGGCTGGCATGCCCGCGAGACCACCATTTCTCGTCCAGGCTCGTCGTGCGCACCAGCGGATTGGCCGGGCATTGCTCCCAGGGGCCGTGGATCGACCTGGAGCGCGCGGCGATCACCATGTGCCCGGTGGGCGGACCGGCAGTGCCGCCCACCGCGGTGATCATGTAGAAATAGTCGCCATGGCGGTGGATCTTGGGTCCTTCGGGCGAGAAGCCCTCCACTTCCCAATCGTCCGGATAGCGCCACGGGTCGTAGACATGCCCCACCGGCCCCAGGGTCGAAAGCCCGTCCGCCGAAAGGCGAATGCGATCGCCCCCCGAAAGGAAAAGCCAGCGCGAGCCGTCCTCGCCCACCGCATGGCAGGGATCAATATGGGCAGGCATCTTCAAGTCGATCGGATCGCTCCACGGCCCGTCGATATGATCGGCCCAGATCACGAAGATCGAGTTCGGCTTCGACTTGACCGGGATGTACAGAAAATAGCGCCCGTCATGCTTTTCGAGGCTCACGGCCCAGACCGCGCCGATATTCCTGCGCAACGCCGCCTTTCGCGGCTGCCAGTTCACCAGATCGCGCGAATGCCAGATCGTCAGCCCCGGATAGGAATCGAAGCTCGAAAAGGTCATGTAATAATCTTGGCCGTCCTTCAGGATGGCGGGATCGGCCTTGTCACCCGAGATCAGCGGATTGAGGAACTTGCCGTTGCCCAGGTCCGGCACGCGCTGATTATCGAATCCGCGCCGCCAAGCTGGAGCCTTGGCCGGCGCCAGGGCGCTGGCAGGGCCCGCCGGGAGCGACGCCGCCGCCGTCCCCGCGATCGTGGCTGTGAATGCTTCCCGCCGCGAAAAAGTCATATGCGTTCGCCTGATCCCTTCGCGGACATGGCATGTCCGTGCCATTCAGCCCCCGCCGGGCGCCTTGGAGCCGCTCGGGCGAGTCTCTCTGGGCGTTGTGTCCCGTGCAGTGCCTGTCTTCCAGTCGATGCGATAGAGATCGAAGCGGCGGTCCGCCAGATTGCGCACGGTGCCTTCCGCGCGTGCCCAGGTAAGATCCGCGAGATTCACGTCCGCGATCGTCAGCGTCTCGATGTTCTCGCTAGCCTCGGCGGCGATCCCGTCGCGCGCGAACGGGAAATCGCAAGGCGTAAGAATGCAGGACTGGGCATATTGCACATCCATATTGTCCACACCGGGCAGGTTGCCGACATTACCCGATAGCACGACGAAACACTGGTTCTCGATCGCGCGCGCCTGGGCGCAATAGCGCACGCGCATATATCCCTGCCGATTGTCAGTGCAAAAGGGCACGAAGATGATCCGCGCTCCTTCGTCCACCAGCCGGCGCGCGAGTTCCGGGAATTCGCTGTCGTAGCAGATAAGCACGCCGATGGGTCCGATGTCGGTCTGAATCACATCGACCGAGCTGCCGCCCCTGATCTTCCACCAATAGGCTTCGTTGGGGGTGGGGTGGATCTTCTCCTGCGCATGCACCGATCCGTCGCGCAGGCAGACATAGGCGACGTTCTGGATGCTGCCGTCGTCCGTCCGCGTCGGATGCGATCCGCCCACGATGTTGATGTTGTAGCGTAGCGCCATGCGGGAAAGCTCGGCCACGATGGGCGCGCGGTGCTCGGTCATCCGGTCGATCGCGGCCATCGGCGACAGCGTCTCGGATTCGAATGAGAGCAGCGACATGGTGAAGAGCTCGGGGAATACCACGAAGTCCGCGCGATAATCGGCGGCAACATCGACGAAATATTCCACGTTCTGGACGAATTCGTCGAAGTTCTTCACTGCACGCGCCTGGAGCTGAACCGTCGCCAAGCGCACGCTTTCGACATCCCGCGGCACCCGGAATGCGGGCGGCTCATTGGGATCCACATAGGGGTTGCGCCACACCATGTGCGCCGCGAAACCGTCGGATGCCTTGTCCAGGGGCAGGTATCTGTGAAGCACGCCGATCGGAGTGAAGCCATTGGCCAGCTGGAACCCGATCACCTGGTCGCGGAACTCGCCTTCCCGCACTCGTGCGAGATACGCTTCCGGGCCATCCACCTTGGATTTAACGCGTGCATAGCCGGGCATGCGGCCGCCGAACACGATACCCCGCAGTTCCAGCCGCTCCGCCAGCGCCCGACGCGCCTCGTAGAGCCGCTTGCCGATGCGGAGGCCCCTTCGGCGCTCATCGACCGCCATCTCTATGCCATAGAGCCAGTCTCCGGTCGGGTCGTGGCGGCTGCCAAAGCCATTGCCGGTGATCGTCGCCCAATCATGCGGCGCCAGTGCCACCGCCTCGTCGATGCGTGAGGAAGCGCAATAGCCGACGACCGTCCCTTCGAAGACGGCGACGAACTGGCCCTGCGGGAAATTGTTGATCTGGCCGCTGATCTGGCCCGTGCTGTAATTCTCGACGCCGGGATAGGCCCGGCTGATCAACGCCAGGATCCCGGGGGCGTCGCTCGGCACGGCGACGCGGACCTCAAGCGTGGCTGGACTCTTTCTGGGCACTTCACGCTCCTGCTTCATGCTTGGATTTTCCGGCCGGGCGATAATGCCTGGCGGCCGCTAATGGCAGCAGCGGCAAATCCTCGACAAAGTTTGTTTGGTCCACGCGACGGGCCGTGGCAATCGGCTCGTCCAAAAGAATGCTGCGCCGCAGCAACGAACCCTGCTCGTGCGCGTTCTATTTCTGTCCGGCCGCTCGGGGGCTTCTGGCCGAAGGAGATATCATGAGATCGATTTCGAATACGATCGGCCGTCTGGCCGCGCTTCGCGCCCACCGCTCGCGCCAAAGCCCACCGGCCGCGGCCGGCGGCCTGACCGAGCTGCGGGACTTCGGATCGAATCCGGGCGCGCTGGACGCCTGGTATTACGTGCCGAAATCGGCCTCGGCCGGCGCGCCGCTTGTCGTGGTGCTCCACGGCTGCACGCAAAATGCCGCAGGCTACAATAGCGGCTCGGGGTGGTCGCAGCTCGCCGACGAATATGGCTTCGCCTTGCTGTTTCCGGAGCAGCGTCGGGCGAACAACATGAACCTTTGCTTCAACTGGTACGAGCCGGGAGACGGCAGGCGTGGTGAAGGCGAGCCCCTGTCGATCATCCAGATGGTCGAAGCCATGATGGATCGTCACGCCATCGATCCGGCCCGGATCTATGTGAACGGCCTGTCCGCAGGCGGTGCGATGACATCCGTCATGCTGGCGACTTATCCCGACGTGTTCGCAGGCGGAGCCATAATCGCCGGGCTCGCATTCGATACGGCAACCAGCGTGCCCCAGGCTTTCGATCGCATGCGCGGACATGGCGGCCCCGCGGACAAGGCACTCGCGGCTTCGGTCCGAGCGGCGTCGCAGCATTCAGGCCCGTGGCCGACTATCTCCATCTGGCACGGCACGTCGGACCATATCGTAGTCCCATCCAACGCAGACGCGATTCTGGCTCAGTGGCGGGCGCTTCACGGCGTCGCCGCAGAGCCTGACGTGGTGGATAAGGTCGATGGCTACCCTCGCCGTGCCTGGCTCGATGCGAAGGGACGCACAGTCATCGAAAGCTACCTCATAACGGGGATGGGCCACGGAACGCCGCTCTCGAGCCATGGCGAAGCCGGCTACGGGCAAAGCGGCGCTCACATGCTGGAAGTTGCCATTTCATCGACACGCCACATCGCGCAGTTCTGGGGCTTGACGGAGAGCGCACGACGCGCGGATCCGGCCGCAATGAAAGAAGTGGTTATCCCTCGTCGCATCGAACCGGCGGCGGCCAACGACTACGAACCCGAACCGAACCCCGCCCCGGACGGCGTCAAGAAGGTCATCGAGGATGCGCTGCGGGCAGCCGGCCTGATGCGCTGAGGGCCGCGCGGCAGCCGAGCCGGGCGGCTCAGCGAGCTTTTGCAGGCTTCGAATAGGGCACGAACTTGCCGAGCATCACGAAGCCTCTGGGAAACTGGCTGCCGCGATCGACCAGGTGAACCACGTCGTGGCTGCAGACCTGCGACCCGAAGGTTCGGGTCACCAGGATATCGTCGTCGCGCAGGCGGGCGGCGTTGTCCGGCGTGTT
The DNA here is from genome assembly GCF_036388215.1 of Sphingomonas sp. Taxonomy (GTDB): domain Bacteria; phylum Pseudomonadota; class Alphaproteobacteria; order Sphingomonadales; family Sphingomonadaceae; genus Sphingomonas. The sequence continues at coordinate 128,993 of NZ_DASVSH010000016.1, forward strand.
GACGTAGAGCCGGCTGCCCACGCGATACACGAGCGCCTTCCCGTCGATGACGGTCACGTTGGTTGCACTCCCCTGACCGATGCAGGAAACCGGCATACCCGCAGAACGTCCGGCGAGCAGCTTCTGCAACTCGGCGTCTGGATCGTCCCGGGTGGTTGCGATGGCGGGCGTCGCAAGAAATGCGGCGCCGAGGAGCAGCGAGTGGATGATGTTGAGCATGGATGCTGCTTAACACGGCCGGCCTGAACCGCAGCTTACAAAAACGGAACTGGGGCATGCAAATGGACTGCATTCCACCATAATTTCGGGATGCATGAGCGGTCCCGGCGGTGGCAGGCGCGGGGGCTTTCAGGGGTTCGGGCATCCCGGCCGCGAAGGCGGGCGCGGGCGGCGGATGTTCGATGGGGGCGAGCTCCGCCTGATCCTGCTCAAGCTGATCGAAGAACAACCGCGCCGCGGATAGATCTGATCCGCGAAATCGAAGAGCGGACCGGCGGAGGCTATGCCCCCAGCCCGGGCGTCGTCTACCCCACGCTGACATGCTCGGCGACATGGCCCATATCGCGGAGCAGAAGGCCGACGGCGCCAAGAAGCGCTTTGCTATCACCGATGCCGGCGCCGCACACTTGGCAGAACATGCCGAGCAAGTCGCCGCGCTGTTCGAACGACTGGCGCAGCTCGCGTCGCATCAGGCGCGTACGGATGGCGGCCCGGTCCGCCGCGCCATGGGCAATCTGCGCGCAGTGCTGCAGAACCGCCTGGCTGCCAACGGCGTGGATGCCGCCACCCTGCACGATGTTGCCGGGATCCTCGACGAAGCGGCGCAGAAGATCGAGCGGCTGGCATGACGATCGTAACGGTGACCGCGCGGGCCCTGGTGCCGACAGGAAGCGCGGGCAAATACCTTCAGCAATTGTGCAAGCATTGGAGCCACAATCTCCAGGTCGAGTTCACGCCCGAGAACGGGACGGTCACCTTCCCCCCGCGACGCGCGCGGGGGGGAATGGCCCGGCGACGCGGTGGTGACCTTCAATGTGGCGGAAGGCGGGCTGGAAATCCGGATCGATGCGACTTCGGACGGGCAACTCGAAGGACTGAAGGGCGCGGTCGCCCGCCATCTCGACCGCTTCGCCTTCCGGGAGGCGCCCCTCGCGTTCGACTGGAGCTAGCGCCTGTTTCGCTGGGGGAACGCTATGCGGCTAGCGGCTGGTGGAGCTGAGGGGAATCGAACCCCTGACCTCTGCAGTGCGATTGTAGTCAAGATTGCATAAACTATTGATATAATGCATTTTAATTTGAACTATCGCCGCTTGTGCATGGGTTTGCGCATTAAATCGGCGAATGCGCCACGGCGATGGTTGCCCACTGATCAATCGCTTTGTATCGGCCGGCACACGCATGGTATGACCATGGGCGGCCAGGGGATTTTCCATAACATGCATGACGCACGGCAGGTCGCCAATTTCCTTCTTGATCATGCAGATAGCCGCGGCATCAAGCTCACCAATATGGAAGTCCTCAAGCATATCTATTTTGCACATGGATGGCATTTGGCTTCGCGCGGTGAACCACTAATTTCAAACCGTGTCGAGGCCTGGGAACACGGTCCCGTCATTCGCGCCGTCTACGATGCTTTCAAAAGCTTTGGGTCTGGTCCGATTATGTCGAGGGCCGCCATCCTCGACTGGGAAACTGGCGAGCTAACCGAAGCGCGAGGTGATTTTTGCGCGGAAACCACAAGCCTGCTCCGGTCGACCCTTGACTACTATTCGGGGTACGGCGCCTTTGAATTATCCGCGATCACCCACGAACCCGGTGGGCCGTGGCATCAGGTGTGGAATGCGCCCGATGGGAAGGTGAAATTGAATATGGAAATTTCAAACTCACTTATCCACCGACATTTTACATGTCTCTCCAGCGGCGCAAGCATCCAATAGCCAACAGCAGTTGCAGCGACATCATATTGCGCGGTAATATAGGCAATGGCACTCCCCATTCCCCCGCTCCAAGATGTCGTTCGGCTTACTGGACCTGACGTTTCGTCGACCGTCATCAATTATAAAAGGCATCTCGAAGGCAGCGGTCCGGTATGGGGATATGACCCTGCCAAGCGGCAAGCACGCGCTGTCTTCAGCTTGGAAATGACGCGAGAAGCAGCTGTGCGAGCTTGCGGCCAACGCGGCCACCAAGCTGGACGCCCGCACAACGAAGAGGTCGGCGGCCTAATTTGGGATGCCGCGAATGAGCGCGGGAAGTTCATGTGCCATGCCCTTCCGCCACGATTGCTGAACCTGCGATCCGACATCGCGATAAAGGTAGACCCTCAGTTCTTCTTCATCGAACGCGGTAAGCCGGTCATATTTTATCTTCAGCCCAGGCGGGGTCATGTGCCGGGCGGACAAGGTTTGCACGTCATCTCCAGTGCGATCCATTCGTTGTTTGCGATGGACGACCTCGACAATGGTGATCTCATGCTGCTCGATCTCAGTCGGCCTCTGGGATGTGATGAGCGCGTATGTGCGACCTACAGCTTCGACGATTTGCCGCCATTGCCGACGGAAGAGACCGAGCAGTTCTTTCAGAGATTTGTCGATGCCTACGACATTCTTTCTAAGGCAGGCGTTAAGGAGAAGGCGAAGCGTCCGCGTCCGCCAGCCGATCGAGGCGACGATCTTTTTCCACCTCCAGCTGAATGAAGTTCGTAGCGGCTCGCGCTAGATGCTGACCTTTGTGGTCAGGCCCGAGGTGATCCGCGCGTAAAGCTCAGCGGGCTCGAACTTCATTGCTCGGGCGAGCGCATAGAACTCCAGAATGTCTACACGGCGCTCACCGCGTTCAATGTTGCTGATGAACGACTGATCTTTGCCGACCAACTCGCCGAGCGTGGACTGATGCAGGCCAATCTCTAGCCGCACTTTGCGCAGCTCCGCCACCATCTGGTGGTATGCCTCAGAATGGATCGCGCCTGCCACGCGGCTTGGCCTATATGCGAAAAGGACATATGCAGTTTTCTCATGCAGCATGAGGGAATGCTTGATGACTTTCGCCAGCAGAGCCGCACTTTTCTGCTTCCTGGTCGCCGCTGGATGCTCGACGGATAAACCTAGCGAAGACCGGGCGCTCCTGGAGGAGCTGAGAGAGCGCGAGGGCACCGCCATGCAGCGCGTCACGCTTTGCCACGACACGGGGAAAGTCGAGGAACTTATCGGCGCAGCTACGAAGACCGGCGACGGAGAGAAGAACAGCGAGGCCGTAGACCAATTCACAAGCGGATTTTATGGCCGCAACAACGGGTGTTGGCAGTTCCGTGGCGGCCCCTTTGGCCTGATAAAGGTCTTTTCTAAGACGGCTACCGTGCTAGCGAATTCGTCGATGGCCCATATGTATGATGTGGAGGTATCCTGTCCTGACAAGGTCTCTGGCGTCGGTAGCACGGCCTACTATTGCCAAGGCGGTAAGGGCCGAGGGATCGTTTTCGTAAGTGCCACGGGAGAAGGCGCTTCCGAGCCCTCAAGCCGCTCGCAATCCACAACCGCCGCTCAGCCCGCCGCAGAGGCTGAAGAAACCCAGCTAGTGAATGGCCTTAGCGACCGGATTGCGAAACGAGCGCCAGGCTTGGGAACCGATGGCTTTTACCTGAACTATCTAGTCGAGGCCAACGACTGGCGGTTCGTTGGGCCAAGCGCTGACCAACGCTGGTACGTTGCGCGAGACAAAGTAACACGTGCCACTTCTGGCGCCGTCATATTCCCGTTCTTATCGGTTTCTGGAAATGTGCTGTACTACCTTCGCGTGGACTGCACATCACGGGAAGCCAGGTCGATCGCGGCGTTTGAACGATGGAAGCCGGTCGAAGGCCTAGCTGCCAAGGTGTATCCGCCAAGCAGTGGCTTAGGATCGGTGATTGATCAGGTATGCACCGGTCGGATGAATGACAGCACCGGACATCGGCTGCCATTCGATCCGCAGGTGACGCAGTTCCCCTCGCAGGCACCCGATATAACGTCTGGAGAAGAGCAACGTAGGTTAGATGAGGAAGCGGGCGCGAGTAGGCCCAATTAGGCCGCTAGCTCGTCGAGCCAGAACTCGCATTCGTCGATGAGATCGTATGGGTTACCAATGGGTTTGCCCGGGATGGCATAGCCACGAAATACCATATCGATCATGGTTGCGATGGTCTTCGTGCGCAACGGTGCCGCGAGAGGATCGGGCCCGTAGAATGCCACATGCGCGTCTTCGTGCGCGCGTAGCCATTCGAACGTGTTGTGATGCATCAATATCATTGAGCCTTCGGTGTCTACGTCGGAGCTTCCCTTGCTTCCAGCACAGATGTGCCTGATCTGAAGCTTGGAGCCGAACGCGCTCTCTGCGACCCGCAGGCCTACTGATCCATTGGCCAGCCCAGACGACACAGCTTTCAACTCACAGAATTCTGACACCGATAGATTGCGGTGTGCGTTCTCGATCTCGGCCACGTTGGTGCTGTGAACGGCCCACAAACGATCGCTAAGCGTGTGCCCGACGATCATCCCGTTTTTGGCCGCAGATACGAACGGGCTGGCGCTGTCGAAACTGATTTGAATATTCGGGTTGATGTTTGCACGGATAGCTCGCTGGACCACTGTCAGCAGAACCCCGACCTCCAGCGTCGAAACCCCCAGTACGTGAAGCCACCCGCATTTTGCGAGCAATCCATCTGCATGCATGTCTAGCAGCCGACGAAGCGTCAGGCTGAAGGCCTTCTGGTGTCCGCCAGCCAGTGCCCAGCCGTCAAACGGATAGTGCTTGACCGCATGGTACCAGAAGCGGCTCTCAGCCTCGTTGCGGCCTTGCAGCACGTTTAAGAACCTCGTGGCGCCTGGCGCGAGCTCCCCCACAAACAGGTCGTTGTTAATCCGCGTCTGCGTGACGCAGGCGTTATAGTCCCTTGAGAGACCGTTCGCGCGGCTCATACCGTCCAGGTCGTGACCCTCTGCGATCAGTCGCTCGCTATGAGGTTTCATGTTGCCCAACGAAATGCCGCCCGTCGGAAAATCAAGGATCATTGACCAGTCGGCTGTACGTTCGAGCCACCTCATCATCCGGCGCGTAGTGGTGGCTCCACGAAACTCGATACTGTTGCCCTGAACTTGGAAGCCGCCACTGTCCCCGAGAATGATCGTGGAGCTTCGATCCCGCATCGACACTATGTTGGGCGGAGGCGCCGTAGCCTCTGTCTTTACGTCCTGGCCTGCGCTGTAGAGCGCGTAAGGGTACCGGAAAAACCGGTTATTAGGGTCGAGGAAATTCAAGTCCTGTGCTGTGACAGGCACCTGTCGCTGGAAATTCCCCGAGTGGGCAAACACTCCGAAGCCTGCGGAAATGGCGGGTAGATAGACCGCTCGGTTCGCGGTGTGCAGATTTGATAAGGCAGCGCTCATAACGCGAGCCGTGCTTACCGCCGCCCCTTGAAGTCAAGAATATTGCGTCCGCAGCTGAGCAGATGCCAGAACGAGCAAAGTTTAGCCGCTAAACAAAATCGCGCATCCAAGGATCAAAGATGTCTTCCCTCGACCTCCGCACCAATTCCCTCGACAGCCAGTTGCAAGAAATCGGAACTGCCTTCGGTGCCGTGGCGGCCCACGCTTCCGACTATGAACAGCATCAGTACGACGGGGCTGAAAAGCTCCATGTAGCGCTTGGTGAGCTGTTTTCATTCGGCGAGGCGCTGCGAGCTCAACCGAAGGCCGACGGAATATCGCTCATGGAGGCGTTTATCGTTGGACGTTCGGGAACTTGGAATAAGGTCACTCGGGAGAACCCCTACAACGCACTCGTCAAACTGGCGTTCACGACCAAACTCTCGGCTGCGTCGTTCTCACAGTACGCAACTGTATTGCGCTATGCGCACCATAGCCGCGTGGAACCCTCGGCCCTAGCCAGGTGGCTCCAGGAGGGCGGCATAAAGGGGCGGTATAGCCAAGCTTCGGCTGCGCGCAGTGAGGTGAGGCAGTCACTCCGCAGCAAAGCGAAGCTGACGCGGCTTGAACTGGCCAAGCAGCTACTTTCGGAAAGCGCAGCCTCGGAACCCGTCGCGATGCCGGTGCCTGTCAAGGAAGGTTTCGCAACCGTCCTAGTGCGCATCGACGCGCACAATAACGCAGAGATCATCGACTTGATTGAGGCGGACGAAGCAGCCCTAAGCCCGATCCTTCTCCGATATGCACCCCAGACGGGGGTTGTTGATGACTTGCTCGCAGCCAAGCCGCTAGGGCGCCTTCATAGGGCTATCGAACTGATTGCGATGCTCAGCCCCAAGGGGAGTAAGCGCGCACCGCGCCTCATAGCGATCACGAACCTCACTGACCGTGGGCAAAACGTCTGCCGAGTTGAAGCGGCTTGCAAAGCCTATTCTTATCCATGGGCCGCTACCACGCTAGCGGACCACGTACCGATGCTGCCCGTCGGCCAAACCCTAACCCTAGACGAGGCCGCAATCGCTTGCTTCGTTGCCGAATTTCAGAACCATGACGGCTGGCAGATTACCAAGGCAGACGACGGCTGGGAAATTGAGGCCGAACAATTCCGGGGCATGATCCCTATTCGACCGCTCGAAAGCAACCATGGTCTCAACGTCGCACTGGCCACGGAGCCAGGCCAGAAGGATTTTGCGCTAAGCCCGACACGAGCGATGTCGATAAAGAAGTTCATCGATGCCCGGAGGCAGGATCATGATCGACGAGCCTCCAAGCAAAAGCTCGGGCGGTCTTTTCCAAATCGAGTTGGTGTCGATGCCGACCCGCAGCAAAATCGACTTTGGATTGACGGTAATCGGACAGCCGCCACGGAGTTCGTCGATGCCACCGGGAGTTCTTTGCTTAGCAAACCGGCATGGTTCTCGGTGCGGGATATCGAGGCGCTGATGAGCGTCTTAACACGGCTCGACATCGAGGTTCGCGGCTGGTTTGGCGACACCGATATTGCCGACGCCCAGCTCAATATCATCATTTACCTTCCGACCTCGGGATCGGAGGCCGATATCGGATACATCACCATTCCGACCGTGATCAGTGCGAAAGGCGAATATGCGCCATCGTGTGTGCCGCTAGTTGGACTGTCAGGACCAACACGGTGACCGCCTAGCCTTCGACCGTACGCACCAGCGTCAAGGCGTCTTCTAGAGCGCTCTCGATCTCATGTAGGTTCAGCTGAACCTGAATTTCCTCATGTCCCGTCAGGTTCAACACAAGTCGCATTATAGCTCGTGAGTTAAGCGCTAGCGCAAGGAGGTGCGGGCTGCTGGGACATTTTCGTCCACTCAGCCAATCTCGAGCCGTGTGATCCGAAACGCTCGTCCAGCCCATGATCGTTTTGGATGCCCGGCGACTTCCGCCCCAGCTCGTATTGCAACGCCTCGGCGATGAGATTGGCCAACTGACTATCCGAAATCGGAAATCGTGATTTCGGAACTCGAGTTCCGCTTTTAGGAACCATGGTTCTGCCTCTTTTGCATTAAGTGGCTATTCGCAGCGGCTTATGCCGCCGAGCCATTTTGAGGCCGGCGATGGTAATAAATTGGATGCATACAGGCGGGACCGACGCCTCTTCAGACGCCCCGAGAATTCGGGCGGCAGAGTATGTGCGCATGTCCACCGAGCATCAAAAATATTCGACCGACAATCAATCGGAGGCCATTCAGCGATACGCCGACCAGCGTGGCTATGAGATCGTACGCACCTACGCGGATGAGGGGAAAAGCGGCCTCAACTTGGGAGGCAGGTTGGCACTTCAGCGCCTTTTGAACGATGTCGAAAATGGCCGCGCAGACTTCAACGCGCTGATCGTTTACGACGTAAGCCGTTGGGGCCGGTTCCAAGACCCTGACGAAGCTGCCACATATGAACTACGCTGCAGGCGTGCCGGGGTGCAGGTGCACTATTGCGCGGAGCAGTTCGAGAACGATGGCAGCATCGGGTCATCGATCATAAAGACCGTGAAGCGGGCGATGGCGGGCGAATATAGCCGAGAGCTCTCGGTCAAGGTGTTCGCCGGGCAAGCTAATCTGATCCGACTTGGATACCGTCAGGGAGGTGCTGCGGGCTTCGGATTGCGTCGCATGCTGGTCGATCAGTCGGGCACGACCAAGGGGTTGCTTGATCGTGGCGAGCACAAAAGCATTGCCACCGACCGCGTCATCCTGGTCCCTGGTCCCAATGCCGAGATCGAGATCGTTCGCGACGTCTACCGACTGTTTGTCGAGGATGGTTTGTCCGAGCGCCAGATTGCCGATGAACTCAATCGGCGTGGCATAGCGACGGACTTGAACCGCGCTTGGACGCGGGGCTCAGTCCACCAGATGCTGATCAATGAGAAGTATATCGGCAATAACGTCTGGGGCCGGACCTCCTTCAAGCTCAAAAGCTCGCACGTGCAGAACGCGCCACAGGATTGGGTGCGCTCAGATGGTGCATTTTCCGGCATCGTCACGGCTGAACTTTTTGACCGTGCCCAAACTATCATCGCGGCGCGTTCCGACCGCCTTAGCGATGAACGCATGCTGGAGCTGCTTGCGCAGATATTGGAAAGCCGTGGCTACCTTTCCGGGCTTATCATCGACGAGGTTGACGATTGTCCGTCGAGCAGCGCCTTCCGATCCAGGTTCGGTAGCCTGCTTCGAGCCTATGCCCTGGTCGGCTTCTCGCCCGACCATGACTATCGATATCTCGAAACCAACCGAAAGCTACGAGCGCTGCACCCCGCAATCATCGATACAGTACTGCGTGGCATAGAAGCAGCGGGTGGTACGGCAAGCCAGGACCCGGCAACCGATCAGTTGTCCATCAATCAAGAATTCACGGCCTCGATCGTGATTGTTCGGTGCTTCCAAACTGCAGCCGGATCGCTGCGGTGGAAGCTGCGTCTCGACACTGAATTGAAAGCCGACATCACGGTCGCGGTGCGGATGGACACCTCGAACGAGCAAGCGCACGACTATTATCTGCTACCGCGCCTGGACATGCGCGACGCGGTGCTCCGCCTCGCAGAATATAATGGGCTCTCGCTCGACGCTTATCGGTTCGACACCCTAAATACCTTCTATCGGATGGCAGCCCGCATTCCGCTGCGGACAGCGGCCTGATGTCGGCCCTTCCCTCTCAGCGCGTCGAGATGATCCCTGTTGATCGTATCACGGTGGTCAATCCGCGCGTCCGCAACAAGAAGTCGTTCAAGGAGATTGTCGATAACATCGCCCAGCTTGGCCTCAAAAAGCCGATCACCGTATCTCGGCGGATGGAGGCCGGCGGTCCCTTCTACGATCTCGTTTGTGGGCAAGGGCGGCTGGAGGCGTATAAGTCTCTGGGGCAGCATGAGGTGCCCGCGCTTGTTGTAACTGCGGATTCCGAGGATTGCCTGATCGCAAGCCTGGTCGAGAACTGTGCGCGACGGCAGCATCGTGCGCTCGATCTCCTTCAGGACATTCGCGGCATGCAGGAGCGCGGCCACTCCTCGTCAGAAATCGCGCGAAAGACCGGCCTCACGCTCGAATACGTTCATGGCGTTGCGCGGCTCATCGAGAAGGGCGAACAACGCCTCCTGCGATCTGTTGAAAGTGGCATTATCCCTGTCAGCGTTGCGGTTGAGATCGCGGAGGCTGAAGACCACGATGTTCAAGCTGCCCTATCGAATGCCTACGAACGCGGCCTGCTTAAGGGCCGGAAGCTAATTGCCGCCAAGCGGCTAATCGAGCTTCGACGACGACGCGGTAAGGGTCTGGCCACGGTCGAAACTAAATCCCGCGAGAGGGTTTCTGCAGACGCGCTGGTGAAGGCGTATCGAGAGGATACTGATCGAAAGCGAGCGCTGATCCGCCGGACGGAAACTACCAGAAACAGACTTCTGTTTATTTCCGAAGCGCTTCGCCGATTGACGCGCGATGAGCAATTTTTGGGGCTGCTAGAAGACGAAGGTCTAGCAACGATGCCCGAAAACATCGGCGCGCGGCTCAAACCTGGCGAGGGGATGCTGCAATGAGGTCGTCGAAGAATGCACCTCCCGTTGCGCTAGCATTTGAGCGAGCAACTTTGCGCATTTCGATCAGCGATATAGCGCCTTTGAGAGAGGTGCCGACTAACGTTCGCAAGTCCGTCAAATATGGTCAGATCGCGGCGTCGATTGCTGAGGTGGGGATTATCGAGCCTCCGGTCGTGGCGCGGGATAGTGTTGATACAGGCCGCTACCATTTGCTCGATGGACATTTGCGGATTGATATTCTCCGGGAACGCGGCGACGCCGAGGTGATCTGCCTCGTCGCTACCGAAGATGAGGCCTTCACCTACAATCGGCGCGTGAGCCGGATCGCGATCATTCAGGAACACAAAATGATCCTGAATGCGGTCAAGAAAGGCGTTCCGGAGGAGCGCTTAGCCCGCGCGCTGAATGTCGATATTGCGAGCATCCGCAAGAAGCGGAATCTGCTTGTTGGCATCTGCCCCGAAGCAGCGGACCTGCTTAGAGACAAGCACGTTCCACTAAACGCATTCGTCGACCTGCGGCGCTTGAAGCCCATGAGGCAAATCGTCGCCGCCGAGATGATGATAGCGATGAACCGATACTCGACATCATATGTGCGGTCGATTGTCGCGGGCACACCTGACGATCAATTGGTGGAGGGCCGTCGCAAGGTCGTTCGGGGCCTGACGGACGAGCAAATCTCGTTGATGGGACGGGAATCCGAAGCGCTGGACCGAGAGTTCAAGCTGATCGAACAGTCCTATGGTGCGGATCACCTGGATCTGGTTCTAGCCACCGGATACGTGCAGCGGCTGTTAGGAAATGTTCGAGTGGTCCGGCATCTCGCTAAGCATCATGCCGATCTGCTCAGTGAATTTCAGAAAATAGCTGAGCTTCAGAGGGCCGCATGATCAGGCCCCGATGCACTTTGGTACATAGCCGCCATGAACTTACCTAAATCAGTCTGCCTGATCGTCAAGGAACTGCAGGCGATCGCAAAGAAAATAGATACCAAGCAGAGTGGTGATCACAATCTGAGACAGGACGAAGAAAAAAATCCAAATCCCGACCGCCTTGATCACCGGTTTTAGATGTAATTCCGCTTGAACAAGCGAGATTGATAAATCCCCGTCAAGCCACTGCGGCGGCCCGACTAATCTAAAGCCATAAAGCCCTATCAGCAAACTGACCGAGGCAAACGAGAGAAATCCAAATAGATAACATACGAACTGACGATGGGTCAGAATGTGATCCACAATAACGCCAGATTTTTTCTTCCTCTTCATGGTAGCCGGCTCACCTTTCAGAGGGTCATCAAGGCCCGGCCGATCAAATGTCGCCACTGCAGCCAAAGCTGCGATAAAAAATGCGATGAGCAGATTGAGGAGGTTGATGACCCCCGGAATTAAACCGGTTTCAGAATACAGTCTGAGCGGAAGCGAAAAATACAGCACCGCCGCTGCGCATATCGTCGCCAAAATTGCGGGAAGCACAAAATCGTAAGTGAGTTTTGACGTAAACCAGCCGTTACCCTGAGCTATCTGGAGGTAGCGTAAGGGAGAACCTAGCTGGCTTGCGGCCCACCGCACGTTACCAAAGGCTTTCGTTGGTTAGCTCGGCCAACATCTTAGATGATATTTCCGGGCTAATTTGCGCATAGCAAGTTTCGAGGAGCGCTGTAAATCCAGTCAGCCTGCGTGAGCGCGCGTACAACGTGTCCATGGCGTCCGCCTTCTCCAACAAGAAGCGGGGTGAGGCGGTAGTGTCGCCTGGAAGACTGTTTATGCGGAATTGAATTTCGTCATAGTTGTGGGCCTTCGCCCAGCCCGTGACCTCCTTTATATAATCCATCGCGGAATCCTTGGCGACCTTCTTGGTATGGATGGTCAGCTTCTCTTTTACGGAATTCAGGACTTCGGGGTTTCCCGGCCCGGCATAAGAGGGTTCGGTCTTAATCAATGTGATTTCCGAAAGGACACCGTCGTTCAGGTCTTTCTGCAGGGTTTCCGAGGGGATTTTGTTAATCCCCAACCGCAACTTGTAAGGCCTTTGCTCAATGACGGTTTTTTTGCCTCGCTTCAGAGGCTTGTCATACACATAAGCTGGATCGCCCTCGGTGGCGGCATCAGTGAGCGCATCGAGATAGCGTTGAACAAGGGTGCTCGACACACCTTGCATGCGCTCAAAACAGGCACGGTGCTGACCTTTGCTGTCGGCCACAGTGGCGATGGTCATATGAGCTGACCAACCTTGAACCTGATCGCCCTTCGGCGCCACGTTTTCGACCGTTTGAGCAATGGGGTTGATGAAGCTTGGATGAGCGACGTCAGGATCGCCACGGTTGATAAGGAATGTGCAATGTTTCTTATCCGCAGTAACCTGGATATCCGCGATGAATATGCACTTCTTGGGGTCTGCGCTTGCGGTTGATGGCACGATGTTTCCATCAGAATCGAGGTGAGCGAAGGCCTTCTTGCTAACGAACGCATCGTTGAGAATTTGGAAAATCTGATCGAATGTGACCGTTATCCCCGCATCCTTCGGAGCGGCGTGAGGGCTCACACGCCACAAAAACACTCGCCGTTCTGTTTTCAAAGCAACCATTCAGATCCCTCCTGGTCGCAGCTTATCATGCCTACGTGGGAAGACAACGAGCACGCGCTCGGTCACGCAGGTAATCAAAGGTTCGCCGGCGAGAGGAGAGCGCATTTAATGTTAGCGGAAAGGGAGCGTCTGCTCCGTTCTCCGTGCTGCTGAGCTCGCGGATGCATTTAGAAATTAAAGTGTCTCCGACAAGTATGCCGCATCAAGACACCTGAGGAAGACGCGACGCATGTCGCCTTATGGTTGACGGATCCTCCAAAAGACACATCGTAACCTTGGTCTCGATCCAACCAAGACGGAGGCCGATATGATTGTGGGGTATGCTCGGGTCAGCAGCGCAGGCCAGAGCTTGGACGTACAGGAAGCGGTCCTCGCGGAGGCCGGGTGCGAGAAAACGTTCAGCGAGAAGCAGAGCGGGACGAGCACCAAAAGCCGTCAGGCCCTTACCGCCGCGCTCGATTTTGTACGCGAGGGGGATACCTTTACGGTCACCAGGCTCGATCGACTTGCCCGCTCCGTATTGGATTTGCACCAAATCGTTGAGCGATTGTCTGCCAAGGGCTGCGGTTTGCGGGTTGTGCAGCAAGCTGGCGTGGACACCACAAGCAGCACAGGCAAGCTGACGCTAGCGGTTCTCGCCGCCGTCGCTGAATTTGAAACTGAAATTCGCAAGGAGCGCCAGCGCGACGGCATCGCTCGGGCAAAAGAGGCTGGTGTTTACAAGGGGCGCCGCGCGACTATTCCGGTCGATCGTGTCCGGGAAATGCACGCTGGGGGCATGCGACCGGTCGATATCGCTCGGGAGATGGGTATTGGGCGTGCCAGCGTTTATCGCCTCCTGCCTCCTCCATCCTAAAAAGCGCCTTGGCGAAAGATTGCGGATCGGTAAATTCGCCCGATGCTCCCACTTGCGCCAATCTCGATCCTCCCTGTCCTACGGGAGCTCAGCCCGGACAGTCTGGGTGAACGTTTCCGCCCAACCGCGTGGAAGAAGCACAGTCTTCCCTACGTGGATGAGCTAACCGAGCGTTTCTCCCGCAATGAATTTACCCGTGCGGATGTGAAACAAGCGTTCCGAGAAGATGTTCGTAAAGGCGTCGTGTTCTCGCTGGTGTGGGGCTTCCCAAATGGCTTTATAAACCCAAAACGACCGGCCGATCTGAGAAATGCTTGGCCTCATATCGACAAGCTCGTCGATAAAGTAAGATCGCTGCAAGGGCGCCCGGGCGATTGCACGCCCACGGAGATTATCAAGGCGCTGAATACACCAATCAGTGGGATTGCGACATCATCCACGTCGAAGATTGCCTATTTTGCGGGCATCCAAGCGACATCTGGACGGTGCCTAATCTACGACAGCCAGGTCATAAAAGCGATTGTCAGCGAGACTTTCGCTGAACTTTATTCTCTCAGAATTCAGTTGGTACGGCAAAGGGACGAAACGCTGCCCTTCGGCAAGAAAGTTCAAAGCGTAAATCAAGTCACCACGTACCTCGACTATATTTCCGGCATAAACTCGCTGTGCCGGAAGCTGGAACGACGCTTCGAACCCGATCAGGTTGAAGAAGTCCTTTTCGCCGCTGGAAGGGCGATCAAAATTCCGGAAATCGACGGGGACGGTGAGGAAGTTTAGCCGCTAAATTTTTAAAGCCCTCGAGAATATTGCGATGCTGACCCCGGAGGCTGCATAAATATGCGGTAACCTGCTGCAACAGGCGATGAGAGCGGGAGGGCATTGGCATAGTTTGATTTTCACGACTTTCCCTGTGCGCTGATTACCTCTCGCGCGCCGTTGCCCCGGGTGTTGCAGCACCCGGGGCATTTCTTTTTGAGAGGTAATTTTCGTGAACATTTCTAACCTGCCAAGCGGCAATACCGCACTGGATCAACTCGCTCGCATCGACATCGAGATGGAATCTGCTCGTCTTGCACGCCGGCTTCGCATCGTCCGCCATCCTGAGTTGGAGGGTCTTGGGACAGCGTATCAGTTCTCCAACGCGGTGCATGCTGCGAACGGCCGTGCAACGCATATGCCCGATGACCAAATTCCAACCGTGCAACGGGTGGCTTTGCACGGTGCCAGTAAGGCCGATGCAGACGCCAACGCCCATCGTGCAACGACCCCTGAAACCCGCAGACAGCTAAGCGCGGACGACATTCTAGCTCGTATCGGTTGTACGGCCCCGGCGCGTCAAACCGTGCAACCATTATTAGATAAGAAGACTGAGAATAATGGTTGCACGCCGGGTTCGCAGAACCCCAGCGCCACGCTCGTTGCAACACCAGATAACTCTTTTGCTTCGCCTCCACCGGCTCGCGCTGCTCTCCAAGAGAATGAGGCCTGCACGGCTCCGGTTCCACCTTCGTCCGTGCAGGAAGGAAATGGTCAGGCTGATGCGGATGGGGATGGGGATGCCGGAGGCCCGCTACTGAAGGTGGCCCTCGGCTACTGTCGATGTGACTTCTTTGACAACGGCGTACCAGCACAGAAGTCCAGCGCACGGAAACGCCGTAGCCGCGCCCGCTTCAAGGTGAACGCCCACCTTGGAGTCAGCGCAAAGAATTTTGCCAAGTTCAGCATTGCATTCCTGTCCCAGCCGCGCTTCTTCAAACGAAGCGCCCCAGCTGGCCATGACGCATTCTATGAGAATGTCTTTGGCGCGTTCGCGGATATGCGCCTGGCGGTGAAGGCCGACGGCATGGATATGGCAATACCAGTCGCGATTGCGCATCTGAAAGATGCGAACAATCACGTCGTGCCGAAGGCCGCCGCGCTTCTGTGGCAAGAGACGGGCGCACCAGTGGAAATAGCGCTGTTCCTTGGCGGCTCGGTTTTCAACCTTTCGCTGAACCACATCCCCAAAGGCGCAGCAAAATGCCCGGCCCTCAAATGGTTTGGCTACTGGAAGCCGGGAAAATAATTCCTCCACCGCAAAGGGAGATCTGGACCCTTTCTTCTGGTCTGAGGGCCGGGGAATTAAATCAAGTCTTCGGTCGCTCTCTGGCGCAGCGGCATTACCGATTTCCATTGTTGTTAACCGCAATGGAGAATTGCATGTCCGTCCTGAAGAACCTCAAGCTTTCCGCCGCCGGACCCGCGCGCGTGTCCGATCCCAAGCTCACGGCGCGTTCGAAACTGCTGCGTTATCTCAACGAGCAAAAGGCCGCCGCGCAGGCCGATGTCGAGGGTCGTCCCTATAACGCGACCAAGATCGTTTTTCGCAACGGCGAGAACGGCCAGCGCGTCCGCGCAGAAGCGCCGCGCCACGTGCGTCGCGGCTGGTTCAAGGATGCGGCGGGAACGCTGTTCTTCCAGGCGCGATATGGCAGCAAGCCGCTCGAACTGAGCAAGGGCATGACCTGCATCGAAGTCGGCAGGCTCGATGCGCTGCCGAGCATGATCGACACGCTGATCCAAGCAACTGATGCCGGCGAGCTGGACGAGGCGCTAGCGGCGGCGAGCGCCGAGCGGAAGGCGAACTTCAAGCCGCGCGCCAAGAAGGGCGGCTGATGCCCACTGATTTGAGGCGGGCAGCGACAATTGCCCGCCTCAATGAGGAGTTTCGCTTCACCGGCAGGGGCGGCCAGATGTTCATGACGGCGGGTGTGGCGGCGCTGCCGCCGGCAACACAGCGGCTCATCATGGACACGGTGCAAATGCCGGGAGAATTCGGCCCCGACAACGACCCATATTTCGAGGGTGACTTCCAGGCCATGACGGTCCACGGGCACCGCATCTTCTGGAAGATCGATTATTATCCGCCCGACGACGATCCATCCCGCGATCCCGACCCAGCCGATCCCGCCGCTGTGAAGCGCGTGCTGACCATCATGCTTGCGGAGGAATATTGATGCGACGCTACGATGCCCGCGATATCACGGAGCAGCACTTTCGCGCGCTGCGCGTGCTGCTCGTCACGGGACAAGCAGACGCTCATATTGTCGTCCGAAGCCGCCGCCCCTGGCCGCCGCTGGTTTCGCTTTCACCAAGTCAGCCCGCCGGCGAGGTAACTGGAGACGCGATCAATTAAGCGCGCTGCCAAACACCTGCAGCGATACCCGTTTCAGAAATCCACGGACCGAGGTAGCCCTTAACGCGCCCTCACAAGCGCGTTACCTCGTTGTGTCTGCCCAGCTACCGCACCATTCCGCTTCGCGTCCCACTAGCGTGACGTTCCTCACAAGCGCGCCGCTCCCATTTCCAGGACAAGACGCATCGATACCATTGGGGGCTGGCGGCCGCGGTTAGATCGTGACAACGGAAGCGCGTGAGGCGCACGGCTGAAGCCGAACGAGCAGGCCGGCCCTTTTCCCCGTTAAGATTGCTTGCCGACTGCAAATCGGCCAGAAACGGGGGAGCAAGGACATTCTGATCGCAACAAGGGGGCGGCCGCTTGCTTCATCGGAAGTGGCGGATCCCGCACCGAAAAGGACTGGGTTTGGGGTAATGGTGGCGACAGAGAGCGATATTGAAAGGGATTTGATCGCCAAACTTACCGAGCTCAAATATGAATACCGTCCCGATATCCGTGATCGCTTGACGCTGGAACGAAACTTCCGTGAAAGGTTTGAGGCTCTAAATCGGGTAAAATTATCCAGTAGCGAATTTCAGCGGCTGCTCGAACAGATCGTGACGCCCGACGTTTTTGCTGCTGCGCATACGCTGCGAGAATATAATAGCTTTCTGCGCGATGACGGCACACCGTTCAACTTCACGCTGGTTAATACCCGGGACTGGTGCAAAAATACCTTTGAGGTCATCAACCAGCTTCGCATCAACACCGATAACAGCCATCATCGCTATGATGTGATCCTACTCATCAATGGCGTCCCCGTCGTTCAGCTAGAGTTGAAAACCCTTCAAGTCAGCCCGAGAAGGGCGATGCAGCAGATTGTTGAGTATAAGAACGAGCCTGGCAATGGCTATGGCCGAACCTTGCTGTGCTTCATTCAGCTTTTTGTCGTCAGTAACTACGGTGACACATGGTATTTCGCAAATAACAACACCCGCCATTTCAGTTTCAATGCCGACGAGCGCTTTCTGCCGGTCTATCAATATGCGGCGGAGGACAATCGGAAGATTGTCCACCTGGACGGCTTCGCCGACAAGTTTCTGGCAAAATGCACCTTGGGGCAGATGATCAGCCGCTACATGGTGCGCGTCGCCAGCGAGCAGAAGCTCATGGTGATGCGCCCTTACCAAATTTACGCGGTGAAGGCGATTGTCGAGAGCATTCAGCAGAACTGCGGCAATGGCTATGTCTGGCACACCACGGGCAGCGGCAAGACGTTGACATCGTTCAAGGCCTCAACGCTGCTCAAGGACAACCCGGACATTGAAAAATGCCTATTCGTGGTAGACCGCAAGGACCTCGACCGGCAAACGCGCGAAGAGTTCAACCGCTTTCAGGAAGGCTGCGTC
Organism: Sphingomonas sp.; assembly: GCF_036388215.1. Classification (GTDB taxonomy): domain Bacteria; phylum Pseudomonadota; class Alphaproteobacteria; order Sphingomonadales; family Sphingomonadaceae; genus Sphingomonas. The sequence continues at coordinate 147,009 of NZ_DASVSH010000016.1, forward strand.
GAGGAAAACACCAACACCGAAACACTGGTGCGCCGCCTGCTGTCTGATGATTATGCCGACAAGGTGATCGTCACCACGATCCAGAAGCTGGGGCTAGCGCTCGATGGCGCACACAAGAAGAACTACAAGGCGCGGCTGGAGCCCCTGCGCAATCAGCGTATGGCGTTCATTTTCGACGAGTGCCACCGGTCGCAGTTTGGTGAGAACCACAAGGCGATCAAGGAGTTTTTCCCAAAGGCGCAGCTGTTCGGCTTCACCGGCACGCCGATTTTCGAGAAGAATGCCAGCTACCAGCAGGTTGAGGGCGAACAGGCGAGTTTCCGCACCACCGACGACCTATTTCAGCGCAGCCTGCACGAATATACGATCACCCATGCGATTGAGGATCGCAATGTCCTCCGCTTCCATATCGATTATTACAAAGCCGAGGGCGAGCGCCTACCGAAACCGGGCGAAGGGCTGAAAAAGGAAAAGGTCGTCGAGACCGTCCTTACGAAGCATGACGCGGCCACGGCTGAGCGGAAGTTCAACGCCATCTTGGCGACGAGTTCGATCAACGAAGCCATCGAATACTTCGATAAGTTCAAGGAAATGCAGGCCAAGCGGCAAGTCGCCGACCCGGACTTTCGTCCGCTCAACATTGCGTGCGTATTCTCGCCACCTGCTGAGGGCAACAAGGATGTGCAGCAAATTCAGGAGGATTTGCCGCAGGAGCAGCTCGATAACAAGCAAGACCCCGAGGCCAAGAAGAAGGCTCTCAAAGCCATCATTGACGATTATAACGAGCAATATGGCACGAACCACAGGGTGGGCGAGTTCGACCTCTATTATCAGGACGTGCAGAAGCGCATCAAGGATCAGCAATTCCCGAATGCTGACCTGCCGCACAGCCAGAAAATCGACATCGTGATCGTGGTCGATATGCTGCTGACCGGGTTCGACTCAAAATTTTTGAATACGCTCTATGTTGACAAAAACCTCAAATATCATGGGCTGATCCAGGCGTTCTCGCGCACCAATCGCGTACTGAACGACACCAAGCCTTACGGCAATATTCTGGATTTCCGCCAGCAGCAGCAGAATGTCGAAGAGGCAATTGCGCTCTTCTCAGGCGAAAAGATCGATCAGGCGCGCGAAATCTGGTTGGTCGATCCCGCGCCCACGGTCATCGACAATCTGCAAGGCGCGGTGAAAAAGCTGGGCGAGTTCATGGCCTCACAGGGCCTCACGGCTGCGCCGGAAGATGTGCCCCATCTGAAAGGTGATGCAGCGCGCAGCCAGTTCGTCACGATGTTCAAAGAGGTGCAACGCCTCAAGACACAGCTCGACCAATATACCGATTTGAGCGACGATCAGCGCGACCAGATCAGCGCGACCGTGCCCGCTGAAACGCTGCAAGGCTTCCGCAGCGCCTATCTTGAGACCGCGCAGCGGCTGAAAGAGCAGCAAGATCGAAAGGGCGACGCCGCCGATCCGCTGGTGCAAATGCTCGATTTCGAGTTCGTGCTCTTCGCCTCGTCAGTCATCGACTATGATTACATCATGGGGCTGATCGCCCGCTACACCCAGCAGCAGCCCGGCAAGCTTAAAATGAACCGCGATCAGTTGATCGGCCTCATTCAGGCTGACGCGAAGTTCATAGATGAGCGCGAGGACATCGCGGAGTATATCCGGGGGCTGGAGGCCAACAAGGCGCTCGATGAAAACGCCATTCGCGCCGGATATGAAAACTTTAAGGAATCCAAGAAGGCACAGGAGTTAACCGCCATCGCGAACGCTCATCAAATTGAGCCAGCCGCGTTCCAAGCCTTTGTCGAAGAAGTGATACGCCGCCGCATTTTTGATGGCGAACGGCTGAACGAACTGCTGGCCCCGCTTGGGTTAGGCTGGAAAGCGCGCACCCAAAAGGAATTAGCGCTAATGGAAGATCTGTCACCGTTGCTGCACAAACTTGCCCAAGGACGCGAGATTTCCGGCCTCAGTGCTTATGAGCAGTGAGGTACGGCAGTGACGGAGCAGGCGAGCGATAGTCAAGGGCTAGTGCCGAAGCTACGGTTTCCGGAGTTTCGCGGCCGCGGTGCTTGGCTTGCTAAGCCCCTTGGTCAGCTCTGCACCCCGATTTCTGAGAAGGCCGGCAATGCGAAGTTGACGCCGGTCAGCATCACAGCAGGAAAGGGCTTTGTGTCTCAAGCCTCCAAATTCGGGCGAGACATCTCCGGTGACCAGTATCGAAACTATACATATCTGAGGAAGGGCGATTTTGCCTACAATAAGGGAAACTCGACGGCTTTCCCGCAAGGGTATGTATGCCAGCTAACCGAGTTTGATGAGGCAGCGGCCTCAAGCGCATTCCTGTGTTTTCGACTTAACGATGAGTATCAACCACGCTTCCTCCAAGCGCTCTTTGATCAAAATGTCCACGGGCGACAGTTGGCAAGCTTCATTACAAGCGGAGCGCGCAGTAACGGCCTACTGAATATCCGGTCGGACGACTTTTACGCGGTTAAAATGCCCTGTCCGCCGGAAAATGCCGAGCAGCGGAAAATAGCTGATTGCCTGTCGTCACTCGACACGCTGATCGCCGCCGAGACGGAAAAGCTAACGGCGCTGCGGGATCACAAAAAGGGTCTGATGCATCAGCTCTTCCCCGCCGAAGGCGAAACCACTCCCCGCCTCCGCTTCCCCGAATTTCAGGATGCAGGGGAATGGGTAATAAGCAGTCTGGAAACGCTCGTATCTCTCCAGTCCGGCAGCACACCCGATAAGTCTAACCCACTGTTCTGGAATGGGTCGATCCCTTGGGCATCAGCCAAGGATATGAAGCAGCTTTTCTTAGATGACACTCAAGATCACATCTCGCTCGCGGCCGTCAATGTTGGTGCTCGATTGGTCCCAGCGGACAGTCTTTTGATACTGACTCGGGGGATGACCCTGCTCAAAGATGTACCAATCTGCGTGCTACGCCGAGAGATGGCCTGCAACCAAGATGTCAAAGCGCTGGTGCCAAGAACCGGCGTAAATGGACTTTTTTTGGCATTCGCGTTGCTCGCTAGCAAACGACGCTTGTTGGAGATGGTGGTCATTGCCGGGCATGGCACCGGAAAGCTCAATACCGACGAGCTTGAGGCGATTGAGCTGGCTTTGCCGCGCGCTGCTGAGCAGCAACGAATTGTCGACCTGCTGACTTGGCTAGACAAATTACTGGCATCGCAATCGGCGAGAGTTAAGCACTTAAAATCTCATAAAAATGGCTTGATGGAGCAACTTTTCCCGTCGGTTGCTGGGGCGGTTGCATGAGGCCTGCCGCCGCCTATGCCGACCTGCCGACCTTTGCAGCGCATTTGCGCAATCTCTTTGATCCTGAGCAGGGCAACAAGAAATACGTGTTGCTCTATGCTTATAATGGCACCGGCAAAACGCGCCTATCAATGGCCTTCAAGGATATTGGCAAGCAGGGCGACGCCCGCGATACGCTCTATTTCAACGCCTTCACCGAAGACCTGTTTTCGTGGGACAATGATCTCGATGGCGATGCCGACCGAAAGCTGAAACTGAACAAGGCGTCGCGGTTCTTCGATGGTTTGGCTTCGCTCGAACTCGACAACCGCATTCGCCCGCTGCTGCAACGCTATGCCGATTTCGATTTCGTAATCGATGCCCGCGAAGACAGCGGTGACTGGAATGTCCGCTTTTCGCGCGTCCTGACCATGACAGCCGAGGATGGCGGCACGCACACCGAGACCCTGGACAACATCAAGGTGTCGCGCGGCGAAGAGAATATTTTCATATGGTGCTTCTTCCTCGCCATCGTGGAACTCGCGATTGACGGGGCAGAGGCCTATCAATGGGTCCGCTACGTTTATGTCGATGACCCGATCTCATCGCTGGACGAGCACAACGCCATCGCCGTCGCCAACCATCTGGCAAAACTTCTGAAACGTGAGGACAACGGCCTTCAGACTGTCGTTTCGTCACATCACACACTTTTCTTCAACGTGCTGTGGAACGAGTTTGGCCGGAATAACAAAAAAGTCGAACGCCTGTTTCTGGCCAAGAATGACAACGCCTATCTTGTCCGTGAAACCGGCGATACGCCCTTTTTTCATCACGTCGCACTGCTCGCCGAGCTGCAAAAGGCGGCGGATAGCGGCAACCTCTACACCTATCATTTCAACATGCTGCGCGCCGTTCTGGAAAAGACCGCTAGTTTTCACGGCTTCCCCGGCTTCTCTTCCTGCATCGAAAAGGACAGGGACGACCCAGACGGCATTCTGCACACGCGGCTCATCAACGTAATGAGCCACGGCAATTATTCGCTGTTTGAGCCAACCGAGATGGTGCCCGAAAACAAGGAATATTTCCGGCGTATCCTGAACGATTTCAGGGTGCGCTTTCCCTTCAATCCCGAACTCTTCGCAGAAGAATTACAGCAGGCGAACGCCCAATGACCGATCAGGAACACAAGAAACTGGGTGATACCCTGTGGAGGATCGCCGACCAGCTTCGCGGCGCCATGAACGCGGACGATTTCCGCGATTATATGCTGGCCTTCCTGTTTCTGCGCTATCTGTCGGACAATTATGAGGCGGCGGCGGCGAAGGAGTTAGGGCCGGATTACCCAGCCCTGAAAGAGGAAGACAAACGCGCCCCGCTGACCGATTGGTATGCAGCCAATGCCGAGGATGCGGAGGATTTTGAGCGGCTGATGCGCCGCCGGGTCCATTATGTCATCCGCCCGGAGCATTTGTGGACCAGCATTGTCGAACTGGCGCGGGTGCAGAACGGCGAACTGCTCAACACCCTGCAATCGGGCATGAAGTATATCGAGGATCAGTCCTTCGAGAGCACGTTCAACGGGCTGTTTTCCGAAATCAATCTGTCATCGGAAAAGCTGGGCAAGACCTACATGGACCGCAACGCCGCGCTCTGCAAAATCATCACCGAGATTGCGACCGGGCTGAAATCCTTCTCCACCGACAGTGACACGCTGGGCGATGCCTATGAATATCTGATCGGGCAGTTTGCTGCCGGATCGGGCAAGAAGGCTGGGGAATTTTACACACCGCAGTTCGTGTCCGACATCCTTTCCGAAATCGTGGCGCTGGACGGGCAGGAACCCGCGACGGGCAAGCGTGCCCACATCGATAGTCTGCTCGATTTTGCCTGCGGCTCAGGATCGCTGCTGCTCAACGTCCGCAACCGGATGGGCGTGCACGGCATCGGCAAGATTTACGGTCAGGAAAAGAACATCACGACTTACAACCTCGCGCGCATGAATATGCTGCTGCACGGGGTGAAGGATACCGAGTTCGAGATTTTCCACGGCGATACGCTGACCAATGATTGGGAGATGTTGCGCGAGACGAACCCGGCAAAAATGCCGCGCTTTGACGCCGTGGTCGCCAATCCGCCATTTAGCTATCGGTGGACGCCAACGGACGCGCTGTCCGACGATGTGCGGTTCAAGAACTACGGGCTTGCGCCCAAGTCAGCCGCCGATTTCGCGTTCCTGCTCCACGGTTTCCACTTTCTCAAGCAGGATGGCGTCATGGCCATCATCCTGCCGCATGGCGTACTGTTCCGGGGCGGCTCGGAAGCGCGCATTCGCACCAAGCTGCTCAAGGATGGCCATATCGATACGGTTATCGGCCTGCCTGCCAACTTGTTCTACTCGACCGGCATTCCCGTGTGCATCCTAGTGCTCAAGCGGTGCAAGAAACCTGACGATGTGCTGTTCATCAATGCGGCGGAGCATTTTGACCGGGGTAAGCGGCAAAACCGCCTTTCGGAAGACCATATTGGCAAGATCGTATCGACCTATCAGCACCGGACCGAGGAGCCGCGCTATTCCCGCCGTGTGCCAATGGCCGAGATTAAGGAAAATGACTTCAACCTGAACATCTCGCGCTATGTCAGCACAGCGACAGCAGAGGAAGAAATCGATCTTGCGGCCGTCCACGCGAAACTGACTGCGCTGGACGACAAGATTGCCGTCGCCACTAAGGAGCACAATGTCTTCCTGGGCGAGCTCGGATTACCCCCTTTGCCATGACCAGTTTGTCAGCTCGTTAAGCCTGCGTGATTTGCAACCATAAACCTGGCACCAGACAATCCTCGTCCGGCGCAAAACTTGCCCTGTCAGCGCTATCCCTGTGGAGCTCTACAAGGGTGAAATGAGGCGTAGCATTTCCGAGGGTGCGCAGAAGATTTTCCTGCCCTACACGAGCCCTTGCAGGGGCAGGGAGCTATGATGCGAGGATCAGCTTTCGGCGACCCGAGTGGCCTTCTGGAAGCGCGTCAGGATCGACAATTGTGAGCGGCTTCCAATCCGCCGCGCCCGGTTCATTCTGATTGAGCCGCCCCCGCTCGCGCAGATAGCGACGCGTCTGTTCGATCGTGCCGTGCTTATAATGGACGTTGAGCATCTTCACGCTGGTGCCCATCATTTCGGCGACATGATCCCCAGTCAGGCCCTCTGCAAGTGCGAACGTCGCAAACGTGTGACGGAGCCCGTACGGGGAATGAGCCACGCCATCAGCGCGGACCGCAAAATTGCACCGCTCCATCAGCTGGTTGAATAGCTTACCGAGATCGCACTGCGAACATCCATCCAAAAGCACAAATACCGGCTCATCCTGGTTGAATGTCTGATTGTGCGTTTTCGCGAATGAAGTCCGCCGCGCGAGCATTTCGCTAAGTCGAGTTGCGGCAAGCTCGTTCAGGGGGACGTCGCGCCTGCCGGTCTTGGTCGTCTCCGCTATGTGGAGCAGATTTGTATCGAGGCGAATATCACCCCAGGAAAGCTGGGCAGCTTCGTGGGGAAAGCGAATACCCGTATACCGACCCACCCAAATCCAGTCCGAAAGCAGCTGGCGACGCCACCGAACTTCGTCCGTTTCTGCTTCGGCAGTCCATTCATCCGCAGCCGCCGCCAGTTTGTCAAAATCATCGCCTAGAAAGGCCGGGCGTGGATTTGCTTTCGATGCTTCGGTCGGAACTGTTGGCACAGGTTTTGTCCCGAAGTACCCCTTCTTCCCAGCATATCCGAGGATTTGTCGCAGGGTCGGGCTTTCGCGATTGAGTGTATTTGCGCTCGGAACGCCGAAGTGAGCAGCTTGCTTTGCCGCGCTTCTAACTGTCGCAGGCACAGCCACCTGCTCAACAGCAACAGTCTTCCAGAAGTTTAGCCGCCAAATTTTGTAATCGGCTATCATCTCGTCATTGATTGTTGCGACATCCGTGACCGACCGTTGTCCGTCGAAATATGGAATAAGGAATTTGCGGATTACCGCGGCTTTGTAGTCCGCATCCGTGCTCTGCGTGGCGAGCCACTCACTGGCAATCTTAGCAAAGCCCACATGGTGTTTCGTTGATCCGATTGCCGCTAGCCAATCGGCCTGCGGGTCTGCCTGCCACACTTGATAAGCCGCAAATGCGAGCCGTCGCGCGGTCTTCAAGTCTGTCGTCCCGAGACTGCGCCGAACCCACTTTGACCCGAGCCTATGGAGGTACCATGTCCCCCGCTGTTGGTCGGTGCGTTGCGCAATTTGCAGATCGTCGTTTAGGACAATGACATTGGAATAGGCCGGCGAATTAATCCCGCCGCTGGCGTTGGGCATTGCAGAGGTCCGCTAAAGAAAAAGCTATGGTTTATCCGTAACTTCTCGCTTCGAACGCCGTCAATTTATCATTATATGCTACGATTTATGTGCAAAGATATGTGCAAAGCTGCTGAGCAATAAACCGCAGAAATCTGCGGTTTTCCAGAAGCGCTAGGAAGGGGAGATTGTAAGCAAGAGCCTATTGCGGGCCAACCGAGAGCGCTACAGCTTATCGATAAGTGATTGATTTAATACGATTTATTCTGATTTGGCGGCTGGTGGAGCTGAGGGGAATCGAACCCCTGACCTCTGCAGTGCGATTGCAGCGCTCTCCCATCTGAGCTACAGCCCCGCCGCTGTGACCGGGAAGCCCGGACGGCGCTCCACTAGCTTCCCCCAAAGCGCGATGCAACTGCATCGTACCGCCATTCGCGCTGCGCTGCGCTCTCAATCCGCCAGGAATGCGTTCAGCGCCGCGCGAAAGGCCTCGGGCTGGTCGAGCATGATGAAGTGCCCGCTGTCGCCGATCCCCTTCACATTCAGCTTGGGCGCGCCCGCATATTCGCCGCGGTAGAAACCGAGCACCGCCGCTTCACCGCGCGCCGCTGTCCACGGCGCCAGCACGGTCACCGGCGCCGCGATCCCGCCGAGCTGCCCGCGCAGATCGATCATCATGTCCTCATATAGGGCCTGGCCGGACACCCGCATGTCGGTCTTGGCCATCCAGCCCGCGATCTTCGCGCGCGATTCCGGCTTGATTGCATTGTTGCTGGCGATCCCCTTCAGCACCGCGTCGGGAACCGGCTTGCCGTGAAGCCCTGCCATCTGCGCGCGCATCGCCTCGGCCTGGGGCTTGATGCTTTCTGGAGTCGAGCCCGGAAAGAAGGCGGAGCCCACGAACGGCAGCGCATCGACGATAAGCGCCCTGCCGACATCCCCCGGATGCGCCCTGGCGAGCATCAGCGTGGCCAGCCCGCCCATCGAGTGGCCGACCACCGCCGCACCCTGAAGCTTGCCGCTGACAATGTAGGAATGAAGGTCGGCAACGATCCCGTCGAGCACGCCGGGCCGCAGATTGGCGCCCGGATCGTCTCCCCCGAAACCATTGACCTGCACCAGATATACGCGGTGGGTCTTGGCCAGCGCCGCCGCCGTTTCGTGCCAAACGTCGCGCGGGCTCGACAAGCCAGGTATCAGAATTACCGGCGACCCCTTTCCCGTGGTCTCTATCGAGATGTGGTGCGCCCGCGTCGCGAACGGATTTGGACGGTAGTCAGCCGCGGTCTGCGCGAAAGCGGTGCTCGCGCTGAGCGCGGCCGCGGCGAGCGTGAAGAGGAATTTGCGGATCATTTGGAATTTCCCTTGGCCGGATTGGTGAAGATGTCCTCGATCGCCATTTCGAACAGGTCGGCGATGCGAAAGGCGAGCGGCAGCGACGGATCGTAGCGCCCGGTCTCGATCGCATTGACGCTCTGGCGCGAGACTTCGAGTCGCTCGGCCAGGTCCTGCTGGCTCCAGGCGCGTTCGGCGCGCAGCACGCGGAGGCGATTATTCATTGCCCGCTGCCTGCCATCCGGTCGCGCAGGCTCATCGCGCATTGAACCAGGCCGAATGCGCCGCACCAGATCGGGAAGGCCAGGAAAGTAGGGAAATGCGTTACATCAGCGCCTTCCTCCAGAAAGCCCCAGACCGATGTAATGGCGAGGGTGATGCCGATCCCGCCCATCATCGCGGTCACCAGCCGGTTGCGGATGAACTCGTCGCGCTCTTCGGCAAGGTACAGCCCCATCACCGCAAGCACCGCCAGAATGGGCAGCGACGGCAAGGCCGCCAGGGCATAAAGCGCCGCGCCCTCCGGCTGGTAAACCCGTATCGCCCAGCTACAAGCAAACAGCACGATCACATAAGCGAGCATTGCCGGAACGAACCGCACGATATAGCGGCGCTGGGCCGGATTCTTGGTATTCATGTCAAGCTCCCTTTAGAATCGGTAAAGGAAGCTTTACGGCACGAGGCACGTTATGTCAATCTTCCTTTCCATTACGGAAAGCAAAGTTGATATAGTGTCGGTTTTCGTGCGTCCCCGCATCTGCTGGAGTTCGACCTCATCCCGCGCTCACATCGGCTGACGGGATGGTTTCGCGATGCGTAGTATCGCAATCGCCGCGCGCAAGTCAGCGCCTGTCCGACGCCCCCTTAGGGCTCGCGTCTTCCAACTTCCATCCGTGGAAGTCCTTGACCATAGGCCTGCCGCACCCGCAACATTCCGAATGCAGGATGTTGCCGTCGTGCCATGCTTTGTCGCGGCTGCGCAGGTGCTTTCCGCGCGCGCAATTGATCAACTGGAATAGTTCCATCGTGATTCCACCCCCCGGGGAATAACGGATTTAATGTGTGGCCTGCTGAACGATCTGTCCAGACAATAATGTTGCGTTGCAACAAAAGCTTACGTGAGGCTCGCCGATCAGTGCTCCAGGCGTTTTGTTATCTCGGCGGCGAGTCCGCTCAGCGTGTCGTCGCGAGCGCCCATCACTACGATGCGGTCGCCCGGGCGCGCCTCGGCCACCAGATACGCCGACGCGGCTGCGCGTTCGGGGATGTGCACCGCCCGCCGGCCCGCCGCGGCGACATCCGCGACGATGTCCGCGCTCGTCACTTCGCGGCTCGTCGTGCCGCCATGATAGACGGGATCCGGCATCACCAGCAGGTCGTCCGCCGCGAGCTTGGCCGCGAACATCGCCGCCAGCTCCGCGCGCATCACCTTGAGCGGACCATAGCCGTGCGGCTGGAACAGCAGCAGCAACCGCCCGGGAAAAGCGCGTAGCGTGTCGATCGTCGCGGCGATTTTGTCGGGATTATGCCCGAAATCGTCGATCACGGCCACGCCGCCCGCCTCGCCGACCAGCTCGAAACGCCGCTTGAGCCCCGCAAAGCCATGGATCGCACGCACTGCCTCGCCCAGCGACACGCCCGCCGCCATCGCCGCGCCCACCGCGGCCAGCGCATTCGCCACATTATGCCGCCCGGGCACGCCCAGCCGAACGCGGTGTGTCTGGCCCGCGAATTCGAGGTCGAAGCCGATCGCATAAGCCTCAGGCGCCAGGTTGCGCGCCACCAGATCGGCCGCTCCCTCTACTGCGAAGGTGATGCACCGCACCCGATCCAGCCCCATCGCGAGCGCCGCGCTCTCCGCATCCCCGACATTGACCACGATGGTCGCCGCCTTGGCCGCGAATGCGCCGAACAAGTCGCGCAGTTCTGCCAGGCTCTTGTGATCCAGGCTCACATTGTTGAGCACCGCCACCTTGGGCCAATAAAGCGCGATCGAACCGTCGCTCTCGTCCACTTCGCTGACGAACGCCTCTCCCGCACCCACCAGCGCGCTGGCAAAGGGCGCGTCCGGCGAGGCGAAATTCTTCATCACCGCCCCGTTCATAACAGTCGGATCGCGCCCGCAGGCATGCAGGATCCAGCCGATCATCCCGGTCACCGTGGATTTGCCGCTGGTGCCCGCCACTCCGATCGAAAGCGGCGCCGCATTGAACAGGCCGGCGAGCAATTCGGCGCGCGTCATGCGCTCGCATCCCGCTGCTTCCGCCGCCACCATGTCCGCCACAATGGCTTCGATCGCCGCTGATGCGACGACGGTCTGCCCGCCCGAAACTCCGCTCCCGTCCTGGGGAAACAGCGAAACCCCACGCTTCGCCAGATCGTCGAACTTCGCCGGCAGCCTGCCCGAATCGAGGCTGCGGTCCGATCCCGAAACCCGCGCGCCCTGCCCCGCCAGGATCATCGCCAGCGGCATCATTCCCGATCCGCCGATGCCGACGAAGAAGTAAGGTTTGCGATGTTCCATTCCGCCGCGCTATCGCCAGTTTGAAGCGAAGGGGCAAGATTCATGCGCATCGGAGTCGTCGCACCGGCAAGGACGGTCAGCAAGGAAGGCTCGGCGCGCATGGCCGCGTTCATGGCGCTCACTTATCCGCAGCACGACATCGTTTTCCACCCGCAATGCTATCTCACCGAAGGGCATTTCGCCGGACCCGATGCGGTCCGCGCGGCGGCCTTCCTCGAATTCGCCAACGATCCCGGGATCGACGCGATCTGGTTCGCACGCGGCGGCTATGGATCGAACCGCATTCTGGAAATGGTGATGCCCCACCTCAATTCCGCGGCGAAGACCAAGACCTATATGGGCTTCTCGGACATGGGGTTCCTGCTCGGCGCGCTTTATGCCCGGCGGATCGGCTTTCCGGCGCATGCCTCGATGGCGAGCAGCATGGGCAAGAACGATAGCGGCGAAGCGCCCGGATGGGCGCTTTCCTGGCTGATCGACAAGGACAAGAAGGCGCTGGAGCCCACCCTGCTGAACGGCAAGCCCGCCGCCGCCTTCAATCTCTCGATCCTCACTGCGATGACGGGCACGCCCTGGCTGCCCGATCTCACCGATCACGTCCTGATGATCGAGGAAGTCGGCGAGCCGATGTACCGGCTCGACCGCATGCTCTTCACCATGGCGCACGCCACGCAGCTGAAGGGCATCGCCGGCGTGCGCCTGGGCGCGGTCAGCGACGTAGTCGAGAACGACGTGCCTTTCGGCGAGACACCCGAACAGATGATGGTCCGCTGGTGCGCCGAAATGGGAGTGCCGTATCTGGGGCGGTGCGAGATCGGGCACGTGGCGCTGAATAGGGTGGTGCCGTTCGGAGTCAGCGTGCGGGGGTGAGGGGATCGAGAAAATCGGGTCGCTAACCCGGCGCTAATTCAAGCCAGTCTTTTAGCCTAATCGCCAAACGGGGCGGATCGCGAAGCTCGCATTCCCATACGGTCAGTATGCCCCACCCATCGGTAGTCAAACGTCCTCTCACCGTCTCATCACGAAGCCGATTGCGCGCGATCTTAGCCATCCAATAGTCGGCGTTCTCCTTGGGCGTACGCGCGCCGCGCTTGCAGTCATGTCCATGCCAGAAGCAGCCGTGCACGAAGATAGCCTTTCGCCGTCCGATAAAGGCAATATCGGGATTACCGGGCAAATCCTTACGGTGCAGGCGGTAGCGATAGCCGAGCTTGGTCAGCACCTGTCGAACCTTGCGCTCGGGCGTCGTATCGCAAGATCGCACGCGCGCCATCGTCTCGGAGCGAGTTAGCGGGCGCGCCCTACTCTTCTTCGCCGCCTGCGCTCTCTGGTTCATCTTTACTACGTTTCTCGACACTTGCCGCCCCGCCAAGGCCTTCATATCGTTTCCGCGCGAGCATCTCCAAGCGCTGCGCCTGTGTAAGCAGGGCGCGGCGCAGCCCGCCGGTTTTCAGCTCGCGTTCGGAAATCACTTGCGCCAGGCGCGCTATAGTCATCGCCCTGCGCGCAACCCGCGTATCAGGATGGCTGCGGGCCGCCAGCAATTCCGGCGAAACCAACTCCCCTGTTTCTGGCTGAAACCATTCGGCGAATCCGCCCGGGGGTGGATCCTTCTCGTTCAGGATTGCATTGCGACTGCTGTCCTCGATAGCCTGCTCGAACACCGTGCGCTCCAGCGCATTGAGATGCGCAACTGCCGCCTCGATTTCTTCCAGCGGCGAGCGGTTGGGTCCTGAAGCCTTGAGCAGTTGATACTCTCGAAGCGGCCACGCCTTGATCGTACGCACCTCGAAGGGGTCGAGCACAGACATTGCGACCGCGTCGGTTCGCTGGTTGGTGAGATGCCGCCTCACTCGGGTTCCGATACTTTCCCGAGTTTGCCCTACATAGATGGGTTCCCCGTCATAGTCGAAGAAAGCATATACGCCCCATTTTACGGCACCCAGGCGACGCGGTTCCGGGTCCATATTCGACGGAGCCAAGGATCGCTCCAGAAACGTCTTCAATCCCCGACGGAGTTCGATTGTCTCAGGCGGCGGGGTTCGCGCGCCAAACTCGTTTTTAGGCACTATGCAGCCACCCTGGCCATGCCGCCCGCAAGCACCGGTTCTAGCAACCACTCGGCGAGATGCCGAACGACAGGCACGGCCACGCCGTCGCCGGTCAGATGATATGCGTCGGTATATCGGGCTGGCAGGCGATAATCCTCCGCCAGGCCCATTAGTCGCGCGGTCTCGCGCGCCGAAACGAGGCGCGATCGGACGACGCCACCATCCACCATTAGGATCGTCTGGCGGCTCGAGCCGCCCGCCGGAGTGCGAAGACAGCCGGCAACGTCGAACCGCACCTCCGCGCGTTGTACCTTCCGCCCGTCTTCGATCCGTGTGCGCTTATACACAGCGCCCACGGCGCGCACGCCGCTGGCCGCCATGATGTCGACTTTCGTCCGGTTCACCGGACTCATCATCGCAAGGAGCTTCGCCGTCTCGGACACATCATCCCAAGCTTGGCGGTCTTCGAGCACATCAATGAGTTGCTCGTTCCGCTTGGCCGGAGCGGGTGGCGCGAACCAAAGCCAGTTTCGCCGCAGGCGCTCAGGCAACGCGGCCTGAGCCCGTCTCAACCGCTCAGGATGCCACATATCCACGGCGTAAGGGCTTTGCACACGCCCGGGGATTGGCTCATCAATGTCGATCGCGACTACGAACAAGCGCGGGCGCGATTGCGGCACGAAAAGTTGCGCATCGATAACCAACGCCCCGATCCAGTAGCCGGCGCCCCCCACCGCCTCACAAAGGGCAGCGAAATCCGCGCCGCCATGCGAGGTGAGAAGGCCGCACACGTTTTCGAGAACGATTGTCCGGGGTTTACGACCTTGAGCTCGAGCCGACTCGATCAACTTCCAGAACGGCCAGAACGTCCCTGAACGGGAACCCTTCAATCCCGCGCCCGCACCAGCCAGCGATAGGTCCTGACAAGGGAAAGAGGCCCAAACGAGATCCGCCCGACCAGGCAGCTGATTCGCCTTCACGCGCCCAACGTTGCCGACGTGAAGCCCCTCTTTCCCCCAATTATCCGCATAGGCAGCCGCCTTCTTCGGATCGAAGTCATTGGCGAACAGGCACTCCCAGCTCGCGCCTAAGCCCGCCCGCGCCATTCCGCCGCCTGCAAAGAACTCGTAAAATCCATATCGCTCAGCCATTTCACGCACCATGCCGATTAGTCCCAGCCGCGCAAGGCTGAGCTTGCCGACGCGGGAGCGCTTCCCATATCGCTAACTTGCCTCACCGCGGCTTGCGTATCAAGAACAAATCTGGAACAAACCGAACCCATGGCCCTCACTCACATCACCGTTCGCGGCGCGCGCGAGCATAACCTCAAGAACGTCGATATCGACATTCCGCGCGACACGCTGACGGTGATCACGGGGCTGTCGGGCAGCGGCAAGTCGAGCCTCGCGTTCGATACGATCTATGCGGAGGGTCAGCGCCGCTATGTCGAGTCGCTCAGCGCCTATGCCCGCCAGTTCCTCGAGCTGATGCAGAAGCCCGATGTCGATCATATCGAGGGCCTGAGCCCCGCGATTTCGATCGAGCAGAAGACAACCAGCCGCAATCCGCGCTCCACGGTCGCGACGGTCACCGAGATCTACGATTACATGCGGCTCCTATGGGCCCGCGTCGGCGTGCCCTACAGTCCCGCCACCGGCCTCCCCATCGCCGCGCAGACCGTCAGCCAGATGGTCGATCGCGTCCTGGCGCTCCCCCAGGGCACCCGCCTGCTCCTCCTCGCCCCCGTCGTCCGCGGCCGCAAGGGCGAGTATCGCAAGGAATTGCAGGAGTGGCAGAAAGCCGGCTTCCAGCGCGTCCGCATAAATGGCGAGACGTACTTGATCGAGGACGCCCCCGCGCTCGACAAGAAATACAAGCACGACATCGAAGTCGTGGTCGATCGCCTCGTCGTCGGCGGCGACATCGCCACGCGGCTGGCCGAAAGCTTCGAAACCGCGCTCAAGCTCGCCGAGGGGCTGGCCTTTGTGGACTTGGTGGATACGACGGTAAGTTCCCTCTCCCCTTCAGGGGAGAGGGCAAGCGAGCGCAGCGAAGCGAGGGAGAGGGGCAGTGCGGTGCACGAGGCGCCCCAGCAGTTCCACCCCGACACTGCCCCTCTCCCCGACCCTCTCCCCGCAAGCGGGGAGAGGGAGAGTGGCATGAAAAACACCGGCCTGCCGCCAAACCGCATCGTCTTCTCCGAAAAGTTCGCCTGCCCCGTCTCGGGCTTCACCATCGCCGAGATCGAGCCGCGCCTGTTCAGCTTCAACGCCCCCCAGGGCGCCTGCCCCGCCTGTGACGGCCTCGGCGAAAAGCTCGTGTTCGACGAGGATCTCGTCGTCCCCAATCACGAGCTTACCATCAAGAAGGGCGCGATCGTGCCCTGGGCCAAGTCCAACCCGCCCAGCCCCTATTACATGCAGGTGCTGGGCTCCCTCGCCCGCGAATTCGGCTTCGGCCTCGAAACGCCGTGGCGCGATTTGCCCGAAGAGGTCCATTACACCATCCTCCACGGCACCCGCGGCCGTCCCGTCACGCTAACCTTCGTCGACGGCCGCAAATCCTATGACGTCCGCAAGCCCTTCGAAGGCGTGATCGGCAACCTCAACCGCCGCATGCTCCAGACCGAATCCGCCTGGATGCGCGAGGAGCTGAGCAAGTACCAGGCGAGCCACCCCTGCGAGACCTGCCACGGCGCCCGCCTCAAGCCCGAGGCGCTGGCGGTCAAGATCGCGGGCGAGAGCATCAGCCACGCCACGCACCTTTCGGTGGTCGACGCCCTCGCCTGGTTCAAGAAGCTCCCCGCCACGCTCACCGATCAGCAGCGCGAGATCGCCCGCGCGATCCTCAAGGAGATCGACGAGCGCCTCGGCTTCCTCAACAATGTCGGCCTCGATTACTTGAACCTCGATCGCACCAGCGGCACGCTATCCGGCGGCGAATCGCAGCGCATCCGCCTCGCCAGCCAGATCGGCTCCGGCCTCTCGGGCGTGCTCTATGTCCTCGACGAGCCCAGCATCGGCCTTCACCAGCGCGACAACGAGATGCTGCTCAAAACGCTCCGCCGCCTCCGCGATCTCGGCAACACCGTGATCGTCGTCGAGCATGACGAGGACGCGATCCGCACCGCCGATTACGTCATCGATATGGGCCCCGGCGCGGGCGCGCATGGCGGGGAGATCGTCGCGCATGGCAGCTTCGATCAGGTCCTCGCCTGCGAAACCAGCATCACCGCCGATTATCTCTCCGGCCGCCGCATGGTCCCGCTCCCCGACAAGCGCCGCAAGGGCACCGGCAAGAAGCTGACCGTGCACAACGCCACCGCCAACAACTTGACCGGCGTCACCGCGTCGCTCCCCCTCGGCACCTTCACTTGCATCACCGGCGTCTCGGGCTCGGGCAAGTCGAGCTTCACCATCGACACGCTCTACGCCGCCGCCGCGCGCACCTTGAACGGCGCCCGCATCCTCGCCGGCAAGCATGACCGGATCACCGGCCTCGAGCATCTCGACAAGGTGATCGACATCGATCAGTCCCCCATTGGCCGCACCCCGCGCAGCAACCCCGCCACCTATACCGGCGCCTTCACTCAGATCCGCGACTGGTTCGCCGGCCTCCCCGAAAGCCAGGCGCGCGGCTACAAGCCCGGCCGCTTCAGCTTCAACGTAAAGGGCGGCCGCTGCGAGGCCTGCACCGGCGACGGCCTGCTCAAGATCGAGATGCACTTCCTCCCCGACGTCTACGTGACGTGCGACGTCTGCCACGGCCAGCGCTACAATCGCGAGACGCTCGAAGTGAAGTTCAAGGGCCGCAGCATCGCCGACGTGCTCGACATGACCGTCGAGGACGCCCACGAATTCTTCAAGGCCGTGCCGCCCATCCGCGAGAAGATGGCGATGCTGGCCGAAGTCGGCCTGGACTATGTCAAGGTCGGCCAACAGGCGACCACGCTCTCGGGCGGCGAAGCCCAGCGCGTGAAGCTGGCCAAGGAGCTGGCGAGGCGCGCCACCGGCCAGACGCTGTATATCCTCGACGAGCCTACCACCGGCTTGCACTTCGAGGACGTCCGCAAGCTCCTGGAAGTGCTCCACGCACTGGTCGAGCAGGGCAACACCGTGGTGGTGATCGAGCACAACCTCGACGTCATCAAGACCGCGGATTGGGTACTGGACCTGGGCCCGGAGGGCGGCGTGAAGGGCGGCGAGGTTGTGGCGGAGGGCACGCCCGAGGTTGTGGCGAAAGAGCCGCGGAGCTTCACCGGGCGCTATCTGGCGCCGTTGCTGGAGCGGCGGAAGGTGCGGGAGACGGTGGCGGCGGAGTGAGTTATATCACGCAAGCGTATGGTTTTGAGTCTGGGGAGGCGGGATGGCCGGAGAATTCTTCAAGGTAGATTCTGATCGCGGCAAAATTGCTGTGTTCGGTGACTTGAGACTTGCATCGTTGCCGTCACTGACGTCGGCATTGCATCAGGCCATTAACGTTGCGCGATACAAGGGTATAACCCTCGATTTCTCGTCGCTCACCACGATGACTAATTCGGTGGTCGCCCCACTGGCTGCAAATCTTCGACGTCTCACCCGGGATGAGGCAATCGATTTTACTTTGTTGGAGCCCCGAGATGGTCAGCTTAGGACAAGGCTGATTAGCCTCGGGCTGGCCCATTACATTGATTACAGAAGATATCCGAACCCTCGAATGAACTCCTCTGACGCGTCCGTTATTCAGTTTCTGAATCACGACGAGAGAGTTATCGCGGTTGATAAGGTGATCAACAGCCTTCTGCGTACTGCCAAATTAGACCGAAAGAATCTCGCAGCCGTCGATTGGGCGGTTAACGAAATAACAGATAATGTTATTACGCATTCTAACTCAAAAACCGGTGGTTTTCTAATATGCAGCAAGGTTCATCGCACAAATATAATCGAGTTCACGGTCGCGGACACCGGGATTGGAGTGGCGCGATCCTTAGGTATAGCGGATGAACAGGAAGCGGTTCAGAAGGCAATCGAAGAGGGAGTAACGCGGAATAAATCAACCAACCAGGGCAACGGCCTGTTTGGTACTTATCGATTAGCTCTCGGTTCTTCCGGAATATTCGCTTTAAAATCTCGGCACGGATCTCTCCATGTCACCAAAGGAGGGGAAATGCATGTCCGGAAGGAGATGATCCCTTTCACCGGCACGTTGGTTGTTTGTCAAATTGACTGCGAGAACCCTGAGCTAATCGAACGCGCCTTTCGCTTCTCAGGTAAAGCTCATACCCCTGCATTTGACTATATTGAAAGAAAGCATGAGCAAGAGGAAGAGGCGATAATTTCTGCGCATGAAATATGCAAAACTTTCGGCAGCCGCCAATCGGGCATGGAAGCGCGACGCTATATAATGAATGTTTTACAAGCTACCGAAAAAGGTACCTTGAAAATCGACTTTTCTGGAATTTATGTTGTATCCAGCAGCTTCGCCGACGAGGTTTTTGGCAAGCTGTTTGTTGAGCTAGGACCAATGCGATTCATTAACAGCGTCAAAATAATCAACGCAGACTCTACAGTATTAGGCCTCATCGATCGCGCTATCACTTTGAGAACTCAGACCGGTTTATGAATTTGTCTAGTATAACGGTGCCAGCTTAGTAAATGCACGAAACGCGCCCCGGCCGCTTCCCCGGCGCGACCTTGACGCCCCCTCCCACACCCCGCATGTTATTCCCATGAGCACCCGCGTCGTCATCGATCCGGAAGTTTGCGGCGGCCGGCCGATCGTCGCGGGCACCCGCATGCGCGTCAGCGACGTGCTCGATGCGCTGGCTTCCTCGGTCAGCATTGAGGAACTGCTCGCCGACTTCCCCTACATCACCCGCGAGGACATCAACGCCTGCCTCGCTTATGGTGCGCGCGCCGTCGATCACACGGTGGTGCAAGCCGCCTGATGCGGCTGTTGATCGATGCCCAGCTTCCTCCCGCGCTATACGTATGGTTTGAGGAACGTGGCATCGAAGCATCACACGTCCGTGGTGTGCTGGGCGGGCAAGCGCCAGATCGCGAAATTGCGGACTATGCCGAAAGCCACGCGTTGGTGCTTGTCACCAAGGACGACGACTTTCTGCTCCGCTTCCCGCCGTCCCGGTCAAAACTGATCTGGTTGCGTTGCGGCAACATTAGCAATGCGGCTTGCGCCTGTGGCTCGAACCGCGTTGGTCGGCGATTGAAGCGCGGCTGCTGGAGGGTGATCGCGTTATCGAGGTGCGGTGACGCTCAACGCCCGCCGCGGCAAAGCCGCGTCGTCGGTCGGCGCTCGCAGCGCCGCCGGCCGGGCGCGCCCGTGCTTTGCACGGCGCTGGATCTAGCCTCCGCTAAATCCTAGCGTTCGCGCGCCATGCCCCATCTCCCCACTTCCCCCGCCCATCTCGGCCTCGGCGCCACCGCCACCGTCGAGCCCGCCTTCACCGGAATGGAATGGTACGCTGCCTATGCCGCCCGCCACGCCGCCGACGGGATCGAAGGCCGCCTCGTCTCGCAATATGATTTCGCCGAGAGCTGGACGATGTGGGAAGTCCATCCCCACGGCGCCGAGCTGGTGATCTGCACCGCGGGCACGCTTACCCTCCACCAGGAACATGCCGACGGCACCACCGAGAGCGTCACCCTCGCCCCCGGCGATTACGCGATCAACCCGCCCGGCACCTGGCACACCGCCGACGTTCCCGCGGGCGTCAGATGCACTGCGATTTTCATCACCCCCGGCGAAGGCACCGATCACCGCCCGCGCTGAGGCAACCGCGTCCTTGACGCCTCCCGTCACAGTCCGCATGTTATTGCCATGAGCACCCGCGTCGTAATCGATCCGGAAGTCTGCGGCGGCCGCCCGATTGTCGCCGGCACCCGCATGCGCGTGAGCGATGTGCTGGATGCACTGGCCTCATCGGTAAGCGTCGAGGAACTGCTCGCCGACTTTCCTTACATCACTCGCGAAGACATCAACGCCTGCCTCGCTTATGGCGCGCGCGCCGTCGATCACACGGTGGTACAAGCCGCCTGATGCGGCTGTTGATCGATGCCCAGCTTCCGCCCGCATTGTGCGGATGGTTTGAGGAACGCGGCATCGAAGCATCGCACGTCCGTGATGTGCTGGGCGGGCAAGCGCCAGATCGCGACATCGCGGACTATGTCGAAAGCCACGAGTTGGTGCTTGTCACCAAGGACGACGACTTCCTGTTCCGCTTCCCGCCATCTCAGTCGCAACTGATCTGGCTGCGTTGTGGCAACATCAGCAATCGCGGTTTGCGCTTGTGGCTCGAACCGCGTTGGTCGGCGATTGCGGCAAGGCTGGTCGAGGGTGATCTCGTTATCGAGGTGCGATGACGCTGGTGGCCCGCCGCGGCAAAGCCGCGTCGTCGGACGGCGCTCGCAGCGCCGCCGGCCGGGCTTGCCCGTGCCGTCGCACGGCGCTGGATTTAGCAGTGGCTAAATCCTAGCGTTCGCGCGCCATGCCCCATCTCCCCACTTCCCCCGCCCATCTCGGCCTCGGCGCCACCGCCACCGTCGAGCCCGCCTTCACCGACGAGAGCTGGTACGCCGCCTACGCCACCCGCCACGCCGCCGATGGCGTGGAAGGCCGCCTCGTCTCGCAATATGACTTCGCCGAGAGCTGGACGATGTGGGAAGTCCATCCCCACGGCGCCGAGATGGTGATCTGCACCGCGGGCGCGCTCACCCTCCATCAGGAACATGCCGGCGGCACCACCGAGAGCTTCCCCCTCGCCCCCGGCGATTACGCGATCAATCCGTCCAGCACCTGGCACACCGCCGATATACCTCCCGGCGTCACCGCCACCGCGATCTTCATCACCGGCCAAGGCACCGATCACCGCCCGCGCTGAGATCGAGCGCACACGGTTTTGATATGGCGTGACTGCGGCGTCAGTTTACTAATTACGCCAATCTGCCACCCCGCACGTGCGCGCTCGCCCGCCGCCAGAATCCCGCCGCCTCTCCCAGGCATCAGCAACTGAGCGCATCCGCCGGCGCGGCCCGTTCATTCATCCCACCCTGGCGAACTAACCCCTGGGGTAACGCAGCCTCGGGTCGCTATAGAATCGGGTCATGGAATTCACGTCGCCCGAAAAAGTCGGGTTGGGAAAGGCGCCATGCTGGCAGCCGGCGACCTGGTTGCAGGCATTGATATGCACATGATCCCTGACCACCGAGCCGATCGGCTGGCCTGCGCCGATCGGGCCCAGCGGCGGTTTGGCCTTGAGATGCAGATAGCCGGATATGCTGCCGTCATTGTTCTTCACGACTGCGTAATAGCCGTCGTCGGCGCCCAGAAACCCGGAAACTTCGATCCTGCCGCTCTTCATCGCGAAGACCGGATCGCCCTTGTTGCCGATATATCTTGTCCCGTATGCCGCTGGGCCGGGTTCCGGCTCCAGGGCACATTGAATGGCTGCGTCGTAACGCCCTGCACCACCGGAAAGCCCAGCCATTTCGGGTTGACCACCTGCGACGCGCCGATGGCGCCGCTGAAAAGCAATAGTGGAAGCACTAGAAGTTTCACGGCTTTCTCCCTTGATGCCCGTCGCCCTGCCCCTCTCAGCGAAAATACTCTTTGCAAACCGGACAAGTCTGGCGGCCGCTTCCACAGCTTGCGCAGATCAGATGGCGGTCTCGCCCCGGGCATGTCCTGGCATGGCTGATCGGCTTGTGACCGAGCCAGCCCGAATTGAACTGTTCGCGGCAATAGTCGCAATAGGGTTCCGCCATATAAGCTCCTAACGCTTCTTGAGACGATCCATGAGGTCGATCGCTTTATCCCGGCCCGCGCCCCCTGCCGATTTGAGCAAATCCCCGCGTGACGGCGGGCTGACCACCGAATGGTCATTGGCGATCAGGATCAATGGGGCGAAATTTATCCACCCCACCGAAATCCGTCCGCCAAACCATGGCTCCAGGCGTGGCAACACCAGGCGCACGACTGGATCGGCGACGATCAGCACGCAGCGAAAGGCCATATCGAGCAGCCCGGCAAAAGGTATGCCGATGCGCGACAGCAGGTAGAATACGACCGAGGCGAAGCAAGCGGTTACAGGCAGGAACAGGGCCGGCCCGGCGGGCATCCCGAAGAACAGGGGCCCTGTGATCAGCCAAATTCCGCAGCCTATTGCGATGCGCAGCGCGTTGATCTTGAGTGTCGCGTCCATATCGGGAAGGCGGTCGCGCGGAAAAAACCGGCCCAGCAAACTCCCTCTAGCGTCGTTGCTGGATCTGTTTTCGTAAGGGCGGGCGCGCAGGTTAGGCTCATCCCGCATAGGATTTGCTCCACGGATCGCCTGAGCAAGGAATATGAATACAAGGAGCGCATGTCCTTGTGACGCCGAACTCAGCCGTGCCATGAGCCGAATATTCTCTGCAGATCGCGTACTTGCCGTGCCTGCCGAATATTGTCTCAACCAAAGTCATGCAGTCCTCCCATGCTCCGCGCAGCTGAACGCGTCTAAGCGTCGAGATTTATCTCGCGTTCAACATTCAGTCGTGCGGCTCGCGCCTGTGCGGATCTTACTTGCACTTGATATGCTCTCAGGGCCTCAATAACTCCATCCTCAAACTTGCCCGCGGCTTGAATTGAGGCGAACTCCATGGTGACGCCACGGGAAAACCCGGAGGCGCATGTTGCGCCTTGTTTAGCAAGTCGCGAGTGATCCCCTTCATCGAGTTCGACATAGTTGCGTAGCCAGGGATCGTGAGGCGCGTAATTATGCACCGCTTCTAATTCTTCAGTATTCAGGAACAGGGTTATTGAAACTTGATAACGCATTTTCGCGCCTAGAAATCCTTGCTTGCTCATCTGGGCAGTTTCTACTGTCGCGTGCATCACGAAGTCTCCAAGAAAAGGCATAATACCGGCATAATAATGCGCTCACACCCGTCACGGGGCAGCCGTGGCCCGGAAATACTACCGCGCCGCGTCCCGGACCGGCCTACTCCTTAACTTCCCAACCGCATTTGCGGCACCTCAGCACCACCCAGCCGCGATCCTCAGAGACCTTGACCATCTGCCCGCCGCAATTTCCCTGCCGGCACATCATGTCACGATAGGGCATCTTCGATTCCTCGCGCGGGAGCGAAATCGCGATTGTTCAGCACGAAGATCGTCACCCTGAAATTGAAGACCTTCAGGTCCGCCGCTTCGAACAGCTCCGGATAGCGCCGATTGACGAAGTAGACGATCGGATCGCCCGCGGAGGCGATGAGCGCCACCATGCCCAGCAGCAGGTTGAACCCCAGCGCGACGATCCCCAGGCCCATCGTCTCGAATATCCGGGCAAGCCCCTTGAGCATGAAGTGGTAGATCGGCCCGCCGATCGGCAGGGTCACCGCCAGCGCGATGAAATATACCGGCCCGGCGATCAGCGGCATTCCGGCGAACATCAGCATCAGCGGCGTGATCACGCACGAGGCGGCGATGCTGCGGCCAAAGGCGAGCTTCATCGTCGGCCCCCAGGCGACACGGCCGATATCCTGCAGCGTTACGTCGGTCATCGCGCTTTCTCCATCTGACGTGGGACATCATGAGCGGCCGCGGTTCGGGCGGGCTCGCGAAAGGGCTGCCGCGCCGGCCGGACGCGGCGCCGTTCGGACAAAGCTCGATCAGGAATCCCTCTTGCGGATATAATCGACCGCGTGGCTGAGCGAAGAACAGGAATACCAGGAACGCCCGTCTTTCCGCACGTAGAATGTTGGCGAGCCGAAGGCAGAATACTCCCTGTAGATCTCGTACTTGCTGTGCCTGCCGTGTATGGTCTCGACCAGGGCCATGGGTTACCCCTCGCTACCGGCTTTTGCGGCATTGGGGGCAAACCGCGGCGCTGTTGGGCGCCTTTGTCCCGCAATGTCGGCACGTCCAGCTCTCGGGCCGTCCGGGAGGCCCCTCCATGCCCATCGAAAGCGGATGGATCGACTTCAGGATCGTCATTGCGAATACCCTTTTTTGTCCCGCGCCAGACGCCCGCGGCGAAACGTGTCGATCCTCAGGCGTCGAGGCCGTGCTGCATCATCGTGATCACTTCGACGACGTGCTGCGCGCGGGCCGGATCGACAGCCAGCCAGCCCATCAGCCGCTCGACGAAATCCTGCTCCTTGGTGCCCACGAAGCCGTCGGCGAAGGCCAGGCGCACCGCAAAGCAGAACGCGGTCTCGCGCAGCGCCGGGCTCAGCAATTCGCCGGCACGGACACACATCGCCTCCGCGCCCAGATCCTTGATCATGCGGATCGCGCGCAGGATGATGTCGGTGTCCTGGTCCATGCTGTTGTGCGCATAGATTGGGCTCCACACGCAGATTGAGCGGATCTGGCGGATCTCGTCGTCGTCAATATCCCCGTCGCTCGTCATCGCGGCGACCATCGGGATCATCACGGCCGTACTCTTGTCGAGCGTCGGCACTGCGGCCGAGCCCATCAGTGACGAGAAAAGTCCCATTGCCCCCTCCGAAACAGCATTTCCCCAATAGATGGGCATAGTGAAAGCTTGTCTGGGGGAGTCAACTGACAACGGCAAGGTAAGTCCATAATGGATTATTATGCGATACTGTGATTACAGTAATCGTTAATAAGGCACTGGAATCCATTACAATTGCTCCGCCCCTTGCAATGTAGGATTTCCTGCTTGGCTGCGCTTCCGGCGGCTGAAGCCGGGGCGCTCCTTCAACCCGTTCGGCTCCTCGCGAGAAGTGCGTCATGGTGTGACCGTAGTGTGATCTTTCGCGGGCCGCCCCCGCGATGGGCGAGGTTCGCCATAGTCCGCAAGGCCCGTTGCAGTCCCGCGAACCCTCCCCCGCCCCTCGCGCGTTCAGCCCTGCACGGCGCGCTCCGCGCCGGTTCCCGGGAGAACGACATGAGCATTTTCGGCAGGATCAAGGACGCAATCATGGGCCGCGGCAACGGCATCTTGCGCGGGGAGAGCACGCCGGCCACGCCCCTGGCCCCCGCACCCGCCGCCGCTCCCGCCGCCCCGACGCCTCAGAACCAGCAGGCCGCCGCCCCTCAGCCCGCGCCCGCCGAGCCGGTCGATGTCGAGCAGGTCCTCACGGAGAAGCTCGCCGCAAAGGGCAATCCCGATCTTAACTGGCGCACCTCGATCGTCGATCTGATGAAGCTGCTCGATCTCGATCCGAGCCTCGACAACCGCAAGGAGCTGGCCACCGAGCTCGGCTATGCCCGCGCGAAGGACGGCAGCGCGGAAATGAACATCTGGCTCCACAATGCCGTGATGCTCGAGCTGGAGACCAACGGCGCGAAGGTGCCGGCGAAGCTCGCGGATTGAAGCGGGCGGTGAGGCCCGGTTGAAATAATTAACCGTATCCACTATATCAGGGCCTGGGCAACGCTCGCCGATACGGCGGCTTCCGTTTGCGGAACGCGCGTTGCCCCGGCCCTATCGCCAGCACCGAACCTGCCCCAGCGGCGTGGTTTCGTGTGCGAAAAGGGCCATCCACTTCACCTATACAGGAACGATAATTGAACTTTTTCGACCAAGTACACGAAACGCAAATCACCCGTTACGTCCGCCAGCCGCGCCTTTCGCCGCTGCGCCCCACTCCACTTCACCGCCGCCTCTTCCCGATCGACCAGTCGGGACGCGACGCGAGCCAGCGCTAGCGGCTATTTTCAGATTCTGGGTGATGGTCTCGCTCGTATCGCTGATCTTCTTGAGCAGGTTCGACACCGTCGACATCATCTTCGAGAGGCGATCCATCGCCATCTGAAGCCGCAGCGATTCCATCTCGCCCATCTCAGACATCGAATCGAGGTCGTTCTTCATGCCTTCGACCATCGCGTCGAGATCGGCCTTGCTGGGCTGGCCCGGCTTCGGGACATAGCCGGATCGAACCGCCTGCGCCTCGGCGATCAGCTTGCCCGCCTCTGCCTGCCGCTTCGCCCTGCGGGCGTGCATCTGCGGCGTAATGGTCCTCCGCTGTGCCCTGCACGGGCCGCATGGCGGGCATGGCGGGGGATGAATTGCTGCAACTGCATCGCCCCCGGCCAGCATCGCCCACATCATCCGCTCTCTCTCTCGATAGAGTGGCGCAATACTATCGCGCGGCTCCGCGCCCCGCAATGATTGGGCTCCCCGGCACCGCGTTTCGATTTGCTTTTTCGCCCCCCATCGCCCATATGGCGCTCGCTACCAGTCGCATATCGACGGTCTTCGGTGCTTTGCGGCTCCCTCTTCCTTCTTTCCCTGCCCCTCGCAGCCGCAAGAGGGTTCCCCATGCTCGGGGCGCCTGCAGAAAAGAATGGAATATCAAATGGCTATCACAGGCACCGTCAAGTTTTTCAATGCCGATAAGGGCTATGGCTTCATCGCCCCCGAAGACGGCGGCAACGACGCCTTCGTCCATATTTCGGCCGTGGAGCGCGCCGGCATGTCGACGCTGAATCAGGATCAGCGCGTCAGCTACGAGCTCGAGCAGGACAAGCGCGGCAAGATGGCCGCGGTCAACCTCCAGGAGGCGTAAGCCCCTTGTCCGGCGCCCCGCGCGCCGGCTAGAATGTGGCGCCGCGCCTGTTCCTTGCCGGACTGCGCGGCGCCGCTTTTTGCTTCCTCTCCCTCTCGCCCCCCCGGAGGTTTCATGGCCGATCTGCTCACGCTCTACCGCGACAATGCCCAGCGCGCCCAGGACGACGCCGACGCCGCGACGCTCGACAATGTCCGTGATCGTAATCTGCGCGCCGCAATGGCCTGGCAGCAAATGGCCGATCGCGTCGCGACTACCGAGCGTGCCCGCGCCGCGCGCGAGCCGCACGGCGATCCCGCCCTCCGCATTCTGGAATCCACGGCTCCGTAACGATTGCCCGGAACAGGCGCGCGGCCTAGTGGTTGTTCGGTCAAACCGAGACAGGGAAGTCACCATGGCCACGCGCAAGACGACCAGCAGCACGCCCCGAGCAACTACGCGCCGCTCCACCGCCAAGCGCACAGCCGCGCCCAAGCCGGCGGCCGAGGCCGAGGCCGAGCCCGAGCCCGAGCCCGAGCCCGCCAAGGCGAAAGCCCCGGCAGCGAAGAAGTCCGCCGCGCCCAAGTCCACTGCGGCGAAGGCTCCCACCGCCGTCAAGACCGACGCACCAAAGGCTGAGTCTCCCAAAGCCGACTCGCCAAAGGCCGACGCTCCAAAACCGCCCGCCAAGGCAAGCGCACGCAAGGCCCCCGCCAGGGCTCCGGCCCCGCGCAAGCCCGCGGCGCCCCGCGCAAAGGCTCCCGCCGCGGCTCCAGCCCCCAGCCTCGTCGCGCGAGTCGAGGCGGCTCCTACTGCGGTCAAGGCCGCGGGCATCGCCGGCCTCATCGCCGCGATCGGCGGCGCAGCCCTTGGTGCGCTACGCCTCTTCCGCCGCCCCGCGCCAGAGGGCACCGTGCCGACCGACCTGGCCGGGGACACCCATCCCGATGGCAGCGAGCGCGCGATTGAGGATTTCCGCCCCGATCCCACTGCCCCCGTGCCCGAAAGCGAGCGCGAGGCGCTGCGCCCCGCGCTGATCAAGCCCGGCCCTAACTGAGCCGACGCGGAATTCTGCAACCTTTGCGCAGGTCTGCGCATTTGCTCCGCATTGAACAGGATGGGAGTGAAGATCATGCGTGGACTCGTACTGGCGACTCTCGCCGCAACGACAATGCTGGCCGGCTGCACCGATTATGGCATGGGCCCGTCGCGCAGCTATTCGAGCGCTTATGTCCAATATGATTATGACCGGCCCGATCCGGCATATGGCGGCTATTATGCCGATCGCTATTACCGCGAGGATGGCCACCGCTATCAGGAGCGCCGCCTTTCTCGCGACGATCGGGTGTATCGCGGGCGTGACGGACGCTATTATTGCCGCCGCTCGGACGGGACCACCGGCCTGATCGTGGGCGGTATCGCCGGCGGCATCCTGGGCAATATCATCGCTCCGGGCGGCTCGGAAGTGCTCGGCACGGTCCTGGGGGCGGCTGTCGGCGGCGCGGTTGGCGCATCCGCGGATCGCAACGAAGTGCGCTGCCGCTAGGCAGATTATGTGCACGGCGGCATAATGTCGCCGTGCACATCCTCAAGGGGGATATCCATGACGACTCGAACCGGCAGTGCCCGTTACGAGGGCTTGGGCCAGGAAGGCCGTGGCCATGTCAGCACCCAGTCGGGCGTGCTGACCGATCAATTCTATGGCTTCAATACCCGCTTCGGCGACGAAGAGGGCACCAATCCCGAAGAGCTGATCGCGGCCGCGCATGCCGGCTGCTTCACCATGGCGCTCAGCTTCGCACTCGCGCGCGCGGGCTTTTCGGAAGGGACCATCGATACGGAGGCGGCCGTAAAGCTCGAGCAGGATGGCGAAGGGGGCTTCACCATCACCCGCTCAGATCTCACGCTGATCGCAAAAGTGCCGGGCATTGCCGAGGAACAGTTCCAGGCGCTGGCCGAAAGCGCGCATCTCAATTGCCCGGTGTCGAAGCTGCTCAAGGCCGAAAGCGCACTCAGCGCCACGTTGGCCTGAATCTCGCCTAGCGCCGCTCGATGAGCCGCTCTACGCCTTCGTGAAGAGTCGAAGCGCCCTGGGCGCTTTCCCGCTCTAGCTTGTCGCGGATCGCGATCAGGTCCTTTTCGGCAAGATGCTCGATCCCGATGAATTCGTTGCGCCCGCCGTCCAGCGCGCGGATGATCTCGTCGAGCTTGCACTGGATAGCCGCGGCGTCGCGATTCTGGGCGTTCTGGATCAGGAACACCATCAGGAAGGTGACGATCGTGGTGCCGGTGTTGATCGCGAGCTGCCACGTGTCGGAAAACCCGAAGAGCGGACCGCTAAAGCCCCAGAACACTACAACCAGCAATGCAACGACGAAGGCGGGTGGCCGTCCCGCCCAGCCCGCCACCGCTTGCGCGAAACGCTCGAACAAATGTGCCATCTCGACCTCCGTTTATCCAGCGTAGCGCGAGGTGCATTCTCGGTCACTGATCTCGGCTGATCGAGGGGGCGTTCGCATCGCGTGTGTGCCCTAACGCAAAAGGGGACCGGCATTTCTGCCAGTCCCCATGTCACCGGACTTCAGCCATAGACCCGGACGGATCCGAGGCCTGGTTTCGGCGGCATGCTCCACCCGCGCCGGCAAGGGCATGCGGGTTTCGCGTCGGTCGCCGAGGCCGAATTCTCCGCACATTTCCCGAAGGTCCTGCGCTTCCTTTCGGCCTCAAGCGGCCCGCTTCAAATCCGCCGCGAACGGCGTCTCTGGAGCCTCGCGGAATGCGTTCCCAAACGATCCATCAACCGTTCCGCCGCTTGCGCGGCTTCCGAACCGATGTTCCGTTCTTCGGGCCGGCTTTCCGATCACTGCCGCGCTTGCGCGCCGCTGCGATCGTCGTTCCGTCCACCCGGCCAATCCTTCCGTTTCGCTGCGCTTGCGCGCTGCTTCAACATCTGGTTTCGCCGTGCTTCGGCAGTCCTTCGAAACTTCCGCCGCGCTTGCGCGCCGCATCGGTTTCGCGACATCTCCGTCGCTGCACTCCTCGTCCCTGCCCGGCTGGTTTCCCGAAGGCGCCTGCGCCCGGCTGGTCCGGTAAGCTCTTGATCCTGCTTCGGTTTCCCTCCGCCGAACCGCCTTCTTACAATTAGGAAGGTGTCACCGAATTCGATTCGCGCAAAGAACCAAATCAGTCCCAATGCCTGTGGATAACGTGAATAACGGGGACGAATACCCCGCGCCTTCAGGGCTAGAGGAACCCTTTCTGCCGCAACCACGCCTCGCACAGGGCCGGCCAGATCGAGACCGGCATCCCTTCTGTGTCGAGCCCAAAGCCGTGCGGTGCGTCGGCGAAGACATGCAGCTCGGCTTGGCCGCCGGCCTTTGCAATCGCCGCGTGCAGGCGATGCGCGTTCTCCACCGGCACCACTGCATCATTGCCCGCATAAACGATGAAAGCTGGCGGTGGACAGGGCAACAGCTGCGCGTCCGGCTGCAACCGATCGTACATCGCCTGCTTCTCGGCCGGCGGCAGAGGCGGCTTGTCGGCCACGATCGTCCGCCCCTTCGCGTTGGTCGAAATCGGAGCATAGCCGACCACCAATATGTCGGGCCGGGCAGCCTGCCCGACATAGCGCGTCGCCGGCGCGGTCCATTCCGCCGGATATTCGGCGGCAAGGCACGCCGCCAGATGCCCACCCGACGACAGACCCACGACGCCGACGCCACCGTCGCCAAGCCCCTTGGCCCGGATCATCCGCATCGCTTCCATCGCGTCGTCCAGTGGCGCGGCGATACCGCTCTGCGCATCGGGGAAGCGGTGGATCAGCACAAAGGCGTGATATCCCAGTCCCGCCAGCCAGCGCGCGACCGCCACGCCCTCACGCCCCGCCATAAGCTGCGTATAGCCGCCCCCGCCGAGCACAAGCATGGCCCGGCCATTGGAATGCTCAGGGGCATAGCCCAGCAGCCATGGGCGAGTAACAGACGTGACTATGACGGCCTCGGGGGCCGCATCGGTATCCGCGAGTGCGAATGCGCCCTCGATCGAGCGGTCGCACCAGAGCGGCCAGCTGGCGTTGGCAGACAAAATGTGCGGCATTCCGTTCTCCACGGCGGCTTCGGCGCGCTTGAGCTGATACTATGGATTTCCAGTCCGGGCACTGGTTTCGGCCCGTTGCGCTGTTCAGATCGCATCACCAAAGCTTCGGCTTTGCCGAAGGTCATCGCGGACCTACATAGCAGCGCATGAAGCTAGCTAGTATTTTCCAGTCGCTGCTGGTCCTTTTCCCGGTGGTGCTCAGCCAGCCCGCTGGGGCGCAATTGGTTCAAACGCACGATGCGGCGCTGATGCAGGATGCGGGCGAATATAGCCGCCTCTACCGCGTTCCGCAGGCCGAGGCGCTTCGCCGCCTCCGCGCGCAGCACGATAGCGTTCCCGCGACCGACGCGATCGCGCGCCGCTATCGGGATCGTCTGGCCGGGATCTCGGTCCAGCATCGCCCCGATTATCGATACATCGTCTATCTGACGGGCGACGATGCCATCACGGCGACGCAGGTTCGCGCAGGCGGCACGAGCGTGCCTGTCGTATTTCGCACCGGCGCCAAGGCGACTCGCGATCGGGTCGTCTGGGCGATCACCTATCATCAGGCGGCGATTCGGGCCGCCCTGCCTGGCGCGCCGGCCATGGGCCTCGACCCACGCACCGGCGAGCTGGTCGTCATCGTCGGTAACGCCATCGCAGCAGCCGACGGCGGCGCGGCGGCGGTGGACGCCAAGCTGGAAAAACTGACCGGCGTGCCCGTCCAGGTCCGGATTCTCGAGCGCACCGACGTAAATCTCGACATTCATGGCGGAGGGCGGCTGGACGGTATCAGCCCCAGCGACGGCAAGCGCTATCGATGCACGACTGGCTTCTCCGTCACCGACGGTAGGCGCAGCGGCATCACCACTGCCGCCCACTGCCTCGATAATATGACCTATTACGATCCACAGGACCGATCGACGTCGCTCAGCTTTGTCGGGCAATGGGGCTGGGGCTATCATGACGTGCAAATTCATGCAGGCGGCGCGCCCGGGCGCGCCCTGATTTATTCGGACGCGGCGCGCACGATCCAGCGCCCCATCGAGATGCAGCGCAGCAAGTCCAGCACCCGCGCGGGCGATTTGGTCTGCCATCGCGGTGAGAGCAGCGGCTATAGCTGCGCCGAAGTGGAGCTTCTCGATTTCGCCCCCGCCGGAGAGCTGTGCGGCGGTGCCTGTCTGCCCACCTGGGTCACCGTCGCGGGGCCGAGCTGCAAGGGCGGAGACAGCGGCGGACCCGTGTTCAGCGGCACCGCTGCCTTCGGTGTGGTCAAGGGCGCAAGCTATCGCCGCGACGGCTCGTGCGCATTCTACTTCTACATGTCGCTCGACTATCTGCCGGCGCCCTGGTCGCTGCTCGTAGGCACGCCGCCGTCCCGTTCAACGCAGACAGAAGGGCGCGCCGGCTGAGGAGCGCCGTTCCGCGCTGCCTATATCACAGCGTCGGCGCGTCCGCCGGTGTGGAAGACGCGGCCCGGCGGGCCGCTGATCGCCCGGGCAGCACTTTCGTCGCGTCGGGAGGCCCCCTCGTCGTGGCATGGGGGCCAGGCCGCGTTCCTCCATCAATATGCCGGCATGGGCTTGCGCATAACGCCCTTGGACCGGGAGAAACTCATGACCAATATCCGCATCAAGCTTGCCGCCGCCGCGATTGCCATCGCCGCGACCGGCGCCTTCGCCGCCCCCGCTTACGCCGGCACCGGCTGCAACGGCGTGGTGAACATCTTCGTCTGGGGCTGCGCGCCCTGGGATAACAATAACGGTCCCAAATTCCCCTATTACAAGAAGCGCACGACTGCGATGCAGGCGCCCAAGGGCAGCAAGATCACCCTCAAGGACGGCCATGCAATGGTGAACATCAATGGCCGGGAGTTTCCGGTCGTCGGTGGAGCGAACGGAGTGATCGCGGCCGGAGGGGGCAACATCATCTCGGGCGGCGCGGGGAATGTCGTCGCATCCGGCGGGCTCAACCTGCAAGTGTGGGTCGAGAACTGAGCGCCAGGCGCCGCGGCGGGTTTCAAGGGCGCCATGTCGTGTCGATGAAGCTGCGAAAGCTGCCGCTCCGCCGCCCCGCGTGGATCGCCGGAGCGGTGACTTTCGTGCTGTTCGAAGCCCTCGGCCTCGTCGCGGCCATGGGCATTGCCTCGCTGCGGTGTTGCGGTGCCGGTGGGCGCGCGCGCCCACAGGATGCGTCGGAAATGATTGGCCTGGTCGTGCTGACTCTCGCCATGGTCATTCTGGGATTGGCCCTCGCCGCTGGTGCGTCGCTGCTGATCGAATGCGTGCATCGCTTGGCCGACCGGGCCCGGAGTGGCCGGTGAACGGACAGCAACGCCGAAAAGAGGGGAGACTGTATGGGCATATTCATGGCCATTGGACTGGGCCTGGCACTCATCGGCGTTCCGCTCGCCTGCTACGGCGTCCACAGCTACCGCAACCACGCCGAGCGCTATGGCAAGGCGACCGCGAACTGGACCAAGACCACGGCTACGGTGATCGACGCTCGCTTGGTCGATCGCGAAACTACCGATAGCGACGGCGACAGCACCACCTCGTATGAGCCGCGCTTGCAATATCGCTATTCGGTCGCGGGGGCAGAGTTCGGCGGCAATCGGACCGCGCTCTGCGCAACGCCTCAATTCTCCCTGTTCGAGACGGCGCAGCAGTGGCTGCTGGCGCATTCTCCCGGCAAGGAGATCGATCTGTGGTACGATCCCGCACACCCCGACGACAGCGCCCCACTGCTCGACAGGCCGAGCCTGTTCGGGGCGGTGACGATGGTGCTCGTCGGGTCGGGCTTCGTGATATTCGGGGGCACCCTCATGCTCCGCCTTGTCTGATGGATCAGGCGGAGGCGGCGATGGCCTCTAAAACCGCGGTCCGGTAGTTCGGGCCGACCACCACTTCGGCGCCGTCGGCAAGCGACAGCGCCAAAACCTTTCCGCGGCGCGCGGTGCCGATCACGCGCTCGGTGCGAATGAAGGCCGATCGGTGGATGCGAACCAGCCCCGATCGGTGCAGCCTTTTCTCCAGGTCGCCCATCGTGATGCGATAAAGATATGCGCGCTGCGCGGTGTGCAGATACACGTGATCGCCGGCGGCCTCCACGCGCAGGATGTCGGCAATCGCCACGCGCGCGGTCCCGCGCAGCACGGGCACCCAGAATGCTTCGTCGGTGGGCCGCGACGGGCCTGGGGCCGGCTCGGACGGCGGGGGTTCGGCTCGGGCGCCGTGCCGAAGGCGCGCGCGCTCCATCGCCTTGGCGAGGCGCGGACGGCGCACGGGCTTCAAAACATAGTCGATCGCGCCGATTTCGAAGGCGTCGATCGCGTGCTCCTCATGCGCGGTGACGAAGATCACTTCCACTCCGTCTCCAGCAAGTTCGATGGCGGCCTGGATGCCGTTGCAGTGCGGCATGTCGATATCGAGGAAGACGAGGTCGGGGCGATGTTCGCGTACCAGCGCGATCGCGTCGGTTCCATCTTCGCCTTCGCCCACCACTTCGATATCGGGCAGCTCCTCCAGCAGCGCGCGGAGCAAGTCGCGCGCCAGGGGCTCGTCGTCTGCAATCACTATTTTCATGCCGCATTCGCCAGAATATAGAGGGGAAGCCCGATCTCTGCGCGGTAGCCATCGGCCAGGGGGCGGCATTCCAGCCAGGCGCGATCGCCATATTGGCCGGCGAGGCGCAGGCGCGTGTTGGAAAGCCCGATGCCGCGCCGCACCTCCCCCTCCACCGGCTGCTCGCTCGAAAGCGGCTGGCCGCTGTGGCGGCCCCTGCGATTGACCACGCTCAGCACGGCGCCGCCTTCCACCCGCCGCGCGGCAATGCTGATGGTGACCGGGCCGCGCACATGGCTGGCGCCGTGCTTGATCGCATTCTCGACCAAGGGCTGGAGGATAAAGTTCGGGACTTCGAGC
The DNA here is from genome assembly GCF_036388215.1 of Sphingomonas sp. Taxonomy (GTDB): domain Bacteria; phylum Pseudomonadota; class Alphaproteobacteria; order Sphingomonadales; family Sphingomonadaceae; genus Sphingomonas. The sequence goes on from NZ_DASVSH010000016.1 coordinate 182,007, forward strand.
TGCCGCAAATCCGGTTCGATGGCATATTCCACGTGCAGCCGCTCCCCGAAGCGAGTCTCCTCGATCGTCAGATAGGCCCGGATCGTCGCCAGTTCCTGATCGAGGGGCACCGACGCCGAGGGGTTCGAGGCGAGTGACGAGCGGAGGAAATCGGCCAGGCGGCCGATCATCTCCTCCGCCTGGTCCTGCCGCCCCCGCACAACCAGGCTGGCGATCCCGTTGAGCGTGTTGAACAGGAAGTGCGGGTTGAGCTGGAGCCGCAGCGCCGCCGCCTCGGCGCGCGAAGCCGCGGCTTCGGATGCCGCCGCGCGGGCGGCGCTTATCCGCGCCGAGTCAGCCGTCCGCGCCGCCCAGAGCAGCGCCACCGAAAGGAACATCGTCCAGGTGTAGAGGATCAGGATCAACACCAGTCGCTGGGGCTGGAACTCAAGCGCCCATATCTGCCAGCTCGGCATCACCGTGAGCGCGAGCGTGCGCAGCCAGGCGTCGTCGGCGGCGGTCTGGATGCCGCCGGCGGCGAGCCCCGCCACGGCCACCAATCCCCATCGCTGCCAGCTCGGGCGCGCTTCGAGATTATCGAACAACAGCCCAAGCCCAACTGATTGAGCGATACCGAGCAGCAGGAGCGGGACGTTCGCCAGGAACATCAGGCCATAGGGCGAGCGGCCCTGGACCTGCGCGCCCAGCTCCACCAGCATATAGCCGAAGATCCACACCACCGCGCACAGGCGCAGCGCGGTTCCTCGCATGATCTGGCGCAGCAGCGCTTCCAATCCGTCCTCCGTCGATTCCCGCGACGCTTATGGCGGATGGCCGCTCCCCCCAAGCCCTGTTCGTCGCGTCTCCGGGAGTTTCCATCAGAAATTCACGCACTTCGACGCGATTCCTGGATGGTTGATCGTGCGCCGCTGGGATCCGCGGCCCTCTGCCTCCCATGCCGGCAGAAGATCATTGAGTAAAAGATGGAGCATCGAGCATGAAGACCGCGGCCTTGGCGATCGGAACGGCGATCATTCTCGCCGCCTGCGCCGAACCCGACTTTGGCGATCTTCCCAAAGACGACAAGCAGCGTGCTCAGACCTGCATCCGCGCATCGATCCTGCATGTCGGCATGGCGACGGAAACGGGCGACAAGGGGCGCGCCGAGGACGCCACGGAAAAGATGCAGCAGCTCATGGAAGCGAGCGGCTTTGTCCAGCATTTCCCGGGCGCGAAGGAGGATCCGGCCAAGGCTTTCGGCACCAACGAGGAAATCGCCAACGCCGCCCAGGCCGACTGGCTGACTACGCTCAACACGTGCTTCAGGGCCTATGACATCCCGCTGGAGCCCGAACCTTCGCTACCCGCGGACCCCTATCAACAGGCAATCACCTGCGCCGCGGCGACCGCGCTCGACAATTCGCGCGGTAAGGCGATCAATCCGAACTCGCGCGCGGTCAGCGATCCCGAAGGCTATTATTTCGTCCACAAGGCGGCAAAGCTGAAGGGCGGGCCGGATGGCATGGTGACAGCGTCGAACGCCGCGATCGACACGCTCAAGACGCTTGTCGGGACGGGTGCGGGGCACCTGTTCGCGCTACAGTGCCGCACGGCCGACCCGAAGGCGGCGAAAGGCTCCGCGCCCGCGCTTCCCACCGATCCATTGTTATCGGCGGCGATCTGTTCGCCGCTGCTCGGGCAGCTCAAACAGGGCGGGCTCGCGGTCGGGGCCGGCGATACCGAGCAGGGCGGCCGCTATGCCACCGCCGAGGCCAAGTGGGACCGTGCGCTCGGGACGCTTTCGGCGACCAACGAACAGGTCGCGGCGGCCCAGGCCAAGGCCCTGGATTATGTCGTCGCGGCGGGGCGCTCGGACGCGGTGGCGGAACTCTGCGTAAAGAAGTGATCGGGTTTGGCGCGGGCGCTCTCCGCACCAAGTTCGCAGTGGACGGATAGCCATGCTGCTGTAATCGCAGTGATATGGTTCCCAATCCGATCCGGCGCGCGGTGCCGCGCGATGCGACGATTTCCTACTGGGCCGCGCGCGACGGATGGCCGATCCGCCGCCTCGACTGGCCCGCCCAAAGCGCGGCGCGGGGGTCGATCCTCCTGATCGGCGGGCGCGGTGATATCTTCGAGAAGTATCTCGAAGCATTCGAGCATTGGCATTTGCGGGGCTGGTCCGTGACTGCGATCGACGTGCGCGGCCATGGCGGTTCGGGGCGCGCAACGGGCAGCGAACTCGTCGGCCACGTCGATTCCTTTGCTGCGCTGGTCGATGATCTCGCCGACTTCTGGCGCGATTGGCGCACCGAAGGCCCGCGCATCGCAATGGGCCACTCGATGGGCGGCCACATCCTGCTCCGGGCACTGGTCGAGGGCCGTCTCGATCCGGATGCAGCCGTCCTGCTCTCGCCGATGATCAGGATCCGCAGCCCCCTCGGCTCCTGGCTGAGTGGTCGAATCGCGCGCCACATGTGCCGGCGCGGCGATCCCGCGCGCCCCGCCTGGCGGCCGAAATCCTCGGCCGGCGCGCAGACCGATGCCGAAGCAATGCTCACTAGCGACTATGGCCGCCTCCTCGATGAAGGGTGGTGGCACGAGCGCCTCCCGGGCACCCGCATGGGCCCACCGAGCTGGTCCTGGCTTGCCGAGGCCTTTGCGTCGAGCGACACATTGTGGCGCCGCCGCGACCTCTCGCACGTGACGACGCCGCTGCTCATCCTGGTCGCTGAGCAGGATCGGCTCACTGCTTCGCGCGCCTCCATGGCGTTGGCCCGCCGGCTGCCAAACGCCCGCCTCGGCAGATTCAAAAGCTCGGGCCACGAGCTGCTTCGCGAGATCGACTCGATCCGGGATGCCGCACTCGATGCGATCGACACCTTTCTGGACGATCAGCGCGACGCCTGAATGGTGCCTCGGCAAGTCCAGCTTCTTCCATGACGCCCAAGCGTCCGCGAATCGGTTAGTCGAGCGCGGCGGCCCTGGCAGGCTTCGCCAGGGTCGCATTCGTGCCCTTCCCCTTGAACGCCGAGAGGCGAAAGCCGTACTTCCTTGGCTTCAGCGGGATGCGGTACTGCATAAGCGGCCGTCCCCCCGCGTCCCAACTGTTGTCGCCGCCCAGGCCGGCCTGGACAGCATCGATCAGCAGCGAGACATGGCCGTGCGGGACGATGTCGCTGCTGCGCCGCGTGCCCGGCGGGCGCCTGGCGAGATCCTCATAGGGAAACGCCAGCGCGTTCATCGACAAGGGCGCATCTCCGGTTACCCTTAGGCCAGCCGATCCCGGGCGGATCAGCTCCATCCAGCGCACATCGACCTTGTTCCCGCTCTCCTGAGGCCGCATGAAATCGTGATATTGATCGGCGATCGGCCCGCGCCACAGCCCCAGCGCCGCGCTCGTCTTGCGGTCCCAGTAGCTTTCATGCGGACCGCGGCCATACCACTGAACCGTCTCGAACGAACTCGGCATGGTGAAGATCATGCCGATGCGCAGCGGATCGGGCAGGTCCTGCTTCAACGGAGTGAACTCGCCCTCGACCAGCACCGAGCCATCCCCAGCCATGCGATAGCGCGAGACGAAGTGCGCCGCGCCGTCCCCCACCGCGTAGCGCACGACGATTTCGGCGCCGTCCGCGAACTCGCGGGCGTCGATCGCTTCGACCTTGCGTTCTTTCGAGGCGGCATCCCAGATGCCGTGCCGCTTCGCGACTCCCGTGCCGAGATCGTTATCGACCAGCGCCCGATAGAAATGCGGCGCGCCGCCCTGAAGCAGCACGCCGCCGGCGCTGTAGCGCTCGACCAGGCCGGTGCCGCGATCCAGCACCAGTTCCGCGCCTCCCGCCGACATTCGAACTTTGCCGGCGTCCTGATCGAGGCGGACCGTTCCGCCCGATACAACCGCGCTCGCGGGCTCGCGCCCCAGCTCGAACTGCTCCCAGCCGATCACCACGCCGGGCTTGATCGCGGGCACGACGCCGGCCTTCGCCTTCGCCAGGAGGGTCAACACATATTCCGCGCCGGGCTTGCGCGCATAGGCGGGGAGCCCGAGCGGCACCCGCTCGCGGCTGCGCGCGGCGGTGCGCAAGGGGGCCATGTCGCCGCGCGCGACGGGCACACCCTCTTCGAGCAGTTCCCAGCTGAAATCGAAGCCGCCGAGATCGGCAAAATCATGCCGGTTGATCACTTCGACCGATGCGTTCGCCGAGTCGAAAGCGGCGAACTGGATCGGCGCATAAACCTTGCGCACTTCGAACAATTGGGGGTTCGGCGTGCGATCGGGCTGCATCAGGCCGTCGCCGAACTCGATGTCACCGCCGGGGTTGGGGCCGTATTCACCCCCCGTGCCCCAATAGCGGCGCCCGTCCGTGGTGTAGCGGTACATTGACTGATCGACCCAGTCCCAGACGAAGCCGCCCTGCAGCTTCTCCGGATGCGCGTAGATCGCGTCCCAATATTCCTTGAAATTGCCGCCGGAATTGCCCTGCATGTGCGCATATTCACTCTGGATCAGCGGCTGGCTGTGGGACCAGTTCGTTGCATAATCGACGATGCGAGCCACGCTGTCGTACATCGGGGCATAGATATCGACATAGTCGTTGACGCGGTGATCGGGATCGTCGGGGAACGTGCCCCAGCCAAGATAGCTGACCAGCCGTCCCGGATCGCGCGCCTTCACGGCGGCTGCGGCCTTGTTGAAGCTCGGGCCGATACCGGCCTCGTTGCCGAGTGACCAGAAGATGATCGACGGATGGTTCTTGTCGCGCTCGAGCATGTTGAGGACGCGGCTGACATGCGCGCCTTCCCATGCGGGGTCGAAGCCGATCTGGTATTGGCCGCGCAGCTGGGGCCGCTTGTTCGCCCAGTCCATATAGCCGTGGCTCTCGATATTGGCCTCGTCCATCACATAAAGGCCATAGCGGTCGGCGAGCTCGTACAGATACGGGTCGTTGGGATAGTGCGACGTGCGAATGGCGTTGATGTTGGCGCGCTTCATCAACTGGATGTCGCGTTCCATCGCCTGGCGCGAGATGACGTGGAAGGTTTCCGGATCATGCTCGTGCCGGTTGACTCCGCGGATCGTGATCGGCTTGCCGTTGACAGTCACCAGGCCGTTGCGGATCGCCACGTCGCGAAAGCCGATCCGGCTGCCGGTCGACTGGATGATCCTGCCCGTCGCATCATAGAGCTCGACCAGCAGCGTGTAGAGATTTGGCGTCTCCGCCGTCCACGGCCTCACTCCGGGAACCGCCGCATCGAGGGTGACACGCCGTTCGCCCGCGGAGCTGGGCAGCGCCCTGCCGGCTTCCGCCACGCGCCTGTCCCCATCCATGAGGAGGATTCGCGCGCTGGTCGCGGCAGCGGCGGGCGTCACGTCCAACCCTACGGCCAGGCGACCATTGGTGTAGCTTTCGTCCAACCCCGCGTGCACGAAGAAATCGCGGATGCGGGTCTTGGGGGCGGCCATCAGGAAAACGTCGCGCTCGATCCCAGAGACGCGCCAGAAATCCTGGTCCTCGAGATAGCTGCCGTCCGACCAGCGAAAAACCTGGATCGCGATCGTGTTGGGGCCCGGCTTCACGAAACGGGTCACGTCGAATTCGGAGGGCAGCTTCGAATCCTCGGAATAGCCGGCCTTCTGCCCGTTCACCCAAACCTGATAGGCCGATCCAGCCGCGCCGATGTGGAGGATGACATCCTCGCCGGACCAGCTTGCGGGCACTTCTATGTTTCGCCTGTAAGATCCCACCGGATTGGCGGCGTGCGGGATCAGCGGACGGTTTGCGGGGAACGGATAGGTGATGTTGTTGTACCTGGGCTGGTCATAGCCCTCGGTCTGCCAGTCGGCCGGAACCTTGATCTCTTTCCAGGCGGACACGTCATAAGCGGGCTGCTCGAACCCGCTCGGCAGAATGTCGGCGTTCGGAGAAAAGGCGAACTTCCATCTGCCGTTGAGCAGAAGAAAGCGCTTGGAGTGCTCACGCGCATTCGCGAGTGCGAGGGCGCGGCTTTCGAAAGGGAACCCAGTCGCGCGTGCCGGTTCCTTATTGCGGGCGTAGACCGCCGGATTTTCCCAATCTGGACGCGACGCATCGATCTGCGGCTGGACGGGAGCCACCATGTTCTGCGCAAGCAGCGGCGTTGAAACCGCCGCAAGCAGGCATGCACCAAACAGCCATGCGCGCCGACCCATCGAACTCCCCTCATGCCGCTCGCGGGTCACTCGCCCGCTCCTGTTGATGGAGTATGTATGATTATTAAGATGAAAGCCAGTTGCAGACTGGCCGCCGCGGGAACTCTGCAATCCTCGTAGCGTAGACGGGCCTGGTCTAGTATCTCCCGGCCATCCGCATGCGGCCAAACGAGCCGATTCGGGAGAATGGGGGAGAGGATCATGCGGCTTTGTGCGTCGTTGTTCATTCGCTTGCTGGCCTGCGCGCTGCCGCTGAGCTTGCCCACCCAGCCCGCTCTCGCGCAAAGGACTTCCGCCGCCCGGGGTGATGCCGGTGATGCTGGCGCCCTCGCGAGCTACGAGCGTCGCGCCACGCTCTCCAAGGAGCTCGGCGCGACGCAGATGAACGTCACCGAGGACCTTCCGCTGGCTATGTGGGAAGTCGATGGCGACGATCCCTACCCGGCTTGGTTCGTCCACCATGCCACGCTGTTCAAGATATTCCCGCCGACGCAGGTGCAGCCCTTTGTCGATATGCCTTATGCCCGGCGGGTGCAGGCGATCGTGGCGAAGCGCTGCGCGATACTCGCGCGACTGGGGCTGACTGGGACCTGGGTCGCCAACGAGCCGGCGGTGCTGCCGGAGCCCTTCTTCGCAGCGCATCCGGAGCTTCGCGGACCACGTATTGATCATCCCGCCCGCTCGAAGAAGACGCATTACGCGCCCAATGTCGATCGGCCCGAGATGCTCACTTTGTACCGGGAGTCGGTGCGCACGGCGCTCAGCATCTGCCCGCAGATCGAGACCTTCAACTGGGTGACCACCGATGCGGGTTCGGGCTTCGATTGGACGCCGGGGCTCTATTCGGGGACGAACGGCAACAGCGATTTCCGCGATCGCCCGATCGCCGACCGCGTGGCCGGCTTCATGATCAACATCCAGCAGGCCGCGAAGGAAAAGGGGCACGAGGTGCGCGTGCTCATCAACCAGATCGAGCCGCGCCAATGGATGGTCCCTACCTTCGGGCCCGACGTGCTGGAGAATACCATCCGCAAGCTGCCGCGCGGGCTGGGCGTCAATGGTATCGAAGGTCCCGACGGGCGTCGCTTCGAGACCAGCCCCCGCGGCGGGCGCGGTCCCTTCTACCCCTTGGTCGGGCTGGTCGTACCTTCGCTTGCCCCGGTGCCGCCACCGTCGCCCTCGGGCAGGGCCTGGGTCAATCTGGGCGACGATGAAAGCGTGGACTTTAACTACCGGCTGCTCAAGGCCACGCGCGGCATGCCGATGGGCAGCCTGCTGCAACGGCTGGGGGCGTTGCGCGCTTTCGCGGTCGTGGAGGTCGGGGAGGCTCGCGCCGATGATCTGGTCGAACTGTGGAGCGCGCTGAACGACGTGCGCCAGCGGCTCGACATCCTCGATTTCGGTGGCATGCTGCGCTTCGGCCATGTGCTCAATCGCTGGATAACCCGGCCGATGGTCCCCTATCCGCTCGAACTCACCGATGCCGAGAAGAGCGACTATCGGCGTTTCCTGTTTCAGGCGAAGGGCGAGGAGCAGGCCTCCAACCTCGTCGATATCCAGGCGATGCGCGAATATGAAGGCTGGGGCGCAAAGATGCTGTTCCAGCGCACCATCGAGACAGCTGTACCTCGTGCGAACCACGCACTCACCTTAGCGCTCGCGATCCGCGACTCAACTTCCGGCGACGCGGCGCGGCGGCAATGGGATCTGACCGCCAAGCGCATCCAGGCGCTGATCTATCTGATGCAATCGGCGGACAATATGGTCGCCTATCAGGCTCAACTGGATCGCGTGCGCAGCATCGGCGCCAAGCCCGAGGAGAACCCGGTGCTCGGCGTGCAATCGGCGTGGGACCGCAGCGACCTGATGGAAACCGCGCGCAAGGAAATCGACACGATGGTCAATCTCAAGCGCCTGCTCGAAAGCACCGATGCGCCGATCCTCGATCTCGCCCCAGATGCGCGCGACGAGACGATCATGCGGCTGGGCCCCAATGTCGCGCGGCAGCTCAAGCGCAAGATCGACATCATGCAGGCGCATTGGCGCGATTATGATCGGATGTTCACGGTGCCCAATCCGTGAGGCTGGGGCTCTTGGCAGCGGCGGGGGCTTCGGCGCTCGCCGCCCCTGCCGCCGCCCAGGCGCCGGCCGTGCCGCCGGCGTGCGCGTTTCCGGTCTTCCAGTTTCCGGCCGATGCCATTCCGCGAGTCGATGGCAAGGGGGACGATTGGGAAATGGTCGGTCCGGCCTACCGCGTCGGCAACGAAAGCCTAGCCGCGGACGACGGATCGGGAGTGCGGCCCGATCCGGTTAGCCTGGATGTCAGCGTGCGCGTGGGATGGGTGAAGGGGCTCAACCGCCTCTATTTCCTGTATGAGGCGCGCGACGATGTTTGGGACTTCGCCGCTTCCGGCATTCGCAGCGATCTCTTCGAGCTCGTGGTGGACGGCGACCGCTCCGGCGGGCCGTTCATCGCGCGCTTCCGCCCGGACCGGACGATAAGCGAAGAGGATTCCTGGTTCGGCTTCCAGAATATTCACGCCCAGAATTATCACATCTTCACGCCACCCGGAGACAAGGACTGGGCCATGGCCTGGGGTCCGCAGGCCGGCTGGATCAAGCGGCTACCCTATTCGAACGTGGCCTATCGGCATGACCTGAAGCCCGGCCAGCCGGGGCGGCTGGTCATGGAGATGTGGATCACGCCGTTCGATCACGCGGACGCGCGCGGGCCCGCCCACTCGATCGAAAGCGTGCTGGCTGAGAACAAGCCAATCGGAATGGCATGGGCAGTGATCGATTATGACGGCGCGCGCACTGCCAGGCATCGCTTTTGGAACCTCTCGCCACACCATAATATGTTCGGCCAGGCATCCGAACTGTGCCGCTTCACGCCGATGCCGCTGGAAACGGGCCTCGCACCGGCCATCAAGGCGGACTGGTCGTTCGAGATCACTGACCGCGCCCAGCGCATCGTGGCGTTTCGCGATGCGACGACCGGGGCGGCGACGCGGTGGGAGTGGGATTTCGGCGACGGCGCGACATCGACCGAGCAACACCCGGTCCACCGCTACGCCACTGCGGGCAAGTTCGTCGTCATCCTGCGCGTGACCGGCCCCGGTGGCAGCTCGAAGCTGGCGAAGGTGTGGGATGTCTCGTTCGTTGGAGATCCGCAGAAATGATCCAGAGACGGGCATGGCTGAAGGGCTTGGCCAGCATCGCCGCGGCTGCCTTTGCGAGACGCGCCGGTGCTGCCGCCAGGAGCGTCCGCGTGATCGACGTGCGCACCCACGGCGCGCGGGGCGATGGCAAGACCTTGGACACGGCCGCGATCCAGCGCGCCATCGACGCGGCGCGGCCGGGAGACAGCGTGCATGTGCCCGCGGGCAGGCGCTTCGTCTGCGGGCCCCTGCGGCTGAAGGGCGGGATCGACTTCCGGGTGGACGGCACATTGCTCGTCAGCACCCGTGCCGAAGACTATCCCGAACCGATGCGCGGCGTGCTGCATGCCGAGGGCGCCGACGGGCTCACCATCAGCGGCCGAGGCGCGATCGACGGGCGCTCGCCGGATTTCATGGAGCGTTATGACGCCGAGGGCGAATGGTATGTGCCCAAGCCGTTCCGCCCGCGGCTGGTGGTGTTGGAAAACTGCGCCGACCTTGTCATCCGCGACCTGACGCTCAGGCAGGCGCCGAGCTGGACGGTGCACCTGGTGGGGTGCCGGCGCGTGCTGGTCGAGCGCCTGACCATCGCGAACCAACTCGACGTGCCCAATTGCGACGGCATCGATCCCGATCACTGCCAGGACGTGGTCATCCGGCACTGCCGGATAACTTGCGGCGACGACGCGATCGTCCTCAAGGCCACGCGCGGCCGCGAGAAATATGGACCCACCCGCAACATCCATGTTCATGACTGCGTGCTCGAAACGCAGGATTCGGGGCTGAAGATCGGCACCGAGACCGTGCAGGATATCCACGATGTGCTGTTCGAGCGCTGCACGGTGATCCAGGGGTGTCGCGGCCTGTGCATCCAGCTTCGCGACGAGGGCAGCGTCTATAACGTGGTGTTCCGCGATATTCGATTCACCGCGCGCTATTTCTCGGCGCCGTGGTGGGGGCGGGGCGAGGGGATATCGTTTACCGCCATCCCCCGGACGCCGACGACACGGCTGGGGACGATCCATCACGTTACGGTCGAGCGCGTCACCGGGCGCGCGGAGAACAGCGTGCGGATCGAGGGGAGTGTCGCCGCGCGGGTGCATGACATCACGCTCAGCCGCGTCGCCATGACGCTGGATCGCTGGACGCGCTATCCCGGCGCGGTATTCGACAACCGGCCCACGACTGTGCTCCCGCCGCTCGAGCCCCACACGACCCCCGGCTTCAGCATTCGGCATGCGGACCGCGTTACGCTCGACCGCTGCCGGCTGCGTTGGGGGACGAAGGTGCCGGACAGTTTCACGCACGCCGTGGAGGCGGAGCATGTGACCGCGCTCTCGCTGGAGGGCTTCGCTGGCGAGGCGGCGCATCCCGCGCGAGACGCGGCGATCTCGCAACGCTGATCCCCGTGGCTTGAGACCTTATGTAGGAACATGAGTGGGCATGGCTGCCGGCGGGTCACCTGGCACGCCAGCGCGTAAAATGCGCACCTGACCGAGAAAGGGGATGGTTTCAAATGACGCAAGCCATTGATCTCTATTGGTCGGGGCGACAGGATTCGAACCTGCGACCCCCACACCCCCAGTGTGATGCGCTACCAGGCTGCGCTACGCCCCGACCAGGACGCGCCCTCTATGCCGCTTGGGGCAGGGATGCAAGCAGCCGCGACAATAGTTGCGCGGGCGTTGAACGCATGTTAGCGCGCGCCGCTTGAACGGAGCGATTTTTTCGCTTCTCTCTCCAGCCATTCGGGAAGCCATGTTCGCCACCCCAGCATATGCACAAGCCACCGGCGCGGCCGCACAGGGCGGAGGCGCCATGGGCGCGATCGTCTCGCTGATGCCGCTCGTCCTGATCTTCGTGGTCTTCTATTTCCTGATGATCCGCCCGCAGCAGAAGCGGATGAAGGATCTCCAGAATTCGGTCAATTCGGTCAAGAAGGGCGACCAGGTCGTCACCGGCGGCGGATTGATCGGCAAGGTGACCAAGGTCAGCGACAATGAAGTCGAGCTGGAACTGGGCCCCAACGTGAAGGTGCGGGCAGTGAAGGCGACGCTGCAGAGCGTCACGCCTTCCGGGTCGGCCAAGCCCGCGAACGACTGATGCTCGATTTTCCCCGCTGGAAAGTCTGGGCGGTAATCACGACCATCGTGGTGTGCATCGCGCTTTCGATCCCAAGCTTCATCCCTGAAAATTACCGCAAGAGCTGGCCTAGCTGGGTCCCCCAGCCTGTCATCAATCTCGGGCTCGATCTGGCCGGCGGCAGCTATCTGCTGCTGGAGGCCAACACCGCGGAAGTCGCCGCCGCGCGCGTCGATGCGATGCGCGAGCAGGTCCGCTCGGTGATGCGCCGCGATCCGCGCATCGAAGTCGGCGACATCTCGGTCCAGGGCGGCCAGCTCAGCTTCATGGTTCGCGATCCTTCGAAGGTCGATGCGGCGCGCGAGCGGCTGCTGGAAATCGCCGGCAGCGGCGCGGGCCTGACCGGCCAGCGCGTCTGGGACATCTCCGTGGTCGATTCGACTCGCTTCGTGCTGCGGCCGACCCAGGCAGGGCTTGCGGAGGCGATCGAGACGGCGATGAACGACGCGCGCGAAGTCGTCGATCGCCGCATCAACGAATTCGGGACCCGCGAACCGACCGTTGTCCGTCAGGGCGCGAACCGCATCGTCGTCGAAGTCCCGGGTCTCAAGGATCCGCAGTCGCTGAAGAAACTTCTGGGCACGACCGCCATGCTGGAATTCAAGCTGGTGGACATTAGTGTTACGCCCCAGATGATCGCGGAGGGCCAGGTTCCCCCCGGCAGCCAGGTGCTGCCGATGCAGGAGGGAGGCGGCCAGATCGCCGTGTTCCGCACCGCGATGATCACCGGCGACATGCTGGTCAACGCCACGCAGGATTACGATCCGCAAACCGGGCAGCCGCGCGTGGCGATCCAGCTGGACGGCATGGGATCGCGGCGTTTCGCCAAGGTGACGCAGGAGAATTCGGGCAAGCCGTTCGCGATCATCGTGGACAACAAGGTCATCTCCGCGCCCAACATCAACGAACCGATCCTGGGCGGGAGCGCGACGATCTCGGGCGGATTCACCGTCCAGAGCGCCAACGAACTCGCGGTTTCGCTGCGTTCGGGCAAATTGCCGGTGACGCTCAAGGTGGTCGAGGAACGCACCGTCTCCGCCGAACTCGGCAAGGATTCGATCGACAGGGGCGTGCTTGCCGGGATCGTCGGCACCTTGGCGCTGATCTTCTTCATGGTGATCACCTATGCCCGCTTCGGCGTTTACACGACGCTGGCGCTGCTGGTGAATGCCGGGATGATCCTGGGCATCATGGCGCTGTTCAATTCGACACTCACGCTGCCCGGCATCGCGGGATTCGTGCTGACGATCGGCGCCGCGGTGGACGCCAACGTGCTCATCAACGAGCGCATCCGCGAGGAACACCGGATGCGTAACCGCAACGTGATCTCCTCGGTGGAATTCGGCTATAAGGAAGCGAGCCGCGCGATCTTCGACGCCAACATCACCAACGTGATCTCCGCCGTGATCATGTTCACCTTCGGCTCCGGCCCGATCCGCGGGTTCGCCGTCGTGCTGGCCATCGGCATCGTCACTTCGGTCTTCACCGGCGTCACCTTCACGCGTCTGCTCGTCGCGGACTGGCTGAAGCGCGATCGTCCCAAGACCATCCAGATCTGAGGCCGAAGCCTATGTTTCCGCTCAAGCTTGTCCCTGACGACACGAACATCCCGTTCCTGAAATACCGGAACATCGCGATGGGGTTCTCGATCCTGCTCATCATCGCGTCGATCGCCCTGTGCGTGGTGCGCGGCTTCAATCTGGGCATCGACTTTGTCGGCGGCCAGACGATCCGGGTCCATCTCGACCGGCCGGTGCCGATCGAGCAGATTCGCGCGAAGATGAGCACGCTCGGGTTCAACGACCTGACGATTCAGGAATATGGCGGCCCCACCGAAATCGGTATCCGTACCCCGCTTCCCGAGGGGGATGAATCCGCCGCCGAAGTCGCCGCGACCAAGATGCGCGGCGTGATCGAAGGCGGGGTTCCCGGCGCGCGCGTGACCGGCGTCGAGAGCGTCTCGGGCAAGGTCTCGAACGAGCTGTTCCGCACGGGGATCATCGCCCTGGTGCTCGCGATGCTGGGCATCACCGCCTATATCTGGTTCCGCTTCGAATGGCATTTCGCGGTCGGCGCGCTGTTCGCGCTGTTTCACGATGTCGCGCTGACGCTGGGATTCTTCGCACTGACCCAGCTCGAATTCGACCTCAACATCGTCGCTGCGATCCTTACGATCATCGGCTATTCGCTCAACGACACGATCGTGGTCTATGATCGTATCCGCGAGAACATGCGCAAATACCGCAAGATGGAAATGCCGGCGCTGCTCGATCTTTCGGTCAACGAAACGCTGTCGCGCACCGTGGTTACCAGCCTTTCGATCGGCATCGTGCTGGCGATCCTGCTGCTGCTCGGGCCGGAGGTGATCTTCGGCTTCACGGCGGCCATGCTGCTCGGCATCGTCATCGGCACCTTCTCGTCGGTCTATGTCTCGGCGGCGATCCTGTTGTGGCTGCGCCTCCAGCCCGACAGCTTCGTCCAGAAGCCGGCGGCGGCTGGCCCCGAGGGCGAGCGGGTCGCCCCCCGCGAGATTCCCTGAAGGGACGGCATTGAATGGAAATGAACCGCCGCAGCGCCGAAGGGCCGGTGATCACCGGCTTTTCGGGGCGCGGGTTCAAGGTGGACGGCGGCGTTTATGAGGGGCTGCTGATCAGCCCCGAGCGCGCCGATGGCTGGTCGCCGCCGTCGCTCGAAGCGCTGGCCGAAACGGACCTCACGCCGCTGCTCGCCCTTGATCCCCCGCCCGAATTCGTGCTGCTCGGCACTGGCGCCACGATGCGCCGTCCGCCGCCTGCATTGGTCAAGGCGCTCCAAGCACGCGGCATCGGCCTGGAAGCGATGGACAGCCGCGCCGCCGCCCGCGCCTGGGGCGTGCTGCGCGCCGAGCTGCGCTGGATTGCCGCAGCGCTCTATCCGCTGGACTGAGGCGGCTCCTGCGATAGGATCGCCCCAGACGGGAGAGATGCCTGGCGCAGGGGGACCTGATTGAGCTGCGGAATCGCAGGCCAAGGCCTCGGCAGCGAAGCGCTTGCGACGGGCCGAATAGTCTCCCCGGCGGAGCGCCGATCGACACGATCTGGGGCCCAATAAGCTCAATCGATACTGGACCCCGACCGGCGCGGGGCAGTCGTATAAACGAAACGCTAGCCGCGGCCGATCTTCTCCGCGCCATCGTCCTCGCTTGCGGCGGTTCGGTCGCGGTCGAGCAGGTCGGAGGGACGGCGAGCATCGCCTTCCTCCTGATGCTCGGTCGAGATATTCTTGTCGCTGGTTCCGGTATCGGGGTCCGCCATCGCTGTTGCTCCTTCTGGAGTTTCAACGGTGGAGACGCCCGCGAGTTTCAGCCACCCGCGGTCCGATTGCAGTCCTTCTTAGCCCGTCACTTGGCCGGCTTGGGAGCCTTGGCGGATGCGCGCGGCTTGGCCGGAGCCTTGGGCTTTGCCGCAGCCTTCGTCTTCGCCGAGGCCTTGGGCTGAGCTGCGGGCTTTGCAGGAGTCTTGGCCGCGGGCGTGCGGACGCGCTTCGCCGCCGGGGCCGCACCGGCGGGCTTGGCGATCGCCTCGGCCACTCCGGCCACGGCCTGGGTCACGACTTCGACCGCCTTGCCGCGTACCTTGGCCACTTCCTTCTGCGCCTCCGGCTCCTTCTTGATCTTCGCCGCGAGCGCGACGAGCCCGGCGGCGATCAAGTCCGCGACGGCGGGGTGCTGCGCCAGCTCGGTCAGCTTCTTGCGGATGTCCTTGGGCAGCTTCGCCCCCGCAATGCTCTTGGGCAGCGCAGCGGCACTGCCCTTGCCGTCTTTCTTGTCCTTGGCCATTGCCGGTCTCCTGCGCGTGTCAATTGTCACAGCCTAGCCGCAATCGATAGGCGCTGACCAGATGCTCGAAATAATCGTGCAATCGCGCGCTGTTCGCCTCCCAGGTGAAGGGCTCGACGGTGGCGCGGACGGCCCCCGCGCGGCCGGGATTCGCCAGCAGTTCGCGCAGAGCCGCGGCGAAGGCTTCGGGCGTGCGCGCAACGATGCGCCCGGCCACGTCGCTGCGGACCACCTGCCGCGCGCCGCCCACATCGGGGATCACGATCGGTGTTCCGCTCGCCAGTGCTTCGAGCCAGGCATTGGCCAGCCCCTCGCGCTCCGAAGCCAGCGCCATTGCGTCTGCCGCGGCGAGATAGCTCGCCACTTCCGCGGGCGGGACATTGCCCAGCAGGCGAACTCGGTCCGCGATGCCAAGCTTGTCGATCAGGTCCGCCAGCCGCTTGCGATCCGGCCCCTCGCCCGCGATGCACAGCGTCACGCCCGGCATCGCGGCGATCGCACGCAGGACAATGTCGTGCCCCTTGAGCGGGATAAGCGCGCCGACCGACAGCACCAATGGCCCCGCGATGCCGAGGGAGGCCTTGGCCTCGGTCCGATCACGCGGAGCAAATCGCTCCAGATCGACTCCGGTGACAACAGCCTCGATCCGTTCGCCCGGCATACCGAGCGCGATCATGTCGTCGCGCATTCCCTCGCTCACTGCGATCATCCCGTCGGCGGTGCGCCCCGCGGCGAGCACCTGCGGGCCGGTGACGGGATTGCGACCCCAACGATGCACGTCCGAACCGCGAGCCTTGATCGACACGGGTACGCCCAGCCGGCGGCCAAGCTCGACTGCGGCGACCCCATCGGGAAAGAAGAATTCGGCCGCGATCATGTCGAAGGGAAAGTCGCGGTGGATCGACTCCAGCATCGGCGTCAGTGCGCGAGTCAGCGCCCGGGCGTGAAAGCGGCCCCCGCTCGCCGGAATATTGAGAAATGCCGGGCGATGAACCTCCAGCCCCTTCCAGTTCTCACGCGAGGGAAGTGTAGCAAGCTTGCGATAGCGGGACAGCAGGCTCAGCGGCCAGGGCGGAACTCCGCGCGGGGCCGCGACGCGCACTTGGACATCCGCGCGCTTCGCGAGCGACAGCGTCTGGCGCTCGACGAAGATGCCGAAATTGGGCCGATACAAGTCGGGAAAGAGGGTCGAGAGGACGAGCACGCGGAGCATAGGCTCGCAGCTATAGCGCGGGTTGGTTAATCGCGCGCTTGCGTCCTTGGCGGCAGTGGGTTTGCACCACGCGCCTTGCTTCCCCATATCGCGCGTCATGAGCGGGAACAGCAACGCGTGGCACGGCACGACTATTCTCTCCGTGCGCAAATCGGGCAAGGTGGTGATCGCCGGTGACGGCCAGGTTTCGGCCGGCAACACCGTGATGAAGCCCAACGCCCGCAAGGTGCGGCCCCTTGGCGACGGCAAGGTCATCGCGGGCTTTGCCGGCGCCACCGCGGACGCCTTCACGCTTTTCGAGCGGCTGGAGGCCAAGCTCGAGCGTCACCAGGGGCAACTCCTGCGCGCCGCAGTCGAGCTCGCCAAGGATTGGCGCACCGACAAATATCTCCGCAATCTGGAAGCGATGCTCATCGTCGCCGACAAGGACGTGACTCTAGTGGTCACCGGCAATGGCGACGTGCTGGAGCCCGAAGGCGGAGTCGCGGCGATCGGATCGGGCGGCAATTTCGCACTGGCCGCGGCCCGGGCGCTCGTCGATTACGAAGCCGATGCCGAGACGCTTGCCCGCAAGGCCATGGGAATAGCGGCGGAACTCTGCGTGTTCACCAACGACCGGCTGACGGTTGAGACGATGGACAGCGCTACCTGACCGATTTTTGCTCCCCTCCCTGTAAGGGAGGGGCTGGGGGTGGGTCGCGAGCGAAGCGAGCACCTGTCCTCTCAAACAAGCGCCGGTCGGGGCATCGAGCCCCGCCCGCCGCAACCCACCCCTAACCCCTCCCTTACAGGGAGGGGAAAGAGTTAGAGAATGAACGATAACCTGACCCCCAAGACCATCGTAGCCGCGCTCGACTCGCACATCATCGGCCAGAAAGATGCCAAAAAGGCCGTCGCCGTCGCGCTACGCAACCGCTGGCGCCGCCAGCAGCTCTCGGTCGACCTGCGCGACGAAGTGACGCCCAAGAACATCCTGATGATCGGGCCCACCGGCTGCGGCAAGACCGAGATCAGCCGCCGCCTCGCCAAGCTCGCCGACGCGCCCTTCGTCAAGGTCGAGGCGACCAAATTCACCGAGGTCGGCTATGTCGGGCGCGACGTCGAGCAGATCGCCCGCGACCTGGTCGAGGAAGCCGTGCGCCTCGAAAAGGAGCGCCGTCGCGTCGCCGTCAAGGACAAGGCGGAGGAAGCCGCGATGGCGCGCCTGCTCGATGCGCTCACTGGCAAGGACAGCTCCACCGCCACGCGCGAAGCCTTCAAGCAGCGCTTCCACGATGGCGTGCTCGACAATACCGAGATCGAAATCGAGATCGAGCAGGCCTCGGCCATGCCGTTCGACATTCCGGGCGGCGCGCCGCAGATGATCAATCTCGGCGAGATGATGAAGGGACTGACCGGCACCCCGCTCAAGCGCCGCAAGCTCAATGTCCGCTCGGCATGGGAGAAGCTGGTCGAGGAAGAAGCCGACAAGCGCCTCGACCAGGACGAAGTCAGCCGCGTCGCTCTGGCGGACGCGGAAGCCAACGGCATCGTCTTCCTCGACGAGATCGACAAGATCGCGGTCTCGGACGTGCGGGGCGGTTCCGTGTCCCGCGAAGGCGTCCAGCGCGACTTGCTGCCCCTGATCGAGGGCACCACCGTCGCCACCAAATACGGGCCGATGAAGACCGATCACATTCTCTTCATCGCCAGCGGCGCATTCCATGTCGCCAAGCCCAGCGACCTGCTCCCCGAGCTTCAGGGCCGCCTGCCCATTCGCGTCGAGCTTCAGGCGCTCACCGAGGAGGATTTCGTCGCGATCCTGTCAGACACCAAGGCGAGCCTGGTGCAGCAATATGCCGCCCTGCTCGGCACCGAAGGGGTGACGATCGACTTCACG
The DNA here is from genome assembly GCF_036388215.1 of Sphingomonas sp. Lineage (GTDB taxonomy): Bacteria > Pseudomonadota > Alphaproteobacteria > Sphingomonadales > Sphingomonadaceae > Sphingomonas. The sequence goes on from NZ_DASVSH010000016.1 coordinate 200,391, forward strand.
CCGGAGGGCATCCGCGCCGTCGCCAGGATCGCGGCGGAAGTGAATTCCGAACTCGAGAATATCGGCGCGCGCCGACTCCAGACCGTCATGGAAAAGCTGCTGGAGGAAGTCAGCTTCGAAGCCGAGGACCGCAAGGGCGCCGGGATCACCATCGATGCCGCTTATGTCGACGGCCAGCTCTCGGCCATCGCGCGCAACAACGATCTCAGCCGCTACGTGCTGTGAAGCTTCAGCGCGGCTTGGTATACGGCGTGAACGATCCCAGCGTGCAATAAGGCCCCGGCACGACCGATCCGCGCGGGTTCGCGCGGAAGCGGTCGTGCCGGCATATCTGCGATCCGTGGATCTCGACGATCAGCAGATCGTCATCGTCCAGGCCCGGGCAGTTGGCGGGCAAATCGTTGCGCCAGATGCGGCGCCCGTCGCGATATAATAGGGTGCGCTGGTCGATCACCCGCGGCCCGTCCGCGCCCGTAGCGCTGATGCAGCTCTGCGGCTTGCCCGCGACGCGCCCTTTGAGCGCCTCGGCGAGTTCGCGCTCGGTCTTCGCCTGCCGCCCGCTCTGGCTGTCGGCGCTCGCCGCCGCGCATCCCGCCAGCGCGATTGCGCCCAAAATTGCTCCGATCCGCATGCGGTCTCTCCTTATCGCGTGTAGGGCACGAAGGCCCCCAGCGAGCAGCTTCCGGTGATCATGCCTCCGCTAGGCGCACGCGTCTGCACGAAATCTCCGTCGCAATAGCGGTCGCCGCGAAGCGTCTGGACCACGACGATATCGCCCCGTGCAAGCCCCGGGCAGTTCCCCACCACATCGTTGCGATAGGCGCGCTTGCGCCCGGCCATGTAGAGGATCGTCTTTTCATAGCTTCGAATTTCATTGACCTGGGTCCGGCGCACGCATTTCTGCGGCGGCCCGGCGGTCCATCCGGCAAGCTTCATATCCAGCCTGGCCTGGCTGTTCGGCCCCGGGCGGTTTTGGGCGGTGGCGCCGCCGGCGATCAGCAGCAGCGCGGCGGAAACAGCAAGACGGATCATCATATTCTCCACGCCCCCGCTCAATATAACGCATCAGCCCCGAAATGCATCCTTCGCCGCGCGTCTTTCCGCAAGAATTTCAGAGGTTTGCGCCCGCATGAACGGATTGGTCGCGCGTTCCTGCCCGATCGTGGTGGGCACGGTCGCCACCCCCGCCAGCCGCGCCGCGTCCACATCGGCCATTCGCGCCCGGATCGCGTCGTTATCCGGCTCCGCTACCAGCGCATAGCGCCCGTTCGACTGGGTATATTCGTGCGCGCAATAGACCATGGTATCGTCCGGCAAGGCCGCCAGCCGCTGCATGTTCGAGAACATCTGCTCCGCCGTCCCCTCGAACAGCCGGCCGCACCCCATCGCGAACAGCGTGTCGCCGACGAACGCCACCGAGTCGCCCGCGAAATGGTAAGCGATATGCCCCGCGGTATGCGCCGGCACTTCCATGACGATCGCGGCATGTGCGCCCAGCCGCACTTCCTCGCTTTCGCGCACCAGCCGGTCGGCGGTGGGGATTCGCGCAGCCTCGGCCGCGGGCGCGATCACCTGCGCGCCGGTCGCAGCCTTGATCGCTGCATTCCCGCCGGTGTGATCGGGGTGCCAATGCGTGTTCCAGATCGCCCCGATCTTCCAGCCGCGCGCCTCAGCCTCAGCGAGCACCGGCTCCGCCACGGCGGGGTCAACCACCATCGTCTCGGCGCTGACAGGGTCATGGACGAGCCATACATAATTGTCGCTGAGCACGGGAATGCGGACGATCTCCAGCCCGGCCATTACCATTCGCCGATATTGGGCATCGAAATCCACGGTTCCTGGGGCGGCAGATGGCCTTCCTGGAGGATTTCGATCGAGATATTGTCGGGCGTGCGGACAAAGGCCATGTGCCCGTCGCGCGGCGGCCGGTTGATCGTCACGCCGCCGTCCATCAGCCGCCGGCAAGTCGCGTAGATATCATCGACACGATAGGCGATATGCCCGAAATTGCGCGCGCTGCCATAATCCTCCGGGTCCCAATTATGCGTCAGCTCGATCTGGGCCTTCTCGTCTCCGGGCGCGGCCATGAAGATCAGCGTGAAGCGCCCCTTCTCGCTATCCTTGCGGTGAACCTCCTTGAGGCCCAGCAATTCGAAGAACGCGACCGTCGCCTCGGGGTCGCTCACGCGGATCATGGTATGGAGATATTTCATGGGGTGGAGATAGGCTTCTAACTCCCCTCACCGCAAGGCAGGGAAGCACGTTCACTTCTCCGCCACCGCGAACTGCGCGAGCGCCTTTCGCGCGCTTTCCGCCGCGGGGCTCCCGGGTGAGAGCTCGATCACGCGGTTCCAGGCCGTCCGCGCATTGGCCTCGTCGCCCGCCGCGGCGGCAATGCTGCCCGCCTCCAGCTGCACCATCGCATCGTCGGGCGATCGCTTGAGCGCCTCCGCGATATCCGACGCCGCGCGCTTCAGGTCGCCCGTGCGCCGCGCCAGCGTCGCGGAGAGCAGCCAAGCGAGCGGGTCCCCCGGCGCATTCTCCAGCGCCTTGTCGATATCGCTGCGTGCAGGCTCACTGTCGCCGGCGAGCATGAGCGCGCGGGCGCGGTCTAGATGCGCTTCGCCCAGCGCCAGCCCGGCAAGCGTGCCCGTCACCAGCGCCGCGTCGAACGCAGCTCGCGCCTTGCCCGCTTCTCCCGCCGCCAGCCAGGCATTGCCCGATTGCACGTGGTAATCCGCGACCTTGGGGCTTTTGGCCAGCTCGGCGTCGCGCGCCGCTTGCTCGAAAGCTGCTGCCGCCGAAGCCCAGCGGCCCTGGTTGGCATAGGCAACGCCCTCGCATTGCCGCGCCAGCGCGCCGCCGCCCTCGCTGCGCCATTTGGTCGCATTGGCCAGGCCCTGGGCGGGATCGCCGGTCGCCAGGTCCATGCATTGGGCAAAGCGCGGCGGCTCGGCCGGAGCCGGCACGTCCTGCGAGATCAGGATGAGGAAGGGGAAGAACATAGGGCAATCACATCCTCGAGCGCGCGGAGGATCAGCGCCAGATCCTGATCGCGCGAAAGCCGGTGGTCCCCGTCCTTGACCAGCACCGTCTGCACCGCGTCTGAATGAAACAGCTCGGCCAGCGCGCCCGCGCGCTGCCACGGCACTTCCTTGTCCTTCTGCCCCTGCAACAGCCGCACCGGCCCGTCGAAGCCGATCGGGCGAACCATCATCCGGTTCGCCTCGCCCGATGCCCAGAATCCGCGCGTGGTCACTGTCGGCGCATCCGAATAGTCCGATGCCTTCTCCAGCCGCCCTTCCTGGAGCAGCTTCAGCTTGTCCTCCATCGTGAAGCCCCAATCGGTAAAATCGGGCGCCGCCGCGATCCCCACCATTCCCATGATGCGGTCGGGCCGTTCCTTCGCGGCGAGCAGCATCACCCACCCGCCCATCGACGAGCCGACCAGCACCACCGGCCCCTCTACATGATCGATCATCCGCAGCGCATCGTCGCGCCACGTCACCAGCGTCTCGCTCTCGAAATCGCCCCCGCTCTCGCCGCACCCGGCATAATCGAAGCGCAGGAACGCCCTGCCCTGTCCCTTCGCCCAGACCTCCAGGTGCAGGGCCTTGGCGCCCTGCATGTCGGACGCATAGCCGCACAGGAAGATCACCGTAGGACCATCGCCGGGCGTGTGTTGGAAAGCGAGCGTCGGCCGCTCGGGGGTTTGAAGGATCTCGGCCATCGCGCTCATCTAGAATCTATTGCACCTGCGTGGAAGCGGCACCTGGCTGGACAAACGCCAGCCGCCACTGCTTCAGAAGCGGAACCCCCGCTCCTCCGGCGCTGCACGCTCGCTGCATATCGACTGGAGGGCGGCCCATTCGCCAGGCTCGAGCGAGGCCGTCGCCCCGGGCTTCGCACCCTGCTCGAACAGCCGCTCGCGATCGGAGGATAGCGGATGGCTCGAAACATAGCCCAGCAGCGTCTCCGCCTTCCCCAGGCTGGCCTCCGTTTTTGACAGGCGGCGGAAGAATGCTGCGGTCGGGCTGGTGGAGATCGCGGTTTCCTGCAGCCGGGCGAGCGCGAATCCGTCGGCCCGTCCCTCCGTGGCGCGCGAATAGCTCGCCGATAGCAAGGCGCTGGTATAGCCGCCGACATTGCCGTCGGCGCCCGACAGCACCATGCTGAGGCCGAGCTGGCGAACCAGCGATTCGAGCACGTCGCGGTTGCGCACATGCCCCATTTCATGCGCCAGCACGCCTGCCACTTCGTCCGCCGATCCGGCCTCGTTTAGCAGCCCGCTGAACAGCAATATGTGCCCGCCGGGCAGCGTGACTGCGTTGACGATCGGAATATCCACGACGCGAATGTCCATGTCCTTCGCGCCAAGCCGCTGGGATAGCTTGGCAAGCGCGGCGCGGCCGCCAGCCGCGGTGCACGTCCGTCCCCCGAAGTCGCCCATCATCGCGGCGCCCCATTTCTTCTCCGCCGATTCCGGGATCATCCGCACCAGCATGGGCGGTGTCGTGATCAGCAGCCAGAGCGCGGCCGCCGATAGCACCATGAACCCTCCCACCGCGGGCCAGAGCCCGACCCGGTCGATCAACCGTCCATAGCCCCTGGCGGAAGGCAACAGCTCCGCGATCTCCGGCGGCGGCGCTTCCGTCAGCCCGATCCGCCAGCCGGGCGCCTTTCGCAGCCCATATTGCGCATGGCCCCCGATCTCGCCGTGGGGGATCAGGTCGGCAAAGGCGAACGGCCCGGTCCCGCCGCTTTCGCCCTCCAGAAAGAAGCCCTGCGCCGCCCGCACCAGATCGCGCGCCTGCCGCACTCCGCTCTGCCCGTCATAATGCCAGACCGGAACGCGCATCTCAGATCGCGCCGACATCGAATGCGTCGAGCAGGCCCTCGCCCTGACCCGGCGTGCGCGTGGCCGATTGCGTGAAGCTATCGAGGTCGAGCGTGCCGAAACCGTTCATGTGCCGGATGAAGAACGACCAGTTGCGGTATCCCACGAAGATCAGGCCGATCCCCAGCGTGCATGCCACCAAGGAAAAAAGTCCCGACAAACAGCTTGATCCAGTCGATCGACCGGGCCTCGAACTTGAAGTCGAGATCGGCGAGCGAGAGATTCCCTACCACTTCGCGGAAATATGCCGCGTAGAAGAGCACTGCGATCAGCCCGAGCACCACGAAGAATACGAAATAGCCGATCACCGCCGCAAACATCACGGACCGCATCACTTCTTCGCGCGTGCCCCCCGCATCCGCCGACCCAAAAATCACGCCTAGCGCGACTCCACCCACCACGAACACGATCGGCACGAGATAATAGAGCAGATAGCGTCCCATGATCGGCCGCCAATCGGCGTTCGACGTGAATTGGTGGGGGCCGAAACTCATCGAATTCCAGCGCTGGTTCCACAGGCGCGTCATCGCCCAGGGCACCATCAGCCCCGCCGCCATGCTGCCCACGATCGTGCGCCACAAATGGGAGATCCCGTAAGCCAAACCCTGGTCGTCGCTGCCGCCGCGGATGCCGTGCCAGAAAGTGCGGCTCAGCCGGTATCGCAGCGCGCGGAACACCGCGACGCCAAGCAGCAGGAAGACGAACAGGTAGATCGCGATCAGCAGCAGCGCCGCCCCGCCGTCATGCCCCTGCATCGCCAATGCCTGCACAAGGAAATTCAACGCGCCCAGCGGCACTCCGAACATGACGATTGCGATCAGATAGCCGATCAGCAATTCCCCGCCCGTCCCGGTCCATTCCAGCCTATCGTCGATGAAGCGGGTGTTGCTCCACAGATATTGCCGCTCGCGGGTCCGTGCCCAGAAACTATAGATTCCCAGAGTGACGATCGTCAGAAGCAAATTGGTGAAAGCGATCGGTGCGAATTCACGCCATGTGCCGTGAAATTCGAAGGCGCGTGCGCCCGAAGCCTGCTCTTCCATGAATATTTCTCCCCCGCGCCCATCTGACCAAAGCGCGGGGGTCGCCGTCAAGAATTATTATGTTTCCGCAATGACTTCGCCTGCGCCCTGCCTCAACGCGCGCCGGTGGCTTCACACATTGCGGGGTCGCCGCTTTCCATGCCCTTGCGCAGCCATGCCATGCGCTGCGCGGAGGTGCCGTGCGTAAAGCTCTCGGGCCGCACGCCGCCTTGCGAGCCTTGCTGCAGCGTGTCGTCGCCGATCGCATTCGCGGCAGTCATGCCTTCCTCGATATCGCCGCTTTCAAGCCGCTCCTTGTTGCGGCCAAGGAACACGCCCGCGAAGCAATCCGCCTGCAATTCCAGTTGCACCGAAAGCTGGTTCGCCTCGCGCGCGCTCGACTGCGCCTGCATCCGCGAGACTCGCTCCGAAGTGCCCAGCAGATCCTGGATGTGATGGCCCATTTCGTGCGCCACGACATAGATTCGGGCGACGTCGCCGCTGGCCTGGAAGCGCTGGTCGAGCTCACGGAAGAATGCGGTGTCCAGATACACCCCGTCATCCGCGGGGCAATAAAAGGGCCCCACCGCCGAAGATGCCGCGCCGCAGCCCGACTGGACGTTTCCGGTGAAGAAATTGATCGTCGCGGGCGAATAGCGTTGGCCCGCCTGCGCGAAGATCGCGTCCCAGGTCCTGTCGGCCAGCGCCATCACTTTGCATGATTCGATCCGCTCGGGGGTATTGCATGCGCCGGCGCCGCCGGTCGATTCGCCCTGCGCCACCTGGCTGGGCGCTACCGAGCCCGTATCGATCAGTCCGCCACCGCCGCCCAGGCCGAACACCGCCATCGCGCCGAGCACGACGACCATCAACAGGCATCCGATCTTGCGCCCGAAGATCATCGGCAGGAAGCCCAGCAGCGAAAACATGCCGCCACCGCCGCCAAAGCCGCCGCCGCCCCGTCCGCCCAGGTCGCGGGCATTGCCCGTGGGATCGATATCGTCGAGGCGCATGGCCATCCCCTTTATTCGTTCGCTGTCCGCAACAATGCTCCAACGCGCGAAGCGTTGCACCCCTCGTGGCGATGCGACTAGGAGAGAGGGGCAAACCCCCTCGAAAGGCCCTCCATGTTCCTTGCAGGCAAGTCAGCGATCATCACCGGCTCCACTTCGGGAATCGGCCTCGCTTATGCCAAGGCGCTGGCGGCCGAGGGCTGTGGGGTGATGATCAACGGCTTCGGGGATGCAGGGGCGATCGAGGCCGAGCGTGCCGCACTGGAGGCCGCCAGCGGCGCCGGCGCACTTTACGATGGCGCCGACATGTCCAAGCCCGATCAGATCGCCGCGATGGTCGTCCGCGCCCAGGCCGAGCTGGGCGGCGTCGATATCCTGATCTCCAATGCCGGCATCCAGCATGTCGCCCCCGTCGACGAATTCCCGCCCGAGAAATGGGATGCGATCATCGCAATCAATTTGACTTCGACCTTCCATATGATGCGGGCCGCGATCCCCGCCATGAAGGCGCGGAAATGGGGCCGCATCATCACCACCGCTTCGGCCCACAGCCTCGTCGCCAGTCCCAACAAGTCCGCTTATGTGGCCGCCAAGCATGGCATTGCCGGCTTGACCAAGAGCGTCGCGCTCGAGACCGCCCAGCATGGCATAACGGTGAATTGCATTTCGCCCGGCTATGTCTGGACGCCATTGGTGGAAAACCAGATTCCCGACACGATGAAGGCCCGCGGCCTCACCCGCGAGCAAGTGATGAACGACGTCCTGCTCGCCGCCCAGCCGACCAAGCAATTCGTCCAGCCGGAACAAGTGGCGGCCCTCGCGCTATTCCTGTGTCGCGACGCAGCGGCGGCGATCACCGGCGCGAATTATTCGATGGATGGCGGCTGGACCGCGGCCTGATGGAGAGCAAGGCATGAAGGCGATACTCACCGCCGCAATACTGGCCGGCCCGATCCTGCTCGGCCTCTCCGGCTGCGGTGTCTATCGCCAGGCCACGTCGGCGCGGCCCGACACCACGCAGCCCTGGCGCACCATCGCGACCGACCGGGACCGCGAGCGGCTGCGCGAGTGGCACAAGGCCTGGGACGAAGCCCTGCCCCTGGCCAGGGCGGCCGAGCCGGAGGCGATCGCCGCCGACACGCTGCTGTTCGATCCGGATCGCGCGATGGGCGGGGCGGCGCTGCCCCCCGGCAAATATCGCTGCCGGACCTACAAGCTTGGCGTTTCGGGCACTGCGATGCGCGATTTCACTGCCTATCCCGCCTTCGATTGCGCCGTGACCGAGGAAGGCGATGTCGACAGCTTCCAGATGCGCACCGGAACGCAGCGCCCGGCCGGGCTGCTCTTTGCCGAAACCGACGCCCGCACGATCTTCATCGGCACGCTGGTGCTCGGCGACGAGGCCACGCCGCTGCGCTACGGCCTGGATCGAAGGCGCGACATGATCGGCTATGTCGAGCGCATCGCCGAGCGCCGCTGGCGGCTGGTGCTCCCCTATCCCAATTTCCAATCGAAGCTCGACATCATCGAGCTGGTCCCGGCCTGATCCCCCGACAACAGAGGAAACCCATGCGCCCCGCCCTTCTCCTCACCACCATTCTCGCCTTTGCCACTCCCGCGCTTGCCGCCGATCCGGCGCGCGAGCTGACTCGGAAATCGCTCCCGGCGCTGATGGAGCATTACCGCGATTTCCACGCGAACCCCGAACTGAGCCTCCACGAGACCGCCACCGCCGCCAAGCTCGCCGCCGCCGCGCGCAAGGCGGGCTATGAAGTCACCGAAAAGGTCGGCGGCACCGGCCTGGTCGCGATATTGCGCAACGGCCCCGGCCCCGTGCTCATGATCCGCGCCGACACCGATGGGCTGCCCGTGATCGAAGCAACCGGGCTCCCCTTCGCCTCGAAGGTCCGCGCCACCACCGATGAGGGGCTCGAGACCGGCGTGATGCACGCCTGCGGCCACGACACGCACATGGCTAGCTGGATCGGCACCCTGCAAAACATGGCCGCTACGAAAGGCCAGTGGAAAGGCACGCTGGTGATGATCGCCCAGCCCGCCGAGGAGCGCGGCGTGGGCGCGCGGATGATGCTCGACGATGGCCTGTTCACGCGCTTCCCCAAGCCGCAATTCGCGCTCGCCTTCCACGACAGCGCATCGCAGCCCGCCGGCCAGATCGGTGTCACGCCCGGCTATGCCCTCGCCAATGTCGACAGCGTCGATCTGGTGGTAAAGGGCGTGGGCGGCCACGGCGCCTATCCGCACACCACGAAGGACCCGATCGTGCTCGCCGCGCGCATCGTCGGCGCGCTCCAGACGCTCGTCAGCCGCGAAATCGATCCACAGGCATCGGCGGTGGTCACCGTCGGCAGCATCCAGGGCGGCTCGAAGCACAATATCATCGGCAGCGAAGTCACGATGCTGCTCACCGTGCGCAGCTTCACTCCCGAGATACGCAAGCTCCTGCTCGATGGCATCGGGCGCATCGCCCGGGGCGAAGCCATCGCGGCGGGCATGTCCGAAGACCGCATGCCGGTGATGACCGTCAAGGACGAATTCACGCCCGCTACTTTCAACACCCAGCCGCTCTCCGGCCGGATGCACGCTTTATGGACCGCGCGCTTCGGCAAGGACCGCGTCGTCCAGACCACGCCCGTGATGGGCGGCGAGGATTTTAGCCGCTATTATCTGGCGGATCAGTCGATCCAGAGCCTGATCTTCTGGGTGGGCGGCGTACCCCAGGCCAAATGGGACGCCGCCAAGGCCGGCGGCGCCCAGCTCCCCTCGCTCCACAGCGCCTATTGGGCGCCCGACGCGGAGCAGGTGATCGCGACGGCGACCGAGGCGATGACTGCGGCGGCGCTGGATATTCTGAAGAAGTGAGCGGGTCGGGCGAACCAGATGCGCGCATACGAGGCATGGCAGCGCTGGCGATCGGATGCGGCTTCCTAATTGCCCCGGCAGGCGTTGCTATGGTCTTAGCGACCCCCGCGCCTCTCTACAGCTTTCTTCCGGAGCCCTTCGGCGCACCATTGCCGGTCATTGGCCTCGGCACCCTGGTGGCGACAGCCTTGCTGCGTTGGGTCCTGGTGCCCAAACTGGCTGTCGAAAGTTCAGACATTCCACCTTGGGTCCTGTTCTGGGTCCTCAGCAAACTGAGCGTATTGTGTGCCGTGCTGCTATTGCTCTTTGGCGCTCTACTCGAATGGATGCTGACGGCCTCCACCGTCAGCTTTCACGCCCTGATTGTAGTTCTGTTCGGCTACGCGATGTATCTTCTATTTGGACAATCAGCCATCAACATCGCGAACATCGTTCACCACCGATATCGGCGTGCTAGCAAATGAAAGCCCTAGCCGACCCCGATAACGCCCTCGCGCGCGGCCTCGCCGCGATCCGCCTCAAATTCCAGGTGCCCGCCGACTTCCCCCCCGAAGTCCTCGCCGCCGCCGAGCAAGCAGCAAGGCGCACGCCGACCGAACACGCCGACCGCACCGCGCTCCCCTTCGTCACGCTCGATCCCGCCACTTCCACCGATCTCGATCAGGCCTTCCATATCGAGCGCGCGGGCGGAGACATCCTGCTTCATTATGCCATCGCCGACGTCGCCTGGTTCGTCGATGATGGCGGCGCAATCGATCAGGAGGCATGGCGGCGCGGCACCACGCTGTACCTGCCCGGTGGCAAGGCCGGGCTATATCCGCGCGTGCTCAACGAGGGCGCGGCCAGCCTGCTCCCCAGCGGCGACCGCCCCGCCGTCGTCTTCACGATCCGCGTCGCCCCCGATGGCGGCGTTCGCCTCGACGGGGCTGAGCGCGCGCTGATCCGCAGCCGGGCGAAGCTGGCATATGACGGCGTCACTGCCGCCGATCTCCCGCCCGATTTCGCCGAGCTCGCCAAGCGCATCCACGCTGCCGAAAAGCGCCGGGGCGCGGTCCGCGTCGATCCGCCGGAGCAACAGGTCGATAGGCTCGCCGACGGCGGCTTCGAACTCACCTTCCGCCCGCGCCTCGCGTCCGAGGAACACAACGCCGCGCTGTCGCTCGCATGCAACCTCGCGGTCGCGGACGCCCTGCTCACCCACCAGACCGGCCTGTTCCGCGTCATGGCATCGCCTGATGAACGCGCGATCGCCCGCCTGCGCCACGCCGCCCGCGCCTTTCGGCTAGATTGGCCGCATTCCATGCCGCTCAAGGAATATGAGCGCAGCCTGAGCCCCGCGGACCCAGCCGAAGCCGCCTTCATGCTCGCGATACGCCGCGCCGGGCAAGGTGCCTCCTACACGCCTTATGCGCCCGGCCAGACGCCCTGGCACGCCGCGATGGCCGCGACCTACGCCCATGCCACCGCGCCGCTCCGCCGTCTCGCCGATCGCTATGTGGTCCAGGCTGCGCTCGCCATCGCCAATGGAAAGCCCGTGCCGCAAGCCGTTGCGGATGCTTTTCCGCTGCTGCCCCCGGTCATGGCCCGCGCCGATGCGCTCGCGGGCCGGATCGAGCGCGCGGTGATCGACCTGGCCGAAGCGGTCATGCTCCAGGATCGGATCGGGGAAAGCTTCACTGCGATCGTCACGGACGTCACCGAACACAACACCCGCGTGCAGCTCCGCGACTTGCCGATCGTCCATGGCGTCGCGCTCACGGCTGCAACGCCAGGCGACCAAGTTGAGCTACGCCTTGCGAGCGTGGATACGGCGGCGGGCGCAATCCGCTTCGAGCCGGTTTAGGCACGGCCCGGTACGAATTGCTCTACCCCAGCCCGATCTTGTTGAGCATGCGCTCGACCAGCCCGGGTTCCTCCGGCTTGCCGGCGGCGATCCGCTCTTCCTTCTTGGGATTAAAGCCCGAGCTTTCCGGAAGGTCACTTCCCGAATGGCTATGCACCGGCTGGGTCGATGCCGGGGGATCGGATGCATCCATCGATTCGTCCAGGCCCCGATCCAGCCGCGCTTCACTGCTCTCGGGGTTGCGGGCCAGACGTTCGGCGATCGAGGCATCGGTGCCCGCATCGGCGGAGCCGACGGGAGCGGGCTTGCCCGCATCTCCGGGACCGGGGGCCACCGACATCTTGTCCATCGCCGAATCGATCGGGTTCGTAGTCATTGTCACTCTCCTGAGCGTTGCTCAACTGTAACGACCCTCGCCCCGTTCGCGTTCCGCTCTGGGCGAGGCCTGGGCGCAAAAGAAAAACGGCCCGGCGATTTGTGTCGCCGGGCCATTTTTTCTTCGGTTTTCCGTAAACCTAGTTCCGCGAGCTGCCGAAGAGGCGCAGAAGGAACAGGAACATGTTGATGAAGTCGAGATACAGCGTCAGCGCGCCCATGATCACGGCCTTGCCGACCATGTCGGTGCCGGCGACGTAATCGTACAGGCCCTTGATCTTCTGCGTGTCATATGCGGTGAGCCCCGCGAAGATCAGCACGCCCGCCACGCTGATCACAAACTGCATCGCTTCCGAACGCAGGAACAGGTTGATCAGGCTCGCGACGATGATGCCGACAAGGCCCATGATCAGGAAGGTGCCAAAGCCCGACAAATCCTTCTTGGTGGTATAGCCCCACAGGCTCAGCCCCGCGAAGCCCGCCGCGGTCGCGAAGAAGACCTGCGCGATCGACGTGTCGGTATAGACGAGGAAGATCGTCGAGAGGGAAAGTCCCATCAGGAACGAATAGACCCAGAAAAGCAGTTGCAGCGTCGCGGTCGCCATCCGGTTCTGCCCGAAACTCATGGCCATCACGACGCCAAGCGGCGCCAGCAACACGATCCAGCCGAGCGCGGACATCTGGCCGGTCTCGGTGAACAGCGAATAGACATAGCCGCTCTTGGCGAAGAGCAGCGAGACCAGGCCGGTCAGCAGCACGCCCGAAGCCATGTAATTATAGACCGACAGCATATACGCCCGGAGCCCGGCATCGCGGGCGTCGCTCTGCACGCCGGCATAAGGCGCGGCGCTCATCCGGGGATCAGACCAATTAGCCATTCGAAACTCCTTTGCCCGGCTTGCGCGCCGGTTCGAACCAATATCGCCCTCGCGGCGGCGCTTTTCAAGCGAAACCGGAGTGGTACCAATGGCGTTGCGGGACTCCCGCTGCTCACCTAGTCTTGCGATTTGGCGACAGGCGGGAAACGGGCATGCGCAAATGGCTGATTGGGGCGGCTCTGCTGCTCGTCCCGGGAGCCGCTCTCGCCCAGGCGCCGTCCCGCGCCCCCTGCCGCGAAGTGAGTGAAACGCCGCTCATCCGCGTCGATCCGGAAAGCGCCGCACGGCTCGCCGAAATCGGACTGGATCGCGCGCGCATCTTCGCACTGATGCGCGAGACTTCGATCCCCGAGACGATGGGCTGCTGGGCGATGCCGGTGGGCAATTTCGACAGCCAGCTCATCTCGGTCGGCATGTCGCAGTGGAATTACGGCACCGGCAGCCTCCAGCCGGTGCTGAAGGCTTGGGTGCATGGCTTCGGCTCGCGGCGCAAATTCAAGCGCGAGCTGAAGCGCATCGCCCCGGCCTTTGGCAAATTGCTCTTCTCGAAAGACTGCCTTGCCATCCCCGTGAAGGACAAGTGCCGCCAGGGCGTCCTTGCGGCGCACGGGGCCGACGGCAAGCTCAACCCCACGATCCTCGCCGAGCTGACCGCGATCTTTGAAAGCGACGCGATGCTCCAGGTTCAGGCCAATGCCTATGTCGCGCTGCTGGAGGAAGTACGGCGCGATCTGCTGCGCGTGTTCAAGGGACAGCCGATCACTTGGCGCAAGGTGCGCTGGGCCGTGGATACCAAGATCCAGCAGGGTTTCTTCCCCGGCGACGAGGATCTGGCACGCCTTCGCCGAAAGCTCGCCGCGATGCCCGATGCCCAGCGCTGGGCCCGGCTCCGCGCGATCTTCGATTGGTATCGCGCCTCCAGCAGCACGATCGACCAGGACGGCGTCCAGCGCGACTATGACTGGAACTGGCGCGCGTGGAATTGCATGATCGATGCCGGGCGTATCGACTCCGAAGCCTATGAAATGCTGCACCTGACATATATCCGAAGCAGGACCGCGATAGGAAATAGCGGCCGCTGGCAGGCGCTGACCTTCGAGCGGCGCGCCAAGATCATCTTGGGCGTGGGCAGTGTGAGCGGAAAGATTGACGGGAGTTGCTAGCCCCTTGGAACTGTCCGCGCGCGCGCCCATTTTCTGGCACGGGACTTTGGAGAGTGCATATGCGTGCGTTGACGGTTGCGACGATTGCGGGCCTGGCCCTGGCGGGGTGCACCAGCCCGGAGAAAAACGCACGCTACATGGCGGGACATTTCCGCGCCGAGGCCGAGCTCAAGACGCCGGACGGAACGCGCGTCGGCACCGCGATCGCCGAGGAAGTCGACGGCGATATCCGCGTACTCGTCGAAGTGGCCGGCATGCCCAAGGGCGCTCATGGCACCCATATCCATGCGGTCGGCAAGTGCGATGCGCCCGATTTCGCCAGCGCCGGCCCGCACTGGAACCCCTCGGCGCACCAGCACGGCAAGGAAAACCCCGCCGGGCCCCACCTGGGCGACCTCCCCAATCTCAGCGTCGGCGACAACGGCCGCGACCGCACGATCCTGACCCTCAAGGGCGCGACCTATTCGGGGCTGCTCGACGAAGACGGCGCGGCCCTCGTCGTTCATGCCCAGGCCGACGATTACAAGACCGACCCTTCCGGCAACAGCGGCGGCCGGATCGCCTGCGGCGTGTTCAAGGCGGTTTAGATATTCTCCCCTGCGGCCCGCGCCCTTTCCGCTCGGGTCGCTTCGGCAGCAGGCACCAGCCTGTAGGCCGCGATCGCCGCGCCGACGGCGATGGGCAGCGTGAACAGCAGCGATAGGATGCCCGTGCCGATGCTGCCGGTCAGATCCGCCACGCGCCCCGCGATATAGGGCCCGAGCGCCAGCCCGATCAGCGTGGTGCCGATGAAGAACGCCGCCGTCGCCGTCCCGCGCATCCGCGGCAGCACCAGATCCTGCGTCGCCGCCGCCGCCGAGCCCAGCGCGCAACTCGCCAGCACCTGCGTGACCGGCAGCATCGCATAGAACAGGCTCTTGTCGGTGGTGGTGAAGGCGATGATCAGCGTCGGCACCGGAGCCAGCGAGGCGAACAGGACCACCATGATCCGCCCGGTGGGATAAAGCTGCCGCAACCGGTCAGCCGCCAGCCCGCCCAGGGTCACGCCCGCCAAACCGGCCAATATCGCCGGCCCGCCGATCCACAGCCCCGCCTCCGCGCTGCTCACGCCAAAGGTCGCCGCCGCATGGCTCGGCGCGAACCCCGCCACCGAATAGGCAAGAAACGCATTCAGCCCATAGGCCAGCACCACGTAGATAAAGGCGGGCGTGCCCACGATCAGCTTGAAGGTCGGCGCGTCGCGATGGCGCAGCGACGACGCCCAGGAGAACACCGCATACACCCCGATCCCTACCGCCAGCCACTGGAAGCGCGATTGCCAGCCATCGAAGTGGATCAGCGTCCAGGTCAGCCCCGCAATCACCCCCAGCGCCACCAGGTTGCTCACCAGCGCCCGGTGCTTCACCGCCCCGATCAGCGTGAAGGGCGGGATGATCGTGACGAGTTCCTCGAGAAAGCTGCGAAAGGGCGCGGGGTGCTTCGGCGCCATCAGCCCTTCGGATTGCCCGCGCATCGGCTCGCGCAGCGTGAACACCCACAGCGCCAGCAACAGCCCCGGCAGGCCCACCGCCATGAATGCCGCCTGCCAGCCCGCAAGCCCCCAGGGCCCGCCCTCCGGATAGGCCCGATCCCAATTGTCCGCGATCGATCCGCCGATGAACAGCGAGAAGCCCCCGCCGAAATAAATCCCCGCCGAATAGATGGCGAGCGCGGTCGCGCGCTGGCGCTTGGGAAACCAGTCCGAGATCAGCGAATAGGCCGAAGGGCTCGCCGTCGCCTCGCCGATCCCCACGCCGATCCGCGCCCCCGCCAGCTGCAGCCCGCTCTTCGCCAGCCCCGAGACCGCCGTCATCGCCGACCACAGGGCCAGCCCGATCGTCATCAGCCGAACGCGGTGCCAATTGTCCGCCAGCCGGCCCAGGGGGATGCCGAACAGCGCATAGAACACGCCAAACGCCGTGCCATAGAGAAAGCCGATATCCGCCTGGCTCAGCCCCAGGTCCCTGCGGATATGCGGCGCCAGGATGGTGAGGATCTGCCGATCGATGAAGTTGAGCGCATAGACCAGGAACAGCACGAACAGCACATACCAGGAATAGGCGCTGGCCTTGGCCTGTTCGGGCAAAGCCGCCCGCTCCGCTCCGCTCGCATCGGCCGCCATCGCACTCTCCCGGTCCCGTCGTTGGAGCGAGGCTAGCAGACCATACCGAGTTTACGAAGGAGGGAGTTGGCCCTCGCGCCCGGCCGCCTCGCGCTCCTGTGGCGGTCCATCGCGTCGAGCTTCTTCAGCAGCGCCGCATTGGTCTCATCCTCGCTGGCGTTGGTATAGAAGCCGCCGCCCCGCTGCGCGCGCCGCCGCATGCGCGCGCGCCACCAGCGTCGCGGGGTCCTTGGCGGCGGCGGCCGCCGCCTCGGCCATCACCAGATCGTGGCGCAGCAGCAGACGCAGCAGCGAATCCGAATAGCGCCGCCGCTCGCCGATCACCTTGCCCCCGCCACGATCGGCTCGACCCAGCCGTTCACCGCGCGCTCCAGCGCCGCATCAAGCACCGAAGGCACGTCCGCCGCCAACGCCTTGGCCTAGGCCTTGGCGAAGGGCGCCGATCGTCCGCGCAGCGCATAGGCCGATCGCGAAGACATCCCCGCCGCGCGGCACGCCGCGCGCACGTCCTTGGTCCGCCCCAGCACGCGCAGGAAAGCCCCGCGCCGCCGCGAATCCCACCCATCGACGCGCTCGCGCGCCCGGCCCAGCCGCCCGCCCCCGGTCCCGTCGTCGAGCACGCCCTGCCGCTCGGCCGAAAGCGCCGCCCACTCCGCCTGCCCGCCGCCACCGCATCGTCCCAGGCGCGCGCGAATCCGGATCGCGCTGCCGCCGCGCATAGGCAGCCGCAAGCCCGCGCCCGATCTCCTTCGCCGCCTTGGTCGCCTGGCCGGTAAGCTTCAGCGCAAGCAGGAAAGCCTGCTCGGTATCCACGCTCCACGGCGCAAAGGGCTTCGGTGTGCGGCGTTGTGGTGCATCGCCCATGAATCGCTCCCCCGAAAGGAGAAAACCAGCTATCGCGCGATTTCCTACATTGAAGAGGGTGAATTTTCGAGTTGAGAAGCACGTCTCCTATGGATTGGCGTCACTTAATTTCGAAATCCATGCTGCCGGCGTATCGGTGGCGCTTCGGCCTGGCACTTTAAGTCCTGCTGGCTTTAGGGCGTTCGCAACCCTTTCAGCGAAGGTTATGCAATCATTGTCGCCTAGCGAATATCTTTCGATGGACGCTGCAATATCTATCGGAATGCCGACAGAAGCGAGCGTGGGCTTTGCGGCGAGAAGCGCCTTATCATAGTCGGATCGGTTTAGCTGAACGATCAAGCAAGACTGCTTTAGAGCGGTATATCGCTCTTCCATTTGTTTTCCGGCAACGCTTTTCCCGCTGAAATAGCTAAATCCGGCGGAAGTAGCTGAAACGTCCGAGCCGAGCGTGTGGCCTACTGCCTTGAAATCACGATATCCGTCCGTTTTTGTCGCGCTAAATGTAACAAAAGTGTGTCCCGGAAAGCCAAGACTCCCCGGACTTGGCCTGGAACAAAAACCAATTTCGGTTTCGTCCGAAGACTCAGTCATCGAGCGAAGATCCTTGTCGCGCCCAGCTAACGGTGATAATATCCCGAGTAATGCGCCCGCCAATATAGCGATAGCAATCATATACATCTCCGCGATTATTTCGTCATAGTCCGATTCCGCGCTTCGTCATTGCCGGGAATAAGCAAATCTAAAGGGCGAGTCATCACGGATTATGAATAGGTTTTCCTGCATAAACGAAGTAGTACAAAGTCACGTTTGTCGGACGAGTTTCAATAGCTAGGCGAGGATTTCCTCCGCCTGTTCCGGAATTTACAGGGTCCCCCAACATCGCATATCCTGTTTCTGAAGCAGTACTGTCCGCCCCCACAGACTGATCGAAGTACCCATACGCGCCCCCCCGACCGGAATATGCCTTCAAAGCGTGGGCATGCCCACCATCATTGTGCTTATGTTTCTGAAACGCATCAAGTTCGAGCGATCCAACGCTGTTGCCGGTAGAGCCGCCTTCCGAAAACGCTATCCGATTTGCTGCATCAGGATCCCGGCTCGACGCACCGGCATAACCCCGCACGAACATACCCCTAAGATCCGGCACCATAAAATCAGTTGCATTTGGCGCCCTACCCCAAGTTTCACCAAGCGCCGTCGCCAAGCCGGGATAGGCAGCCCTTGATAGCGTCCGGCCGTCGGCGGGCACCCACCCGGAATTTAATAACGCTTTAATCGCTGTCGAATTTTTTTCACTGATAGCCAGTGATCGGATTTCGCCGATTATTAGAGCCGTATCAGAAAGCTTGGCCGCGGCAGCATTCAGGAAAATTAGCTGGCGTTCGATCTGCTCATAGCGAACGAACTCCTCCGTGGACTGTTTCGGCATTTCGATCGAAGGAAGCGCATCGTCGGATGTCTGAAATGAGAACACCACACCTTCCTCGCTGGGCTTCTCGCAAAGCAATGCGGTGCTAGAAGTGGTTATGCGTATTTCCAGCGGCCCAGGGACGACCGGTATAGCGCCTATGTAGCAGCTTAGTCCGGATTTTCCAGCTCCAACGACACTCATACCTGTGATAGTACTTACAAGTCCGCCTCTGGATACTTTTCTAATAATGGCACCAGAGAGGTACTTCCCGTCTCTGGATGGAGTATACTTGATATAGAACTGATTTGAATTTTGTTCTACGCAGCTTGACCATGCTCTAAGCGCCACATCAGCGATCTGAGAATCGTAGTTAGACCCGAATGACCGCTTAAAATCCTCTTCTGTAGCATTACAAAAATCCGATGATTCAATGCTTATTTTTGAATTGCCGGTTTGACTAGAATCATTTTTGCCAAGTTGAAAGCCTTTAAATCCCACGTCAAGTCCGGAACTCGAAGCAGCATTTCGAGCTTCCTGAGCCGAATTATATTTTTTTGAGCAAAGATCGTTTCGCTTTGCCATTGCTATGGCTTCGTTTGTATTTGATCGGACCGTATTAAACGCCTGACTTTCTAAAGCGATTGCACATAAATTCTCGGCCATCGCTGGTTTTATGAAACCTACGGAGATCAAAAATGCAATTTTTAACTTTGAGAATTTCATAAACCCTCCCCCAATATTCCATTCGGCACGATCAGGATTCGTTGATACTAGACTGTTTATATTCTCGGTTGGAATACAACTAAAATCCGCTGGGCTGCCCGGGACGCATCCTTATTTCAGATCTTGTAAGTGCGTCCCCCACACCCTTCCCCCACCCCGCACCCCCGCTATCGGCTCCTCCCGACTCTTCGCATCCGCAGCGCCGACGTGCCCACGCGGGATCCCCTAAGCCCGCCTCCGCACTCGGAATCCGTGACACGCTCAGCGTCGCCGTCCCCTAAACCCGCCGCACCACCCCGCCATAAGCCGCCACCGCCGCGTCGCTCGTCAGCAGCGTCACGCCCTCGGTCAACGCCTGCGCCACCAACAGCCGATCAAACGGGTCCTTATGGATCGGCGGCAGGTCCCCGACGGCGCAAGCATGCTCGCCCAGCACCGGCAATTCCTGATAGCCGTTCTCGAGTAGGTTCCTCCGCAACTCCCGTGAATCGACCTCGAAATCCTTCCTGCCGAGTGAATGCTTGATGGCGACTTCGATCAGCGTCACGGTGCTGAACAGCAGATCATTCGCCTCGTCCGAGATCAGGCGCACGGCTTCGGCGGAGAGCTTGCGGGGCCATATCTGGCTCCATAGGATAATGTGCGTATCGAGCAGCAGCCTCATTGCGGCGTGCCGCCATCCTTATGCTGGTTCTCGTCGGGAAAGATCGGCCCCTCATAGAACATACCCTCGATCTCCTCCTGGAACATCGTGTCGAAATCGTCGGGGACATTGTACATGCCCTCCATCGCGCCAATCCGCTGCGGCTTTTTCGCCTCGGGCGCATCGATAGCCGTCACCTTCACCATCGGTTTGCCCGCCTTGGCGATCACGAAGGGTTCGCCCTTCACGGCGCGGGCGATGAGCTCGGAAAGCCGCGTCTTGGCATCGTGGATATTGACCGTCAGCATCACCGCGCTCCCGAACTAAACTAATTGAACTTAGTTTACTCGAGCCCGATCCGCAACCTCTCCCCTTCCCCCCACCCCACACCCTTGCTAAGGCCCTCCCGACTCTTCGCATCCGCAGCACGCGTGCCGCGCCGGCTCCCTAAGCCCGCCTCCCGCCACGCGCACTGCGGCGCACATACGTAGGAAGGACCCGCGCCAAAATGACCGCCGTCGGAAACAATGCACTCGGCACCCGCGACACGCTTACCGTCGGCGCGGCCACCTACGCCTATTATTCGCTGCCCAGGGCCGCGGCGAAGCTCGGCGATATCAGCCGGCTGCCTTTCAGCATGAAGGTGCTGCTCGAAAACATGCTGCGCTTCGAGGACGGCAAGACGGTCACGCGGGAGGATGCCCAGGCGATCGTCGACTGGCAGAAGGATGCCCGGTCTAACCGCGAGATTCAGTATCGCCCCGCCCGCGTGCTGATGCAGGATTTCACCGGCGTGCCCTGCGTGGTCGATCTGGCGGCAATGCGCGATGCGATCACGAAGCTGGGCGGCGACGCGGCGAAGATCAATCCGCAGGTCCCCGTCCACCTCGTCATCGATCACTCGGTGATGGTCGACGAGTTCGGCACGCCCCAGGCTTTCACCGACAATGTCGAGCTTGAATATGAGCGCAATATCGAGCGCTACGAGTTCCTGAAATGGGGATCGAAGGCGCTCGACAATTTCTCGGTCGTGCCCCCGGGCACGGGCATCTGCCACCAGGTGAACCTCGAATATATCGCCCAGTCGGTCTGGTCGTCCAAGGACCCTTCGGGCGCGAAGATCGCCTATCCGGATACGTTGGTGGGCACCGACAGCCACACCACGATGGTCAACGGCCTGGGCGTGCTCGGCTGGGGTGTGGGCGGGATCGAGGCCGAAGCCGCGATGCTGGGCCAGCCGGTCTCGATGCTCATCCCCGAAGTCGTCGGCTTCAAACTCACCGGCGCGCTGGCCGAGGGCATCACCGCCACCGATCTGGTGCTCACCGTCACCCAGATGCTGCGCGCCAAGGGCGTGGTCGGGCGGTTCGTCGAATTCTATGGCCCCGGCCTGCCGATGATGACGCTCGCGGATCGCGCGACGATCGCCAACATGGCGCCCGAATATGGCGCGACTTGCGGCTTCTTCCCGATCGACGAGAAGACCATGGATTACATGCGGCTCACCGGCCGCCCCGACGAGACGATCGCGCTGGTGGAGGCTTACGCCAAGGCGCAAGGCATGTGGTACGATGCCTCGCTGCCCGATCCGATCTTCACCGATACGCTGGAGCTAGACATGTCGAGCGTGCGCCCTTCGCTCGCCGGCCCCAAGCGCCCGCAGGACCGCGTGAGCCTCGACAGCGTCGATGAAGTGTTCAACGGCGACTTGCTCAAGGTCTATCACAAGGAACAGGCTGTTCGCGTGCCCGTAGAGGGCGCGGAGCATGACATCGGCGACGGCGACGTGGTGATCGCGGCGATCACGAGCTGCACGAACACGTCGAACCCTTCGGTGCTGATCGCGGCGGGCCTGGTCGCGCGCAAGGCGCGGGCGCTGGGGCTGACGCGCAAGCCCTGGGTGAAGACTTCGCTTGCGCCCGGATCGCAGGTGGTCACCGATTATCTCAACAAGGCGGGGCTGAGCGAGGATCTCGACGCGATCGGTTTCAACCTGGTCGGCTATGGCTGCACCACCTGCATCGGCAATTCGGGGCCGCTGGCCGAGCCGATTTCGGCCGCGATCAACGGCAACGATATCGTCGCGGCCTCGGTCCTCTCGGGCAACCGCAACTTCGAGGGCCGCGTTTCGCCGGACGTGCGCGCCAATTTCCTCGCCTCGCCGCCGCTGGTCGTCGCTTATGCGCTGAAGGGCACGGTGACCGAAGACATGTATGAGACGCCGCTGGGCGAGGGCACCGACGGCCCTGTGTTCCTCAAGGACGTCTGGCCCACCAATCTCGAAGTGTCCGAGATGATGGCCGCGAACATCGACGACCGCATGTTCCGCGCAAGATATTCCAACGTTTACGCCGGCGACGATCACTGGCGAGCAATTAATGTAGAAGGATCAGCAACTTACGCCTGGCGCGCCGGCTCAACCTACATCGCCAATCCGCCCTATTTCGAAGGGCTGACCATGACTCCGGTGCCCGTGAACGACATCATAGAGGCTAAGCCATTGGCAATATTGGGTGATTCGATCACCACCGATCACATCTCCCCCGCCGGCTCGATCAAGGCGGACAGCCCCGCGGGCACCTTCCTCCAGGAGCATCAGGTCTCCCGCAAGGACTTCAACAGCTATGGCGCCCGCCGCGGCAACGATCAGGTGATGACCCGAGGAACCTTCGCCAACATCCGGATAAAGAACGAAATGGTGCCCGGCGTCGAAGGCGGCATGACGCGCTATGGCGGCCAGGTAATGCCGATCTACGACGCCGCCATGCGCCATAAGAAAGACGGCACCCCACTCGTCATCATCGCCGGCAAGGAATACGGCACCGGCTCCAGCCGCGATTGGGCCGCGAAGGGCACGAACCTGCTTGGCGTGCGCGCGGTGATTACCGAGTCTTTCGAACGCATCCATCGCTCGAACCTTGTCGGCATGGGCATCCTGCCCCTCCAGTTCTGCGAGGGCCTCAGCCGCGAAAGCCTCAAGCTCAAGGGCAGCGACCTCTACACCATCAAGGACATATCCAAGATCCGCCCTCGTCAGGACGTGGAAGTCATGCTCACCCGTGAGGACGGCGCCACCGAAACCTTCCTCACCCGCTGTCGGATCGATACCGTCAACGAGCTGGAATATTTCCTCCACGGCGGCATCCTGCAATATGTGCTCCGGAACCTTGCGGCATGAGCATTGCGGCGCTCCTGCTGGCGGCATTATCGCTTGCCTCCCCCGAGGACTGGCGGCCGGTAGAAGGGCTCGATGGGATCGGGGCCAAATTCTGGGTCGATATGGACAGCGTCCGCCTAGAAGAGGGGATCACACATTTCCGCACGCGCGTCATGATCCCTAATTTCGATGGCTTTGCTTATGTCGATAGCGTGGCGAATTGCACCGCGAAGACCGCCGAGATGCGCCGCCTCGAGCTGAGGCGCGGCGTGACGGTGGTCAAGACGGAGAGCTACGCGCCCGGCGAGCGCACGCAATCCATCGACGACGCACAGGGCCTCATCCTTCAGGCGCTGATCTGCAAGCCCTGAGAGCCGAACGGGGCGATCGTTTTGAGGGAGGCCTTACGGGCCTCCCCCTTTTTTTGTCCGGTGCACAAAAAGAAAACGGCGGCTCCCAAAGGAGCCGCCGCCAAAGTTTGCGAGGTAACCTCTTTTAGAAGCGGAACGATGCGCCCGCGCGGAACTGCCGGCCGATCAGGCCCGAATAGTGCCAGGTCGTCAGGAAGTTCGGCGCGCTGGCATAGGCTGCCGGCGCAATCGGGGCGCGTGCATCAAGCGCGTTCTTCACGTTGAGGTAGAAAGTGAAGTCATCACCCACCCGCGCCGTGAAGTTCAGGTCATTCGAAATGAAGCTGTTTACGTAGCAGAACTGATTCAGGTCCGTCGATCGATAGAGGCTCGCCGAGCAATCGGTGGTGTATGCCGGGCCGGCCTGCTGATCGGTCGAGACTTCCTTGATCCGGCCGACATAATAGCTGGTCAGGCTGAGCGAATAATCGCCGAAGCTCAGCGTGTTCTGCCAGTTTCCGCGCCAGTTCGGCGTGCCGTTGCCCGACGAGAGATCGTACGGACCCAGCGTTCCGGCGTACTTCTGAACGCCATTGGCGACATGCACGTCATAGTTGAAGGTGTGAGTCGCTTCGATGCGGCTGGTGAACTTCACGTCGTCCGAGAAGGGGACCGTCAAGGTGGCCGCAACGTCGATGCCCGAGGTGATCGCGTAATTGGCGTTCACGTAGGGGACATTGATGATCAGCACGCGGGGCAGCGCCGCCGGGAACAGCGGATCGACGCCATCGACGGTGTTGACCGAATAGCCCGGGCCCACTGCCGCGACCGCTGCCTGCGCCGCGGCCAGATTGGCAGCGCCGTAATAAGCGGCCGTCGCTTTACCGATTTCCGGACCCGCGATGATCAGGTTCGACTTCTTCACATTGTAATAGTCGGCCGTGAGGCTCAGCCACCTGACCGGCTGGAAGATCGCACCGGCAGTGAAGCTCCGCGAGGTTTCCGGCTCTAGGGCCGGGTTGCCCGCAACGCCGCGGCCTAGCGAATAGGCCTGGCTATACGGATTGGTGGTACCGCCATGCGCCGCCTGGAAGGCGGCCGGCGGAGTGGTGGTCACAAAGCCGGCATATTGAGACAGAGGGCCCGATTCGGCGAAGGTGGGAGCCCGGAAGCCCTGCGAATAGGTGCCGCGCAGCGCTAGTTCCCGGACCGGCGTGAACTTTACGCCGACCTTGGGGGAGAAGTGGCTGAACCCTTCCGAATAATGATCGTAGCGGCCCGAGACGTTGAGATCGAGCATGCGATGGATCGGCGCGTCGATTTCGAAATAGGCGGCCGAGACGGTGTGCTCGCCAAATGCCGAAGCCGTGGTGAGGCCATAGGTGTCGAGCAAGGCGTTCTGGTTGTTGTTCTCCAGTTCCTCGTGACGAACCTGGCCGCCGATCGCGATCTGCAGGGGGCCACCGGGCAGATCGACCAGTGATTTGGTGACCGAGATATCGCCGCCGTACATCTGCGAGAAAGACGGCGTGACCTTGTCGGGCGCAAGCGCCGCGCGGGTTGCAGCGCTGTTCGTCGTCGGGTTGACGAAATTGTACGAGCCGGTGTTGATCGCCGTGCGCAGGGCGGCGATGTTGAGCAGGCCGTGCTGCGTGATCTGGAGTTCGTCGCGCGCATAGACGCCCTCGACGCGCCAGCCCCAATCATCCCCAAAGCTGCCGTTCAGCCCCGCAGTGAAGCGATAAACGTCGTTGCGGCGATCGCTGCCGGCGGGAATGTCGGCGAACAGGTAATAGATGCGCGCCGCGCCGTTGGCGGGATCGGCGGCAAAGGCGCTGGCATAGGGGTTGTTGGGATTGAGCGCGCGTCCGGGAGCCCCCGCAACGGCGCAGTTTACGCCCGATGTGCAGATGTAGACCGGCAGGACGATGCCGGGGTTGCTCGAAGCAAGCCCCGGAGCGGCGCCGAAGGGCTGCGTGTTGCGGATCGCGGAGGCCAGGCCCTGGATGCTGACGTCGCTGCGGCTGAAGCTGCCCGTGACGTACCCTTCGATGCTGTCGGACAGGCGAACGCTGGCGCGACCATTGACCGAATAGCGCTCCTGGAGCGGCTGAAGCTGGCGATAGAGATCGGTCAGGTCGTACTTGCAGCCCGTGCCGGTGGCGATCGTGTAGGTTCCGCGCGAGCAATTGGCGAGGCCGAGGGCGGTATACTGCGCGGTGAGCGGGGTGCCCGTCGCGCCGCTCAGCGGGTTGTTGAGATCGTTCTGCCTCACGCGGCCGACATAGGCGGTCGGCGTATTGATCGTCAGCGACTGATCGCCCGTATTGTTGTCGAGGCCTCCGATCGAGCTCAGATCCTGCGTGTTGTAGGGAAATCCGCGATCGGTGCTGAGGACGCGGCCATCGCGCTGATATTCGCCGTTGAGATACACGTTCCAGCCGGCCTGGTCGTAATCGCCGATGCCCACGGTCAGGTCGCCGCGCAGATGGCTGGCATCGCCGCGCTCGGCCACGCCGCCCGCGAAGCTGCCGGCTACGCCGGTGAACTGCTTCTTGAGGATCAGGTTGACCACGCCGCCGATCGCGTCGGCGCCATAGGTCGAGGATGCACCGTCCTTCAGGACCTCGACACGATCGACCAGGCTGAACGGGATCGAATTGAGATCGACATAGGCGTTATGGCCGTCGTCGTTGATCGGGAAGTTGGTCGAGCGCAAGCCATCGACCAGTACGAGCGTCGACGAGACGCCAAGGCCGCGCAGCGAGACTGCCGAACCGCCGGCGGAGAACCCGGTCTGGAATCCGGTGCCGATCGAGCCCGCGCTGTCCGCCGAGATCGAGCGGATCGCTTCGGCCATCGTCGTGATGCCGGCATTGTCGAGCGATTCCGCGGTCAGCACGGTGACCGGTGACGGCGTCTCGGTGTCGGTGCGACGAAGCAGCGAACCGGTAACGACGATGCCCGCTTCTTCCTCGACCGCGGGATCCTGCGCGCTATCGGGAGCGGCGGTCTGCGCGAATGCCGGGCTGGCCATCAATGCGAAGGCAAGCGCAAGCGGAGCTGCCCCCCGGCTGAGGGCGCTGAAACGGGTACGACGAACTGGCTTCATGCCGGAACTCCCTGGATATCGTTCTCTGGCGGAACGAGGATTGACGGCATCCGCGGACGCCTGAATGCCAATCGTGCCGGTATAGAAACAGTCTGTAAAGTGCTGGACACATTTTCGCGTCACACTGTGGTAAGGAGGCAACACAGCTATTCCGTCAGGGAATGGGTTCCATGCCTATGGATATATTAGCGCGCGCCTGCCTGCCGCGCTTTGTCAACATTGCGGCGGGCATAAGCGAAATAGAGCCCCAGCCCTGCCAGATTCCAGATGCCGAACAGGATCTGCGTCTGATGGGGCAGGCTGATGAACAGATACAGGCACCCGAAGATCGCGCCGAGCCCGACCAGCCAGGCGGCGGGCGTGCGAAACGGGCGCTCCGCATCGGGCGCTCGCAGGCGCATCACCAGCAGGCACAGCCCCACTGCGGCGAATGCGGTCAGCGTCCCGGCGTTCGCCAGTGCAGCGATCTGGTCGATCGGGAAGAACGCCGCGAAGAAAGTGACCACAAGCGCCGTGAAGATCGTGATCCGCACCGGCGTTCCGCGCTTCGAAAGCTTGGCCAGTCCGCCCGGCAGCATGTTGTCCCGCGCCATCACGAAGAAGATGCGGCTCTGGCCATACAGGAAGGCGAGGATCACCGTGGGCAGCGCGATCACTGCGCTCGCCGCGAGGAACGCTGCCGCTTGCGGCTGCCCGATGCCGCGCAGGATCAGGGCCAGCGGCTCCGGGCTGTCGGCGAACCTGGTATAGGCCAGCGCGCCCACTGCGGCGACCGCGACGATCATGTAGATCGCCACGCAGAGCAGCATCGATCCCACGATCCCGATCGCCAGGTCGCGGCCAGGATTCTTGGCTTCCTCCGCTGCGGTGGAGATCGCATCGAAGCCATAGAATGCGAAGAAGATGATCGCCGCGGCCGCCATCACGCCGCGCTCGACCATCTTGCCGTCGGCCCCGGCCACGCTGTGCGCCGGGAAGCCGAAGGGCGAGAAGGGCTCGAGATTGGCGCTGTCGAAATAGGGCAGCGCCACTGCGACGAACACCACCAGTGCGATCAGCTTCACGACCACAAGGATCGCATTGAGCGTCGCGCTTTCCTTGGTGCCGACCAGCAGCAGCCCGGCTACGACCGCCACGATGAACAGCGCCGGCAGATTGACGCCCCACTCCGCGATAGTGCCATCCACCATTACGGGGCCATGCGTGAGCGCCGCGGGCAGGTGCACGCCCATCCCGTCCAGAAATCCGGTCGCATAGCCCGACCACCCCACCGCGACTGTCGCCACGACCAGTGTATATTCGGCGAGCAAGCTCCAGCCGACCACCCAGGCGATCACTTCGCCAAGCACGGCATAGCTATAGGTATAGGCGCTGCCCGATGCCGGGATCATCGTCGCCATCTCGGCATAGGCGAGCGCCGCGCAAGCGCAGATCGCCCCCGCGACCGCGAACGACAGGATGACAGCGGGTCCCGCGCGGTCCGCGCCGACGCCGATCAGAGTGAGGATGCCGGTCCCGACGATCGCGCCGACCCCGAGCGCCACCAGATGCGGCCAGGAAAGCGTGCGCTGGAGCTGGTGCTCGGGCGGCCGCTCATGCGCCGCGACGATTTGCTTCAGGCGAAACAGGCTGGCCATGGCATCGTCCCCTCTCTTCGTTGCCGAAGGTGATAGCGCGAGGACCGCCGCGCGCAATCGTTCATCCCCGGTGCAGCGGCGATGCGCGAATTGTTACGGACTCATATCGATGGAGGCTCTCATGCTGCTCACCGCGCTCGCCCTGGTCATGGCCGTTCCCGAAGACGGCGTGGCCAAGCCCAATCCGCAGATCGACTATGCCGGGTTCGCCACACTCACGCGCGACGTTCGCGGCCTACGGGCGATGCGGCTGCTGCGGTTCGAGGCGTTCAAGGCCAAGGCCGCGCAGAAGGACGCGCTGATCCTCGATGCGCGCTCGGCGGACAAGTTCGCGGCCGGTCATATCGCCGGCGCAGTCAATCTGCCCCTCACCGATTTCACTGCCGAGGCGCTGGCGCAGGTGATCGGCAAGAACCGCGACCGGCCCATCCTGATCTATTGCAACAACAATTTCTCGAACCACCGCGCGCCCGTGGCGCTAAAATCCGCACCGCTCGCGCTCAACATCCAGACCTTCATCAATCTGGTGGGCTATGGATATGCGAACGTCTGGGAGCTCAGCGACGTTGTGGATTTCGACGATCCCCAAATTGGCTGGGTGAAGGGCTAGAGTCTGTTCCACTTGCGTGGAAGCGGCACCAGCCCGCTCCCCCACCCAGTGTGGGGTGAACAGCGCCCCGCGCTGTTCAGGTCATGCCGGGGGCATGACCGACCCCACACTCCCACAGGATCATGCTGAATGGGTGGCCGGGTGGGGGAGCGGGCTGGTGCCGTCTACTGAAACAGACTCTAGCGCCCCTAACTAGCCGGGCACTTCGCCCCGCTGTCGATCCAGGCCCGCGTCAGCGCCCCGAACTCCGCCTGCGTCCCCGGCACAGGCGCGCGCCCCGGCCCCGGGTTCCAGCCCCAGCCGACCAGGCTGTCATGCGCGTTATGCTCCGCGATCTGGGCGAGCGTCTTGCCGCCGTTGCGCTTCCTGTCCTTGATCTGCGCACAGATCGCGCCGAGCGACTTGCCTTCCCAGGCCATGGACTTGGGCGCGAGGTGCCATTCGGGATGCCCGGGAATGCTCCCCGTGCCGTTGGCGAAGGCTACGTTGCGCGGTCCGTGGCAGGTGCCGCATTCGAGCCCCGGTGCCCCGTGGTCCTTGGGGCCACGAGTCACCGGCGTATTGTGCGGCAATTGCGCATCGCCCTGCAGCGGCCGATCGGTGCGCGGGTGGCAGTTCACGCACCGCGGATGCTGGATGACCTTGCCCATCTCCTGAAATATCGCGACCGCCCGCGCGTCCCTGTCCGCGATCCCCGCGAAAGCACTGACCGGCTTGAGCCCTTCCACCCTTTGCTTCGGGGCCGCGGCGATCGCCAGCGGCAGGATGAGCGCAGCCGCACCGAGCGTGATGATCCCGGCCTTCACCGATTATCTCCATGGATGAAGGGCAGTCTTCGAACTGCCTTGCCGGTCAGCTTGCGCCAGGCATTGGCGACCGCGGGCGCGAGCGGCGGCAGCCCGGGCTCGCCTACGCCACTGGGATCCTCGCTCGATTTGATGATCGCGACTTCCACCTCGGGCATCTCGCCGATCCGCAGGCTGCGATAGCTATCGAAATTGCCCTGGGCGACCACGCCGCCCTCGCCCAGCACGATCTCCGAATACAGCGCGTGCCCCAGGCCATAGCCGATCCCGCCTTCGATCTGCGCGCGGATCACATTGGGGTTCACGGGAATCCCGCAATCGACCGCGCACCAGACTTTGTGGACCTTGGGCACGCCCTCTGGCCCGACCGAGACTTCCGCGATCTGCGCGACATAGGAATTGAAGCTCTTCCACGCCGCGACGCCCCGCGCCCGCCCGGCCGGCGGCTTCTTCCCCCAATTGGCGAGTTCGGCGACCTTGGCGAGTACGCCCTTGAGCCGCGCTTCCTTCATCAGCGCCAGCCGGCCGGCAACGGCATCCTTGCCGCCGAGTTCGAGCAATTCGTCGAGGAAGCATTCCATCGCGTAGGCGGTGTGCGTGTTGCCGACCGAGCGCCACCACAAGGTCGGCACGCCGCCTTCCATGATATGCTGGCCAACATAGGTAGCGGGGAAATTATAGGCATCGGCAATGCCTTCGGTCAGCGAATCGTCCACGCCGTTCTTGATGCCCATCGGCTCCATCGGCGTGTTCTTGAAGAAGCTCTGCGCGGCGACGACCTGTTCCCAGCCGGTGATGTTGCCCCCGTCATCGATCCCGCCGCGCAACCGGTGCACGGTCAGCGGGCGGTAACGCCCGCCGCGGATATCATTCTCGCGCGTCCACACGTGCTTGATCGGGGACTTGCCGCCATAGGCCTTGAACGCGCTCGCGGCCTCGACCGCGAATTCCATGAAGGGCGTCGCGCGCCGGCCGAAGCTGCCGCCTGCGAACTGCTCGTGCAGCGTGGCGTTGGCCATCGGCACGCCCAGGGTTCCGCAGATCGCGCCCATCTCGCCCACCTGGAACTGGCTGCCCATCCACACGTCAAGCTTGTCGCCATTCATCTCGATGACGGCGTCCAATGGCTCCATCGGCGCATGCGCGAGATAGGGGAAGAGATAGGTCGCCTCTAGCGTCTTGGCCGAACCCGCCAGCACGGCATCCACATCGCCATGCTTCTCGACTTGCTTGCCGGGCATTCGAACCGCGTCGGCAAAGGTCTTGTAGAGCTGCTCGCTGGTGCGCTTCTCGGCCTTGGAGAGGTCCCAGGTTACGTCGAGCGCCGCCTGGCCCTTCATCGCGGCATAGCTGTCCCGGGCATAGACCACCACGCCCTGCGGCAGCGCCCTGACCGCGAGCACGCCCGGAGTCGCCAGCGCGGCCGCATCGACGACCCTGCTCACCGCCCCGCCGAATACGGGTGGATGCAGGATCGCGCTATGCACCATTCCGGGCCGCCGGATGTCCATCGTGAACATGGCCGAACCATCAGTCTTGGCCGCGCTGTCCACCTTGGGCACGTCGGTGCCGATCAGCGTCCATTGCTCCGGCGTCTTGAGAATGGGCTTTTCGGGCGGCTTGAGCATCGCCGCGTCCGCCGCGAGTTCGCCGAAGCTCGCCCGGTTCTTGCCCGAGGAGACGACACCCTTCGACACCTTCATCGTCGAGGCAGGCACGCCCCAGCGCTTGGCGCCGGCTTCGGCCAGCATCGCGCGCGCCGAAGCGCCGGCATTGCGCATCTGCATCCAGCTATTCGAGATCGCTGAGGATCCGCCGGTGCCCATCGTGCCGAAAGCGAGGTTCTTGTAGAGCGCATCGTTGGCGGGCGCGAACTCGACGCGCACCTGGCTCCAATCGGCGTCCATCTCATCCGCCAGGATCGTTGCGAGCCCCGTGGCAGGCCCCTGTCCGAACTCGACATGCTTGATCACCACGGTGACCAGATTGTCAGGCGACACGCGCACGAACGCGTTGGGTGTAAAGGGCGCGGCCGCGGCGGCGCCCTTCGCCATCCCGCGCATCGGCAGCGCGAGCCCGAACACGAGCCCGGAGGATTGCAGGAAATTGCGGCGCGTGGGGAGCAATGCGTGCATCTCTCAGCCTCCCATCTTCGCGGCGGCGTCGTGGATCGCCTGGCGTATCCGAACGTAGGTCGCGCACCGGCAGATATTCCCCGCCATCGCATTGTCGATATCAGCGTCGGTTACCTGCTTCTTCTGCGCGAGCAGACCGATCGCCGACATCACCTGGCCCGACTGGCAGAAGCCGCATTGCGGCACGTCGATTGCCACCCACGCGCTTTGCACTGCCTCGGCCGCCTTGCCTTCCACGCCTTCGATCGTTGTGACCTTGTGCCCCGCCACCATGCTTACGGGCGTCACGCACGATCGGCGGCTCTTGCCGTCCAGATGCACGGTGCACGCCCCGCATTGCGCGATGCCGCAGCCATATTTGGTGCCGGTCAGGCCCATATGGTCGCGCAGCACCCACAGCAGAGGCGTCTCTGGATCGCCCCCGAAGCTGGCGGGCTTGCCGTTGAGCGTGAAGTCGGTAGCCATCGCGTCCTCCCCTGGTCTCTTGTCCAGCATAGCGCCGGAAGTGGAGGGGAGCGAAACCAATTTTGCTAGAGCGCGGCCCAGTCGATCGGTCCGTCCTTGTCGAGCGTGCGCGATCGGTCGGCCATCGGATATTTGAGGCCCGTGGCGCAATTGAACAGCAGCACGCGATCGTCCGGGGAAACCAGCCCCCTGGCCAGCGCGTCACGCCACGCGGCCAGTGTCGCGCCGCCTTCGGGGCACAGCAACAACCCGTCCTTGCGCGCAGCGTCGTCGACCGCCCGGACAATCGCCGCATCGCTCACTGCCATCGCAAAGCCATTGCTCGCGCGAACCGCGTCCAGGATCAGGAAGTCGCCGATCGCCTGCGGAACACGAATGCCCATTGCAATCGTCTCGGCATTTTCCCAGCGCGTGGCATGCCGCTCGCCCTGCTCCCATGCGCGCACGATCGGCGCACAGCCCTCCGCCTGCACCGCCACCATCCGCGGACGTCGCGAGCCGATCCAGCCCAGTGCCTCCATCTCGTCGAACGCCTTCCACATCCCGATCAGCCCGGTGCCGCCGCCCGTGGGATAGAAGATCACGTCGGGAAGCTCCCAGCCGAGTTGCTCCGCGAGTTCGAGCCCCATCGTCTTCTTGCCTTCGATCCGGTACGGCTCCTTGAGCGTCGACAGGTCAAACCAGCCGCGTTCCTTCGCGCCCTTCCCGACCAGCTTTCCGCAATCGTCGATATAGCCGTTGACTCGGTAAACCCGCGCACCCTGCGCCGCGATCTCGCGCACATTGATCTCGGGCGTGTCGGCGGGACAGAAGATCACCGCCTCGATCCCCGCCCGGCCGGCATAGGCCGCCGCCGCGGCGCCCGCATTGCCGTTGGTCGGCATCGCGATCGTCTTGACGCCCAGTTCCTTTGCCATGGCGATCGCCATTACCAGCCCGCGCGCCTTGAACGATCCGGTGGGCAGCCGCCCTTCGTCCTTGATCCACAGGCTCGCCGCCCCATGCGCGGCGGCGGTCTTGTCGAGCGGCACGATCGGCGTCGCGCTCTCACCCAGGCTGACAATATTTTCGGTGCGGCGGACCGGTAGCAACTCGCGATAGCGCCACAAGTCCGCCGGCCGCTCGGCCAGCGCCTTTTTGGTCAGTGCCCGCCCCGCAGCCTCCAGATCGTAGCGCACCAGCAAGGGCCGCCCCACATGCGAAAGCCCGCGAAGCCGATCGGCTTCGTAGCGCTCGCCGGTCATCGAGCATTCGAGATGGGTTACGAAGGTCGGCCGCTGGGTCGTCAAATTGTCATCATGTCGCATTGTCGTGGGGCCTTCATCGAGAAAACAGGTAATTGCTGGATGACGGTCTCGCGCGCCACTGAGCGCCGGGATCATGGAAGCACATTCGGCCCATATCGGACCGTATCGCGCTCCCCCACGCCCATGAATAAAGTACGTAAGCGGGGATAAGGTCCGAACCGAAGTTGCGGCGGGCAAAAGGGGGAAGAAAATGCCGAAAGCGCCAGTGCCCGATCCCACGCTAAAGATCGGCCTCGACATCAATCATAAGCCGGTGCCCGGATGGCAGATACGCGCCCGACCGGTCGATGCAAAGGGCCGGCAGAATTGGGAAGTCCTCCGCGATGGCTCTATGCCGCTCTATCTCGGCTATTTCTTTGAATATAGCGGATATTCCGACGCGAAAATGCGCGGCCTCGCCCGCACCTCCTCGGCAACCGGCGGGTTGGCCTATGAGCCCTCGGACTGGACGCAATTCGGCTATTGGCCCGAACTGCTCTACCCAACGGCATGGGCGGAATCGAACGCGGTCTTCACTGTCATCAACGCCTGGGATCGGGCGGCGATGACCTTGGGGTTCATCCAGCTCGCGGCGCACACGGGCGATGATTTTCTGCCATTCTTTCGCACGCTAATCGAAAAGCTTCCGGCTGAGGCCAGGCAATGGTTTCCTGAGCTGGCGGTGATTGGTGGTCGGCTATGCTTCATGAAGGGCGGAAAATACCGCTCGCTGGAAGAGAAATCGGCGCCCTGGGACGGTGGCTATACCGAAAGCTATTATCACGGGGATTTGATGGGGTTCTTCAACCCCGATCGATATCATGCGGCCAAGCCCGCCGACCCGGAAGAACTGCATTCCGCCGCGCGCTGGCTGACCTGGACGTTGACGTCAAAGCCAATGCGCGAATTGCAGGTTCAGGCATCGATCGACAATCTCAAGAATTCGCTCAAGCTGCTCCACCGCAAGATGCTGGCGGATCCGGCTGTGCTGGCGAAATATCCGAAGGGCGTGGATGGAATGCGCTGCGACCTGCTGGCGATGGCGATCGCCGCCCCCCATCTCGGCGATCGCCATGTCAAGGTGATCCTCGGCGCGCTTAAAACCGCCGACCCGATCGAAGCGATACGCATCTCGGGCTACGGACCGGGGGGCCGCTCGCAGAACACCTATGATGGCATGATCAAGCGGCCGAAACTCAAGCAGCTAAAATATGATCTGGCGGCCGGCAAGCCCGTGTGACTAGCGCCAGGCGCGCCATTGCGCCGATCAGTTGGGAGATCGGAGCGCAGAAACGACAAAAGCCGCCAACCCGAGGGTTGGCGGCTTTTTTTGTCTGGTTGCGGGAGTAGGATTTGAACCTACGACCTTCAGGTTATGAGCCTGACGAGCTACCGGGCTGCTCCATCCCGCGGCAATAGAGTGCGCCCCGGAAGGCTGTCTCTGACATTGTGAATGGGTTCTTCTTGCGAAGACACTTCCTGCTCGCACCGGCTGCAATGCCTGGCGACGACCTACTCTTCCATCGCTTGAGCGATAGTACCATCGGCGCTGTCTGGTTTCACGGCCGAGTTCGGGATGGGATCGGGTGGGGCACAGACGCTATGGTCACCAAGCAATGAAGCCGGTGCGTGAAGGGCACCCATCAAAGTACTACTTTGATGGGACCCACAGGAAGGGTTTTCAAATCGATGTGCACCTGTTTGGGCAAACAAGCTGCGATGATCATCCACGCTCAATGCATGCGTCGGGCGAACCCAATGCTGTCATTGATGGTGAGACTCTCAAGCGCGAATAGGACAATTAGTATCGGTTAGCTCCACACGTTACCGCGCTTCCACATCCGATCTATCAAGGTCGTGGTCTCCGACCGTCCTAAGAAATCTTATCTCGAGGGAGGCTTCCCGCTTAGATGCTTTCAGCGGTTATCCCGTCCATACATAGCTACCCTGCTGCGCTCCTGGCGGAACGACAGGTACACCAGAGGTATGTTCAACCCGGTCCTCTCGTACTAGGGTCA
>NZ_DASVSH010000017.1:0-201761 GCF_036388215.1 Sphingomonas sp.
TGCGACGCCGCTGTTCCTCGCCCTCGTCGGCGCGCGCGCCATCGCGCTCCCTATCTCACCCGAGACGGGCCAGACGACGCGCGGAGTCGGAATCCTCCTGATCGTTCTCAGCGCGATCGTGCTCGTGCTCGCCATTTTCAATTCACAAGGAGCCCCCTGATGCCCCTCCTCCAGGCCCGCAAACAGTATAAGCCGTTCGAATATCCGTGGGCGTTCGAATATTGGAAGCGGCAGCAGCAGATCCACTGGATGCCGGAGGAAGTGCCCTTGGGCGAGGATTGCCGCGACTGGGCGCAGAAGCTCACCGATCACGAGCGCTCCTTGCTCACCCAGATCTTCCGCTTCTTCACCCAGGCCGACGTCGAGGTGCAGGATTGCTACCACGACAAATATGGCCGCGTGTTCAAGCCGACCGAAGTCAAGATGATGCTGACCGCGTTCAGCAACATGGAGACGGTGCACATCGCGGCCTACAGCCACCTGCTCGACACCATCGGCATGCCCGAGAGCGAATACAGCGCCTTCCTCCAGTACAAGGAGATGAAGGACAAGCACGACTATCTCGCGACCTTCGGAGTCGACACGGACGAGGACATCGCCAAGACGCTGGCCATGTTCGGCGGCTTCACCGAAGGGCTGCAGCTGTTCGCCTCCTTCGCCATGCTGATGAACTTCCCGCGCTTCAACAAGATGAAGGGCATGGGCCAGATCGTCAGCTGGTCGGTCCGCGACGAGACGCTGCATTGCGAGGGGATCATCAAGCTCTTCCACACCTTCTGCAAGGAGCGCGACTGCCTGACCAAGGCGGTGCGCGAAGACATCATGGACGTCTGCCAGACGACCGTCCGGCTGGAAGACGCGTTCATCGATCTGGCGTTCGAGCAGGGCCCCGTCCCCGGCATGACGCCCAAGGAGATCAAGAAATACATCCGCTACATCGCCGATTGGCGACTGGGCCAATTGGGCTTCAAGCCGATCTACATGATCGACGAACACCCGTTGCCGTGGCTCGCCCCCCTGCTCAACGGCGTGGAACACGCCAATTTCTTCGAACAGCGCGCGACGGAATATTCGAAGGGCGCGACGCGGGGGGCGTGGAACGAGGTGTGGGACTCGTTCGACAAACGGCAAAAGGCGAAGGCGGGGCCTGTGGCGAATGAGGATGTCGCCGGGGATGGGGTGGATATGTTCGCGAAGGCGGGGATTGCGGCGGAGTGAGCGCGCTCGGCTTCGGATTATTCGGCGGTTCGTTGATAGCCGCCGTCGCGGTTGGGCCCCGCGCATTCCGACAGCCGGGCACCTTCAGCATAATTGTGCTTCTAGCGGGGGTAGCGGGTTGGATCGGCATGCCCGCAAGTATTCCGGGATTTTTTGGTTTTCTCGTGGGACTCGCCGTCATTCCAGCAATCTCGGAACTGACGTTTCAATCACGAATCAGGGAAAAAAACGAGCAGTTCCGCGCAGAACAA
Source organism: Sphingomonas sp. (assembly GCF_036388215.1). GTDB lineage: Bacteria > Pseudomonadota > Alphaproteobacteria > Sphingomonadales > Sphingomonadaceae > Sphingomonas. The sequence continues at coordinate 1,470 of NZ_DASVSH010000017.1, forward strand.
GAAAGTCGACAGAATGAGCAGAAGGCGTTGGAAGAGCGGCGAGCTTCAGCACAAGCCGATGTGAACGCTTGGCCTTCCAGTCAGCCAGCTTGGACTCACATTTCCAAAGGCCGCCTTATGCACGTCAAAGGCCAGCCAAAATGCTTCTTCATGCTTTCGGAAAGCAAGGCGCTCCTGCGTATTGTGGAATATAGCGATGATCCGGATTTTGACGTCGCGAGTGAGTTCGGGCTTCCGCTGCAAGCCGTGATCTCGCTTAACACCGCGCAACCTACCGTTACGAAAAAGCGGTCGAAGCAAGTACCTATCACTGCAATTGAGACAAAGAACAAAAGCCCTGTGGCTCGGGGCTTGGTTGGGGGCGCGCTTCTGGGTCCAGCTGGCTTGGTCCTCGGCGCAGCGTCCGGGTTGAACAGCAAGGTCAGCAGTTCCGTGCATTATGAAACAGTGTCCGAAGAATACGACACGCTCGGGGATCCGCAGCTGATTATCGGCACTTCGAACGCAGATCGACCGGTCGTGAAAATTAAGTTCGATCCGCCAAATTTGGCGGACGAATGGCTCTTTCGAATTCAGGGCGCACAGCGGCGCTGATTCCCTCGAATCTAGAAAGACATCTCCGCAAACCCAACCCGTCACCCCGGCCCCGTGCCGGGGCCACCGCGCCGTCCGCCACCATCTCCAGCCCGAACCCCACCGCGAGGTCGATCCACGCAGAGTTCTCCCACTCGATCAAAATTACGCTTCCACTCGCGGCGATGGCGCTTGAGTTGCTTCTCGCGCGCGATGGCCACGTCCATCGTCTCGGCGACTTCGAAATAGACGAGGCGCTTGACGCCGTAACGCTTCGTGAAGCCGCCTAGGCTACCGTCACGGTGCTGCATCACACGGCCGATCCCGAGGTTCGATGTGACGCCGACGTACAGCGTGCCGTTATAGGCGCTGGCGAGGATAGACGCGGGGCGTTATGTCGCTCATTGGGACCATATTTTGCCGCCGGTTGGACCGGCACAAGGCCGGGGTGACGAAGTGAGAGTCACACCGCATTCGCTTCAGGCGTGAAAACACTCCCGCCGGTGCCACTCCAGATACCGCGCATCGGGCCTGCTCACGCCGCCCGGCAGCCGTGCCCGGCCATTGGGATAGATCAGCTTCGACACGCCTTCGATGTCGTTGATTTTGCGCGAAAGCAGGATCGCGCCCTCATCGCTCAGTGAGATCAGGCCTCTGTCGAACATCCAGTGCACCGTGCCCGACAGGGCGATCCCGTTAGTTACCCTGTCGGGGCCGCCCGCCGCCACGCTCTTGATATGCGCCGCCTGGGCTTCGGCCCGCCCCCCGCCGTTGATCAACTTCATTCCCGTCAACGCGCACCGACAATCGTAAACGTCGAGCACGCGCTTGCGGAACTGCCGGTCGCGCACTGTACGGCTGACCAGCATCGTCGCGCGATCGACCGGCCCCTCCCAAGGAATGTGCTCCTCCTGCACCCGCGCCGGCATCGGATCGTCCACCCTTGGCAGAAGGTCCTCGTCCTCGATCAGCCCCAGCCCGACAATGCGATTGAAGTCCTCGTCCGAGATCGTCCGGATTGACTGCACGGCCCGGCCATTGTTGAGCCGTCCGTCCGGGTTGAGCAGTCCGCGCTCGACCGCCTTGCCGTCGAACTGGAAAGCCACGTCGCGCCCAAGCTCCAAATACGAACCCGGCTCGATCACCGCGAGGTACATGCCCTCTGTCGCAGGATCGGGGACGATCCGCTCGACCTTGGCCACGGCGTAATAGCCGCGCGGTCCCGCGCGGCGTGGTTCCTGATAGATGATCCAGTTTCCCGCGATCCGGGACGCATTCGGCAGCCATTGCGGCCCGAACCGATAAAAGCGTTCAGGTTCGTCCTGATAGATCGAATGCGAGCCGACGACGAAAACGCCCTTGCTCGTCCCCGCACGCATCGGCTCGTCGAGCGAACCCGCCCAGCGATAAACGCCGGGCGCGAAAAATTCGAGCAGACCCATATCGCGAAGGTGCTGCAATTCACGGCTCAGTGTCTGGTGCGGCGTCGCGCCTGCCGAGCCGACATCCGCCACGATCGCGTCGAGCTCGGCATCGATCAGCGCCTGACGCGTGAAGGGAGAGCCGGCGGCCGCCACGTGCCGCCGCACGGCGGCTTCCACAGCTTCAGACCAGCTCGCCAACTACGTCTCCATAATCGCGACAATCTTCTCCGAACTGGAGGATTCAGGCCGCCGCCGGTATTGATGCCCATTCACCGATAGCGGACCGTTCCGCCGGATCGGAGACCGGAATGCATATCACCTTTATATGCGAAACCTGCGGGAGCAAGCTGGTCACACGCGATGCTTGGGCCGCATGGGACGAGGGCTCGCAAGATTGGGTGCTCGGCGCCGCCTTCGATTACGCCTTTTGCCACACTTGCGAAGCCGAGACGCACCTTGAAGAAGTCATCCTAGCAAAAGCATAGCCAGCGCGTTCGCCCGAAAGGCGGCCCCCCCTCACTTCCCCGGCACCACCACCATCGTCCAGTCCTTTTCCGGCCGCAGATATTTCACCGCCAGCGCCTGGATTTCGGCGGGCGTGGTCAGCGCGATATCCTGCGCCAGCGTGTTGATCGCTTCGATCCGCGCGGGATCGCGCGTGCCGCCTTCCACCATCCGCATCCAGAACATGTTGCCGCTCGATTGGCGCAGTAGCTGCTGCTTGAGCGGGGTCAGCGCGCGGTCCAGTTCGTCGGCTTCGATGGGCTTTGCCGCCAGGTCCGCCGCGATGCCGCGGGCGAGCTGGAAGAAGAATGCGGTCTTTTCCGGCGGCACCATGCCGAGCGCGATCAGCTTGCCGCCCGATGCCAGGCCGACGGGCCAATCGCTGGCGACGTTGGGCGAATAGCTGATCCCGGCCTGGCTGCGGAGCTGATCGATCAGCCGATCGCGGAAGACCGCGGCGAGCACGTCGAGCTTGCGGCTCTCGGTGATCCCGGCGCTGCCCCCGCCCGTGGGCCATGCGATCGCGGCCGCCGCCTGATCCTTCTTGCCGCTATGCGTGCGCACCACCGGCGCCTTCACGTGCGCGGGGAATTTCACCGGCGGCGCGGGCCGCGCCGAAACGGGCCTGGGAGCCAGCGCGCCGAACGTCGCGGTCACGGCATCGACGGTGGCGTTGGCGTCCATGTCGCCGAAGATCGAGATTTCGATCGGCCCGCTGGCGAGAAGGGGCTCCCAGAACTTGCGGAACGATGCCGGCGTGATCGCCTCGATCGCGGCGCGCGGCGGGATGCCCCAGCGCGGATCGCCCGAATGCGTCAGCGCCTCCAGGTCGCGCGACAGCACTGCATCGGGCGATGCGGAAAGCCCGGCATAAGCCGAAAGCGTGGCGGCGCGGGCGCGGATCACCGGATTGGGGTCCCATCCCGGCGCGGCCAGCTTCGCGGCGAACAGCTTGAGCTGGTCGGCAAGGTCCGCCTTGGTCGTCTGCGCGCCGAGCACGAAGGCGTCCTCGTCGATGCTGAAGTCCAGCCCGATCTGGCGGCGGCCGGTAAGCGCGTCGAGCTCCTCCTGGCCATAATTGCCGACTCCGCTCGCCATCAGCGCGGGCTCGGCCGCCCAGGCGGGAGTCTGCCGATCGGCGGGCAGCGCGTTGATGCCGCCGCCAAAGCGCACGCGCACATAGACCTTGCCGGTCTCCGCCTGGTCCTGCCGCATCAGCAGCTTCACGCCATTGGCAAAGGTGACCTGCTCGATCTGCGCGGCTTCCAGCACCGTCTGGCGCAGCGCCACCACGCCGGGCGCGCCCAGCTTGGGCAGCGCGTCGAAGCTTACGTCACCGACCAGCTTGCGATTGCCCGCCGCGACGACATTGGCCGATAGCGCGGCTGCGACCTTGGTCGTCACCGCGGGATCGGGCTTGTGGATATTGACCAGCGCGCGCGTCGCCGTGCCCTCGAAAACCTTCCTAGATGCGGCGAGGACCGACTCGGGCGTGAAGAATTTCGCGTCCACCGCGGTCTTGAAGATATCGTAGCTCGCCTCGGGCGTGGTCACTGTCTCGTTGATGTCCACGGCCTCGACCAGATCCTCGGCGATCTTGGCGCCGGCCTCGACAGGAGCGGTGTTGATCCGCTGTTTCATCGAGGATTCGATCTCGGCGAGTTCGCGGTCGATCTCGGCCTGGGTCGGCGGAGTCGTCTGCGCGTCGGCGATCACGGCGCGAACGTCGCGCAGCGCGGTTTCCCAATCGTCGCCCGCCGGCAGCACCTGCACCGTGGTCACATTGGCGGAGCGCGCTGTGTCCGAAATATCGGCCCCGGCTGCGAGGAAGGTGCCGCCCGATCGCGCGCGCGTCTCCAGCCGGCGGTTCATGATGCGGATCGCGACCAGATCGACCATGCGCTTCTGATTGAAGATCACCGTGTCCGAAAAGACCGTCCAGGGGCGAACGGTGGTCATCAGCACCAGCGGCGGGATGGCGGGCTCGACGATGCTGGAAGCGACCGGGTGGCCGGTGCTCGGCTTGCCGAAATCGGGCGTCACAGGCGCTGGGCCGGCGCCCTTCCACGCCGAGAAATGCTTGGTTACCATTTCTTCGAGCACAGCCGGCTCCATGTCGCCGATCACGATCACGGTGGCCCGCTCGGGCCGATACCAGCGGTCGTGGAACGCCTTGACGCTGTCGGCGGTCGCGCCGGTGAGCGTCTCGAGCGTGCCGATTGGCTCGCGCTGGGCCACCGGCTGGCCGGCAAAGGTCATGTCGAGCATCGCATCCTGCAACCGCACCTGCGGCCCCGGCTGCTCGCGCTGCTCGGCGAGCACCACCGGGCGCTCGGCGGTGAGCGCCGCGCTGGTGATCGCGGGGCCGGTCATCATACCCGACAGGATCTTGAAGCTCTCATCCAGGCCGGCGCGCGTCGCCATCGGCAGATCGAGCTTGTAAGTGGTGGCGGTGAAGGTGGTCGTCGCGTTCGAATCCGATCCGAAGGTCACCCCCAGCCGCTGCCAGATGCGCTTGGATTCGCCATCGGGAACATGCACAGAGCCGCGAAAGGAAAGATGCTCCAGCAGATGCGCGAAGCCGCGCTCGCTGTCCTGCTCCATCAGCGAGCCCGCATCGATCCGCACGCGCACCGAGACCTGGCCCGGCGGCACGCCATTCTTGCGCACGGCATAGCGCACGCCGTTCGGCAGCCGGCCGAATTTCCACGCGTCGTCATGAACGAGATCGCTGCCCTTGTAGAGCCAGGGATCGTCGGCGGTCTGGACCGGCCGTGATGCGGCGGCGGTCTGCGCCTGGACCGGCGAAAGCGTGGCGAAAGCAAGCGAGGCGAGAAGCGGCAAGCGCAAAAAAGAAAGCATGAAACCCCATCTAGTGGCGATCCCCCGCCCATGCCAGCGCATACCTGTCTGTCAGGTGTACGCGCTGTCAGGTGTACACGCGCGCTTGATCCGCATGCTCCCAAGCGCCACATGCACTTCATGCTGATCGAGACCGAACCCACGCCCAATCCGGCGACGCTAAAATTCCTGCCCGGCCGCGCCGTGATGGAAGCGGGCACGCGCGACTTCGCCACTCCCGAGGACGCCGAGGCCTCGCCGCTCGCCGATGCATTGTTCGGCCTTGGCGACGTTACGGGCGTGTTCTTCGGGCGCGACTTCATTTCGGTGACCGCGGCGCCCGGCGTCGAGTGGCCAGGGCTCAAGCCCGATGTGCTGGGCATCCTGCTCGATCATTTCAGTGCGAACATGCCGCTCTTTCGTCCGGGCTCCGCCGCGGGCATTTCGGTGCCGGCCGAGGCCGCGGACTATGGCGACAATCCCGAGGACGCCGAGATCGTGGAGCAGATCAAGGAGCTGATCGAGACCCGCATCCGCCCCGCGGTCGCCAATGACGGGGGCGATATCGTCTATCGCGGCTTCGATGCGGGAAAGGTCTATCTCCAGATGCAGGGTGCCTGCGCCGGTTGCCCGTCGTCGAGCGCTACGCTCAAGAACGGCATCGAGCAGTTGCTTAAATATTATGTCCCCGAAGTCACCGAAGTAAGGGCGGTCTGATGGCTGCTCCGCTCAACGACGAGGCGCTCGACCGCCTGTTCCGCACCGCGCGCACCGCCAATGGCTATAGCGACGAGCCGGTAACCGAGGCAGATATCCGCGCCATCTACGATCTGCTCAAGATGGGGCCTACGTCGGCCAACCAGCAGCCCGCGCGCTTCATGTGGCTGATCAGCCAGGATAACAGGGAGAAGCTGGCCGAGCTTTCGAGTGGCACGAACGGAGCCAAGATCCGCAAGGCGCCGGCCGCGGTGATCATCGGCATGGACCTAGCCTTCAACGAGCAGCTGCCCTGGCTATTCCCGCACGCTCCGACCGCAAAGGACTGGTTCCCCACCGAAGAGGCGCGCTACACGCACGCCTTCCGCAACTCCTCGCTTCAAGGCGGTTATTTCATCATGGCCGCGCGCGCGCTGGGCCTCGATACCGGTCCGATGTCGGGCTTCGACAACGCCAAGGTTGACGCGGCCTTCTTTGCCGACCAGCCCAACGTCCGGTCCAACTTCATCTCGACGATCGGGCATGCCGACCCATCCACTATCTTCGAGCGCCTTCCCCGGCCGGAGTTCGAGCGCTTTAATCGCGTTCTCTAGCCGCTTGCGCACACTCGTCATCGAAACCGCCACCGCCGCCTGCTCGGTCGCGCTGATCGAGGACGGGCGCGTGGTGGCCAATGCGCACGAGTTGGTGGAGCGGGGGCATGCCGAGCGGCTGATTCCGATGATCGGCGCCTTGCCCGATCAGGGCCGCAGCCCGCATATCCTGGTCGATGTCGGCCCGGGCAGCTTTACCGGCGTGCGAGTTGGGCTGGCCGCCGCGATCGGGCTCTCGATCGGGTGGGGCGCGGAGGTGCGCGGCTATTCCTCGCTTGCGCTGCTTGCGGCCGCCGGCTTCGCCGCTGACGCCGATCTCGCGAACCTTGCCGTCGTCCTCGAAGGCGGGCACGGTGAGGTCTTCATGCAGGCCTTTCATGCAGCCCCTTTCGGAGAGGACGCCCCCCTGCGTTCGCTCTCCCCCGCCGCGGCGCTGGAGGCGCTGGCCGGAATGCCGGCGATTGGCAGCGGAGTGCGTCGTCTGGCCGCGCTCGCTCCCAGTCACACGCTTGCCGAGGCCCTGCCCGACGCCGCAGATGCCAGGTTGCTGCCCAGCGCGTTCACCGCGCTTCCGCCCCGCCCGATCTACGGCCGCGCACCCGACGCCAGGACCCTTGCCGAGCGGGGGCTGGCGTGAGCGGCACGCTCAACCTGACCGAACTGCGTGAAGGCGGCATCCATGATCTGCCGCGCGTCGCCGCGATCATGCAGGAAGCATTCGATGCACGTTTCGGAGAGGCATGGACCAGCGCGCAGTGCATGGGGATGCTGTCGCTGCCTGGCGTCTGGCTGGTGATCGCGAGCCTGGCCGGCGCGGACACGGGCTTCGCGCTCGCCCGATCCACGGCCGACGAATCCGAATTGCTGCTGCTGGCGAACCGCCCTGCCGCCCGCCGTCGCGGCATCGGCGGGGCATTGCTGCGGGCCGTGATGGCCGAGGCGCGGGAGCGCGGAGCGGTGCGGATTCATCTGGAAGTGCGATCCGGAAACGACGCCGCCCAACTGTATCGTCGCGAAGGTTTCGACAAGGTCGGCGAGAGACGAGACTATTACCGGGGCAAGGCCGGCCAGTTGTTCGACGCGCATACTTATGCTCGCGACCTGCCCTGAATTAGGGCTATTCGTAATATTCCTTCCAACTGAGCCTTAAGCGCTTGCCATTTGTGGGCAACGGATCGATAGGGCGTCGCCAGACGACAGCCATAGTCGCTCAAATTGGGTCGAAAGGAATAGCATGGATACGATGTCCGACATTCAGGAAACACTGGTCACGCTCACCGCGGATATTGTTGCGGCGCATGTCAGCAACAATAGCGTCGCGGTTTCCGATCTTCCGGTTCTCATTCAGAACGTTCACGGCGCGCTGGCGGGTCTTGGCGTCGCTGCCGCCCCCCCCGAAGTGAAGCAGGAGCCGGCGGTCTCGATCCGTTCGTCGATCAAGCCAGATTTCATCGTCTGCCTCGAAGACGGCAAGAAGCTCAAGATGCTTAAGCGCCACTTGATGACGCATTATCAGATGACGCCTGACCAGTACCGCGCGAAATGGGGCCTGGCCGCCGACTATCCGATGGTGGCGCCCAATTATGCCGAGCAGCGCCGCACGCTGGCCAAGAAGATCGGCCTGGGCACCAAGCGCCGCAAGCGCTGAGCAAGCCATCAAGCTGAGCTGACAAGCGCCGGCCCGGGCAAATGCCAGGGCCGGCGTTTTGCATTTCAGTGCCCTTCCCCCTTGCGGGCAATGGCGTTACATCGGCCGGCATGGCACGCAAGATAGACCTCGAAGCCCTTTGCCACGAAAAGGGCCTGCGCATTACCGAGCAGCGCAAGGTGATCGCGCGCGTGCTTTCCGACGCCGAGGATCATCCCGATGTCGAGAAAGTCTATGAGCGCGCCTCCGCCATCGATCCGGGCATTTCGATCGCCACGGTCTACCGCACCGTCCGGCTGTTCGAAGAGGCCGGCATCCTAGATCGCCACGATTTTGGCGACGGCCGCGCCCGATACGAACCCGCTCCCGAAGCGCATCACGATCACTTGATCGATGTCGAGACCGGCCGCGTGATCGAGTTCGTCGATCCCGAACTCGAACTGCTCCAGAAGCAGATCGCCGAACGCCTCGGCTTCCGCCTCGTCGACCACCGCATGGAGCTGTACGGGGTTGCCCTCGATCGGAAGTCGTAGCGCTGTTGCGCGGAGACTCACAAAAATTGGCTGACCGGCGCGAAGAAGCGGCTGCGGGCCAGCCTTATAAGCTGACCTTCATAGAGCGCCTGCGCGTCACAGGCCGCGTGTTCCTGCTCTTGCTGCTGATCCTTACGCACGTGCCGATGCACTACCTCTGGCGGCTGCTGCATTTGCCGTCCGCCTGGCCGCGCTGGTTTCTCGGACGCGTCGGCTGGGCCGCGGGCGCCCGGGTCGAGAAGATCGGCGTGCCGCTGCGCCGGGACGTCTTCTACGTATCCAATCATTTGAGCTGGATCGACATCCTTGCTCTGGGCGGCGCGAGCGGCACGGCGTTCATCGCCAAGGCCGAACTCGCCACCGCGCCGCTCGTGGGCTGGCTCGCGGGTCTGAACCGCACCGTCTATGTCAAGCGCGAGAACCGGCTGGGCGTGGCCGAGCAGATAAACGACCTGCGCCTGGCGCTCGAAGACAATTGGGCGGTCACGATCTTCCCCGAAGGCACCACCACCGACGGACACTCGCTCCTTCCGTTCAAGACCCCGATGCTGCGCGTGCTGGAGCCGCCCCCCGCGGGGGTGATGGTCCAGCCGGTGCTCCTCGATTACGGCGCGGCGGCCGAGGAGATCGGCTGGATCGGCGATGAAAGCGGCCTGACCAATGCCAAGCGCATCATGGCGCGCAAGGGACATTTCCCGCTGCGCATCCACTTCCTCGAACCCTTCCTGCCGGCCGACTTTCCGGGCCGCAAGGCGATCGCGGCCGAGAGCCGGCGGCGGATCGAGGAGGCCTTGATCGAGGCGCTGGGCAAGCCGCTGAGGCCGTTTACTTATGCGGTCGAGGCCGTGCGCTATGAAGCCAAGCCCGCCGATCCTATCCAACCCTGATCGGGCATCCCGGGGAAAGCGGGCGTCCAGGTTACTCCGCGATGTCATCCTGGCTCTGGGCCCCGGCTTTCGCCGGTGTGACGGCTGGTGTAGAGGCCCGCCCATCATGAACGCTCAAAAAAATCCCAGGACCTTCCACGTCAAATCGTTCGGCTGCCAGATGAACGTCTATGACGGGGAGCGCATGGCCGAACTGATGGCAGCGCAGGGCATGACCGCGACCGAGGATGCCAATGCCGCCGATCTCGTCGTGCTCAACACCTGCCACATCCGCGAGCGCGCGACTGAAAAGGTCTATTCGGACATCGGCCGCATCCGGAAACACGCCTTGCGTGATCATGATAACGCCCCGATGATCGCCATCGCCGGCTGCGTCGCCCAGGCGGAGGGCGAGGAAATCGTGCGCCGCGCGAAGGTCGATGTCGTGGTCGGCCCGCAGGCCTATCACAATCTCCCAGCGCTGGTTGCGCAGGCCGCGCGCGGCGAATCCGCGCTCGATACGGATATGCCGCTCGCCAGCAAGTTCGGCGCACTCCCCTCTCGGCGAAAGGTCGGCCCCTCGGCCTTCCTCACCGTGCAGGAAGGTTGCGACAAATTCTGCACCTATTGCGTCGTGCCCTATACGCGCGGCGCCGAAGTCAGCCGGCCGTTCGACGCGATCGTCGACGAGGCCAAGGCGCTGGTCGACGCCGGCGCGCGCGAGATCACGCTGCTCGGCCAGAACGTCAACGCCTGGGACGACGAGACAGGCACCGGCCTGCATGGCCTGATCGCCGCGCTCGACAAGATCGATGGCCTTGCCCGCATCCGCTATACCACCAGCCACCCCAACGACATGCGCGAGGGCCTGATCCGCGCGCATGCCGAAGTCGAGAAACTGATGCCGTTCCTGCATTTGCCCGTGCAATCGGGCAGCGACCGTGTGCTCAAGGCGATGAATCGCAGCCACAGCCGCGATTCCTATCTGCGCATTCTCGACCGGGTCCGTGCGGCGCGGCCGGATATCGCGCTATCGGGCGATTTCATTGTCGGATTCCCGCACGAAACCGAAGCCGAATTTGCCGAGACGCTGAGCCTGGTCGATGCGGTCGGCTATTCGCAGTGCTTCAGCTTCAAATATTCGCCCCGCCCGGGGACGCCGGCGGCCGAGATGATCGAAGGCTTCGTCCCCGGCCAGGTGATGGACGACCGTCTCCAGCGCCTGCAGACCGCGCTCAACCGCCACCAGGCCGCGTTCAACGCGGGGACCCTCGGGCGAACCTGCCAGGTGCTGATCGAGCGCAAGGGCAAGCTTCACGGCCAGATGCTGGGCAAATCGCCCTGGCTGCAATCGGTGCATGTGATCACCGATGCGGCGATCGGAGAAATGGTGGAGGTCGAGATCGTCCGCGCCGATCCTAATTCCCTTGCCGGCGTTGAACGGGTGCGCGCAGCCGCCTGAGAAAAAATCACGCGAAGCGCTGAAAGGGCGTGGAATCGTTCCTATCTGATGCGAAACGCCGTTCCTTGGGGGCGACGCCCTAGCCAGATGAATTGAGATCCGATGTCCACCACCGCCAAAGCCTTTGCCGCGCTCGCCGCGGACGCACCCTTTGAACCCTTCGATTTCGAGCGGCGCGATCCCGGGCCGCGCGACGTCGCGATCGATATCCTGTTCTGCGGAGTCTGCCATTCGGACTTGCATACTGCGCGCGGCGAATGGGGCGGCACGCTCTATCCTTGCGTGCCCGGGCACGAGATCGTGGGCCGGGTGCGCGCGATCGGCAGCGAAGTGGCCGACTTGGCAGTAGGCGACCTGGCTGGGGTCGGCTGCATGGTCGATAGCTGCCGCACTTGCCCGGCGTGCCGGGAAGGCGAAGAGCAATATTGCGAAGGCGCCGGCTTCGTCGGCACCTATAATGCGCCGGACAAGCATCTCGGCGGCCACACCTTCGGCGGCTATTCGGACCACATCGTGGTCGACAGGGATTTCGTGCTTCGCATCGGGCACGACGAGAAGGACCTGGCCGCGGTCGCGCCTTTGCTGTGCGCCGGCATCACCACTTATTCCCCGCTCAGGCACTGGAAGGTCGGGCCGGACCAGAAGGTCGGCGTCGTCGGCCTTGGCGGGCTCGGCCATATGGGCGTCAAGATCGCCGCGGCGATGGGCGCAGACGTTTATGTCTTCTCGACATCGCCGGGCAAGCGCGAGGATGCCAAGCGGCTGGGCGCTAAGGACCTGATCGTATCGAAGGACGCCGAAGCGATGGCCGGCCATGTCGGCAGCTTCGATTTCATCCTCAATACGGTCGCGGCCAGCCACGACCTCGATGCGTTTCTGGCGCTGCTCAAGCGCGACGGCACGATGACGCTGGTGGGCGTGCCCGAGGACCCGCATCCCTCACCGAACGTGGCCAACCTGATCTTCCGTCGCCGCGCGCTCGCGGGCTCGCTGATCGGCGGCATCCGCGAGACGCAGGAAATGCTCGATTTCTGCCGCGATCACGGCCTGGTCTCCGATATCGAGATGATCGACGCACGGGAGATCGACGCCGCTTATGACCGGATGGTGAGGAGCGACGTGAAGTATCGCTTCGTGATCGACATGCAATCGCTGAAGCGACCTGCCTGACACGCTGCGGGGCGGGGCTTGCCGGCCCGCCCTCGCCATTTCGGCACCGACCGTGTGCCCTGAAATCCTCACTCCGTAGCCTTTCGCGCGTCGCCGCGAATTGCGCTGTCATTGCACGATTGCGTCTGCCAATCTGCGCTTCGCACATGCGCCACGGAACCACCCGCTTCGCTTCCGGTTACGCCTTGGCGGGCCGCGCACGCACTTCGCTTCACCGCATTCCTCCGCCCGAAAGGATCGCATGAGCCGCAAGCCTGTCCAGGCCCAGTCCAGGGAACGCTCCCGCACCGAGGTGACGTTCGACAAGCCCCAGCTCCTGCCGCAGCTTTTCGGCGAGTTCGACAGCAACCTGCTCGCGCTGGAAGAACGCCTGGGCGTCTACATCCACGCGCGCGGCCAGCGCGTGCAGATCGAGGGCTCGGCCGAGGCCGTCGCGCATGCCCGCGAAGTGCTACAGGAATTGCACAGCCGGGTGATCCGCGGTGAGGATATCGACACCGGGCTGATCGAAGCGGTCATCGCAATGTCGAGCGAGCCGATGTTCACGGGGATCGCCAAGGCGGAGGCAAGCAACGGCGGCAGCCCTCCGGGAATCATGATCCGCACCCGCAAGAAGACGATCGTCCCCCGCTCGGCGATGCAGACGCATTACATGCGCGAGCTGGTCTCGAACGACATGATCTTCGCGCTGGGCCCCGCAGGCACCGGCAAGACCTATCTCGCCGTGGCACAGGCCGTCGCCCAGCTCATCACCGGGAGCGTCCAGCGGCTGATCCTGTCGCGCCCCGCGGTAGAGGCTGGCGAACGGCTGGGTTTCCTGCCCGGTGATATGAAGGAGAAGGTCGATCCCTATCTTCGCCCGATCTACGACGCGCTGTATGATTGCCTGCCCGCCGAGCAGGTCGAGCGGCGTATCGCTAGCGGAGAGATCGAAATTGCGCCGATCGCCTTCATGCGCGGCCGCACGCTGGCCGATGCCTTCGTCATCCTCGACGAGGCGCAGAACACCACGCCGGCGCAGATGAAGATGTTCCTCACTCGCTTTGGCCAGAACAGCCGCATGGTGATCTGCGGCGATCCAAACCAGACCGATCTTCCCGGCGGCCCGGCCGCCAGCGGCCTCAACGACGCTGTGAACAAGCTGGAGGGGATCGAAGGAATCTCCACCGTGCGCTTCTCCACTGCGGATGTGGTGCGTCATCCGATCGTGGGGCGCATCGTCATGGCCTATGAGGGGGCCAATGCTTGATCTGCTTTTTGCTCCCCTCCCTGCAAGGGAGGGGCTGCGGGTGGGTACGCGCCCCGTAGGGACGCGCTTTACCGCAGCCGGTAAAGGCTCGCTTCGCTCGCACCCACCCCTAACCCCTCCCTTGCAGGGAGGGGAATAGTAGGATGCTTGACGTTGCCGCGCTTCACGAAGCACCTTGGCCCGATCATGACTGGGAAAACCTCGCGATCCGCGCGGCGGAGGCCGCAGTGCGCCAGACGCCGTATCTCGAGTGGATCGACCACGACGCGGTGATCGAGATCGCGGTTCGCTTGACGAGCGACGCCGAAGTCCATCTTCTCAACAAGCAATATCGCGACAAGGACAAGCCGACCAACGTCCTCTCCTTTCCGATGGTCCAGCCAGATCTGCTCGAAACCGTCACGCAGAACAGCGATGATGGCGAAGTGCTGCTGGGCGATATCGTCCTGGCGCACGGCGTGTGCGCGGCAGAAGCATTGGAGCGACAGGTCAGCATCGAGGATCATGCCACGCATCTGATTGTTCACGGCGTGCTGCATTTGCTAGGCTATGACCATCAGGGAGACACAGATGCCGAGGCGATGGAGGAAATGGAGCGCGCCGCGCTCGCCTCGCTCGGGCTGCACGACCCCTATTCGATACGCGAGGACTGAACGACACTCATGCCCGAGGGCCAAAGTAGCACCGCCGCCGCCGACACCGCGGAGGAGTCCAGCAACAGCGGCGGGATATGGCGATCTCTCCGCACGCTCTTGTTCGGCGATGCCGAAGAGGAGACGCTGCGCGACAGACTCGAAGACGCCATCGACGAGCATGAGGAAGATGGCGGCAAGGCCCCTGCAGGCGACCTCGCGCCTATCGAGCGCCAGATGCTGCGCAACCTGCTCCATTTCGGCGAGCGCGACGCGGGCGACGTGGGCGTGCCCCGCGCGGACATCACCGCGGTGGACGAGACCACCAGCTTCGCCGACCTGGTCAGGCTCTTCGCCGAGGCCGGGCACAGCCGTCTGCCAGTTTACCAGGGCGCGCTCGATACCGTCATCGGGATGATTCACATCAAGGACGTATTCGCGATCCTGGCGACGGGCGCGACGCACCCGCCGACGCTCGCCGGGCTGATACGCCAGCCGCTCTATGTGCCCCAATCGATGGGCGCGCTCGATCTGTTGGCGCAGATGCGCTCGAGCCGCACGCATCTGGCGATGGTGCTCGACGAATATTCGGGCACCGACGGCCTGATCACGATCGAGGACCTGATCGAGGAGATCGTCGGCGAGATCGAGGACGAGCATGACGAAGCGCCGACCGCGTTGCTGATTCCGATCGACGGCGGCGGCTGGGATGCCGATGCCCGCGCCGAACTCGAGGATGTCGGCACGACGGTCGACCCCCGGCTCGCCGAAGTCGAGGAGGATGTCGAGACGATCGGGGGGCTCGCTTTCGTTCTGGCGGGGCATGTGCCGCGCCCGGGGGAGTGTCTCATGCACGATAGCGGGTGGATGCTGGAGATCGTCGCGGCGGATGCGCGCCGCGTGACTCGCCTGCGCCTTCATCCGCCCGAGGAATTCGCGGAGATCGAAGAATGAAACACTGGCTCAGGATCACACTGATCGCGCTCGCCTTGCTGATCGTCGTCGGCGGAGGGCTGTTATATTGGGCGAGCCGGCCCGATATCGCACAAGTCAGCGAGCTCGACGGCACTGGCCGGGCGCCCAAATTCACCCAGACCCGCACCCAGAATTTCCCGACCATAGCCGTCGCCAAGGCAGTGGGCTGGGCCGGCGGAGCGAAGCCCGTCGCGGCTGCGGGACTCCAGGTCACGGCCTTCGCCGACAGGCTGGATCATCCGCGCTCGCTCTATCGCCTGCCGAATGGCGACGTGCTGGTCGCCGAGGCGAATTCGCCGCCGCGCGAAGGCGGCGGGATCACCGGCTGGGTGATGGGCATGATGATGAAGAAAGCCGGAGCGGGCGTGCCCTCCGCCAATCGCATCACGCTGCTGCGCGACACAAATGGGGACGGCGTGGCCGATCTGCGCTCGGTCTTGCTCGCCAATCTAAATTCGCCCACCGGAATGGCGCTGGTCGGCGACTGGCTTTACGTCGCCAATACCGATGCAGTGGTCCGTTATCCGTTCAAGCCGGGCGAGACGCAAATTACCGCCAAGCCCGAAAAGATCTTCGCTCTGGCCGGTGGTGGCAATCACTGGGCGCGCAACCTGGTCGCGGCGGCGGATGGCAAGAGCCTGTACGTCGCAGTCGGTTCGGCGTCGAACATCGCGGAGAACGGCATCGAGGCCGAAGGCGAAGCGCTCTACGCGACCCGAGGAAGGCCTTCGGAAATGGCCAGCCTTGGCGGCGGCACCAAGGGCGCGCGCGCGGCGATTCTCCAGATATACCCCGATACAAAGAGCGGCCGCGTCTTCGCCTGGGGCCTGCGCAATCCGAACGCGATGGCCTTCGAACCCAGCTCAGGCGCCTTGTGGACCGTCGTCAACGAGCGCGACATGCTCGGATCGGATATGCCTCCCGATTATCTCACCCAGGTCGACCTGGGCGCCTTTTACGGGTGGCCGTGGAATTATTGGGGCGGCCATGTCGATAAGCGCGTGACTCCCGAGCGGCCCGATCTGCGTCAATATACCAAGCGCCCCGATTTCGGGCTGGGCGCGCACACCGCGCCCTTGGGATTGACCTTCGCCTCCGAGGCCAAGCTTGGCGCGAACTATGCCAGGGGCGCATTCATCAGCCTGCACGGCTCATGGAATCGCGAGCCCCCCTCGGGTTACAAGATCGTCTTTGTTCCCTTCGGCGACAACGGCTTCCCGGCGGCGAACGCCAGGCCTGTCGATTTGCTCACCGGCTTCCTCGGCAAGGACGGCAAGACCGCGCAGGGGCGGCCGGTCGGGGTGATCACCGATGCGACGGGGGCGCTGCTGGTGGCCGACGATGTCGGCAACACGATCTGGCGGGTGAGCGCGGCCACGAAATGAGGGTCGCCCGTCCCGGTTATTTGAGCAGCTTGGTCGCCCCGCTCGCCAGCTTTTCGCGAATCTTGCTTGCGAAAAGCGCAAGCATGGGCGGAAGGTCGATTTCAGCGTGCACCTTGTCCTCGAACACGTCGAGCCGGCAGCCCACCTTCTGGCCCATAGCGGCCACTCCAAAATGGAGCGTATCGCCTTCCCATCGTTGATCTACGGTCCCCCCGCCCGGGATCATTTCGGCGAGCTTGCCGACCCCTCCCGCGATCCGCGCCCGCGCCGCATCGCGGCCCAGCTTGTGGGGAATGTCTACCTTGACCGGCTCAGCCATCAGCTTGCGAACAAATTTGCATCATCGGCAAACGCCTTGAACTCCAATGCGTTGCCGCTGGGGTCCTGAAAGAACATCGTCGCCTGCTCGCCGATCTGCCCCTTGAACCGCACATGGGGCGCGATGCCGAAGGGAACCCCGGCCGCCTCGACGCGGGCGGCCAGAGCCTCCCAGTCGGGCATCGTCAGCACCACGCCGAAATGCGGGACGGGCACATCATGGCCGTCCACGTCGTTCGCGACTGCAAGCGGCTTCGCCGCCGGATCGAGATGCGCCACGATCTGGTGGCCGAACAAGTCGAAGTCGATCCAATGATCGGACGAGCGCCCCTCGGGGCAGCCAAGCACGCCGCCGTAAAAGGTTCGCGCCGCCGCCAGGTCATGGACCGGAAAAGCTAAATGGAAGGGTCTCAGTGTCATAGCCTCGCCTTAGCCGATCGGCTAAGCGCCGGCCATGCTCCGCTACCCCCTCGCCATCGCCCTCGCAGCCGGCCTGATCTCGGCGACCGGCTTCGCGCCGCTGTCGCTCTGGCCGCTCGCGCTGATCTGCTTCGCGCTATTGCTCTGGCTCACCCACGAAGCGCCCAGCCTGAAGAGCGCTATGCTCCGCGGCTGGGTGTTCGGCGTCGGGCATTTCACGATCGGCAATAACTGGATTCAGCACGCCTTCGACTTTCAGGACAAGATGCCGCCGGCTCTGGGCTATCTGGCGGTCGTCCTGCTTGCATTGTACCTGGCCATCTATCCGGCGATGGCATGCGGGCTGGCGTGGCGATTCAAGGGTGCGGCACCGGACCTGCCCTTCATCCTCGCCGCCGCCGCCGCCTGGATCGCCACCGAGTATCTGCGCGCCACGATGTTCACCGGCTATCCGTGGAATCCGCTCGGCGTAGTCTGGGTGGCTGTGCCCGGAGTGGCGCAATTGGCGGCGTGGATCGGCACTTATGCGCTTTCGGGCGTCACTATCGCGATTGGCGGTGCGCTGTATCTCGCCGGCTTGCGTCGCTTCCGCCCGTTGGCCGGTGTGACCCTTGCGTTCGGCGCACTGGCGCTGTTCCTCCACCCACGCACGCTCGATGCCGATCCCAGCCGGCCCCATGTCCGCGTCGTCCAGCCAAATATCGGCCAGGAAGGCGTCGGCGCTCTCGACTATCCGCAGCGCGCACTCACCAGGCTGATCCAGCTCAGCGGCGCGCCGGGCCCAGCCCCCCGGCTGATCGTCTGGCCAGAGGGGATGGTGAATTACTATGTCGAGGATAATTACCCGGACGCCCACTTCTATTTCGCCGGCGATCCGCGCTGGGTGCGCGGCAACATCGCGGCGACGCTCGGGCCGAAGGACATGGCGCTGATCGGCGGCAACGCATTGTTCTTCGACAGTGCCGGCAAACTCAGCGGCGCGGGCAATTCGGTGTGGCCGATCGACCCCTCGGGCACGCTCGGCAAGCGCTACGACAAGGCGCATCTGGTGCCGTACGGCGAATATCTGCCGATGCGAACATTGCTGGCCCCGCTCGGGCTCGCGCGCCTAGTGATGGGCGATGTGGATTACGTCCCCGGCCCCGGGCCCGCCGCGATTCCCGTGGCCGGCTTCGGCAATGTCGGCGTAACAATCTGCTACGAGATCATCTTCTCGGGCTCGATCGTGGATCGCGCGCATCGCCCCGATCTGCTGTTCAATCCTTCCAACGATGCGTGGTTCGGCAAATGGGGCCCGCCCCAGCACCTCGCCCAGGCGCGAATGCGCGCGATCGAGGAAGGGCTGCCGATCCTTCGCGCCACCCCCACCGGCATCTCGGCGGTGATCGACGCGAAGGGTCAATTGCTCGGCACGATCCCTCTTGGCCAGCAGGGTGCGATCCAGGTTCCTCTGCCCGCGCCGCTGCCGCCGACGCTGTTCGCACGGTTGGGGAACTGGCTCGCGCTTGGGCTGGCTCTGCTGTTCGTCGCTTCCGCCGTTGCGCTGCGCCGCCGCAACCGCTAGGGCACATATAAGGAAAGCTTTATATGGCATGGCAACGGCCGGCTTTCCCCCGCCTATCTTAAAGGAATATCATGCGTTCCAATTATCTCTTCACGTCCGAATCGGTCTCCGAAGGCCATCCCGACAAGGTTTCGGACCAGATTTCCGACGCTATCGTCGATCTGTTCCTGTCCAAGGATCCGGAGGCACGCATCGCCTGTGAGACGCTGACCACTACGCAGTTGGTCGTTCTCGCCGGTGAGATTCGCGGCAAGGGCATCATGGACGAAGCCGGCAACTGGGCTCCCGGCGTGCGCGACGAAGTCGAGAAGACCGTCCGCGATACCGTCAAGCGCATCGGCTATGAGCAGGAAGGCTTCCACTGGAAGACGCTCCGCTTCGAGAACAATCTGCATCCGCAGTCGGCGCATATCGCGCAAGGCGTGGACGCAGGCGGCAACAAGGACGAAGGCGCCGGCGATCAGGGCATCATGTTCGGCTATGCGGCCAACGACACGCCCGACCTTATGCCGGCGACGCTCTATTACAGCCACAAGATCCTCGAGCAGATGGCGGCCGACCGCCATTCGGGCGCAGCGCCGTTCCTCGAGCCTGACGCCAAGAGCCAGGTGACCTTGCGCTACGAAGGCAGCAAGCCCGTCGCAGCCACCGCGATCGTCGTCTCGACCCAGCACGGCAAGGGCTATGACGAAGGCGACAAGGAAGCCGAGCTCCACGCTTATGTGAAGAAGGTCGTTGCCGGCATTCTCCCCGCCGAATTGCTCTCGGACGCGACCGAGTACCACATCAATCCGACCGGCAGCTTCGAGATCGGCGGCCCGGACGGCGACGCCGGCCTCACCGGCCGCAAGATCATCGTCGACACCTATGGCGGCGCGGCCCCGCACGGCGGCGGCGCGTTCAGCGGCAAGGACCCGACCAAGGTCGATCGGTCGGCGGCATACATCACGCGCTATCTGGCGAAGAACATCGTCGCGGCCGGCCTCGCCCAGCGCTGCACGATCCAGCTGGCCTATGCGATCGGCGTCTCCAAGCCGCTGTCGCTCTATGTCGATACGCACGAGACCGGCACCGTGGGCGACGACAAGATCGAGGAGGCGATCATGGGAATCGCGAAGCTGGGCGGGCTCACTCCTCGCGGCATCCGCACTCATCTGGCGCTCAACAAGCCGATCTATGAGCGGACCGCCGCTTATGGCCATTTTGGCCGCAAGGCCGAGGGCGACTTTTTCCCTTGGGAAAAGACCGACTTGGTCGAGGATCTGAAGGCCGCGCTAGCCTGAACCTGACTGCGACGAGAACGACGGGCCGGGAGAGCAATCTTCCAGCCCGTCGTTCAGCGCTTGCCGCGTCTTCCGGTGTTCGCGGTCATCGCGCTCGGCTTGCGCGGGGGCTTCCACCCCGCGGGACGCGCCGGTGTCGGGTCCCGATCCCCATCGCGCCCGGTTGCTGCCGCGTGAGGCCCGAATAATCCGCGCCAGCAGCGCCTTCGCCACCGGCTTGCCGCAGGACAAGCCATTCGTTGCGCAGTGCGGCCGCAGCCTCGAAATCGCCGCGCTCGGCGGCAGTGAGCATCGCCCGCTCGACCGCTTCAATAGCTTTCTGACTCACGTGAGCGCCTTCACTACGCCGTTCACAACGGCTTCACTCGCCAGCCCGATCGCTGCGCCCGCAGCGACATCGCTCGGGAAATGTGCGCCAGTCAAAGGCTGGGCCAGCGCAATCAGAGCTACCGCCCCGCCAACCACTGGCGTTGCGGCGGGATATTCGCGCGCCAATGCCCGGCCGACCGCGAAGGCCCCCGCGGTGTGCCCGGAGGGAAAGCTGTTCCATGGGCCCCGATCCTTGTCGCCATTCCGGTCACGCTGCCGCGAATAGCGCCCGTCCGCGAGCATTTTCCCGGGCCGCTTTCGCGCGACATGATGCTTGACCAGCGCCTTGGCCCCGGTCGCCACGATTTCGCTCGCCAGCATGCGCAGTCCGGTGCGGAGGAGTCGGGGCTTGCGCAATGCCGCCCCGACCACGGCGGTTACGGCACCGATCGCGATGAGCGGTGGCTGATCGGCGATCTCGGCCAATCTGCCGAATCCGCCAACCAGCCGCGTGTTCCGGTATTGGGCCGCCGCCGCACCCAGCGCCGCGTCGGCCCGCTCCAGGCGCCCTGCGCGCTTTGCTCCGCGCGGTGCCGTCATTTCAGCCGTCATTGCCCTGACAAACTCGTACCAAGTGCGAAATTACCGCACCCGGATCGCTTCGATCCGGTCGATGTGGCGCTGGATGATCGGCACCGCGGTGGCTGCCGCGCGGCGCAAGGCCTGCGCGTTCCCGCGCTCGGAAAAGTTCATGTGCAGCTGCAGTGCTTCCTGGTGCGCGGTACGCTGCTGGTCCAGAAATGCCCGGTCGAAGCCGCCCCGTCCGGTGCGGTTGAGTTCGTTGATCATCGCGCGCTGGTGCGGCTCCAGCATCGGGGGCATCGGACGCAGGCGGTCGCGTCGCGCGGCGGCGGTCACGTCGCGCGTCGTCATCTGGTGGTGGCTGATCAGCATGGTGGCTAGGGCCCGCACTTCCCTGTTGCGCGACTTCTGCAGCGCAATTCGCGACGACCGTATCTCATACAGGTCGCTGGCGCCGGCCTTCATCACATATGCCCTCGCGTGCTCGGGAGTGGGGTCCATGGCGCGGCTAGGCGCGTGATGAGTCTGCGCCGCCACGGGGGCGGCGAGCACGGGCGCGGCAAATGTCGCAAGAATCGCAAGTGCAATCTTCATGATTTTCCTCCTCTGTTTCAGCCTCAACCCCGCTCCACAGCTTCCGTTCCCCGGCTTAACTATTGTTAGGAAAGAACAAATTCCGGCGGTTCACAGCCGATCCGCGCTCGGCTACCGCTCCGCCGCATGAGCGATCCGACCACCATTCGCCGCCTTTATGGTCGCAGCATCGGCCGCAAATTGCGCATTGGCCAATCCGCGCTCGTGGAGGACTTGTTGCCCCTGGTCAGCGTGCCGGAGATCGGCCCGATCCACAGTCAGGCGCTGTTCGGCAGGGATTGCCCGCTCGAACTCGAAATCGGCTTCGGCGCGGGCGAGCATCTCGCCGGGCAGGCCGCAATGCGGCCGGATCACGGCTTTATCGGATGCGAGCCTTTCCTCAACGGGGTTGTCGGCGCGCTCATGCATATCCGCGAGCAGGGGCTGGAGAATGTACGGCTCCATATGGGCGACGCGCTCAATGTTCTCGAGCGGCTGCCCGATCAAAGCCTCGAACGGCTTTATCTTCTGCACCCCGATCCCTGGCGCAAGGTGCGTCACGCCAAGCGGCGGATGGTCAATCACGGCCCGCTCGACCTGATCCACGCCAAGTTGAAGCCCGGCGCGGAGTTCCGCCTGGGCACCGACGACCCGACCTATTGCCGCTGGACGATGATGGTCATGAACCAGCGCCGCGATTTCGACTGGCAGGCACAGGCGGCGGTCGATTTCCTCACGCGCCCCGCCGATTGGCCCGAAACCCGCTACGAGCGCAAGGCGCGCGCCGCCGGGCGCGAGGTTTGGTATTTTCGCTACTTGCGGGTCTGATCGGCGAGTTCGATCCACACCGGGGCGTGATCGCTTGTCTTTTCCCAGCCGCGCACGAAGCTGTCGACCTGCGCGTTCTTCAGCCGCTTCGCTGCTGGCTTGTTGAGCAGCAGATGATCGATCCGCAGCCCCGCGTTGCGGGCATAGGCATTCCGGAAATAGTCCCAGAAGGTGTAGATCGTCTCGCCCGGATTCAGGTGTCGCAGGGCATCGGTCCAGCCCTGATCCAGCAGCCGGAAGTACGCCGCCTTCGCCTCAGGCGCGAACAGCGCGTCCTCCAGCCAGCGCTCGGGTTTGTAAACGTCCAGATCGGTCGGCATTACGTTATAGTCGCCGGCCAGAACCACCGGCGCGTCCATGCCGATCAGGCCCTGGCCATGCTCGATCAGCCGCTCCATCCATTCCAGCTTGTATTCGAACTTGGGCCCCGGCTTGGGGTTCCCGTTGGGCAGATAGAGCCCGCCGACCAGAACGCCGTTCACCGCGGCTTCGATATAGCGGCTCTGCGCATCGTCCAGATCGCCGGGCAGACCCCGCCGCGTCTCCACCGGCTCGCAGCCCCGCGCGAGGATCGCGACTCCGTTCCAGCTCTTCTGCCCATGCCATATCGCGCCATAGCCCGCATCGCGAAGCGCGGTTTCGGGGAATTTCTCCTGCGGGGCCTTGAGCTCCTGCAGGCAGACGATGTCGGGCTGCGTTTCGGCCAGCCAGCGCAGCAGCACCGGCAGTCGGCCATTGACGCCGTTCACATTATAGGTCGCGATGCGCATGGGGCTTGATGCTCGGGCGGGGCTTTCGGTTCCGCCGGACATCCCGATTGGTTAGGCAATTCTCAAGCCTTGGCCGCTAACCCATTGGGTCAGGTGAGATGACAGGGTTTTGATGAGCGCTTTCGGACGACGCAGCGGAATGGGGGGCGGCGGCAATGGCGGCCGGCCCGCTTTCGGCGTAGCGCGCCCCATGCAGGGAGGCGGCAGCGGCCCGCGTCCGGCCGATTCGTCCCCGCTGGGCGGCGAGCAATTCCCTCCGATCAACGTGCCCCTTCCCGGTGCGGGGCCCGCCCCCGATCCGATGGAGCAGCGCGATCCCGCCAGCGGAAGCCTCGCCAATTCCGACGCGCTTCAGCGCCTCGCGGACCGCCAGGCGACTTCGGGCGAGGCCGGCAACAGCCGCAGCGAAGGCTTCGAGGCATCGATTCACCGCATCAAGGAACAAGTGCTTCCGCGCCTCCTCGAACGCGTCGATCCCGAAGCTGCGTCGACGCTCACCAAGGACGAGCTGGCCGAGGAATTCCGTCCCATCATCGGCGAAGTGCTCGCCGAGCTGAAGCTCACGCTCAATCGCCGCGAGCAGTTCGCGCTCGAAAAGGTCCTGGTCGATGAGTTGCTCGGCCTCGGGCCGCTGGAAGAATTGCTCTCCGATCCGGCTATCTCGGACATCATGGTCAATGGCCCCGAGCAAACCTATATCGAGCGCAAGGGGAAGCTCGAGCTCGCCAACATCCAGTTTCGCGACGAGGAGCATCTGTTCCAGATCGCGCAGCGCATTTGCAACTCGGTCGGCCGCCGCGTCGATCAGACCACGCCGCTCGCCGACGCCCGCCTCAAGGACGGCAGCCGCGTCAATGTGATCGTGCCGCCGCTCAGCTTGCGCGGCACCGCCATTTCGATTCGTAAGTTTTCGGCCAAGCCGATCACCCTCGACATGATGGCGCAGGGCGGATCGATGTCGACCAAGATGGCGACGATGCTCAAGATCGCCGGCGCCAGCCGCTTCAACATCGTCATCTCGGGCGGCACCGGCTCGGGCAAGACGACGATGCTCAATGCGATCTCGAAGATGATCGACCCAGGCGAGCGCGTGCTGACGATCGAGGACGCCGCCGAGCTTCGCCTGCAGCAGCCGCACTGGCTGCCGCTCGAAACCCGCCCGCCCAATCTCGAAGGCCAAGGCGAGATCAGCATCCGCGATCTCGTCAAGAACGCGCTGCGCATGCGCCCCGATCGCATCATCCTCGGCGAAATCCGCGGTTCCGAGTGCTTCGACATGCTCTCGGCAATGAACACCGGCCACGACGGCTCGATGTGTACGCTTCACTCCAACAGCCCGCGCGAGGCGCTGGCGCGCATGGAGAACATGGTGATGATGTCGGACATCAAGGTGCCCAAGGAGGCGATCTCGCGCCAGATCGCCGATTCGGTCGATCTGATCATCCAGGTGAAACGCCTGCGCGACGGCTCGCGCCGCATCACCAACATCACCGAAGTGATCGGCATGGAAGGCCCCGTCATCGTGACGCAGGAGCTGTTCAAGTTCGAATATCTCGACGAGAGCGCCGATGGCAAGATCATCGGCGAATACCGCTCGATGGGCCTGCGCCCCTATACGCTTGACAAGGCCAAGCAATATGGCTTCGACCAGGCAATGCTCGAGGCCTGCCTGTAATCGCCGAAATTCGCTAGGCTGGCGGCATGTTCGCGCTGCTGGCCCTCGTCCTCGCCCCCCAGGAACCGGTCCTCACGCCCGACGCCGAGGCGCGTTGGGTGCCGTTCGAGCTGACCGCATACAACCAGATTCGCTTCACGATGCAGGCAGGCGGGCGCGACGCAACTGCGATCCTCGATACGGGCATCAGCCACACCGTGATCGCGCGGCCCTTCGCCTCCGTCCTCGGCCTCAAGCGTCAGGGTAGCGGACGCGCGTCGGCAATCGGCGGCACGATCGCCATGCGATGGGCCGCTGCCCCGCAATTGGTCGTGGGCGGGCTCAGCCGCAGCGGAGGTCGGGTCGCGGTGGCCGAGATGCCCGCCCGTCCGGGCCAATCCGCCGATATCTATGTGGGAGCGGATCTGCTCGGCTGCTGCGCACTCGATATCGATTATGCCGCGCGCCGCTTTCGCATCCTGCCGAGCGGACGCATGCCCTTCACGGGCGACCGCGCGCCGCTCTCCCGGATGCGCGGATCGGGGGTTTTCGTCACCGAGCTGACGATCGGCGGGCACAGGCTGCGCCCCGTCCTCGTCGATACCGGAGACGGATCGTGGCTGACGCTGACTCGCGAGGCCTGGGCAGCGGCGAGGCCGCCGGCTGCGCGCGTGACCACCACGCTCGGCTATGGGGCGGGCGGCGCACTGATAAGCGAGGCGGCGATCCTCCCTTCGGTAATGCTGGGCAATAGCGCCGGCGTGGAGGCCGAAGTCAGGATCGAGGCCGCAAACGGTTTTTCGGCCGGCACCGGCACGGCCGGGCGCATCGGTTCCGGATTGTTGATGCGCTATCGCGTGCTGCTCGATCCCCGCGCCGGCCGCATGATGCTCCGCGCAGGGGAAAGCGCAGATGCGCCGGTGCTGCGTTCCACCAGCGGGCTGCTCCTCGATTACGACCAGGGCGCGCTCAAGGTTCTCCATGTCATGCGCGGCTCCCCTGCCGAGGAGGCCGGATGGAAGGCGGATGACCGAATCTGCTCGGCGGACGGGGTCTCCGCGCGCGACGATGTCGAGAGTGACGGAAAGGTCGACTGGGCGGTGGGCGCCCCCGGCCGCACCGTACGTCTCGGCGCCTGCGACGGCCGTGAAATGCCGATTACCCTCCGGAAATTCTATTAGCGCAGGTTCAGCGCGACGCTCGCCAGCACCAGCGCCATCAGGATAGCGAGCACCTGTACCAGCGGCCATGGCATCAGCCCGATCCGGTCCATGTCGGCACGGCGCTTGCGCCGGCGTTCCCCGAGCCCGGCGATCAAGACCACGAGCAGCGCCACGCCCACGCTGGTCCACAATTCCTGTTGCATCTTCCGCCCGTTTCCCCGCACCTTGCGGACAATATCTAGGGAGAGAAAATCGATGCGCCAGCCTTTCGCCCTGATGGTGCTCGCCAGCCTCGCCGCCTGCACGACTTCTGACTACCGCCCCGCGCTCGATGCCAGCGTCGCCGCCCCGAGCCGGTCGGCGGCGAATATCGCGCGAGATCGCTATCGTCACCCGGCTGAAACGCTGGCCTTTTTCGGCGTGAAGCCCAGCGATACGGTGGTGGAAATCTGGCCCGGCGGCGGTTGGTACACCGAGATCCTGGCGCCCCTCACTAGGGCGAGGGGCAAATATTATGCCGCCGCGCTCTGGCCGGAGGGGCTGAAGGCGGTGCAGGCGCTCCAGGCCAAGGACAACGCCACTTATGGCCATGTGCAGGTCGCGGCCTTCCCCGCTGGGCAGGGGCAGCCGCGCGTAGCCGACGGATCAGCCGATGTCGTGCTCACGTTCCGCAATGTCCATAACTGGCGAATGGGCTCCCGGCGCCAGGGAGTGGATTACTCGCTGGAGGCATTCACCCAGATGTTCGCCATGCTCAAAAAGGGCGGCGTGCTCGGGATAGAGGACCACCGGCTGCCCGAGAATGCCAGCAGTGAGCGCGAAAAAACCAGCGGCTATATGAAGGTTTCCACCGTGCGCGCGCTGGCCGAGGCCGCCGGGTTTCGCTTTGTCGCTTCCTCCGAAATCAACGCCAATCCGAAGGATACCGCCGATTGGCCCGATGGCGTGTGGACACTCCCGCCCACCTACCGCCTCAAGGATGTGGACCGCGCGAAATATTCGGAGATCGGCGAAAGCGACCGGATGACGCTCAAATTCGTCAAACCCTGACGCCAAGCGCCTGACCTGACGCGGCTCTCCACGCGGCGTTAACCATTTTCCGCCTAGCTTGCCGAATGCCGCGCCGCATCCGCTCCCTGCTGTCCGTCCTCCGCGAGGAAGTCGACAGCTATGCGGCCCGGAGCGAGGAAATCGCAACGCGCACCAATTTGCTTGCGCTCAACGCCGCCATCGAAGCTGCCCGCTCGGGCGAGGCCGGACGCGGCTTTTCGGTGGTGGCGCAGGAAGTGAAGGCCCTAGCCCAACAGGCGCGCGGCGCATCGCATGCCTTCCGCTCCGAAGTCGGGGAACGCCTCGCAATGGGCGCCGGCATCGCCGATGAGATGGTGGATGAGATCGAGGGCAGCCGTCTGGTCGAGCTCGCCCAGGCACTGATCCAGAACGTCACGCGCCAGCTTTATGGCCGCAGCCTCGATCTGCGCCTGATCGCCTCGGACGCCGAAGTCGTGGCCGCCACGCTCGATCCAACGTCGGAGAATGTCGCGGCTGCACAGGGCCGCGTCGAATTGCTGACCGATATCTCCCCTTATTATGTGACGGCTTTCGTCGTCGATGCTTCGGGGCGGATCATCCTTTGCTCGAATCCGAACGCACGCGTCCGTCAGACCAATCTTTCCGATGCGCCGCAATTCAGGAAAGCCATGGCGAGCCAGTATCGCGAGCAATGGTTCACCGATGAGGTGTGGCAGAATCCCTGGTCCGATCACCGCGCCGTATTGGTGTTCGTAACCGGCGTCCGGGCGCGCGGATCCGAAGGCGCGCCCGCCGGCGCTTTCTATCTGGAATTCGACTGGGAAAGCCACGTCCAGGCCATGATCTCGGACAAGTCGCTATTCGGAGACCGCGACTGGGCCCGCACCCGCATCAGCATAGTGGATCAGTCGGATCGCGTCGTCGCGGATTCGTCCGGGTCGCGCTATGGCGAGATGGTGCCATTGCCCGCAAAGGCTGTGCGAGGCGCGGAAGTACGTGGCGACGCCACGATCGCCTTCGCCACCGCACAGGATTATCTGGGTTTCGACGGCCTTGGGCTGCGCTGCGTGATTGAGCAGAAGATGCTCAGCGCCAATGAGATCGAGGCGGCATTGGGTGGCCTGCGGGTGCGGACTGCCCGAGGATAACGCTCTTACTTCGCGAGCTTCTCGATCTTGTCCTGAAGCCTTGCAAGCTCGGCCTTCAGGGCCGCAACGTCGTCCCCGCTCTCCGCGTCAGGAGCTGCATTCGCCGGCGTGCCGGCTGCACCCGTTTCGCCCGGCTTGAATGCACTGGCGGCGGCTTCGAACATCGCCAGGTTGCGCTTCGTCATTTCGGCGAAGGGCGAATTGGCGAATGCGCCCTCCACTGCTGTCTTGAACTGTTCCTGGTTGCGCCGGAAGCTTTCCATCGAAGCTTCGAGATAACCCGGCACCATTGCCTGCATCGAATCGCCATACAGCGAGATGAGCTGGCGCAGGAAGTTGACCGGCAGCATCGAAGAGCCGCGCGATTCCTCTTCCATGATGATCTGCGTCAGCACATTGTGCGTGATGTCGTCGTCGGTCTTTGCGTCGACGACCTTGAAATCGCGGCCCTCGCGCGTCATCGCCGCCAGATGGTCAAGCGTGATGTAAGACGAGGTTTCGGTGTTGTAGAGGCGACGGTTCGCATATTTCTTGATGATGACCGGACCGCTGCCTGGTGCTGCTTTCTTCATGGGACCCCGCCAAGTGACTGAAGGCCATCTAGCATCGTTTCATGCCGCATCGCAACACGGCCCGCGCCCCCTGCCGCTGTTTCTTTCCTTGCTGCGCAGCGAAACCGCAGCATCGCCGGAGCAAAGGCATGCCGCCCTCGCCGGCCTGAAGGCATATCAGGAGGCGGAGCGCCCGCCCGCGCGCGAATTGGCGCCCGCCATTGCCCGATCTGGACGCGCCCGGCTGCTCGATTATGGGGGGGCAGGTCCCCCCGTCGTCTTCGTCCCCTCGCTCATCAATCCGCCGTTCGTGCTGGACCTGGAGGAGGGAAATTCCCTGCTGCGCTGGCTCGCTACCCAAGGCCTCCGCCCGCTGCTGGTCGACTGGGGAACGCCGGGGCGGGAGGCGCGCCACGAGGGCCTGGATTACCATATCGAGCAACTCATGCTGCCCCTGATCGACTCGCTCGGCGAGCCGCCGCTGCTCACCGGCTATTGCTTGGGCGGCACGCTCGCGCTGGCTGCGGCCATGCTTCACCCGGTGCGCGGAGTGGCGACGATTGCTGCGCCGTGGCGCTTCTCGCGGTACGGGCATCTCGCACGTGCAGCCATTGCGGCGCAGTGGAATGCGGCGCGGCGGGGGTGCGAGTCGCTGGGACTGGTCCCCATGGAAGTGCTCCAGGCAGGCTTTTGGCAAATCGATCCCGCGCGCACGGTCTCCAAATATGAGAAATTCGCGAGCACTGAGCCGGGAAGCGCCGCTGCACGAGCGTTCATCGCGCTGGAGGATTGGGCCAATAGCGGCGCGCCGCTTACCTTTGCAGCCGGGCAGGAGATGTTCGACAGCTTCTTCGCGGGCGACCGGCCGGGCGCGGGCCGGTGGTGGGTCGGCGGCAAGCGCATCCTGCCCGCCCGCCTCACATGCCCCGCAGTCGAGTTCATATCGGCGACCGACCGAATCGTCCCCGCCGCCAGCGCCGCGGGCCTGACCGAACAGCGGGTGTTGCATTCGGGCCATGTCGGCATGGTCGTGGGCGGACGCGCACAGGCCCAATTATGGGAGCCGCTGCGCGACTGGCTAATTGCCGCAGCGCACATTAGATAACCGCCAACTATCTCTGGAGCCTCAATCTCATGACCGATATCGTCATCACCGCGGCTAAGCGCACCCCCGTAGGCAGCTTCCTCGGCGCCTTCGCCTCCACCCCCGCGCACGAGCTGGGCCGCATCGCGATCGAGGCCGCGCTTAAGCAGGCGGGCGTGAGCGGCGAGGAGGTTAGCGAAGTGATCCTGGGCCAGGTGCTCACCGCCGCGCAGGGCCAGAACCCCGCGCGCCAGGCCTCGATGGCGGCCGGCGTCCCCAAGGAAGTGCCCGCATGGGGCGTCCAGCAGGTCTGCGGCTCGGGTCTTCGCGCGGTCGCCCTTGCCTATCAGGCGGTCAAGACCGGCGACGCGACGATCGTCGTCGCCGGCGGGCAGGAGAGCATGTCGATGAGCACCCACGCACAGTCGCTGCGCCCGGGCACCAAGATGGGCGATCTCAGCCTGGTCGATACGATGATCAAGGACGGCCTGACCGACGTGTTCAACGGCTATCACATGGGCATCACCGCCGAGAATCTCGCCGAGCAATATCAGGTCACCCGCGGCGAGCAGGACGATTTCGCGGTGGCCAGCCAGAACAAGGCCGAAGCCGCCCGCGCCGCCGGGCGCTTCAAGGACGAGATCGCACCGGTGACGATCAAGGGCCGCAAGGGCGACACTATCGTCGAGGATGACGAATATATCCGCGCGGGTGCCACAGTGGACGGCGTCTCGGGCCTTCGCCCCGCTTTCAAGAAGGACGGCACCGTCACCGCCGCCAACGCATCCGGCCTCAACGACGGCGCCGCCGCTTTGGTCGTAATGAGCCGCGAAGAGGCCGAGCGGCGCGGCAGCCCGATCCTCGCCGTGATCAAGAGCTGGGCCAGCGCGGGCGTCGATCCCTCGATCATGGGCATCGGCCCTGTTCCCGCGTCCAAGGCGGCTCTGGCCAAGGCCGGCTGGACCGTGGCGGATCTCGACCTGATCGAAGCCAACGAAGCCTTCGCCGCACAGGCACTGTCGGTCGGCAAGGAACTCGGCTGGGACGCCGACAAGGTGAACGTGAACGGCGGCGCGATCGCCATCGGCCATCCGATCGGCGCTAGTGGCGCGCGTGTGCTGACCACCCTCATCTACGAAATGCAGAAGCGCGACTCGAAGAAGGGCCTCGCCACCCTCTGCATCGGCGGTGGAATGGGCATCGCCATGTGCCTTGAGCGGGATTGATCCCTGATCCCCTTCCTCTCGCGGAAGGGGACTATCGACTCCGAGCTCCCCTGTCGGCCTGCCCCTTCGCTATCCGAAACCTGCCGCTCGTTCGGCGCCCGCTTCAGCTTGTAGGAGCCGAAAGCAGAATCGCTCCCACCCGGGCGTCGGCTTGACAGTCATTGTGGACCCTTCCACCACCGTCGCTGGGCCTCCCCTTTTCTTTTGGGACGACGAGACATCCCGAAGGATTAGCGATGGCGACTTCTGACCCGGCACCTATCGTCCTGATTGTCGAAGACGAGATGATCCTGCGAATTCGCGCCGTGGATATCGTCGAAGACGCCGGGTTCGTACCGATCGAAGCCGTGAGCGCCGATGAGGCCATCCGCATTCTCGAATCGCGCGATGACATATCCCTGTTGTTCACCGATATTCAGATGCCGGGAAGCATGGACGGACTGATGCTTGCGCACGCGGTGCACACGCGCTGGCCGCATATCAAAATCGTCCTGGTCTCCGGGCAAATCGCGGTCACGGATGCCGACAAACCCGCCAATAGTCGCTTCTTCCCCAAGCCGCTCGAAATCCAGCAGATGATTGTCGAGCTCCAGGCAATGATCGGCAAGGGTTCGCTGAAGGTCATGCCCTCACTGATTGCTGCGGACGATTCGCTGACCGCAGAGAATGAAGACCTCCGCCACCGGCTTCAGCAAGCGGGAATCGATGCCAAGGCCCTGCTGCTGAAGACTGTGCTCGAGACGGAGAAGCAGCAGCTCATCATCAATGAGAACCAGCCCCTTCAAGACGCCCTCACGACCGAGAACGACAGTCTCAAATTGGCGCTGGAGCAGGCAGGCATCGACGCCACCGCGCTCCTGGTCCAGGCTGGGATCGAGGCCGACGAACGCGAGGCTGCCGACAAGTTGCAGCTTCTTATCCATGCGGAGTTGCACCACCGGATCAAGAACATACTGGCCACGGTCGGTGCGATTACCCATCAGAGCCTGCGCACCGCGACTAGCGTGGCCCATGCAAGCGCCGCCATCGATGGGCGGTTCGCGGCGCTGGGGCGCGCCCATGATCTCATTACGCGGGCGAGCTGGGAAAACGCAACGATCGACAGCACCATTCGCGATGCGATCGAGCCGTTCGACCAGGGAGGTGGCCATTTCATCATTTCCGGCGAGAATATCCGGATCACGGCGAGTTCGGTAATCGCATTCGCAATGACCCTGAACGAGCTTTGCACCAACGCGACCAAGTTCGGAGCCCTGTCACTTCCCGAGGGTCAGGTTCGCCTTACCTGGCGAGTGAACGATGAGCTTTTTCACTTTGAGTGGGTCGAAACCGGTGGCCCCATCGTGGGCGAGCCGTCGCGCAAGAGTTTCGGGACGCGCATGATGTCATCGCTAGGTCAGCAATTGAAGGGCAAGGTTGAGCTTGACTATCAGCCTAACGGATTTGTCTACACGCTGGATGTGCCGCTCGAGGCCCTGACCATCAAGCCGAAGAGCGGCGGGATCGAAGGCCCTGGCCTGGCCTAGGTTCCGGACCCAGTATCGTCAGAGCCCCGAAGTTGCCGCCCGGGAAAACCGCCAGTAGCGGACCCTCACCACCATTGCGGCGGCTTACTCCCAAACCCGGTCGAACCGCGGCCCCAGCCCGGTAATCAGCTCGTATTGCGATAGCCCGCTCAGCGCCGAAGTGTCGGGCAACGCATAATCCAACGATACCCAATCGCCCTCCCCTAGCCCCGGCATCGCATCCACATCGATGGCGACGAGATCCATCGACACCCGCCCGATCACGGGCAACGCGATGCCGTCCACCCGCGCGATGCCCTTGCCGGAGAAGCACCGCAGATACCCGTCGGCATAGCCCAGATTGAGTACCGCCACTTCCATGTCCCGCGGCGCAGTGAAGCTGGCGTTATAGCCTACGATCTCCCCGGCCGGCACACCGCGCCGCTGCACGATCTGCGCCTCGGGCGTGACCACTTGGGCGATGCCCTCATGCTCCGCCCGCTGCCGCCCGCCATAGATCGAAATCCCCGGCCGGGTCAGATCGAAAGCATAGTCCGCCCCGAGCCCGATCCCTCCCGAATTGGCGAGGCTCATCCGCCGCGCATTCGTCCGGCCCCTCAGCCCCGCAAAGGCGTCGCGCTGCCGCGCATTGAGCGGAACATCCTCATCGGCGCAGGCGAGGTGGCTCATCAGCGTATCGATCGCGAGCCCGCCGAGTGAACCCACGTCCGCCAGCGCGATCCCCAGCCGGTTCATGCCGGTATCGACCATCGCATCGCAAGGCGCTCCGTTCCCGCCCGCCAGCCACAGCCGTATCTGCGTCTGCGAATTGAGCACCGGCCGTGCATTGGGCGGGCGCTCGCCGGCCATGTCCTCCTTGCGCACTCCGTGCAGAACCGAGATCGAAACCCCCAGGTCCGCGATCGCCCGCGCCTCGGCCCAGCTCGCGACGAAGAAATCGCGGCACCCCGCCGCCGCCAGCCGCGCCACTACCTCACGCGCGCCCAGCCCATAGCCATCGGCCTTCACCGCCGCCCCGCAAGCCGCACCGCGGCCCATGCCGGCAAGCAGCTTCCAATTGGCGACGAGCGCGCCGCCATTCAGGCGAAGGCGGAGGGGGGAGGGGGACGTCACCATCGCGCCCCTATGCCGGGCCATGGGGGATCGCAACCCGCTTCAATAGCAGTCCCAGCTATAGGCGATACGGGTCCAGTCGCGTCGCCGCAGGTCTTCCGCGCGGATAAGGAACACTGCCTCTCCCACATTGCCCCATTGCAGAAATTCGTCCGAAGTCAGCCGCAACAGGCAATGGTCATAGTCGCGATATTCGCCGCGCCGGAAGTCTTGCTGCGTGAACACCGGGTGGCCGCCGCTATGGTGGACCGGGCGCGGCGCATCCGGTCCTTCTGCCAGCCTGTCCTCCAGCGCGCGGAAACCCGGACGCTTGTAGATGGCGCCGGTGCGCGCCTCGACGCGTGCGTCGCTCCACGAAGGGTGCTGGACTGCCGCCCTCCCCACCAGCGCCACGCCCGCGGCGCGGGCATCGTCCTTCATCCACGGCGAATGGCGCGATTCATCTCCTAGCTCCGGAGGCGCGACCAACTGGCCTGCGCCCTCGATCGTCTCGCGCCAGCGCGCTGCGAAGTCGCTTGCGGAGGGGTCGTCAAAGTCGGCTCCGAACCCATCATCGGTGCCGATGAAGAACTGCAGGATCCCCCTCGTCGGAAAATCGGGCAAAGCGGGCAATGTCG
This sequence comes from Sphingomonas sp., assembly GCF_036388215.1. Lineage (GTDB taxonomy): Bacteria > Pseudomonadota > Alphaproteobacteria > Sphingomonadales > Sphingomonadaceae > Sphingomonas. The sequence goes on from NZ_DASVSH010000017.1 coordinate 35,803, forward strand.
CGAAGTCGATCTGCGCCAGGAATTCCATCGGCCTGCCCTGGCGGTCATTCGGCCAATCCTCACCCCCGACAAGCCATACCGGCCCGCCCAGTCGCGTTCCGCCGGGGTAGATCGTCGCATCCGGATCCGGGTGAAGCTCGACCGCGGGCAGCGCCAGGCTGACCAGGAATTTCTCGAACTCGCGGACTTCTCCTTCGGTCAGCGGCGGCCCTTCTTCCTCCAGCCCCCATGCCGGGGCTTCCATTGCCTGCCGCTCGCGCCGCCGGACGACGCCCTTCCAATAAAAATACAATAGCCACGGCACCACCGCGAACGCGGCAAGCAGCGCGAGCGCGAAATCGGTCACGAAGTGCCTGAGGGCTCGCGCAGCCCCCACATCGTCACCACCAGCGCCATCGCCACCACCGCCATCGTATACCAGAGCCCTGCATAGGGATCGCCCGTCCCCACTACGATCGATTGGCTGATGAAGGGCAGGAAACCGCCGAAATAACCGGTGCCGATATGATAGGGGATCGACATCGAACTGTAGCGGATGCGCGGCGGAAACATCTCGGAGAGCAAAGCCGCGACCGGGCCATAGGTTGCGCCCGAAAGCGCCATCAGCACGATGATCGCAGCCATGATGATCGCGATGCTCGATGCGGGGGGCGTTATCGGCTTGAGGTTGTATCCCGCCGCCGCCAGCGCCGCGTCGAGCCCGGCCGGGCTTGTGTCGCCCACATGTCCGCCGCCTACCGACACGTCGATCGCGGAAGCCTCGGCCTTGGTATAAGGGACGCCCTTCTTCGCGAAATATTCGAGCACGCGCCCGCATTCGTCCTTTTGCCTGGCGGCAAACGGATCATAGGCGCATTGCGGGCCCGATACAACCACCGGGGCCCGCTTGGCGGCCGCCGCCAGCGCCGGATTCGCCTGGCTTCCGATCACCCAGAACATCGGGAAGAGCAGCAACAGCGTGAGCGCATAGCCCCAGACGATCGGCTTCTTGCGACCGATCCGATCCGACAGCGATCCGAAATAGATGAAGAACACAAGGCCGGCGAGCGCCGATCCTCCGGTGATCAGCTGCGCCGAGGTGGCGTCCACATGCATCTGGCCCTGGAGGAACGACAGCACGGAGAACATCGCCGTATACCAGATCACCGTGAGCCCCGCGGCAATGCCGAACAAGGCGACGAGCAGCCGCTTCCAGTTGCCGGGATAGGTGAAGCTCTCGGTGAACGGGTTCTTCGCGGTCTCCCCGGCTTCCTTCATCGCCTTGAACACCGGGCTCTCGGAAAGCTTCAGTCGCATCCACAGCGAAATGGCGAGCAGCACGACGGAGAAGAGGAAAGGCGCACGCCATCCCCAGGCGTCCCACACGTCCGCAAGCGCCATCTTGAAGAGCAGCACCACGGCCAGGCTGAGGATGAATCCGCCCACTACGCTCGCCTGGATGAAGCTGGTGTGAAAGCCCGATCGCCCCTGGGGCGAATGTTCGGCGACATAGATCGCCGCCCCGCCATATTCGCCGCCCAGCGCCAGGCCCTGCGCGATGCGGAGCAGCAGGATCAGGATCGGCGCGGCGACTCCGATCGCGGCATAGCTCGGCACCAGCCCGATGCCCGCGGTCGCCAAGCCCATCAGCGTGATAGTCACCAGGAATGTATATTTGCGCCCCAGCCTGTCGCCCAGAAAGCCGAACAGCACTGCGCCGAGCGGGCGGAAGCCGAACCCGATCGCGAAGGTCGCCCAGGCGAGCAGATCGCCCAGCACCGGATTGTCCGCCGGAAAGAAGGTCCGCCCGAGGATACCGGTGGTGGTCAGCGTTCCCCAGATGAAGAAATCATACCATTCGAAGATCGTGCCGAGCGACGACGCGCCGATCACCAGGCGCATTTCTTTTCCGCTCGGTTCGGCTGCATGCGACGCCATATCTGCCCTCCCCTTGGCATTTCGGGACCTTAGCGCCTCGGCGCGGGGCGGCAAGACTGACAATCCGTTCAGCATTGGTGCAGCAAATCACCAGCACACCTGCCAAAGATCGGACACAAGCCGGCCAAGGGGAAATCAGGGAATGAACCGCGCGCTCGCATTGGCAGGCACCGCAATCGCCATCTGGCCCTCGCTCGCCTTCGCGCAGGACGTGGCGGCTCCCGAAACTGGCCCCGTGCCGGCCAGCGCCGACTCCACGCAGACCGGCGTGCTTGTCTACCCCACCGAATTCTTCGCCAGCTCGCGCCCCAACACCGCGTTCGAGATGATCCAGCGCGTCCCCGGCTTCGGGCTGGAGACCGGCAATTCCGAATCGCGCGGCTTGGCGGGCGCGGCCGGCAATGTGCTGATCGACGGCAGCCGCCCTTCGTCGAAGACCGACAATCTCTTCGAGATCCTGCGCCGCATCCCTGCCGCGAGCGTCGAGCGGATCGAACTGATCCGCGGCGGCGCGCCGGGCATCGACATGCAGGGCCGCTCGGTGATCGCCAATGTCGTGCTCAGGCGCACCGCGACCACGCAAATGGTGCTCGAGACCAATATCTATTTCTACCGCGACGATTATGTGGGGCCCCTGCTCAAGGCCCAATATTCGCGCCGCGAAGGCGAAAGCCAGACCGAAGTCGCCTTCTCGGCTACGACCGACCGCACCGGAGGCACGGCGTCGGGCCACCGCACCCGCAGCGATGCCGCGGGCCTCCCGTTTCAGGAAGCGGACCTCGATCTGTGGGATCGCTACCGCAACGCCAGCCTTCGCGGCTCGATCCAGCGTCCCGTCGGCGGGGGCAAGCTGCGGCTCAACGCGCTGCTCGATTACACCAATTTCAACAACTCGCAGGATATCACGATCCGGTCCGGCGCCGGGATGAACGATCACAATCAGGATGTGTCGCACGCCTGGAGCGGCGAATTCGGCGTCAATTGGACCCGAGCCCTCGGCCCGCGTACCGAGCTCAACCTGATCGCGCTCCAGCGCGGCTCGCGCAACCGCTACGATTCCTCCACCCTCAACGGCGGCGGCGCCGCCTCGGAGTTCGACATTGCCTCTACCGGGGGCGAAAGCGTGTTGCGCGGCACGCTTAAATATCGCGACAGCGACCGCTGGGCGTTCGAAGGCGGCGGCGAAGTGGCGTACAACTTCCTCGATACCGCCACGCGCTACAGTCAGAACGGCACCGCGGTCGCCCTCCCTAATGCCGAAGTGCTGGTCAGCGAACTACGTGGCGAGGCTTTCGGCCAGGCCACCTTCCGGCCCGGCCCAAAGCTCACTTTGGAGGCAGGGCTGCGCATCGAGAAATCGACGATCAGCCAGTCGGGCGATACCGACGCGTCCAAGTCGTTCGTCTATCCCAAGCCGCGCTTCCAGCTTACCTGGGCGCCCGGCGCCGGCCATCAGATCCGGCTGCGCGCCGAAAAAACGGTCGGTCAGCTCAATTTCGGCGACTTCGCCGCATCGACCGAGATCAACCTGGGCACGGTCGCGGGCGGAAACGCAGATCTCGAGCCGCAAAAGTCGCTCACGTTCGAAGCCGTCTATGAGCGCCGCTTCTGGGGCAAGGGCGCGCTGGAGCTGTCGGTGGCGCATTCCCGGCTGGACGATGTGATCGATATCATTCCGCTGGTCGGCGGGTTCGATGCGGTGGGCAATATCGGCAAGGGGATTGTGAATTCGGCCCAGGCCCGGCTGACCCTGCCCTTCGACAGGATCGGCCTCAGCAACGCGCTGCTCCAGTTCCGCGCGGTCCTCCAGCGTTCGCAAGTCACCGATCCGCTGACCGGCGAGAAGCGCCGGCTGGCTCGCGAAATCCCCTTCGGCTGCGGGATCGGCTTCAGTCAGGACCTCAAGGGCGGCCGCTTCTCCTACGGCTTCGAACATGGCTGCAACCGCGACATATTCACCACCTACCGCGTCCGCGAGCTCCGCACCTTCGACAATGAGCCGTTCGTCAACATCTATGGCCAGTGGAAGCCTAATCCCAAGCTCACCGTGCGGGTCGATCTCGGCAACGTCACCGATTATCTGTCGATCAACGGGCGCGAGGTCCATTCCGGCCCGCGCAACACTACGCCCCTGGTGTTCAGCGAAAAGCGCGCCTTGCGCCGCGACGGTCAGTTCCTGTTCGTTCAACTCCGCCACGTGCTCTGAGCTAGAATTCCGCCATCAGCATGGGGATTTCCCCGGGTAGCTCGCGCCCGAGAAAACCGAGCGGCCCGATCCGCTCGGTCAGCCGTCTGCCGGCCTCGCCGTGCAGCCACACGCCCCAAGCCGCGGCGATGCGGGGCGCGGCGCCGCGCGCAAGCAGCCCGGCAATGCCGCCCGCGAGTACATCGCCCGATCCGCCCGTGGCGAGGCCCGGCCCGCCGCCAGCGAAATGCAGCGTCGGCTCACCTTGTTGTGCAATCCATGTCTCGGCGGTCTTGAGCACGATCGTCGCGTCGAATCGCTCGGCTGCGCGCTCGGCCAGTTCGGGCGAGGCGTCCTGTTCGTCGCAATCCATCAGCGCCGCCATCTCGCCCGGATGCGGGGTCAGGATCAGCCGTCCCTGCCAGCCGCGGACCGCGGCCTCGCGCTTGCCCGCTTCCGGGATCATCGCCGCATCGAGCACCAGCGCGAGATCGTCGCGCGGATGCGCGAGCACCGCATCGAGGATCGCGCCGGCATCGGCGTCCTTGCCCATGCCCGGTCCGATCACGCAAGCGTCGCACCGATCGAGCATCCGCGCGATCGTCGCGCCAGTATCCGTGCTCAATTCGCCCGCCTCGTTCAGCCTGGCCTCAAAGACGGCAGCCTCGGGCATCTTCAGGCCGATCGCCGCGGGGGACGGGCTGACCAGCTGCACCTTGCCCGCGCCGGCCCGGAACGCCGCCTCTCCGGTGAGCAGCAATGCTCCGGGCACCGTTGCCGATCCGCCGGCGGCGAGCACGCGCCCGCGCTTGTTCTTGTCGGTGTCGGCGCCCGGTTGCGGCAGCGGATTGGCCGCCAACCATTCGCGATCCAGTGCGATCATCCGCGCGCCGCGACCATCGCATCGGGCGCGCTGGTCACCCGGGCGGCGGGATCGTCCTCCATCGGCGCAGTGACGTTGTATCGGACCAATGCCAGCCCGCCATCCTTTCCCGCCTTGGGGTCGTGCGCATATTCAGTGATCGAGCAATTGGCGACATCGCCTTCGCGGTCGATCGCCAATATCTCCTCCTCGCTCAGATTCTCCAGGATGTAGCGCAGGCACAGCACCACCACCTGGTGCGCGACGATCATCACCTCGCGCCCGGCATAATGGAGCGAGACCGTGTCGAGCAAGGAGCGCAGGCGGAAGATCACATCGCACCAGCTCTCGCCGCCCGGCGGCCGATGATAGAATTTGCCGAGCAGCCGGCGGAACTCGGCCTGGTCGGGCTCCTCGGCGCGGATGCCGGCAGTGGTCAGCCCGTCGAGCACGCCGAACTCCTTCTCGCGCAGCCGCTCGTCCATGCAGATCGCCTCGTCGGGCTCCGCGCCCCCCGAATCGCGAAAGATCCGTCCGGTCTCCCGCGCCCGCAGATAGGGGCTGCACAGGATCACTTCCGGGCGGCCATTGCCCTTGCCCTCGCCAAACCAGCGGCCCAGCGCCTGGGCCTGCCGCTCGCCCTGCCTGGACAGCGGCACATCGACGTCGCGGATATCGAGCGCGATCCGGTGCGCCCCGGCCTGATGCGCGGCATCGCGCGCGACGTTGCCCGCGCTCTGCCCATGCCGCACGATCCAGAGCCGCGCGGGCCAGCGGGATTGTTTCGCATTCGTCATCGACGGAGACAATGCGGGAGAGCGGGCGGCGTTCCCCTGTCGAAAGCTAAACTCCGGCTTTAACCGAGCGACCGCGCCTTCACTGCGCGGTTTCCTTGTTGTCCATCGCATTCACGTCGATCGCCGCCGCCGCTTCGTCGAGCTGGCGCGCCTCGCCTCGGCTCAGCCCGCCCTGCGCGGGATCGCTCGATCCGCAACCGGACAGGGCCAGCAACAAGAGCAGGGGCGCGGCGCGCGGCATCACTCCATGATCTCGTTCGCGTCGCCACCGGCCGAGCCTTCGGGCACTTCGGCATAGCTGTTTTCGGCCGCGCCGAACGCGGCATTCTCGGCGGCGTTCACGTCGGTGACTGCCTCGCCCATCGTATTGCTGTCACCGCTCACTGATTCATTGGCCTCGGCGGCTTCGTTGGCGGCCCTCTTGCCGCATGCCGAGAGACCGAGCACCGCGATCGCGGCGAGGGGAAGGAAGAAAGCCTTGCGCATGGTTTCCCTTTCAATTCTGCATTGCCCCTGCGCTAACCGACCCGGCTCCGCCAGCGCAACCCCGATGCTGCGTTGACCTGATATAAAGATATCTTTATATCTATATCCCGATCGCATGACTCAGGCCCTCACCATCTTCCGCGCACTCGCCGATTCCACGCGGCTGCGTATCCTCGCGCTGCTCCGCTCGATGGAACTCAGCGTGGGGGAGCTCGCCCAGGTCTTAGGCCAAAGCCAGCCACGGGTGAGCCGTCACGTCAGGATCCTGTGCGATGCCGGCTTGGCCGAGCGCCGCAAGGAAGGCAGCTGGGTGTTTGTTGCCCTGGGCGCCGAAATCCGGGTCAAGCCGATCCTCGCTGCGCTCGATAGCTGGGACGAAGCCGATCACTGGACGATCGCGGATGAAGCCCGCCTGGCCGCGGTTCGCGCCGATCGCGCCAGCGCCGCCGCCGAATGGTTCGAGGCGAATGCCGCGCAATGGGATGCGATCCGTTCGCTTCATGTCGCCGACAGCGAAGTCGAAGCGGCAATGGCGCGCGCGCTGGGCGATGCGGCGATCGGCAGCCTGATCGATATCGGCACGGGCACCGGGCGGATGCTCGAATTGTTCGCGCCCCAGGCCCGCCATGCGCTGGGAATCGATCGCTCGTCCGAAATGCTCCGCCTTGCCCGCGCCAAGCTCTCGGAGCGCGGTCTGGGCAATGCCGAACTGCGCCAGGCCGATCTATATGCATTGCCACTGCCCGATGGCGGGGCGGACGCCGCGATCCTCCACCATGTCCTTCATTTCGCCCAGCAGCCGGGGGCCGCGGTCGCCGAAGCGGCGCGCGTGCTTTCTCCGGGCGGACGACTGCTGATTGCCGATTTCGCACCGCACGACCGGGAGGAACTGCGCTCGCGCGACGCGCATACGCGGCTGGGCTTTTCGGACGAGCAGATGCTCGGCTGGTTCGCGGCGCATGGCCTCGGCCCGGTACAGGTCGAGACGCTCGAGGGCGGCGAACTGACAGTGAAATTATGGCTCGGCCGCAAGGTTGGCGAGTCTCGCAAGGAAGCAAAAGCGGCATGAGTAATAGCCTGCACCCCAAAGACGCGCCGCTCTTCGCGGACGTCGCGGGCGATATCGACGTGTCGTTCGAATTCTTCCCGCCCAAGACCGAGAAGATGGAAGAGACGCTCTGGGAATCGATCCAGACGCTCTCGCCGCTCGGCCCCCGTTTCGTGTCGGTGACATATGGCGCGGGCGGCACCACGCGCGAGCGCACGCACAACACCGTGGCTCGCATCGCTGCCGAGACCGGCATCCCGGCCGCCGCCCATCTCACCTGTGTCGAGGCGACGCGCGAGGAGATCGACGCGGTCGCCGATGATTATTGGAATGCCGGCGTCCGCCATATCGTGGCGCTGCGCGGCGATTCCCCGCGCGCGGGCGAAAAATACGCCACGCATCCCGGAGGGTATGAGAACGCCGCCGATCTAGTCGCCGGGCTGCGCAAGCTCCATCCCTTCGAAATCTCGGTGGCCGCTTATCCCGAATGCCACCCCGATTCGCCCGACGCGACTGCCGATCTCGACAATCTCAAGGCCAAGATCGATGCCGGAGCCACGCGCGCGATCACGCAATTCTTTTTCGAGCCCGACACCTTCTTCCGCTTCCGGGACGACGCCGCCGCGGCCGGGATCACCGCCGAGATCGTGCCCGGCATCATGCCGGTGATGAGCTTCGCCGCGGTCCAGAAGATGTCGAAAATGTGCGGGACGGATGTGCCCGGCTGGATGGGGCGCCTGTTCGAGGGGCTCGACGACCACCCCGCCGCGCGCCAGCTCGTCGCCGCCACCCTCGCCGCCGAATTGAGCCGCAAGCTCTATGCCGGCGGCGTCCGCCAGTTCCACTTCTACACTCTCAACCGCGCCGAGCTCAGCTACGCGATCTGCCACCTGCTCGGTGTGCGCCCGAAGGAAGCCGCATGACCGCTCGCGAGAAACTGCTGGCCGAAGCCGCCAAGCGCATCCTGATCACCGACGGCGCCTTCGGCACCGAGATCCAGAACTGGAAGCTGGCCGAGGCCTGCTATGCCGGCGATCTGGGCCTGACCCACGACCAGAAGGGCAATAACGACATCCTAGCGCTGACCAAGCCCGAGGTGCCCGCGTCGATCCACCGCGCCTATTTCGAAGCCGGGGCGGACATCGCCGAGACCAACACCTTCTCCGCGAACCGCATCAGCCAGGCCGATTACGGCGCCGAGCATCTGGTGCGCGAGATCAATATCGAGTCCGCCAGGCTGGCGCGCAGCATCGCCGACGAGTTTCAGGCCAAGGACGGCCGGCCACGTTTTGTCGCCGGCGCGCTCGGGCCGACCAACAAGACGCTTTCGCTCAGCCCCGACGTCAATGATCCCGGCTATCGCGAGATCGACTTCGATTATCTGAAGGACGTGTACCGCGAGCAGATCGACGCGCTGGTCGAAGGCGGGGTGGACTTCATCCTGATCGAGACCGTGTTCGACACGCTCAATGCCAAGGCCGGCGTGATGGCCGCGATCGAGGCCGGCGAAGCGCTCGGCCGCGACTTGCCGATCATGATGTCGATGACGCTCACCGATCTTTCGGGCCGCAACCTCTCCGGCCACACGGTCGAGGCGTTCTGGGCCGCGATCCGCCACGCCAAGCCGGTCACCATCGGGCTAAACTGCTCGTTCGGCGCCGAGCAGCTCCGCCCGCACGTCAAGACGCTCTCCGCGCTCTGCGACACGCTGATCATGGTCTATCCCAATGCCGGCCTGCCCAACGAACTCGGCGCCTATGACGAGATGCCCGAGACGACCGCGGCGCTCGTCAAGGAATGGGCCGATGCCGGCCAGGTCAACATACTCGGCGGCTGCTGCGGCTCCACCCCCGCACACATCGCCGCGATCGCGGAAGCGGTGAAAGGCCTCGAGCCGCGCCGCATCGCGGTGCCGGAAGTGCGCACGCGGCTTGCGGGGCTCGAACCATTCACGATGGCGGCCTGACTCGATCCTCCCCGGAACGGGGAGGGGACCGCGACGCGAAGCGGCGTGGTGGAGGGGGCTCTCCACCAGCGGATCGGAATGAGGAGAGCCCCCTCCACCATGCTTCGCATGGTCCCCCTCCCCGTTCGGGAGGATCGAAAGAAAAATTGATGACCACCGCCTCCTCCACCTCCTTCGTCAATGTCGGCGAGCGCACCAACGTCACCGGATCGGCGGCGTTCAAGAAGCTCATCATGGCCGGCGATTACACCAAGGCCGTCGAAGTCGCGCGCCAGCAGGTTGAGAACGGCGCGCAGGTGATTGACGTCAACATGGATGAGGGCCTGCTCGACGCCTATGAGGCGATGACCACCTTCCTCAAGCTCATCGCCGCCGAGCCCGATATCGCCCGCGTTCCCGTTATGATCGATTCGTCCAAATGGGGCGTGATCGAAGAGGGCCTGAAATGCGTCTCGGGCAAGCCGATCGTCAACTCGATCAGCATGAAGGAAGGCGAAGCGCAGTTCCTGGAGCAGGCGCGCAAGTGCATGGCCTATGGCGCCGCGGCGGTCATCATGGCGTTCGACGAGACCGGCCAGGCCGACACCCAGGCGCGTAAGGTCGAAATCTGCGAGCGCGCGTACAAGCTGCTCGTGGGCATCGGCTTCCCGCCGGAGGACATCATCTTCGATCCCAACGTCTTCGCGATCGCCACCGGCATCGAGGAGCACAATAATTACGGCGTGGATTTCATCGAGGCCACGCGCGAGATCAAAAGGCGCTGCCCTCACGTTCACATCTCGGGCGGCCTGTCGAACCTGAGCTTCAGCTTCCGCGGCAACGAGACCGTCCGCAAGGCGATGCACTCGGTATTCCTATATTATGCGATCCCCGCGGGCATGGACATGGCGATCGTCAACGCCGGCCAGCTCGACGTCTATGATACGATCGAGCCCGAGCTGCGCCAGGCGTGCGAGGACGTGATCCTCAACAGGGATCCCGATGCGGGCGATCGCCTCGTCGCGCTCGCGGAGAAGTTCAAGGGCACGGACGCCGTCGCCGAAAAGCAGATGGCCGAATGGCGCGGCTGGGATGTCGCCAAGCGGCTCGAGCACGCTCTGGTCAAGGGCATCGATCAATATGTCGTCGAGGATACCGAGGAGTGCCGCCTCGCCTTCGCCCGCCCGATCGAAGTGATCGAAGGCCCGCTGATGGACGGCATGAACGTGGTCGGGGACTTGTTCGGCAGCGGCAAGATGTTCCTGCCCCAGGTGGTGAAATCGGCCCGCGTGATGAAAAAGGCCGTCGCCCACCTCCTGCCCTATATCGAGGCCGCTAAGGAGCCGGGCGCCAAGGGCAAGGGCAAGATCATCATGGCCACCGTAAAGGGCGATGTGCACGATATCGGCAAGAATATCGTCGGCGTCGTCCTGCAATGCAACGGTTTCGATGTGGTCGATCTCGGCGTGATGGTCCCCTGGTCGAAGATCATTGAGGCGGCGAAGGAGAATGACGCTGACATGATCGGCCTCTCCGGCCTGATCACTCCATCGCTGGACGAAATGGTCACCGTCGCGGAGGAGATGCAGCGGCTCGGCATGACGATGCCGCTGCTCATCGGCGGCGCGACCACCAGCCGCGTCCACACCGCGCTGCGCATCGAGCCCGCATATAAGGGTCCCGTCGTCCACGTCCTCGACGCCAGCCGGGCGGTGGGTGTCGCCACCACCCTGGTCTCCGATACGATCCGCGACGACTATGTCGCCAAGATCGCCGAGGAGTATGAACAAGTCCGCCAGGCCCGCGCCGGCCGCGGCCAGAGCGAGCTGGTCCCGCTCAACAAGGCGCGCGACAATGCGTTTGAAGCGGACATGAGCCTGAAGCCCGGCAAGCCCCGCCTGCCCGGCGTCCACCAATTCCCCGATTGGGACCTTGAGGACCTCCGCCAATATATCGACTGGACGCCCTTCTTCCGCGCCTGGGAGCTCGCCGGCAATTACCCGGCGATCCTCGAAGACGAAATCGTCGGCGAAAGCGCGACTTCGCTCTTTGCCGATGCCCAGGCGATGCTCGACAAGGTCATCGAGGAAAAATGGCTCACTGCGCGCGGCGTGGTCGGGCTCTGGCCGTGCCGCCGCCAGGGCGACGACGTGATCGTCCATGTCGAGGACGAAGTGCATTACACGCTGCCGATGCTGCGCCAGCAGATTCAGAAGCGCGAGGGCCGGGCCAACATGTGCCTCGCCGATTTCATCGATCATGACGGCGACTGGATCGGCGGCTTCGCAGTGGGGATCCACGGCATCGAACCGCACCTCGCGCGCTTCAAGAACGCGATCGACGATTATAGTGACATCCTGCTCAAGGCCCTGGCCGATCGCCTCGCGGAAGCCTTTGCCGAGCGCCTGCACCTCTATGTCCGCACCGCGCTCTGGGGCTATGCCGAAGGCGAGCAGCTCACCAACGATGCGCTGATCCGCGAGCAATATCGTGGAATCCGTCCCGCGCCGGGCTATCCCGCCTGTCCCGAGCACAGCCTGAAGCCCATCCTGTTCAAGATGCTCGACGCCCACCACGCGACCGGCATCTCGCTCACCGAGAATTTCGCGATGCTGCCCACCGCAGCGGTCTCGGGCTTCTATTTCGGCCATCCGCAGGCCGAATATTTCGGCGTGGCTCGCATCGGGCAGGACCAGGTCGAGGATTATGCGGCACGGCGTGGGATCAGCCTCGAACTCGCCCAGCGCTATCTGCGGCCGAACCTGGACTAACCTATTTCGGATCTATCTTGGTCAGCGCGTCGATCGCGGCCTTGATGCCGGGATATTCCGGCCCGATCGGCTTGGTGTCGCCGCACGCGAAGCCGGACAGATAGCCTATGGCGCCCCCTTCCGCAGGTTTCCACTCGGTAGGCATCCAGGTGTCGATGAAGAAGATTCCGTCCCGCGTGATCTGGCGCGAAGCGACCCACCGCCATGTGCGGGCCACGCAGTTGAACTCCCAGTCGTTTTCGGAGCCGACCTTGATTCCGTGGAAGGCGGGCGCCGAGTTGGCGAGCATCAGCATCTTCAGCTTCCTGAGCTCGGGCTTGCCGGCCACCCGCGCCGCGGGATCGACCAGAACGAGGAAGCTTTGCGCCGCGGTCTGCGCCGCCACCGTCCATCGCGCCTTGGCTTGAATCCGGGCCTGGTCCTCCTGCGCCCCCACCGCGGTCAGCGCCCCCAACATCGCCGCGATATGCCAGAATCCGCCCATGCTGCCTCCTGCTGCGCCGGAGGTTAACGGGCTTCAGCCGCCGCCGCTACGTCGTAAATTACGCGCCGGCCGTCGCGAACCCTCCGCTCTGCTCGAGATGCAGATACCGCTCGTTGAAATCCGCCGCGCCTGGCCGCCCCAGTCCCTCACCTTGATCCGGCGCTTGTCGCGCGTGATCAGCCCCTCCTGTTCGAGCATTTTGAGTACTGGGTTCACATGCACCGGAGTCAGCCCCATCGCGTCCCTCAATTGCTCCTGCGTCATCGGCAGCTCATATTCGATCTCGCCGGCGCGTCCGATAACGCGCAGCCGGGCATGGACCAAGATATGGTCCACATCGCCGCGGCCGCTTCCAGGGATAACGTCGAACGGCGTCAATCCGCTGCAAACCCAAGCGGCGTAACTCCGCTCTCGCGTTCGCTCATCACCAGCGCCCGTCCCGCCGGGGGCGCCGATCGCTGGGGGCAGTCCACGCGCGTACAGGCCCGGCACCCCAAGCCCACCGGTGTTGCGCGCCCGCGCAAATCCATCCCCCGCGCGGCCGCCAGTGTTCCTGCCTCCGCAGCATCGAGCCCCAGCGCGATCGCGAACCGCGCCTGCACCTGCCCCGTCCCCTGCGGCGTCACGCACCGCGCCAAGGTGAACCAGCGGCCGCCATCCTCGGTCTCCACCAGATCGGTCACCGCCACGTCCGCACGTGCAAACGCCGCAAACACATCCCATAACGGACAAACCCCCGGCCCCTCGGCCAGCGGCGATCCGCTCGCCCCGGCATAGCGCTTGGAGACCTGCCCCGCCCGGTCCACGCGCAGCATGAAAAACGGCAGCCCGCGCGCGCCCACGCGCTGCAAGGTGGTCAGCCGATGCGCCACCTGGCTGAAGCTGGCGCCAAAGCGCCGCTGGAGGATGTCCGCATCATATCCCGTCGCCTCGCACGCGCGCAGGAAGCGGGCATAGGGCATCATCACCGCGGCGGCGAAATAGCCGGTGAGATGCCGGCGAAACAGCCGCTCGCTCATGCGCTCCAGCCCGGCGCCTCGCACCAGCGCGTCGATCTGCTCGCGCGCCTCCCATGCCAGTTGCTCGGCGAGCGCGAACACGCGCGCGCTCGCATCCAGCATTTCCGAAAGCTGGAGCTGGCGCGCATGCATGTCGAGCCGCTTGAGGTTCCCGCCAAGGACATCGGCGGGCAGGATGCGCACCGATAGCTGATGCTTGACGCGCAGCCGCTCGGCCATCGCGCCATAGGGATCGCCCGCGCCCATCCGCAGTTCGTCCGCCAGTGCTTCCGCGGCGACGTCCAGATCGGCGAAGTGATTGCGCCAGCGCTCGATTTCGCGGCGCACCTGGCCGTGCGGATCGGGCATCCCGCTCTCTTCCGCCGCGCCGGCCCCGATCCGGTCATAGGCGCGGGCAAAGGCCTCCGCTCCGCCCGGCGCGCCCGCCAGCCACTCCTCCATCTGGTGCCGGTCGATCTCCAGATCGGCGAAGATCGGATCGGCCAGCCGCCGCCGGATTGCCTCCGCCCCGCCGCCCGGCTCGCTCGCGGAGAGGGTGCGCGGATCGAAGTCGAATGCCTCGGCCATGCGCAGCAATACGCTGGCGGTCAGCGGCCGCTGATTGCGCTCGACCAGGTTGAGATAGCTCGGCGATATCGCCAGCATCTCGGCCATCGCCGCTTGAGTCAGCCCCGCCCCGCGCCGCAACCGGCGCACTGCATGTCCCGCGAAGAGCTTTCGATCAGCCATGTAAATTATATTACATGATGACAGCCTGATGCCAAGGTTCGCCCGACAGGCCCACTGTAATTTCCCAGCTCGAAGCTATCCGTCGTCCACGCTCGCGCATTATCGCGATCACGAACTGTAAAGGGCCTGACAATGATTACGAGCTTCGAAGACTTGATCCCCGCCCCCACCGGCCGCTTCGACGGTATCGTCCGCCCCTATTCGGCGGATGACGTGGCCAAGCTGCGCGGGTCGCTGGCGATCGAGCACACCCTGGCCCGCCGCGGCGCGCTCAAGCTTTGGGAACTGCTGCGCAACGAGGATTACATCAATGCCCTTGGCGCGATGAGCGGCAATCAGGCCATGCAACAGGTCCGCGCCGGCCTGAAGGCGATCTACCTTTCGGGCTGGCAAGTCGCCGCCGATGCCAACACGGCCGGCGCGATGTATCCCGATCAGTCGCTCTATCCCGCCAATGCCGGGCCCGAACTGTGCAAGAGGATCAACAACGCCCTGCAGCGCGCCGATCAGATCGAGCATAGCGAGGGGGGGGCCGAGCGCGACTGGTTTGCCCCGATCGTCGCCGATGCCGAAGCTGGCTTTGGCGGCCCGCTCAATTGCTTCGAGATCATGAAGGCCTATATAGCCGCAGGCGCCGCCGGGGTGCATTATGAAGACCAGCTCGCATCGGAAAAGAAATGCGGGCACCTCGGCGGCAAGGTTCTGATCCCGACCCAGGCGCACATTCGCAATCTGGACAGCGCTCGCCTGGCCGCGGACGTCTGCGGCGTGCCCACGGTGATCTGCGCCCGCACCGACGCGGAATCGGCCAGGCTGATCACGTCCGACGTGGACGAGCGCGACCATGAATTCCTCACCGGCGAGCGCACCGCCGAGGGCTTTTATCGCCTCAAGGAAGGCACCGGCGTCGATCACTGCATCAAGCGCGGCCTGGCATTCGCCAGCCATGCCGATCTGCTCTGGTGGGAGACGAGCAAGCCCAACATGGGCGACGCCCGCCGCTTCGCCGAGGCGATCAAGCGTGAGCATCCGGAAAAGATGCTGGCCTATAATTGCTCGCCCAGCTTCAATTGGGAGAAGAATCTGGACAAGGACGATATCGCCCGCTTCCAGCGCGAGCTGGGCGCGATGGGATACAAGTTCCAGTTCGTCACCCTGGCGGGCTTCCACCAGCTCAATTTCGGCATGTTCGAGCTGGCGCGTGGCTATCGCGATCGTGGCATGGCGGCCTATTCGGAGCTCCAGCAAGCCGAGTTCGCGGCCGAGGCCAACGGCTACACCGCCACACGTCATCAGCGCGAAGTCGGCACCGGCTATTTCGATCTGATCGCCCAGGCCGTGGCCGGCGGCGACAGCTCTACCACTGCCTATGCCCAATCGACCGAGGCCGACCAGTTCAACAAGCAAGCCGCGTAACAGGAGTATCGATCATGACCACCGAACCGCAGCCCAATACCCCGCCCAATACCCCGCAGCGCAGCCGCGCTGTCTTCTCGACAGAGGATTTCCGCCTCATCCGCGAAGCCGTCGGCACGCACCTCCAGGCAGTTAAGGACAGCCCGGAATCGATCAAATACGCCAATCTCTTCCACCGCCTCGGCCGCGTCGGCTGAAGCGAAAGCGTTTCCTGGGGAGGAAAGGATGCCCGCCGCGAGCCCAGCTCGCGGCGGGCATTTACTTGATGTGTTGCCTGAACCAGTCGGTGAGGGCTTCGACCGTCAATTCGCCCGCAGCCAGTGCGAGGAATGTCGTGACCAGCTCGACATCGTCGCAGTCAAGCCGATAGCCGTTAAGCAACAGAAAGGTTTCGCTGACGACCGCCGAGGTCCGCTTGTTACCGTCCACGAAAGGGTGGTTGCGCGCGATGCCGAATGCGTAGCTGGCCGCCAATTCCGCCACATCCGGATCGCCATAAGCGACAAGGTTGAGCGGCCGCGCCATTGCGCTCTCTAGCATGTTATAGTCGCGTACCCCTTCCGCGCCGCCGTGTTCGGCAAGCTGTTCTCCGTGGGCCGCTACGGCCACGGCCGCATCGACCCAAATCCAACTCATTTTATTTGGCGAGTTCGCGCAGCGCGTTGCGCCGGCGCGCCATCATTTCGCGCGCAGCATTCATCTGCGTTTCGAAATCGGGATCGTGGCGAGTCAGCGTGAAACCGCCGGGAACTTCGGAAAGGCTGAGCTCGTCGCCCAGTTCGACGCGCAACCGAGCCATCAGTTCTCTCGACAGGATTACACCTGCCGAATTGCCGATGCGCACGACCTTGAGGGATTTGGCGGGTTTGTTCATACGTGTGTTATAACACACCTTCGCGCGCTCCGCCACCCTCCGCCAGCGCCGCGACGCGCGCCAGATGCTCGGCCTTGCCGAATGGAAAGCGCGTGTAGAGCAATGCCGCCGCGAGCCCGAAAACCGCATAGAGCGTGATGAATACGATAGTCAGCCGGTCGATCGTCGCCACGGGCACCATCCCCGGCTTCGCTCCGGTGGGGAAGCCGACCATGTCGACGATGATCCCGCTGGCCAGGATTCCCAGGCCGCTGCAGCATTTCTGGACGAAGAACGCTCCGGCGAAGAATACCCCCTCGTCCCGCCGCCCGGTCCGTGCCTCCGAATGCTCGACGACATCGGCCATCATCGAAGCGCCGAGGATCGTGGAGGAAATGCCGCACACGCCGTTCACGGCGAAAATCGCGAACAGCAAGGGCCGCATCGCGGGACTGTCCACATCGGGGAACCAGCCGGCAAGCCGGAGCACATAAGGCAGCGAAATCAACACCACCGCCGCGCCCATGAACCCCATCGCCGCGGCGCGCTTGCCCGTCCGCCGCGCGACGATCGGCGCCACGATGAACGCGGTTATCGCGCCCGCGAACAATGCGAGCCCCAGCATCGTGAAACCGTGTCCCTCCAGCCGCCAGACATGGGCATAGAGATAGGAGGAAAGCGCGAAGCTGATCCCCTGCGCCGAATAATAGCAGATCCCCGCTCCCATCAGGATCAGGAACGGCCGGTTGCGCACGGTCTGGAGGAGTTCTCGAAAATGCCCGCCGATCGGCGCGGGCGCGCTCTCATGCTTGGGAAGCCGTCCGATTTCGCGGTGCGTGCCGATGGCTGAGACCAGGATCGCAACCACCATCAGGATCGCTCCGGCAACGGCGAAGCCGGGATAATTGGCGCGGACCAGCTGCCCGTTGGGCTGATCGGCAGTGCCCTGCAGCAGCCAGCCATAGGACAGGATCATCATCGCCATCCCCCCGAACCAGCCGAACAGATAGCGATAGGCCATGATCCGCGTGCGCTCGTCATAGTCTGCCGAAAGCTCCGGGCTGAGCGCCTGGGACGGCACCTCATAGACGCTGACCGCCGCGCGCACGATCACCGACATCACGAAAACCCAGGCGAGCATCGCCTCCTTGCCTAGCTCAGGCGGGTTCCACAGCAGCAGCCACCCGACCGCGATCGGCAGCGCGGAGGCATACATCCATGGATGCCGCCGCCCCCATCGGCTGCGCGTGCGATCCGAAAGGAAGCCGATCGCCGGGTCGATGAAGGCGTCGAGCAGCAGCGCGCACATGATCGCCAGCCCCACCTGCGTAGCCGGTAGGCCGACGACCTGATTGAAGAAAAACAGCAGGAAGGTCGCAAAGCCGAAGTCCTTGACGCCGTAGGCCACCGTGCCGAAGCCGTATGTCAGCATCACCGGCGTGCGGATGCGGCGGATCGGGGGTATGGCGGGAGCATTACCGGCTGTCATGGGGGCCAGCATAAGAGGGGCGATTTTCACGTCAATGATATGCTATTGGAAGATCGGGTACGGCTTGTCCGATCCCTTGGCCGCGCTATAGCTATTCGCCTTTCGAACCAAGGGCACGGCATGGCACTCGATCCGGAAATCTTCGATACGTTGATCGAGACGATCCGGCGCTTTGTGGCCGAGCGGCTCCGCCCGCTCGAGGGCGAAGTCGAGGAAGCCGACGCGATCCCGGCGCATATCGTCGAAGAGATGAAGGCGCTCGGCCTGTTCGGCCTTTCGATCGCGGAGGAATATGGCGGCCTCGGCCTGACGATGCTTGAGGAATGCAAGGTCGCGGTCGAGCTGGGCCGGACCACGCCCGCTTTCCGGTCCGCTTTCGGCACCAATGTCGGCATCGGCAGCCAGGGCCTGGTAATGGCCGGCACGCCCCAGCAAAAGGCCGAGTGGCTGCCGAAGATCGCCAGCGGCGAAGTGGTCGCCAGCTTCGCCCTCACCGAACCCGATGTTGGATCCGACTCCGGCGCCGTGAAAACCCGTGCGGTCCTCGACGGCGAGGTTTACCGTCTCACCGGCACCAAGCGCTTCATCACCAATGCCGACAAGGCGCATGTCTTCACCGTGATGGCGCGGACCGGCGAAGAGCCCGGTGGGCGCGGCGTATCCGCCTTCCTCGTGCCGCGCGCGCTTGCAGGGATCAGCATCGGCGAGCCTGAAAAGAAGATGGGGCAAAAGGGCGCGAAGGTCGCCGATGTCGTGTTCGACGACACTCCGGTCCCCGTATCGCTACGCCTGGGCGCCGAAGGGGAAGGCTTCAAAATCGCCATGCAGGTCCTCGATCGCGGGCGGCTGCACATATCCGCCGTCTGCGCCGGCGTCGCCGAGAGGCTGATCGCCGATTGCGTGGCCTACGCATCCGAGCGCAAGCAGTTCGGCAAGCCGATCGCCGAGCACCAGCTCATCCAGGCGATGCTGGCGGATTCCAAGACCGAAGCCCTCGCCGCGAAGGCGCTTGTCATGGAAACCGCGGCCCGGAAGGACGCCGGCGAAAACACCACGATGGAAGCCGCCGCCGCGAAGTATTTCGCCAGCGAGATGGTCGGCCGCGTCGCGGACCGCGCGGTCCAGATCTTCGGCGGCGCTGGCTATATCGCCGATTACGGCATCGAGCGGCTCTACCGCGACGTCCGGCTGTTCCGCATCTACGAAGGCACCAGCCAGATCCAGCAGCTCATCATCGCGCGCGAGACGATCAAAAGAGGAGGATAAATCCCCCTCCCGCTTGCGGGAGGGGTTAGGGGAGGGGCTGTCCTCCTCGACGACCTTCCCGGATTTTTGACACGCCCTCCCCCTACCCTTCCCGCAAGCGGGAGGCGAGCAGAAGGAAGTAGAAACATGGACACCAGCACACTCTTCCGCCTCGATGGCCGCGTCGCTTTGGTCACCGGCGGGTCGCGTGGCATCGGCCGGATGATCGCCCAGGGTTTCATCGCTTCCGGCGCGAAGGTCTATATCTCCGCCCGCAAGGCTGATGCCTGCAATGCGACGGCAGCCGAACTCGGCCCTAACTGCATCTCGCTGCCGATGGACGTCTCGAGCGTGGAAGGCTGCAAGGCGCTGGCCGCCGCGATGGCGGAGCGCGAGGGATCGCTCGACATCCTCGTAAACAATGCGGGCGCGGCCTGGGGCGTCCCCTTCGATGAATTCCCGGAAAGCGGCTGGGACAAGGTGATGGATCTCAACGTCAAATCGCCCTTCTTCCTCACCCAGGCGCTGCACGGCCTGCTCAAAGCCGCTGCCAGCGAGGACCGGCCCGCCAAGGTCATCAACATCACTTCGATCGACGGCCAGCGCGTCAATCCGTGGGAGACCTACAGCTATCAGGCGTCGAAGGCCGCGTTGATTCACCTCACCCGCCGCATGGCGGCGCGGCTGATCCAGGACCGGATCGTCGTTTCCTCGCTCGCTCCCGGCGCCTTCCCCAGCGACATGAACAAGGCCGCCCGCGATCATGCCGAAGGCGTGGCGAAGCGCATCCCCTCGGGCCGCATCGGCGTCGCCGAGGACATGGCCGGCGCCGCGATCTACCTGGCGAGCCGCGCCGGGGACTATGTCGTAGGCGAAACGCTCACCGTGGACGGCGGCATCGTCAATGCGGGAATGGGCGGCAGCATCGACGGCTAACCATAAAAGTGATCAACTTCGGATACGGGTGGTAGCGGTCCGCTCACAACAAGATGGCTAGACGCACACCGCCTTATTCTACAAACGAACCTTATTCGATAATAGCTTGAGCCTGCGACTTCCATCACACCGCCACGCAAGAACGACCACCTGTATCGTGGCGCGTTTTTGTACTTTTTCTGAGTCGCGATAGCTGACGATCTGTCGAAACGAGACGTTCTCGCCCGGTGCTATCTCTCGGGTTCCTGCGACGCGAGGTGGTGGCGGAAGTCCGCTTCCAAACTTCCCGTTTATCTTAATGCCCTTATGAGGCGAACTATCGTTTTCGATTAGGTCCTTATGTAAACACAGGCTGCTGGATAATGTGTTTATTATTGATAGATGACCCACGAGCACCGACCGCTGCGAAGCCGGTTCCTTTTCCTCTATAATCGACAAGACTAGTTTCGGGGCCCTGCCGCTTTCGTGGTCGGCTGCCATTGCCGCATTTATGAGCCAGATCGATGCTGTAAGCCAAGCTGCAAATCGATATCTCATTGCTTCATTGTGTCAGCTCAGTATCGAAACCGCAACCGGGTGGGAGACAGGCTCCGCGCCTCCTAGCGCGCAATCCCCCCCGCCGCGAGCACCGCCAGCGTCACCAGCTCGCTCGCGGTCGCGGTCATCGGGGCGATCTGGACGGGTTTTTCCATCCCGATCAGCATCGGGCCGATCGTCGAATCCCCGCCCAGCTCGCGCAGCAATTTGGCCGAGATATTCGCCGATTGCAGGCCCGGCATGATCAGGATGTTCGCTGGGCCTGAAAGCCGCGCGAAGGGGTAATTGGCGAGCTGCTTGGGGTTAAGCGCCACGTCGGGCGACATCTCGCCTTCATATTCGAACTCGACTCCCCGCGCGTCGAGCACCTTGATCGCGCCGCGGACATTGTCGAGCCAGCGCCCTTCCGGATTGCCGAAATTGGAATAGCTGAGAAACGCCACGCGCGGCTCGTGTCCTAGGCGCCGCGCCACCTGGGCCGTGCCTTCGGCGATATCCGCCAGCTCCTCGGCATTCGGGCGTTCGTTGACGGTCGTGTCCGCGATGAACACCGTATGCGACTGGCCGACCATCACATGCACGCCAAAAGCGGTCCGGCCTTCCTGATAGTCGATCACGCGGCGCACCTGGCGCATCGATTCGGCATAGGTGCGTGTCACGCCGGTGATCATCGCATCGGCCTTGCCGAGCTGGAGCAGCAGCGCGCCGAAGATGTTGCGGTCGCGATTGACCATGCGCTCGGCATCGCGGCGCAGATAGCCGCGCCGCTGGAGCCGGCCATACAGGAACTCGACCATCTCGGGCACCAGCGGGGAATTGACGCTATTGTGCAGCTCGAAATCGTCGGGATTCGCGCCGAGCGCGCGCAGGCTGTCGGCCACGCTCTCGCGCCCCACCAGCACCGGTGTGCCATAGCCCTCTGCCCTGAATGCGATCGCCGCGCGCAGCACGACTTCTTCCTCCGCCTCGGCGAAGATCACGCGCTTCGGGTTCGCCCGTGCGCCTTCATCGGCAAGGCTGAGCACCGAAGTGGTGGGATTGAGCCGCGCGCGCAGTTGCTGGCGATATACCGCCATGTTCGGGATCGGCCTGGTCGCCACGCCCGAATCCATCGCCGCCTGCGCGACGGCGGCGGGGACGATTTCCATCAGCCGCGGATCGAAGGGCGCCGGGATGATATAGTCCGGCCCGAACGTGTGCTTGACGCCGTAAGCCGCCGCTACTTCCTCGGGCACCTGCTGGCGCGCGAGTTCGGCCAGCGCGGTGGCGGCGGCGATCTTCATCGCGTCGTTGATCGTCGTCGCGCGCACATCGAGCGCGCCGCGGAAGATGAAGGGGAAGCCGAGCACGTTGTTCACCTGGTTCGGATAATCCGAACGGCCGGTGGCGATGATCGCATCGGGCCGCGCGGCCTTGGCGACGGGCGGGCTGATCTCGGGGTCGGGATTGGCCATCGCGAACAGGATCGGCTTGGCCGCCATCGTCTTGAGCAGCTCGGGGGGCAATGAATTGGCCGAGGCGAGCCCCAGGAACACGTCCGCCCCGTCGAGCGCATCGGCCAGGCTGCGCCGCGTGGTGTTGACCGCGTGGGCCGACTTCCACTGGTTCATGCTTTCCTGGCGGCCCTGATAGATCACGCCCTTCTGGTCGAGCATCAGCAGGTTGTCGTGCGGCAGCCCCATCGCCTTGATCAGCTCGGCGCAGGCGATCGCCGCCGCACCCGCGCCCAGCACGACCACGCGCGTCTGCTTGATATCGCGCCCGGTCAGGTACAGCGCGTTGATTAGCCCCGCGGCGGCGATGATCGCGGTGCCGTGCTGATCGTCGTGGAAGACGGGAATGTTCATGCGCTCGCGCAGCGTCTGCTCGATTACGAAGCATTCCGGGGATTTGATATCCTCCAGGTTGATGCCGCCGAAGCTCGGCTCCATCAGTTCGACTGCGTCGATGAAGCGGTCGACATCCTCGGTCTTCAGCTCGATATCGATTGAATCGACATCGGCGAAGCGCTTGAACAGCACCGCCTTGCCTTCCATCACCGGCTTGGACGCCAGCGCGCCGAGATTGCCGAGCCCTAGGATCGCGGTGCCGTTGGAGATCACCGCGACCAGATTGCCCTTCGCGGTATAATCATAAGCCAGCGCCGGATTCTCGGCGATCGCCAGCACCGGCACCGCGACGCCAGGCGAATAAGCCAGCGCCAAGTCGCGCTGCGTCGCCATCGGCTTGGAGGCGATGATCTCGATTTTCCCGGGCCGGCCCTCGCTATGATAAAGCAGCGCCTCGCGCTCCGAGAATTGGACGCTGCTGTCTTCGGCCATTCTTGTCTCTCCGGTCTATGTCGGTCTCTTAGGGCGGCTCGCCCGCGAAGGGAACCGGCGCTTGTCGCGATAGCGCGCCTTTCCTTATCCCCAGCATCTTGGGCGCTCGCCCCATCGCCCCGGTTGCATTGGGGCAAGGTTGCGGTAGCCATCCGGGCTGATGTCGTCCGCCGCGCCCACCCCGATGATGGCCCAATATCTCGCCCTTAAGGCGGAGGCCGAAGATTGCCTGCTCTTCTACCGGATGGGCGATTTCTTCGAATTGTTCTTCGACGACGCCCGGATAGCGAGCGCGGTGCTCGATATCGCGCTTACGGCGCGCGGAGAGCATGAGGGCGAGCGCATCCCGATGTGCGGCGTGCCGGTCCATGCAATGGACGGCTATCTCGCGCGGCTGATCAAGGCCGGCCACCGCGTCGCCATCGCCAACCAGATCGAGACCCCCGAACAGGCCAAGGCCCGCGCCGGCTCCAAGGCGCTCGTCGCCCGCGAAATCATCCGCGTGGTCACCGCGGGCACGCTTACCGAAGAGGCATTGCTGGACAGCCGCGCCGCGAATTGGTGCGCCGCCATCGGCGAGGCGGGCGGCCAGGTCGCCATCGCCTGCGCCGACATTTCCACGGGCGTCTTCCACGTCATCGAGACCGACGCCGCGCGCGCCGACGCCGAGATCGCGCGCCTTTCGCCCGCCGAGACGATCGCGTGCGAAGCATCGGACTTCGCCAGTCTGGCGACTGCCTTCCGCCCGAAGGTGGATTTCGACAGCGCGAACGGAGAGGCGCGCCTCAAGCGGCTGTTCGGCGTCGCGACGCTCGACGGTTTCGGCCAGTTCTCGCGCGCGGCGCTGGCGGCCGCCGGCGGTCTGGTCGCCTATCTCGATCACACCGCCAAGGGATCGCTCCCTTTCCTCCGCCCCCCGCGCGTCAGCCGCACCGAAGCGGCCATGGCGATCGACGCGGCCACGCGCGAAAGCCTTGAATTGTGCCAGACCGCAAGCGGCGCGCGAAGGGGGAGCCTGCTCGATTGCATCGATCGCACGGTCACCGGCGCTGGCGCGCGCATGCTGGGGCAGGATTTGGCCGCGCCGCTGATGGACCGGCCGGGCATCGATGCACGGCTCGATCTGGTCCAGCGCTTCCATGACGAGTCCGCTCTTCGAGAGGGAGTGCGCGCAAATCTGCGCGCGCTCCCCGATATCGGCCGCGCGCTCGGTCGTCTTGCGGCCGGCCGGGGAAGCCCGCGCGATCTCGGCCAGCTTCGCGACGGACTGGACGGCGCATGGCGATTGGGCGAGCGGCTCGGCGCGATCCCCCAAGTCCCCGCGCTCCTCGCTGGGCTCGCGCCGCAACTGCGCGGCCACGGCGCGCTGATCGATTTGCTCTCCCGCGCACTCGTCGCGGAGCCGCCGATCGACGCCGGCAAGGGCGGCTATATCGGCGAGGGCTATGACGCCGCACTCGACGATCTGCGCGATGCGGGTGCGGGCGGTCGCCGCGCCATCGCCGCGCTGGAGGCCGAATATAAGGCGCGCACGGGCATCGCCAGCCTCAAGATCCGCCATAACGGCGTGCTCGGCTATCATATCGAAGTTGCCGCCAAGAATGCCGATCCCCTGATGGTGCAGGACAGCGGCTTCACGCACCGCCAGACCCTGGCCGGTGTCGTCCGCTTCAACGCGCCCGAACTGCACGAAGTCGCGATCAAGGTGACGCAGGCGGGGGCGCATGCGCTCGCCGCCGAAGCCGCGCATCTGGAGGATTTGACCGAGGCCGCGCTCGCCAACCGCGAAGCCGTGGCCGCCACCGCCGACGCGCTGGCCCGCATCGACGTCTCCGCCGCGCTGGCCGAGCGCGCCGCGGAAGGCGGCTGGGCGCGGCCTTCGCTGGTCGGTCACGCCTGTTTCGAAGTCGAAGGCGGGCGGCATCCGGTGGTCGAGGAAGCCGTGGGGCGCTCGGGCGGCCGCTTCGTCGCCAATGATTGCTCGCTCTCCGAAAGCTCGCGGCTGTGGCTTGTCACCGGCCCCAATATGGGCGGCAAATCGACTTTCCTCCGCCAGAACGCGTTGATCGCGGTGCTCGCCCAGGCGGGCAGCTACGTCCCCGCCACGCGCGCGAAGCTCGGCCTCGTCGATCGCCTGTTCAGCCGCGTCGGCGCCTCGGACAATCTCGCGCGCGGCCGCTCGACCTTCATGGTGGAGATGGTCGAGACCGCCGCCATCCTGGCGCAGGCCACTCCGCGCAGCTTCGTCATCCTCGACGAAGTCGGCCGCGGCACTTCCACTTATGACGGCCTCGCCATCGCCTGGGCGGTGGTCGAGGCGATCCACGAGGACAACCGGTGCAGGTGTTTGTTCGCGACGCACTATCACGAGCTCACCCGCCTCGCGGAGCGCTGCGACGCGCTCACGCTCCACCATGTCCGCGCGCGCGAGTATAAGGGCGATCTCGTGCTCCTCCACGAAGTCTCCGAAGGCCCCGCGGACCGCAGCTTCGGCATCGCCGTCGCCCGTCTCGCGGGCCTGCCCCCCGCCACCCTCAAGCGCGCCAAGGCGGTGCTCGACAAGCTGGAGGCGGGCCGTGCCAAGACAGGAGGACTCGCGGCGGGGCTGGACGATTTGCCCCTTTTTGCCGCGGCCGCGGCCGTCGAAGAGGAAGTGATTGACGCCCTGCGCACCGAATTGGCCGCCATCGACGTGGACGCGCTCTCCCCCCGCGAAGCGCTGGAGGCGCTATATCGGCTGAAGGGCTTGGCCGGGGATTAGCCCGTTCGAGTCTGCTCCACGGCGGGGCGGGCGACCACGTCCCGCGGATGGACGGGCTCGCTGCATTCGGAGCAGACAAGGACAGAGCGGAAGTCGTGGCCGCAAGCCATGTGCTGGTGGAGGACGGGTGGGCCGCTCGCATCGGCGTAGAAATTATCTCCCCAATGCACCAGCGACAGGATCACCGGGTAAAGCGCGAGCCCCTTCTCGGTCAGGCGATATTCAAAGCGCTCTGGCCGGCCCTGATAGGCGACACGTTCGAATATGCCGTCGTCGCTCAGGCTGGCCAGGCGCTCCGCCAGAACGCGGCGGGCAATGCCGAGCCGGCCCTGGAACTCGTCGAACCTGCGCACGCGCAGGAAAGCCTCGCGCAGGATCAGCAACGACCAGCGGTCGCCCACCACGGCGAGCGCGCGGGCCAGCGAGCAAGGTTCGGCTGCGAGTTGATTCCAGCGCATTGTCGCATTCTGGCATTGACATGGTTTTATTTCAAGACTTAGTTAGTCTTGTTTTAAAACGGAGCAGGGCAGATGAACGAAAAGGGCAGTGTCGCGATCGTCGGCGCGGGGGATTTCATCGGGGCTGCCATCGCGCGGCGTTTCGCCGCTGAGGGCTATGCCGTTCATGGCGGGCGCCGTCAGGGTGACAAGCTCATACCGCTGGAGGCGGAGATTGCGGCTTCCGGCGGCAGCTTCGTGGGTCACAGCCTGGATGCGCGCAGCGAGGAGCAGGTTTGCGCATTCCTCGATTCCGCCCAGGCTTCGGGGCCGTTGCGGGTCTGCGTGTTCAACATTGGCGCGAATGTCAGCTTCCCGCTCCTCGAAACGAGCGAGCGCGTCTTCCGCAAGGTCTGGGAAATGGCTTGCTATTCGGGCTTTCTTACCGGCCGTGAGGCAGCGCGCAGGATGCTCGGGCACGGCAGCGGCTCGATTTTCTTCACTGGCGCCAGCGCCTCGCTCCGCGGCGGCAAGGGCTACGCCGCCTTCGCCTCCGCCAAGGCGGGCCTGCGTGCGGTCGCCCAATCGATGGCTCGCGAGCTCGCGCCACAAAACATCCATGTCGCGCATCTCGTGATAGATGCCGGCGTCGATACGGCGTGGGTGCGCGAGCGGATCGCGGCTGCCAGGGGCGCGGAAATCGCCGCGGCGCTGCCCCCTGACACGCTGATGGACCCTGCATCGATCGCCGAGACCTATTGGCAGCTCCATCGCCAGCCCCGAGACGCATGGACTCACGAACTGGACTTGCGGCCCTATGGCGAGAATTGGTGAGGAACGCTTCCATGCAGCCCATTTTCTATTTCGATTTCGGCAGTCCCAATGCCTATCTGGCCCATCGGGTGCTGCCTCGCATCGAACTCCAGACAGGGTCGAGATTCCGTTATGTGCCGGTGCTGCTCGGCGGCTTGTTCAAGCTCACAGGCAACCAAGCCCCGATGCTGGCCTTCGCCAATGTGCCCGCGAAGCTCGCTTACGAACGCCGCGAGATGGAGCGTTTCATCAGCCGCAACGGCATCACGAAGTTCCGCATGAATCCCTTCTTCCCGGTCAACACGCTCCAGCTGATGCGCGGAGCCGTGGCCGCCGAAAGCGATGGACTGCTCACGCCCTATGTCGAGGCGATGTTTCATTTCATGTGGGAAGACCCCCGCAAGCTCGACGACCCCACGGTCTTCTCGCAAAGCCTGAGCGATGCCGGGCTGCCCGCCGAGCGCCTGATCGCGCATTCCCAAATGCCCGAGGTCAAGGATCGCCTTGCCGCCAATACCCAAGCCGCTTTTGGCAATGGAGTCTTCGGCATCCCGTCATTCATGGTCGATGACGAACTCTATTTCGGCAAGGATCGCTTGGGCGAAGTAGAGCGCGAGCTTGCCGTACAGGGGATGATCGATCGGGTCGCGGATGCCAGCACCGGCAATGCCGCCGGGCAATAAGCCCCGGATTTTCGCGTGCCAAAACGAAGAAGGCCGCCGGAACCCTTTCAAGGATTCCGGCGACCTCCGACATGGTCAGCGGCCGGAGAGCTCCAGCCCGGGAGACCAGGCGGACCGCTTTGCTGCAGCGGGCGGGCGTTGTCTGGAGGAGGATACCTCCCGCTCGCCATACGGATGGAGGGCTTCCATCCGCGCTTCAGCTCAGCGGCGCGTCTCCCGAACGAACTGAACCGACCCCATTGCTGAACCATGAGACATCGGATCACCTCCTTTCGCTAGTTGAAACACCGTGCCTCGCGGGCACATCGACTGTTTGAATCACCGCGAGTCCCAGCACAAGTCTTGTTTTGAAAATTTGTTCCGGCTAATCGTGGAGGTCTGCCCGCGTCACCCGCGGCAATCCTCCGCAACGCGCAATATCTCGGGCCAGGCCGGCAGCACCAGGTCCGCGCCGCCGCCCTGCACGACGAAGCGCCCGCGGCTGAAACCGATCGCATCGACTATCGGATCGCGCGGCATCAGCTCGACTGCCGCATAAGCGGGCACGCCGCCGGTCGGCAGCGCGTTCAGCGTCTTGAGGTTGGTTGATGTGCGGATCGTCAGCGTCGCCGCCGCATCCGCCCGCCGCGACAGAAACAGCCGCCCCCGCGCCCGATCGCATCGCAGCGTCAGTTCCGCATCCGCCCCCGCGCGGCCATAAAGCGCAATGCTGCCCCGCCCGTCCTGCCGATAGGCCCAGGTCCCCGCCGTCACCGGCCAGTCCCGCCAGTCCGATCCCGTCGGCGTCGGCATGGGCAACGGCGCGCGGGTCGGCATGGGCGCGGGCGCTGGAGCCGGCGGCGCAGGCTGGGGCGCGACTTCGGGCATCGAGCACGAAGCAAGCGCAAGCAGCGCGGACGAAGCAAGGAACAGGCGGCGCATCGGCAGGCCTATGGGGGAAGCGGCCGCGATGCTCAACCGCGCACGGCGGGATCAGGCTGCGCGAGGGACGATCCGGTCCAGATCGCCGTTAAGCGCCCGCTTGGCTTCCTCGAGATCAAAGTCGAGCTGCAGCCCCAGGAAGAAGCCCTCCGACATCCGCAGATAGCGCGCGAGCCGCAAATCCGTGTCGGCGTCCACGGCAATTTTGGACGCGAGCAGACGCTTTAGCTTATCGGCATCGATCCCCGCCCCCGAAGCAACCTCAGCGAGGGGAATCTCCGAGCCGATCAGGAAATCCTCGCGCAGAATGTCTCCCGGATGGACGTTGTCCAACCGGCTCTCATCCGCGATGGTAATCCTCGATCCGGACATCGTCCGCGCCTCCGTCAGACCAGCGGAAGGTGATTCGCCACTGGTCGTTGATCCGGATACTATATGTCCCCTTACGGTTCCCCTTCAACTCCTCAAGACGATTGCCGCGCGGTTCACGCAATTCGAGCGGCTCGCTGACTCGGTTGAGCTGACGCAACTTGCGGCGCGCGGTCTGCTGAATGTCAGGCGGCAGCTTGCGGCTGCGCTCGCCGCCGAAAATGCGCGCCGTTTCGGCATCGGCAAAAGTTCGGATCATTGCGCGCGCAATAATTCTAAGCGCTTCCAACCCCCATCGATTGGTCGCTTGGCCTCCCAAAAGCGTAGGCCGTTTACGTTCGTACCTGTGATTGCTGCAGCAGCGGCGGAAGGGCTGTTGTGCTCACGGCCCTGGTCGTCAAGCCATCGATCGCCTCTTATACGGGCGTTGTATTCTCGCTGTTTGTATCGCGCTCTAAGTATAGTGCCATCAGGGAGATGAACGCCGCGGGAGAAAAAACCTTGTAGCCCGATTGGACGGGATAAAATGTCGGCAGCGGCCTGCAACGCAGACTCGATCTCTGGTTCTTGGATCGACTCAAGTTTCAAAAGATCACGGAGCACATCGTTATATGAATGGCCCTCGTTCTGCCGAAGGGCTGTTAGGGCCTTATAAACCTCGAAGTCGATGTCGATATGCATGGCAGTAGCCCTATTAAGAAAAATAGTAGCTATAGCACTATTAGTCGCTCGTCAATGCGGCGGCGTTGAGTTGCCCTACCGCCCAAACTTCGTCTTGCTCTGCTTCCCATAGCGCCCCTTGCGCGTACCCGGCTTGCCTTCGTTGCTCCGCCCCATCACCGGGGCCTTGCGCTCGTCCACCGGCAGCCCAAGCTCCTCGGCCTCCAGGCTCCGGATCTCGTCGCGCAGCCGCCCCGCCTCCTCGAACTCCAGATTCGCCGCCGCATCGCGCATCTTCTTCTCGAGCGATTCGATATACGCCCGCAGATTGTGGCCCACCATGTGCGGCCGGTCCTCGTCGATCTCCACCGTCACCTGGTCGCGCGACGCGACATGCGCGATGATGTCGCCGATATTGCGCTTGATCGTCGTCGGCGTGATGCCGTTCGCCTCGTTATACTCCACCTGCTTGGCCCGCCGCCGGTCGGTCTCGGCGATCGCGCGCTCCATGCTTCCCGTCATCCGGTCGGCATAGAGGATCACGCGCCCCTCCACGTTGCGCGCCGCGCGGCCGATCGTCTGGATCAGCGAAGTCTCGGAGCGCAGGAACCCCTCCTTGTCCGCATCCAGGATCGCGACCAACCCGCATTCGGGGATGTCGAGCCCCTCGCGCAGCAGGTTGATGCCGATCAGCACGTCATAGACCCCCAAACGGAGATCGCGGATCAGCTCGATGCGCTCCAGCGTCTCGGTATCCGAATGCATGTAGCGGCACTTGATCCCCGCCTCGTGCATATATTCGGTCAGGTCCTCCGCCATCCGCTTGGTCAGCGTCGTGACGAGCGTGCGGTATCCCATTTCGGTGGTCTTGCGGCACTCGACGATCAGGTCCTGCACCTGCTCCTCGACCGGCTTGATCTCCACCGGCGGATCGATCAGCCCGGTCGGGCGGATCACTTGCTCGGTGAATACGCCGCCGGTCTGCTCCATCTCCCAATTGCCCGGGGTCGCGGAGACGTACGCCGTCTGCGGCCGCATCGCGTCCCATTCGTTGAAACGCAGCGGCCTATTGTCGATCGCGCTCGGCAGCCGGAAGCCATATTCGGCCAGCGTGATCTTGCGCTTGTGATCGCCCCGCGACATGCCGTTGATCTGGCCGATGGTCTGGTGGCTCTCGTCGACGAAAAGCAGCGCATTCTCCGGCAGATATTCGAAGAGCGTGGGCGGCGGCTCGCCGGGCAGGCGCCCGGTCAAAAACCGCGAGTAATTCTCGATCCCCGCGCAGCTCCCCGTCGCCGCGATCATCTCCAGGTCGAAGTTCGTGCGCTGCTCCAGCCGCTGCGCCTCCAGCAATTTGCCCTCCGCGTGCAGCTCCTTCAGCCGCTCGCTCAACTCGTGGCGGATCGCGTCGCCCGCCTGCTTGAGCGTCGGCCCCGGCGTCACATAATGCGAGTTGGCGAACACGCGGACATAATCGAGGCTGGCGACCTTGCTCCCGGTCAGCGGATCGAACTCGACGATCTCCTCGATATCGTCGCCGAAGAACGAGATGCGCCACGCGCTGTCCTCATAATGCGACGGGAATATCTCCAGACTGTCGCCGCGCACCCGGAAATTGCCGCGCTGGAAGGCCTGGTCGTTGCGCTTGTATTGCAGCGCGACCAGCTTGCGGATGATCTCGCGCTGATCGACCGTCTGGCTCTTCTTCAGGTCGAAGATCATCGCCGAATAGGTCTCGACCGATCCGATGCCATACAGGCACGAGACCGAGGCCACGATGATCACATCGTCGCGCTCCAGCAGCGACCGCGTGGCGGAATGCCGCATCCGGTCGATCGCTTCGTTCACCGAGCTTTCCTTCTCGATATACGTATCCGACCGCGGCACATAGGCCTCGGGCTGATAGTAATCGTAATAGGAAACGAAGAACTCGACTGCGTTGTCGGGGAAGAAGCTCTTCATCTCGCCATAAAGCTGCGCCGCCAGGATCTTGTTAGGCGCCAGGATCAGCGCCGGCCGCTGGGTGGCCTCGATCACCTGCGCCATCGTGAATGTCTTGCCCGAACCGGTGACGCCCAGCAGCACCTGATCGCGCTCGCCCGCATTTACGGCTTCCACCATCTCCTTGATCGCAGTCGGCTGATCGCCCGCGGGGATATAGTCCGAGACGATCTTGAACCGCCTGCCGCCTTCGAGCTTGTCGGGACGGTTGGGACGATGCGGGACGAAGTTCTGATCGGTCTCGGGCTCGGCGAGCGAGGTGCGAATCTGGATGGCCATCGCGGGGGAATATGGGGAGCGATGGGAGGGGGTGCAATTGCGCCACAAGTGAAGCGGACGGCTACTCAGGTCCACCTCGGCCATCGCGTGCAGGGGCTGCGATATACATTGGCCTAAACATGGCGGAGGATAGCGTCTTGGAAGCTATCCGCGACAGTTAGCAGTAGCTCCGATGCAAATTCGATGTGGGACGTCGCGTCAACCGCTGTTAGATCAGGTGGGTCGCCGTGAGCAACGCCGTGTCGCCACCCTACAAGCTCCTTGTCAATTCTAAGCCGACGGATTTGAAAGGGTGCTATTTCTAGCGCCAGAAGGAGAAAGTTAGAGGAAAGCTTGTCAAAATCTAGATTTGAGCGCGCCATCACGACCGAGCGATCAAAATTATCGAAGCCGCAAATCAACCGATCTCTAAGATTTGCTACGAATTCACGCTTGGCTGTGTCTGAGTGATGCCGGTCACGCAGGCTGTTAAAATCGGCGCTCATTAAGCCCGCCAACAATAGCCAATTCGCATCGGCAACTTTTATTCCGCTTTGCTGGAGGAAGTCCAAATATATTCTTACGCACTCGTTATAAAAGCCTTCCCAAGCAGCGTAGCTGAGAACTACGACAGACTTCGAACCGATAGCCAACGGGTCAGAACGGGATATCGCCAAGAATGTCCGTTTGATCTCCGACAGCTCTCTAGCTCTTTGTATCCGCGCACTATCGATGGCATCAAAAAAATCGTCAGGCGCCGGCATTGGGATTGAACCACGCGGCGCCGAACGGAACGCTCCGCTGGATCCGAACCGTACCTCGCAGACCAGCAGCACTCATCTCTGCCACCTCAGGCTGCTGCCAAAATGTTGCGACGCGCTGCCTGATAAACTCGTCAGAATCGCTCAACGCTTCGATTGCAGCGCGATTGCGCGCGATTCCGACAACGATTCCTTCCAGCGCGCGCAGAGAAAAACGGGGTGCGATGCCCTCTTGGCGTTCATCGGGGGGTATAAGTGCATCGGCGTTCAAGGCGCGATGCAAAGCAGTGACGGTCCATTCCGCAGTTTCTAGCGCAACGGCCGCACCAGGCTCAGCGAGAACGCGGAGAATGCCGTGGTCCAGAAACTCTTGGACGTCGGTCCCACGTGGCAGGTCACTAGACGTGTGAACGATTACTCGAACGAGATAATCTAGGTCGCGTTGCACTTTCCGCTGTTCATCGGTCAGTCGAAAGATAGCACCAAACGCCGGTGTAACGCAAAACTCACGCATTAGCCGTGTCACTTCGGCATTGGCGAGCACCATTGAGCAAGTTCTTACTTCTTGCTCGTTCGCGTAGGCTCCTCCGCGGTTTAGCCTCTGGAAAAGGTCGAACTTAGTTTTCGGGTCGCTGGGATGTTTAAGGATTTGAAAGTCGATGCGGCTGCGGCGAAAAAATAGCTGGAGCGCGGTATCAAGGGCAGGCTCATGGTCGTTTTGTGCCTTCCAGACCATACCATCAAGCGACGGGAGGTATTTAGTCCGGATCAGGCGAGAACGCTTCAAGGCGCCCGTGTCGGGGTCCCGCAGAAGCCCCATAAACTCCAAAAGAGTTGAGATGCGCTGGAGGCCGTCGATTAATTCCCAAGTGCCATTATCGTTCTCGTAGGCAAATGCGGGGGGGACCGGAATGCCGATCAAAATCGATTCTATAAAGTTCGATTTTCTATCGTCAGACCACCTAAAAAGGCGCTGAAATTCCGGGAGAATGTTCAACTCGTTTGCCGCGTACATGCTGGCAATTTCACCAACAGTAATAGCTACTGTGTCAGTCGTGACTGCCCGCTTAGCATCCTCAATCTCGTCTCGTAGCATACAATTCCCCGCTCGCTTTCTCCGGCAAATAGCATATTCGCGAACTAGGATAGCGCGATAATTCGCTGAATCAGTAGTGAGAACAGAAACAAACCACGCGTCACCGGGAGCGGCCCCGCCGCTCCCGCCCGCATCCCTCACAGCCCATCGGCACTCTTCGAAACCAGCACATTCACCGCCACGCGGCGGTTCTGCGCCTTGCCATCGGTGCAGTTGTCGCCCGCGGGTCCGCCATAACCCTCGCCCAGCGGCCTACCCACGTCGTTCAGTCCCCTTCCTCCGCCAACCCCTCGATCACCTCCTGTCCTCAATCGCCACCGCCTCGCCGGGAGCCGCATCGTCCGCGCCCTCCCGCGCCTCGCTCTGCCCGCGCGCCGGTTCGGTCCACGATCCCCTCGTCTCGGGAATGACTCGCTCCTCCGGGCCTGCATCCGGCCCGGTCCGTTCGAAGGGGATTTGCGCGGGGCCGGCGCCCGTATCTTCCGGCTAGCGATAGCCAATATAGGCCTGGGAATAGTCGGCGCGCGCCACGGTCGGCACGGAGACCGGGATGGCCTCCGGCGCGCTGGGAACGCTGATCGGATAGGTCGCCGTCTCGCGATTGTAGAATGCGAACGAGCCCGATTCGGCATAGCTCGCGAGCGAAAAACCCGAATAGGCCCGCGAGCGTGAGCGCCCCGCTTCCAAAAGCCAGCACCATCATCGGGTTTCGCGGCATAGGACTGACCCAGCTATTGCTGCCAAGCATAACCTATGTTGGCGGAAGCGGTCCGCTGCGCGCTTCCCGCTCAGCGCCGCTTGCAATGTAGGATTTCACCTGCTGACATCGGGCGCTGGTGCCTGATCGCCCATGCTCGCTCTTTCAGATCGTCGAAACCCGCTCCCGCAACGGCGCACGAAAGCGCCGTTGCGCATGATTCAATTTCAGCAACAAATATCGAAGCCAGGCGCCCTCCCGCGTATCCGGCACCGCGCATCGCTCTGGATTTTGTCCGAACTTCCGCGCCGCGCGAAACCCCATGGTCAGTGCGAACATTAGGGAACATTCGCCCGCCGCCCGCAAAACGCAGCCCGAATTTCCCTTGCCTAGCCCAGCTTTCCGCGCGCCGCGCTCTCAGGAACATCCGCACCTTGGCCTAACCTTTTGTAACCTTCCGCGGGCCGCTCAGTCGATATCCCGCCGGCGAAGCCACCAGAAGGTCCGTCCGGTCAGCCGGGAGCGGCCCACACCGCTCCCGGCTCGCATCCCTCAAAGCCCGTCCACACTCTTCGAAACCAGCACGTTCACCGCGACACGGCGGTTCTGTGCCTTGCCTTCCTCGGTGTCGTTGCTCGCCAGCGGGTCCGCCGTGGCCATGCCCGTGGGGGTCAGCATGCGATAGGGCTTCCAGCCGCATTTCTGCTGCAGGAAGTTGATCACGCGGCTGGCGCGTTCTCGCTGAGCTCCTGATTGATGTCCTCGGTTCCGGTCGAATCGGTATAGCCAACGACCAGGATCAGGGCATTGTCCGTGCTGTTTGCCGAAGCCGCCGTGGTGCAGAGCTCGGCCTTGCCCTCAGGCGACAGGTCCGCCTTGCCGGTCTCGAAATGCACGTTCGTCGTGGCCTTGACGTTATACTTGTCGATATCGGCCACGCGGCCGCGCAGCGCCTCGGTCGCCGCGGTCTGCTCCTCGAAGCGCTGGTCGGTGCCGTTGCGTATCATCGAGGCGAATTTCAGGTCGTTCTTCTTGAAGCTGATCTGGCTCGCGAGCAGGTCGCCGCCCGAGCCATCGGCCGTTTGCAATGTCTTCGCGGTGATCGGCAGCCCGTTGAGCAGCGAGTCCGCGGCCAGCTTGCTGCGGCTGCTGAACAGCCCGCCGCCGGCCCGGATCCGCGTGGCGTCGTTGATGGCGATGATCACGCTGCCGCCATTGTCGGTCCTGACCTTGATCCTGTCGCCGTTGCGCGCTGAGATGACGCCCTTGACCTGGGGCCCCGGGACCATCGCCGAAGCGTCGGGCGCGGGGGCGCCGGTTACGACGATATCGGAATTCGGCTGGGACTGCTGCTGTGCAAGCGCGCTGCCGGGCGCGGACAGGGCAAGTGTGGCCAGCACGAAGCCGATTGCAGGCTTTTTGGATATGACACGCATCAAGCAACTCCAATTATAACGCCCCGGTCGCGGGACTGCGTGTTCGGAGCAACCTGTCTGCCGGATGAACACCCCCGGCAATCCGGCCGGAAGAGCGGATGTTTCGAGCGCATCGTGCGGCGAACCGATATCGCTGCTATCGTTCGGGCAAGCCGTCCAAGGGGAGCCACGCCATGATCGATCGTCGGACCCTGCTCGCCGCCACCGCCCTGCTCGCCGCCGCGCCGGCGATGGCGCGGGGCTGGGCGCGGCCGCTGCGGGTGTTGATCATTGACGGATATGGCAATCACGATTGGCGGCTCACCACGCGACTGTTCCGCGCGATCGTCGAGCCGACGGGGCTTTTCCATGTCACCGTCTCCACCGCCCCCGAAACCGCGGCCGATCCGCGCTGGGCGGAATGGCGCCCGGCCTTTGCGGGGCACGATGTGGTCGTCCAGACGACCAACGATCTCGGCGGGCGCCCGACCTGGCCCGCGAGCGTCCGGGGCGATTTCGAGGCATTCGTCCGGAATGGCGGCGGCGTTCTGTTCCTCCATTCCGCCAACAATGCCTTCGCCGATTGGCCGGCCTATAACCGGATGATCGGCCTGGGTTGGCGGTCGCTCGATTTCGGCCCCTCGATTGAGATTGTCGGCGGAAAGCCTCGGCTGATCCCAGCCGGAGTTGGCGAGAAGACCGGCCATGGCGCGCGCAGCGATGCGCTGGTCACGCGGATCGGCGATCATCCGATCCATCGCGGCCTTCCCCGAAGCTGGCGGACCGCCGATGTCGAGATCTATCGCTATCCGCGCGGGCCGGCGCGCGTGAAAATCCTGTCTTATGCCCATGATGCGAAAACCGGGCGCGATTGGCCGATGGAGTGGACCACGCGCTTCGGTCGCGGGCGATGCTATACCGCCAGCTACGGCCACGTCTGGAAAGGCGATGTGGACCCGCCCACGTTGCGTAGCGCGGACGTCCAGACTATCCTGATCCGTGCGCTGCTATGGCTGGGAGGGCGGACGCCGCCGTCCGCGGCGCCCGCCGATTTCCCGGGCAAGGACGCGGTGTCGCTGCGGCCCCCGCTCGCAATGTAGGATTTTAGCTACTTGGCTCGGCGGGCGGCGGCTCCAACCGGCCGCGGGCTCTTTGAGCTTCAACTCAGTTGATATCCTGCCGCCGAAATACCCAGAAGGTCAGCGCCACCAGCCCGGCGATCCACGCGATCAGCGCCACCGCCGAGACCGCCTGCGAATAGGCCACCACGGCCCCGCTCGCCAGCTTCACCTGGTGCCCCACACCCTCCTGCATCCAGCTCGTGAGATTATCCAGGTGGTAGCCCGGCAGCACGCGATAGGGGGCCGCCAGCCACTCGAGCCCGAAGGCGCTCATCACGCTCATCAGCTTGCCGAATATCTCGTCGATCGTGATGAGCACCAGCGAGATGATGAACGCGGCGAGCGTCGAGCGGGTCAGCACCGCAGCAATGCTCGCATATGCCGCCGCGAGCAGCAGCGGCGCAATTCCCAGCGCGATCGCGGTCAGATGCCCGTCGAGCAGCGTCGCGGCGGTGACGCCCTCGGGTATGGCGATCCCCGTCACGACGGCCTTCGCCCAATTGAGCAGCAGGGTGATCGCCGCCGTCACCAGCCAGGCCGAATAGAGCAGCGCCAGCGCCACGGCATATTTGGAGGCGATCAGTTTCCAGCGCGCGGTGTGCGGCACCACCAGCTTCCAGGTGTTCCAGCCATATTCCCCCGCGAAGACGAGCGCGAAATAGGCGGCGATGAAATAGCGTCCCAGCGTCAGGCCCGCGATCTGCCAGACTCGCACGGTATAATCGATCCAGACTTCGGCGGGCATCGGCGCCTTGGGCTTGCCCGCCGTGAAGATCGCGAGGGTCAGGATCACTGCGAAGGCGATCGGATAGATCCACACCAGCAGCCAGGTGCCCTTGTGCGGCAGCAGCTTGGTCCATTCGGCGGAGAGGGTGTTACGCATCGGCCGTCTCCGTTTGAGTGATGGCGAGAAAGGCTTCCTCGAGCGAGCGCTCGTGCGGCGCGAGGCTGAACAGCTCGACTCCGGCCGCCAACAGCCGCCGCGCGATCTCCGGCGCATCCGCCTTCGCGGCGCGCACGTTCAGCGCAGCGCCCACGATCTCGCAGGTCCAGTTCGGGGCAAGCGCCGCGTGCGCAGCCTCGATCGGCGTAGCCACGATGCGCAGAACGTCATGCTCGTGCAGGATGCCTGCCACCGTGTCCTCGCGGATCAGCACGCCATGGTCGATGATCGCCAGCCGGTCGCAGGTCTGTTGCACTTCGTTGAGTAAGTGGCTCGACAGGAAGACGGTTTTGCCCTGCTCCTCGGCCAGCGAGCGGATAAGCGCGCGCATCTCCTGGATGCCCGCCGCGTCCAGGCCGTTTGCCGGCTCGTCCAGGATCACGAGATCGGGATCGTTGAGCAGCGCGGCCGCCACGCCCAGCCTTTGCCGCATGCCGGTCGAATAGCCCTTCACCTTGCGCACCCCGTCGCGCTCCAGCCCCACCTGAGCCAGCAGCGCGTCGAGGCGGCTGCCGTCCAGGCCCTGCGTCCGCGCCAGCACGTCCAGGTTTCGGCGCCCGGAAAGGAACGGATAGAATGCCCCGCCATCCACCAGCGAGCCTACCTTGCGCGGCGGCTGCCCGTGGCGAAGGTCCTGCCCGAACAGCTTGATCGCGCCCGCGCTCGGCGCGATCAGGCCCAGCAGCATCCGGATCGTAGTGCTCTTGCCCGCGCCATTGGCGCCCAGAAAGCCATAGACTTCCCCGGCCCCAACGGTGAGCGTCACATCCTGCACCGCGCGCACCCCACCGCCCCGCCCGCCATAGGTCTTGCTGAGGCCGGCGATCTCCAGCACCGGCTCCCCGCGCTCACTCATCCGTTCCATTGAAACCCCTCACGACGCGTTCTGGGATGTGTATTAGTTACATAGCACAGCAACGCAAGAGGGCGTTTTGCGTCCTCATCCGCATTTCGGATTGCCTTTTACTCGGAATCTCGGATGTGTCGGCATTGGGCGTTTAGTGGGAGTCGAACATGCGCAAGCTGCTGCTGATGATGAGTGTTGGCGCGGCGCTGGCCGGCTGCGACAAGGGGCCCTCGACTGCCGAAAGCGCAGCCAAGACCGGCGATATCCGCCTGGAGAACGCCACTGCCGAGGAAGTGATGAAGCAGGCCGCGGCGGCGCAGGACAAGAACAAGATGCAGCCCGGCGAGTGGGAAAACACCGTGCAGTTGGTCTCCGCCGAAATGCCGGGCGTGCCCGAAATGCTCCGCAAGCAGATGGAGGCGGAAGCCAAGAAGCCGCCCGAGACCAAGAAGGAATGCAAGAAGGAGGAAGATTCCAAGGCGATCGACTTCACCAAGCTCGCTCCCGCGGCACAGGGCTGCACTTTCCCCAAATATGTCGCGGCGGACGGCAAGCTCGATGCGGAGATGGAGTGCAAAGGACCCTTCGGCCCGGTCAAGATGACGATAAGCGGCAGCCAGTCTTCTACCAGCTACGGCATCACCATGACTCAGGCACAGTCAATGCCCGGCCAGACCGCGCAATCGAAGATGACGATCCGCGCCACCGGCAAGCGCATCGGCGCATGCAAGGCGTAAGCTAGGAGCGCAGTGGTGAAAGCCCGATCAAGGGCCTGACCCAGCCGATCCGCGCGCCGATCGCATAGACCGCAAGGCACGCCGCCAGCGTGCCGCCAAGCAGTAGCGCGAACTCGGTTGCGGGGCCAAGATCAAGGGGCAGCGTGTACCAGGCGATCAGCAC
The DNA here is from genome assembly GCF_036388215.1 of Sphingomonas sp. Lineage (GTDB taxonomy): Bacteria > Pseudomonadota > Alphaproteobacteria > Sphingomonadales > Sphingomonadaceae > Sphingomonas. The sequence goes on from NZ_DASVSH010000017.1 coordinate 75,526, forward strand.
GATCGCCGGATGGTGGACGATGTAAAATGGAAACACTGCCTCGGCGAGCGGCTTGCGCCATTTGTGGTCGTGGTTCCATGCGCTCTCAGCGAGATGGAACAGCCCAAGGATCATCCCCCAGGCCATCGCTATGCGGCAGGACCGGTCCAGCGCCATCACTTCGTGGGGCGGCACGGCGCTCCCCGGCCAGGTCATCTCCACGACCAGCACCGGCATGCCCGCCAGCACCGCGACGATCAGCGCGGGCTTCCACGCCCGCTGGATCGCGCTCCAAAGCTGCGGCGCGCCCGCGAGCGCGAAGCCGAACAGGAAGACCGGCAGATATTGCGCATGACCGCTCCAGTCGCTGGTCAGCCCCTGCCGCTCGGGGACTACAAACAGCAACGCCAGCCGCATCGTGGCGAGGACGCAGATCGGGACCCACAGCAACCGCGCCCCGGTGGCCAGCCAGTCGGCGGTGCGCTCCATGGCGGCCAGCACTCGCTCGCCTTGCCAGGCCAATGCACCGGCCAGCACGAAGCTGTAGGCAGCAAGGTAGGCGACGAACCACAGATGCTCCCAGCTGGGAAACTCGCGGCCGTAAAATTCGCCCCAACGCCAATAGTCGCCGGCCCAGAAGTGAAGATAACCATCCGGGTAGCCGGTCTCCATCACGCGCACCCACATCTCCAGCGGGACGATCGCCGCCATGCCGAAAGCGAGCGGGATCAGCAGCCGATTCGCGCGCGACCGTGCAAAGTCTCGGGGGCTGGAGGCGCGATCGTAGAGCTTGCGCGACGCATAGCCCGAAACCGCGAACAGCAAGGGCAGCCGCCAGGGCGTGACCAGCGCCATCGGCGGAATCAAGGCGGCATAGCTGCGCGGGGTGTGGATCACCCACTCCCACGGCGCGAACACCATCCCGACATGGTAGATGATCAGCAGCGCGAACGCGGCAATGCGCAGCCAGTCCATCCCATAATGGCGCTGGTGGACGCGTGCGTGTGCAGCGAGGTTTGGGTCGTGCTGCAAGGTTGGCGCTGTCCCGTTCAGATAGACTCCGCTCTGCCACGCGTGCGTTAGCATCGCGTAAACCGTCGGCTTCGAATGCCTTCACGCTTTTGCAAGGCATTTGCCCCAGGCTTGGGTCGGAGGGGAATTGAAGATGACGGCAAACCCGCTCGCGGGCTTCCTCGGCGCCGGTGCGCCCGGCGGATCGCAAGTCGATGCGATCCTGGATGCGATGCGCCAGCATCTCGGCATGGAAATTGCCTTCGCTTCGCGCTTCGAAGGCGACCGGCGTATCTTCACCCATATCCGTACCGACATTCCGGTGCCGTCCAGTCCCGGCGATTCGGAGCCGCTCGACGGCACATTCTGCCACCACATCATGGCCGGGCGCTTGCCCGAGTTGATCCACAACGCCGCCGACTATCCGCTCGCGCAGACGCTGCCGATCGCCAGGCTGCTGCCGGTCGGCGCGCATCTCACCGTGCCGTTGCGACTCAGGGACGGCAGCCTCTACGGCACCTTCTGCTGCCTCAGCCGCACCGCGGATTACAGCCTGACCGAGCGCGACGTGTGCACGGTGCGCGCTTTCGCCGAGCTTGCTTGCGCCCAGATCGAGTTCGAGATGGACGCCGCCAGCCACCGCGACATGCTGACCCGCCGCATCGAAGATGCGATCAGCCGCGGCCAGCCGGCAATCTTCCTCCAGCCGATCCATCGGCTCGACACCGGCCGCAGCACAGGCGCGGAGGCCCTGGCGCGTTTCACCGACGCGAACGAGCGCCCGCCCAACCTGTGGTTCGACGAAGCATTCGAAGTCGGGCTGGGCGTCGAGCTCGAGCTCGCGGCGATCGGCAACGCCCTGGCGGGGGCGGCTTATATCCCCGCGGATCACTACCTTTCGGTCAATCTTTCGCCCGAGACCGCTTTGTCGGACCGCCTGGGGCCGATGCTGGAAGCGGCAGCCGTGCCCAATCTGGTGCTGGAGCTGACCGAACATTCGGGCGTCAAGGATTATGCCGCGCTGGGCAACGCGCTGGGCGAGCTGCGCCGCCATGGCCGAATCGCGATAGACGATTTCGGGGCGGGCTATTCGAGCCTGCGCCACATCATCGCCTTGGAGCCCGATATCCTCAAGCTGGACATGAGCCTGGTTCGCGGTATCGATCGCGATCCCGCGCGCCGCGCGCTTGCCGGGGCTATGGTGGGATTTGCCGGCCGCATGGACGCGAGCATCGTCGCCGAAGGGGTCGAGCGCGCGGAAGAACGCGCGGTCCTGTGCGATCTGGGCGTCGATTATGGCCAGGGCTATCTGTTCAGCCGGCCGATGCCGCTCGTCGCGGCGCAGCAGCATATGCTGGGCGGCCAGCGAAGCCGAGCCCATGCCGGCCCAGCCGGCACGCCTGCGCCGCGCCGCAGGCTGAGCCCTGCCTTTATTTGGCAACCTTGCAGGGCTATAAGGCTGCCATGTCCTTAAGACCCTGGCGCGACATCGCGCGCCGCACCAGCCGCCAGATCATGGTGGGCAACGTTCCCGTAGGCGGCGACGCGCCGGTGACGGTGCAGACGATGACCAACACGCCGACTTCCGACGCCGGGGCTACGATCGACCAGATCCGCCGCTGCGAGGATGCCGGCGTCGATATCATCCGCGTATCCTGCCCGGATGTGGAGAGCACCGCCGCGCTCAGGCAGATCGTCCGCGCCAGCCGCGTGCCGATCGTCGCGGACATCCATTTCCACTATAAGCGCGCGCTCGAGGCGGCGGATGCGGGGGCTGCGTGCCTGCGGATCAATCCCGGCAATATCGGCTCGGCCGCGCGGGTGAAGGAAGTGGTCGAGGCCGCCAAGGCCAATGGCTGCGCGATCCGCATCGGCGTCAACGCCGGCAGCCTTGAGAAGGACCTGCTCGAAAAATATGGCGAGCCCTGCCCCGAGGCTCTGGTCGAGTCCGCGCTCGACCATATCAAGCTGCTCCAGGATCATGATTTCCACGAATTCAAGGTCGCGGTGAAAGCCAGCGACCTGTTCTTGGCGGTCGCCGCCTATCAGCAGCTTGCCGAGCAAGTCGATTGCCCGCTGCATCTGGGGATTACCGAGGCGGGCGGTTTTGTTGGCGGCACGGTCAAGTCCTCCATCGGCATCGGCAGCCTGCTCTGGTACGGGATCGGCGACACGATCCGCGTCAGCCTCTCGGCGGAGCCGGAGGAAGAAGTCCGCGTCGGCTTCGAGATTTTGAAGGCGCTCGGCATCCGCAACCGCGGCGTCCGCGTCGTCTCCTGCCCCAGCTGCGCGCGGCAGGGCTTCGACGTGATCCGCACCGTCCAGGCGCTGGAGGAGCGGCTCCAGCATATCCGCACGCCGATGAGCCTGTCGGTGCTCGGCTGCGTCGTCAACGGCCCCGGCGAGGCGCGCGAAACCGATATCGGCATTACCGGCGGCGGCGCCGGCAAGCACATGGTCTATCTGTCGGGCGTTACCGACCATCATGTCCAGGATGCCGACATGGTCGATCACATCGTCCGCCTGGTCGAGGCCAAGGCCGCCGAGATCGAGGCCGCCGCTGAGGAAGCGGTTCAGGCCGCGGAGTGACCTGCGCGCAAGCGTTGTAATCCGCTCGCCTTGCCGTCAATGGGCTGGCCATGACTGCCGCCCGCCCCACGCCCCTTCCGATTGCCTTCGCGGCCGGCACGCTCGGCATCGCGCTCTTCTCGGGCATGGACGCGGTGATGAAGGGCATGACGATCGCGATGGGGGTGTACAACGCGATGCTCTGGCGGTTCGCGGCGATCTTCGTGATTACGAGCCTGATCTACCTGGCGGGACGCCCGTCACTTCCGGGGCGCGATGCACTGCGCTTCCACGTGATCCGCGGGTCGGTAACCGTCGTAATGGCGCTGTCGTTCTTCTGGGGTCTCGCCCGCGTGCCGATGGCCCAGGCGATCGCGCTTTGCTACATCGCGCCGCTCCTGGCGCTGGCGCTGGCGGCGATGCTACTCAAGGAAAAAGTCGGTCGCGAAGTGATCGGCGCGTCGCTGCTGGCAGTCGCCGGGGTCGGCCTTATCCTGCTCGGCCAGGCCCGGGCGCAGATGGGCGAGGAAGCGCTGCTCGGCACGGCGGCCATCATCGGATCGGCGGTCTGCTATTCGTACAACATCATCCTGATGCGCCAGCAGGCCATGGTCGCCGGACCGGCCGAGATCAGCTTCTTCCAGAGCTTCATCGTCGGCGGCTTCCTGTTGCTCGCCGCCCCTTGGCTGGCGGCGTTGCCTCCAGCGGGCCAGATCGCGCCGATCCTGCTCGCAGCCGCGCTCGCCACCGCGTCGCTGTTTCTGATGTCCTGGGCTTACGCCCGCGCCGAGGCCAGCTACCTCGCGCCTACCGAATATACCTCGTTCGTCTGGGCCGCATTGTTCGGCTGGCTTGTGTTCGGCGAGCATGTCTCGTCTTATACGCTGGCGGGGGCCCTGCTGATCGTCACCGCTTGCGTGCTCGCCGCGCGGCGCAAGCCGGGGCTGGTCGCGCGTGATACGGAGGCCGCATTGCCATGATCGCAATTCGAAACGCGGGTCCGGAGGATGTGCCGCAAATCCTTCATTTCGTGAAGGAGCTCGCCGAATATGAGCGCGAGGCGGACAAGGTCGTTGCGACCGAGCAATTGCTTCTCCAGGCCATGTTCGGCGACGAACGCCCGGCCGCCGAAGCCGTGATCGCCGAGCGCGACGGCAAGCCCGTGGGGATGGCGCTGTTCTTCCACAATTTCTCGACCTGGACGGGCTGGCGAGGGCTGTATCTCGAAGACCTGTATGTGACGCCCGAGGCTCGCGGCGCGGGCGTGGGCAAGGCGCTGCTCCAGCACCTGGCGGGTACCGCGATGGACCGCGGCTGCACGCGCTTCGAATGGGCGGTGCTCGATTGGAACGTCGATGCCCAGGCATTCTACCGGTCGCTCGGCGCCCGGCAGCTGGACGATTGGCGGATCAATCGCGTCACCGGCGATGCGCTTGCCAAGCTGGCGAGGCGCGGCTGATGGCGTTCGATGCGGGATTGGTCGATTGGGCGACCGAAGCACTCGAACAGATGGGCACGGTCAGCTTTCGCAAGATGATGGGCGGTGCGACACTCTATTTCGATGGCACGATCTTCGCAATCGCATCCGGCGACGCGCTCTGGTTCAAGGCCGATGCGCAGAGCAACGCGCTCTGGGACGAAGCCGGCTGCGAGCGCTTCAGCATGACCTTCAGCGACGGCAGGGTCGATACGATGAACTATCGCCGCGCGCCGGCAGACGTTTACGACGATCTCGATGCGATGCGCGAATGGGCGGCGCTCGGCATAGCCGCAGGCCTGCGCGCGCCAAAGAAGAAGCCGAAGAAGGGCTAACGCCCCAAAACGTTGATCGTGAACGCGATCACGCCAAGATTGAACACGAACGCCGCCAGGCTGTGCAGCGTCACCGGGCGTCGCAGCCGCCCCTGAGTCACTTCGACATCGCTGGTCTGGAAGGTCATGCCCAGGCAAAAGGCGAAATAGACGAAATCCCAGTAATTGGGCTCGGGCGTGTCGGGAAAGCTGAGCCCGCCCGCGTCGGAGCCGCTCTCGTCGGAGTAAAACAGATGGGCGTAATGCAGCGCATAGATGGTGTTGCTGAAGGTCCAGCAGAGCATCAGCGTGCCGATTATCAGCGGCAAGGACCACCAGCGCGGCGATTCCTGCTGCATCAACTCGCTGGCGACCGCGGCAAGCACCACGAGCGACACGCCCAGGGTTATCAGGAGCAGAAACAGTCGATTGGCATCGTTGCGCCGCGCCGCTTCGCGCATGTCTCCGGGCACGTGCCGCAGCATCGGCAGGCAGGATATCAGGAAGGCCAGTGCGCCCACATCGAAGCTCAGCATCGCACCATAGCGCATGCCGAGCGGTGGAATGGAGAATACGGCCGCAACCACGGTCATGGCGATGAAGAGCAGGAAGCGCGGCGGAGCGATCCGGTTGCCGATTTCGCTGCGCAGCTTGCTCATGCCCCGGGGGCGGCGCGCATTGCCAAAGCGGGCCGGGCCGCTCCGATCAAAGCCACGATCAGCAGCGCGCCCCAGCCATAGGAATGCGCCTTCATCATCGCGGGGGCGTGCGGGTCGTTGAGCAGGAAGAACAGCGAGGCGAGTCCGCCCGCCAGCATCAGCCCCGACGCGATCTTCGCGGGCAAAGGCCCCCGCCAGAGCAGGGCGGCTAGCAATATCTCGCCGACCCCCAGCAGAGCGAACTTCGGGCGCACGGTCCAGAACAGCGCGTCGTAATATGCCTGCGTCCCGGGCATGGCGCCGAGGATCTTGAACAGCACCAGCCCCTCGATCTCGTCGAAGGCGCCGGCCAGCAGGAACACGCCCATCGCCGCCAGCGCGAGCGCCAGCCCCGAGCGCCGGAGCGCAAACGCCCCCAGCGACAGGAAGGCGGTATAGGCCGGAATGAACACGAGCATGTCGAGCCACAGCGCCTCGCGCTGCGCCGCGATCAGCCGGCTGGTGCAGGGCTCGCTGCCGAACAGCGCCAGCACTTGCTCAGCGGTGCGCACCAGTTCGAAGGCTATGACCGGCCCCGCGCCGCCGCTGGGCCCGCACGCCGCCAGCCCGGCGATCCGCCCAAACGCCATCGACGCCGCGAGGGTAGCCGCCCCCGCCAGCACCGTGGCGCGCCAGGCGAAAGCGGGGCTCAGGCCTTTTCCTTCGCCGCGGCTTCGATCGCTTCCAGCAGCACGCGCTTGGCTTCCTGCGCGTCGCCCCACTGGCCTATTCGCACCCACTTTTCGGATTCCAAATCCTTATAGTGTTTGAAGAAATGCTCGATCTGCTGGAGCACGATCGAGGGCAGATCACCACGCTCGCCGATATCCGAATAATAGGGAAAGGTCGTATCGACCGGCACGCAGATCAGTTTCTCGTCGCCACCCGCCTCGTCCTCGAGCTTGAGCACGCCGATCGGCCGCGCGCGGACGACGCATCCCGGCACGAAGGGCGAGCGCGCGATCACCAGCGCGTCGAGCGGATCGCCATCGGGCGAAAGCGTATGCGGGATGAAGCCGTAATTCGCGGGATAGCGCATCGGCGTGTGCAGGATGCGATCGACGAACAGCGCTCCGCTTGCCTTGTCGAACTCGTACTTCACCGGCTCGCCGCCGACGGGAACTTCGATGATGACATTTACGCTGTTTGGCGGATCGTCGCCGACGGGGATGAGATCAATACGCATGACTGCCCTGTTGGTTGGCTACCCGTCCGTCTCAGCGGGGCTGGAGCAGCTTGTCGAGACCGGCCTCTCCCTCGCCGATCTTTTCGAGGTGCGGATAGCGCAGGCCCCCATGATAGTCGATGGCCACGTCGCGGTAATGGTCGCCGCTCTTGAGCAGCAGCCGGATCGGGTCCTTGCCGCCCTTCGCCGCGACCACCGCCGCCTTGAGCCGATCATTGGTGTAGCTCCGGCCATTCACCGCGACGATTTCGTCGCCAAGGTCGATGCCGGCCTTGAAGGCGAGGCCATTCCACATGACTTGCGAAATGCCCGTCGCGCTCATCGTCAGCCCCAGCGAATACATCAGGTCGAGCCCGGTCTTGGGCGTCGCCTTGTTGGGCTTGTCGGTGTAGACGAGCTTGTAGCCATTGCGCTCGAAGCCCTGGAGCGGGGCGTGATCGGCCACCCGATTGACCTGCTCGTCGAAAAGCTTGCGCCAGTCATAGGGGACGATCCGGTTGAGCGTGCGCACGATCTCGTCGATCGTGAAGGGCAGCTCGCCATAATCGCCATCGCGCATGCCATAGAAAGCGCGGTCGTAATCGTCGATCGACTTCGTGCCCCCGCTCTTCTCGCGCAGGATCGAATCGACATTCATCCAGGTGATCAGCCCATCGACATAATAGTCCTCCGAGCGCTGCCAGCTCACCCAGCCCTTCGGCGCGCGCGCAGTGATGATCGGATCGTTGGTGGTGTCCAGCATCGGCCGCCACTGGCGCCCCGGGCGCGTGTCCTGGAGCGCGGCATTGGCCGCCAGCACTTCCAGCGTGTCTTCCTTGGTCATCAGCCCGGCGCGCGCGCCCAGCACATAGCCGATGAACTGGTCGTGCCCCTCATAGGCCCAGAGCAGGGAATTGCGCATCGGCGTGCGGAAATCGGGGGTCCATTGATCGGCCCCACGGCGATATTTGCCCACCCAGCTATGGGTATATTCATGCGCCAGCAGGTTGCGCGAAGTGCCGTTGTCGTCCCATTTGGCGAAATAGCCCAGGCCGGTGCCATTTTCCGAGCTGCGGTGATGCTCGACGCCGATGCCGCCCATCTCCGCGCTGATCGCGAACAGGAATTCGTAGCGGTCGTAATGCTCGGCGCCGAACAGCTTGATCGCCTGAGTGACCAGGTTCCGGTGCTTCTCGATATGCTCGTCCTTCGCCTCCAGCTCTTCGGGCGAATCGGCGAAGACGTTCAGATCGACCCTGGGGCCCAGGTTGAACTCACGATAATAGCGCCCCGCGAAGACGGGGGAATCGACCAGCACTTCGTAATCGACCTTGTCATAGGTGTAGGTGGAGTCAGCCGCCTTTGCGGGGATCGCCGATGCCGCGGTCCAGCCCTTGGGATAGGTCGCGCTGGCCTGCACCGGGATGCGGCGCGTGTAATAGCCCGCCGGATAGAGGCTCAGCGAATACCATTGCAGGTTTAGCATGCTGGGCGCCATCACGATCCGCCCTTGGTCCGCCTTGGTCGCCGACACGAACTGAAACTCGATATCGAGCGCCTTCGCGCCCTTCGGCACATCTAGGTGGAACGCGAAGACATCGACGGGATCGCGCTTCCAGTCCAGCCGGCGGCCGTTGGCGCTGATCTGAAGCCCGGCCAGCTTCTCGATCTCGCCGCGCGGCCCGTGCTTGCCCGGAATCCACTTCGGATAGAGCAAAACCATGTGTCCGCTTTTCGCGACCGGGATAGACTGCTTCACGCGGAAGATGCCCTGCTGCACATCGCTCGCATCGACATGGAGCGTCATCGTGCCCGGATAGGCTACATCCCGGGCCCTGGGGATGGTGTCGGTGAACGGCACCGGCCTCGGCGCGGAATTCTGCGCCAGCGCGGGCGCGGCGGCGGCGAGCAGGACGGCGATCGATAGCGCACGGATCATTGGGGCGGCCTTCAAGCAAAAAATCAGGGATGACGGGCACATAGCGGCGGTGATTGGACGAGGTAAAGCACTGCATCCTTCACCGCTCGCTAACCATTGCCCCCTAGATATTTCGGCCATGTATCACGATCCCGCATTGGCAAAAATCGCGGCGATAGCCGATCCGCGCCCCCGATCGGCGGTCAGCGCCGGCGTAGGCTTTGCCGGGCTCGCCGGGATGGCCGCCTGGATCATGTTCGCACATGTCTATCATCTCGACGGCCCCTATTCGGCCCTGGTCAACGTCGCCGCCTGCGCGATCCCGATGATCCTGTGGTCGCTGTTCGTCGATAAGGTCCATCGCAGCCCTTCGACCGGCATCGACTGGAGCAATGTCCGCCCGTGGCGCCAGACGCTGGAAATCTCGATCACCAAGCTCACCGGCCTATGGCTCACCTGGGGCGGGATCGCTGCGATCTATGCGCTGTTCCGGGTCTGGTCCGACACGCGTTTCGCCAATTTTCCGTTCGCGATGTGGTGCTTCGAAATGGTCGCGCCGGCGATGTTCGCGCTTTCGATTCCCTATGTGCTGTGGATGGATCGGCGCATGATCGAGCCGCGTGACGGCGCGTGGCATATGGGCGCTTGGCTGATGGGCCTCGATGGCGTGGACCATCATGCCATCCACAGCCATTTGCGCAGCTGGGCGGTGAAGGGCTTCTTTCTCGCCTTCATGCTCTCGATCGTGCCGCCGGGCTTTGGCGAGTTCGTCCGCTGGAACACGGCAGGGCTGCTCGAGAATCCCGTGGCGCTGGCGCATTACTGCATCACCTTCATGTTCGTGATCGACGTCGCCTTCGCGACCGCGGGCTATATCCTCACCTTCCGTCCGCTCGATTCGCACATCCGCAGCGCCAATCCCTATGCGGCGGGGTGGACCGCGGCGCTGATCTGCTATCCGCCCTTTCTGCTCATGGGCGACGGCGGGCCGCTCGATTACCATCCCGGCAGCGCCGACTGGACCTATTGGTATGCCGGGCATCCCTGGGTTCTCGGCGCCACCGGCGCGGTGCTGGTCGCGCTCACCGGCATCTATGCCTGGGCGACGATCGCCTTCGGCATTCGCTTCTCGAACCTCACGCACCGCGGCATCCTGACCCACGGGCCCTACGCCTTCAGCCGCCACCCGGCCTATCTTTCGAAGAACCTGTTCTGGTGGCTGTCCACGATCCCCTTCCTTGCTACCAGCAACTGGCAGGATGCGATCCGCAACACCGTGGTGATGGCCGCCGTCAGCGGCGTCTATTACTGGCGCGCGCGGACCGAGGAGCGGCATCTGGGGCTGGACCCCGCCTATCAGGAATATAGCGCCTGGATGGCGCGCAACGGCATGGTCCCGCGCTTCTTCGCCCGCCTCCGCGAACTGCTGGGCGGCAAATAGGCCGGGCGCTCAGCCCTCGGCGATTCGCCCGCTGATCTCGCCGGAATTGAACGCATCGGTGTGGACATTCAGGATCACGAGACCGCCGCGCATAGCCGCGACGAAATCCTCGAAGGCAAGGCCGGATTTCAGCAGCGCCGCGCCGGCGACATAGTCATAGTCTTTCGTAGTGACGCGAAGTCCACGCTCGGTCGCACGGTAGTCGGCTCCGTACGGCAAAGGCAGGGCGAGCGCTGAAGCCCCGCCGGCGGCACTGGCGTATTTGTGGAAATGCACGGGGCCGATCGGCGCAGCGACCAGAGTATCCCAAAGCGCGTCGATCCTGATTCCGTCGACTTCCAGGTCCACGGATACCGTTTTCGCTGCAGTGTCCACGGTAACTCGTGCCGTGCCGGTCGCGGCGGAGCCGGTAGGATTGTCGCCATATTTGCCGTCGAGCTTGGCGTGGAACGTGAGGGTCTGCGCCCCCGCCGGCGCTGCGCTCAGGCACGCGGCCAGCGCGAAGGCGCCGAGCAACTTGTTGTGAACGCGCATTTTCATCTCCCCGCTTCGTCGCGCCGAGAGTGCGCATCATCGACCTGGATGTAAAGCGGTCAGAATTTGGCCTCTTCGTAGACGCGTGAGATGTCGCCGGCCCATTCGCCGTTGAAACGGTCTAGCAGGATTTGTGCCGGCACCTTGCCAGTGCGGACGATCTCGCGCAGCTCATCGAGGAAGCCGCTCTCGTTATCGCCCGACGTATTGAGCCGCGCGCGTGCATTCAGCCCCGCCGCAGAGATATCGAGCACCTGTCCCGCAATATTGCGCAGCTTGCCGCCGCCCGGCAGCGGCGCATCGAGCGCGAGCCGGGGCACCGCATCGCGCAGCGCCTGGCGCTGGGCTATGTCCCAATCCTTTACCAGGTCCCACGCCGCATCGAGCGCGCCCTGATCATAGAGCAGCCCCACCCAGAATGCCGGCAGCGCACAGATCCGCCCCCAGCGCCCGCCATCGGCGCCGCGCATCTCCAGGAAGGTCTTTAGCCGCACTTCGGGAAAGGCAGTGGAAAGGTGATCCGCCCAATCGTCCATGCTGGGCTTCTCGCCGGGCAGGACCGAAAGCTCACCTTTCAGGAAATCGCGGAAGCTCAAGCCGGCCGCGTCGATATACCGGCCCTCGCGGTAGACGAAGTACATCGGCACATCGAGCGCATAGTCGGTGTAGCGCTCATAGCCGAAGCCGTCTTCGAATACGAAGGGCAGCATCCCCGTGCGCGCGGGATCGGTGTCGGACCAGATATGGCTACGATAGGAAAGCATGCCGTTCGGCTCGCCTTCGGTGAAGGGCGAATTGGCGAACAGGGCAGTCGCCAGCGGCTGGAGCGCAAGTCCGACGCGAAACTTCTTCGCCATATCGGCCTCGGACGAATAGTCCAGATTCACCTGGATCGTGCAGGTGCGCAGCATCATGTCGAGCCCCATGCTGCCGACGCGGGGCATATGATCGAGCATGATGCGGTAGCGCCCCTTGGGCATGATCGGCAGCTCGGCGCGCGCCTTGTCGTGCCACATGCCCAGGCCCAGGAAGCCGATCCCGAGCTTGTCGCCCACGGCCTTGACCTGCTCCAGATGCCGCCCTGTTTCCGCGCAGGTCTCGTGCAGATTGTCGAGCGGCGCGCCCGACAATTCGAACTGGCCCGCGGGCTCCAGGCTGATCGCGCCGTCCGGCCCCGAAAGCGCAATGATGTTTTCGCCTTCGTAGACCGGCTTCCAGCCGAATTCGGTGAGGCCGATCAGCAGCGCATGGATGCCGCCAGGCTCTTCGTACGAAGGCGCGCGGTGGTCGGGCGTCTTCCAATAGACGAATTTCTCGTGCTCGGTGCCGATCTTCCAGCGCTCGACCGGCTTCTCGCCTCGCGCGAAATAGCCGATCAGCTGGTCCCGGCTTTCAATGACCGCTGCGTTGCTGTTCGAAACGGTTTTCGTGCTCATCTGCGCCCCTTACTCTCGGGGAAGATGGGACGCCAGAGGCGACGCTACCAGTCCCCGGCTGCCGCCATCCACAGCGAGACAGCCGCAGCGGCAGCCGTCTCGGCACGGAGGATGCGGGGACCGAGCGCAATGCCTACAGCCTGGGGCTGGGCGCGGACCGCTTCGCGCTCCTCAGGATCGAAGCCGCCTTCTGGCCCGATCAGGATCCCGGCGGGGCCGGGCCGGGCGCGCATCGCTTCCAGCGCGGGGGCCCCGCCGCTTTCGTCGGCGAAGAACAATGCGCGCCCTTCCGGCCAGTCGCGCAGCAATGCCATGAGCTTGATCGGCTCCTGAATCGAGGGAAGCGCGGTCCGCCCGCATTGCTCGGCCGCCTCGATCACGTGACTGCGCAGCCGCTCGAGATTGAGCCGGTCGATCACCGTTCGCCGCGTCAGCACGGGCACGACGCGATCGACGCCGAGCTCGCATGCCTTTTCAACAGCCCAGTCGATGCGCGCTTTCTTAATGGGCGCGGCGCATAACCAGAGATCGGGCACCGCCTCCCGCTCGCGAAGGTGGCGGGCAACATCGAGGGTGATGTCACGCTTGCCGATGCTGGCCGCGATACCGAGCCACTCGCCGGTCCTGTCGTCGAACAGTTTGACCGGATCGCCCGGCTTCATCCGCATCACTTGCACCAGATAATGCGCTTGCGGCCCCTCGATCCGCAGCGGCCCGAGCGCAAGTTCGGCTTCTACGAACAGCCGGGGAGTCGATTGCGGCGGCCAGGCGGGAGTTGCGGGCATGCACCTGCTCTAAACGCAGGCACGATGCGCGTCACCCCGCGCCGTCAGCGCATCCGGTGCCAGTGCTGGGTCTTGCAAACCAGTCCCAGCAATGTGCAACCCGACACGCGGATCAGGATATCGCTGAGTTGAGTTACCGTCCCCGATGCGTTGGCATTGATATCGGGGATGAAGACCCGGCCCCGCCAGGTGGCCTGACCGCTGGGCTTCAGATCGCGCAGCAGGACGCTGCCCACCAGTTCCTTGCCGCTGCCCTTGCGCGCGTCGGCGCGTTGCTGATTGCCGGCCCAGGTCACTGTCCCGCACAGCGCATTTCCGCACGGCCTGAGGCGCAGATGCACAGTGTTGTTGGTATTGCGCCACTCCCCTGTCAGCCCCTTCGCGGCGGGAGCAGGTACGGCGGCTCCGAGGGCCAGGAATGCGGCGCAAATGCTGAGCGAGCGAATAAACATGGGTTCCAATTCCAGGGGTGGCTCGCCACATCGGGAGCCATCGCGCCGTTTCAAGGGCCTAATCATGGCCATATGTGGCTGAACCGCAGCTTGCGGGCCTGCCGTACGAGGCGATAGGGCATGCCCATGAGCGATCCGGCCGACGCCGTTCCCGATACCGAGCATCGCGGCCTGATCGGCCTGCTGCCCGCAGCCGCGCGGCCTTATGCCCTGCTCGCGCGCTTCGATCGCCCGATCGGTTGGTGGCTGCTCTTCTGGCCAGGAGCCTGGGCAGTCGCGCTTTCGGGCAACGCAGCCGCGCGCTGGGATATGCTCTTGTGGTTCTTGCTGGGCAGCATCGCGATGCGCGGCGCGGGCTGCGTCTATAACGATATCGTCGATCGCGATCTCGACCGGCAAGTGGCGCGAACCCGCGGCCGGCCGCTGGCGAGCGGCGCCGTGAGCCTGCAGGCGGCATGGATATGGCTGGGGTCGCTCTGCCTGGTGGGACTGATCGTCCTGCTCCAGCTCCGTCCGCTCGGCGGCGGAATTGCGATGGCCAGCCTCGCCCTGGTCGCGGCCTATCCCTTCATGAAGCGAATCACCTGGTGGCCTCAGGCATGGTTGGGGATGGTCTTCTCCTGGGCTGCCCTGGTCGGCTGGGCGGAGGCCGCCGACATGGCCTGGGCGCCCGGCCTGTTCCTCTATGCCGGCGCGATCTTCTGGGTGATCGGCTATGACACGATCTATGCATTGCAGGACGTGGAGGACGATTCGCTCGTCGGCGTTCGCTCGTCGGCGCGGGCATTGGGCTCTCGCGTGAGGCCAGGCGTCGCGGGCTTCTATGCGCTCGCGCTCGCTTTGTGGATGGCGGCCATCTGGCAGCTCCGCCCCGATCCCCTCGCGCTCGCCACATTGCTGCCGGTCGCCCTCCATCTCGGCTGGCAAGTGCTGACCCTCGTCCCCGCCGACGGCGCCAACGCCCTCGCCCGCTTCCGCAGCAACCGCAATGCCGGCCTGCTGATGTTCGCCGCCTGCTTCGTGATCGGCCAGACCCTTTGACCTTCACGTACCGGCTCCCTAGATCGCGCCGATGCTGACAATCGACCAGGCCTGCGAGCGCGCCGCCGATATCGTCGCGCGCGCACGCGCCGCCGGGGCCGACGCCGCCGACGCGGTGTTTGCCGCCGATCGCTCGCTTTCGGTATCCGTCCGGATGGGAGCGCTCGAGGATGTCGAGCGCTCGGAAAGCGCGGAACTCGGCTTGCGCGTGTTCCTCGGGCAGCGCTCGGCCAGTGTCTCCACTTCCGATATGAGCAGCCAGGCGCTCGGCACGCTGGTCGAGCGCGTGCTCGCGATGGCGAAGGAAGCGCCCGATGACCCCTGGGCCGGCCTCGCCCCGCAGGATCGCCTGCTGCGCGGCAGCCCACCCCTGCTCGACCTCGACGACGGCGCCGAGGTTTCTCCCGAGACCCTTAAGGCCCGCGCGCTCGCAGCCGAGGATGCGGCGCGCGCCGTGCCCGGCGTCACCAACAGCGAGGGCGGCAGCGCCGGCGCGTCGAGATCGGTGATGGCGATCGCCACCAGCCACGGCTTTGCCGGCGGTTATGCCCAGACCGCCCACGGAGTTTCGGCCAGCGTGCTCGCCGGCAATGGCGCCGAGATGGAGCGCGACCATGCGCATCATTCGGCGCGCCACGCCGCGGCACTGCAAGCGCCCGACGCGATCGGGCAGATCGCGGGCGAGCGCGCCATCGCCCGGCTAAATCCGGTCCGCATCTCCAGCGGGGCGATGCCGATCGTGTTCGATCGCCGCGTCTCTTCGGGGTTGCTCAGCCATTTGCTCGGTGCAATCGCGGGTGCGGCGGTCACGCGCAAGACGAGCTTCCTGCTCGATGCGCTCGGCACGCAGATCTTCTCCAAGGCAGTGACGATCCGCGACGATCCGCATCGTCCGCGTGGGCTGCGCTCGCGGCCTTTCGACGGTGAGGGACTGCCGGTGCTTGCGCTCAAGCTGGTCGATCAGGGCATGCTCGAGACCTGGCTGCTCGAAAGCGCCTCGGCGCGCCAGCTTGGGCTGGAGCCAACCGGCCACGCGTCGCGCGGGATCGGCGGCGCACCCGGGGTCAGCCCCAGCAATCTCTACATGCAGGCTGGCAGCACACCGCCCGAGACACTGATCGCCGAGATCGAACACGGCGTGCTAGTCACCGAGCTGATCGGCCAGGGCGTCAACGGCGTTACCGGCGATTACAGCCGCGGCGCGGCCGGCTTCCTGATCGAGAAGGGCGAGATCACGCGCTCCGTCTCGGAGATAACCATCGCGTCCAATCTCAAGGAAATGTTCCTGACCCTCACGCCGGCGAACGATCTGGAATTCCGCTACGGGATCAACGCGCCCACGCTCCGCATCGACGGAATGACGGTGGCCGGTGACTGAGCTCGCCCAGCAGGTAGCGGCGATCGCAGCGGAAGCCGGCCGCCTCGCGATCGACCGCTGGCAGACCGATTTCAAGCGCTGGGAAAAGGTGGCGGGAAGCCCCGTCTGCGATGTGGATCTCGAAGTGGACAGGCTGCTCTATCGGCAATTGAGGGCGCTCGTACCCGAAGCCGGTTGGCTGTCCGAAGAGACGATCGACAACACCGCGCGCCTCGGCAATTCCAGGCTCTGGGTCGTCGATCCGATCGACGGCACGCGCGATTACCTGCGCGGGCGGCCCGGCTGGGCGGTATCCGTCGCGTTGGTCGAGGACGGGCGCCCGCTGATCGGCGTGCTCGATGCGCCCGCGCGCGACGAGAAATGGATCGCCGAGGCCGGCAAGGGCGCCTTTCGCAATGGCCGGCGCTTGTACGCCGGCAACCGCACCCGCCTCGCCGGCGCCCGCGTTCCCGCCGACCAGCTTCCCCGAGTCGACAGCGACCTCAAGATGGTCGCCAAGCCCAATTCGATTGCCCTTCGCATCGCGATGGTCGCCGCCAACGAAGCCGATCTGCTCGCCACGATCCGCTGGGGCAACGAATGGGACATCGCCGCCGCGGTGCTCATCGCTAGCGAGGCCGGTGCGACGGTAAGCGACGCCCTCGGCCGCCCCCTCGATTTCAACACCCCTGCCGCGGAAGCCTTTGGCGTGCTCGCCACCGTTCCCGGCATCCACGTGGCCGCCGTCGAACGGCTTGCCGAGCGGGCGGCGGCAGGGATCAAGCGCTAGCCTTCCCCGTCACCCTGATATTTGATCTGCAGATAGCGCCCGCGCGTCGCCAGCAGATCGAGGTCGCCCTGCGCGAGCTGCGCGCTCATCTCCGCGATCTCGTCATCGATCACTTGCAGCCCCTGCGCCAGCTGCTGGTCCGGAGTCAGCCCGTTGCGCTCGACGCGGCGGAGCGGCTCCGGCACGCGGGCATAGCCCTTGATCAGTTCGGGCAGTTGCTCGCCGATCAGCTTGCGCACTTCGAACGCGGCCGGTGCCCGCTCGTCGAGCATCGCCAATTGGGGCGCGAGAATCTCGAGCTTCACGCCGATCGAATCGACCAGCCCCTGGACCGGGGCGGGAAGCGCGGGCCGCTGCGCGTCGAGCCAATGCTCTGTGGTGCGCGGCAGTGCCTTGAGCGGCACTTGCCCCAATTGCTCGGCCTCCGGCGCGCTCCCCACGGGCAGGACCGCGAACAGCAAGGTCGCCGCGATCAGCAGCACCGCGACCAGCATCGCCCCCATCACGCCGAGCGGCGCGACCGCCAGCGCGAAGACGATCGCACCGACCAGGATCGCGCCGTCCGCCGCCGCAATCCGCCCGACACGGCGCAAGACTTCGCTCTCCCGGCGGCGGCGCATCCTCTGCTCGGCAGGCGTGGCGGGTAGCTGCGCACGCGTGCGCTCGATCAGCTCGCTGGCGCGCGCGCTAAGGCGATCGACATCGGTCACTGGCTTACATGGCCTCCAGCTTGAAGGTTTCGGCCGATCCGCCCAGCTGGTTCTGCGCCGCGCCCTCGGCCCGCGCTATATAGCCCTTCGATTTCTCTACTTCGTTCGAAAGCGTGTTGACCGTGGTCTTCATGCTGTCGAGCGCCTTCAATTTGAACGTGTCGATCGCATCCATCGTGTCATAGATGTTCTGGAAGGCGCGCTGGAGGGTCTCGACCGGGATGGTGGAAGACGCGGCCTGTTCGTGGATCGCCGCCGACTGGCTCTTGAGCAGCGCGCCGGTCGAATCGATCAGTCCGGCAGTCGTCGTATTCAGCGCAGTCACCTGATCGAGCACGAGCTTCTGATTGGTCAGCGCCTGCGCCACCGTAACCGCGGTGCGCAGTGCCGAAACCGTCGTGGTCGATGCGCGGTCCACGCCCTTCACCAGCTCGACATTGTTCTTCTTGACCAGGTCGAGCGCGAGGTAGCCCTGCACGGTCACCGCCATCTGGGTAAGCAGGTCCTGCGTGCGCTGCCGGACATAGAAGAGCGCGGTCTCCTTGATTGCCTTGGACTTGGCCGGATCGGTCGCTTCCAGTTCCAACGCCTTGGCCTCGAGCTTCTCGTCCATTGCCTTGGAGAGATAGATCATCTGCTCCAGCCGCCCCATCGCATTCCATAAATTGGTCCGCTCGGTGTCGATCGCGGCATTGTCCATCAGCAGCTCGTCCTTGCCGTTGGACAGGCTCTTGAGGATGCCGTTGATGTGGGTCTGCGAGCTTTGATACTTGCGGAAATAGCCGGTCAGCCCGGTGCCGAAGAGCTTCTGCAAAAAGCCCCCGCCGCCGCCGATCAGCTTGCCGTTCTTGCTCGGGTCCAGGTCTTCGACCGTCTTGCGCAGCGCCAGCAGGTCCGCGCCGACGCCGGTTTCCTGGCCCATTGCCTTGACCGGTCTGTCGAGGAAGCGGTTCGATTGCCCGGCCGCCTCGCGGATTTCCTTTTGGCCCATCGCCGCGATCGCATCCACGCGCTTGCCGAATTCGGGCGAATTGACGTCCTGCGCGACCAGATCGTCGATGAACGTATCGACGCGCGCCTCGAGCTCGGTCTTCTTGGCGTCCTCCACCGGCACCAGCCCCGTCGCCTTTGCGGGCGCAATGGCCTTCACCGGCTCGGGCGGTGTCAGCACCAGATCCTGTTCGGCCGTCATGGTCTCGGTCGCCATTATCGTCTTCTCCAAAGCTGCCAGCCTTCAATAGGCGCAATGCGGCAGCTATCCAACTGTGTTGCTCACATAGGGCACCAGAGAACGCCCCGCCAAGTGTGACATTTCCTGATAACGTCTTTGCGCGGGACCGATCCGGTGTCACTTTGCGCATGTGTTCAGATGGGGGGCTTCGGCATGCGATACCGGAAATTGCTTGGGATCGCGCTTGTCGCGCTCGCCACGGCGGTCGGGGGCCCTGCGCTTGCGCAGTCGCCGGATGCCGAACTGGCCGCGAAAGAGCAGGCGGTGCAATCCGCGACGGCGCGCCCGGCCACCTGGGCTGTCCGGGCTGGGGAGTTCCGCAAATGGCTCGCCGGGGCGACCGACGCAGAGCGCAAGCCGCTCGATGCCGCGGCGCGCGCGGGTCACGTCACCGACCAGATCCACACGGTCGACAAGGAGCTCCAGCGCGCGGCGAGCATCTATCCCGCCCCCAGCGTGTTCGCGATGCTTGGCGACCAATGCCTCGCCAGATGGCTGAGCATGGATTGCCGGGTGCCCATGAACGGCGCGCTGCGCGATCCCGACGGCACGCATATCCTCTGGCAGCTCCAGGCGGGCTCCTCCGAAGAGGACGGCATCGGCATGGGCGCGATGCTGTGGGATGCAAGCGGCCACGCCGAACCCCGACTGATCGGCTGGACGTTCGAAGGCGTGTGGATGGAAACCCCGCGCTACAGCCCGGAACATCAGCTCCTATGGGTCAGCGGCAGGAGGGCGGGCACCGGCAACGGCAATGCCGACATGCTCTTCCAGCGCCGGGGCGGCAAATGGGTCGAGATAGAGCTGGAGAGCTGGCGCGACGATCTCGATCGCCGCCTGCCCAAAGGCTATGGCGCCTGGCACGGCGTGGAGTACGATCTGACGAGCCTCGCCGCCGCGACCGAGCTTTGGAAGGACGGCGACCCGAATTGCTGCGCCGGGGGCGGCCGCGCCGATCTGCGCTTCGAGATCGCCGGCACCAGCCTCAAGCTAAAGGACCTCTCGGTGCAGCTCGGCGGCCCCGACAAGGCGTGGAAGGACTATTGATGGCGATATTGCGAGGCCTGCTGGCGGCCGCCCTGCTCATGCCCGCGGCGCAGGCGCAACAGGCGCCGCTGCTCGATGCACCGGCCTGCCCGATCGTCTACTCTATCTATCGGCTGAAAGGCGCGCCGGAATTCACCGCCGGGTTCGGCCAGCGCGCACACCCCATGGCGACATCGGACCTGATGTTCTGGGTTCGCACGCCGAAGCGCGTCTATTGGTTCGAATTCCAGTCGCCCAACGGCTATGGCGGCACCTGGATCACTCCCTCGGTCCGGCCCCAGCTGCACGACGCCGAAGACAAGCGCGAAGACGGCGAGCCGCCCCAGGCGATCAAGGACTGGAAGGAATCGAGCGCCGCCGCGGCCGAGGCGAACGATCCGCTTCAGGACATCACCTTCGATGCGTTCAAGCCCGATCTCGAATCGTTCGCCAGTCCGCCCCAGTCGAGCGACGCGGCACCCGCTCGCATCTTCATGCGCGGGCTTGGCCAGGCGCTCTGGTATAGCGCGACCTGGGCGGCGGCAGGTGACAGGACTGCCGAGCAGGAATCCGTCCCCACGGCGATGTGGGAACCGGCTGGCTGCGCGAGGTGATGTGACGGCAGAGCGTCCGCATACTCTTCCCGCAGCGCACAAATTGCGCTAAGGGCGCGCCCGAACCGCATTCCAGCGGCATCCAGGACAGATTCATGAATCTTCGCAACGTGGCGATTATCGCCCACGTCGATCACGGCAAGACCACGCTCGTCGACCAGCTCTTCCGCCAGTCCGGCACCTTCCGCGACAATCAGCGCGTCGAAGAGCGCGCGATGGATTCGAACGACCTCGAAAAAGAGCGTGGCATCACGATCCTGGCCAAGTGCACCTCGGTCGATTGGGAGGGCACGCGGATCAACATCGTCGATACGCCTGGCCACGCTGATTTCGGCGGCGAGGTCGAGCGCATCCTCTCGATGGTCGATGGCGTGATCCTGCTGGTCGATGCCTCCGAAGGCGCAATGCCGCAGACCAAGTTCGTCACCGGCAAGGCGCTCGCGCTCGGCCTGCGCCCGATCGTCGTGGTCAACAAGATCGATCGTCCCGACGAGCGCATCCAGGAAGTGCTCGACGAAGTGTTCGACCTGTTCGTCAGCCTCGAAGCCAATGACGAACAGCTCGACTTCCCCGTGCTCTATGCATCCGGCCGCAATGGCTATGCCAACGTCGATCCCGATCTGCGCGAGGGCACGCTGGCGCCGCTGTTCAACAAGATCGTCGAGCATGTGCCGCCGCCCGCGGCCGATCCGGATGGTCCGTTCAAGTTCCTGGTGACCCTGCTCGACCGCGACAATTTCCTCGGCCGCATCCTAACCGGCCTGGTATTCTCCGGCTCGATCCGGACCAACCAGGCGATCCACAGCCTCGACAATGACGGCAACGTGGTCGAGACGGGCCGTGCGTCGAAGATCATGACCTTCCACGGGCTGGAGCGCGTCCCGACCGACGAGGCCCAGGCGGGCGACATCATCTCGATCGCGGGCCTCACCCACACCACTGTCTCGAACACGATCTGCGATCCCAGCGTGACCGATCCGCTCCACGCCCAGCCGATCGATCCGCCGACGCTGAGCATGCGCTTCGCCGTGAACGATTCGCCCATGGCGGGCCGCGAAGGCACCAAGGTGACCAGCCGCATGATCCGCGACCGCCTGTTCCGCGAAGCCGAGAGCAATGTCGCAATCAAGGTCACCGAAGCCGCCGACCGCGACAGCTACGAAGTCGCCGGCCGTGGCGAACTCCAGCTCGGCGTGCTGATCGAGACGATGCGCCGCGAGGGCTTCGAGCTCGGCATCAGCCGCCCGCGCGTGCTGTTCGGGGAAGACGAGCAGGGCAACAAGACCGAGCCCTACGAGACCGTCATAATCGATGTGGACGAGGAATATTCGGGCACGGTCGTCGAGAAGATGAACATCCGCAAGGCCGAGCTTACCGACATGCGCCCCTCGGGCGGCGGCAAGACGCGCATCACTTTCTCGGCACCCAGCCGCGGAATGATCGGCTATCACGGCGAATTCCTGTCGGATACCCGCGGCACCGGCATCATGAACCGGCTCTTCGAGAAATACGGCCCCCACAAAGGCAAGATCGAAGGCCGCAAGAACGGCGTGCTGATCTCGAATGGCGCGGGCGAATCGAATGCTTATGCGCTCGGCCCGCTGGAAGAGCGCGGCATCCTGATGGTCGCGCCGCAGGAGCAGCTCTACGAAGGCATGATCGTCGGCGAGAACGCCAAGCCGGACGACCTGGAAGTCAATCCGATGAAGGCCAAACAGCTCACCAACTTCCGCGCTTCGGGCGGCAAGGACGACGCGATCCGCCTGACTCCGCCGTGGAAGATGACGCTGGAACAGGCGATCGCCTATATCGACGATGACGAGATGGTGGAGGTCACGCCCAAGTCTATCCGGCTGAGGAAGCGGTATCTGGATCCGCACGAGCGGAAGAAGGCTTCGCGGGCGAAGGTTGCGGCTTAAGCGGTTTCTGTGCTTCCAGCGGCAAGCTTGGCGAGAACTACCTGGGACTCGATGGGAATGTAGCTGTCTCCGATTCCTCGCTTGAACTGCACCAGCTCGGTGTCCCGCGGCAGATCGAATCGTGACAAAATCTTCCATGCCTTCGCCCCGAGAGCAATCACGCGCTTGGGACGTAGCGCGACGATTTGCGGTTGGGCGGACAAGCGCCATGCAGTTTGCAACGTCTCGGCCGGGGCAATCGCGTCCATGCGAGTCCGAAACGGCAGGATGTTCATGAACGCTAGCTGGGTAACGGACTCGCCCGTCGCATTTGCGATTGGCCCGATGATTCGCCAAATATTGTGTCCCTGTTGAAGTCCCGACCAGATATTCGATTCGCTGCGAAACGCGCGTGCTTGCGCCTCCTCTCCCACCGCATCTCTGAAAGTGCGCAATGCCCCGTACAGAAGATCATCGGTAGGGTTTCTTTTGTAGCTATCGCCGCCTCCCCCCGGATTGATGCCGACGAGTAGCGTCCCACGGTTCCACTCGGCGCCCACCCAGCCAGGAGCAGCTGTTTCAGCATCCGCGGGCGCGGTGATCGGAGTCAGCACAGCATTAGAGAACAGGTCGGATCGCTTGAGTTGCGCGGTATCATGAAATGCTTTGACGACCGCGGAGGGGATCATAGCTGAGCTTTCTCCAACAGCACCTTCCACTCCTCATCGCGCACCGGCGTCACCGACAGCCGCGATTGGCGCAGGACTTCGATGCCGGCGAGCCTGGGCTCGGCCTTTATGTCAGCGAGCGTCACCGGCCGGGCCAATTTCTCGACCGGCTTCACCGCGACGCTGGCCCATTTGCCGTCCTCGCCGTCGGGCTGCCAGGCGCGGGTGATCTCCATCACGCCCACCGCGGCCTTTTCAGTGTTCGAATGGTAAAAGAGTGCGCGGTCCCCGGGCTGCATCTCCTTCAGGAAGTTGCGCGCGGTATAATTTCGCACGCCATTCCATTCGGTGCCGCCGTCGCGGACCAGATCGTCCCAGCCATAGGCATCGGGTTCGGAGCGGAGGAGCCAATATCGCATGGGATCGACCTACCCAGCTAAACCACTGCTTAACAGTCAGTTCCGCGGCCATTCAGGCGTGCTCGACTAGGAATGCATCCTCAGCGGCCGACTCGCGTTGATGAGAGACCGGGTCAGGGCGCAGGTTTTGAGTGAGGAGTATGTCATGACCAATCTGATCAAGAAGGCCGTTCTCGGCGTCACTCTCGGCGCCAGCGTGCTTGTCGCTGTCGCGCCGGCCGCCGAAGCGCAACGCTATCGCCGCCATCACCGCGATGACGGCGGCGCCGCGATTGTCGCCGGGATCGCCGGCATCGCCATCGGGGCAGCGCTTTCGGGCGACCGCCGCTATGATTACGACCGCCGCTATTATCGCCAGCGCGGCTACTACCCCACCGACGGCTATTACTACCGCGAGAATTATCGCCGGTATCGCGGCTACAACAACTGCACCGTGCGCCGCCATTACGACCCGTATCTGGGCCGCAGCGTGCGCGTCCGCTATTGCCGCTAAGGATAGCAAGCTAACAAAGGAAGGGGCGCGGAGACTGGTCTCCGCGCCCCTTTTTCTTGAGGAGAATAGCGGCTAGGGCGCTCGCATGAGCGACACTCCCCCGGACCGGCTTTCGGTCAATCAGAACAGCCCCTATTTCAACCAGCCCGTGCTGGAGCGTGGGATCGGTATCCGATTCAAGGGCGCTGAGCGGCGCGACGTGGAGGAATATTCGATCTCCGAGGGCTGGATCAAAGTCGCTCTGGGTAACAAGGTAGATCGCCGCGGTCAGCCGCTGACGATCACGCTCAAGGGCGTGGTCGAGGCATGGTTCGAGCGCCCCGCGGAGGGCGAAGGCGAAAGCGAAACCGGCGCGGGAGCCGAAGCCTAGGCAAACGCGGCCCGCGCCGCATCCTCGAACGCCTTGAGGGCGAGCATGTGGGGGAAGGGCCCATGGCTTATCCGCGCGACGCCGGCGGCGGCCACCGCCTCGGCCGAGGGCGCACCGGGGAATGCCATGAAATTGACCGGCAGCGGCACTGCCTTGCAGACCTTCTCCAGCAGGCGAAGATCGGCGAGGCCGGGGACGAAAAAGCCATGCGCCCCGGCATCGGCATAAGCCTTGCCCCGTTCGATTGCGGCATCCGCCATCGCCTCGGTATGCGTGTCGGCTTTCGTGATCAGGAACAGATCGGT
Organism: Sphingomonas sp.; assembly: GCF_036388215.1. Lineage (GTDB taxonomy): Bacteria > Pseudomonadota > Alphaproteobacteria > Sphingomonadales > Sphingomonadaceae > Sphingomonas. Next base: position 100,226 of record NZ_DASVSH010000017.1, read on the forward strand.
TCGGGCGTTTACGAAGAAATCGGGGGCCGCGCGGGCGATCGCTGCAATCCGCGCGCATTGGTCGATCACGTCGTGCATCGCCCGCTCGGGCGTACCATGCGTGGCGATGATCTGGTCCTCGAGATTGCAGCCCACCGCACCGGCCGCCGCCAGCCGCGCGACATTGGCGGCGGTCTGTTGCGGGTCGGTCGAATAGCCGCCTTCGAAGTCCACGCTAACCGGCAGCGACGTCGCGCCGACGATGCGCTCGGCATTGGCGAGCGCGAGATCGAGCGGAAGTTCCTCGGCATCGCTGAAACCGTGAGCCTTTGAGACCGAGGCGCTGCCGGTTGCGATGGCCCTGGCCCCTGCCCGCTCGGCCGCCTGCGCGCTGCCGGCGTCCCAGACATTGAACAGGATAAGCGGATCGCCGGGCACATGAAGCGCGGCGAAGGTCTCGAACTTGCTGGTCACGGCACACTCCCCTTGCTAGAAATGTTGCCTATATGTTCTCGTTCGTCAATGGCGCCCCGCGCCTGCCTTCAGTGAACGAATCTGGCGACTACGTCCCGATACGAGCGGCTGACCTTCACGCTGGCGCCGGAATCGAGCACCAGGAAGCATTCGCCATTGGTGTGCGGCTTGACCTGCTTGACCAAGTCGAGATTGACGATGGTCGAGCGGTGGACGCGCTGGAAGCGGCGCGGATCGAGGCGCTTTTCCAGATCCTTCATCGTCTCGCGCAGGATCAAGGTGTTGTCGCCAGTATAGATGCACATGTAATCGCCCGCGGCGTCGATGCGCTCGATCGTATCGACATCGACGCGGAAAATCTGGCCGCGATCCTTGATGTTGATGAGCTTTTCGAAGCGGTTCGAAGCCATTTCGCCCCCGTCCGCCGCCGCCATCTCGTCGGCCGCATTGGGCGCGACTTCGGCGAGCACTTCCTTGAGTTTCTCGACTTCCTCGACGCCGCGCTTCTCGGTCAGGCGTTGGCGGACGCGATCGAGCGTGTCGGCTAGGCGTGAGGGCTCGACCGGCTTCATCAGATAATCCATCGCCTGCGCTTCGAACGCGCGGATGGCGTGGTCCGAATAGGCCGTGACGAACACAAACAGCGGCGGCTCGACTTCCATCAGCCCCTGGACGACCGAAAAGCCGTCGAAGCCGGGCATCTGGATGTCGAGGAAGACGAGGTCGGGCTTATGCGTTTTGATCGCGCGTATCGCCTCACGCCCGTTCGAGCATTTGTCGATGATCTCGACGTCTTCGTGCTCCTGAAGGCGCAACTCAAGCCCCTGGATTGCCAGGGGTTCGTCGTCGACGAGGATGGTACGGATGGTCATGCGGCCTCTCGGTTCGGTTCCTCGATCTGGAACGGTATCTCGATTTCAACGCTGAACCCATGCCCCGGGTTCGATTGCGAAACGAAACGGTGGTCAGCCCCGAAGGACTGCGCCAGCCGTTCCCTTATATTGGCGAGCCCCACGCCGGTTGAAAGGGTCGGCCTCGGTTGGCGTTCGATCAATCCCGGTCCGGTATCGGATACGGCGATCTGCACCCGTTCCCCGGCGAGCCGAGCCGTGACGGTGATATCCGCCCCCTCTTCCTGCGGCGTGACGGCATATTTGATTGCGTTTTCGACCAGCGGCTGGAGCAGCAGCGAAGGCAATCTCGCCTTGGCGACGCGTGGATCGATATCGAAATGCGGGCGCAGCCGCTCGTCGAAACGCATCTTCTCGATCTCAAGATAGAGCTGCAACGTCTCGACTTCCTGCGCGAGCGTGACGTGCGCGGTGGGCTCGTTGGCCAGCGTATAGCGCAGGAACGAGCTGAGGCGGCTCAGCATGATGTTGGCACGCTCGGTTTGCTTCAAGAGGACCAGCGTCGAAATCGAATTGAGCGTATTGAACAGGAAATGCGGGTTGAGCTGGTAGCGCAGCATTGCGAGCTGGGCGTGGCTTGCCTGGCTTTCCAGCGCCTGCATCTGCCCGATCTGCTGCTCCACGATCAAATAGAAGTTGATGCCGAAATAGAGCGCCGACCAGCCCGCGAGCACCGTGAAATTGAGAAACAGCGCCGCAACGACTAGCGGGACGTTGATTCCAGGCTCGCCGATCCTGATGAAGGAAATCGTGAAGGCGTCGATAACGGCATAGATGACCGTCGCGATGGCAAGCGTCGCCAGCGTGAGAAAAATGCCGGTGATCCGCGGCAGGCGGCGATAATAGCCGTAGAGCGTGGAGAGCAGCAAAGTCAGGCAATAGCCCACGATCGATTCGATGATAGCCGCGATGACGCGCTCGACCGAGAGCTCGTTCGAAACCGACGAGACGGTGCGCAGCAGCAGATAGCCCGACCAGCCCGCCGCCTGGAGCCGCCAGAAGGCGCGCGCCTTATCTTCGAAGAACGGGCGCGAGAGCAGGCCGGGATCGCGAATGGGCGCCGGCATCAATCGCCGCGCGGATTTGACTGCGTTCGCCACGGGCCCGCCTCTAACACCGCTGGGAAGGCGCGGCAAAGAGGGTTAGGCTGTGTGAAAAGCAGGAGAGGCCCGGTGCAGGACAAAATGCAGGATGGGGGCGAGCGCGCGAAATTCACGGCGATGGCCAAGGGCACGCAGGAAGACTGGAGCATCATCGGCGGCCAGTTCATGGGCTATGCCCGCGGCCTGGCGGACCGGGTGCTCGCGCACCTGAAGCTGCTCGACGGCGATTTCGGCGGCTTTCCGATCGACCGGTTGCAGCATTCTCTCCAGACCGCGACCCGCGCGCACCGCGACGGGCGGGGCGAGGATTATGTCGTGATGGCGCTGCTCCACGACATCGGTGACACGCTGGGCAGCTACAATCACCCCGATATCGCTGCGGCGATCTTGAGGCCCTTCGTCAGCGAAGAGCTGCACTGGATCGCCCAGCAGCACGGCGCTTTCCAGGGCTATTATTTCTTCCATTATCTCGGGCTCGACCGTGACGCGCGCGAAGCGTTTCGCGGGCACCGCTATTTCGATGCGTGCGCGGAATTTTGCGAGAAATACGATCAGGCCGCGTTCGACCCCGCTTATCAAAGCGAGAGCCTCCAATTCTTCGAGCCGATGGTCCGCCGCATATTCGCCCGGCCGATCAACTCGATCTACGCCAAGATAGAGGCGGCATAGCCTCAAACGACCGCTGTGAGGCGGTTACGAGAGGATCGACCCACCACCCGCTCACCCTGAGCCTGCCGAAGGGCTCTATCCGCGGGCGCTGGGTCAAGAGGATGGCAGCCCTTCGACAGGCTCAGGGTGAGCGGGAAGAGTGGTCTCACTTATCGTAACCGTGCGTTAGTGTGGCGCGCGCGCCAGCCCTACAAACGAAAACCGCCGCTCCATCGCCGGGGCGGCGGCTTCGTTTGCAGTCCGTTCGCCGAGCTTTAGAAGCCCACTACCAGCGAACCCATCACGGTGCGCGGATAGCCGATCTGGACGTTCAGCGGGAAGCCATAGCTCGTAACCGCGGTGCCCGTGGTGTTGAACGCCGGGCCCTGGTTCAGCGCGCCGTTGCCGCTGTTGATGCTGCCGACCCACAATTCGTCGAAAGCGTTGAGCACGTTCACCTGGAAATACGTGTTCTTGTTCAGGCCGGCCCAGGTAAGATCGACCCGCGCGTTCAGATCGACCAGCGTGTATGCCGGGGCCTTGGCGCCATACACCTGCGTCGAGACTCCCGCGATGAAAGCACGAACCGGCTCGTTGGTGTCGTAGATGTAACGCTCACCCGTGCGCTTCACGTTGAAGCCAGCGCTGATCATGCCGAGATCCAGCGTGGCGCCGCCGCCGAAGGTATAGACCGGAGCATTCGATTCACGCTTGCCGGCCGTAGGGGCATAAACCGGGGAGCCGATCGGACCCAGCGGACCCGCCACGCTGGTGCGCCCTACCACGACATCATCCTGAATCTCCGAATGGAGATACGAGCCGAACCCATAGATGCTGAGTTGCCGAACGGGCTGGAAGGCGATGCTGCCGTCAAAGCCGTACTTCTTCACGCTGCCCAGGTTCCGATAGACCGTCCTGTCCAGCTCGGGATCGTAGGACGAAGCCAGCCGGTTCTTATAGTCGGTGAACCAGCCCGAGAACTGCGCCTGGATGCGCGACGAGCGGAAGCGCAGGCCGGTGTCGAAATTGTTCGTCGTCTCAGGCTCGGGATTGGCGGCCGTCGCCGCCCGTGGGAAGTAGAACGAGTTGTAAAGATTGTCGGTGCCGGGGACCTGCAGGCCCTGCGAAAAGTTGCCGAACAGGGTAAGCTGCGGGGTCAGGTCCGCAGTGTAGCCGATATTCGGCAGCACCTTGCTGTAATTGAAGACACGCTGCTGCGGCCCCTGAGTGGGGAAGGTGCAAACCGAAGGTGTCCCCGTGCACGTCGCGCCGTTCGCCGTAGCCACCGCCGCGATCACCGTCTGGGTAGGCACGCCCGTCAGGAACGCATTGAGACCCGCGGTGTCGTCCGTAAAGCACTCGACGAAGCCTGCGGCGCTCGACGTGGCGCAATAGTTGGTAAGGTTGCGCTTGAAGAACGGAGCTCGCACGCCCGCCGTCACCGTCAGCTGATTATCGAAGAACTCGCCGCGATACTCGCCAGCCACCTGCTGCAGGATGGCAAACGACAGGCGATCGCGCTTCTGGAGGATGCGTCCGTTGGCGTCGGCGAGGCCGGCATTTACCGGGAACACATCCGTGGGCGTGCCATTGGTTTCGAGGAAGTTGGTTTCGCCGGTCTGGCGATGGCGGGCTCGGTCATAAGTATAAGCAAGGCGCAGGCTGTGATTGTCGCTCAGATCGTAACGCAGCGACGAAATCAGCACGATGCGGTGCGTCTGCGTCTGGCTCGGCGCCAGCACGCGGATCGTATCGAGCAGATCGCCGTCCCCGTTCAAGTCGCGGCCATAATAGGGAACGCCGCCGATATAGCCCACCTGGCAGCTCACGGTCGCCGAGTTAGGCGTGGTGTTGCAATTCGATGCGCCACCCGAAGGGAACACGTCACGGCGTGCTTCCTGGCCCACTACGGTGCCGCCGCCATTTGCCTTCGTGTACTGATAGCTCGGATCGAGCGCCAGGACGAGGCCATCGGCAAGCGTGAAGCGGCCGGCGACGCGGACGTTGCCCGTGTTCGAAGGGTTGAAGCGCTGATCGAACACCGAGCCACAGGTGTTCGCTGTCTGGGCGCCGGGACCTGAGGTCCTGTTGATCGTGCACGGCGCGATCGTGTACTGGCGCTCGGCGCGCGTGATCGGGAAGCGGCTGGGAACCAAGAGACCGCCCGCGGTATCGGTGCGCAGCGAGACCGAGCCCTGGAAATTGTTGCGGTTCTGGTTGTAATGGCCTGAGAGCGAGATGAAATCGCCCGAACCGCCGAGCGGTTGATAGATGCGCGCGTTATATTGCTGCTTTTCGATCTGCGAATCTTTGTTGAACGGCGAATGGTTCCGCGCCGTGCTGGCTGAGATGAAGGCGCGCGTGCCCCAGCTGGTGAATTCGCCGGTATCGACCATGCCGAAGATGCGCATGAAATCGAACTGGCCAACCGAGCCGACGAGCTTCACGCCGAAATCCTGGCCCGGCAGACGGGTGCGGTAGTTGACGGTGGAGCCGGTTGCGGCGGCAGTCGGGCTGTCGACGTCGGTCGTGCCGAGGTTGACGTTTACCTGCTGGATCAGCTCGGGATCGAGTTGCTGGTTGCCATAAATGGCGTAGTTGCCCGAATCGTTGAGCGGAATGCCGTCAAAGGTCTGGCTGATGCGCGAAGCATCGAAGCCGCGAATGTTCATCGAGCCGCCCGATGAGCCATAGGGATCATTGTTCTGGTAGCTGACACCCGGAAGCTGGTTGATCAGGTCGTTGACCGACTGGCCCGGCGACTGGCGCTCGATGAATTCCTGGGTGAGGACGGCCTTGGCCTTCGAAGTATCGGGGACGACGATGCCGCTGACGCCATCATCGAGGCGGCTGCCGGTCACGACGATCTCGGTGCCCTCTTCGGCGTCGATCGTCCCGGTCGACTGCGCGAAGGCGCTCGCCGGAATCATCAGCGCGGCAAAAGCCACGCCTGCAAAAAGCTTGGTGCGCATTGGTAGTCCCCTTAGGTGCTCTGGTGCACTGAATCACGCGGTGCGGTTCACCGTATGGGCCGCCCATGAAACTCATTTATGGCTAGCTTGTGACAGTCAATCGGAGTCCGTGTCGATCCTGTTGTTAACTTATGATTCATTTTGCTGCGTTGCAAAAAAGCATCACCGACCAGCGTGCGCGGCAGAGACGATCGCGGCCCATTCCTCCTCCGAAATGACGCGAATCCCGAACTCGGCGGCCTTTTTGAGCTTCGATCCAGCGCCGGGCCCCGCGATCACCAACCCGGTCTTTGCCGAGACCGATCCGGCGACACGCGCGCCCAGCGATTCGGCCTGCGCCTTGGCCTCGTCGCGGCTGAGCGACTCGAGGCTGCCGGTGAACACGAGGGTGAGCCCGGTAACTTCGGATTCGCGGCTCTCGACCAGGAAAGGCGGCGGCGCCACTTCCCTCAGCAGATCGTCCCAAAGCTGCAAATTGTGCGGCTCATGGAAAAACGCCCCGAGCGTCGCCACCACTATGGGCCCCACGCCTTCGATGGTGGCGAAATGCGCGAGCGCTTCGGGATCGCCGGCATGGGCCGCCTGCGCCGCCTCGCGCAGCGCAGGCAGCGTCGCAAAGCGCTTCATCAGGTCGCGCGCGGTAATCTGGCCGACATGGCGGATGCCCAGGCCGAAAAGCAGCCGCGCCGCATCGGGCTCGCGCTTCGCGTCGATCGCCGCCAGCAGCGCATCGACGGACTTCGCCTGCCACCCTTCCCGCTCGAGCAACGCCTCGCGGTGCGGCCGCAGCCGGAAGATATCGGCCGGTTCGACGATCCAGCCGAGGTCCAGCAGCTCGACCAGCGTCTTTTCGCCGAGCCCGTCGATGTCGAGCGCGCCGCGGCTGACGAAATGCTTGAGCCGCTCGAGCCGCTGGGCGGGACAGATCAGGCCGCCGGTGCAGCGGACATCCACTTCGCCCTCTTCCGCCACCGCCTCGGAGCCGCAACGCGGGCAATGATCTGGGAATGCATAGGCGGGACGGCTCTCGTCGCGGGTAAGATTCTCCACGATCTGGGGGATCACATCGCCGGCGCGCTGGAGGATGACGCGGTCGCCGGGGCGAACGCCCAGCCGGGCGATTTCGTGCGCATTGTGCAGCGTGGCATTGCGGACGACGACGCCGCCGACGGTGACCGGCTCCAGCTTGGCGACGGGGGTGAGCTTGCCGGTCCGGCCGACCTGGATCTCGATATCGTTGAGTATCGTCTCGGCGCGTTCGGCGGGGAATTTGTGCGCGACTGCCCAACGGGGCGCGCGCCCGACGAAACCGAGCCGCGCCTGCCAGTCCAGCCGCTCCAGCTTGTAGACCACGCCGTCGATATCGAAGGGCAAGTCCGCGCGCTGCTTCTCGATCCGGCGATATTGGGCGAAGGCATTGGCGGGTATGCCCCTGGTCAGCAGGTCCGAGACAGGAAATCCCCAGTCCCTGATGCGCTGCATCGCCTCGAACTGGCCGCCCGAGGGTTCTTCGGACACCTCCCCCCAGCCCCAGGCAAGGAAGCGCAACGGACGCGAGGCGGTCACGCCCGGGTCCTTCTGGCGCAGCGAACCGGCGGCGGCGTTGCGGGGATTGGCGAACTGGCGGGCCTTTGCCGGGTCCTCCGCCTCGGCGAGCAGGCGGGCATTGAGCGCGGCAAAGGCCTGCTTGGCCATATAGACCTCGCCGCGCACTTCGAACACGTCCGGCGCGTCCGCGATCGTCGCCGGAATATCGCCGATGGTGCGCACATTGGCCGTCACATCTTCGCCGATCTGGCCGTCGCCCCGGGTGAGCGCCTGGACGAGTTGGCCTTTCACATAGCGCAGCGAACAGGAGAGCCCGTCGATCTTCGGCTCGGCCGTAAGCATCACTTCCGCGTCTTCGGAGAGCTTGAGGAAGCGGCGGACGCGGCTGAGGAAATCGGTCACCTCCTCCTCGCCAAACGCATTGTCGAGGCTGAACATCTGCCGGGCGTGCGCCACCTTGGCGAGGTGCCCCGCGGGCGCTGCGCCGACCATCTTCGAGGGCGAATCGGCGCGGACCAGTTCGGGGGAAGCCGCCTCGATCGCCGCGTTGCGCCGCATCAGCGCGTCATATTCGGCGTCGCTGATCTCGGGCGAATCATCGGTGTGATAGAGCCGGTTGTGGCGCGCTATCTCTGCGGCCAGCCGTTCGAGTTCGGCGGCTGCCTCGGGCGAAGTCTGCGGAAGCGCGGTCATCGGGCCTGGAGTTAGTTTAGGCCGGGCGCAGGGATCAAGCGGCTTGATCGCAGCGGCTCGCGCCGCGACAATGCGCGATGCGTTTCGTTCGGGCCGGCGGGGCCTTCCTTTTGTGGACAATCGTCGTCCTTTGCCTGGCGGCGACGGTCGTGCCGCATTTCCTCGACCGCATCTATTATCGCGGGCCGGTGAGCAGCCATTTCGACGGCGCGCATTTCTTCAATCCCGACGGCGACGACGACCGCTTGAAAGTGAGTGGCGCGGGCAGCCGCGCCAGTTTCCTCTGGAAGCAGGCATTCGGCGATCCGGCGCGCCCGGTGTGGCCCGAAACTGTCGCAATTAGGCGCGCCAAGCCGCCAGCGAGAGTCAGCGACGGGCGAATGGTAGCGACCTGGGTGGGACATGCCACCATGCTGGTTCAGGCGGATGGGATGAATATCCTGACCGATCCGGTCTGGAGCGGGCATGCGGGGCCCTTTGGAATGGGACCGAAGCGCGTCGCCGTACCGGGAATCGCGCTCGAGGATTTGCCCAGGATCGACTTGGTACTCGTCAGCCACAATCACTATGATCATATGGACCTGACCACACTCAAGCGGCTGTGGGAGCGCGATCGGCCGCTGATCGTCACTTCACTGGGCAATGATGCGGTTATCGGCGGCGCAGGAGTACGCGCGCGGGCGCTCGACTGGGGGCAGCGGATCGCAGTGAGGCCCGGCATATGGGCCGCTGTGACTCGCAGCCACCATTGGGACAGCCGCTGGTTCAGCGACCGTAACCGGGCGCTCTGGTCCAGTTTCGTCGTCGGGCTGCCGAGCGGCAATTTCTTCTTCGCGGGCGACACCGGGCTCGGCGACGGCCAATGGCCTGCCGAGGCCGCCGCTTTAGGGCCGATCCGGCTGGCGGCTATCCCGATCGGTGCGTTCCGCTTTGAGGAAGGGCAGATGGCGAGCGGCAGCCATATCGGACCGCGCGACGCGATCCGCGTGTGGGATGGGCTGGGACGGCCGCAATCGATCCCGATTCATTGGGGCACGTTCCGGCTTTCGTGGGAGGGCTTTGACACCCCGCCCCGGATGCTCGCGGACATGCTCGGCTGCGCGGGCGCCGCGCCCCAGCGCTTCGCGGCGGCTCGGATCGGTCAGATGGTCGAGGTGGGGCCGCTAAGCGCGCCTCCGCCGCCGCCCGACATGGCCGGGCTCGCCGCGTGCGAGGCGGCGGGGCGCTTCGCCGCCCTACGCTGAGGCGTATCAAAACGGCAAATCCCTCGCGATTCGGCCTGTTGCGGTAAGTTCCTGTTAGGCATATGTTTCATGGCCTGGGGTTGGGGAGCCTGAGTCCGTGAACGAACGCGCCATGCGCGCACCGCGCCGTTATGAGATTTCGATCGACCGCGCCGGGCTCGCACTCGGCGTCGGAAGCGTGCTCGCGGGTGGGATCGTGCTCGGGCTGCTCCTCCTCGGCGGGCAGCGCGATCCGCTTGCTCTCGCCAGCGGCTGGATGATCGGCAGCGTCTTCGCGGGGATCGCGCTTACCGCCGTCGGAGGGCCGCTCTGGCTGGTCATGCACGTCGCGGGATTGCGCCGCCCCCGCCACGCCGCGCTCGTCGGCGCCGTCACCGCGATGGCGATCTTCGTCGGCGCGCAGACCTATGGCTTCGGGATGTTCGAAATGCCGCCGATGGACAATAGCGCCTGGCTCTATCGCTGGCTGAGCGCGCTCGCCTCCAGCGCAGTGCTCGCCGTGATCGCCGCGATCATCGGGGTGGTGATGTGGCGCGTGGCGTACCGACGCGAACCCTGAGCGCTGCTGGCTGCTGGCAAGCACGGAACCTTCTGCTAGGGCTGCGCATCCTCCCGTTGGAGTGCCTGGATGCGCCTGATCCCCTTGTTGCTTGGAGCCTTGCTGATGCCGCTTTCCGCCCATGCGCAGGATAAACCGCGCTGGACTCTCGTAATTCACGGCGGGGCCGGGATCATCGAGAAGGACAAGATCAAGCCCGAGCAGGAAGCGGGGGTGCGCGCCGGGCTCGAAGCGGCGCTCGCAGCCGGATCCAAGGTGCTCGCCGAGGGCGGCGACTCGCTCGATGCGGTGCAGGCGGCGGTGCAAGTGCTGGAAGACGACCCGCACTTCAATGCGGGCCGCGGCGCGGTGTTCACCTGGGACGGCCGCAACGAGCTCGACGCCGCGATCATGGAGGGCGCGACTCGCAAGGCCGGCTCGATCGCGGGCAGCACCACCACGCGTCATCCGATCGCCCTGGCGCGCAAGGTGATGGAGGCGAGCCCCCACGTGATGCTCTCGGGCGCGGGTGCGGACCAGTTCGCGCAGGAGCAGGGACTCGAGCAGGTCGAGAATAGCTGGTTCGCCACGCCCGAGCGCCGCCGCCAGCTCGACAAGATGAAGGCCAACGACAAGCTCGGCTGGTTCGATGTGGATCTGAAATACGGCACGGTCGGGGCTGTGGCTATGGACAGCAAAGGCCATGTCGCCGCCGCGACTTCGACGGGCGGGCTCACCGGCAAGCGCTGGGGCCGGATCGGTGACGCCCCGATCATCGGGGCCGGCACCTATGCCGACGACCGCGCCTGTGCCGTCTCCGCGACCGGCGCGGGCGAATTCTTCATCCGCGAAGGCGTGGCGCACGAAATCTGCGCGCGCGTCCGCTTCAAGGGCGAAAGCCTCAAGGCCGCGGCCGACGCAGTGATGGCGGAGACCAAGGCGCTGGGCGGATCGGGCGGCGTGATCGTGACCGGCCCCAGCGGCGAAATGGCCTGGAGCTTCAACACGCCGGGCATGTATCGCGGCCGCGCCTCCTCGGCCGGCGAACGCATCGTGGCCTTCTATGGAGACGACAAATGAAGCGTTTCCTGCTCCTTTTCGCCGCGTTGACCGGCTTCTCCGCCCCCGCCCACGCCTATTGGGAATACGGCCACGAGACGATCGCGGGGATCGCCTATCGCAACGTGACGCCGCAGGTGCGCGCCTCGATCGACCGGCTGCTGAGGAACTCGGCGCTGCTCGAGACCGCGGGTTGCCCCGCCAAGACGATAGAACAGGCTAGCGTCTGGGCCGATTGCATCAAGACGCTGGGGCCGCGCTTCAGCTATGCCTATAACTGGCACTATCAGAACGTGAACATCTGCAAGCCGTTCGACATCAAGTCGAATTGCCCGGACGGCAATTGCGTCTCGGCCCAGATCGACCGCGACGTGAAGCTGTTGAAGGATCACGGCGTGCCGATGCGCGAGCGGATCATGGCGCTCGCCTTCCTCGTCCATTTCGTCGGCGACCTGCATCAACCGCTCCACGCTGGGGATCATGCCGATCTGGGCGGAAATCGCGCACGCTCGAATTACGGCTTCTATTCGACCGAGAGGCTCAATCTCCATACCATCTGGGACGGCCATCTCGCCGAACGCGCGATATCGACGCTACCCGTGATGGTGCGCGTTTATTCGGCGGAAGAGCGGGCGGCGATGTGGGGCGGAACCACCGAGGATTGGAGCCGCGAGAGCTGGCAAGTGGCGCGCGACGTGGCTTATGCCAGCGCCTTCGGCGGGGATGCCTGTGCAGATAAGGCACCGGCGCGCGGGACGCTCACCCCCGAGGCGATCGACAAGCTGGTCGAGCCGGCGCGGCAGCAGATCATGCGCGGCGGCCTCAGGCTGGCGCGGCTGCTCGACGAGGCGCTTGGCCCTCAGCCCGGCGCGTAGCTTTCCAGGAAGCCGCACCGGTTGCACCGCGAGGTGCGTATCTGGATCGGTTTCGTGCTGAACTTGAGGCCGAGCCACAGGCTCTTGCGCGGCGCGCCCTGCACCCAGCTGCTAACCGTGCGCCTGCTGCTTTGCTCTGCGGGCACGAAGCCTTCGGACATCGTCCCCTGGCATTGGTGTTCGACCGCATTTATGTTCTCCCAATCCGAAACTATCGATCGCGCGGGCCCCAGCGGAAGGCCCAGGCGCCGTCGGTCTTCGCCCACGCCAGCAAGGCGAAGCCCAGGGTCAGCGGCACGAATATGATCAGCCAGCTGGACGAGCGATGCTGGGCAATCCGTGCGACAGCCACGGCGAGCGCCACGTAGATCGCAGTCGCGAGCCACCCCTGCCATGTCACTGGCACTGCGCCCCAGCCGAACGCCTTGGGCGCGAACCAATAGCCGGGGCGGACACGGTAGAAACCGCGATTGCCCCGGCTCATAGCACGGCCATCCCCAGGCCGATGCCGAGCAGCACCGCGAAAACCGCCAGCAGCCAGGGAAGCCGCTTACGATTGGAGTGGAACGCCATCATCATGCTTCGTCTCCTTTGTTCTTAGGTGGCCGGCCGCGTTTGGCACGGACCGGATCGCTGAGTTTCACGCCGCGCTTGCCGAGCGCCTCACGCAGCAGGCATTCGACCTGCGCATTTACGCTGCGCAGATCGCACGCCGCCACGCGCTCGATCGCTGCGTAAAGCGCGGGATCGAGGCGCAGCGGGAACGCCTTTTTGGGGGGAGCGGACACCACCCGGCCTTACTGGTACAGCGAGCCCGCGTTGACCACCGGCTGGGTGTCGCGCTCGCCGCACAGCACAACCATCAGGTTCGAGACCATCGCGGCGCGGCGCTCGTCGTCGAGCTCGACCACGTTCTTGGCCGAGAGCTGGGCAAGCGCCATCTCGACCATGCCGACAGCGCCCTCGACCAGAGTGGTGCGTGCCGCAACCACGGCCTGGGCCTGCTGGCGGCGGAGCATCGCACCCGCGATTTCCTGGGCATAAGCCAGGTGGGTGAAGCCGCATTCATCGACGGTGATCCCCGCGACCGTGAGCCGTGCGATCAGCTCGGCGCGTAGCTCGCTGCCGACCTGATCGTGATTGCCGCGCAGCGTGATTTCCTGATGCTCGAAATCGTCATAGGGATAGCGCGAGCCGATCGTGCGGACCGCGGCCTCGATCTGGACCATCACGAAGGCCTTGTAATCGTCGACGTCGAACAAGGCTTGGGCTGTATCCGTCACGCGCCACACTACCTGCGCGGCCATCTCGATCGGGTTGCCGCGCAGATCGTTGACCTTGATCCGCTCCGAAATGATGTTGTTTGCGCGGGCGGAGATCTTTTTCTTGCCCATCCATGGCAAGGTCCAGCGCAAGCCGGTGGTGCGATCGGTGCCCTTATAGGCGCCGAACAGCGTGATCACGACCGCCTGATTGGGCTGGAGCAGGTAGAAGCCGCATGAGACGAACAGGAATACGGCGGTCGCCACCACGATCCACGACACGACGATCACGTCATCCATGATGTCGATGCGCGTGATCGCCGCGATCACGGCGACGATCGAGAGCAGCAGCACCAACAGCATGCCGTAGCCACTGGTGGTGCTTGCCGGCCTCTCACGGCTTTGGGTCAGCGCATTGGTGGGTCCGCGAACGTCAGTCATTCTTGCCTCCCTTAATCATGATATCGTATTTATATCGATTATCGTGATACGGCAAGGGCAAAAAATCCCTCCCGGCGGGAGAGGGAGGGAGCCGACGAAGTCGGCGGAAGGGTGAGGACAGGTGAGAGCGTACTGCCCTCACCCTTCCCACTGCCTTCGGCAGCGGGCCCCTTCCCTCTCCCGCCGGGAGAGGGAAAGCACTCAGCTGATGACGATGGTCACCGCGCGGCGGTTCTGCGCCCAGCTTGAATCGTCCGAGCCCAGGGCGACCGGGCGCTCCTTGCCATAGCTGATCGTGTTGATCTGGCTCGGCGAGATGCCGCGCGCCGCGAGGTAGTTCTTGGCGGCGTTGGCGCGGCGATCGCCCAGAGCAAGGTTGTACTCGCGCGTGCCCCGCTCGTCGCAATGCCCCTCGATCGTGATCCGCACGCCGGGATGCGCGGCGAGCCAGCGCGCCTGGCTGTCCAGGATGGCGCGCGCTTCGGGATCGATATCATATTGATCGAAGGCGAAGTTGATCGTGTTGCTGCTGACTTCGCGCTTGAACTGCTCATTGAGCGCACTCGATTGCTCCTCGCCCGATCCATTGTCCGGCGCCCCCATATCCGCGCCGGGACCCGGCGGCACGTCCGCAATGCGCTTCTTGGCGCAGCCGGCAGTCGCGACAAGCGCTACCGCCAGGACCAGACTCGTCGCAATTTTAGCCATCGTCATTCCTCCATTTTCTTGCAGTCTATCCGCTTGCGCGGTGAAAATCACGCGCCTGCGCAACAATTCAGGGACGAATCGGTCCCCAACTGGGATCGGAACCGTCGAGGGGGGTCGGGATCCGGCGCGCATTGACGCCGGTGAGGTCCACTGACCAGAGATCAGGGCGTCCGGACCCCTGCGCCGAGCGGAAGAACATCAGCACGCGGCCATTGGGCGACCAGCTCGGCGCTTCGTCGCCCCAGCTGTTGGTCAGCAGCCGCTCCCCCCCGCCGCCCGGGGACATCACGCCGATGCGGAACGCGCCACCGCCGGTGCGGGTAAAAGCGATCAGATCGCCGCGCGGGCTCCAGCTCGGCGTAGCATAGCGCCCGCCGCCGAAGCTGATCCGGCGCTGGTTACCGCCATCCGCGTCCATCAGGTAAAGCTGCTGGGTGCCGCCGCGGTCGCTTTCGAAAACGATGCGGCTGCCGTCGGGGGAATAGCTGCCGCCGGTGTCGATGCCGGGCGAGTTAGTCAGCCGCTGGAGCTCGCCGCCCGCCGCGGCCACGCGGTACAGGTCCGTATTGCCGGCGACCGCCATCGAGAAAAGCACCGAGCGGCCATCGGGCGAGAAGCGCGGGGCGAAGGTCAGGCTCGCATTCGAGACGAGCAGCCGATTGGTGCGCTGCCCGATATCGTAGATGCGGATCGAGGGCTTCTTGTTCTCATAGCTCATATAGACGATCTGGTTCTGCTTCGGCGAAAGCCGAGGCGTCAGGATGATCGACTGGCCGTTGGTCAGGAAGCGGTGATTCGCGCCGTCCTGATCCATGATCGCGAGCTGCTTGCGGCGGCGATTCTTGGGGCCCTGCTCGGCGATATAGACGAGCTGGCTGTCGAAATAGGGGCCCTCGCCCGTAAGCCGGGTATAGATCGCATCGGCGCATTTGTGCGCCGCGCGGCGCCAGTCGCCCGGCGAGACCACGAACCCCTGGCGGACGAGCTCGGATTGAAGACGCACGTCGTAAAGGTAACAGCCCACCGTAATGCTGCCATTGCCATTCGCGCGGATATAGCCCTGCACCACCGCCTGTGCATTGACGCTCGACCAGCTTGCATAATCGGGCGCGGTGACTTCGCCATAGGGGATCGCGCGCGCCGCGCCCGGGCCTGTCGTCTTGAACAGGCCGGTGTTGCGCAGGTCATCGTCGATGACTTGCGCCAGCTTACGGCCCAGTTCGTCGGTAGGCCCCGCGGCGGTGGAGGTCACTTGCGCGGTAGGCATTGCGGGAATCGCCAGCACCAGATCCTCGGCGCTCGTGTCCGTCACGTCGGCGTGCAGGCCTTCCTCTTCTTGCGTAGCGGGCGGAGTGGGCGTCGCAATCGGCACGTCCTGCGCAAAAGCCGGGCTGCCGCCGGCCAGCGCGAGAATGGCAGTCAGAGTGAGCAGCTTCTTCATTTGAGGTTCCTGTCAAAGGCGGGGAAGATGACCTTCCAGACATTGTAATATTCGGTTGGGAACGAGCTGAACGGCGCGGCCAGCCGGATCGCGCGCTTGGCATTTTCGCAATGGAGCGCAACCTGGGGTCGGTTGCTATCGGTGACCGTGCCCTTTTGCTGGCATTCGCCCATGCTGACTATTCTGCCGCTCTCGTCGAGCTGAACGCGCACGACGGTGCGCAACTTGTCGATATCGGCCCCTGTCGGCGAGCGCCAATGCGGCCTCAGCTTGCGCGACAGCTCGGCGATCAGCGACGCCCTCACTTCGGGGCCCGCCGTCTTGGCTGGAGGCGTGGTCGATTTGCTGGTCGAGGGCTTGTCGGTCAGCCCGTTGACGATGCCGTCGAGGCGGCCCGTCGGAGCCGTATTGCGCGGCGTGGTCGGCTTGGAAGGCGGCGCGGAGCTGGTCGGCTTGGCCGGCGGCTTCGGAACGGGCTTCGCGGCTGGCGCGGGGGCCGGCTTGGGTGGCGCGGGTTGCGGCTTGGCTTCGGGCTGGGATTCCTCGACCGGCTCGGGCGGCGCGCTTTCAGGCTCGATCGGCGCTTCGACGGGGGAAAGCTTGGCTGCGGGCTCTTCGGTCGTAGGGTTTGGCGACGTGCTCTCCAGCCCGACATCCTCGACGAGCGCGACTTCGATCGGCGTGACTTCGATCTTGGGCGTGTTCGCGTTGGCGAGAAAACCGAGCGACAACAAGCCGAACAGGGCGGCATGCCCCACCACCGCCAAAGTCAGCCCAAAGCTCTCGCCGCGATCCATCAGGGCTGGCTCGCCGTCGTGGTGAGCAGCGACACCCGGTTGAGCCCGGCGCGGTTGAGCTCGCCCATCACAGCCATCGGCTTGCCATAAGCGAGCGTCGTGTCCGCGCGCAGATAGATCTGGGGCGGCTTGCCGTCCGGCCCGGGCTTGGCGGCGATCTGGGCCAGGCGCGCGGGCAAGGTGGCATCGGCGACCTGCTCGTTATCGACGAAAATCTGGCCCTTCTCGTCGATCGCGATCTGGACGGGCTTCTGCTCCTGTTCGAGCGCCTTGGCGCGGGTTTCAGGCAAATTGACGGGCACGCCCGAAGTCATCAGCGGGGCCGTGACCATGAAGATGATCAGCAGCACGAGCATCACATCGACCATCGGCGTTACGTTGATGTCGGCCATCGGCGCGCGGCGGCCGCGGCCCTTGCCGGAGGGAAGGTGCATCGCCATGCGCTAGGTCTCCATCTCCAGGCGGCGGCTGAGCGTCGCGTGGAAGCCGTCGGCGAAGCGGTTGAGACGCTGCTCGACGCGGTTGATGCCGTGCGAATAGCGATTGTAGGCGATCACCGCGGGGATCGCGGCGAACAAGCCGATGGCAGTGGCGAACAGCGCCTCGGCGATTCCGGGCGCCACCACCGCGAGGCTCGAACTCTGCTCCTTGGCGATATTGGTGAAGCTGCGCATGATGCCCCAGACCGTGCCGAACAGGCCCACGAAGGGCGCGACCGAGCCAACGGTGGCAAGGAAGTTGAGCCGATCCGCCAGCCGATCGATCTCCTGTGCGATCGTCGCGCCCATCGCCGTGCCCAGCCGCTCGCGCGTTCCTTCGCGGTCGATCGCCTTGCCCGCAGTCGAGCGCCGCCACTCCGTGACACCTGCCGAGAAGACCCGCGAGATCGGCTGGTCCCGCCCGGCCACGCGGCGGTGAAACTCGTCGATATCATCGGCTTCGCGATATTCGCCTTCGAACTTGTCGATCGCCTTCTTCACGCTCGAGATCTTGAAGCCGAAGCTCAGGATGATCGCCCAGGTCCACAGGCTGGCCAGCAACAGGCCCGCCATCACGGCGCGGACGATCCAGTCCGCCTGAAGGAACAGGCCGACCGGAGACATGGTCGCGGCGTCGGTACTCAGGAATTCCATGTGGCTTCTAATTCCCCTTCCAGATCAGCGGTTCGAACGCCGCCAACCACTCGCCGGGCTGCCTGCTGGCCCGCCCCTGTGGCGTGACGAACGCCGCCTCGACATCGGCTTCGCTCAATATGTCGTTTTCGCGCATGACTCGCTGATGAATATCCACCGATGCCGCGCGCAGCCGCAGAAGTCGCGTGACCACGGTCAGCTCATCCCCCAGCCGCGCCGGGGCGCGATAGCGGATGCCCAGATTTCTGATCGCATAAGCCCCCTTGCCCGCTTCCTGCGCCGCGCGTTGATCGATCCCGGCGGCGAGCAGCATATCCGAGCGGGCGCGCTCCATGTAGCGCAGATAATTGGCGTGATAGACCATGCCCGTCAGGTCGGTGTCCTCGAAATAGACACGCAGGACGAAATGATGCTCCTGGTCGAGGAAATGGCCGAGGGCGGGCAGTGCGTCCATGCCGCTGGCCCTAACCCAGCGGTTCCGGGCGGGGAACCCCCAAGGCATGCCCTCAGTCGAACAGCCCTTCCTGCGCGGTGGATGGGGGGTCGATCCCGAGATGCTTCCATCCGGCGGCATTGAGGCAGCGCCCACGCGCGGTTCGCGCGATCAGGCCGATTTGGATCAGATAGGGCTCGATCACTTCCTCGATCGTGTCGCGCGGTTCGCTGAGGCCCGCGGCCAAGGTCTCGACCCCCACCGGGCCGCCGCGATAGATGTCGGCGATCATCATGAGATAGCGCCGATCCATGCTGTCGAGCCCCAGGCCATCGACTTCAAGCCGGGTGAGCGCGGCGTCCGCAGCCCTGGCATGGACTGTCTCTTCGCCGAGCACATTGGCGAAATCGCGCACGCGGCGCAGCAGGCGGCCGGCGATGCGCGGCGTGCCGCGCGCGCGGCGCGCGATCTCGTGTGCGCCATCGGGGGCGATGTGCAGGTCGAGCAGGGCGGCGGCGCGAGTAACGACGCGCTCCAGTTCCTCCACCGTATAGAATTGCAGGCGGACGGGGATGCCGAAGCGATCGCGCAGCGGTGTGGTGAGCAGGCCCTGCCGCGTGGTTGCGCCAACCAGGGTGAAGCGCGGCAAATCGATGCGGACCGAACGCGCGGACGGCCCTTCGCCGATCATCAGATCGAGCGCGCGGTCCTCCATCGCGGGATAGAGCACTTCCTCGACCGCGGGCGCGAGGCGGTGAATCTCGTCGATGAACAGCACGTCGCCATCCTCGAGATTGGTGAGCAGGGCGGCGAGATCGCCCGATTTGGCGATCACCGGGCCGGAGGTGGCGCGGAAGCCGACCCCCATCTCGCGCGCGACGATCTGGGCGAGCGTGGTCTTGCCGAGGCCCGGCGGGCCAAAGAACAGCACATGATCCAGCGCCTCGCCGCGTGCCTTGGCGGCCTGGATGAACACGCGGAGGTTTTCGCGCGCCGCCTTCTGGCCGACGAACTCGTCGAGCGACTTGGGGCGCAGGGCGGCGTCCACGTCCTCGGGCTTGCGGGCGGGGGTGAGGATGCGGCCGGCGTCGGTCATCGAAGCCCTTCGTTTCCGCCGACGGCGAGAAGCTCGCCACCAGCGTAAGCTTGCCAGCTTTCATAGCCACCAGAGCTGGTGATTATTTCGAGAAGAACGCCGTTCGACAAACCGACCCGCAAATCCGCCGTTGCTTCGTCAAAGTCAAAAGACACTGTGGTCGCAGCTTCGACAATTTCATTCGCGCGCGCTTCCGCATCGACTGGCGCTGGTAAACCGAAGAGCTGCCCGTCATCCAAATCCGTCAATAGGATCTGGGTCTTGGAACGAAACCGCCACAGCGCGGCGACATGCAGTTGCGCATCGTTGCCGAAATCGAAAACCCAGTCGTTTTCACGCCGTGTGACCCGAAGCGACTTGCGGAGCAGTTGCGTCTCGAGCGGGTCGATCGAATAGCTCACTTCGCCGCCTTCCGCAGTGCCAGCCGGACCAGCGCATCCAGCGTCGCGCCCGCCCCCAGCTCGTCATTCGCCGCCGCAACCGCGCCGCTCGCTTCGGCAGGCTTGAACCCGAGATTCATCAGCGCCGACGCAGCGTCCGCCGCCGCGCCGCCCTTGGGCGCGGACATGCCCGCACCGCCAAGCGCAACCCCGCCCGCCTTGTCCTTCAGCTCGTTGACGATGCGCTGCGCCAGCTTGGGGCCGACGCCATTGGCGCGCGCGATCATCGCCGCGTCGGCGCGGGCTACGGCGGCCTGGGCTTCCTCGGGGCTGAGGATCGAGAGGATCGCCAGCGCGACCTTGGCGCCGACGCCCTGGACGCTGGTAAGCAAGCGGAACCAGTCGCGCTCGGCGGCGCTGGCGAAGCCCATCAGGCGGATCGAATCCTCGCTGACCAGCATCTCGGTGTGGATCGTTACGAGATTATCGATCGCGCCCAGCGCATCGAGCGTGCGCGCCGAGGCGCCGACGAGATAGCCGACGCCGTTCACGTCGATCACTGCGTGATCCGCACCGATGGCGGCTAGGCGGCCCTGCAAGTGCGCGATCATCGAACCGGAACGTCCCAAAGGTTAGTAAAGGTTAGGCCAAGAACGCCATTATCACGATCTGCCGACCCGAGCCGAGCAGCACGGACGGCAGTACGCTCGCGCTGGTACGTAAGCAGAACATTGCCTTGTAGGAAAGTCTTTTCAGCCGATGCGCCGCGCCGTCGCCAGATGGTGGGCATGGCAGACCGCCACGGCGAGCGCGTCGGCAGCGTCGGGCCCGTCGATCTTCACGCCCGGCAGCAGGCGGGCGACCATGGCATGGACCTGCGCCTTCTCGGCCGCGCCGGTGCCGACCACCGCTTTCTTGACCAGCCGCGCGGCATATTCGCCGACTTCCAGCCCGGCGCGGGCCGCCGCGCATATCACGACGCCGCGCGCCTGGCCGAGCTTGAGAGTGGATTGCGGATTAGAGTTGACGAACACTTCCTCGACCGCGGCGGCTCCCGGTGCGTGATCGGCGATCAGCGCGGTAAGCATCGCGTCGAGATGGGCGAGGCGGCGCGGGAGCAGCGCTGCGCTGTCGGTCTTGAGGCGGCCGTTGGCGATGTGGCTAAGGCGGTTTCCCTCGGCGCGGATCAGGCCCCAACCCGTAGTGCCCAGGCCGGGGTCGAGGCCGAGGATCAGCACCTCAACCCAGTCTCTCCATCACGTCGTCCGCGATTTCGTAATTGCCCCAGATGGTCTGGACGTCGTCGTCGTCGTCGAGCACGTCGAGGAGCTTCAGCAGGGTCCCCGCATCGCTCTCATCGACTTCGACCATCGTCTGTGGCTTCCAGGCGAGCTTCGCGCCCTCCGCCTCTCCAAGGACGGGTTCGAGCGCCTTGGCGACTTCGTGCAGATCGCCTTGCGCGGTCCAGATTTCGTGGCCGTCCTCGGAGCTGGTCACGTCCTCGGCGCCTGCTTCGAGCGCGGCTTCGAACACCTTGTCCGCGTCGCCCACCTTGGCCGGATAGCTGATCAGCCCCATCCGATCGAATGCGTGGCTGACCGAGCCCGGCGCGCCGAGATTGCCGCCATTCTTGGCGATGGCGGTGCGCACATTGGTGACGGTGCGGTTGCGGTTGTCGGTCAGCGTCTCGACGATGAGGCTCACGCCGCCGGGGCCGAACGCCTCGTAGCGGATTTCCTCATAGCTCTCGGCATCGCCCTTGCTCGCCTTGTCGATCGAGCGCTGGATATTGTCCTTGGGCATCGACTGCGCCTTGGCGGCGTTGACCGCCGCGCGCAGCCGGGGATTCATGTCCGGATCGGGCAGGCCCATCTTGGCCGCGACCGTGATTTCGCGGCTGAGCTTTGAGAACATGCCCGAGCGCTTCTTATCCTGCGCGCCCTTGCGATGCATGATGTTCTTGAATTTGGAATGGCCTGCCACGTGTGCTCTCTTCGGAATTGGTTCGTGGGCTTTAGGCCAAGCACAGGGCGAGGTGCAATTGTTCACGCCGAGGCGCAGCGGCGCGAATAGAAGAATTATGGGGCCGCTGCGCGGCCGAGGCGCGGAGGCGCGGAGGTGTCGCATTTTCCTGCGGCGTCAGCCGCGCTCTCACATGCGGGAAACGTGGCACGGGATCGGAAATAAGGCCGCTCGCGCGGCCGAGGAGTATATCCGCGCCTCCGCGCCTCGCCGCGTAGCGGCCCTAAAATCTCTTCAAATATCAGTGCAGGCCGAGCGCGTTACGATAGGTTTCGAGCAGCGCATCGGCTTCGTCGCGGTGGTGCTTTTCCATCTTCCGCAGCCGCACGATCGCCCGCATCGTCTTGGTGTCGAAGCCGGTCGATTTGGACTCGGCATAGACGTCCTTGATGTCGTCGGCGATGCCCTTTTTCTCCTCTTCGAGCCGCTCGATGCGCTCGATGAACAGGCGCAATTGCTCGGCGGAAACAGAGTCGGACATTGATGGCTCCTGATGGGACGAAGCGGGGGCGATAGAGAAGCCCCGCCCCGCGCTCAAGCCCCGGCGGCGTTCCTGGCGAGGCTTGCTTCCATCCGGGCGAGTTGCTCCTCGCTTGCCACCCCCTGGTGATTCGCTTTCCACTCGCTGAAGGGCATGCCGTAGATGATCCGGCGCGCTTCGTCTTTCGATAGCTGGCCGTCCGCTTCGGCTACCCAATCGGCCAGGCAATTGCGGCAGAAACCCGTGAGGCCCATCAGATCGATATTCTCGGCATCCTTGCGATGGCGCAAATGACGGATAAGGCGGCGGAAAGCTTTCGCCGCAATCGCGTCGTCCAGCCGGTCGAGATCGTCCATTATGCTCCTCCAAGGTTGATCGCTGTGCAGTAACGGCTAGAGCCGGGCACGCACAAGCCGAGGAAGCGACATGACGAAAGCCATCAGCCCCCGCTCGCGGAAAGTGCGCATCCTTGCGACGCTGGGCCCGGCGAGCAACACGCCGGAGATGATCGAGCGGCTTTTCCATGCCGGCGCCGATGCTTTCCGGATCAACATGAGCCATGGCGACCAGGCTTCGAAGATTCCGGTGTTCCAGGCGATCCGCGCGCTGGAGAAGAAGCTTGGGCGCCCCAGCACGATCCTGGCCGACCTCCAGGGCCCCAAGCTGCGCGTCGGCAAGTTCGCCGAGGGCAAGGTGACGTTGATCGCGGGCCACGAATTCACGCTCGACCGCGACTCGGCTCCGGGGGACGCCACACGCGTAGAGCTGCCGCATCGCGAGATTTTCGAAGCGGCCGTGGCCGATGCGCGGCTGCTGCTCGACGACGGCAAACTGGTGTTGCGCGTGACATCCGCCCAGCCCGATCGGCTGACCTGCCGAGTCGAAGTGGGCGGCGCTTTGTCGAACAACAAGGGATTGAACGTTCCCGACATGGTGCTGCCGATGGCGGCGCTGACCGAGAAGGACCGCAGCGACCTGGCTTTTGCGGTGGAGCAGGGAGCGGACTGGATCGCGCTCAGCTTCGTCCAGCGGCCCGAGGATCTGATGGAGGCGAGGCGGCTGATCGGCGGCAAGGCGGCTCTGCTGGCCAAGATCGAGAAACCCAGCGCGATCGCGCGGCTCGAGGAGATCGTCGAGCAATGCGATGGGGTGATGGTCGCGCGGGGCGATCTGGGCGTCGAACTGCCGCCGCAGACCGTGCCGCCGCTGCAGAAGCGCATCGTGGAGACCGCGCGGCGGCTGGGGCGGCCAGTGATCGTCGCGACGCAGATGCTCGAATCGATGATCGAGAGCCCATCGCCCACGCGCGCTGAAGTCTCGGATGTGGCGACGGCGGTCTATGACGGGGCGGACGCCATCATGCTTTCGGCCGAAAGCGCCGCGGGGCAATGGCCGATCGAATCGGTAGCGATGATGAACTCGATCGCCGACGCCGTGGAGCGTGATCCGACGCATGGCGACCGCGTCCACTTCACGATCACCCGCCCCGATCCGACCACCGCCGATGCGCTTTCCGAGGCGGCGAAGAACATCGCCAGCACGGTCTCGGCCGCTGCGATCCTGTGCTTCACCAGCTCGGGATCGACTGCGCGGCGAATCGCGCGCGAACGGCCTTCGGTGCCGATCATGGTGCTTACCCCCAAGATCGAGACCGCGCGGCGGCTGGGGCTGCTTTGGGGCGTCCACGCGGTGCACACGCGCGACGTCGATTCGTTCGAGGAAATGGTCGCCAAATCCAAGCGGATGGCCCTCAGGCACCATATCGGCAAGGCGGGCGACCGGCTGATCCTGTGCGCGGGAGTGCCCTTCCGCACCCCCGGCTCGACCAACGTGCTCCATGTGGTCACGCTGGTCGGCGACGAGCTGAAGAACCACCGGGGCGACAGCGAAGGGGCTTGACCCGATCCGGACGCAGGGGAACAATCGCCGCGCAACTGGAGCGGGGGTGCGCAAATGCTGAGCTTTTTGCTGATTGCGATGACGCCGATCGCCCCCGAGGAGCCGACGCTTGATCGGATGATCCAATGCGACGCCTATCATTGGCAGTGGCAGCTGGACGAGAACAAGGCCGGCAGGAAAGTGTACGAGGACACCATCTGGTTCCTCGCCTTTCGCGACAGGATGCGCGCGGCCGGTGCCGCCCAGGGCCTGGACCGCCACAAGATCAGCGATCGCATGATGGCAACCCTCAAGCAGCTCGGCAACGGTCTGACGCCCGAACAGAATGCGGACTGGGCGAAATGCCAGAAGGAGATCGGCTGGGCGCCCGATCCCGGCGGCAAGACGATCAACTAGGCAGCAGCCCGAACATCACCAAGCGCTCGCGCAACGCTTCGGCGTGGGTGAATAATATGCCCCGGATTCCGAGCGCATTGGCGGATTCTATATTGGCCTCATTGTCATCGATGAACACGGCATCACCGGGCTCCAGCCCGAAACGGGCGAGCGCGAGGCGATAGATCGCGGGATCCGGCTTCACCAGCTTCTCGTCGCCGGAAACGACGATATCGCGAAAGCGATCGAACAGATCGCGATGCTGCGCCACGAATGGCTTCCAGAACTCACCGGAGAAATTCGTGATCGCGAACAGCGGCACGCCTGCCGCGTCGAGCTCGGCGACGATTTCGGCCATGCCGGGGATGGAGTCGCCGATCGTCTCGTTGAAGCGCGGGCCCCAGGCACGGATCAGGTCGGCATGCTGGGGATATTCTGCGATCAGCTCCGCGGACGTTTCCGCGAACAGACGCCCGGCATCGTGCTGGAAATGCCACTCCCTGGTGACGACCGTCGCCAGAAATGCTTCGAGCGCCCGATCGTCACCGATCAGGCGCTCGTAAAGATACCGGGGTTCCCAATCGAACAGCACCTTGCCGACATCGAAGATGACGACTTTTGGCTTGTCAGACGGCACCGGCCCGCTCCGGCAACGTCAAAAAGCGTCAGCCCTGGCGGGCCTTGAACCTGCGGTTGGTCTTGTTGATGACGTAGATGCGCCCACGGCGGCGGATCACGCGGTTGTCGCGGTGACGCCCCTTGAGCGACTTCAATGAATTCACGATCTTCATGACCGATTCGCTTCTCGAATGTTCTGGATGCTGGAAAGAGGGGGTCGCCTATAGGCCGGAGCTGGCCAAGTCAAGGCGCGGAAAGCCCTGTGGAACCGACTCAGGGCGACTCGGGTTCAGGCCTGATGGGACGTTGCGCCCGCGAAACATGGAGTATGCCCGTGACCAAGCCCCTCACCTTCGCCCTGCTCGCCAGCGCCGCGCTGATCGGTGGCTGCGCCACCACGCCACGCAACGGCCCCGTCGATGTCACGCGCTTCCATCTGGGGCAGCCGATCACAGAGCGCACCACCATCCAGATCGAGCCGAGCACCGGCGTGGATCAGGTGAGCCTGGAATATCAGTCCTTTGCCGATGCCGTGCGCGGGGAGCTGGAGCAGCTCGGCTATGTTTCCTCCACCAGCGAGATGCCGTCCGGCTATATCGCCGCGGTGGGCTTCAAGCGCATGAGCGGCGGCGCGTATCGCGAAGCCCCGCCCGTCTCGATCGGGCTTGGCGGGGGCAGCTATGGCGGCGGGCGGCGCGGCGGTGTCGGCCTGGGCGGCGGGCTCTCGTTCGGGATCGGGGGCAAGACTCGCGAAGCTTATGTGGTCGAACTCGCCGTGCAGCTGCGCCGGCGGAGCGACAATAGCACGATCTGGGAAGGCAAAGCGGTGACCCAGACCGCCGGCGACCAGACCCCCGAAACCGCGGCGCGACTCGCACGCGCATTGTTCAAGGGCTTCCCGGGGGAGTCCGGGGTCACTATCACAGTGAAATGAGCATCCAGATCAACGCGGCGTTCGACAGCGGAAACATCCGCGTCATCCATATCGAAGACGACGCGGTAGATATCGAGATAGTCACCGACCACCTTTCCGATTTCTACCAATGGTTCCATTTCCGGGTGAGCGGGGCACGAGGGCGCAGCGTCACCTTCCGCATCCTCAATGCCGGCAAATCGGCTTATCCGGACGGCTGGCCAGGCTACAAGGCGCGCGTCTCGACCGATCGCCAGGCATGGCGCCTGGCCGAAAGCGATTATGCGGAGGGCGTGCTGAGCTTCGCGCATGCCTTCGACACCGACATCGCCTGGTTCGCCTATTTCGCGCCCTATTCGATGGAGCGGCACCACGATCTGATCAGCCGCATGGCGCTGATGCCGGGGGTGATGCATCGCCAACTGGGCACGACGCTGGACGGTCAGCCGATCGACCTGCTGACATTGGGCACTGGCCCCAAAAGCGCCTGGCTCTATGCCCGCCAGCATCCCGGCGAGAGCATGGCGGAATGGTGGGCCGAAGGCGCGCTCGAGTTCCTCACTTCCGGCAATGCGACCGCGACCGCGCTGCGCGAGAAAGCGACCTTCCACGTGGTTCCCAACATGAACCCGGACGGATCGCGCCGCGGGCATCTGCGCACCAATGCGGCTGGCGTGAACCTGAACCGCGAATGGCATGCGCCATCGATGGAAAAGAGCCCAGAAGTGTTCCTGGTGCGCGCCGCGATGGACGAGACCGGCGTGGATTTCGCGATGGACGTGCACGGCGACGAAGCGATCCCCGCAAACTTCCTGGCCGGCTTCGAGGGCATACCGCGCTGGACCGACGAACAGGGCGAGAAATTCTACGAATTCGCCCGCCGGCTCGCCGCCACGACGCCCGATTTCCAAACCGAGCTCGGCTATGCGAAGTCGGCGCCGGGCACCGCCAATCTGTCCATGTCCACGAATCAGCTTGCCGAGCGCTTCGGCGCGGTCTCGATGACGCTGGAGATGCCCTTCAAGGATCACGACGCCAATCCCGACGCGGAATTCGCCTGGTCGCCCGAGCGCTGCAAGGGGCTGGCGCATGCCTGCCTGGAGACGCTGGCCGGCATGATCGACGAGCTTTGATGGATATCCGCGACGGGGGCCTGGACGACCCGCAGGTGATCGGATTGCTTCGGCTGCACGCGCAGGGGATGCTTGCGAGCTCACCGGCGGAGAGCTGCCACTTCCTCGATCTTTCGGCGCTCAAAGCCCCCGACGTGGATTTCTGGTCGGCATGGGATGGCCAGATGCTGGCCGGGATCGGCGCATTGAAGCAGCTCGATTCGGCACATGGCGAAATCAAATCGATGCGCACCGCGCCGGGCCTGTTGCGCAGCGGCACGGGCGCGGCGATCCTGTCGCATATCCTGAGCGCCGCGAGAGCGCGCGGGCTCAAGCGGCTGAGCCTGGAGACGGGCTCGGGCGAGGCGTTCGAGCCGGCGATCGCGCTTTACCGCAAGTTCGGCTTCACCGATTGCGGCGCGTTCGGCGAATATTCGGATGGCGATCCGTTCAGCCGATTCATGACTCGGGTGTTGTAGCGCTCTCCCTTGTCCCCGCCGCGCATCCCGCTAAGGACGCTCACGCCGGCCGTAAGGAGTGCCCCGATGCCTACGCTAGTACTCATCCGCCACGGCCAATCGGCCTGGAACCTCGAAAACCGCTTCACCGGATGGTGGGACGTCGACCTGACCGGGCGCGGCGTAGAGGAGGCCAAGGCGGCGGGGCGCTTGCTGGCTGAAAAGGGCTTCGACTTCGACCAATGCTATACCAGCCTCCAGACCCGCGCGATCAAGACGCTCAACCTGGCGCTGGAGGAAATGCAACGGCTGTGGCTGCCGGTCGAGAAGGATTGGGCGCTCAATGAGCGGCATTATGGCGGGCTGACAGGCCTCAACAAGGCCGAGACCGCGGCGATCCATGGCGACGAGCAGGTCCATATCTGGCGCCGCGCCTTCGATATCCCGCCGCCGCTCAGCGAAACCGGCGGCGCGTTCGATCTGGCCAAGGACCGCCGCTATGCCGGCGTCAAGATACCGCAGACCGAAAGCCTGAAGGACACGATCGCGCGGGTGCTGCCCTATTGGGAAAGCCGGATCGCGCCGGACCTGAAGGCCGGCAAGCGCGTGATCGTCTCGGCCCACGGCAATTCACTGCGCGCCCTGGTGAAGCACCTCTCCAACATAGCCGACGCCGATATCGTGAGCCTGGAGATTCCCACCGGGCAGCCGATCGTGTTCGATCTGGATGACAATCTGGCGGCGAAGGACCGCTATTACTTGTCGGAACGCTGAGTTCGGCTAGGAAGCTGGCCAAGCGAAACGGGGCAGAGATGACCAAGCCACTCGTCGGCATCATCATGGGCAGCACTTCCGATTGGGAGACGATGCGCCATGCCGCCGATATGCTGGAGGCGCTGGGCGTGGCGCATGAGACCAGGGTGGTATCCGCGCATCGCACGCCGCAGCGGCTTTACGATTATGCGACGAGCGCGGCGGATCGCGGGCTCAAGGTGATCGTCGCAGGAGCGGGTGGCGCGGCGCATCTGCCGGGCATGGCCGCATCGATGACGCATCTGCCGGTGCTCGGCGTTCCGATCGAATCCAAGGCGCTCAAGGGCATGGATAGCTTGCTCTCGATCGCGCAGATGCCAGGCGGGATTCCAGTGGGCACGCTGGCGATCGGCAAGCCCGGCGCGATCAATGCGGGGCTGCTGGCGGCCGCGATTCTCGCGACTTCGGATGAAGCGCTGGCCAGACGGCTCAAGGACTGGCGCGCCGCGCAGACCGACGGCGTGGCGGACACGCCCGAATGAACGCTTTGCCCCCCGGATCGACCATCGGCATCCTGGGCGGCGGGCAGCTGGGCCGGATGCTGGCGAGCGCGGCGGCGCAACTGGGCTATCGCACGCACGTGCTGGCTCCCGACGCAGAGAGCGTCGCGGCGCAGACCGCCTCCAGCTTCACCCGCGCGGATTATCACAGCCGCATCGTGCTCGACGATCTGGCCGCGTATGCCGATGTAGTGACGTACGAATTCGAGAATATCGCGCTGGCTCCGGTGGAGCATCTCGCGCGCAAGGTTCCGGTGCGGCCCGGCCCGAAGAGCCTGGAAGTGGCGCAGGACCGGGCGCGCGAAAAGACCTTCGTCGGCGAGCTTGGCGGACGCACGGCCCCCTGGGCGCTGGTGACCACGCTGGACGAGCTAAAGGCGGCGATTGCCGAGATCGGCGCGCCCGCGATCCTCAAGACGCTGCGGCTCGGCTATGACGGCAAGGGGCAGGTTCGCATCCACGACGCGGCCGCCGCCGAAGCGGCCTGGGCCGATATCGGCGAGCGCCCCGCTATCCTTGAAGGGTTCGTGAATTTCACGCACGAATTCTCGATCATCACCGTGCGCGGAATCGACGGCGCGCTAGCCAGCTACCCCCCGCCCTGGAACGAGCACAAGCATGGCATCCTCGCGCGCTCGACTCTGCCCGCCCCCGCCGAGGTCGCGATCCTCTGGGCCGAGGCCGCGACGCTGGGCGCGCGGGTGGCGGATGCGCTGGACCATGTCGGCGTGCTGACGCTCGAATTCTTCGCGACGCCCGAGGGCCCGGTGTTCAACGAGATGGCGCCGCGGGTCCACAATAGCGGGCATTGGACGATCGAAGGCGCCGAATGCTCGCAATTCGAGAACCATATCCGCGCGATCTGCGGACTGCCGCTCGGGAGCACGGCGCTGACGGGCGTGCACGTCGAGATGCTCAACCTGATCGGGCGCGATGGCGATGAATGGGCCGAAATGCTCGCGGAGCCGGGCGCGCACCTGCACCTTTACGGCAAGGGCAATGCACGCCCCGGCCGCAAGATGGGGCACCTGACTCGCGTGAAGCGGGGCTGAATCCCTCCCCCCGGGGGGAGGGATTCGAGCAAAGTCAGGCGCGCGTGCCCGTGAACGGGAAAGCGCCGAAAGCGCCCGCGGTCAGCGTGCCGTTCAGCATGTCGCCATCGACGGTGACGTCTCCCGTCAGCGTCATCGGCATGGGGATGACGATATCGACCGCGAAGGTCAGCCGATCGCCATCAACCTTGCCGTCCTTGACCTCGGTGGTGCCCATCGCGCCCGCGAAGGTGCCGGTGAAGCTGTCACCCGAGCTCTGCACGGTCATCACTGCCGTCTGGTCGCCCATCGGGGACTTGGTCACCGTGTTCCAGCTGCCATCCACATTCGCCATATCGTCTCTCCTGAAATTACTTCGCGACTACCGCCGCTGCGGGGATCACCTCGACAGGCAGGCCGAGCGAGTCAAGCTGCGGCCGCACCTTTGTCGCGTCGCCAACGATCACCCAGACGAACCGGTCCGGGTTCAAAGCCGCGCGTGCCGCAGCGTCAAGCTGCGCCGCGGTCATGCCGCGATATTTTTGCGCGATGCTGGCATAGAAATCGTCCGGACGACCACGCAGATCGTTGGTCTGCATCGCGCTGAGCACTGCGGCGGCGGTTTCGAATCGCCCCGCCAGCTCCCGGACATTGCCGTCGATCGCCCGTCGCAACTCGGCATCGGTGATGCCGCGCGTGCTCAGGAACTCGCGGACCTGGAGCATCAGCGCCTCGACCGAAGCGCCGGTCTTGTCCGCCTGGACCGGAGCACTGATCGTATAGGGGACGGCATGTTCCAGCCAGCCGAAGCCGCCGCTCACACCATAGGACCAGTGCTTGGTCTCGCGCAGATCGGTATTGATCCGCGACAGGAAATTGCCGCCGAGGATTTCGTTGGCGGTGAGCGCGGTCAGCAACTCGCTCTGCGGATCGAGGCCGGTCATCTGGCCGGCAAGGATCAGCGATTGCGGGGAATCGGGGCGATCGACCAGCACGATCCGCGGCTGCGATTGGGCGGGGGCAGTGGCGAAGCTCTTGGTTCCGGCGGCGCCCTCCCCCTTCCAGTTGCCGAAGCGCGCCTCGAGCGCGGCCTGGACCTCGGCAAGCGGCGCATCGCTGACGACGAAGATCTTGGCCTTGTCGGGCCGGATCCAGGCGCGGTGGAAGGCGACCAGATCGTCGCGAGTCAGCGCCTTGACCGCCGCCGGATCGCCCGAGCCCGCCGCGAGCTTGGCATAGGGGCTGGCGGGTCCGTAGAGCAATTTGGGAAGGACGCGATTGCCGAGGCCGCCAGGGCTGGTGAGGCTTTGGGCAATGCCCGCCAGCATGCTCGCGCGCAGCCGCTCGACTTCCTCGGGCGCGAAGGCGGGGTTGCGCACCACATCGGCAAACAGATTGAGCGAGGCGGCGAGATTGGGGCTCGGCGTAGCCAGCGTCAGATATGTGCGATCGGCCGAGCTGCCCGCACCGATATCCGCGCCCAGGCGCTCGCGGGCCTCGGCGATCGCGGTGGAATCGCGGCTGGTCGTGCCTTCGTCGAGCATCGAAAGCGTCAGGCCCTGGGTGCCGAGCTTGCCATCGGGATCGGCGCTGACCCCGGCGTCGAAGCTCAGCACGATCTGCGTGATGGGAACCGCGCCGCGCCGTGCGTAGATCACCTCGACGCCGTTCGACAGGCGGGCGCGGCTGACCTTAGGGAAATCGAGCTCGCCGATCTGCGGCACATCGGGAAGGCCGCCGCGCGTGCCCTTGACCGAGGTGGCCTGGGCGGCCTCGGGGTTGGCGGCGGCGGGAGCACCCTGCGTATCCTGATAGGCTTCGCGCACGCCGGGCTCGACCCGGATGGTGAGCGAGGGGCGAGTCAGCCACCTGGCGGCTGCGGCCCGAACCGCGGCGGGGGTGATCCGCGCGGTGGCCTGAAGCTGCTTCTTGAAGAACAAGGGATCGCCCGAATAAAGCTGGCCCGAGGCGAGCGCCACGGCCTTGCCGCCGAAGCCGCCGACCGATTCCAGCCCCGCAATCCGATCCGCGACGTTCGTCGTCGCCACGCGGCGGACCTCGTCGGCGGTAGGGCCCTTGGCAATCAGTTCGGCCAGGATCTCCTCGGCGCGCCTGGTAGCCGCCCCCGGATCCGCGCCTGGCTTGAGCGTCATTTGCATCGTAAAGATGCCGATCTGCGACATCGACTGGACGCCGGCCGAGACGCTGACCGCAAGCTTCTCCTTGCGGACCAGCGCATTATCGAGCCGCGAACTGGCAAGGCCGCCGAGCACGTCGGCTACCGCATCGAGCGCGACGGCTTCCTTGTCGTTCATGCCCGGGACCACCCAGGCGCGCATGATCATCGTCGCGGCGACGCGGTCCTTGAGCGTCACCGTCTTCGATTCTGCGAGCACTGGCATCACGACCTTGGGAAGCGCGCTCCTGGGGCCGGCGGCGATCTTGCCGAAATGCTTCTCGACCAGCGGCCGGGCGGTCTGGGCGTCCACGTCACCGGCGAGCACCAGCACGGCGTTGTTCGGCCCGTAATGCGCGCGGAACCAGTTCTTGACGTCCTCAAGGCTGGCGGCATCGAGATCGGCCATCGAGCCGATCGGCAAATGGCCATAGGGCGTGCCGGCCAGCAGCTCTTCGAACAGCTTGTAATAGACGAGCCCATAAGGCTGGTTGTCGCGCTGGCGCTTCTCGTTCTGAACCACCCCGCGCTGCTCATCGAGCACCTTCTGGTCGATCGCGCCGAGCAGCCAGCCCATGCGATCACTTTCCAGGAACAAGGTACGGTCGAGCGCGGGGGCGGGCACCGTCTGGAAGTAATTGGTGCGATCGGTGTTGGTGGTGCCGTTATAATCGGTGCCACCGATCGAGCGCAGGTAACCGTAAAAATCGCCCGGCGCGTTTTCCGATCCGTTGAACATCAGATGCTCGAACAGGTGCGCGAAGCCGGTCTTGCCCTTGGGCTCGTGCTTCGATCCGACATCGTACCAGGTCGAAACCGCCACGATCGGCGCCTTGCGATCGGTGTGAACGATCACGCGCAGGCCATTGGCGAGCGTGAAGGTCTCATAGGGAATATCGACGCGCTTCACGAGTTCGGCGACGGGAACCGGCGCGGGCGCATCCTGCGCGGCGGCGGGGAGCGCCGCGAGCATCAGCGCGATCGGGGAGGCGCTGCGGAGCATCTGGAGGAACTTCATGTGGCACGGAATCCTGAAAATATCGGGCATGAGGCGATCCTAGCTGGCGCCGCGCCCGCCCGCAAACCGCCTTTGCGGTTGCGGCATTTTGCACTAGCCTTGCGGATCAAGCCTTGGAGAATCCTTTCCACATGCGCATCCCCTTGATTATACTCGCGCTTTCGTTCGCTCTTGTCCCCTCGGCGCTCGCCCAGACCGGGGGTGAGCCAGTGTTCAGCGCCGACGAAGTGCGTGCGCATGTCACCTTCCTCGCCGACGACGCTTTGGAGGGACGCAATGCCGGCACGCGGGGATATGATCTCGCGGCGCGCTATGTCGCGACGCGTTTCGCCGCGCTGGGGCTCAGGCCCGGGGCGCCGGACGGAAGCTGGTATCAACAGGTGCCGCTGGCCGAATATTCGCTGAACGATGCCAAGCCGGGCTCGATGATCCTGGGCGGAAAGACCTTTGCGAACGGCGAGGAAGTGCTGATCTCCGCCAGCCCGCGTTACGGCAGCGAAACCCAGATATTGAGCGGCGAGGCGGTGTTCGTCGGGCACGGGCTGGAATCGGATTATGAAGGTCTGGACGTGCGGGGCAAGTTCGCGGTCACGCTGATCGGCATGCCCAAGGGAATGACGCCCGAGCAGCTCAAGGCTGCGGGAAGCACGGACAAGCCGACCAACGCGGGCAAGCGCGGGGCGCTGGGCATCCTCTATCTGATCACCCCGGAAAATCTGAAGGGCGCTTTCCCCTGGGCGACGGCAGTAAGCTATTTCAACCGCGAGCAGACCAATTGGCTGAGCCCCAGCGGCGCGCCGGGGGGCGAGGACCCGGGCGTGAAGATCGGGGCCTATATCAATCCCGCGGCGGCCACTGCCCTGTTCGAAGGTGCGTCGATGACCGGCGAGCAGCTCTTCGCCGCCGCCGCGCAGCCCGGCGCGGTCAAGGGCTTCGCGCTGAAGCAGCGCGTCACCACATCGCGCACCAGCAAGGTCAAGATCGTCAACAGCCCGAATGTCATCGGCCTGCTGCCGGGCTCCGATCCCAGGCTAGCCCCCGAGCATGTCGTGCTCTCGGCGCATCTCGATCACGAGGGCCTCGATCCCAAGCTGGCGGGCGACCAGATCTATAACGGCGCGATGGACAATGCCGCGGGCATCGCGACGATGCTGGAGGCCGCGCGGGCGTTCAAGCAGAGCGGCAAGCCGCCCAAGCGCTCTATCCTGTTCGTCGCGCTGACCGCCGAGGAGGACGGGCTGCTCGGATCGGACTATCTCGCGCATTATCCGGTCGCGGGCGCCGGCAGGGTGGTGGCGGACGTCAACCTCGACATGCCGATCCTGCTCTATGATTTCCAGGACGTGGTCGCGTTCGGCGCGGAGCATTCGACGCTGGGCCCCATAGTGGAAGCAGCGGCTGCGAAGATGGGCGTGACTCTCTCGCCCGATCCGATGCCCGAGGAGAATCTGTTCGTCCGCTCGGATCATTACAGCTTCGTCAAACGGGGCGTGCCTTCGGTCTTCCTGGTCACCGGCTTCAAGAACGGGGGCGAAAAGGCCTTCAGGGACTTTCTCGCGACCAATTACCACAAGGTATCGGACCAGGTGACGCTGCCCTTCGACTGGAATGCGGGCGCCAAGTTCGCGCGGATCAACTATCTGATCGCGCGCGAAATCGCCGACGGCAAGGAAGCGCCGCGCTGGTATGAGGGCAACACCTATGGCGAGCGCTACGCCAAGGACGCCCCCAAGGCGAAGCGGCCCGCCAAGTAGCGCGTCAGGGGCGATAGCTCCGTTTCGCATTGCGCTTCAGCTCGGCGGGATCGAACCAGACGGGCTTGAGCTTGTGCTGGACGAACAACTGCGCCTGATCGGTGTAATGCGGTGAATCGGGGCGGGTGCTCGCCGAGCCGTAGGGCTGGATCGATTCCGAGCGCACCTTGCCCGCTTTGTCCCAGGCCACGAACATGATGAAGCTGTCGCCGTGCTTGATCGCCAGCCTGCCATCGGCCCGCTCGTCATAGCTGGTCGAGGCGCGCAATGCGTCTGGCCCGCCATCCAGCGGGAGATTGACCCTGCCCTGCTGCAGCCGGATCAGGTCGCCAAGCGGCATTTCGAGCTTGCCGAAATGCTTCTGCAGATAGCCGGCAGCCTCGGCCAGAACGACGCGCGGATCGGGCTTGGGCTTGCGCTCGTAATGCCAGCGGTTGGGCACGCGCAGCACCGAGAAGGCCAGCGCGTCGGCGGGGCCCTTGCCGTCCCAATTCCAGTCCCAATGGGTGAGCAGTTCGCGCGCGTCGGTCAGCAGCTTGTCGCCCTTTGGATCGACCGCCACCAGCTCCCTGAACCAGGAATGCAGGTAGCTATATTGGCTGACCCCGCTGTCGAACTTGATCCGCAGCATGTCCTCCGCGGTGATCGACGGGTCGGCGCCCATCAGTTCGAGTGACCGCGTGCCCCGGTTGGTTGTGTCGGTCTCGATCCCCAGCAGGGGCGACCAATCGCCAGGCTTGATCTCGGATCCGGCACCTGCCGCCTGGTAGGGCGAATTGTTCGCATTGATCAGGAAGCCCGAGGCGGGGTTCACGTTACGCGGCACCATCCCCCAGGGGACCGTGCCGGGCTGGTAATTCGCCGAGGTGTCTCCCGCCAGCACTTGGCGATAATCGTAGCCGGGCTTACGATTGGGGAAGTTGGCATTGTAGAAAAAGGCGATGTTGCCCGCGGCATCGCCGTACAGAAAATTGGTGCCGGGAATTGCATGTTGGGCCAGCGCCTTCTGCCACTGGTCGAAATTCTGCGCGCGATTTAGCCGGTAATATTCCTCGACCATGCCGAGCTGGTCCTTGCCGCCATAATTGATGGCGAACGCGCCCGATTTGTTGATCAGCACCGGCCCCTGCACCGCTCGATACACCGTCTTCGGAACGGGCAGCACGAATGGGCCCCATAGCTTGACCGGCAGCCAGACGCGCTGCGCTTCGAGCGGCTTCCACTGGCCATCATAGCGATATTGATCGCCCGCCGGATTGAGGACGAGCTTGTAGAGATCGACCATGTCGGGACGGTTGACCGTGTTGGTCCAGCCGAGATGCTCGTTATGCCCGAGCAAGGGATAGGGCGCTCCCGGGAAAGTCGCGCCGGCGAAGTTCCAGCCCTGTTGCGAATGGACTACGAGCTCATACCACGCCGCCGCGCCGCGCCAGCCCTGGTGCGAGTTGGAAACGAGCCGCGTGAAGCCGTCCGCTGATCGCTTGGGCGCGACGACAAAGGCGTTCGAGCCATTCTCCGCCGCATTCGGGCCGAGCGGCGTTACATTGGGAGCGTCAGGCGCGTCCGGCTTGTCGAACCCCTTTTCGATCGGCAGCGGCTTGTCGCCCGAAAGCGCGCCAAGCACGCCTTCCAGCCCGAAGAAGAAGGGCGAGCGCACGACGAAGCCGACCGCGACATCCTCGCCGCTTACCGGAAAAAGCTTGGAAAGTTTCACTTCGCCCGGATGCCGCTCGGCATAGAGGTTCAGGCCCGTGGCATAGGCATCCAGAAGCGCGCGGATATCGGCCGGCTGCTTCATGTAATCGCGCGCCACCGTCGCTCGCGCACCGAGCAGATGGACGACGAAATCCGTCTTGGCGCCATCTTGCCCGTTGATCGCGCCCAAGCGTCCACGCGTCATCGCCAGCACTTCCTGGAGCGTCTGGAAATCATCCTCGGCATGCGCATAGGCAATGCCATAAGAGACATCGGCGTCGGTCTTGCCGAAGATGTGGGGCACGCCGAAATTGTCGCGGGTGATCGTCGAATCGTATTTGTGGGGCGGCGGAGGAGCGGCGCGCTGGGCCAGCAATGGCTCCCAGGTCGCTAGGCCGATCAGGGCCAGCAAAACCAGCAAACCACCACCCAGCAGGATCCGTTTGACGATCCGCATTCACTCTCTCCCCCGCCACTGGATTCGCGGCTTGGGAGGGAGCTTACACCTGGCGCTTGCGAACCGACCAGACGAAAGAATCGTACCAAAAATGGAGCAGCGAACAGGCAATGAAGGGCGCGACGAACAATGTGGGCTGGCCCGTGACCGCCGCGGCATAGGCCAGGCCGAACAACGCGCAGCCGAGCGCGAAGAGCAAGGCGGCGCGAAGGGCGGTGCCCTGCCCCCGCATCCGCCCGCCTTCCTTGACCCAGACCAGCGCGAAATACTGGACCGCGTGGTAGAGGTTGATCGCCGCCAGCGCCACGAGCGGCGGCGAAAAGCCCCAAGCGAGAACCGATACGGCCGCTGTCACCACGATGGTCGCGAGCTTGTGCGCGGGAAGCTTGTATCCCGCGCGGATCGTGCGCGCGTAATCCATCACTGCCCAGCCGATCACTCCGGCATAAGCCAGCATCGCGGCGAGGCGGATGCCTTCGTGCTGGGCCTGCAGCACGCCAGGCACGCTGGTGAGCGCGCTCAGCGTCGTACCGTCGAACTGCTGGAAATAGATCGTGTGCGTCGCCAGCGCCGCGCCCGCAGCGAGCGGGCCGACATAGAGCATCCAGTTGAGGCGCAGATCGGTGGCGCGCAGGATGTTCGGCGGATTGCCGGCCTTCATGTCGTAAATCCGCGCGAAGCCGAAATTCTGCATCGCCGAATGATGCACGTCCCAGAACACGGCGAGCACCGCCGCGGCGACTAGCATCGTGTGCGAGACGAAGAGCCCCGCCAGCAGGATCACGGGGACGATCGTCAGGCGCAGCTTATAGGCCGCGAACACCTCGGGATTCATGTACGCGCGCGGCACCACCGCGATCAGATGCGCCCAGGTGAGCACCGAGACGAAGCCGAACAATGCGACCACCGCCTGGTTCGACGCCGCCGCAGGCGCGAAATTGTCCCAGCCGCGCAGCCATAGCTGCACGAAGAGGAATGCGACGAGCGGCGCTCCCCAGAACAGAACGGCATCGCGCTTGGGACCCAGGATCGCGCGTGCGGGATCGGCGAGCGAACCGGGGGTCCCGGCCGTGGCGGCGAATTTGCTGGAAAACTGCGTGGCCACACATTCCCCCTGGATGGCATGCTGGGGCAATTTCTAAACGGAGAGCGTTAACGAGGTGCTACTTCCCGTGCCGATTTGCACCGAGGCGCGCCCGAGCGCAGTTAGCTTAGCGACTTCGCGCATTCCCCCCTTGTGTTGCCTTAATGCAACACTATCTGTTCGATACAGACTGACAGGGACGACTATGAATCTCGAGAAATTTACCGAACGCGCCAAGGGCTTCCTCCAATCGGCGCAGACCGTTGCTATCCGGATGAGCCATCAGCGGATCGGCTCCGAGCATTTGCTCAAGGCGCTGCTCGAGGATGAGCAGGGTATGGCGTCCGGGCTGATCGCGGCGGCGGGCGGCGATGCGAAGCGCGCGCTGGGGGACATCGACGCGGCGCTGGCCAAGGTGCCCGCCGTTTCGGGAGGCGGCGCGCAGCAGACGCCGGGGCTCGATAACGATGCGGTCCGCGTGCTCGACCAGGCCGAGCAGGTCGCGCAGAAAGCCGGGGACAGCTTCGTCACGGTCGAGCGGCTGTTGCTGGCGCTGACGCTGGCGGCGACTACGCCCGCGGGCAAGGCGCTGGCCGCAGCGGGCGTGACGCCCAACAATCTCAACGCGGCGATCGAGAAATTGCGCAACGGCCGGACCGCAGACACTGCGGGCGCCGAGGATCGTTACGATGCGCTCAAGAAATTCGCGCGCGACCTCACCGCCGACGCCCGGGCGGGCAAGCTCGATCCGGTGATCGGCCGCGACGAGGAAATCCGCCGCACGATCCAGATCCTCGCCCGGCGCACCAAGAACAATCCGGTGCTGATCGGCGAGCCTGGAGTAGGCAAGACCGCGATCGCCGAGGGCCTGGCGCTGCGCATCGTCAATGGCGACGTGCCCGACGGGATCAAGGACCGCACGCTGATGTCGCTCGACATGGGCTCGCTCATCGCGGGCGCGAAATATCGCGGCGAATTCGAGGAACGGCTGAAGGGCGTGCTCGACGAAGTGAAGGCCGGCGAAGGCCATATCATCCTGTTCATCGACGAGATGCACACGCTGATCGGCGCGGGAAAAAGCGAAGGCGCGATGGACGCCGGCAATCTGCTCAAGCCCGCTCTCGCGCGCGGCGAACTGCATTGCATCGGCGCGACGACGCTCGACGAATATCGCAAGCATGTCGAGAAGGACGCGGCGCTCCAGCGGCGCTTCCAGCCCGTCTTCGTCGGCGAACCGACCGTTCCCGACACGATCTCGATCCTGCGCGGGCTGAAGGAAAAATACGAGCTGCATCACGGCGTGCGGATCACCGATGGTTCGATCGTCGCGGCGGCGACGCTTTCGAACCGCTACATCACCGACCGCTTCCTGCCCGACAAGGCGATCGACCTGATGGACGAGGCGGCGAGCCGCATCCGCATGGAAGTGGAGAGCAAGCCCGAGGAGATCGAGAATCTCGATCGGCGGATCATCCAGCTCAAGATCGAGCGCGAGGCGCTGAAGAAGGAGACCGACGCCGCATCGAAGGATCGGCTGGGCGCGCTGGAATCCGAACTGGCGAACCTGGAGCAGCAATCCGCCGAACTGACGGGCCGCTGGCAAGGCGAGAAGGACAAGATTCACGCCGAATCGCGGCTCAAGGAGCAGCTCGAAGCGGCGCGGCTCGAAGTCGAGCAGGCGCAGCGCGCGGGCGATCTGGGCAAGATCGCCGAGCTCAATTACGGGACCATCCCTGCCCTGACCAAGCAATTGGAAGCGGCGCAGGCCACCACCAGGGGCGCGATGCTGCGCGAGGAAGTCACCGCCGACGATATCGCGGCGGTGGTGGCGCGCTGGACGGGCATTCCGATGGAACGGATGCTCGAAGGCGAGCGCGAGAAGTTGATCCATATGGAGGAAGCCATCGGCAAGCGCGTGATCGGCCAGGCCGATGCAGTGAAGGCCGTGGCGACCGCCGTGCGCCGCTCGCGTGCCGGGCTGCAAGATCCCAATCGTCCGCTCGGCTCGTTCCTGTTCCTGGGGCCCACCGGAGTCGGCAAGACTGAATTGACCAAGGCGCTTGCCGAATTCCTGTTCGACGACTCATCCGCGATGGTCCGCATCGACATGAGCGAATTCATGGAAAAACATGCCGTTGCCCGCCTTATCGGCGCGCCCCCCGGCTACGTTGGATATGAGGAAGGCGGCGTGCTCACCGAAGCGGTCCGGCGGCGGCCCTATCAGGTCGTGCTCTTCGATGAAGTCGAAAAGGCGCATGGCGATGTGTTCAACATATTGCTCCAGGTGCTCGATGATGGGCGCCTGACCGATGGGCAGGGCCGCACGGTCGATTTCTCGAACACCATCATCATCCTGACTTCGAACCTGGGCAGCCAGTATCTGGCCAATCTCGGCGAGGGCGAGACGACCGAAAGCGTCGAGCCGCAAGTGATGGATATCGTGCGGGCGCATTTTCGGCCCGAATTCCTCAACCGGCTGGACGAGATCATCCTGTTCCATCGGCTCGCGGCGGACCACATGGCGCCGATCGTCGATATCCAGATCGACCGACTTCGCAAGCTGCTGGCGGATCGCAAGGTAAGCATCCAGCTTACGGACGCGGCCCGGGCGTGGCTGGGACGGGTCGGCTACGATCCCGTCTACGGAGCAAGGCCCCTCAAGCGCGCTGTGCAGCGCTATCTGCAGGACCCGCTGGCGGATTTGATCCTGCGGGGCGAGGTGAAGGATGGAGCGACGCTCAAGGTCGATGAAGGCGATGGCGCATTGAAGCTCGCGGTCTCTTGAACCGGCAAAGGCTCGGGCTCTCCGCGCCTTGATCTCTTCAGCACAAAAAAGGGGCGGCTCTTGCGAGCCGCCCCAATTTTTTGCCTGCGTTCGGACTTAGAAGCCGACACGGACACCGGCGCGGAAGTAACGGCCGAGAATGCCGTTGCCACCCTGGACCGGGTTGTAGAGATGCGCAC
This sequence comes from Sphingomonas sp., assembly GCF_036388215.1. GTDB lineage: Bacteria > Pseudomonadota > Alphaproteobacteria > Sphingomonadales > Sphingomonadaceae > Sphingomonas. The sequence goes on from NZ_DASVSH010000017.1 coordinate 141,331, forward strand.
CGTAGGTCGCGACTTCAACCGGCGGTAGCTTGTCGAGCACGTTCAGCACCGTCAGCGAGAAGGTGAACTGGTCGTTCACGCGGAAGCGAGCAACCACGTCGCCGGTGATGTATGCAGGGATATCGCACGGAGCGAACGGAGCGCCAAGGCTGCAATCGCCCGAAGTGCCCGGACCAGTCTGATCTTCCGCGGACAGGTTGTACCCGCCGAAGTAGTTGACCGTGCCGTTCAGTTCGAAGTCGCCGAAGTCGAAGGTCGTCAGCCAGCTACCATGCCATTCGGGCGTACCCGAACCGGCAGTCAGATTGTAGTTGCCGCTGGTGCCTTCATAGCTCTCCGTCGTGCCGTCCGGGAACGTCGTGGACAGATCGATGATGTAGCTTGCTTCAGCTGAAGTCCGGATCTTGAAGCTGTCCGTAACATCGAACTCCACTTCAACCGACGCGTCGATACCTTCCGAGCGGATGGTGTTGGCGTTGATCAGCGCCGACTGAACGAACGCAACGCGCGGACGGGCAGCGGGGAAGTTCACTGAGGGTGCATCAGCGATAACGGTATAACCGGCCGGGATTGGCTGGTTGGCGTAGTAGGCGGCGAGCGCCGGCGCGTTCGAGAGCGAGGTGATCGCGCCAGTCTTCTTGATGTTGTAGTAATCAACCGTGAACGCAACTCCGCGCATCGGCTCGAAGACGAGGCCAGCGGTGAAGCTGCGCGACTTTTCCGGCTCGAGGTTCGGGCTGGCCAGGGTGGTCTGACCGTAGGAACCGCGGACATAGGGATCGCAAGCCGCCGTCGAGAAGTTGGCGACGTTGCAAGCGCCCACTGCGTTGCCGGGGACAGTGTACTGCGCGAGGAAGGTGTTGCCCAGTGCACTGCCCGAGTTCAGCACGAACCCGGTCGTCGGAAGCGCATTAGCCTCGCCGAATGCCGGGATACGGAAGCCGCGCGAGTAAGTGCCACGAACGACCAGCTGGCGGACCGGGGTGAGCTTGATGCCGACCTTGGGCGAGAAGGCGCTCTGCCCGCTCGAATAGTCGTCGTAACGGCCCGAGGCATTGACGCTTGCGAAGGTCGTGATCGGCGCGTCGACTTCGGCGAAAGCCGACTTGATCGTGCGATTGCCCTGCGTACCGAATGCATTCAGCGTGAAGTAACGCTGCGTCGGACCGAACTGATCGGTGTTGCCGCTGGGAGAATCGACCGCTTCGTAGCGAACCGAGACACCGCCGCCCAGCTTGAGCGTGCCGCCCGGCAGCTCGAACAGATCAGCGGCCAGACTTGCCTGGAGCTGGAACTGATCCGAGCTGTTATCCTTCACGTTCTGCGGCATCACGAAGTCACGCTGCGCTTGCGTGTTTGCCGCCGGATTTACGAAGTTATACGTGCCACGAGCGATCGCCGTCAGCATGTTGTCGATGTAGAAATAACCGTTCTGCTTACGGCGCAGATCGGTGTGCATCGCAAGCGCGCCGACATTGAAGCTGATCGTGTCGCTGATGTTGCCCGTTATGCCGGAAGCAGCACGATATGTGCGGCTGCGCGTTGCGTTCTGGGTAACCTCGCCCTGGAAACGGCCGACGATGAGCGCGACGTTGCCCGCGGCGGCGAACGGGTTGTTGGGGTTGAGCACACCGTTTGCCGCGGTGCACCCGGTAGCGCGTCCGGTGGCCGAAGGCACGCCGGTGGGACAGACATAGACCGGGAGGGCCAGGATGCCCGATCCCGGAGCGACCGCACCCGCCGCAGTCGAAGTGCTGAACTGCGGGAAGAAGATGCCGGTGTTGGCGGTGCCGCGGATCGTGGCCGGGAAGCCGGTATAGTCAACTTCGCTCTGCAGGAAATTGGCTTCGAAATAGGCTTCCGTGGTGTCGCCAAGCTTGGCGGTCACGCGGCCGGAGACGCCGAAGCGCTCGATATTCGGCTGAATGACGCCATATAGGTTGGTGAAGTCGTACTGACACACGCTCGGCGGCGAGGCCACATTGGCCGCTTGCTGGGCTGCAGTCAGCGTGTAGCGCGTGCCCCCACCCGGGCAGCTCGCCGAAAAGGCGCCGAGGTCCTGGTAAGCGCCGAGGCGGGCGCCGGTGGTAGCACTACCCGGTGCGACCAGCAGGTTCGCAGCGGTCTGCGGCTGAACGATCGACGTGCCGTTGACGCCGCCGACCACATTGTTCGGACCGCAATGCACGCCGGTGCCATCGCCCGAGTCATAGCAGAGATTGCGCAGATCGTCGGTGTTGTACGGGAACGGACGATCACGGTTATAAAGGATGTCGCTCTTGTAGTAGAAACCGCTGAGATAGGCGTTGTAGCCGTCCTCATCGAGATCGCCCTGACCCGCCGTGAGGCTGAAGCGCTTGGTCGCCGCGTCGCCGCGCTCCGAAATGCCGAAGCTCGCCGTGCCGCCAACGCCCTTATATTCGCGCTTCGTGATGATGTTCACCACGCCCGCGATCGCGTCTGCGCCGTAGGTCGACGAAGCGCCGTCGCGCAGCACTTCGATGCGCTCGACGATGTCGTCGGGAATGGTGTTCAGATCGACGAAGTTGCGCGTGCCGTCATCCGCGAGCGGATAGTAGGTCGCGCGCAGGCCGTCGAACAGCACCAGGGTGGAGTTGGTCGAGAGGCCGCGCAGCGAAACGCCCGAGGCGCCGCCGGCGAATGCGCCGTTCGCGGTGAACGAGTTGGTCAGCGCGGGGCCATTGTTCGAAGCCAGCTGCTGGATCGCATCCTGCACAGTATTGATGCCGCGCTGCTCGAGGTTCTCGGCCGTCACGACCGTGACAGGCGACGGAGTCGCATTGGCGGTCGTGCTGAACAGCGAACCGGTGACGACGATGGTCTCACCTTCGTCGGTATCCTGGTCGGTCGTAGCGGCGCTCGAAGGCATCGCGGGCGCGGGCTTGTTCTCAAGTGCGCCCGACTGAGTCGTGGTCTGCGCGAACGCAGGTGCGGCGAACAGGGCGCCGGCAAGGACGAGCGCGGACAGGGCAGTGCCCCCGCGCAGGCCGCTGGTGATCTGGGTCTTTCTCATGGACTTCCCTCGCTTGGTGCCGGCCGTATTGCATTGTGCCCCCGGCCGGGGTGTCTCCCCGCTTGGCCCGAATGCGCAGCACGCACCTTGGGCAAAGCTTGGCTAGCTCGATGAAGATGGAGCCGGTCGGTGTAAAGCATGCATTCAGATTGCTGCGCCCGCTTTTGGGAAACCTGTATCTAAAATGACACATTGCCGCGCATTTTGTTGCGTCCCAGCGGCTTGGAACGTTCGTTTATGTTGCGCCGCGAGGAGTGCTTGAGATCATTCCGCAACCGGCATGGGGCCGGCGAGCAGAAGCGGGTCTATCCGCGCTTCGCGCCACTTCAGGCTCCAATGCAGATGCGGTCCCGTGGCGCGGCCTGTCATCCCAACAGCGCCAAGCGGCTGGCCCCTGCGGACATGCTCGCCGACTCGCACATTGATGCGCGATAGATGCATGAAGGCGCTGTTGAGCCCCGCGCCGTGATCTATCATCAGCAGATTGCCCTCCAGGGTGAAGGGCTTGGCCGCAGCCAGAATGACCACGCCATCGGCCGGGGCCAGCACCGGCGTCCCGGTCGGCCGCGCGACGTCAATGCCCGTATGGTAGGAGCCGGGCTCCCCCGCATAGATGCGCTGGGAACCGAACAGCGTCGAGATGCGCCCCACCACGGGCCAGAGCATGGTCTGGCGCCAGCCCGCCGCGTCGGTCTGCATGCGGCGCGCGGCGTTGATCCGGGCGAGTTCGGCCGGGCGGAGCCGCTCGAATTCCGGGCGCGGGACTGGATATTTGGGGAGCGTGCTTAGCCGCGAAATGTCCCAGGCCCGCGGCGCAATGCGCAGGGTGCGGCGAATTTGGCGGCCATCCTCCAATGTCGCAACCAAAGTGGTGGAAGGGCCGTGATCGCGATCGAACGCGATCAGGAAGCGCCCATCCCGGGCTATCGGCACCGAAGCGCCGTCGAGCGTCAGCAAGGTCGCGGCCTTCGGCGCAGTGCCGATCACTGCCCCGCCCTGGATCATCGGCCCCTGAAAGGAGAAGCGAAGCGCCGGATCGACCTGGGGCGCGGGCAATAAAGCGCCCGGCGCTGGGGTATTCGCAGCGCCCGCCGCCGGGAGTTGGACACAGGTGCCGAGCAGCATCCAGGCGGCCGCGGCCGCGGGAAGGCGCGCCGCCAGCCCCATCAGCTGCAAATCGCCCGACTGGCGATTCCCGCGCTGGCATAAGGCTGTTGCCGGGCCACGCTCCAATAGCGCAGCGCATCGAGTGCGATCCGCTCGCCGCTCACTGCGCAGATCACATGGTCGCCCGGCGAAAGCATGCGGAAACCATTGGCCATATAATATAGGCGCGCGGGCCGTGCAGTGTTCGACATCAACATGCTTGTCTCCCGCCCTTACAACAGGCTTGGCTGGCTGGGGCTCGCAGCATAGGTTTTGCCGCCGGGCCGCTCAACCCTGGCGTCTACCGTGCCGTCCCTGAACTGCAGCGTAATGGCGCCCGCGGCACGCGCGTCGGCAACGGTCATGACGACCTTACCGCTCGCTTTCGCGCCGACCCTCACATAGCCGCGCTCCAGCAATTTGTCGGGATCGACCAGTTCGAGGTGCCGCGCGGCGGCTTCAAGCCGCTGGCGCGCGGCCTCCAGGCGCTGGCCCAGCATCGCGGGGCGCAGCGCACCGGCCGAGCGATCGAGCTGGCCGCGCGCCGCAGTCACGCGCCGCTCGAGCGCGCGATCCAGCCGCCCGCCCAGATCGTCCATCTTCTGCCGCTGCGGCCCGAGCAGGGCGTCGCGGCGCGGCAGCACGCGGACCAATGCGGTCAGCCGCTCGCACGCCCGCTCATGATAGCGCCGCGCGCAGCGCTCGGTGCGCAGCGCCAGGCTGGCGATGTTGCTCGCGACTTCGGCGCGGACGGGAACCGCCATTTCGGCGGCCGCAGTCGGCGTCGGGGCGCGCAGATCGGCGGCGAAATCGGCGAGGCTGGTGTCGGTCTCATGGCCCACCGCCGAAATGAGCGGGATTGAGCAGGCCGCGATCGCGCGCACCACGGCTTCCTCGTTGAAAGCCCAGAGGTCCTCGATCGAACCACCGCCCCGCGCGACGATCAGCAGATCGGGCCGCCGGATCGCTCCTTCCGCGGGCAGGGCATCGAAGCCCCGGATCGCCGCGGCGACTTCCGCCGCAGCGCCCTCCCCTTGCACCTTCACCGGCCAGACGATGACATGCGTGGGGAAGCGATCCCCGAGCCGGTGGAGGATATCGCGAATCACGGCTCCCGTGGGCGAAGTCACTACGCCGATCGTGCGCGGCATATAGGGCAGCGGCTTCTTGCGGGCCGCGTCGAACAACCCTTCGGCGGCAAGGTTCGCCTTCAATTTCTCGAACAAAGCCATCAGGGCACCTTCGCCCGCCAGCTCCATTCGCTCGATCACGATCTGGTATTTGGAGCGGCCTGGATACGTAGTGAGCTTGCCGGTCGCGACCACTTCCAGTCCATCCTGCGGACTGAACGGCAGCATCGACGCGGCTCCGCGCCAGATCACCCCATCGATCACGGCATCGGCATCCTTCAGGCACAGATAGGCGTGGCCGGACGCGGCCCGCTTCCACCCGGAGATCTCGCCCCGCAGCCGGACATGGCCGAACTCGCCCTCGACCATCCGCTTGAGCTTCGACGAAAGCTCGCTCACGCTCATCGGGCTTGCGTTGTCGCCGGGCGCCTCCTCGGCTACGAGCCGCCCGAGTCCATTCTCAGAAACGCTTTCGTCGAAAAAGGGGTCGGCCATGAACGTCCTGTTGCTGGGGTCGGGAGGCCGTGAACATGCGCTCGCATGGAAGCTGGCGCAATCGCCGGCGCTCGCAAAGCTATGGGTGGCCCCAGGGAATCCGGGAATCGCTGAATATGCCGAGCTGGCCGATATTCCAATCAGCGATCACCGATCGATCATCGATTTCTGCCTGCGCCATTCAGTCTCCTTTGTAGTGATCGGGCCCGAGGCGCCGCTGGTCGCGGGGCTGGGCGACAATTTGAGGACGATGGGAATCCTGGTGTTCGGTCCGAACAAGGCCGCGGCACGGCTTGAAGGATCGAAGGGCTTCACCAAGGAGCTTTGCGCGCGCGAGAACATCCCCACCGCCGCATTCTCACGCGCGCAATCGCGCGACGGGGCGTTCGTTGCGCTCGACGATTTCGGCGTGCCGGTCGTGATCAAGGCGGACGGGCTCGCCGCGGGCAAGGGCGTGACCGTCGCGATGTCGCGGCTGGAGGCTGAGGAAGCCATCGCGGCGATCTTCGAGGAAGCCGGCGCCAGCGTGGTGATCGAGGAGTTCCTGGAGGGCGAGGAAGCCAGCCTGTTCGTGCTCACCGATGGCGAGGCCATCCTGCCCTTCGGATCGGCGCAGGATCACAAGCGCGTCGGCGACGGCGATGTCGGGCCGAATACGGGGGGCATGGGCGCATACAGCCCTGCCCCGGTCCTAACTCCGGAACTCGAAGCGCTGGCGATCGAGACGATCGTGCGCCCGACGGTGGAGGCGATGGCGCGGATGGGCTCGCCTTATTCGGGGGTGCTCTATGCAGGGCTGATGCTCACCGCCGACGGCCCCAAGCTGATCGAATATAATGCGCGCTTCGGTGATCCCGAATGCCAGGTGCTGATGATGCGGCTCGAGGAGGACCTGCTCGAGCTGATGGTGGCGACCGAGCGGGGGCGACTGGCTGGTCGCGATGCGCCGCGTTTCTCGTGCGAAAGCGCGCTGACGATTGTGATGGCGGCGAGCGGCTATCCCGGCACGCCGCAGAGCGGCGGCGCGATACGCGGGATCCACGCGGCCGAGACGACCGGCGCTCGCGTGTTCCAGGCAGGCACGCGGATGGAAGGCGATACGCTGGTGGCGAGCGGCGGGCGCGTACTCAACGTTACTGCATCCGGCGCGAGCGTGCACGAAGCCCAGGCCATAGCATATCAGGCGGCGGACGCGATCGACTTCCCCACCGGATTCTTTCGCCGCGACATCGGCTGGCGCGAGATCCTGAGAGAAAAGCTTTGAAGATCATGCGCAGCCAGCACGCCTTGACCTTTTATATGATATAAGATATCATCTCGTTCACTCGGGAGACATCACGGCTTCGTGACAATCCAGGAGCGTTAGGGGAGAATCTTATGTCGCGTTCCCGCTTGCTGCCCGCTTGTTCCGCTCTCTTGCTCACGTCCGCCGCGCCGTTGCCGCCGCCGTCCGCACCTCTCGGGTTGAGCCAGGACAGCCGCTCGCCCGTGCGCTGCGCGCCGCGTGAGCGCGAGGAACGGCGCGGGCGATCATGGGGGTCTCAGGCAGTTCCCATGGCCCCGCCGCCGGTAGTGGCCCCGGCCCCGGCCCCACCGCCTGCCATGATGGTAGCGCCCGCGCCGATGGGGACCCAGGCGGCCGGCGTTCCTGTCACCGGCTCGGCGCTGCGGCGGCGAGCGACGCCGGAATATGGCTCAGCCGAAAACAGCGAGCGCTATGCCGGCAAGCCGGTCGCTTCGATCCTGTCGACTACCGACCAGCCGGTTTCCACCTTCTCGGTCGATGTCGATACGGGGGCCTACGCCAATGTCCGGCGGATGCTGACCGAGGGGCGCAATGTTCCGGGCGAGGCGGTGCGCACCGAAGAGCTGATCAACTATTTCCGCTACGATTATGCTCGCCCCAATGCGCGCGAAGCCCCGTTCGGCGTCACCATCGAGGTTTCGACAACGCCATGGAATCCGGACACGCGGCTGATGCGGATCGGGCTGCGCGCCCATGACGTGGATGCGCAGGGAAGGCCGCCGGCCAATCTCGTCTTCCTGGTCGACGTCTCGGGCTCGATGGACGAGGATTCCAAGCTGCCGCTGGTCAAAAAATCGCTTTCGATGCTCGCCGACCGGATCGGCCCAAGGGACCGCGTCTCGATCGTCGCTTATTCGGGAACGGTCTCGACTGTGCTCGAACCGACATCGAACAAGCATTTCATCCGCCAGGCGCTCGATTGCCTTTACGCGGAGGGCTCAACCGCGGGCGGCGCGGCAATGAAGATGGCCTATTCGCTCGCTCGCGCGAACTATATCCAGGGCGGGGTCAACCGCATCCTGATGGCGACTGATGGCGACTTCAACGTCGGTGTCAGCGACGACAAGGCGCTGATCGACATGGTCAAGCGGGAGCGCGACAGCGGCATCACGCTGACCACGCTCGGCTTCGGCGCGGGCAATTACAACGAAGCAATGATGGAGCAGGTGGCCGACGCGGGGAACGGAAACTATTCCTATATCGACAGCGCGATGGAAGCGCAGAAAGTGCTGGAGGACGAGCTTTCCGCCACGCTGTTGACGATCGCGAAGGACGTGAAGGTCCAGGTCGAGTTCAACCCGGCGCAGGTGAAGCAGTATCGGCTGATCGGATATGAGAACCGCGCGTTGGCCGAGGAGGATTTCGCCAACGACACAGTCGATGCGGGTGATATCGGGGCCGGGCACCAGGTGACCGCGCTCTACGAGATCGTGCCGGTTGGCGGCGCGGGCTGGGTGCCGGAGCGGCGTTACCCGGACAATCGCAAATCGGCTATGGCCCCGCCCAATGCCGGTGGCGGCGAACTCGGCTTCGTCAAGTTGCGCTACAAATTGCCGGGACAGGACACGTCCAGGCTCATCGAGCGGCCCGTCGCCGCGCGGCTGCTCCGCGATGCCAGAGCGCCGCACGGCGACATGGCGTTCGTCACTGCGGTGGCGGCGTTCGGCCAGAAGCTTCGCGGCGACAAATATCTCAACGGCTTCGGCTATTCCCAGATCGGTGCGCTGGCGCCTGCGTCCGGCAATTATTGGCGCAGCGAGTTCGTGCGACTGGTCCGGCTGGCCGAATCGGGACAACCGGCACGCGCCCCGCGGGATTAGGCTTCGCGAATAGGGTGTTGCTCCCCGCGACCCGGCGCTATGCAGATGCGAGACCAGGCAACTGCCTAGCGTCGGGAGGGCGCGCATGAACGACCAGATCCAGCAGCTTTTGGCCGATGCGCCGCCCTGGGCGCGCGAGCCCGCCGTCCAGATCGGCGCGGGCGTCGTCGTCGCGCTGTTGCTGCTCTGGCTGCTCAGCCGGCTGTTCCGCGGCCGGCCGCGCGACGAGGAAATCTTCGAGCCGGTCTATCAGGAGGAAGTTCCGGTTACGCGGCCGATCACGCCGCCGCCGGTCACCTCGCCGCCGCCGATCGCCGAACAACCAATCGCGCCACTCTTGCCCCCGGTGAGCGAGATCGCGCCGGAACGTAAGCCGGAGCCTGCGCCCGAACTGGCGCCGGCGCCAGTTATCGTGGAGCCTGAGGCCGAAGTCCCATCCGTGCCCGAGCTCGAGCCCGAACCAGAGCCGACATCCCTTTATATTCCCGACGAAGCGCCCGAGCCGGCACCCTTCGCCGATGAGCCTATCGCGGCCGCTGGCCCGCTTGATGCTTCGCCTGCGTCGATCGCGGCGGCCATCCCCTCCCCTGAGCCGGAGCCCCTTGCCGCGCCCGCGACGCCTGACGATCTCACCCGCCTGAAGGGCGTCGGCCCGCGCTTGGCCGACCGGCTGAACAGCGTCGGAATCACCAGCTTCGCGCAGCTCGCGGCGCTGACCCCCGAGGACGCGGACGCGCTCGACGCCAAGCTTGGCGATTTCCAGGGCCGCATCCACCGCGACCGCTGGATCGAGCAGGCAGGCTATCTGTCGAACGGCGACATTGCCGGGTTCGAAGCCGTTTTCGGAAGGCTCTAGTCTTCGCGCTTGACCGGGCGGCTGACCAATAATTTGTCGATCTTGCGGCCGTCCATGTCGACGATCTCGAAGCGCCAGCCCTGCTCGGTGAAGCGCTCGCCTTCGTGGGGGAGATGCTTGAGCACCGCCAGCGCCAAGCCGGCCACGGTCGCGTAATCGCGGTCCTCGGGCAGATCGAGCCCAAGCCGCTCGGCCAGCGCATCGGCGGGCATCTGGCCCGAGACCAGCATCGAACCATCGTCGCGCACGATGACATTGGGATTGTCGCCGGGATCGGCATCCGAGACGAAATCGCCCGCGATGGCCGCAAGCAGATTGGCCGGGGTCACGATCCCCTCGAAATGCCCATATTCGTCATGGACCAGCCCCATCGGCACTTCGGCGCGGCGGAGCGCCCCCAGCGCATCCATCGCATCGACCTGATCGGGCAATACCGGGGCGACGCGCATCAGCGTACGCAGGTTAAGGGGCTCGCCGCGAAACAGCGCCGCGGCGATGTCGCGCGACTGAACGACGCCGATCACCGCATCCACCGATCCCTCGGCCACGGGCAGCCGGGTGTGCGGCGTGGCGAGCAGCGCCTCACGGATCCCGTCACCGTCCAGATCGACATCGAGCCAATCGACTTCGGTGCGCGGAGTCATCACTTCGCGCACCGGGCGATCCGCGAGCCGGACGACGCCGGAGATGATCGACCGCTCATGTTCTTCGATCACGCCCGATTTGCTGGCCTCGGCGACGATCAGGTGAAGTTCCTCGACCGTGACGCGGTTTTCGGATTCGCGCTTGAGGCCGATCAGCCGAAAGATCAGCGCGCTCGACTGATCGAGGAGCCAGACGATCGGCGCGGTGATCCGGCTCAGCCACAGCATCGGAATGGCCATCACCGCGGCGATCGGCTCGGGCGAGCGCAGGGCAAATTGCTTGGGCACCAGCTCGCCGACGATCAGCGACGCATAGGTCGTCAGCGCGATGACGATCGTGAAACCCACCGTATCGGCGGTTTCAGGCGCGAGGCCCATCCATTCGAGGCGCCTCGCGACCGGCACGCCCAGGCTCGATCCCGAATAGGCGCCCGCGACGATGCCGATCAGCGTAATGCCGATCTGGACAGTCGAGAGGAACTTACCGGGGTCCGACGCAAGCAGCATCGCGGTCTTCGCCCCGCGCTTGCCGGTGCGCGCCAGCGCCTCCATCCGCGCCGGACGCGCCGACACAATGGCGAGCTCCGACATTGCGAAGACACCGTTTATGGTGATCAGCACGAAGATGATCGCGACATCGATCCAGGGAAAAGGGGCGTCCATGGTGTGGCGCCCTCATATCCGCACTGCGCCGCGCTTAACAACTGCCGCGTGATGCAGCGCCGATTTGGGGCGAAAGGTTATGCCAAGAACGCTTCCGCGCGGTCGATCCGTCTGCAGCAACTTCAAGCAGCATCGGGGCCGGCCGGGGACACATACGACCCGGCCACCCCCGATCAAAGCGACGAAAATCCTGTGTTGCAAACGCGCTCAGCCGCGACGCTCGCGGAAGAAATCGCGGAGCAGCGCGGCGGCTTCTTCCTCACCGATGCCGGAATAGGTTTCCGGGCGGTGGTGGCAGGTCGGTTGCGTGAAGAAGCGGCCGCCATGCTCGACCGCACCGCCCTTGGGATCGCTCGCGCCATAATAAAGCCGGGCGATTCGGGCGTGCGCAATCGCGCCCGCGCACATCGCGCAGGGCTCAAGCGTGACCCACAGGTCGCAATCTTCGAGCCGGTCTCGGCCGAGTTGCCGCGCGGCCTCGCGGATCGCCAGTATCTCGGCATGGGCGGTCGGATCATGGAGCATGCGGGGGGCGTTGCCGGCGGTCACAAGAATCTGACCGTTATGCACAATTGCCGCACCGACGGGCACCTCGCCAAATTCAGCGGCTGCCTGGGCCTCATCAAGCGCAGCGCGCATCGGTTCAGGTAACGGGAACATTGGGTGGCCTTACACCAACTCGGCAAAAGACCTAGGCCGTCGCCGGAATGGCAGGTTCAGTTCGCAGCACCGTCCACAGCGCGAAGGCCATGCCAGGGAGGAACGCCAGCACGGTCAGCCCGCATGCAATCAGGAAATCGCGCCCCGGGCCGCGTGCCAGGTAGACGCCCAGCGGAGGCAGCAATGCCGCCGCCGCGATGCGCCCCGGGGACACCATGTTATTTGGCCGCAGGCGTCGGGCCGGCGCCCGGGGCCTGCTTCACTTCGATCGTCGGCAAGGTCACTGTGGTGTTCTTCATCTCAACCGTGGGCATCTGAACGGTCGTGTTCGTCGATCCGATCCCGACGCTTCCCGTTTCAGCTTGAATCGAGGGCAGCTTGCCGCCCTTCATGTCGAAGGCGATGCTGGGCATCGAGCCCGTGGTCGATTGCGTGATCTTGAGCATGCCCATCGACATGAGCACCACGGCGGCGATTGCGATCAGACCGATCAATACCAATAGTCCACGCATCGTCATTCTCCCCAAAATTGAATCGCTTGCGTAATTAACGCATATCAACCACGGGGGTTGCTTCTGCACAAGGCTTTCCTTGGGCGAATCGGTTGACGCACCGTCCCATAGCGGGTATCGGCGCGGCCTTTCCGGCAACTGCCAAGAACCAGGATTTAAAGCGATGTCGCGCATTTGCGAGCTGACCGGCAAGGGCCGGCAGGTGGGGAACAACGTTTCCCACGCCAATAACAAGACCAAGCGCACCTTTCTGCCCAACCTGCAGAATGTGACGCTGATCAGCGATGCGCTGGCCAAGAGCGTGCGCCTGCGCGTCTCCACGCACGGGCTGCGCTCGGTGGAGCATGTCGGCGGCCTCGACAATTGGCTGCTCAAGACCAGCGATGACGATCTGTCGCTGCGCGCGCGCCGCCTGAAGCGTGACGTCCGCAAGGCCTCGACCGAAAAGACCGCCGCCTAAAACGCCACAGCTGAAGAAGCGCGTCAGCCCGTTCTTCCACCAGGATAGAGCGGGTTTTTCGCGTAGCGGAGCTTTCTGTTTGGTTAGGCCGCATTAGTCTGATCCCTCCTTGCATGCGCTTGCGGATGGCGACCCTTCGATAAGCTCAGGGCGAAGCGGAGAGCGAACCCAGCTAAAAAACGCACCTGGGTTGTATCGGCATTCAGATGCCGTCCCTTCTTTCCCTCTCCCCTTGATAGGGAGAGGGTTACCGCAGCTTGGCAGCCTGCTGCCTAGCGGAGGTTGGGTGAGGGGTAGTAGATCGGCGCGCAGCGCCGAGTGTCCGCAAGTGCGGCCACACTCCCCCACCCAACTCCGACTAAGACCGCGCTGAAGAAGCGCGGTCTTAGTCTGCACAACCCTCTCCCCCTTGCAGGGGGCGAGGGGGAACTAGCTTGCCCGCTGAATGTCGATACAGCCTAAGGCCGGGTCCCTGCGCAGCCCAGCACCGCCGCGTCGATCGCGGTGGCTGCGCCCTTGAGCGCATAGGTATCGGCGAAGGGCGCCCCGTTGGCGGCGATGGTCTCCAGGCTCATGCTGCGGCCCGAGCGGATGGCGACCACGACCGCCGCGTCGGTGCGGGCGTCGGGCGCCCAGGCATCGGCGTCCCCCGCCTTCAACTCGAAGCGGCGCTCGCCGATCGACAGCGTGACGCGCGCATTGGCCGCGCGCGGGCGGCTGAGACGGATGTGGAGCTGGTTTCGCACGCCGTCACGCGGCCAGGTGGCGATGCTGGCGAAGGGCTGCGCGCCGGCATGTTTCTCCACCGGCTTGGCGATCGCATAGCAGCGCAGTGGCGAAGCATCGCGAAAGGCGCCCCAGCCGTCATAGGTTCCCAGAACGTCGCGGGGGAGCAGGGCAAGGATCAGCGCGAGCGCGATCATGCCGGCGCGGAATCCCTGCCGGTGCCGGTGTGCACGACGGTCTCGACGCCCTTCTCGATCAGCACCACCGATCCCTGGGGCAGATCGGGCGCCACCGGCGCATCGAATTGCGGCATCACATCGCGGCCCGTCATCACGCCGCGCAGGATGCGGCTCGACATGCCATGCATGATCACCAGCCGGTCACCCGGTTCCGCGTCGGTGTCCGCGAGCCAGGACGAGACGCGCACGGCGATCTCGTCATACCATTCGCCGCCCGGCGGCCGCCGCGTGTAAAGTCCGTTCGCGATATCGAGGAAGCCGTTCGCCTCGCTCGCCAGATCGGCATAATAGCGTCCGCTCCATTCGCCCATGCCGATCTCCACCAGCCGATCGTCATGCCGCGCCTGATGCCAATCGAGTTCGAGATGCTCGGCGATCACCGCGAGCGTCTGCAGCGCGCGGCCCGCGCTCGACGACCACAGGGTCAACTTCGGGCGGGGACCCAGGATTTCCCGCAGCGCCGCACCCATCGCATCGGCTTGCGCGAATCCGGCACGAGTCAGCGGCGTGTGCGGATGATGCCCCTGCATTCTTCTAGCGAAGTTGAAAACGGTCTCGCCGTGGCGCGCGATGAAATCGCGGCCCTGTCGCCGGGAGGGATCGTGCGGTGCCGCGGGCTTGGAATCCATCGCGGCTGTTTCAAGCCCCTGTGACGGGAAAGCAACGCATTTCCTTGTTGTCCGAGGTTCATGAAACATGGGTCCAGCATGCTCATTCACTCCCGGGCCCCGCAGCCAGGCGGGCCAGTTGCTTACCCAAGGAGTCAGTAATGCGTACCAAGTTAATTGCCGCCGCCCTCGTGGCTTCGTCGGCACTCGCCGCCCCAGCCTTCGCGCAGGACGCGGCCCCCAGCGGCTTCCGCGCGGGTGTGATCGGCGGGTACGACGTGATTCGTCCCGGCAGCACCGCCGATTCTGACGTCGATGGCGACGATCAAAGCATCGAAGGCGCACTTTACGGCGTGGAAGCGGGCTATGACATTCCCCTAGGCGGCGTCGTGCTCGGCGTGGAGGCGGAGATCAACGACACGACCGGCAAAACCCGGACCAACAGCACCGACCCGAACTTCTTCGGCTATGGGCAGGTGAGCACGGGCCGCGACATCTATGCCGGCGCGCGCCTGGGCTTCATGACAAGCCCGAGCACGATGATCTATGCGAAGGGCGGATACACCAATTCGCGCCTGAACGTGCTCGTCGATAACGGCGCGACGGAGACCGAGAACAATTTCCAGCTCGAAGGCTGGCGATTGGGCGCGGGTGTCGAGCGCTCGATCGGGCGCAATACCTATGCCAAGGTGGAATATCGCTACTCGAACTATACCGACGCGGACTTCCAGCTGAGCAACGGCGCCAATGTCGACAGGTTCGAAGTGGATACCGACCGCCATCAGATCGTGGCGGGCGTCGGTTTCCGCTTCTGAGCGCGGAAAAGACGGCAATTTAGCTGTTGAAGGAAGGGCCGGGGCGCTTGCTCCGGCCCTTTTTGCCGTTAAGGATATACCCCAAATCTAGGCCCACCTGCAGGTGGATTCGGGCAGGTCTGCCCCGGGGGTTTCAAGATGAAGGCGACGATCGAACGCGCAACTCTGTTGAGGGGCCTCAGCCACGTCCAGTCGGTGGTCGAGCGGCGCAACACGATCCCGATCCTGTCCAACGTGCTGATCGAGGCGCAGGCTTCGGGCGCGCTTCGCCTGATGGCCACCGATCTGGACCTGCAGATCGACGAGACGATCTCCGCCGCGGTCGATCAGCCCGGGGCTACGACGATCAGCGCGCACACCTTGTTCGACATCGTTCGCAAGCTGCCCGAGGGTTCGCAAGTCGAGCTGAGCGCAGCCGAGGGCCGCATCACGGTCAATGCCGGGCGCGCCAAGTTCACGCTGGCGACGCTGCCGCGCGACGATTTCCCGATGATCGCCGAGGGCGAGCTGCCGACCGCGTTCGAGTTGCCCGCCGAAACGCTCAAGCAGATCATCGACAAGACGCGCTTCGCGATCTCGACCGAAGAGACGCGCTATTATCTGAACGGCATCTTCCTGCACGTCGCCGACGAGGCGACGCCGATGCTGCGTGCGGCCGCGACCGACGGCCACCGCCTCGCCCGCGTCACCGTGCCGCGTCCCGATGGCGCCGAGTCGATGCCCGACATCATCATCCCGCGGAAGTGCGTGGCCGAGCTGCGCAAGCTGCTCGACGAAGTAGATGGCTCCGTGGGCGTCTCGCTCTCGGCCTCCAAGATCCGCTTCGACATGGGCCAGGCGATCCTGACCTCCAAGCTGATCGACGGCACGTTTCCCGATTACAGCCGCGTGATCCCCACGGGCAACGACAAGATCCTGCGGATCGATCCCAAGAGCCTGATGGAAGGCGTCGATCGCGTCTCCACCATCGCCACCGAAAAGACCCGCGCGGTCAAGATGGCGCTCGACCGCGACAAGGTGATCCTGTCGGTCACCAGCCCCGAAAACGGCGCTGCGGCCGAGGAAGTGCCCGGCGAATATGCCGCCTCGAGTTTCGAGATCGGCTTCAACAGCCGCTATCTGATGGACATCCTGGCGCAGATCGAAGGCGATCTCGTCGAAGTCCATCTAGCCGACGCCGCCGCGCCGACGCTGATCCGCGAGAACGACGCCTCGCCCGCGCTCTATGTGCTGATGCCGATGCGGGTGTGATCTCGACAAGGTCTCACTATTGACATCGATGTAAGTAGCGCTATGTGAGTCGCATGGCCACGCAACCCGCACCTGCACCCTATAATCCTGGCGTTCCGTTGAAGCGCGAATGGGGCACCGCGCTATCGGCGCTGCGCCGGCTGCTGGCGAATGGCGACGATACCGAACAGGTCTTCCGCATCATGCGCGCGTTGAACGGCGACGTGACGCAGCGCAATTATCGCAGGCTGCTGAGCAGCCCGGCGGGCGGCGCGATCGCCTATAAGCGCGTCGAGCTGGCCGAGCGGCTGACCGACCGCGCCTGGATCGACAGCTTCGCGACGGGCACCGTGGGCGCGGCCTATCGCGGCTTCCTCGACAGCACCGGCTATTCGGCCGACGGCCTGGTCGAGGTGAGCATGACCGAATTCGCCAATGTACAGGTCGATCATCCCTATACCTGGATGGGTCGCCGCGAGCGCGACATCCACGATCTGTGGCACGTCATCACGGGTTACAAGGCCGACGAGCATCTGGGCGAAGCATGCCTGGTGGCCTTTTCCTATGCGCAGACGGGCGGGCTCGGCTGGGCGTTCATCGGCCTGGGAGCGGCCCTGAAGAGCATCCGCGTGACCGGCAGCCTCGACTTCTTCAAGGCCGTGATGGAAGGCTATGCCCGTGGCAAGCGGGCCGCCTGGCTCCACGGCGAGGATTACGAGACGCTGCTCGCCGAGCCGCTCGATCAGGTGCGCCGCCGGCTCAACATCGCCGAGCCGGTCAAATACCGCATCGCCCAAGCGAGTCTGGCCGCGGCGGGGCTGAAGGGCATTTGAAGCCTCAGGGGAGCGGCAGGAAGCCTTCGCCGGTTTCGCCGGGGCTCATCGCTGACAGGAACTCCATCGCAGTGATCACCGGTGCGGGCAGATCGAAGCGCTTGGGGTCGATCTCCGTAGTCGCGACCGACTGAAGCTCGACCAATTTGTCGATCCTCAACGGCGCGCCCTTGCCGATAAGCTCGAGCGCCTTGGGCGCGAAGCCGGACGCTTCCGGGATTACCGCGCCCAACACCGGCAGCAGCGATTCGAGCGTGCGGCGAAAGACCGCGGCGATCGGCGCAAGAGCAGGGTCCGCGCTGATCACGACGTCCAGCATTTTCCCGGGCCTGCCGTCCTGCTCCTTGTCCGGCCCGAAGCTCCACAGCGATCCCTTACGCTCGCCGACGGTCGCCTCGCCCTTCGCCAGCAGCACGAACTTCTCGATCGCCAGGCCGGAGGGGGCGGCGGATTTCGTTCTGGCCGTCATCGCGCCGCTCATCATGGCGAGCAGTTCGGCAAGCGCGGCGACCTTGGTTTCGCCGGTCGGCGTCGTCACCACCACATAATCGCTGCCATCCCGGCGGATGATGCCGAACTTTCCCGCGACCGTGATCCGGGCATTCCCGCCATCATCGGATTCGACGACGAGCTCGGTCTTGCCCGCCGAATAGCGCGCGGTCACGTCGGCGAGCGCCGGCATGGGAAGCAACGCGAGTAGGGCGGCGAGGATCGGCAAGCGCATGATCATTCCTTTGACGGCTGGCTGAGACGGGCACGAAGGGCATCACGGCCGAGAAGCGGCTGCGGCAGGGCGAACATTGCGGCGGGGATCGGGGCCTTGTCGATTCGTTCGAGCTTCAGCACCTGGTTGAAGCGCAGCACCGCCCCCTTGGCGAACAGATCGAGCATCGCTTTTTCGAATTTGCCGGGCCCTCCCGCGATCGCGCTGTTTCGCATGACCGTGAAGCGAGTTTGGAGCGCGAGGGCGCGGCCCAGCGGGACGAGCGCGGGATTGGTGCTGACGACGCCATCGAACGACTTGAGCGAGGGGACCTCGCGCGGATGCCCCTTCCAGACGGCGCCCTTCACGCCGGCGACGGTCTCCGATCCGGCTTCGGTCAGCGCATAATCTGGCTGCGCGCGTGGACCCGCCAGCGCGCCGCTCTTGTCCTCGCCGAACACCGCCAGCGCATCGTCCACTGTCGCGGCGAAGCTGCCGGCATTGTCCTTGAGCACGACATATTCCCGGTCGCCCTTGCGCAGGAAGAGCGTGTCGCCCGCCGATGCGCGCGCATCGCCACTGGCGGCGGCCATCACCACCAGCGCGCCTTGCCCTTCGCGGGCATAATGCGCGGTCATGTCTTCGGGCTTGGCCGGACTGCATGCGGCGAGCATCAGCACGGCGGCAAGACACAAACGGATCATTCGCGGCCTCCCCTTTCGCGCATCATCCTCGAAGCGCTGTCCGGCGGCAAGGGGCTGCGCTACTAGCGTCGCAATGACCGTGACGCGTCTCGTCCTAACCGATTTCCGCAATCATGCCGATGCCGTGATTGCGCCGGGCGGGGGCTTCGTGGTGCTCACCGGCGAGAATGGCGCGGGGAAGACAAATGTGCTCGAAGCCGTCTCGCTGCTGGCCCCCGGCCGGGGCCTCCGGCGGGCCGCGCTTTCCGAAATGGCGCGGCAGGGCGGCGGGGGCGACTTCGGCGTGGCGGCGGAGCTGGGAGCGGCAGTCAATATCGGCACCGGCACGCAGCCTGACGCGCCCGATCGCCGGCTCGTGCGCGTCAACGGCGCGCCCGCCGCCGCGGCGGCGCTGGCCGAATGGGTGACGGTGCTGTGGCTCACCCCGGCGATGGACCGGCTCTTCGTCGAGGGGCCGGGCGAGCGCCGCCGCTTCCTCGACCGGCTCAGCCTGGCGCTCGCGCCCGGCCACGCGCATCACGCGACGCGCTACGAGGCCGCGATGCGCCAGCGCAACCGGCTGCTCGCCGCCGACGCGCCCGCCGATCCCGATTGGCTCGCGGCGCTGGAAGTGCGGATGGCCGAGCATGGCGCGGCGATCGATGCGGCGCGGCGCGAAGCGGTGACGCTGCTCGATGCGCGGCTGGCCGGGCAGCCCGATGGCGTGTTCGCCCGCGCCGGGCTCTCGCTTCAGGGGTGGCAGGGCGATGCCGTGCAACTGGCGCACGAACTGGCCGGAGGCCGCCGCCGCGACGCCGCCGCCGGCCGCGCACTGGCCGGGCCGCATCGCGCCGACCTGGTGGTCACCCATCTCGGCAAGGCGCAGCCCGCGCACCTATGCTCGACCGGCGAGCAAAAGGCGCTGCTGCTGGGACTCGTCCTCGCCCATGCCGAGTTGGTCGCCGAACGCATTGGCCGCGCGCCGATCCTGCTCCTCGACGAAGTTGCCGCGCATTTGGATCCCGGCCGCCGCGCGGCCTTGTTCGAGCGGCTGGCGGGCGCGGGTCAGGTGTGGATGACGGGCACCGAGTCCGAATTGTTCGACGCGGTGCCGGGCGAGGCGACACGCTACGAAGTCGCGAACGGACAGATGCTCGCGAATGGTATGCGATAAGGCGGGAGGCAAGGATGGCGGTCGAGCGGAAATATGAGAGGGACGTCGATCTGCTGCTTGCTGAGGAACTGATGGTGAACCCGCATTTCGCGGCTTGGCTGTGGTCGGCTGCGGGAATTGCGGGACCCGTTGGCCGGATCGCGGATGTCTTCGTTTCAAAGGCCGACAACCTCGGCGAATCCGATCTCATCGCGCTGTACGAAGCGGTTGACGGCACGCGTCTCGCATTGATGATCGAGGACAAGGTAGATGCCCCGCTGCAGCATGAGCAGGCCGCGCGCTATCGGCTGCGGGCGGCACGGGAAATCGCGTCGGGGGCGTGCGCGACCTATCGGCTGATCCTGTGCGCCCCGCGAAATTATCTCGATACCGTATCGGGCGCGGGGGATTTCGACGCTGCGGTCGCGTTCGAAGACATAGCCGGCTTCCTCCGCCGGAGGGAGGATCCTCGTGCTACCTATCGCGCCGAATTCCTGGAGACTGCAGCGAAGCGACGCGCCAACAACTGGAAGCGCGAGATCGATCCGGCCACCGAAGCCTTTTGGCATGCGGCATATCGGCTCGCCAGCCGCGAGTTTCCGATCCTGGAAATGAAGCCGCTCAAGGTCACCAAGGGATCGTCTTGGATCAATTTCCGTCCACGCGACATGCCGACGAGTCCGAGGCGCATCTATATCTCGGTGAAGGCGGATCGAGGCCAAATGGACCTAACCTTCAGCGCGACCACGGCATATCGCTTCCACCCGCTCGTTGCTTCCATCCTCGACCAGGATATGACGGTTCACCAGACCACTGGTTCAGCTGCAATCCGGCTGGATGTGCCACCCTTTCAACCGGGCGAATCACCCGAGGAAGCCATGCCACGCGTTCGCCAGGCGTTCGCCGCCTGCGCTCGGCTGATCGCTTATTACCGCCAGCATCGTGAAGTGCTCGACGCAGCGGCTAATCGAGCTTCGGCCTGATCCCATTTCGCTTCCCTCTGCGGCGCACAATTCCTATATGCTAGGCATGGCAAATACCGACGATGCGACCCCCGAAAATCTCCCCAATGCGAACGCCTATGGCGCCGACTCGATCAAGGTGCTCAAGGGCCTCGACGCGGTGCGCAAGCGGCCCGGAATGTATATCGGCGACACCGATGACGGATCGGGGCTTCATCACATGGTGTTCGAGGTTTCGGACAATGCGATCGACGAGGCGCTGGCGGGGCATTGCGATCGCATCCTGATCACGCTCAACGCCGACGGGTCGGTGTCGGTCGAGGATAATGGCCGCGGGATTCCGACCGGAATCCATAGCGAGGAAGGCGTGTCTGCAGCCGAAGTCATTATGACTCAGCTCCATGCGGGGGGCAAATTCGAGAACACCAGCGACGACAATGCATACAAGGTTTCGGGCGGCCTCCACGGCGTCGGCGTATCGGTGGTCAACGCGCTTTCGGAATGGCTCGACCTCAACATCTGGCGCGACGGCGAGGAGCATTACATGCGCTTCGCATTCGGCGATGCGGTGGCTCCGCTCAAGGTGATCGGGCCGGCCGTGGATGCCGAAGGGAAGAGCAAGAAGGGGACCAAGGTCACTTTCTTCGCCAGCCCCGCGACTTTCAAGATCACCGACTATGATTTCGAAAAGCTCGAGCATCGCTATCGCGAACTGGCCTTTCTGAACTCGGGCGTGCGCCTGTTCCTGCGCGATGCGCGGCACGAGGAGATCAAGGAAGTCGAACTCTATTACGAAGGTGGAATCGCCGCGTTCGTCAAATATCTGGATCGCAACAAGGTGGCGCTGATGCCCGATCCGGTGGCGATCTCGGGCACGCGCGACGACGTGACGATCGACGTCGCGCTCGAATGGAATGATTCCTATTACGAAAACGTCCTCTGCTTCACCAATAACATCCCCCAGCGCGACGGCGGCACGCACCTGGCCGCTTTCCGCGCGGCGCTGACTCGCACGCTCAACAATTATGCCGACAAATCGGGGATGCTGAAGAAGGAGAAGGTCACCCTGACCGGTGACGACATGCGCGAGGGACTGACTGCGATCGTCTCGGTCAAGCTGCCCGATCCCAAGTTCAGCTCGCAGACCAAGGACAAGCTCGTCTCGTCCGAAGTGCGCCAGCCGCTCGAAAGCCTGATGGCGGACAAGATGGCCGAATGGCTGGAGGAAAATCCGGGCCACGCCCGCGCGATCATCGGCAAGGTGATCGACGCCGCCGCCGCACGCGAGGCCGCCAAGAAGGCGCGCGAGCTTACCCGGCGCAAGGGCGTGATGGATATCGCCTCGTTGCCCGGCAAGCTCGCCGATTGCCAGGAGCGCGATCCCGCGAAATCCGAGCTGTTCCTTGTAGAGGGCGATTCCGCCGGCGGCTCCGCCAAGCAGGGCCGCGACCGCCATTTCCAGGCGATCCTCCCCCTTCGCGGCAAGATCCTCAATGTCGAGCGTGCGCGCTTCGACCGGATGCTTTCGTCGCGCGAAATCGGGACGCTCATCCAGGCGATGGGCACGGGCATCGGCCGCGACGATTTCAACCTGGAGAAATTGCGCTACCACAAGATCGTCATCATGACCGACGCAGACGTGGACGGCGCGCATATCCGCACGCTGCTGCTGACTTTCTTCTACCGCCAGATGCCCGAAATCATCACCGGCGGGCACCTCTATATCGCCCAGCCGCCGCTCTATAAGGCCACCAAAGGCCGTTCCGAAGTCTATCTCAAGGACGATGCGGCGCTCGATCAATATCTGGTCGATGCGGGGGTAAGCGGCACGATCCTAGACACGCAGGGCAGCCAGCGCAGCGGTGCCGATCTTCGCGGCCTGGTCGAGCATGCCAGGCGCACGCGCACATTGATGCGCTATGTGCCGCGCCGCTATTCGGCCGACATCATCGAAGTGCTCGCTTTGGGCGGTGGGCTTGATCCCAATGCGACGCGCGAGGCGCGGACCGAGAGCCTGAAGACCGTCGTCACCCGGCTCGACGCTGCGGATACCGAAGCGCGCTGGTCGGCCCGGGTCACCGAGGATGGCGGCTATCATTTCGAGCGGCGCTGGCGCGGTGTGACCGACCACCACATCGTCGAGGCGGGTTTCCTTGTTTCGGCCGAGGCGCGCAAGCTGCATGCGCTGGCGGTGGAGCAAGCTCCGGCCTATCTGCTGCCGTCGCGGCTGATCTCGACCAAGTCGAGCGCTGCCGCCGATGCGGAAACCGCCGCCGCGGCCGTGGAAGGCGCGGAGGAGAGTGACGAGCCGGTGATTGCGGCCAAGGGCGAGACCCTGGTCTCGCGCCCCAGCCAGTTGCTCGACGCGATCCTGGCGTTCGGGCGCAAGGGCTTGGCGATCCAGCGCTACAAGGGCCTGGGCGAGATGAATGCCGAGCAGCTCTGGGAAACCACTCTCGATCCGCAGAACCGCTCGATGCTCGTCGTCGCGGTCGATCAGGCCGATGTGGCGGACGAAATCTTCACGCGGCTGATGGGCGACGTCGTCGAGCCGCGCCGCGAGTTCATCCAGGAGAATGCGCTGAGCGTGGCGAACCTGGACGTTTAGCGGAACGCCCAGCGGAAGGCGCTGGCGATTCCCGCAGTTCCTGTACGCACCACCGGCATGGCGATGCCTGGCCCCGAAAGCGCGTGCATCTCGCGCGCCCATGCCGGGAGCAGATCGACCGCGGCCTGGAAGATCATCGCCTGGAAGGGCTTGACCGAGAGGCTCGGCGCGGGCTGGGCGAGCACTAGGCGGGCGACTTCGCGGGTGCGGGCGTCCGCCACCAGTTCCGCCCGCATCTCCTGGATCAGCGCCTCGGCTTCGGCGCGGCTGCGCGGCACCGGATCGGCGCCCAATGCCTCCGCAATGATAGCAAACTCGGCGAAATAGCGGTCCTGATCGGCCAAGGGCATGCGGGGCTCGGCATAGCGGATCCACGCATCGAGGAAGCAGACCGCTTCGGTCACATGGACCCATGCGAGCAGCCGTGGATCGTTGGCGGCATAGGGCGTGCCGTCGGGAAGGAATCCCCGCACCCGCAGATGCACTTCGCGTACTTTCTGGATCGCAGCCTCCGCCGCTTCACGCGAATCATATCCCGTCACCGCGATAAAGCGCGCAGTGCGCCGCAGCCGCCCGAGCATGTCCTGCCGGAATGCCGAATGGTCCCACACGCCGGCCAGCACCGCCGGGTGTAGCATCTGGAGCAGGAGCGCCGATACGCCGCCGACCATCATCGTCACCACATCGCCATGCACGCGCCAGCACACCGATTGCGGCCCGAACAGCCCGTCGGGCTGGCGCACGACGGGCTTCTCGCCCTTCGCGGAATCGTTGAAGACCGAGCGGACCTGCGCGATCAGCGCGCGTTTGAAGGGATTGGGCGGCACGCTTCCGCCTAATCGCGTGCGTGTGCCCAGGTCAAACGTCGCTTTTTTGTTTTCGGATCGCGCGGGGGATGGTTAATGCATGACCAGTCGAGCCGGCGGGGAATGCCATGCTGAGGACCAAGCATAGCCGCGCGTTGATCCTTGCCGCGTCGGTCGCCCTGCTGGCCACCGCCGGCGCAGCCCAGATGCAGCCGCTCAGCGCTGGCAATGTCATGGACGCAGTCGCGCGGCTCAAGCCTGGTCAATATATCTGGGTTCCCGAGATCGCGCCCGAGGGGCCGCTGCTCGTCGTCGTCAACATCGCGACCCAGCGGCTGATCGCCTATCGCAACGGCGTGCCGATCGGCGTCTCCACCGTGTCGACGGGGCGGCCCGGCCACCGCACGCCGCTGGGCGTGTTCACGATCCTCCAGAAAGCGGTGCGCCACCGTTCGAGCAAATATTCTAACGCGCCCATGCCCTATATGCAGCGGCTCACCTGGTACGGGATCGCACTGCATGGCGGGGCGCTGCCGGGCTATCCGGCCTCGCATGGCTGCATCCGGCTTCCGCACGAATTCGCGCCCTTGCTGTTCGGCCAGACCGATCTCGGCATGACCGTGGTGATCGTCGACCAGCCCGCCGAGCTCCGGCTGGCCCCGACGCCGCAAATGGCGCGCGCGTCCCCGCCCGGCCCGGCGGTGTGGCGGCCCGAGCTTTCGCCGAGCGGGCCGGTTTCGATCGTGGTGAGCGCGGCGGATCGCCGGATGGTCGTGTTGCGCAACGGCGTCGAGATCGGATCGGCGCCGGTGACCTTCGACGGCGTGATCGACCGGGTGCAGGCCTATGTGCTGCGCGACATGATTGCTGGCGAATATCGCTGGGCGAAAGTGCCCCTGCCCGGCCAGGGCTATTCACCCGCGGCGGAGATGCACCGCCAGGCATCGGGCCGTTTCCAGGGCAGCGACCCCTTTCGCCGCGCGCTTGCCGCAGTCGTCGGCCCGGGCACGACCATGGTCGTCATCCCTGACACGCTCAGCATGGACGGCGGCGCGCATCCGCCGGACCAGCAGATAGCCGTGATCGAGGATGAGTCGGTCGTTGCCGAGTGGATGCAGGATGAGGAATTGACCGAGGGCACGCTCACGCGCTGATCGGCAAAAGCAGAACTTTGTTGACCGGCATTCCTATTGCGGTGCAGCAATTGCCTATGGCTAGTCTGGCGATCGCAAACAATTCCGATGTCCGCTTCTTGGGCAAGCTCCTGGGCGACGTGATCCGCGCTTATGGCGGCGAGGAGCTGTTCAGGCGCATCGAATATATTCGCGCGACTTCAGTGGATCGCGCGCGCGGCGTGGCGGGTGCCGGGTCGATCGATCGCGGGCTTGATCGGCTGACGCTCGACGAGACGCTCGATTTCACGCGCGGCTTCATGCTCTTTTCGATGCTCGCGAATCTCGCCGAAGACCGCCAGGGAGTCACCGCCGAAGCCGATGCCGATCTGGCCGGCGCGCTCGCTCGGCTGAAGGACGAAGGCATCGGGCATGATGCTGTGGTGAAGCTGCTCGGCCATGCGCTGATCGTCCCGGTGCTCACCGCGCACCCGACTGAAGTGCGTCGCAAATCGATGATCGACCACAAGAACCGGATCGCCGAGCTGATGCAGCTCAAGGATCTGGGGCTCGATGAAACCGAGGATGGCGACCGGATCGAGGAAGCCATTCTTCGCCAGATCGCGTTGCTCTGGCAAACGCGCGTATTGCGCCGCGAGAAACTGGGCGTGGCCGACGAGGTGGAAACCGCGCTCTCTTATCTGCGCGACGTGTTCCTGCCGGTGATGCCGGCGCTTTACGCGCGCTGGGATCGCGCGCTGGGCGAGCGCGCGCCTTCGTTCCTGCGCGCGGGCAGCTGGATCGGCGGCGATCGCGACGGCAATCCCTTCGTCACCGCCGAATCGATGCGGGTGGCAGTGGGCAAGGCGGCGGAAGCGGTGCTCGGCTATTATCTGGGCGCGGTCCATGCGCTGGGCGCCGAGCTCTCGATCTCGATCGAGCATGTCGAGGTCGGCGAAGCGCTGCTCGCGCTGGCGCATGTCAGCGGAGACGACGCGAAGAGCCGCTCAGACGAACCTTATCGCCGCGCGCTTTCGGGCGTCTATGCCCGCCTCTCCGCCACGCACCAGGCGCTGACCGGGAAGCCCGCGCCGCGCCCCGCGCCGCTGATCGCAAAGCCCTATGATACGCCGGCGGAGTTCCGCAACGAGCTGGTCACGGTCGCGCGCGCGCTTGCGAACCGGGAGGAGGGACCGCTGGCAACCGGCGGGGCGCTCGGGCGGCTGATTCGCGCGGTCGAGACTTTCGGCTTTCACCTCGCCACGCTCGACATGCGCCAGAACAGCGCGGTGCATGAGCGCGTTGTGGCGGAATTGCTCAGGGCCGGCGGCGTCTGCGACGATTATGCCGCGCTCGACGAAGCCGCCCGCGTCGAATTGCTGCGCCGAGAGCTCGAAAGCCCGCGTCCGCTGACCAGTCCCTATGCCGATTATTCGGAGGAGACCGCGTCCGAGCTCGCTATCGTCCGCGAGGCCGCGGCGGCACACGCCAAATATGGGCGCGCGTGCATCACGCATTACATCGTTTCGATGGCGCAGTCAGTGTCCGACCTGCTCGAAGTGCATCTGCTGCTCAAGGAAGCCGGGCTCTATCTTCCGGGCAGCGAGCCACAGGCGCACATCATGGCGATCCCCCTGTTCGAGACTATCGCCGATCTGCAGGGCGCCCCCGCGATCATGGAAGCGTGGCTCGCAATCCCCGAAGTCGCGCAAATCGCCGCTGGGCGCGGGCATCAGGAAGTGATGATCGGCTATTCGGATTCGAACAAGGATGGCGGCTATCTGACCTCCACCTGGCAGCTCAGCCGCGGCTCGACTGCGCTCGAGCCGGTGTTCGAAAAGGCCAATCTGGGCATGCAGCTCTTCCATGGCCGCGGCGGCGCGGTCGGGCGTGGGGGTGGATCGTCGTTCGCCGCGATCCTCGCCCAGCCCAAGGGCACCGTACAGGGCCGCATCCGCATCACCGAGCAAGGCGAAGTGATCGCGGCGAAATACGGCACGCGCGAAAGCGCGATGACCAATCTGGAAGCGATGGCCTCGGCCACCTTGCTCGCCAGCCTCGAGCCCGAAAAGCTCGCCCCCGCGGATGCCGAGCGCTTCGCCGCGGCGATGGACCAGCTCTCCAACACCGCCTTCAAGGCGTATCGCGGTCTGGTCTACGAAACCGAGGGCTTTCGCAGCTTTTTCCGCCAGGCGACTCCGATCGCCGAGATCGCCGGGCTCAAGATCGGCTCGCGCCCGGCCAGCCGCAAGAAATCGGATGCGATCGAGGACCTGCGCGCGATCCCCTGGGTGTTCAGCTGGGCGCAGGCGCGGATCATGCTGCCCGGCTGGTACGGCGTCGGCGCGGCGCTCGATGCGTTCGAGGACAAGGGGCTGCTGCGCGAAATGGCGAGCACTTGGCCGCTCTTCGCCTCCACGCTCGACAATATGGAGATGGTGCTCGCCAAATCCGACATGGAGATCGCCGGGCATTATGCCGCGCTCGTGGAGGACACGGGCCTGCGCGATTCTATCTTCGGGCGGATCAGCGAGGGCTGGCAGGCGACGCATGACGGCCTGCTCCAGGTCACCCGACAGACGCGGCTGCTCGAAAAGCATCCGGGGCTTGAGACCTCGATCCGCCTCCGACTGCCCTATATCGAGCCGCTCAACCTGCTCCAGATCGAATTGCTCAAGCGTCACCGCGCCGGGGAGGACGACCCCCGCATCGGCGAAGGTATCCTGCTCTCGATCAACGCGATCGCCACTGCGCTGCGGAACAGCGGCTGACCTGTTA
This sequence comes from Sphingomonas sp., assembly GCF_036388215.1. Taxonomy (GTDB): domain Bacteria; phylum Pseudomonadota; class Alphaproteobacteria; order Sphingomonadales; family Sphingomonadaceae; genus Sphingomonas. The sequence continues at coordinate 169,313 of NZ_DASVSH010000017.1, forward strand.
CTTCATCACCGGCAGCGTTATCATCGAACCCGCGCACACGCGCTGCGTCGCCTTCACGAAGTCCGCTTCGCCCGCCTTGTAGATGTTCGGCACGAACTTCTGCGGGTTGCGGTCGATCACCGGGAACCAGCTCGACTGGACCTGGACCATGATGCGGTGGCCCTTCTTGAAAACATGGTCGTGATCGCGCAGCGGCACGTCCCAGGCCACCACCTGGTTCGGCGTCAGCGGCGTCGCCTTCTCGAAGCTCTGAAGATAGCGGCCCCGGCGCACCTCCATCGCGATCGGGAACTGATAGCCGTTGAGCGTGCGGGGATATTGGCCCAGCGCTCCGCCCGATCCCTTGGCTTCGTAATCGTCGGGCAGCACGTCGATCAGCTTGACCACCATGTCGCTGTCGGTGCCAGAAGTCGAAGCCATCAGTAGCGCCGCGACCGCGCCGGTGACGGTCAGGTCCGCATCCAGCGGCGCGCTGACATAGGAAAGCACGTCGGGGCGGTGATCGGCGAAGCGCTGGTCGGCGGCTTCCCACCAGCGCCATTCCTGCGAGGGATAGGTGCGCGAGATCGGGCGCTCGCGGAAGGGTACGGGATTGGCCGGGTCCGACACGAATTCGCGGCATTGCCCGGCATCCGTGGGCGCAGCGAAGGACAGGCTGCCATCCGCCTGGAGGTAGAGATTCGTCGCGGTCGTGCCGGGGGCGGGCCACTTCGCATAGCTCTTCCATTCCCACGAGCCGCTCTGGAACATCTTCGCCTCGAAAGCGGGCTTGGTCCCCTTGCCGTGGAGCCAATAGGCGAAGAAGGGCGCCTCCACGTCGCGCTGGAACTCGAAGCCGCTGTCCTTGCCGAAGGGGATATAGCCGACATTGTTGCCGGCCGTGCGCCAGGTGCCGTGCGCCCAGGGGCCGCCTACGATCATGTTGAGGCCCTTAGGGTCCTTCTCCTCCATCTTCCCGTAGATCTTCCAGCTGCCAAGCGGGTCCTCCTGATCCCAGAAACCCGCGACGTGGAGCGTGGGGATGGTGGTCACGCCCAGTCGCTCGGTCCAGCGCTGGCGCTTCCAGAAATCGTCGTAATCGGGGTGCTCGATGATCGCGCTGAGCATGGGCACGCTGCCCTTGAAATATTTCTTGTCGAGATTCTCGACCGAACCGAGCTTCAGGAACCAGTCATAGGTATCGACGGGCGCCTTTCCCCCATAATCGAAGTCCTTGCCCTGGTCGTTGTTCTGCAAGGAAAACAGCCAGTCGGTCGCGTAGGACAGCCGCATCGCGCCGTAGCGGTGGAGATCGTCGTTGATCCACCAATCGTTCCACGCGGCCTGGGGGCTCACCGCCTTGAGCGCGGGATGGGGATTGGCGAGCGCGATCGCGGCGGCATAGCCGGGATAGGAAACGCCCCACATCCCGACCTTGCCGTTATTTTCCTTCACGTTCTTCACGAGCCAATCGACCGTGTCATAGGCGTCGGTCGCTTCGTCCACGGCCTTGGAGCCCTTGGGGATGAGCGCCATCGACATGGTGAAGTCGCCGTCCGACTTGAACTGGCCACGCATGTTCTGGAACACGAGGATGTAGCCGTCCGCCGCGAGGAACTTCATATTGCCCTCCGTCGCGGGGGCCTGGGCCGGCATGCCATAGGGCGTGCGCTGGAGCAGGATCGGCAGCTTGCCAGTTTTGCTCTTCGGCCGGAGGATCACGGTCTGCAACCTGGCGCCATCGCGCATCGGGACCATGATTTCTTCAAAGGTGTAAGCCGGGCTGTCCGGGGGTGCGATAACCTGCGGGGTCTGCGTTATCGCGGGTGTGAGGGGCGCGGCCAGAGCAGCGAGGCCGGCGAGAAGCAGTGCGCGAGTCATATTTCTCCGTCCATATAATCGTCATCCCCGCGAAAGCCGGAATCTCGTGCCGGCATCTACCGATCGCTTGCCGCCCGAGACCGGCTTTCGCCGGGAACGACGACTAGTTAGTCCGGTGCTCGCCCTTGACCCAGCGGACCGTTCCCGAGCTGGCGCGCATCACTACGCTCTCGGTCGTCATCTTGCCTGCCATGCGCTTGACGCCCTGGAGCAGCGAACCGTCGGTAACGCCGGTTGCGGCGAAGATGCAGTCGCCCCTGGCCAGCTCGGTCAGGTCATAGATCTTGTCGAGGTCCTCGATGCCCCATTTGCGGGCGCGACTGCGCTCGTCATCGTTGCGGAACAGCAGCCGGCCCTTGAACTGGCCGCCGACGCAGCGAAGCGCCGCGCATGCGAGCACGCCCTCTGGAGCGCCGCCCGAGCCCATGTACACGTCGATCGTCGTGTCGGGATTGGTGGTGGCGATCACGCCGGCCACGTCGCCGTCGCCGATCAGCATCACGCCGCAGCCGATCTGGCGCAATTCGGCGATCAGCTTTTCGTGGCGCGGGCGATCGAGCACGCAGGCGATGATCTCGTGCGGGGCTACTCCCTTGGCGGCGGCGATCGCCTTCACATTCTCGGTCGGCGAGCGGGCCAGATCGATCACCCCATCGGGATAGCCTGGGCCGACCGCGATCTTGTCCATATAGACGTCGGGCGCGTTGAGCAGCCCGCCTTCTTCGGCCACCGCGAGGACCGCGAGCGCATTGGGGCCCGCCTTGGCGCAGATCGTGGTGCCTTCCAGCGGATCGAGCGCGATGTCGATCTTGGGGCCGGTGCCCTGCGCCGCGCCGACCTTTTCGCCGATGAAGAGCATCGGAGCTTCGTCGCGCTCGCCTTCGCCGATCACTACGGTGCCGTCGAGCGGGAGCTTGTTGAGCGCATCGCGCATCGCCTCGACCGCTTCATGATCGGCGGCCTTCTCGTCTCCGCGCCCGGTCAGTTTGGAAGCGGCGATCGCCGCGGCTTCGGTGACGCGGACCATTTCCAAAACGAGAACGCGGTCCAGGGTCTGGCTGGCGGGCTGCTGCATGGCGATGAGAAATCCCCTCTAAAGTCTGGGCGGAGCGATAGGAGCGGCGCGCGCGGATGTCGATCCGCTAACGCGACGCCGTCCGCATTTCCGCCACATCGTTTCGGCACATATCCGAACGTTAGGGAGATGTGCATGCTGCTGCCGATCATGCTGCTGCTTCAGGATTCGGCCGCGGCGCGCGCTTATGCCGAATATCGCGAGAAAACGAGCATCGAGGTACGCTGCCAGCAGCCGAAGGATGCCAGCGAGATCGTCGTGTGCGCGCGCCGGCAGAGCGACCGGCTGCGGCTGCCGCTCGTCCCCAGCTATCGCGCGCGAAGCGACATGGGCGACATGCGCACCGCGCGGCTGCTGGACACCGCCCCCGCCCCCTGCGGCGAAGGCGCTTTCCTGGTCAATTGCGGCTCGGTCGGCGTCGGCATGACCGTCAGCTCGGGCGGCAGCGTCCGGTATGTCCGCCGCGAGACCGCCCCTTGAGGAATATATCGCGTAGGGCCCATCTCAGCCGCGCGAACCCCTCGATCAGTCCCCCAATATGTGCATCCACATCGGCTCGCCGGCCAGCGCCTGCGAGCCGCGCAGCCGCTCGAGCGCCTGGGCCACCGCCCGCTCGGGCGCTTCATGCGTGACGATCGCGACAAGCACGCTGCCGTCCGCGCTGGCGCCGCGCTGGATCAGGCTCTCGATCGAAACGCCCGCATCGCGCATCGCCGCGGCGATCTCCGCCAGCACGCCCACCTTGTCCGCGACGGTGAAGCGAAGATAGGCCCGCCCGCGCCGCACGCCACTCTCGGCGGGGGCCTGCGCCGCCAGCGCATCGGCGGGCATCGCGTATGGCGGGCCGAATTCTCCGCGCGCAATGTCGATCAGATCGGCGACCACCGCCGACGCCGTTGGCCCATCGCCCGCGCCCGCGCCTTGGAATAGCAGCCGGCCGGCGAAATTGCCCTCCGCTACCACTGCGTTGGTCGATCCGGTCACATGCGCGAGTGGATGGCTCAGGGGCACCAGATGGGGGTGAACCCGCTGGAACAGCCCTTGCGCACTCGAATCCGCGATGCCGAGCAGGCGGATGCGGTAACCGAGCGCCGCGGCTTCGGCGATGTCCGCCGCAATGACATGGCGGATGCCCCCGATCGCGACATCGCCGAACGCCGGCTGGGTGCCGAATGCGATGCTGGCCAGGATCGAGAGCTTGTGCGCCGCGTCCACGCCATCGATGTCGAAGCCCGGATCGGCCTCGGCATAGCCCAGCCGCTGTGCTTCGCTGAGGATATCGGCGAAGTCGCGGCCTTCCGCTTCCATCTTGGAGAGGATGAAATTGCAGGTGCCATTGAGGATGCCGTAGATTCGCCCGATCACATTGGCGGCCGCGCCTTCGCGCAGCCCCTTGATCACCGGCACGCCGCCCGCGACCGCGGCTTCGAACTTGAGCGCGAGCTTCCCGCTTTCGGCAGCGCGTGCCAGCTCCAGCCCGTGATGCGCGATCATCGCCTTGTTGGCTGTCACCAGGCTCTTGCCCGCGCCGAGCGTCGCCCGCGCGAGCGCCAGCGCCGGGCCGTCCGATCCGCCGATCAGCTCCACCACCACATCGGCTTGCGCGTGGCGCGCAAGCCCGGCGGGATCATCGATCCAGTCGAAGCGGCCAATATCCACGCCGCGATCCTTCGAACGATCGCGCGCCGAAACCGCCACCACCTGGATCGCGCGGCCCGCGCGCCGCGCGATCAGCTCGCCATTGGTGTCCAGCAGCCGAATGACGCCCGCGCCCACGGTGCCCAGGCCGGCCAATGCGATGCGAAGCGGTTCGGTCATTCTTGCCCCCATTTTCTCCCCTCCCTGCAAGGGAGGGGCCGGGGTGGGTGCGAGGAGCGCAGCTCCGAGCCCCGACGCCCGACATGAAAGCGACGGCCGGGGCATCGAGCCCCGTCCGCCGCTAGCCCACCCCTAGCCCCTCCCTAGGAGGGAGGGGAGATACTATTTCTTGATCAGCCCTATCTCCACGAGCCGCTCCTGGAGATAATCGTGCGAGCTGATCGGCTCGGGATAAAGGTTCGGCCGGTCCGTGCTGATGCAGCCGGCGAGCGTCTCGATCGCGAAATCGGGGGCGGGGTGCAGGAAGAAGGGCATCGAATAGCGGGCATGGCCGCGGCGCTCGGGGGGGGGATTTACAACGCGGTGGGTGGTTGAGGGGAGAACGTGGTTGGTCAGGCGCTGGAGCATGTCTCCGACGTTTACGACCATCGCGCCTTCGGGAGGCTTGATCGCCAGCCACGAACCGTCGCGGTCGAGCAACTCAAGCCCCGCTTCCTCGGCGCCGAGCAGCAGCGTGATGAGGTTGATATCCTCATGCGCGCCGGCGCGAACTTCGGGCGCATTTTCGTCCACCGGGGGATAATGAAGCAGGCGCAGCACCGAATTGCCGTCCTTTACCGCGTGATCGAACCAGTCAGGCGCAAGCTTCAGATAGCGCGCGATCGCGGAGAGCAGCCGGTCCCCGGCATCCTCCAGCGCCTGGAACAGGTCGAGAAAGGTTTCCTTGAAGCCCTGGGGCCGATCGGGCCAGATATTGGCGGGCATGAACTCCTCGAAGCGGTGGCCCCGCGCCAGTTCGCGCCCCACATGCCAGAATTCCTTGAGGTCGACATAAGTCGCGCCCTTGGCGATCTCGGTCTTGAACGGCGTCAGGCCGCGCGCGCCGCCCTGACCAGGGATGAAATAGCGGCGCTTTTCCTCCTCGGGCAGCGCGAAGAAAGCCTTGGTCATCGTCCAGGCGCGATCGATCACCGGCTGCGGCACGCCATGATCCGAAACCATCGCGAAGCCGAAACGCTGAAAGGATTCCCCGAACCTGCGCGCGAAGCCCTCGGGATCGGCGGCCTGACCGGCCATCGAGACGAGCGGAACCTGCTCTAGGACATTGGTGGACATGCGAGTCTCCTGATCCGAACCGGATAGACCCGCAAGCGCCTTACAAACAAGCTCCCGCTCAGCCCCTTACTTCGATCCTGCCTTTCGCCTTGTCCTCGCCATCGGCATTCAGCTCCAGCGTAAAGGGTTCGCCCTCCTTGGTGGTTCCCGAAAAGCCATTGCCCTTGGGCTCGACCTTGAAGCCCTGCCTGGCGAGATTGTCGCGGAACCACGCCTGGACGGTGGCGAGCGGCGCCGGGCTGTCGAAGGCGACCGTGACATGGTTGTCCTGCTTGGTCCCGAGCTTGTCGTTGCCCACCGCATTCAGTTCGCGGATCGCCGATTTGGGATAGAGCTTGAGCCCGCCCACGTCGAAATCCTCGGCGGTGAGGTTGATCCTGGGCAATTTGCTCGCGATCGAGACGCCGGGCGCTTCGATAGAAAGCTGGCCGTCCGGCCCGGTCTTGATGCTGACATTGCCCTCACCGCTATTGCCGCTGAGCGAGATGTTCGTCCCCGCTCCATCGCAAGCGGCGAGGGCGAGCGGCGCGAACAGCAGTGCAAAACGAGCCATGATCGTCTCCATGGGCGTATTATATATACAACACACTATAGGTTAGGCAGTTTTTGGTCAAGCGGGGGTGACGCGAGAAGCCCGATCCGCCATCTGCATCGCCATGAACGCCGCGCCCCCACCCAAGAGCCAGAGCGCCGACAGCGCCCCCTTGGGCTTCGCGGAATTCGTCTCGCTGATCGCGGCGATGATGGCGCTCACGGCGCTCGGCATCGATTCGATGCTGCCCGCACTGCCGGCGATCGGCGAAGCGCTGGGCGTGAGCGAGCCAAATGACCGCCAATATGTGATCACTGCCTTCCTCCTCGGCTTCGCCTTCGCCCAGCTTGCTTATGGCCCGCTTTCGGATCGCTTCGGCAGGCGCCCGGTGCTGGCCATCGCGCTGGCCTGTTACGTCGTTACGACCGCGCTGGCCGCGGTCTCCGGAAGTTTCGTGCTGCTGCTGGTCGCGCGCGCGGCTATGGGGACCGCGGCGGCGGGCGCGCGGGTCGTTTCGGTTGCCCTGGTCCGCGACTGCTATGCCGGCCGCGCAATGGCGCGGGTGATGAGCCTGGCCTTTATCGTCTTCATGGCCGCGCCGATCATCGCACCAAGCCTGGGTCAGCTCGTGCTGTTCGCCGGGAGCTGGCGGCTGATCTTCTGGGCGGTCGCGATCATCTCGATGGCGGTGGTGGCGTGGTTCTGGCTGCGCATGCCCGAGACCCTGCCGCTCTCCGCCCGGCTTCCGCTCACGCCGCGCCGCGTGGTCGGCGATTACATGAAGGTGCTGCAGGATCGCTGCGCGGTGGGCTACACGCTGGCGATCGCACTGCTCTCGGGCGCCATGTTCGGTTTTATCGGATCGATCCAACAGGTGATGGCGGATGTGTTTCACCGCCCAGAGCTGCTCGCGGTCATCTTTCCCTGCGTCGCCGGCACGATGGCGGTGGGCTCGTTCGTCAATTCGCGGCTGGTGATGACGGTCGGCATGCGCCGCATTTCGCATAGCGCGCTCGCGGGCATGATCGCGCTGGCCGCAGTGCATCTCGCCGTCGCCTGGAGTGGGCGCGAGACGATATTGAGCTTCACCTTGCTCCAGGCGCTGATGATGGGGTGCATGGGGCTGGCCAATGCCAATTTCTCGGCGATGGCGATGGAGCGGATGGGCGAGATCGCCGGCACGGCGTCGAGCCTGCAGGGCTTCATCACCACGCTGGGCGGCGCGGTGATCGGCGCGGCGGTCGGCCAGGCTTTCGATGGCACGACGGTCCCGCTCTACGTAGGCTTCCTGCTGATGGGGCTGCTTTCGTTCGGGATCATCGCCATCACCGAGCGCGGGCGGATGTTTAAGGCAAGTTAGGTTTTCCAGGGAACGACTACAGCCCTCCCGCCGTTCGCTTGATCAACCGGGCGATCCCCGCGCCGGCAGCGAAGAGGACAGGCAATGGGCGGAAATCAGGTCCCACCTCACCCCACCGACAATTGGGACGCCGAAGGCTATGACGAGAGCCAGGGCGCGGAGATCATCGAAGCCACGCTGGATGGCCCCAGCAACGGCGTGATCCTCACCGACATTCCGCTCGGTGATGTCGAGGGCGCGGCTGCCGGCGAAGACGAGCTCACAATGGTCGAGGATGAACTGGGCGAAGAGGATGACGAGGCCGACCTCACTGCCGACAATCTGCGCGAGGACGAAATCCAGGCCGACTTCGACGACGAGGATGTCGACGATGACGAACTCGACGACGAAATCGACGAGACCGAGGACAGGGCGCTGCGCCCCTGAAGCTTGACGCTGCGGACATGGCGCGACAGCATCGCGCCATGTCCAGAGACCCACGCATCGATGCCTATATCGCCGACCGCGCGGAATTCGCGCGGCCCATCCTCCTCTGGCTGCGCGAGCGGGTCCACGCCGCCTGCCCGGAGGTGGTGGAAACGATCAAATGGTCGAGCCCCGCCTTTGTCTATAAGGGCAAGCCGCTCGCCAACATGGCTGCGTTCAAGGGGCACGCCACCTTCGGCTTCTGGCATCGCCAGGAACTGAAGACCGGCAAGGAAGGCTCGGCGATGGGCCAATATGGCCGGATCGAATCGCTCGACGACCTGCCCGACGCCGCGACGATCGAGCGCCAGGTGAGGGATGCGATGGCGCTCACCGATTCGGGGACCAAGCCCGCACGCGCGCCGAAGGCGCCCAAGCCGGAGCTGCCGGTTCCGCCCGAACTCGCCGAAGCGCTGGCGCAGGACGATGCGGCCTCCGCCACTTTCGATAGTTTTCCGCCAGGCTGCCGCCGCGAATATTGCGAATGGATCGCCGAAGCCAAGCGCCCGGAGACCAAGGCCAAGCGCGTCGCCGAGGCGATCGGCTGGATGCGCGAAGGCAAGCGCCGCAACTGGAAATACGAGAATTGCTGAGCCGATAAGAGCCGGATTGGCCTTGCACCCCGCGCGGGGAATGATATGTTGCATCATCACAAACAGGAGAGGTGCCATGGCTCGTGCCCGCGTTTCCGAACCCGCCATTTTCAGCCAGATCAACGTGACGCCGTTCATCGACGTGATGCTGGTGCTGATCGTGATGATGCTCCTCAGCCTTCCTCTTGCGACGCACAAGGTGGCGGTGGAGCTGCCCAATGGAAACCCGCCGCCCGATATCGTGATCAAGCCGCATCAGCTTACGATCGACCGCGCCGGCGCGCTGTTTTTCGACGGGCGCCCGGTTTCCGACGCCGCCCTTCCCGCGACGCTCGGGGCGATGCAGGCCCAGCCAGGGGCAGTGCTCCAGATGAACCCCGATCCCGAGGCGCGATATGAGCGGTTCGAATCCGTGCTCGCCACCGTCAAGCGGGCAGGCGTCACGCGGCTGGGCTTTACGGGTCACCTGCCGCTAGAGGATTAGAAGGAACGGGCGGGCAGGCCGGTTCGTTACGCATCCGGACTATTAAGGAACACCGATGCGCCCGATCCTGCTTGCTGCCTGCGCCTTGGGTGCCTGCACCTTCCAGCCCGCCGATCAGAATGCCGCCAATGAAACGGTGCTGGCCGAGAATATCGTCGCGGAAGTGCCGACCAACCCGCCGCCGCTGCCCCCGGTCCCGCTCAACGCGACCGACAACTCCGCCATATCGGTTTCCGAGATACCCGCCATCGACGAGACCGCGCAGGGCGCGGCCGATGTCGTCCAGACCTATTATGCGCTGATCGGCGAGAAGAAATATGCAGAGGCCTGGGCTTTATGGGAGAATGTCGGCAAGGCATCGGGGATGAGCGCGCAGGCGTTCGCCGCCGGCTTCGGCAAATATGCCGCATATAATGCTCAGGTCGGCGCACCCGAGGCAATCGATACCGGGGCGGGCCAGCGTTACGTGACCGTGCCGGTGCAGATCAACGGCAAGCTCAAGACCGGCGCGCTGGTCAGCATGGCCGGTTCGGTGACGCTGCACCGGACGCCGGTCGATGGCGCGAATCAGGAACAGAAGAGCTGGCGCATCCGCACCGCCGACATCAAGCCGCGCCCAACCGACACCGCGACACCGCCGCCGCTCGATAACCAATCGACCGCCCGCTACAAATGCATCGACGGTTCGCGGATGACCGCGGCATTTGATCCCGACAACGGCAAAGTGACGATCACGCGCGCGGGCAAGACGCTGGTCCTCAAGCAGCAGCGCGTCGCATCGGGCATCCGCTACGCGGCTGGCGGGGTGAGTTTCGCGGGCAAGGGCGAGAGCATGACCTTCAGCCAGCCTAATCTGCCGCCGCTTCCCTGCAGTCCGATCCGGCGCTAATCAGGGGCACATGACGCCCTTTCGCCAGACCATCACTGCCCGGCATGAAGACATCGACGAGCTCGGCCATGTTAACAATGCGGTCTGGGTGAAGTGGATTCAGGAGGTGGCGGTCGCGCATTGGATGTCGCTTGCGCCGGCGGCGGACCAGGACGCCTATTTCTGGGTGATAACCCGCCATGAGATCGACTATCGCGGCAACGTCGCCGACGGCGAGACCGTGACCGCGGAGACATGGGTGCAGGAGCCGCCGCGCGGGGCGCGGTTCAATCGCCACATGCGCTTCACCGGCGCGGACGGGAAAGTGAGGGTGGAAGCGGTATCGACCTGGGCGATCATCGAGCGCGAAACCGGCCGGATTGCGCGCGTGCCCAAGCATCTGGCCGAACTGTTCCTCGACTGAACCTGCGCTTAAGTTGACACCAGGGTCACACTATCGCGCTTGTTTCGCGCGACGCGAATGTTCCCAATGTTCGCAGTTGCCAACGGCTTTGGAACGACGATTTCAAAGAGCGGACGGCAAGTGCCGCCCGCGCAGCCAAGCAGCCGAAATCCTACATTGCAGCCTGGTCTTCAGTTGTGAGCGCACGGCAGCTTTCGACCCACTTTCGGTCGTTCACCGAGGTCCGCGGGCTGCCCCAAACCAGTCGCTCGTTCATCCCGGGTGGCCGGCGCTAGGTCTCGAAGAAGCGACATACGACTGTCAGAAATTTATCTCTTGCTTAAATATCTCTTCCAGTATTTAACTAAGACATCAATTTTGGAGGTGGGAATGTCGAACGTAAAGCTGGTGCGAGCTGCACGCTATCTGACGTTGATGGTCTTGGCGCTCGCAGTGCTTGGGGTCATGCTCAACAGCATCGGCCTGCTTGATGCTAGTCGCGATGCCAGGATTCGTCATCTCGCAGCGACTCTTCCCACGCTATTCTATGTAGCTGCGATCTGGATGATTCAGCGCGCGCATGCCGCGATTGGCAGAGGCGACGCAGTCGAGACGGCACTCGCCGCCCTGCTGGAACGACTTGGGATCTGCCTTTTTCTGGGAGGCATCGCCCGGGTGTTCGGGCAACTCTGGATCGTTCGTTTGGCCTTGGGCGTCCCGGCGAGTTGGGCATGGTTTGATGTCGCGGCGGTTACCCTCGGCTGCGTCGGACTTTTGCTATTTGTCTTGGCTCGACCGCTCCGCGAGGCAGCCAAGGTGCGCACCGAGCTTGCCGAGATCGTGTGATGCCAATGCAGGTAACGCTGGATAAGGTACTCGCTCGACGCGGAGTCACGGGGAAAGAAGTCGCACGAGAAGTGGGGCTGAGCGAAACACAGCTATCACTATTTCGCTCCGGTAAAGTGCGCGGCATCCGCTTCTCGACGCTGGCGCGGCTGTGCCTCGTGCTGGAGTGTCAGCCCGGCGAGTTGCTTGCCTACTCGCCAGATCCAGGTGACCTGACCGAAGTGTAATTGCGGGCTTTGAACGGCAGCTATTGCGGTCTCGCCTCCTCGAAGTTGCCGTTCAACAACCACCCAATAGCGGCCGTTCAGTTACGAGGCCCCGACCTAGTTCTTGAGCCGATACCCCGTCCGGAAGATCGCCACGATCAGGCCCAGGCAGATCGCCAGGAATATGCCGGTGAAGCCCAGGCTCCAGGCGATATCGACATCGCCCTTGCCGAAGAAGCTCCAGCGGAAACCGCTGACCAGATAGACCACCGGGTTGAACAGCGAGATCGTCCGCCACGGTTCGGGCAGCATATCGATCGAGTAGAATGCGCCACCCAGGAAAGTGAGCGGAGTGACCAGCAAAGCGGGCACGATATTGAGCTGCTCGAAGCCATTGGCCCAGATGCCGATGATGAAGCCGAACATGCTGAACGTGACCGAAGTCAGCAGCAGGAACGCTAGCATCGCCAGCGGATGATCGATGCGCAGCGGCACGAAGAATGCCGAGGTCGCCAGAATGATCAGCCCGATGACGATCGACTTGGTCGCCGCAGCCCCGACAAAACCGATCACCATTTCGACCGCGGAGATCGGCGCCGAAAGCAACTCGAACACCGTGCCGGTGAATTTGGGGAAGTAGATGCCGATCGATGCATTGGCGATGCTCTGGGTCAGCAGCGAAAGCATGATCAGCCCGGGCACGAGAAAGCTGCCGTAATTGACATCCCCGATCGAATCGATCCGGCTGCCGATCGCGCCCCCGAACACGATGAAATAGAGCGAAGTGGTGATCACCGGCGTCACGATGCTCTGCCAGAGCGTGCGCAGGGTGCGCGCCATTTCGAACTTGTAGATCGCCCAGATGCCGTGGAAATTGACGCCGGTCATGCTGCTTTTCCCTCTCCCGCTCGCCCTGAGCCTGTCGAAGGGCCGGTTGCCGCGCGTGATGCGCTTGGCGAAAAGGATGCCTCGACAAGCTCAGCATGAGCGGGGTCGGGGCCACGTCCATCAAGTCCGCTCACCCTGAGCCTGTCGAAGGGCAGGGCGGCGAGCGGTGCGCTTGTAGCGAGAGGTGCTTCGACAAGCTCAGCATGAGCGGTGGGGCGAGCGGCGTTGGCGTGGGACGTCATGCCGCGGCCTCCTGGGGCTGCTCGACCAGATCGACGAAGATGTCCTCGAGGCTGGACTTGCTGGTGTCGAGATCGGTGAAGCCGATGCCGAGATCGGTGAGCCTGCGCAGCAGCGAGGGAATGCCGGTACGCTCGGCCTGCGCATCGAAAACATAGCGCAGCCGGTGGCCCTCATCCTCGAGCGTAAGATGCCAGTCGGCGAGATCGGCGGGAATCACGCCCATCGGCTCGGAGAGAGAAATGTCCATCTCGCGCTTGCCGAGCTTCTTCATCAGCTCGCTCTTATTCTCGACCAGCAGCAATTGCCCCTTGTCGATCACGCCCACCCGATCGGCCATTTCCTCGGCCTCCTCGATATAATGGGTGGTGAGGATGATCGTGACGCCGCGCTCGCGAAGGCCCCCTATCATCTTCCACATATCACGGCGCAGCGAGACATCGACGCCCGCCGTCGGCTCGTCTAGGAAGAGGATGTCGGGCTCGTGGCTCAGTGCCTTGGCGATCATCACGCGGCGCTTCATGCCGCCAGAAAGCTCGCGGATCTGGCTGTCGCGCTTGTCCCATAGCGACAGGTCCTTGAGCACCTGGTCGAGATGCGCCGGATCGGGAGCCTTGCCGAACAGCCCGCGCGAGAAGCGCAGCGTCGCGGCGACGGTCGAGAACATGTCGACGGCGATTTCCTGCGGCACCAGCCCGATGCGGGAGCGGGCTTCGCGAGGGCTTCGGACCGCGTCATGCCCGTCCACCAGGATCGTGCCCGAACTGGGCGTGACGATCCCGCAGATGATCGAGATCAAAGTCGTCTTGCCCGCGCCGTTGGGGCCGAGCAGCGCGAATATCTCGCCCTTGCGGATGTCGAGATCGACATGGTCGAGCGCCTTATGGCCCGAGGCATAGGTCTTGCTGACCTGAGAGACCGACAGGATGGATGGCATGGGGAATCCCCGGGAACGGAACGGACCCGTTACGTAGGGTGCTGCACGTCTGCGGACAAGCGCGTCAGCGCGCCTTTCGCGCCGCCGCCACGGCTTCGGCGAGCCCGGCATAATCGCGCGCGCCATATAGCAGCTCGCCGCCGACCACCCAGGAAGGCGTGCCGGTCATCGCCAGCTTCTGGCCGAGCGCGTGATTGGCGGCGATCTCGGCTTCGACGGGCCTGGAGCGGATCGCCTTTTCGGCAAGCGCCTTGTCCAGCCCGGCCTTCGCCGCGGCGGCGGCAATCGTCTCGCTGCTCGGCGGCCCTTCGGCGTAGAGCGCGTCGTGGAACGCGCGGAACTTGCCTTGCTCCGCCGCAGCAAGCGCCCAGCGCGCGGCGACTCCGCTTTCGGGGCCCAGCACGGGGAATTCGCGGTATACTATGCGGACGCCCGGGTCTTTGCTCAGCAACTCTTCGATCGCGGGCAGGCTCGCGCGGCAATAGCCGCAGGCATAGTCCATGAACGCCACGACCGTGACATCCCCCGTCGGATTGCCCGCCCATGCCGATCCATAGGGCTTCTGCACCGCCGCGAGCTGGCCGGGCAGCGCCTTGCGCGCCTCCGCCTCGGCCTGTTGCGCCTTGACGGTCTCGCCGGCGCGAAGCTTGTCGATCGCCTCGGGAATGATCTCCGGATGCTGGAGGATGTAATCGCGCACTACGCGCTCGATCTGGGCGCGCTTGCCCAGCCCGGGCAGCCACGCCTGGATCAGCGCGAACAGGAGCGCGCCCAGCAAGGCGGAGGCAACGAACGCGCCGCCCAGCGCCAGCGGATTGCGGGTCAGCCGCTCGATCATCCGGAGATGCGCTTCTTCTTGCGCTTCTCTTCTTCCAGGGCGGTCTGCGCCACCATCATGATGTCCTGTGCGCGGATCCAGTCCGACGAACCCTGGGCCAACCCCGACATCGCGGCGCGCGCGCTCATCAGCGCCACCCGCTTGTCGCCGGTCAGATGCGCGCGCTCGGCGGTCGCCAAGGCCGTGCGCGGCTCATCGCCCTTGCGCTCGTAAACGGTGCCGAGCTGCATCCAGGCGAAGGGATTGTCGCGGTCGCGCGCCACGGCCTGGCGCAGGATCACTTCGGCTTCGGCCAGATTGGCCTTGTCGTCGGTCGCGATCAGCGCGTGGCCGAAAGTGGCCGCGATCAGTGGCTGGTTCTGCGAGCGGCGAGTCGCTTCGCGCAGGGGCACGAGCGCATCGCGCGGCTTTCCCGATTCGAGCAGGATTTGCCCCTCGAGCTCCAGGAAATAGGGATCCTCGGGCGCGATCTTGACCAGGGCCGTGGTCTCGGCCGCCGCCTGCTCGGGATAGCCCGATTTATGATAGGCATAAGCGCGGGCATAATGCGCCGAGACCGATTGGTCGCCCGGCGGATAGCGCCTGAGCGTCACCTTGGGCTCGTTGACGAAGCCGCGCAGCTTGGCCTGAACCCGCTTGAAGCGTCCCTCGATGGCAGGATCCGACGGCTTGCCCCATGAGGGATCGCGCTGAAGATCGGCCTTGAGATTCTCGACGCGGTCCGCCGATAGCGGATGCGTCAGCGCGAACGGATCGAGCTCGGGGTTAGTAGTGTAATAGCCGTAGCGGTGCATCTGCGCGGTGAGCTTGTTGAAGAAGCTCAGCATGCCCTGCCCCGTGATCCCCGCGCCTTTGAGGTAGCGGGCGCCGGCGGCATCGGCGGAGCTTTCCTGCGCCCGGCTGAACGCCAGATATTTGCCGATCGCCGCGCGCTGACCCATCATCAGGATGCCAGTGCCAGCCTCGGGCGAGCCCGCCGCCATCGCCGCCGCGCCAAGCAGCAGGCTGAGGATCGAAATGGTGCCGTAGCCGCCATCATTCTGGAATACGGCATGGCCGCCGATGATATGCCCGATCTCGTGCGCCAGCACGCCCTGCACTTCATTGGCGGTGTCCGCGGCATCGAGCAGGCCGGTATGGATATAGACGATCTGCCCGCCCGCCACGAAAGCGTTGATCGAAGGATCGTTGACCAGCACGATCCGCGTGCTCCCCGGGGACAGCCCCGCCGCCACGAACAACGGCCGGGCCATGTCGGTAAGCAGCGCCTCGGTCTCCGCGTCGCGCAGGATCGATTGCGCAATCGCGGGATTGGCCGCGAAGCAGGAGAGGCAGATCAGTGCCAGCAATGTGGCGAAACGCTTCATGCGCTGCATTATCGTTCCAAACTCGCTGAGCGACAATGCTTTCGGGCACATGCCATGAACGCGGAGTTAAGCGGGCCGGCAGCCATGCCGCCGGCCCGCTCGATATTCATGCGCCGAAGGTGCGCTGCCACCAGCCGCCGCGGCGCGGGCCGCCGCTCTCGCCACCCTCGCCGGCTTCCTCACCGTCGCCGTCTGCCGCGGCGACCAGCGCGGGCGCGGGGGCAGCTTCGGCGGGCTGCTCGGCAGGGGCACCCGCCTTGCGGCGCGTGCGCTTGGGCTTTTCGGCAGCCGGCTCGGGCGCGGCTTCCGCAGCAACGGGTGCCTCGGCCGCAGCCTCGGCGACCGGCGCTTCGGCATCGGCCTTCTTGCGCCGTGAACGTTTGGGCGCGGGGGCGGGGGCCAGGGCCTCCGGCTCTGCCGCAGCGGGCGCCTCGACCGCTGCTTCCACGACCGGATCGGCCGCTTCCGCTTCCGCTTCGGCCGCGACAGGCTTCTTGCGGCGCGAACGCTTGGGCGCTGGAGCCTCTTCGGCCACCGGTTCGGCCTCGACCACCGGCTCCGCCATTTCGGCTACGTCGCTTGGCGGAACTTCGTCGTCCGCGCTGACGGGTACACCATCCTCTACCGGGCGCTCGCCGCGGCGTCCGCCCCGGCGTCCGCGGCGGCGGCGCTTGCGATTGGCTTCGCTCTCGCCTTCGCGCGGCGCTTCCTGACCATCATTGTCCGCGGATTCGCGCGGTTCGGCGCCGGCATCCTCGCCTGCTTCGCCCTCTTCGCCTTCTTCGCGCGGCTCGCTCGATTCGGAGCCGCCTTCCTCACGGTCGCGGCGGCCGCGTCCCCGGCGGCGGCGGCGGCGCTTGCCTCGCCCTTCGCCATCGCCTTCGCTTTCGTCACGCTCGCGCGCTTCGCGCGGCTGGCGCTGGCGCGGCGCTTCCTCGGCCTCGGCTTCCTCTCCCTCTTCCTCTTCCTCGACTTCCTCGACGTAATCGTCCTCGGGCTCTTCGATCAGCTTCTCGAAACGCGGCGCGTGCGCCGGGGGGGGGCCGCCCGCTTCCACCGCCATGCGCGCGCCTTCGATCTCGCCGTCCGCGGCGACTTCGATCATGACGCCATAGCGCTCCTCGATCTCGGCGAGTTCGGCGCGCTTGCGGTTGAGCAGATAGAATGCCGCTTCCTGGCTGGCACGCAGGATGATCTGCGAACCCCGGCCGCGCGCGGCCTCGTCTTCGATCATGCGCAGCGCCGAGAGGCCGGCGGAAGAAGCAGTGCGGACCAGTCCCGTGCCTTCGCAATGCGGGCATTGGCGCGTCGATGCTTCGAGCACGCCGGTGCGTAGCCGCTGGCGGCTCATTTCCATCAGGCCGAATGCCGAGATGCGGCCCACCTGGATGCGGGCGCGGTCGTTCTTGAGTGCGTCCTTCATCGCCTTTTCGACCTTACGGACGTTCGATCCGTGATCCATGTCGATAAAGTCGATGACGACGAGCCCGGCCATGTCGCGCAGGCGGAGCTGGCGCGCGATTTCGTGCGCGGCTTCCAGATTGGTGGCGGTGGCGGTCTGCTCGATCGAATGCTCGCGCGTCGAGCGCCCCGAGTTGATGTCGATCGAGACGAGCGCCTCGGTCGGGTTGATCACCAGATATCCGCCTGATTTCAACTGCACCACCGGATGGTACATCGCCGAGAGCTGCTCCTCGACGCCCGCGCGCTGGAACAGCGGCACGGCATCGGCATATTGCTTCACCTTCTTGGCGTGGCTCGGCATCAGGAGCTTCATGAAGTCCTTGGCCTGGCGATAGCCGTCCTCGCCCTCGACGATCACTTCGTCGATATCCTTGTTGTAGATATCGCGGATCGCGCGCTTCATCAGGTCGCTGTCGCCATAGACGAGCGCCGGCGCGGAGGATTTGAGCGTCTCTTCGCGAATCCCGTCCCACAGCCGCGCGAGATAATCGAAATCGCGCTTGATTTCGGTCTTGGTCCGCTGGAGTCCCGCGGTGCGCACGATGCAGCCCATGGTAGGCGGCAGCTTCAGGTCGGACATGATGCCCTTCAGCCGCTTCCGATCGGCGCCCGAGCTGATCTTGCGCGAAATGCCGCCGCCATGCGCGGTGTTGGGCATCAGCACACAATAGCGGCCGGCAAGGCTCAGATAGGTGGTGAGCGCCGCGCCCTTGTTGCCGCGCTCCTCCTTGACCACCTGGACCAGCAGCACCTGGCGGCGACGGATCACATCCTGAATCTTGTAGCGGCGGCGGAGATTCATGCGGCGCGCGCGCAGCGCATCGGCAGGGCTTTCCTCGTCGCCCTGCCCGCCGCGCTTGCCGCCGCGCCCGCGGCCCCGGCCGCGCCCACGGCCATCCCCGTTATCCGAAGACGCATCCGCGTCGCCCTCGGCGGATTCCTCCTCATGCTCGTCCCCGTGGTGCTCGTCCTCGTGATGCTCGCCTTCGTCCTCGTCGTCATGCGGACGCTCGAGCACTTCTACGCCGTCGTCGCCTTCATGCAGGTCGTCGCCATCCTCTTCGGCGCGCAGCGCGGCCTCTTCGGCGGCGTGCTCGGCCTCTTCGCGCAGCAGCGCTTCACGATCCTCCTTGGGGATCTGATAATAATCGGGGTGGATTTCGCTGAAGGCGAGGAAGCCGTGACGATTGCCGCCATAATCGATGAACGCCGCCTGGAGTGACGGTTCGACGCGCGTAACCTTGGCTAGATAGATATTGCCCTTGAGCTGCTTGCGCTCGGCGGATTCGAAGTCAAACTCCTCGATCCGGTTTCCCTTGACGACAGCCACGCGGGTCTCTTCCCGGTGGCGTGCGTCGATCAGCATACGCATGGTCATTGAATATTCTCCGGGCGCGCCGGCCTTGATGCCCAGAGGCAAGGGGCGCGTGCGCGCGATAAAGGAAGCGGGCGCGGCCGGATATTCCGGTTGCGGCATCGCTGGTTTCGAAAAATGCTGTTGCTGCATTGGCACGCCCGGACCGGCGGTCCGATTGCTCCACCACCACCGCACACAGGGCCGCTTGGGCCCTGGCGGTCAATCGGTGGGGAAATTGCCTCATGCGAGCGTCAACCTAGAACTCGCGGGCGACAAATGCCCGCGTAACGCGTCCGGCGAACGCCGGGACGGGGCATGCCTAGCACTGCAGGTTGCGCGCGGCAACAGCACCAGCCGGCACCGGATTCCGGCAAGACGCTGCAGGTTCCGGCAAAAAAATGCCGAATCGCATTTTAACCCAATCGCTTCACCGCGCCGGAAGAGGGCGGCGGCTACCCCGAGAGCGTCAGGCCGCTTTTCTAGCCGAGTAACCCAATTGATGCTTTTGAACTGGACCCTCCACAGTTCATCGCGGCATATCGCGCGAGTGCTTTTCCTGCTTGCCCTTCTCTCCGGTTGGTTGACCGGAGTGCCTAGCTGGGCAGGTGTCATTCAGGAAGTGCGCGTGCATGGTGACCGCGTTGTCGTGAAGTTCGACGAACCCGTGACCCAGGCGAGCGCCTTCATGCTTGCCGGGCCGCAACGGATCGCGCTGGACATTCGCGGCGCCGAGCCCGGCCGCCTTGCCCGGGCCGGCGGCGCGATCTCGGCGATCCGCCAAGGGTCGCAGGGGCAGGACGGCGCACGCATCGTGTTCGATCTGGCGCGGCCGGCCATCATCACCGAAGGCAGCTTCGGCCGCGACGGACGCACCCTCACGCTCCAGCTCCGCACCGTCGACGATGCACGCTTCGCCCGTGCGGCGGCCGAGCGGCGGATGAGCTTCCTGCCGCCTTTCACGTATCTCCAGCCATCCAGCCGGCACCCCTATAGCGAAACCATATCGCTGCCCCGCCGCGCGCCGCCGGCGGCGCTGCCGCGAATCTATGGAGATCCCAGCCGGCCGCTCGTCGTGATCGACGCCGGGCATGGCGGGCATGATCCCGGCGCGATCGGCGCGAACGGCCTGCGCGAAAAGGACCTGACGCTCAGGAGCGCGCTGGCGATCCGCGACGCCCTGCTCGCCTCCGGCCGAGTGCGGGTGGCGATGACCCGGGAGGACGACCGCTTTCTCGTGCTCCAGGAACGCTATGGCCTCGCCCGTAAATTGAAGGCGGACCTCTTCATCTCCGTCCACTGCGACAGCGCGGGCAATGCAGGCGCGACGGGCGCGACGGTCTACACGCTTTCCGAAGTGGCGTCCGACAAGGAAGCCGCGCGGCTGGCAGCGCGCGAGAACAAGGCCGACATCATCGCCGGCGTCGATCTCGGCAGCCAGAATCCCGATATCTCCTCGATCCTGATCGACTTGACCCAGCGCGAGACGATGAACGCGAGCGCCAGCTTTGCGCGGCTGCTCGGCCGCGAGGCCCAGCCGCTAATTCCGATCAAGGAGAATTATCACCGGATGGCCTCGCTGATGGTATTGAAGGCGCCCGACATGCCTTCGGTGCTGTTCGAGACCGGCTATATCTCCAACGCCGGCGACGCGGCCTTCATCGCCTCGGGCGACGGGCAGAAGCGAATCGCGCAGAGCGTGCGCAAGGCCGTGGAGATACATTTCGCGACGCGGATGGCTTCGCGTTAGTTTGTTTGGCCTCAGGCACCAAACAAAAACCTCCCGCTTCCCTCTCCCTCGAATCTTGCTAAACCCGCCCCCGAATGGCCGAAGTCACGATTTCCAGCGTCAAGATGAGGCTCAAGCGCGAGATCGGCGGTCTTCGCGGGTGGCATGCCCGCGTGCGCGATCGCTGGTGGTTTCGCGTCTTCGCGATCCTCGCCCTGCTCTCGGGCATTTTCGTTTTCCTCATCTGGCTGCTGATCGCGCGCAACCTGCCCTCGGTCGAGACGCTGCGCAGCTACGAGCCGCCGCTGCCGACCAATGTCCGCTCGGTGGAAGGGCTCCCGATCCACAGCTATGCGCGCGAACGCCGCGTCCAGCTCAGCTATGCCGAATATCCGCAGAAGATGGTCGAAGCCTTCCTGTCCGCGGAGGACAAGACCTTTTTCAGCCATCACGGCGTCGACTTTCCGGGACTGGTCCGAGCCGCTTTCGAAGGCGTGCTGACGGGCTCCACCCCGCGCGGGACTTCGACGATCACGCAGCAGGTCGCCAAGAACCTGCTGGTCGGCAATGAGCAGAGCTATCTCCGCAAGGCCAAGGAAGGCGTGCTCGCCTGGCGGATCGAGGATACGCTGTCGAAAGAGCAGATCCTCGAGCTATATCTCAATTCGATCGAGCTGGGCCGCAATGCCGGCGGCGTCGCGGCGGCGAGCCAGGCCTATTTCGGCAAGGACCTGAAAGACCTGTCGCTGCCGCAATGGGCCTATCTGGCGATCCTCCCCAAGGGGCCGGCCAATTACGATCCCGACCGCAAGTCCGATCGCGCGATCGAGCGGCGCAACTGGGTGCTCGGGCAGATGGCCGATAACGGCTTCATCACCGAAGCCGAGCGCGATGCCGCGCGCGCCGCGCCGCTGGGCGCAGTGCCGCGCCAGACTCCCAAGGAAGAGCGCGTCGGCGGCTATTTCGTCGAGGAAGTGCGCCGCCAGTTGAAGGACAAGTTCGGCGAAACCGACGCTTCGGGCCCGTACAGCGTCTATTCGGGCGGCCTGTGGGTGCGCACCTCGCTCGACCCCAGGCTCCAGCAATTTGCCCAAAAAGCGCTGCGTGACGGACTGCTGCGCTTCGATCGCGGCCGCGGATGGTCCGGGCCGCTCGGCCATGTCGAGATCGGGCGCAGCTGGCAGCAAAGCTTTCTCAACACCAATATCGGCCTGGATTATGAGGATTGGCGCGCAGGCATATTGATCGAGCGCTCAGGCGAAATCTGGCGGATCGGCTTCGAAGACGGCACCACCGGCTCGCTGCCCAAATGGGGGGCGACGATGCCGGTGCGGGGCGAAGGCGGCCAGGCGTTCAATGCATTCAAGCCGGGCGACATCGTCGCGGTCGCGCCCGAGAAGAGCGGCGGCAACTGGTCGCTGCGCAGCGTGCCGAAGATCTCGGGCGGCTTCGTTGTCGAGGACCCGCGCACCGGCCGCATCCTGGCGATGCAGGGCGGATTCGATCAGCGGCTGCAATCGTTCAACCGCGCCACCCAGGCGCAGCGCCAGCCGGGATCGACGATCAAGCCGATCGTCTATGCCGCCGCGCTCGAGCAGGGGATGACACCGGCCTCGATCATCGTCGATGGCCCCTTCTGCGTGTGGCAAGGCGCCAATCTCGGGCAGAAATGCTTCCGCAATTTCGGCAATTCGGCGGGGGCAGGCCCGCACACGATGCGCTGGGGCATCGAGCAATCCCGCAACCTGATGACCGTCCAGGCGGCAAACACCACTGGCATGGACCACGTCGTGGACCTGATCCAGCGGATCGGCGTCTCGAAGCAGAAATTCCCGCCTTATCTTTCCTATGCGCTCGGCGCGGGAGAGACGACGGTGATGCGGATGGTCAATGCCTATTCAATCCTGGTGAATCATGGCCGCGCGCTCAATCCCACCTTGATCGATTTCGTCCAGAACCGGCGCGGCGAAGTCGTCTGGCCGGAGAATTGGCGCGCATGCGAGGGTTGCAACGCGCCCGATTACAAGGGCGGGCCCATGCCGCGCCCGATGACGCGCTCGCGCCAGGTGCTGGATGCGATGAGCGCCTATCAGATCGTCCACATCACCGAAGGCGTGATCCAGCGCGGCACCGCAACGGTGCTGCGTGATCTCGGCCGGCCGATCATGGGCAAGACCGGCACGACCTCGGGCCCGACCGACGTCTGGTTCGTCGGGGGCACGCCGCAGATGATCGGCGGGCTGTATCTGGGCTTCGACACGCCTTCAAACCTGGGCGGCTATGCACAGGGCGGATCGATCGCCGCGCCGATTTTCAAGGACTTCGCCAAGCCCGCCTTCGAGGGCATGGAAGTGCTGCCCTTCACTGCGCCCGCCGGCATCCGCATGGCGCGGATCGATCGGGGCAGCGGCAAGCGGGTGTTCGGCGCCTGGCCGGGCACCGATCCGATGTCCTCGGTGATCTGGGAAGCGTTCAAGCCCGAGAGCGACCAGCGCGACCGCCGCCGCCCCGATGAGCCTACCGAGACCAAGGCGGTGCAGAAAAAAGCCGCGCCCAAGCAGCAGGACGCCGACAGCGACTTCTTGCAACGCGAGGGCGGAATCTACTAGCGCGCGTCCCTATATCGCGCGGACCGGCCGAGTAGGGCGGCTTGCGAATTTCTGAGAGGGTTCCATCAATGCGCGCCGAAGCGCAGGCAAGTGCCGACAAGATCAACGCCGCGCTGGCGCTGCTGCGTCGTTCCCTCGATTGGGACCGCGCGCTGCGCCGGCTCGACGAGCTCAACGCGCGCGTCGAGGATCCGGCGCTGTGGAACGACGCCAAGGCGGCGCAGGAGGTAATGCGGGAACGCCGCCGGCTGGACGAGGCGATCGCCGCGACGCGCGCGATCGAGAGCGAGCTGAGCGACACGGCCGAGCTGATCGAAATGGCCGAGGCCGAAGGCGATGAGGAAATGGCGAGCGAAGGCACAGCCGCGCTCGCGGCACTCGCCGAACGCGCCGAGATCGACAAGGTGAAGGCGCTGCTCTCGGGCGAGGCCGACGCCAACGACACTTATATCGAAATCAATTCGGGCGCGGGCGGCACCGAGAGCCAGGATTGGGCCGGGATGCTCCAGCGCATGTATACCCGCTGGGGCGAACGCCACGGCATGAAGGTCGAGCTGATCGATTTCCATGCCGGCGAGCAGGCGGGGATCAAGTCAGCGACCCTGCTGATCAAGGGCGAGAACGCCTATGGCTATGCCAAGACCGAGAGTGGCGTGCACCGGCTGGTGCGCATTTCGCCTTATGACAGCGCGGCGCGGCGGCACACGTCGTTCTCGTCGGTTTGGGTCTATCCGGTCATCGATGACGACATCAATGTCGAGTATAATGAAAGCGACCTGCGCATCGACACCTATCGCGCGTCCGGCGCGGGCGGACAGCACATCAACACGACCGATTCGGCGGTGCGCATCACGCACATTCCCACCGGCATCGTCGTCCAGTGCCAGAACCAGCGCAGCCAGCACAAGAACAAGGCCGAAGCCTATAATCAGCTCCGCGCCCGGCTGTACGAGCGCGAACTGCAGATCCGTGAACTGGCCGCGAACGCCGAGAACGCCGCCAAGACCGATATCGGCTGGGGCCATCAGATCCGCTCCTATGTGCTCCAGCCTTATCAGCTCGTGAAGGACCTGCGCACCGGGGTCACTTCCACTGCGCCTTCGGATGTGCTCGATGGGGCGCTCGATCCGTTCATGGCGGCGGCGCTGTCGCAGCGCGTGACCGGCGAGACGGTCGAAGTGGAGGATGTGGATTGAGGCTTGCCGTCGCCCTGGCTGCCGCCGGTGCGCTCGCCGCGTGCGACGGGACGCCGCGCGTGATCAAGGAAAAGGCCGAGCAGCATACCGGCTTCCCCGCCGCCGACCGCCCCGTCGCCACGATCGTCTCGTCGCGCTGGTCCACCGAGGAAGCGCGCGACCGCCTGAACGAAGCCGAGCAGGTGATGGACCTGGCCGGAGTCAAGCCGGGCATGACGGTGGCCGATATCGGCGCGGGCGAAGGCTATTACACGATTCGCCTGGCCACCCGCGTCGGCGAAAAGGGGCGCGTGGTGGCCGAGGATATCGTCCCCGAAGTGCGAGACCAGCTCGCCACCCGCGTGGTTCGTGAACGGCTCGACAATGTCAGCGTGCGGCTGGGGCTGCCCGCCGATCCGCGGCTGCCCGAGGGGAGCTTCGATCGCGTGCTGATGGTCCACATGTACCACGAGATCGAAAGTCCCTACGAATTCCTGTGGCGGCTGCGCCCGGCGCTTTCGACCGATGGGCAAGTGATCGTCGTCGATGCCGATCGCCCTACCGAGCATCACGGGACACCGCCCGATTTGCTCAAATGCGAGTTCGCAGCGGTTGGCTACGGGATGCTTTCGATGCGGTCGATGCCCTCCGCGGGCGGCTATATCGCGATCTTCGCCCGCAATGGCGAGCGCCCCGAGCCGGCCACGATCAAGGCATGCCGCAGCGGCAAGACCGCGACTCCGGTCGCGCTGCCCAAGCCGGGCGAAGGCCGGGCTTCAGAGTAATCCGAGCGCGCGAAAGCTGGCGACGCCCGAGCGGCTGATCACCAGATGATCGAGCAGGCGAATGCCCAGCCCGTCGAGCGCGCGCGCGAGCATCCGGGTCGCTTCCCTGTCGGCGGCGCTCGGCGTGCAATCCCCGCTCGGATGATTGTGCGCCATCACCACCCCCACCGCGTCGAACGCCAGCGCATCGGCGGCGATCGCGCGGATCGGCAAGTCGAGCCGGTCGGCCGAAGTCGAGCGTGCATGGCGCAGGCCAAGCAACTGCTGGTTCGCATCGAGATAGGCAAAGGCGGCGACTTCGAACGCCTCGTCGGCCAGCGCCAGGAAGAATGCCTCCGCAGCCGCCGGATCGGCGAGGCGCTGCTGCGGCAGGAGCGGATCGACAGGCGCCATAAGGGCAAACTGCCACTCGCGGGCGAAGCGCCGAAACACTATCCGATCCGATCCGGAGGTATATTTGTCCACAATGACATAAGCGGCGTGCTTGGCGCGGATGCCGCTGCTCGTTAGGCTTGCCGGCATGCGGCAATATCTCGACCTGATGAAACGCGCGCTCGATCACGGCGCGGAGACGATGGACCGCACCGGCACCGGGACGCTCTCGGTATTCGGCCACCAGATGCGCTTCGACCTGGCGCAGGGTTTCCCGCTGCTGACCACCAAGAAGCTCTTCGTCCGCGCGATCATCGTCGAGCTTTTATGGTTCCTGCGTGGCGACACCAATGTGAAGTGGCTGCAGGAGCGCAAATGCTCGATCTGGGACGAATGGGCCGACGAGAATGGCGATCTCGGCCCGGTCTATGGCAAGCAATGGCGCGACTGGGAGGCGGCGGACGGCCGCCATATCGATCAGATCGGCGAATTGCTCGACACGATCCGGAACAACCCCGGTTCGCGCCGCCAGATCGTCTCCGCGTGGAACCCCGGCGAGCTTCACGCCATGGCGCTGGCGCCATGCCATTGCCTGTTCCAGACGCATGTCGCGAACGGCCGGCTGTCGCTCCAGCTATACCAGCGTTCTGCCGACATCTTCCTCGGCGTACCATTCAACATCGCGAGCTATGCGTTGCTCACGATGTTGCTCGCGCAACAGGCGGGGCTGGAGCCGGGCGAGTTCATCTGGACCGGCGGCGATTGCCACCTCTATTCGAACCATCTGGGGCAGGCCCGCGAGCAATTGTCGCGCGAGCCGGGCCCGCTTCCGGGCCTTGAGATCCTGCGCAAGGCGCCGAGTATCGACGCGTATGACTATGAGGATTTCTTGCTGACCGGCTATGAGGCGCAGGCGCACATCAAGGCTCCGGTGGCGGTGTGATGCGCAAGGCCCTTCCGCTCGCTTTCCTTGCTTTTGCCGGCTGCGAAGCGAAGGACGAGACGCCTCAGGTGCAGGCGGTAGAAATAGTGAAGTCGCTCCCGCACGACAGCCAGGCCTTTACCGAAGGGCTGTTCTTCCAGGATGGCGCGCTGTTCGAAAGCACGGGCGAGGAAGGAACGTCGGGCTTCCGCAAGGTCGCGCCCGAGACCGGCGAAATCCTCGCGGAAAGCACGCTCCCTTCGCAATATTTCGGCGAAGGCCTGGTCGGCTGGAAGGACAAGATCTACCAGCTGACCTGGAAGGACCAGAAGGGCTTCATCTACAACGCGAAGGATTTTACGCCCGCCGGCGAGTTCGCGTACAAGGGCGAAGGCTGGGGGCTGACCCATAACGGCAAATCGGTGATCATGAGCGACGGCACCGCGACGTTGCGCTTCCTCGATCCCGATACGCTCGCCCAGCAATCGACGCTCGCGGTCACCGCCAATGGCTGCCCGGTCAAGCAGCTCAACGAACTCGAATGGATCGAAGGCGAGATCTGGGCGAACATCTGGCAGACCGACCTGATCGCGCGGATCGATCCGGCCAGCGGCAAGGTGAAGGGTTTTGTCGACGTGACCGCGCTCGGCCCCGCCAATGCCGGAACGGACGAAGTCCCCAACGGCATCGCCTATGACGCGGGCACCAAGCGCATCTTCGTCACCGGCAAGATGTGGCCGCAACTTTATCAGGTGAAGCTGGGCGACGCGCCCGCGACGGGCGCCGCCAGTGACGCCGCCGCGGCGCTGATGCGCTGCTGAGCAGGTGATCGTCTTCCACCTCGCCCGCGCGCAGAACGGCGTGATCGGCCGCGACGGCAAATTGCCTTGGCATTTGCCCGCCGACCTCAAGCGCTTCAAGGCGCAGACCATGGGCAAGCCGATGGTGATGGGGCGCAAGACTTTCGAGAGCTTCCCGTCGCCCCTGCCCGGCCGCCGTCATATCGTCCTGACGCGCGACCGCGACTGGCGAGCGGAGAGCGCGG
Organism: Sphingomonas sp.; assembly: GCF_036388215.1. Lineage (GTDB taxonomy): Bacteria > Pseudomonadota > Alphaproteobacteria > Sphingomonadales > Sphingomonadaceae > Sphingomonas. The sequence continues at coordinate 196,664 of NZ_DASVSH010000017.1, forward strand.
AGGTGGCGCATACGCTTGAAGAAGCGCTGACGCTCGCCGGGAGCGGGGAAGTGGCGGTGATCGGCGGGGCGGAGATATTCGCGATGTTCCTGCCTTACGCCCAGCGCATCGAGCTTACCGAAGTGCATGACGCACCCGAGGGCGACGCCACGATGCCGCCATTCGTGCTTGCATGGCGCGAAGTGGCGCGCGAGGATTTCGCGGAAGAAGCGGGGCGCCCGGCCTATAGTTTCGTCACGCTGGAGAGAGTGCTGCCATGAAGAAGATCCTGTGGGGGCTGGCCGCTCTGCTTGTGCTCGCCGCGGTAGGCTTTTTCGGCTTCGCGCCGGGGATCGTCGAAGGCAGCATGAACAAGGTGGCGCCGGGTCCGCTGCCCGCGGTCACCGCCGAAACCCGAAATCTGCACGACAGCCTGCTCGTCGCCGACATGCATGCAGACACGCTGATGTGGCGCCGGTCGATGCTCGATCGGTCGAACACCGGCCAGGTCGATCTGCCGCGGTTGCTGCAGGGGAATGCCGGGCTCCAGATTTTCTCGTCGGTCACCAAGACGCCAAAGGGCCAGAATTACGATTCGAACAGCGCGGACACCGACAATATCACGCTGCTGACCATCGCCCAGCTCCAGCCGCCCAGGACCTGGAACTCGCTGCTCGAGCGCTCGCTGTTCCACGCGCGCAAGCTGGATCGTGCCGCCGCGGGATCGGATGGCAAGCTGCGGGTGATCCGCACTGCCGCGGAACTCGACGCGCTGCTCGCCGATCGCGCGGCTGGAAAGAAGGTCGTCGGCGGCATGCTTTCGATCGAGGGGTTGCAGGATATCGAGGGGCAATTGGGCAATCTCGACAAGCTCTACGACGCCGGCTTCCGCATGGCGGGGCTCGCGCATTTCTTCGACAATGAAGTCGCCGGATCGATGCACGGCGTGGCGAAGGGCGGGCTCACGCAGCTCGGCATGCAGGTGCTCCGCCGGATGGAACAGCGCGGCTTGATCGTCGATATCGCCCATTCGAGCCACGCGGCCGTGGCGCAGATCCTCGCGACCGCGAAGCGCCCGGTTGTCTCCAGCCATGGCGGCGTGCAGGCCACCTGCAAGGTCAACCGCAATCTGACCGACGAGGAGATCAGGGGCGTCGCCAAGACCGGCGGGGTGATCGGCATCGGCTATTGGGATGCGGCGATCTGCGGGACCTCGCCGGCGCATGTCGTCCGCGCGATCACGCATGTCCGCAATCTGGTGGGCGTGGATCATGTCGGGTTGGGATCGGACTTCGATGGGGCGGTGACCACGAGCTTCGATGCGTCGCAGCTCGCCGTGATCACGCAGGCGCTGGTCGATGCCGGCTTCACGCCCGACGATACCGCCAAGGTGATGGGCGGGAATATCCTGCGAGTGGTCCGCGCGGGGATGGTGCCGCAATAATGGAGCGGCTGGATGGCGGCTCGGCGGTTCCCGCGCACCTTCGCGGTGGCATTGTCGCGCTCGGCAATTTCGACGGGTATCATCTGGGGCACCAGGCGGTGGTCGGTCGCGCGATCGAGCGCGCTCGGGCCGAGGGACGTCCGGCGCTGGTCGGCACCTTCGATCCGCACCCCAAGCGCTATTTCCAGCCGCAATCGGATTGGTTCCGCCTCACTACGATGGACCAGCGCGCCACTTTTCTGGCGGAGGCTGGAGTGGATGCGCTCATCGTCATCCCTTTCGATGCCGAACTCGCCGCCCTGGGCGCACGCGAGTTCGCTGCCGAGCGGCTGACCGACCGGATACGCGCTGCGGGCGTGGTGACCGGTGGCGACTTCACTTTCGGCAAGGGCCGATCGGGAAATGTTTCGACGCTCGCCACGCTTGGAGCCGAGCTTGGGTTCGTCGCGGAGACCGTGCCGCCGGTGATGGCGGGAGGCTGGGTGGTCTCGTCCAGCCGCATCCGCGAGCACCTCCGCGCCGCGCAGCCACGCGAGGCCGCGGCTCTGCTCACGCGTCCGTTTCGGATCGCGGGCATCGTGGAGAAGGGGGCGCAGCTTGGGCGGACGCTGAGCTATCCCACTGCAAACATGCGCCTCGCCAATTATCTGCGCCCCGCTTACGGCATCTACGCGGTCCGCGGACGGCTCGCCGACGGCCGGGTGCTCGACGGTGTCGCGAACCTCGGCATCCGCCCGAGCTTCGATCCGCCCGAGGAATTGCTGGAAAGCTTCTTCTTCAACTTCTCCGAAGACCTGTATGGCCAGGCGATCGAAATCGAGCTGATCGACTATATCCGGCCTGAAGCGAAGTTCGACGACCTCGCCACGCTGAAGGCGCAGATGGATCGCGACGCGGCGCACGCGCGCGAGATGCTCGCGGAAGTTTAGGCGAAGTTTAGGCCAATGCGCGTGTGCGCACATGCGAATGTTCCCAATGTTCGCACTGGCCATGGGCTTTTTTGGACCGACGATTTCAAAGAGCGCGCCGGGGGTGCCGACCGGCCCAGCCAAGCAGGCGAAATCCTACATTGCAAGCTATCATCCAGCGCGAATCGGCCATGGCGACGACGATCAGTTGGTCGATATGCTTTCCTGGTTGAGCAACTGGCGGGAACATCCGCTTTGAATATTTCCGCATTTCCTCTAGTCCGCGCCCACTCATGACCGACGCAACCGATACACCGCGCGACTGGCGCGACACCGTCTTCCTGCCGAAGACCGATTTCCCCATGAAAGCCGGGCTCGCCGCCAAGGAGCCGGCGATCCTCGAGCGTTGGGCGAAGATCGGGCTGTACGCAAAGCTGCGCGAGCAGCGCGCGGGCCGCGAGCGCTTCCTGCTCCATGACGGCCCACCCTATGCGAATGGCGACATTCACATGGGGCATGCGATGAACAAGATCCTCAAGGACATCGTCGTGCGCTCGCAAACGCTGATGGGCAAGGACGCGCCCTATGTGCCCGGCTGGGACTGCCACGGCCTGCCGATCGAGTGGAAGGTCGAGGAGGCGTATCGCGCCAGGAAGCTCAACAAGGACGAAGTCGATCCCGTCGCGTTTCGTGCGGAATGCCGCGCCTATGCCGAGAAATGGGTCGCGGTGCAGCGCGCGCAGTTCGAGCGGCTGGGGATCATGGGCGATTGGGACGATCCCTATCTCACGATGAAGTTCGACGCTGAAGCGACGATCGCGGGGGAATTGCTCAAGTTCGCCGAGAGCGGCCAGCTATATCGCGGCGCCAAGCCGGTGATGTGGTCGCCCGTCGAGAAGACCGCGCTGGCCGAGGCCGAGGTGGAGTATGAGGACATCACCTCGACGCAGATCGATGTGGCGTTCGAGATTGTCGAGGCGCCGAACGCGCCCGAACTGGTCGGCGCGCATGCGGTGATCTGGACGACGACGCCGTGGACGATCCCAGTTAACCAGGCTTTGGCGTATGGGCCGGAGATTGAGTACACGCTGGCAAAGGTAAATGATCGTAAGTATTTGGTAGCGTTGCAGTTGCTTCCGCAATTTGCCCGGCGAATGGGCTTCGCTGGTCTCAGCTCAACGGAAGCGGAAGCTGAACTCTCGACCGGGACTTTAGATCTCCCAGGCATCGAAGGGCTGTTTACGGGCGATCAGCTTGCCGGAGCGTTTGTCCGCCACCCGATGCACCACCTCGGCGGATTCTTTGCCAAGCCGCGGCCGATGTTGCCCGGCGAGTTCGTCACGACGGATGCGGGCACGGGGCTTGTTCATATGTCGCCCGATCATGGCGAGGACGACTTCCTGCTGTGCAAGCAGCATGGCATCGACCCCGTGTTCGCGGTGGACGGCGCGGGGATGTACCGGGCGGATTGGGCGTGGCTGGGCGGGCAGGGTCCGGTCATCAACAAGAAGTTCGTGGCTGCCGTCGGCCCGATCTGTTCGGACCTGCGCGAGGCGGGCGCGCTGCTGGCGGCGTCGGACGACTTCAAGCACAGCTATCCGCATTCATGGCGGTCCAAGGCCAAGGTGATCCAGCGGGCAACGCCGCAATGGTTCATCGGGATGGACACGGAGTTGGCGGAGCCCTCTCCCGCGAGCGGGCGAGGGTTGGGTCAGGGTCTTTCTTCCGTCGCTTACAGTTCGAAGAGGGCAGAAGACCCTCACCCCAGCCCTCTCCCGCAGGCGGGAGAGGGAGAAGGAAGAACGCTGCGTGAGGTGGCGCTGGATGCGATCGCGGCGACGCAGTGGGTGCCGGCGCGGGCGGAGAACCGGATCACGGCAATGGTGCAGGGGCGGCCCGATTGGGTGATCTCGCGCCAGCGGGCGTGGGGCGTGCCGATCGCGCTGTATGTGCACCGGCAGACAGGCGAGTATCTGAACGATCCCGCGGTCAACGCGCGGATCGTGGAGGCTTTCCGGGCGGGCGGCGCGGACGCGTGGTTCACGGCGGATCACGCGGCGCTGCTCGGCGCCGATTACGACCTGAGCGCATACGAGCCGCAGAGCGACATCCTGGACGTGTGGTTCGATTCGGGCTGCACGCATGTGTTCACGGTGGAAGCGCGGTTCGGGGCGGACGTGCGCGCGAACCTGTACCTGGAGGGTTCGGACCAGCATCGTGGCTGGTTCCAGTCGTCCTTGCTGGAAAGCTGCGGCACGCGCGGGCGGGCGCCGTATGAGGCGGTGCTGACGCACGGCTTCGCGCTCGACGGGCAGGCGCGCAAGATGTCCAAGTCGCTGGGCAACGTCGTCGATCCGCTGAAGGTGATCGGCGAGTCGGGCGCGGACATCCTGCGCATGTGGGTCGCCTCCACCGACTATTTCGACGACGTGAAGATCGGCAAGGAGGTGCTGGCCACGGCATCCGACGCGTACCGGAAGCTGCGCAACACGTTCCGGTATCTGCTGGGCGCGCTGGACGGGTTTTCGGACGCGGAGCGCGTCGCGCCCGCCGAGATGCCGGAGCTGGAGCGGTACGTGCTGCACCGCCTGCGCATGATCGACGCGGAGCTGCGCGAGGCGGCGACGGGCTATGAGTTCAACCGCTATGTCCGGCTGCTGACCGACTTCGCCAATGAGGACCTGTCCGCCTTCTTCTTTGATGTGCGCAAGGACGTGCTGTATTGCGACGCCGCCGACAGCCCGAAGCGGCGCAGTTACCGCACGGT
>NZ_DASVSH010000018.1:0-2476 GCF_036388215.1 Sphingomonas sp.
AAGGGGCCCGCCGCGAAGCGGTGGGAAGGGAGAGGGCAGCGCCGATCCTGCCCTCACCCTTCCGCCGGCTTCGCTGGCTCCCCCCCTCTCCCGATGGGAGAGGAACTTGATCTGGCACGACCACGGCCACCCCATCCCCGCCGACCCCCGCCCGGCCGGCGACGTGGTCCTCGCCCGCAAGGACGCCCCTGCTTCCTATCACCTCGCCGTCACGCTCGACGATGCCGCGCAGCACGTCACCCATATCATCCGCGGCACGGACCTGTTCGACGCGACTCACGTCCATCGCCTGCTCCAGGTCCTGCTCGGCCTGCCGACGCCCGAATACCGCCACCACGCCCTGCTCGCAGGCCCCGACGGCGAGCGCCTCGCCAAGCGCAACGGCGCGCCCACGCTGGAGGCGATGCGGCTCTCCGGCACGGATGGCCGCGCGCTGGCCGATCGGCTTCGCGCGGGCACGCTCCCGGTTGGAATTGGTGCCGCAAAGGCGTAGGCACGCGGAATGACACTCTTTCTCTCTTTCGTCCTGCTCGCGCTCGTCATCGCCGTTGGCGTCGTGCTGATCCGCGGCCTCGTCAACATGGCGGGCACCACCACATCCGATCTCGAAGGCGAAGGCCCCAGCGAGCGTGCGCTCAAGTCGAACAAGCTGATGATGCAGCGCATCCTGCTTCAGGGTGTCGCGATCCTGGTCATCGCGCTCATCCTGATGACCATGTCGTCCAAGGGCTGAGTCAGCCTGCCTGGCCGGCCTCGAACGCCGCCAGCTGCGCCGCGAACGCCCGCCTGAACGCCGGCCGCGCTTCGGCGCGCGCGACATAGGAGACGAGGTTCGGAAACTCGTCCAGGGCTCCTGAACTCGCCAGGCGGCGCAGCACATCCGCCATCATCAGGTCGCCCGCGCTGAAATCGCCGTCCAGCCACTCCGCATCGCCCAGCCGCCGCGAAAGCTGGGCAAGCCGGCTGCGGATCCGGTCCTGGACCATCATCATCCGCTCGGCCTGCCAGGGCTTGTCCTTCTCGAAGTAGACGGCGACGTCGCGATCGGTCGTCAACGGCTCGATCGTGCTGGCGGCCGAGAACATCCAGGCTATGGCGCGCGCCCGCGCATTGGCATCCTCGGGCAACAACCCGCCGTGCCGCTCGGCGATATGCAGCACGATCGCTCCCGTCTCGAACAGGATGAGATCCCCTTCCTCATAGGTCGGGATCTGGCCGAACGGCTGGCGCGCCAGGTGCGCCGGCTCCTTCATCTCGGCAAATGACAGCCCGTGAACCTCATATGCCAGCCCTGCCTCTTCGAGCGCCCAGCGCACCCGCATGTCGCGCGCCAGTCCCTTGCCGCGGTCGGGCGAGGCCGCGAAACCGGTTATGATGATCGTCATCTCGCCAAGGCTCCTTCCGCCGGTCCCCCGCGCACGATAGAAGCCGCGCATGGTAAAGCTCAACAAGATCTACACGCGCACCGGCGACGACGGCACCACGGGGCTTGTCGATGGATCGCGCATTGCCAAATCCGATCCGCTGATGGCCGCGATCGGCGACGTGGATGAGGCGAATTCGGCGATCGGCGTCGCGCGCTCGGCGCTGGGCCCGGGCTCGTTCAGCCAGATGCTCGCGCGCATCCAGAACGACTTGTTCGATCTCGGCGCCGATCTCGCCACCCCCGTCAGTATCGAAGGCGGGCTGCGCATCGTGCCCGGCCAGGTCGATTGGCTCGAGGAACGCATCGATCACCTCAACGCTGCGCTCGAGTCGCTCACCAGCTTCGTCCTGCCGGCGGGCGAAGCGGGGGCTGCGGCACTCCATTTGGCCCGAGCCATCACGCGCCGCGCCGAGCGTTCGGCGGTCGCCGCTGGAGCCGCCCTCCAGCCGCTCACTTATCTCAATCGCCTTTCAGACCTGCTCTTCGTCGCCGCGCGCGCAGTGAACTTACATGGCGGCGGAGACGTTCTCTGGGTCCCGGGGGCCTCGCGTTGATTCAGCTAGCGGCGCTTGACCCGTCAGGACCGCCACGCTAGGAGAACATAATGCGAACAGAGCGCGGCCCAGCCCCTGCTTCCTCGGCGCTGGTCGATCGGTTCGCGCGCGCCCGGGCGCTCACTGCCGATCTGGCCGCGCCGCTGTCCGATGCAGACGCCACGATCCAGTCGATGGATGATGCCTCCCCAGCAAAATGGCATCTCGCGCATTCCACCTGGTTCTTCGAAACCTTCGTGCTGCGCGATCATGTTCCTGAGTACCAACAGCATGACGAGCGTTTCGCCTATCTGTTCAACAGCTATTACGAAGCCGAAGGCGTGCGCCATGCGCGGCCGCTGCGGGGGATGCTGTCGCGCCCGTCGCTCGATGGAATCCTGAACTATCGAAGTGCCGTGGACTCCGCTTTGCTCGTGGCACTACCCGATCTGGACGAAGATGCGCGTGCGTTGATTGAGCTCGGTATCAATCACGAGCAGCAGCACCAGGAATTGCT
>NZ_DASVSH010000019.1:0-2218 GCF_036388215.1 Sphingomonas sp.
TGGTGCCCAGAAGAGGACTCGAACCTCCACGCCCTTGCGAGCGCCAGCACCTGAAGCTGGTGCGTCTACCAATTCCGCCATCTGGGCACGGGGTAGGCCGCGCCAACTAGGGGGGCGCCGGGCGCTTGTCAACGCACAGGCGAGCGGGCAATGGGGGCGCGCTTTCACGCTTAAACTTGCAAGGACTTGGGATGGACCGGCTGGTCACGATCTTCGGCGGCGGCGGCTTTCTGGGACGGTATGTGTCGCAGGCGCTGCTCAAGACAGGCGCGCGGGTGCGCCTCGCCCAGCGCGATTCCCGCGGCGCCTATTTCCTGAAGCCACTGAGCATGCTGGGCCAGGCCCAGTTCGTGGATGTCGACATTCGCGACGCCGACCGCGTCCGCGCCGTGGTCCAGGGCAGCGATGCGGTGGTGAACCTCGTCGGCGTGCTCAAGGGCGACTTTCAGGGGCTTCATGTGACAGGCGCGCGCAACATCGCCGAAGCCGCCGCCGCCGCGGGCGCGGAGGCCCTGGTGCAGATCTCCGCCATCGGCGCCGATCCGCACAGCGAATCGAATTACGGCCGCTCCAAGGGCGAAGGCGAGGCGGCGGTGCGTGCCGCCTTCCCCGGCGCGACGATCATGCGCCCGTCGGTGGTGTTCGGGCGGGAAGACAATTTCGTCAACCGCTTCGCGGGCATGGCCCGGCTGGCGCCAGTTCTGCCGGTGATCCGCGGCGGAACGAAGTTCCAGCCCGTCTACGCCGCGGACGCCGGCCGCGCGATCAGCGCCGCCGCCCTCGATCCCCGCACCCACGCCGGCAAGACCTATGAGCTTGGCGGCCCGCAGGTGCTGACCATGCGCGAACTGATGCAGTGGATCAGCGTCACGACCGGACGCAATCGTTCGCTGATCGATATCCCAGATCCCGTCGCCCGGTTGATCGCCAAGGCGGTGGGCTGGGCGCCCGGCGCGCCGATCACCTGGGACCAGTGGCTGATGCTGCAGAAGGACAATGTTGCGGCCGACGGCATGCCGGGGCTGGAAGCGTTCGGCATCCCCAAGACGCCGCTCAACGCGGTGTCGGAAGGCTGGTTGACCTCCTATCGACGCCACGGCCGCTTCGCCGCCAAATCGCCCTACTGAAAGCCTCGCCGCCGTGCCGCTGATCGTTATCGCAATCCTGCTCGGCATCGTCGAGGGGCTTACCGAGTTCCTGCCGGTGTCGTCCACAGGGCACCTGATCCTCGCCGCAGAACTGCTCGGCTATCGCGCCGACCAATGGTCGACGTTCAACGTCATCATCCAGCTCGGCGCCATATTGGCGGTGATCGTGCTGTATTGGCGGACGTTCTGGACGGTTCTGACCGGGCTGTTCTCGCGCGAAGCAGGCGCCTGGCGCTTTGCAATCAACGTCGCCGTCGCATTCGTGCCCTCGGCGGTGATCGGCCTGCTGCTGATCGACAATATCGAGGCGCTGCTCGGCCATGCCGAAGTGGTCGCGGTGGCGCTGGTGCTTGGCGGCATCGCTATTCTGATCATCGAGCGCGTGGTGAAGCCCGCAACCATTGAAGCGGGCGTCGCCGCGATCCCGCTGAAGCGTGCGCTCGGCATCGGCTTCATCCAGTGTCTTGCAATGGTGCCGGGCGTCAGCCGTTCCGGCGCAACGATCATGGGCGCGCTGTCGCTCGGCGTCGAGCGGCGCACCGCGGCCGAGTTCAGCTTCTTCCTCGCCGTGCCGACCATGGTGGGCGCGACGGTGCTGAGCGTCGGCAAACACCATGAGGAGATCTCCAAGGCCGGCGTGGACTGGGGCCTGATCGCCGTCGGCTTCGTCGTCTCCTTCCTCGTCGCCATTGCGATCATCAAGTGGTTCGTTGGCATCGTCTCGCGCCACGGCTTCGCGCCCTTCGCCTGGTACCGCATCGTTGCCGGCAGCGTCGCCCTGGTCTGGCTGCTCGCCCGCTGAGCCATTCAGGCGAGGCTCATCCGTGCGGCGGTAAATGGGCAACCGAGTCGCGCAGTGGTGCGTTTTCGCCCGCGTGCCAGGTTCTTTGGAGGCATTGTACCATGCGTAAGCTGATCATCGCCGCGAGCATCTTCGCCAGCGCCGCACCGGTTGCCGCGCAATCCTATCCCGATCCGCGCGACGATGACATCGTCCGTGCCCTCCCCCATCCGGGCGAAGTGGAAGAGCTTGGCGACACCGTGGGCCGGGTCGCCGACGCGATCATGGA
>NZ_DASVSH010000020.1:0-1675 GCF_036388215.1 Sphingomonas sp.
TTATCCCTTCGCCAATCCCAGCGAAGAAACCAGTGATCGACCCCCAATTGGCGTAAATCAGATAAGCGGCTCCCGCGATCAGCCCGATCGCGGCCATGACTGCGAGGGCTATGCCGACAAGGGGGAGAATGCCGATGCCAAGGAACGCGGCCGCAGCACCCAGGGCATAGAAAGGAGCGACGACACCGGCGATGACTATCGCGCCGCCGCCCAAAATCGTAAACAGGGCTGCGAGTACAGCGGCCGTGATCCCGAGCCCTTTGGCGAAGCCGGGGTTCGCCTGCGCCCACTCTCTAAAGCCTTTTCCAGCGCGATTGATCGCGCTCATTACCTTGATAGCAGGCGGCAAAAGCAAGGTTCCGAGCGTGACGCTAAGCTGCATCGCCCCAATATTGTAGGCTTGGGTCTGTTCCGCGGCATCCTTCATTCGCTCGGCGAAGTCCGTATCTACGGTTCCATCCGCCCCGAGCGCCTCAGCGCGGATCCTAAGGTATTCCTCGAGGTTTTGGATGATCGGGCGCAGGCCGGCTTGCACCTGGGCATCTTCGAAGAGAAAGCCCATTTTTGAGAGATCGCCGCCAAGCGTTTTCTTTGTCAGCTCAGCAATAGCCTCAAGCGGCGTCTTGCCCTCGGCATATGCCTTTTTGAGTGCAGCTGGCAGGTCCACCCCGAATTTTTTGAAGGCTTTAATCGTTTGCGGTGAGCTGATCTTCTGCAGCACGTTGGCAACGTTGGTCGCAGCGGCTTCGGAGCTTCCCGCCCCTTTACGCGCTATCTGGAGAGCTGCGGCGAGATCGGCGACGGCGGGAACGCCCTTTTGCCCGAGGGCCTGGCTGGCAGCGGTGAGCGCCGGAAAATGCTGCGCCATGTCCTTCACTTCGAAGGCGCCGCGCTTGCCGGCAGTGGCCATGACGTCGAGAACTTTACCCGTCTGCGCGATCGGCACCTTGAGATTGTCGGCGGCGGCGAAGGTGGCGGCAGACAGATCGGCGATTTCCGCTTTGTAGGCAGTCGATGCACGACTGATCGGCGTGATCATGCCCTCGGCCTGCGCAGGGGTGAAGCCCATGCCGGTGAGGGTTTCCATGCCCTGCTGGATTGCCTCGGGTAGCTGATTGGATCGCTCGGCGACGGTAAGCAGACGGTCGCCCATCCGCGCCGCGGCTTCTCGGGACATGTCCGCCTTTTGCGCGATGTTCGTCATGACCGATTCGAATTCCATCGCATCGCCGATCGCGCCCTTGATCGGCTGCGCCATGGTCTGCCCGGTCCGCATCGCCGAGAAGCCGCCGGCAGCCATGCCGGTGGCGAGGTTCATGCCCCGCCCGAATCGATCACGCGCCGCGCCGAAACGCTGGGCGCGATCGGCGGCAGCGCGCAGGCGGCGGTCCTGCTCGGTCAGCTCCTCGTTGGTGCGGGAGATTTCTGTGCGCAGACGCCTTTCGTCCTGGCCGAGATTACCGGTGGCGACGCCAGCGGCGCCGAGCCGATCGCGGAGCTGCTGCAGGCGCGCGGACTGCTCCGCGAATTCAGCCTTGAGCGTGGCGGATTCGCGCTTCGCCCTGGCGAACTCGGCCGCCAGCTTCTTGGTGGGGGTGTCGGTCGCGGCCATCTGCCGCGCTAGCGCCGCGACGCGCGCCTGTGCCTGCGTCATCTCGGCCTCGGTCGAGCGCAG
>NZ_DASVSH010000021.1:0-25234 GCF_036388215.1 Sphingomonas sp.
GACCGGCATGGACGATGAAGAAGCGGAGTGCTGGGTAGACATCAATGGCGGAATTGGCGGGGAACCGGCTCTGGGACAGCAAAAAGTTGCCTGCCCCACCATCGTGGTAACCGGACAGCGAGAGGAACAGCGAAGAGTGCAACCCTCATTGAGTGGGAGGGATATGCCGATGGGTGGCGATTTTGGCTATGGCTCTGGTTCTGGGGGCTATGGGCCTGGTTCTGCGGCGTCAGCTACCTTGGCACAGCAGACCGCGCCGCAAGATAAGAAGCCTCCTAAAAAAAATGAGGAAAGAAAGCCAAGGAATACCGTCATCTGTAGGTCAGCAATTTCGCTTGGCTTCGGCCTCACAGGGGGTAAGAGTCTCGAAGTCGGTGGGCGGGCGGCCGGCGCGCTTGTGGACCGCTATTTTTATCTTCGGCAGTCGGTGATCGGTGCTCGATTGGGCGCAAAGGTCGGACGGTTCGGTGGTTGGGTAGGCCTAGGAGTCGGTTTGGTGGCGGGGGCCATTGTCGGCACAATCGTCGGCGATCAAGTTGAGGAGAACTGTTTTGTTGACCCGTAATTTACCCATCGCGCGCGCATCGCTTCTTCTAGCGGCTTTCCTGCTTTGCGCAGCGCTTTCCACTTTCGCCATCCGCGTTATGGGGTTGGGACAGGATCAGGCATTGATAGGATCGGCAGTATTATCTGGTGCCTTGTTCCTCATTTTAGATCATATCCTACGACATCGGGTTAATAGCCGCTAATCCGGTATGAAGGGCTGGGCACCGCCGACTGGCGAGTTCCGAGACACAATACTTTAATTCTCACAGGCCGCGGAGCGATCCGCGGCCTGTTCCGCGCCGGCCAAGCATCCAGGCTCACATCGCTGGCGCAGGACCTGGGGGGCAGCACCTACGACTTCACCCACGCGTTCGCCTATAACCCGGCCAGCCAGATCGCGAGCGTGACGCGATCCAACGACCAATACGCCTGGGGCGGCCACGCGAACGTCAATCGCGGCTACACGGTCAACGGGCTCAACCAGGCGACCGTAGCGGGCTCCATGAGCATCGGCCATGACGGCCGCGGCAACGTCACCAGCCTGGGCAGCGCCGGCTATGCCTACACCGCCGACAACCAGCTCGCCACCGCGCCCGGCGGGGATTACGCCTACGACCCGCTCGGCCGCCTGTTCCACGAGACCGCGCCCAACTCAGCGCTGCTCCACGACGGCACCGAGATGGTGATGGAACGCGACGCCACCAGCGGCGCGATCCGGAGGCGCTACGTCTACGGCCCCGGCACCGACGAGCCGCTGGTCTGGTACGAAGGCTCGGGCACGACAGACCGCCGCTGGCTCCACGCCGACGAACGCGGCAGCGTGGTCGCGATCACCAACAGCTCGGGCACGCCAAGCCTTAGAACAGCCCCGGCGTCTCGCGCTGGGCGGTGCTGGGGCGTTCGGGGATGAGCAGTTCCCGGCGATTGGAGACCGACAGCGCGCCCTGCCCGCCCCCTGTCGCCAGCCGCGTGCAGCTTCGGCCCGCCAGGTAATCGAGCGCAGTGCGGGTTGATGCCTCCAGCGGATCGCCCAGGGGGCGCGTCACATCGTCCGCTGCCTGGCAGGTCGCCTCCATCGTGCCCGCAAGCCCGTTGTAATAAGTGCCCTGATGCGCCGCATTCTCGAGCGCGAAGGCGATCACTCTCAGGCGATCGTCGCATTGGGTGCGGTCGATCGCGATCTGCCCCACGGGCTTGCCATAGGTGTTGGCGCCGATCAGCGCGGCGTTGGCGTGGAGATAGGGGATGAACGAATTCATCACGAGCTCGCTCGCCGACGCCGTGCCGCCGGTGCCGATAAAGGCGATCTTGACCGGCGCGACCGATTGCGGCTGGGGCGAGAAATAGGTGGTCTCGTTATTGACCGACTTCGAAGCGCGGAAGGTGGTGTACGAAAAAACGTCGGACGTGGAACGGTTGCGGCCCAGCAGGTTTCCCATCAGGTCGGCGATCGAGACCAGGCCCCCGCCATTGTAGCGGAAGTCGATGATGAACTCGGTCACGCCCTGGGCGCGGAAATCGGCAAAAGCGGCGCGGAGCGCGGGATCGGCGGTCGAAATGAAAGTGCGCAGGTTGACGTAACCGACCTTCTTGGCGCCGTCGTTGATGATCTTCGCGCCATAGCGGCTGGAGACCGGCGTGAGCGCATAGTCGGTCTTGGCAAGCGTCACTTCGCGCGTTCCGTTCGCATCCGCGACGCGCAACACACGTGTCGTGCCCGGAGTGGACGGCCCGAGGGCGTTGGTGACGCCCGCGCTGCCCTCGCTCGAAAGGATCGAGCTGACGCTGCGCAGCGAGGCGCTGCTCGTCCCGATCGCCAGGATTTCCGCGCCGCGATCGATCGACGCGCCCGATGCGGCCGTGCCCTCGAAAGCCTCGGAAACGAAAACCCGGGTCGGCTCATAGGAAAGGCGGAAGCCGAAGCCCGCGCTCGATCCCGAAGCGTAAAAGGCGTTCTCTTCCGCGATCGAAGTGACATAGGTGAAAAAGCGATCGCGGCGCTGGGCGCGCGCCGTGGCGGTCAGCGCATCGACATAGGCGTCGACCGTCGAATAGGGTGCCGGATCCAGCGTCGCGGGCAGCGTCTCCGGGAAGAGATACCATTCGCGCAACTGTGCGGCGGCCCAATCCTGGCGGTCGCGCACCGAGCAAGCCGCAGCCGTGGTCGCCGTGGGAGTCGGCGTCACGGCCACGCCCCCGCCCCCGCCCCCGGGCTGGCTCACCGAACCAGATCCGCCCCCGCTGCAAGCGGAGAGCATCGCGGCGAGGGCGACGGTCGAATTTAAGCAATTAAATCTCTTCATTTCAATTCTTTAACGTTTTCCACCTCGCCAGTAAAGCAGGGCCGCCACGATAGCGGCCGAGCCCACGCCAATGGCGGCGCCCATGCCGATTTCGCGCGCGCTGGGCGACCAGCGCTTCTTTGATTCGGCGATTTCCTTTGCCGCCTGGAGCGCTTCTCCACCCACATGCTCATGGGGCGGCTCCTGGATGGGATAAGGCGACTGGTTTGCTGCGGGAACAGGCGGCTGATGGCTCATGATGATCCTCGACTAATGAACACTGCGACCTGAACACTCGGGTAATGGCGCGGTTTCCCGCAAACTTGCAAGCTGCTTGGCGCGCGAGCAGAAGCGGGCGCATGAACCCGCTCTACGCCGGCATGGGAACCACCGTCTTCGAAGCCATGTCGGCGCGGGCGCGCGAAACCGGCGCGATCAATCTGGGGCAGGGCTTCGCGGACGGCCGTGGACCGGAGGCGGTGCTCCGGACGGCCGCCAGGGCATTGCTCGAAAGGTCGAACCAATATCCGCCGATGCCGGGCCTGCCCGAACTGCGCAGGGCGGTGGCGGATCATTATGCGCGGCATCAGGGGCTGAACCTTAGCCCCGAGGAGGTAATCGTAACGTCCGGCGCGACCGAGGCGCTGGCGGCATCGCTGTTCGCCACGATAGCCCCGGGCGACGAAGTCATCTGCTTTCCGCCGCTCTACGATGCCTATGCGCCGCTGATCCGCCAGGCGGGGGGCGTGCCCGTCTTCGTGCGCCTTGGTCCGCCCGAGTGGCGGATCGACATAGCGGCGCTGGAGGCGGCGATCTCTCCGCGTACCCGCGTGCTGCTGCTGAACAACCCGCTCAACCCCACCGCGACGATGTCGAGCGCGGACGAACTCGCGGCCGTAGCGGCCTGCTGCGTGGCGCACGACCTGATCGCCATCTGCGACGAGGTTTGGGAACATGTGACCTTCGATGGCGCGCGTCATCTTCCGCTGATCGGCTTTCCCGGCATGCGCGAACGCACGATCAAGATCGGCAGCGCGGGCAAGATCTTCGCGCTGACCGGATTCAAGGTCGGCTGGATGTGTGCGGCCCCTCACCTCGCGGCGGTGCTGGCCAAGGCTCACCAGTTTCTCACCTTCACGACCCCGCCGAACCTGCAATGGGCGGTTGCGGAAGGGCTGCAAACGCAGGACGACTGGGTGCAGGCCGCGCGCCACCGCTTTCAGGCTGGGCGCGACCGGCTCCGGCAGGGGCTGGAGGCGGCGGGACTGGTCACGCTACCCAGCGTCGCGACCTATTTCCTCTCTGTCGATCTGGCTGCATCGGGTATCGCGCTGGGGGACATGGCCTTTTGCGATCGGCTTATTTCCGCGGGCGTGGTGGCGATTCCAGTCTCGGCATTCTATCCCGAGGACCCGGTCGCCAATATTGTGCGCTTCTGCTTCGTCAAGGAAGCAGCCACCCTCGATGCGGCGATCGAGCGCATAGCCAAGGCTAGCTTTGCCTAGCGTGATCCAGGGGGCAGCGGCTGGACAAGGGGACGCGCGGGACCCGAAACCCAGGATGCCGGCTGCCGGTTCGGCGGCTCGCCGCTCATCGTGACCATGTTGAACGAATCGCCGCCCAGCCGGCTCACATCCGCGGTGATCACCGGGGCAGGTTCGCGGAAGCGCGTGCGGGTCCCTTCGTCGATATAATCATCGACGACAGAAACCTGCCCGCCCATCTGGGTGAGGTCATAAAGCTGGCGCGCAAACGCCTTGGGAAAGCGGATGCAACCATGCGAGGCGGGGTAGCCCGGCAGATGCCCGGCATGCAGCGCGATCCCGTCCCAGGTCAGCCGCTGCATGTAAGGCATGGGCGCGTTCGAATAGAGATTCGAGCGGTGGAAGGTCTTCTTCTGAAGGATCGTAAACTCGCCGACGGGCGTTTCGCGCCCCGCAGAACCGGTTGATACGGTGGAAATCCCAAGCAACTGGCCATTCCGGTAGATGAAGGCGCGCTGCTGCGGGAGGCTGATGACGATCGAGACCGCCCCCCCGGTGCTCGCCCGCTGATATATCGGATACCAGACGAACTGACCGGGCTTCAGCGCGTCGCTTGTCGGCAGCATCGTATCCACGGCGCTTGATTGCGCAGCGGCCGGCGCGGTGGGAAAAGTCGCCGCGCAGGCCAGCAAGCAGGCGGCAACAACCCCGGTACGCATCGAGCAATCTCCGAACCTCACCGGGGGAGATGCCCCGATTTCGATTCCTTAACGAAATTAACCTATTTTCGTGCCACTGCCGAATCAGGCGCACGATGAAAACGTGTGGATGGTCCCGATTCAGGAAAATGCGCGCCGAAAGGATGAACCGGGCAACAGATGCGGCGAATCGTCGCGCTTGGGACAGTTGTTCACCAAAACTCTCGGCAACTCTCTGCTATAAGGGCGCTCGGGGAATTTGTAGCGGGCATTGGCATAGCATGAACAACCTGGATTCGGTGCTCACGCGCCGTACGATGTTGAGATCAGCCGTAGTGATGGCCAGCGGTGCGGCTGTGTCCGCCTGCGTTTCGCGTGTGGACACCGCTTTGGCTCCGTCCATCGTACCGCCGGTCTATGCGCCGCCGATCCCCAAGGCTCCCGTGCTCGCCAGGGCATCCCGCACTCCCGGCGGAATTCGTCCCGAACTTTTCAAGAAGGCGATCGCCGCGCTGGATCGCCATTCGATGCGCGTTACATCGCATGATCGCATCGCGATCGCCGATTTCTCGATGGCCTCGGCGAAGCCGCGCTTCTATCTTGTTCATCTCGGCCGCGGCGAAGTCGAGACCTTCCTGGTTTCGCACGGCATCGGCTCCGATCCCGAGCATACCGGCCTGCTGCATCGCTTCTCGAACGAAGTGAACAGCGAAGCCACTTGCGAAGGCGCGTTCCTCACTGGCGACTATTATGTCGGCAAGCACGGCGATTCCCAGCGGCTGCTCGGACTCGATCCGACCAACAACAATGCGCTCGACCGCGCTATCGTGATCCACTCGGCCTGGTATGCCAACAGCGACATGATCGCCAAGCACGGCAAGCTCGGCCGCAGCCAGGGTTGCTTTGCGGTGGGCGAATATGAGCTGGCCAAGGTGTTCGAGCGCCTCGGGCCTGGCCGAATGATCTATTCGGCAAAGGCCTGATCCGGGCAACTTGCCCGCAATCAATGCGTTAGCCCTCCCTTCGCCACTTTCAAGCTGCGGCTGGTGCCGCCGCGTCCGAGCGATTAGGGACGTTAAATGAGCGAAACGCTGTCGCCCGTTCTGCCCGACCAGGTCGATGAGGCCGCACGCCTGATGCTGGAGCGCGCTTGCGAACGCGAACTGAGCATCGCGACGGCGGAAAGCTGCACGGGCGGATTGCTCGCTTCGCTGCTCACCGACGTGGAGGGCGCGGCCCATGCCTTCGAGCGCGGTTTCGTAGTCTATACCAACGAGGCCAAGACCGAGATGCTCGGCATAGACCGCAGCCTGATCGAAGGCGCCGGCGCGGTCAGCGAAGCGGTGGCGCGGGCAATGGCCGAAGGGGCATTGCGGAAGAGCCATGCGCAGATCGCATTGTCGGTGACCGGCTTTGCGGGCCATGGGGGACCCGACGACGAGCCCGGGCTGGTGCATTTCGCTTGCGCGCGCGAAGGGCGCCGGACCGAGCATCGCGAAGAGCATTTCGGCGATATCGGGCGCGGACCTGTCAGGATCGAATGCATCCGTGTCGGCCTGGAAATGCTGGACGAAGCGCTGTGACGCATCGCTTTTATTCGTTGCATCGCCATGGAATGGTTCGGACGGGGGTATGCACTCCGATCGCCACCGCGGGCGATCCCGCCGCCAATGCGCAGGGGATAATCGCGCTCGCCCGGCAGGGGGACGAAATGGGAGCCGACCTGCTCGTATTCCCCGAGCTCAGCGTCACTTCCTACGCGATCGACGACCTGCATTTGCAGGACACGATCCTCGACGCGACCGAAGCGGGAATCGCCGCGATCGTGGAGGCGAGCACCAGGCTAAAGCCGGTGCTGCTCGTGGGCGCAGCGGTTCGGCGCGGCGGCCGCGTCTATAATTGCGCGCTGGCGATCGCGCGCGGGCGCATCCTGGGCGTGGTGCCCAAGACCTATCTGCCGAACTACCGCGAATATTATGAGAAGCGCTGGTTCGCCAGCGGCGCGGGGCTGGTGGGGCTCGAAATCCGTATCGCTGGCCAGGCCGCGCCCTTCGGCACCGACCTGATCTTCGCCGCCGAAGACCTGAAGGACTTCGTCTTCCATATGGAAATCTGCGAGGATTATTGGGCGCCCCTGCCCCCCTCCACATTCGGCGCGATGGCCGGAGCGCTGGTACTGGCAAACCTTTCCGCCTCGAACATCGTCATTGGCAAGAGCCGCGAGCGCCAGATGCTTTGCGCGGCGCAATCGGCGCGCGCGGTTGCTGCCTATCTCTATTCGGCGTCGGGCCCGGGAGAGAGCACCACGGACCTGGCATGGGACGGCGAGGGGCTGATCTACGAGCTGGGCGAGTTGCTTGCCGCCAGCGAGCGCTTCGAGTTGACCACCGAAATCATGTGCGCGGATATCGACCTGGAGCGCTTGCGGCTCGAGCGGATGCGCATGGGCACGTTCAACGATTGCGCCGCCGCGAACGGCCATCCCGAGACGCGCTTCCGCCGGATATCCTTCGCCCATCAGCCCGATTTCGCCGATCGCGGGCTGATGCGGAAGCTGCGGCGCTTTCCCTTTGTGCCCAATACGCCCGAAAAGCTGGAGGCCGATTGCTATGAAGCCTTCAACATCCAGGTGGAAGGGCTGCGCAAGCGCGTCGAAGCGACGGGGGCCAGGCACCTCGTCATCGGCGTCTCTGGCGGCCTCGATTCCACCCACGCGCTGATCGTCGCGGCCAAGGCGATGGACCGGCTGGGGCGCCCTCGCAGCGACATATTGGGCTTCACCATGCCCGGCTTCGCCACCGGCGACGCGACTAAGTCCAACGCCTGGGCGCTGATGAAGGCGCTGGGCGTCACAGGCCAGGAAATCGACATCACCGCGACTGCGCGGCAGATGCTCGAAGAGATGGACCACCCGTTTTCGCGCGGCGAGAAGGTCTATGATGTGACCTTCGAGAATGTCCAGGCGGGCCTGCGCACCGATTATCTCTTCCGCCTGGCCAATCAGCGCGAAGGTTTCGTGGTCGGCACGGGCGACCTCAGCGAGTTGGCGCTGGGTTGGTGCACGTACGGCGTGGGTGACCATATGAGCCATTACGGCGTCAACGCAGGCGTGCCCAAGACATTGATGCAATATCTGATCCGCTGGACGCTCGACACCGGCCAGTTCGAAGGCGACACGGCTCGGACGGTCCGCGCGATTCTCGATACGGAGATATCGCCGGAGCTCGTGCCCGCAGACGCCGACGGGAAGATGCAGAGCACCCAGGATCGCATCGGACCCTATGAGCTGCACGATTTCTTCCTGCATTACGTGATCCGCCACGGCCTTCGCCCGTCCAAGATCGCTTTCCTCGCCTGGCATGCCTGGAAGGATGCCGCAGCGGGGCAATGGCCGCTCGGCTTTCCCCAGGACGGCCGCCACGAATATGATCTCGATGCGATCGCGAAGTGGCTGGAAACTTTCCTGTTCCGCTTCTTCCAGACCACGCAGTTCAAGCGCTCCGCCCTTCCGAACAGCCCCAAGGTTTCGGCGGGAGGCTCGGTCAGCCCGCGCGGCGATTGGCGCGCGCCCTCCGACGGCGTTGCGCGGCCGTGGCTCGACGAACTGAAGGCGAATTTGCCCTAGAGCGCGATGCGACGGCCCTCGCGGGCGCTTTGCAGCGCGAGTTCGATGATCCGCAACCCCAGGATGGCGTCCTGAGCAGTCACGGGTGGGGCGGTCCCATTAATGATCGCCTGCGCGACGCCGGAATAAAAATGTCGGTAATCGCCCTTCTGTGTGGGTATCGTCTCGCGCGCGCCGTCGCTTTGCGTGAGCACGCCATAGGCCGCCGGTTCCTCCGCGTGGTCACCAGGCTTGCCCCCGGCCTTCATCGCAGGCTCCTGCGGATCGACGCCATATTTGACGAAGCTCGCCTCAGTCCCATGCAGCGCGAAGCGCGGGCGCGCGGCGGGAACCAGGCGATCGGCCGACAGGATCAGGCGGCGTTTTCCGTAGAAGAAAGTGATCTCGAAATAATCGAGCGTGTTCGCGCCCTCGCGCTGCACTTCCACATCGGCGCTGAGCGCTTCCGGTGGGCCGAACAGCTGGAGCACCTGATCGATCAGGTGCGAACCCAGGTCTCCCAATATGCCCGTTCCGGCTTGCGGGCCGTCCTTCCACCCCGCGGTCACTTCCGGGCGGAAGCGGTCCCAACGCCATTCGGCCAGCATCACTTCGCCCAGCCGCCCCCTTGCCAGCAGATCGCGCACGGTGAGGAAATCGCCGTCCCAACGCCGGTTGTGGAATGCGCTGAGCACAAGCCCGCGCGACTTGGCCAGTGCATCGAGTTCAGCGGCTTCGCCCGGCGTGGGCGCAAAGGGCTTGTCGATCACCACATGCTTGCCCGCCTCCAGCGCGGCGCGCGCCAGTGGGACGTGCGTGTCGTTCGGCGTGGAGATCGCCACCAGCGCGATCGAAGGATCGGCAATCAGCGCCTGGGTGCCGGTGACGGCCACATCCGGATACCGCGCATGCACTTCGTCCGCGCGCGATGTCGCGATCGCGGCCAGCTCCAGTTCGGGCATGGCATGGATCAGTGGGGCATGGAACGCCATTCCGCCCAGGCCATAGCCGATCACTCCCGTGCGGATCATGACGCCTGGATCGGGCGCGTGGCCTGGTTCTGCGCGGTGATCACCAGCTCTGCCGCGAGCAGCGCCTGTTCCTGGTCCTGGGACGTGGAGGTCCGCTCGACCACGTCGGCCACCAGTTGCGCTCCGAAGGGCAAATGCACCTTTGCGCAGTCGATATAGCGCACCCCCTTCTGATCGGCGATCAGCAGGTGATCGCGTCCCGGCCGGCCGCCCGGATCCACATATTTCCGCAATTCGATATAGCCTTGGGTGCCCAGCAGGAAGAGCCGCCCGTCGCCCCATGCGGGCAACCCGTCGGGGGTGAACCAATCGACCCGGATATAGCCGGTGCCGCCCGTGCCGGTCAGCATCATGTCTCCGAAATCCTCGAAGTCCGGTCTGTCCTTCCAGTGGAAATTCCCGGTTTGCGCCGCGACCACGTGCGCGCGACTCGATCTCGTGTAGAACAGGAACTGATCCGCCTGATGGCTGCCGATATCGGTCAGGATGCCGCCATAGCGCGCCTTGTCCCAGAACCAGCCCGGACGGCTAGGTGCGTTCAGCCTGTGGGGCGCCAGGTTCACGGTCTGGATCACCTTGCCGATCGCCCCCTCCGCGACGAGCTGGCCGGCATGAACCGAAGCGCGCGATTCGAGCCGTTCGGAATACATGATCGCGAACTTGCGCCCGGTCTCGCCGATCACCTTGCGTACGTCCGCAAGCTGCTGGAGCGAAGTGACCGCCGGCTTGTCTCCCAGATAATCCTTGCCGGCCCGCATCGCGCGAATGCCCAGGCCCGCGCGCAGATCGGGAACCGGCGCTCCCGCGATCAGCGCGATCGACTTGTCGTTCAATATCTCATCCTCGCTGCGCGCCAGTTTCGCGCCGGGATAGCGGCTTTGGAACAGCGCGACCTGCGCCGGATCGGCGGAATGGAACATCGCCAGCGTGCCCCCGCCCCGGATGATCGCGTCGCACATGCCATAGATGTGCGCGTGATCCATGCCGATCGCGGCGAACTTGATGCGGTGCTTGACGCCGGGTTCGGGGCCGGTGGGCGCAGGCTCCACCGGCGGTGCGTTGCCTTGGGTCACGGACTGCGCGAGCAGATCGGCGGGAAGCCCCGCGGCGATCCCCGCAAGGGCGCCTCCAGACAAAATCGCGCGGCGTTGGATCGGCATGCGGCTGCTCCTTTTCAAGAGCGCGCTTAGGTGCCCCGCCCGCGCTCCCGCGTCAAACCCGCGCAAGAAGGGCGGGGCGCTGCCGTTTATCCTGTTGGACCCCGCGTTGCGCGCGGGCGCGAAGTCCGCGTTGCAGTATACGCGCACCAGCTCATCCCCGCCGCCGGTGCCGGTAACCGGCGGCGGGGAATCGGTTCGTTACGAAACATCGGCGAAGTTGCGCGAACTGCGCATTCCCCCTCGCACTAACCGCGCATTCTGGCTTATTAGGGAACCTGCACGTCGCGGACCCTTTTCGGGGCCGAGTGGGAGTCAACGAAGAGTGAGCAGCGATACGAGACTGGGCCGCATCCTGCGCCGCGGCGGCATGTGCATGGTGGCCGGCGTCGCGATAAGCACGCCGCTGGTTGCGCAGCAAACTGCCGCTCCACCGACCGCGCCGATGGTCCAGGCGGTGCCCCCGCCCCTGCCCCTGCCGGTGCTTGCCCCGGCGCAAGCCGCGTTGCTGGCCCCGCTCCTCGCGGATGCGGGCTTTGCCCAGGGCCTGCGCCATGATGGCGCTCGCCCCCCCGCGCCGCCGAGCAACGAAGCGCTGGTTCGCGCTGCGCTCGATTATGCGCGCGCAGTGCGTGCGGGCCGCCTGGACAGCAGCGATTTCCAGCAGGATTGGGGCCTGCGCCCCGCCCCCTACGATCCGCTTCCCGGCTTTTCGGAGGCCGTGCGGGCCGACCGGCTGGCGCAATGGCTGCGCGCTTTGCCCCCGCCTTATTCGGGCTATGACAGTCTGCAGGCGGGTCTTGCCAATTACCGCAAGATCGAAGCGGCGGGCGGCTGGGCCAGGCTTGCCGCCGGCACGGACCTCGGCATGGGCGCGTCGGGCGCGCGGGTGGCGGCGCTGCGCAAGCGGCTCGCCGTCGAGGACAGCCAGGTCGTCGCGGCCGGCGACAAATTCGATGCGGGGCTGAAGGATGCGGTGATCCGCGCCCAGCGCCGTTACGGGCTGAACCCGACGGGTCTCGTCTCCGCCGGAACGCTCGCCGCGCTCAATGTCCCCGCCGGAGACCGTGTCCGCCAGATCATGGCGAACATGGAGCGCTGGCGCTGGCTGCCCGCCGAGCTTCCCGCCAAGCGCATCCAGGTCAATATCGCCGCGGCGGTGCTCACCGTGTTCGAGGGCGACGCTCCGATCGCCTCGATGAAGGCAGTCACGGGTCGCCCCGGCAACGAGACGCCGATGCTCCAGTCGAAGATTCACACGATCGTGCTCAATCCGCCCTGGAACGTGCCCGCCGGCATCGCGGCAAAGGAGCTGTGGCCCAAGGGCGAAGCCGCGCTCAAGGCCCAGGGCTACAAGATCATCGGCACGGGCCCGAGCCGCCGGCTCCAGCAGCAGCCCGGCCCGAGGAGCGCGCTGGGGCTCTACAAGTTCGATTTCGACAATCCCTATGCGGTGTATCTCCACGATACGCCTTCGCAATCGACCTTCGCCAGCTTCAGCCGGCTCGCCAGCCATGGCTGCGTCCGCCTCGAAAAGCCCGGCCCGCTGGCGCAATTGCTGCTGCGCAACGATCCGGCATGGCAGCCCGAGCAGATCAAGGCCGAGCTGGCGAAGGGCAAGACCCTGCGCGTGCCGCTGCAGGATCAGGACAAGGTCTCCGTCTATCTGCTTTACTGGACGGCCTTTGCGAGCGCCAACGGCACGGTGAGCTTCCGCGCCGATCCCTATAATTGGGACAAGACGCTCGCGGCGAAGATCGAAAAACGCTCCGCTATTACCGCCGCCGCGGTATCCGCGCGCTAACCAGAGGAAATAACATGAAGACCAGGTCCATCGCTTTGCTCGCCGCAACGGCCCTCGCGCTCGCTGCTTGCGCCGGCGGCAATGACGACGAGCAGCCCGCCGGCGAAACGAACGTCGCAAACATCGCCGTCGAGTCGGGAAACATGATGAACGTGACGACCGAAGCGCCTCCCGCGACGCGCGTCGATAATACCGCGTCCGAGGCGACCGCGCCCAGCGCCACGCTCACTGCCGACGAGCAGACCACGGACGACGCGGACGCCACCGGCATGACTTCGCGAGTCAATCGCGACGAGGCCGGGAATAGCGGGCAGCCCGCGCAATAGGAGAGCGCCGGGGGTTCCTGCGCGGCGGTTGCCTCAGTCTAGCCGCTTTGGATTCGCCAATTTGCCCTCTATATGCCGGCAATGATCCCAGCCCTGTTCCAGATCGACCCCCGCGACAGTGTCGCCACCGCGCTGCGCGATCTCGGCGCGGGGGAGATCGAGTTGGGCGTCACGCTCGCCCAGCCGGTCCCCAAGGGTCACAAGGTCGCGGTCAAGGCCGTGGCGGTCGGCGATCCGGTGCTCAAGTTCGGCTTTCCGATCGGCCGCGCCACCGCGCCGATCGCGCCCGGTGAGCATGTCCACACCCACAATGTAGCCACCGCGCTTCAGGCGAGCGGTGAATATCGCTACGTTCCCCATGAAGACGCCCCCGCGCCGGCCGAGGGGCCTTCGTTCATGGGCTATCGCCGCGCCGATGGCCGCGTGGGCACCCGCAACGAGATATGGGTGATTCCCACCGTCGGCTGCGTCGGGCGCACCGCGCAAAAGATCGCCGAACGCGCCGGCCAGGCGCATGCTGGGGCCGTCGAAGGGGTGCACGCCTTCGCGCACCCCTTCGGCTGCTCGCAGCTTGGCGATGATCTGGAGGGCACACGGGCGGTGCTTACCGCGCTCGCCAATCACCCCAATGCCGGCGGCGTGCTGATCGTCGGCCTGGGCTGCGAATCCAATCAGACCAGCGGGATGCTGAAGGGCATCACCCATCCCAATATTCGCGTCCTCGGCGCACAGATCGCCCAGGATGAGATCGAAGAGGGCCTCGCGCTGATCGACGAGCTGGTAGCGGGCGCACGCGCGGAGCGTGTCGCCGTTCCCCTTTCGGAGCTCGTGCTCGGCGTCAAATGCGGCGGTTCAGATGGGTTTTCGGGGCTGACGGCCAATCCCCTGGTCGGGCGCATGAGCGATGCGGTAACCGGTGCGGGCGGCACGGCGATCCTTACCGAGATCCCGGAGATTTTCGGCGCGGAGCAACTCCTGATGGACCGCTCCGCCGATGAGCGCGTGTTCGACGGCATCGTCGGGCTGGTGAACGGCTTCAAGCGCTATTTCACCGATCACAACGAGCCCGTTTCGGAAAATCCGTCACCCGGCAACATCGCCGGCGGGATCACTACGCTTGAGGAAAAATCGCTGGGCGCGGTCCAAAAGGCCGGGCACGCCACCGTCACCGATGTGCTCCATTATGGCGAGCGTGTCCGGAGCCGCGGCCTCACGCTGCTCGAGGCGCCCGGCAATGACGCGGTATCCTCCACAGCCCTGGCCGCCGCGGGCGCGACCGTAATTCTCTTCACCACTGGGCGCGGCACCCCGCTTGGCTTCCCTGTGCCCACGGTGAAGATCGCGTCGAACAGCGATCTCGCGGCGCGCAAGCCCGGCTGGATCGACTTCGACGCCGGCCAGGTCCTGGACGGCGGAATGGACGCCGCGACCCAGGCGTTGCTCGGCACGATCGCCGAAGTAGCTTCGGGCAGGCAGACCGCCGCCGAGCGCAATGGCGAACGCGAAATCGCGATCTGGAAGCGCGGAGTCACGCTCTAGGCACCGCGTATGACGCCCCAACGGAAAGCGACGACTTCCACCACTGACGCGGCCAATTGTTGCGGCGCGGCATTGAAGCGTTAACCACTCCGCGCTAGCACCATGCCGGGGACTATCGGGGTGGGATCGATGGCTGAATTCTTTATTTTCATATACGCGACACTCGCGATGTTCGTCATTCAGGCGATGGCCGCCAATCAGCGCCACGCGCGGCCCAATCCGCAGATGATGACGATGGTCGGCTGGGGATTGTTCTCGCTTTCATCGACATTGGCCGTCCTGCTCGGCGCTGTCGCACTGGCGCTGGCGCTCGGCCTCCACATGCCCCTCCCCGCGACCTTCAACGCGCCGCTGTTCTAGGCAAGTGCCGCTTTACGAAATCGCAGGACAGCGGCCGCAAGTCGCTGGAGACGCTTGGGTCGCCCCCAGCGCCGACCTGATCGGCGACGTGCATCTGGGGGCGCTCGCCAGCGTGTGGTTCGGCGCAGTCATCCGCGCGGACAACACGCCGATCCTTATCGGCGCGCGCAGCAATATCCAGGAAGGCGCGATGTGCCATTCGGACCCGGGCGCCCCGCTGACGATCGGCGAAGACGTGACCGTGGGTCATCACGCGATCCTCCACGGCTGCACGATCGGACACCGCACCCTGATCGGCATGGGAGCCACCATCCTTAATCGCGCCGTGATCGGCGAGGACTGCCTGGTCGGCGCGGGTGCCCTGGTTACCGAGGGCAAGGAATTTCCGGCCGGCCACCTCATCGTCGGCAGCCCGGCTCGCGCCGTCCGCCCGCTCGATGAGATGCAAAAGGCGATGCTCCGGGCCAGCGCCGCGCTCTACGCGGCGAAGCAGCGCGAATATGCGATGGGGCTGATACGCGTCGGCTAGCCAACCACGCCCCGAGCCTTGCATTTTCCGGCCGATATGGGAGGCTGTTGCGAAATCAGGCAGGAGGGCTGGCATGATCGATCGGACGAAATTACTGGGCGCGGCGGCAATCGCGGCCGCGCTCTGGGCCACGCCGGCATCGGCGCAGGCGACGCGGACCTGGGTCTCGGGTGTAGGGGACGACGTCAACCCGTGCAGCCGCACCGCGCCGTGTAAGACCTTCGCGGGGGCAATCTCCAAGACAGCCAAAGGCGGCGAGATCAACTGCCTCGATTCAGGCGGGTTCGGCAGCGTCACGATCACCAAATCGATCGCGATCATCTGCGAGGGGGTCATCGCCGGTATGCTGGCTCCGATGGGCAGCAACGCCGTGACGGTCAACGCAGCCGCGACCGATCATGTCATGTTGTCGGGACTGGACATCCACGGCGCGGGCACGGGCAAGACTGGCGTTCGGGTATTGAACGCGAAGAGCGTTATCGTGCGCAATTCGACCATTCAGGGATTCCAGGGAGCTCTGGGCCAAGGCGTGTCTGCGGGGGGAACGGCGCAAGTGGTGGTCGTCGATAGCGTGATCACCAACAACCTCACCGGCATATCCGGCCCGGTCGTGAGCGGTGGGAATAACCTGCTGGCAGGCAACGGCACGGACGGCGCATTCGCGAGCACGATCAAGCGCCAATAGGCCTGGAACGACGCGAATCGCGCCCCTCCCTTTGCCCATCCTGCTCCCGTCCGCGGGCGGGAGCGTCGAGTGCCGTAGCGTCCGGGGGGCGGGGATAGACAGCCTCTTCGGTTAGGGTATCAAACCGCATGGCCCTTCCCCCGCTTTTCGATCGCCTGGCGCTTCCCGTTATCGGCTCGCCGCTCTTCATCATCTCGGTGCCGGACCTGGTCATCGCGCAGTGCAAGGCAGGGATCGTCGGTTCGTTTCCGGCGCTCAATGCACGCCCCCAGGCGCAACTCGACGAATGGCTTCACCGCATCACCGAAGAGCTCGCCGCCTGGGACCGCGAGAATCCGGAAAGCCCCTCCGCGCCCTATGCGGTCAACCAGATCGTCCACCGCTCCAATGATCGGCTCGAAGCCGATCTCCACACCTGCGCCAAGTGGAAGGTGCCGATCGTCATTACCTCGCTGGGGGCCCGGCCCGAACTGAACGATGCGGTCCATAGCTGGGGCGGGATCACGCTCCACGATGTCATCGACGATCGCTTCGCCCACAAGGCGGTGGAAAAGGGCGCCGACGGGCTGATCCTCGTCGCCACCGGCGCGGGCGGGCATGCCGGCCGGCTCAATCCTTTTCCCTTCGTCCAGGAAGTGCGTGAATGGTTTGAAGGGCCGGTTATCCTGTCCGGCGCGATCGCCACGGGGCGGGCAGTGCTCGCGGCGCGGGTGCTGGGCGCCGACCTTGCTTATATCGGCTCGCCCTTTATCGCCACCGATGAGGCCAATGCGGTCGATGCCTATAAGCAAGGCATCGTCGAAGGCCGCGCGGCAGACATCGTCTATTCGAACCTCTTCACGGGCGTGCACGGCAATTACCTGCGCAGTTCGGTGGTCGCGGCGGGGCTGGACCCGGACAACCTGCCCGAGAGCGATCCCAGCGCGATGAATTTCGGGGGCGCGAAGGCCTGGAAGGAAATCTGGGGCTCTGGCCAAGGCATCGGCGCTGTCCGCGCAGTCGAGCCCGCCGCGGTAATGATCGAGCGGCTGAAGACGGAATATGCCGCCGCGCAGGCGGCTATCCGCTAGCGCGGATTACAACGGTGGCGTCCTGTCGCGGGAAGCTCAAAATGCCGCCGCGAGCCGATCCATCATGGTCCGCGCCGGACTGACCGACACCACGGGCACGTCCAATGAATCGTCGAGCCGGGCAACTCGGCGATAAAGCTCGATGCTCGTCAGGATGATCGTAACCGCCTGGGGCGGCATCACCTGCAATAGCGCCGCCTCGGTCTCCGGCGCGTCCCCCAGCCGCCGCGACGGCGAAAGCGCATCGCGCGCGGCCAGCTCGCCCGCATCGACGGCGCGCTGGGTGAGGAGCCAGGCGATGATGTGCATCAGCCGCGTGGTGACCTTGAGCGACTCGCAGGAAAAAGCGACTCGGTTCAGCGCATCGAGCGTGTCACGCTCGTCGCGGCCGATCTGGTCGAAATAGCTGCGCGCCTCGTCCGCCAGCAACATCGCCTCGACATATAGCGAGTCGATCAGCTTGCGGTGAATCCGCGATGTCCCCTGCTGCCCCATGCTCGCGAAGCTGCCACAGCGAACATGGTAACAAAATGCTTAATCTTGCGGCGTTGGCGTCCCGTTGCGGGAAGGGTCTCAGGCGATGATGTCCGGGATCAACTGATCCTCCAGCATCTGGATCTCGTCGCGCATCAGCAGCTTGCGCTTCTTGAGCCGGGCGAGCTGGAGCTGGTCGGTCGATCCGGTAGCGCGCAGCGCATCGATGGCGGCATCGAGATCGCGATGCTCCGATCGCAGGCCGAGCAGCCTTTTCTGGATTTCGCCGTCTTCCATGCCTTTCCCGTGCACGCCCTCAAGCCCTTGCGCAACGTTCCATCGCGTCTTTTCCGCACCCCGTCGATTGCGCGAACAAAGTGGCGAGACAAGCTCCTCGATCGGTGTTCTACTCACACTTCCGGCCACCGATGAAGGAGACTGCCATGCAGAACACGCATCTCTCGGCACTATCGGCCAAGCACAATGTGCTTGACCAGCGTATCCACGCCGAGACGCAGCGGCCTTTGCCCGACAGATTGATCCTGGCGGAACTGAAAAAGCAAAAGCTTCGCATCAAGGAAGAGATGAGCCGCTAGATTCTGTGGCAGTTAGGCGGCGCCAGCCTACTCCCCCGCCCATTGTAGGGTGAACAGCGCCCGCGCTGTTCAGGTCATGGCGGGGGCATGACCGACCCCAACACTCCCGGATCCTGCCGAACGGGTGCCGGGTGGGGCAGTGCCGCTTCCACGAAGGCGGACAGATTACCGAAATGGGGTGTGGCGCCGCCGCACCCCGAACGGGAGCGCAGATTGGCCCAGCGATTATCGGCGCGTGATGATAGGCTTTGCGAAACCCGGGGTCCCCACGCCCTTGCCCACCGGCTTGCGCGCAAGCAATGGATCGATCTCGCTGTCGAACGCCACGCCCACGCGGCCATCGGTAGCCCAGGCGATGCGCCCGGTAACCCAGCCCACGCCGCGCACTTCGATTTGCACCTCGGTATTGCGGTCGATCGGCGCGGGATATTCGGCCATCA
This sequence comes from Sphingomonas sp., assembly GCF_036388215.1. GTDB lineage: Bacteria > Pseudomonadota > Alphaproteobacteria > Sphingomonadales > Sphingomonadaceae > Sphingomonas. The sequence continues at coordinate 18,626 of NZ_DASVSH010000021.1, forward strand.
TCCCGCCCGAAGAGAGATTGCGGACGCGGACCATCTGATCGGGCCTGCCGTCGATCCTGAAGTTCGCGGTCAGCATCAGACTGTCGCGCGCGCCGGCGCGCTGGCCGGTAAAGTCCTCGGCCGAAAGCGTCATCAGTGGATCGTGGGAAAACTGTTCCATCGGCTCGCTCGAAACGCATTGCGGATACGCGCCAATAAACCAGCAATCCCTATCGAAACCGTTAATTTGCGCGGCTATTCCTCGCGGCTGACCTTTTCGTTGCGCTCGTGGCGCTCCTGCGCCTCCACCGTCATCGTCGCGATCGGACGGGCTTCCAGGCGGCCGAGCGAGATCGGCTCGCCTGTGACTTCGCAATAGCCATATTCGCCTTCGTCGATGCGGCGCAGCGCGGCGTCTATCTTGCAGATCAGCTTGCGCTGGCGATCGCGGGTGCGCAGTTCGATCGACCAGTCGGTCTCGCTCGAAGCACGGTCGGTCAGGTCGGCCTCACGAAGTGAATCCGCCTGGAGCTGGTTCAGCGTGCCGGCCGCCTCGCGATAGATCGCGTCCTTCCAGGCGAGCAGCTTTTCGCGGAAATACTCAAGCTGCCGAGGCCCCATGAAGGGCTCGTCGGCGTGTGGGCGATACCCGTTGCCGCCATCGTTAGCGGGCGGCGGCATGCGTTTGCCGGGTTCGTCGAAACGATCCAATACTGTAGCCATCCCCATACTCTCCACACCAGTCGCCCGGTGGCCAAGCCGCCGAAGACTGCCCGTTGCCCGGCTGCCCTATACTTTCGCACAGGCCGGTTAACAAGCGCGCTATTTCTAGTCCCGCGCCTATATCCCGGTAAACTAGGGGAAATTAGCCGATGCTGAACCGGTTGCGGCGGGGCACCGTAAATTAACCAACAGAGGTTAGAAGTCGTTAACAACTAACTCAAGCCGATGTACCATTCCGGAACATTAACTATCAGCCATTCATCCCTACCCACGAAAAATCGACAAGAAGACGGTAAACAATCGTTAGCGAGCTTGCGCTTAATAGTTTGTTTTGCACTTTAGGAGCATTGACTGCGCGGATAGCTGCTGACGATCCCGTGGGGAGCGACCGCGCCAGCAACGAGAAAAGTGGGACACTATGTCGGTTCGCATGGCTCTTGCCAAACTCTGCGCCTGCGCTTGCGGCGGGGCGATGATCGGCGGCGGCGGCGTTTACGTCACTGAGCGCGTATCAAAGCCGCGCGTCGTTCAGCAGCAGACGGTGGCGAAGAAGCGCGTCGTTCGCCGCGTCGTGCGGCGTCCGGCGCAGCGAGTCGTTCGCCGCACCGTGACCACCACCAGCCAGGGCGCGGCCCAGGTCATCATGACGCCCCAGGGCGCTCCGATTCCGCTGCCCCCGCCCCTTTATGGTTCGAGCGGCCAATTCCCGGTCGTGTCGTCCAGCGCCAGCGGATCCAGCTCGTCGGGCGTGATCGGCGGATCGGGCGGCGGCGGCTTTATCGGCGGCTTCTTCGCGGGCGGCTTCTTCGGGAGTTCGGGTTCGGGCTCCGGCTCCGGCTCCGGCTCGGGGTCCGGGGGCTCGACCAGCAGCGGCATAAGCTCCAGCACCAGCTCGAGCACCAGCGGCAGTTCGGGGACCAGTTCGGGCACAAGCTCCAGCGGCACGTCGAGCGGCATCAACATCAACATTTCGACGACTTCGAGCACCAGCGGCGGCTCGACCTCGACAGGCGGTTCGTCCACCAGCGGCGGATCGACTTCCACCGGCGGCTCTTCGACCGGTGGCTCGTCGACCAGCGGCGGATCGACTTCCAGCGGCAGCGTGAGTTCGACGTCCTCGACCGGCGGCTCCTCGACCGGCGGTTCATCGACCGGCGGCTCGTCCACAGGCGGATCCTCGACGGGTGGCTCGTCCACGTCGAGCGGCGTATCCTCGTCCAGCGGCGGCAGCAGCGGGGACGTATCGTCCTCGACCGGCGGTTCTTCCACCGGCGGCTCTTCGTCCTCCACTTCGAGCGGAGGCAGCAGCGGTGACGTTTCCTCGTCCACCGGCGGATCGTCTTCGTCCACCTCGAGCGGCGGCAGCAGCGGCGATGTCTCGTCCTCCACCTCGAGCGGCGTTTCGTCGTCCTCCTCGACTTCGAGCGGAATCTCCTCCTCCTCGTCCACGTCGAGCGGGATTACCTCCTCTGCCTCGTCGTCGTCGAACGGTTCGAGCACCTCGACTTCCAGTTCGTCCAACGGGTCCAGCACGTCCTCGTCGAATTCGTCGGCCTCCTCGTCCAACGGTTCGAGCAGCTACGGATCGAGCAGCAAGGGCTCGTCGGGCCATGGTTCGAGCGGCTGGAGCAACAGCAGCGGCTGGAGCTCCAACGGGCATGGTTCGAGCAGCTATGGCTCCAGCGGCCATGGTTCGAGCGGCGGCAGTTCGGGTGGCCCCGCGCCGGTCCCGGCGCCCCCGATGCTCCTCCTGTTCGGAGGCGCGGCTGCGGCGCTTGTAGTGCGCAAGCGGCTGGCCAAGAAGAAAGCCGAAGCTACGGCTTAATCCAATTGCCCTCATCCCCGAAAGCGGGATGAGGGCTAGTTGTTGACAGCCCTCTACTCCGCCCGCGCCAGCGCCTCCTCGATCTGGGGCACGGTGTGGCCCGTCAGGTCCTTGTCGATCTCCCCGGCGATCCGGCTTTGCACTTCCTTGTGATAATGCTTGCGCAGCTCGCCCAGCGTCCGCGGCGGGGCGATGACGATCAGCGACTCGAATTCGTGGTTGAGCACGCGCTTCTTCAGCAGTTCGGCGGTCTCGGCCGCGAAGCGGTCTTCCTCGAGCTGATGATAGTCAGCCTCGCCCATCGTGCCGCCCGAGGGAGCGAATTGCGCGCCGCCGCCCTTGGCATGCATCGAGCCGTTCTGCGCCACCGCCGGAGCGCCGGGGCCCGATTGCGTCGAAGATGACTGGCCCGCAAGATCGGTCTTCTGATCCGAATCCTTGGGATTGGGGTGAATCACTTTCTTCTCGACCACCAGGTTCGGATAGTCCGCGTCGCCTTCGTTGCGGAGGAACAGCATCTTGCGCCCGTCGGCGACCACCACGAAAGTGTTGTGCGGAACCTGCATCTGGAAATCTCCTCGTTTCGGTTGTGCGCCGTCAACGCGAGCGAAGCGGCAGGGTTGCGCGGCCCAGCGCCGCTCGCCATAGCCCCGTCTCATGCACGACATCCGCTTTATCCGCGAAAATCCCGAGGCTTTTGACGCCGGCTTGAAGAGGCGTGGGTCTGAACCGCTGTCGCTTGAGATCCTCAATCTGGATCGAGCTCGACGCGCGATACTGACGGAAAAGGAGATGTGGGAAGCGGAGCGAAAGCGGAAATCCGCATTCTACGGTCAACTGAGAAGCCAAGGTCAGGGCCTTACGGAGGAAGCCCTGACGTTCCAGACGGAGGCAATTGAAGCCTCCAACAAGCTCAAGGAGATCGAGCCTCAGCTTGAGCCAACCGACAAGCTTCTGCGCGAAAAGTTAGCGGCGATCCCCAACCTTCCGCTCGCTGACGTTCCTCAAGGAAAGGACGAGGACGATAATGCGCTGGTTCACGAGCGCGGCACGCCCCCCAGCCTCGCCTTCGAGGCAAAGGAGCACGACGCGATCGGCCCCGCGCTCGGCCTGGATTTCGAGACCGGCGCGCTGCTCGCCGGCTCGCGCTTCACCTTCCTGCGCGGCTCGGCCGCCCGCCTCCACCGCGCGCTTGGGGCATTCATGCTCGACACCCTGACGCGCGAGCATGGCTATGAGGAGACCGTGGTTCCCCTGCTGGTCCGCGACGAGATCATGTTCGGCACCGGCCAGCTTCCCAAGTTCGCGGAAGACAGCTTCCAGACCACCGACGGCCGCTGGCTCATCCCCACATCTGAAGTGAGCCTCACCAACACGGTGCGCGAGCGCATCCTGTCCGAAGCCGAGCTGCCGTTGCGCTTCACCGCACTCAGCCCCTGCTTCCGCTCCGAAGCCGGCGCGGCGGGGCGCGACACGCGCGGCTATATCCGCCAGCACCAGTTCGAGAAGGTCGAGATGGTCTCGATCACCACGCCGGACACGTCCGAGGCCGAGCATGAGCGGATGACCGCCTGCGCCGAGGATATCCTGACCAGACTGGGCCTCGCCTTCCGCCGCATGAAGCTGTGCACCGGCGACATGGGCTTCTCCGCCGCGCGAACCTACGATCTCGAAGTCTGGCTGCCCGGCCAGGCGCGCTATCGCGAAATCAGCTCCTGTTCGACGTGCACCGATTTTCAAGCACGCCGCATGAATGCGCGTTACCGGCCCGAGGGCGAAAAGGGCACGCGCTTCGTCCACACGCTCAACGGCTCGGGCTTGGCGGTCGGCCGCACGCTCGTCGCGGTGATCGAGAATTATCAGCAGGAAAGCGGTTCGGTCGCCGTGCCCGAAGCGCTCCGGCCCTATCTGGGGGGGCTTGACCGATTTGAGCCCCAGCCACGCTGACGCGGCCCGAAATTCACGATATGCTCGCGGGCATGGATGGGCATATCTCAAGGCGCGCGGTGGCGGCGCTCGGCGCTCTGGCGCTAAGCGGCTGCATCCCGCCATCGGGCTATCAGCCACGTACCGATGCACCCGCGCCCGAGCGCGAGGGCTATGAGCGGCGCTCGCTCGATCAGGACGTTCCCGCCCTTCCCGCCCCGCGCCCGGCCTGGGAAGCGCGCCCGGTCACTCCTGACGCGCGCCGCATCGAAGCCAGCACTTATGTGGTGCGCTCCGGCGATTCGCTGCGCTCGATCTCGGTAAAGACCGGCGCCGGATCGGAGGCGATCGCCCGCGCGAACGATCTGGCCCAGCCTTACACGATCTTCCCCGGCCAGCGGCTGACGATCCCCGCCGGGCTCTATCACGCCGTCCGCGAAGGCGAGACCGGGATCGCGATCGCCCGCGCCTATCGCGTCGATTGGTCACGGATCATCTCGGCCAATTATCTCGAAGAGCCTTACGTGCTGCGCACCGGCCAGCGCCTGCTGATCCCCAATGCCGGGCCAGAGACGATCGAGGAGCGCGCCGCGCGCTTTCATATCGATATCGATGATATCCTGACCGGCGGCACGCCTGCGGCGCGCGAAGGCGAAAAGCCCGCCCGACCGACTCCCTCCTCCGCCCGCGTGCTTCCGGCGACCAAGCCGGTCGCAATGCCGGCGCGGCTTACCGGCCAGTTCCGCTGGCCCGTCACCGGCAATATCGTCAAGCGCTTCGGCCCGGGCGCATCCGGCGAGCGCAACGACGGCATCAAGATCGCCGTTCCGCTCAACACGCCCGTCCTCGCCTCGGCCGATGGCGTCGTCGCTTATGTCGGGAGCGACGTGCCCGCGCTGGGTGGGCTCGTCATCCTCAGTCACGGCGGCGGTTGGACTACGGTATACGGCCATGCCCGCCAATTGCTCGTCCAGCGCGGCCAATCGGTGAAGCGCGGCCAGACGATCGCGCTCTCGGGCAATTCGGGCTTCGCCGATCGGCCCGAGGTGCATTTCGAAATGCGCCAGGGCCGCAGCGCAATCGATCCCGTCCCCCGCCTGCCCGCCCGCTAATGCCGAAGCTTCCTCCCGCCACTCTCAGGCGCAAGTCGAGCCTGCCGATCTGGGCCGACATCGGCTGGCGCGTGCTGGCGGTGCTCGGGCTGCTCGCTCTTGCGGTCGGCGTGCACTGGATCGAGCGCGATGGACTGAAGGACACGCACGACGGCAGCGTCTCCTTCCTCGACATCCTCTATTTCACGTCGATCTCGGTGACGACCACCGGCTATGGCGACATCGTTCCGGTGAGCACTTCAGCGCGCATGTTCGATGCATTCGTGGTCACGCCGATCCGCATTTTCGTGGTGCTGCTGTTCCTCGGCACCGCCTATAATTTCGTCCTCAAGCGAAGCTGGGATAAATGGCGCATGGCAGCGATCCAGAAGAATCTGTCCGGCCACATCGTCGTGGCGGGCTTTGGCAATACCGGTTCGGAGACCGTCGATGAATTGATGGCGCGCGGTACTCCCGCCGGGCGCATCGTCGTGATCGATCTCGACGAAGACAATCTCGCGCGCGCCCGCGAATGCGGCTGCATCATCCTTCATGCCGATGCGACGCGCGATCAGGTGCTCAAGGACGTCAAGATCGAGAACGCCGAAGCGTTGATCGTCACCGCGGGGCGCGACGACACTTCCATCCTCATAACCTTGACGGCGAGGCACCTGGCCCCCGCCCTTCCCATCAGCGTGACCGTGCGCAATGAGGATAACGAAGTACCGGCCCGGGCGGCCGGCGCGAACACCGTTGTGAACCCGGTGAGCTTCGCGGGGCTGCTTCTGGCGAGTTCGTGCAGCGGTTCGCACGTCGCGGATTATCTGATGGACCTCGCCTCCTTCCATGGCCGTGTGGTCCTCGCCGAGCGTAGCGCCGCCCCGGACGAAATCGGCAAGCCGCTATCGTCGATCAGCACCGGCTTCGGCATGCGCATCTACCGCGCCGGCGGCTTCCACGACCGCAAGTCGCCCGAAGCCGCGAAGCTGCAAGCGGGCGATACGATCGTGGAAATCGTCTCGGACTAGAGTCTGTTCCACTCCCGTGGAAGCGGGCCCCACCCCC
>NZ_DASVSH010000022.1:0-20287 GCF_036388215.1 Sphingomonas sp.
CCCCCCCCCCCCCCCCCCGCCGCGTCAACCAGTCTTCTTTCAATCAACCGCCGCATGAAGGTCCGGATCCTCGGCTCGGGCACGTCCTCCGGCGTGCCTCGCATCGGGAACGACTGGGGCGCATGTGATCCCGGTAATCCAAAAAACCGCCGCACGCGTGCCTCGATCCTCGTTTCGACCGAAACCACCCGCATCCTCGTCGACACCAGCCCCGATTTACGGCAGCAGTTGCTCGCTGCTGACGTTTCCGACGTCGATGCAGTGATCTGGACGCACGATCATGCCGATCATTGCCACGGCATCGACGACCTTCGCCAGATCATGCACGCCAGAGGCGGCGAGCCCGTGCGCGGCCTGGCCCGGGCCTTCACGCGCGAACAGCTCGAGCTGCGCTTCGCTTATGCGTTTAACGGCCGCGCGCTCTATCGCCCCACCGTGCGGATGGAGGCGCTGCCCGATGCGATCCGGATAGGCGATATCCACGTAACCGTCGCCGATCAGCCGCATGGCGGCATCACTTCGGCAGGGTTGCGCTTTAATTACGATAATAAATCAATAGGTTATGCTACAGACTTCCATGAAATGAAGAACGATATGCGCGCGCTCTATTCAGATCTCGATCTGTGGGTCGTCGATGCGCTGCGCCGAGCGCCGCACCCGACACATCCCAATCTCGAGTCGGTGCTAGGTTGGGCAGGGGAGTTGGCGCCGCGCCAGACGGTGCTTGTTCATATGGATAATTCCATGGATTATGCCGAACTCGCCGCGACTTTGCCCAAGGGCGTGGAGCCGGGCTATGACGGCATGGAGGTGGCGCTTTGAACGACGATCTGCTGAGCGGGATCCTGCTGGTCGGCGTGCTGGCGCTTGCCGCGCGCGCGATGCTGTCCCGCCGCGCCTCGTTCGCCACGATGCTCGGCAGCCTGTTTTCCTGGGCCGCGATCGGCCTGGTGCTGTTCCTGGGCTTCAATCATCGCAGCCAGATCGACGCGTTTTTCGCCCGTATAGGGGGGTATGAGGAGCAGCGCGCGGAAGGCGGCGTGGTCCGCATCCGCATGGCGCGCGACGGCCATTTCTGGGCGAACGTGAGGCTCAACGGCTTCGAGCGGCGGATGCTGATCGATAGCGGTGCAACGATCACCGCGCTGTCGATCGAGACTGCGGCCGCCGCCGGCATCGATTCGCAGAGCGGCAAGCCGCCGGTGAAGATCGAGACGGCGAACGGCACGGTCGATGCCACGCAGGGGGAGGTCGACAAGCTTGAGATCGGGCCGCTCAAGGCCAAGGATATCAAGGTCGTCGTTTCCGAGAGTTTCGGCGACATGGATGTGCTCGGCATGAATTTCCTGTCGCGGCTCAAGTCGTGGCGGGTTCAGGGCAACGAACTGATCCTCGAGCCCGAGGGCGCCGCCGGTATCGAAGCTGCGCCGGTGCAACAGGCGCAGCCGCCCGCGAGAACCCGTGGAGCCGATCGATAGCGGCTCATTAGCACAGCGGAAGCATCCCCCGGCGAAAAACAGGAATAGATTTTACATAATGTATATTATCGTTCTTGCCGATGATGCAAAAGGGCCCCTCTCCGCATGAGTACAGCGCAGATCGAACGCCTCGTGAATATCATGGCCCGGCTGCGCGATCCGAAAACGGGCTGCGAATGGGACACCGTCCAGACGTTCGATACGATCGCCCCCTACACGATCGAGGAAGCCTATGAAGTCGCGGACGCGATCCAGCGCGGTGACATGGCCGATCTCAAGGACGAACTCGGCGATCTGCTTCTACAGATCGTCTTCCACAGTCGCATCGCCCAGGAAGCCGGCCTCTTCGAGCTGGCGGATGTCGCCGCGGCGATTAGCGACAAGATGGAGCGCCGCCACCCCCATATCTTCCTGGGCGCTGCCGAGGGCGGCCATCACCTCTGGGAACAAATCAAGGCCGAAGAGCGGGGGAGCAAGGGGACGGGAGGCGCGCTGGATGGTGTCGCACTCGGTCTCCCCGCCCTCCTCCGCGCCGAAAAGCTCCAGAAACGCGCCGCCCGCACCGGCTTCGACTGGCCCGATCCCAGCGGCGCCCGCGCCAAGATCGACGAGGAACTGGCCGAGGTTGAGGCTGCGGCGAGCGATGCCGAGCGGGAGGAAGAGATTGGGGACCTGTTGTTCGCGGTGGTCAATTGGGCTCGCAAGCAAGGTGTGGACCCTGAGGCGGCGCTACGCGGCGCGAATGCCAAATTCGAAAAGCGCTTCAAGGCGATGGAGGCTGACGCTGGCGATGCGTTTGTGGGACTCGACCTCGATGCGAAGGAAGCGCTCTGGGTGAAGGCCAAGAGCGGAGGCCTGCAAACTATCTACATGGCGCTCGGAAATGAAGGCACCGAGGTCTGGCGGCCCATCGAAGCAAGCCGCATCGCCGAGGGCCTGTACCTGGTCGAGGGTCGCATGCCGGATGATGAGGATTGGCAGTTCGCGCCGGGCACGCGCGTTTGGTGTGAATTACGGAAATTCGGTGATGGCACTATGCGCAAAACCGCCATCCGGAAGCATTCTTAGGCGCTAACCCCGCAACCCAAACCGCTCATGATCCCGAGGCGCCATTCGCACTTCATACACGGCTTGGTCGCCCTCCACGCGCTGCTGGATGACTTCGCCATGCTGGTGCAGCCATGCGGCCCCCGCGCCGTCCCCCGCGTCAAGCGTCACGACGTACCGCCGATGCGCCTCGGTCAGCCGCGATGCGACGGTCTCGATCAACGCTTCGACACCCTCTCCGGTCCAGGCGGATATCGGCATGACGTCCTCGCGTTTCGATGCTTCCTCGATCAGGCTGGCGCGCCGCTCCTCGTCGATCAGATCGAGTTTGTTCCATGCCTCGAAGCGGGGCGTCTCCAGTGCGACCCCGATCTCGCCGAGCACCTTTTCCACATCGGCGCGCTGCGCCTCCGTGTCGGGATGCGCGATGTCGCGGACGTGAATCAGCAAATCGGCCGAAATCACTTCCTCTAGTGTCGCCTTGAACGCGGCCACCAACTGGGTCGGCAGTTCGGAGATGAAGCCCACCGTGTCCGAAAGGATCGCCTTGTCGATTCCCGGCAGCGAAATCTGCCGCAGCGTGGGGTCCAGCGTCGCGAAGAGCAAATTCTCCGCCATGACGTCAGCACCGGTCAGGCGATTGAAAAGCGTGGATTTTCCGGCGTTGGTATAGCCCACAAGCGCGATCACGGGCCAGGGCGCGCGCTGCCGCCGATCGCGATGCAGCCCTCGCGTCCGACTGACCTGGTCCAGCTCTTTGCGCAGCCGCGCCATGCGGTCACGGATCAGGCGGCGATCGGCCTCGATCTGGGTTTCGCCAGGACCGCCGAGAAAGCCGAAGCCGCCGCGCTGGCGCTCGAGATGGGTCCAGCTGCGCACCAGTCGCCCGGCCTGGTAATCGAGATGCGCAAGCTCCACCTGCAAACGACCTTCCGCCGTGCGCGCGCGTTCGCCGAATATCTCCAGGATGAGCCCGGTGCGGTCAATGGCCTTGCACCCGAGCCCGGTTTCCAGATTGCGCTGCTGGACGGGCGTGAGCGACGCATCGAATACGACGAGCTGCAAGTCGCGATCGCGCACGGTCTCCGCCAGCGCCTCCACCTGCCCCGAGCCGATCAGCGTGCCGGGCTTGGGCTGGCGCAAGCGAAACGAGACCTTCTCGATCACTTCCACGCCGATCGCCATCGCCAGTCCGGCGGTCTCCTCCAGGCGCGCCTCGGCATCGCGCGAGCTGCCGCCGGTGTCGGGATAGACGACGGCCGCTCGCGCCCCGCGAGAAAACTCGCTGGCGTCGCGTTCAAATCCAGTGCTCATGAATGCTTAATCGTCGTCGGCCCCGTTCGTTTCCTCGGCCAGGTTCAGCGGGTGCGCAGGCTGGATGGTGGAAACCGCGTGCTTGTAGACCAATTGCGCCATTCCCTCGCGCTGGAGCAGCATGCAGAACAGATCGAAAGCCGCGATCTGCCCTTGCAGCATCACACCGTTGACCAGGAACATGGTCACATTTTCCTGCTGCTTGCGTACGGCATTGAGGAAGATTTCCTGCAAAACCGGGTTCTTGGCCTGATGTTCTCCCAACGAGTCCAAAAGCTGGACCATGTCCAGCGGGCCCGATGGCATGATTGTGGAGATCGCGTGCTTGTAGATAAGCTGCGATTGCCCGTCGCGGCGCAGGAGCACCGAGAAATTGTCGAACCAGGTGACGATCCCTTGGAGCTTGACGCCCTTGACGAGAAACATCGTGACCGGAGTCTTCGATCGGCGGAGCGAATTGAGGAACAGGTCCTGAAGCGAAGTGTGCTTGTCGGCCATTTTTAACAGCCTTTCATGTTCTTGGCGGGATTTGCCCGCTTGGCGCGCCGTTTCCCGGCGTCGGATCGCTTGCCCGTCCCGGCCCGCAATACACTAATCTAGGTATTCGCGGGCGGTGCGTCCAGTTGCCGGTAATCGAGTACAGGCCCAGTCTATTCCTCGCGGTTCTCGCTGATGCCCAACAGCTTCAATTTGCGGTGCAGCGCCGATCGTTCCATGCCGATGAAGCTCGCGGTGCGTGAAATGTTGCCCGAGAAGCGGCGGATCTGCACGCGCAGATATTCGCGTTCGAAGCTTTCGCGCGCTTCCTTCAGCGGCGCGCCCATGATCGCGCTCGATCCCATGCCGCTGGCTGACTCGCTGGGCGTGCCGAGCACTTCGGCGGGCAGCAGGTCCAGCTCGATTCGCCCGATGCGATCGCCGGGCGCAAGGATCACGGTGCGCTCGACGATGTTGCGCAGCTGGCGGACATTGCCCGGCCATTCATAGCTCTGGAGCGCGACCATGGCGTCGGGCGCCACCTCCGGCGTGGGCACCCGGCGGCCGCTGGCATAATGCGCGACGAAATGCTCGATCAACACGGGGATATCCTCGCGCCGCTCCGTCAGCGGCGGAATCGACACGGGGACGACGTTGAGCCGGTAGTACAGGTCTTCGCGGAAGCGCCCCTCGGCGATTTCGTTCTGCAGGTTGCGCGCCGTGGCTGAGACCACGCGCACATCGACCTTCACGATGCGCGTGCCCCCTACTCGGCTGAAGCTCTGGTCGGTCAGCACGCGCAGGATGCGCCCCTGGGTCGCCAGCGGCATGTCCGCGATTTCGTCGAGGAACAGCGTGCCGCCATGCGCTTGTTCCAGCAGGCCGGGGCGCACCAGATCGCCCGCCTCCTCCACCCCGAACAATTCCTCTTCCACCCGTTCGGGCTGCATCCGCGCGCAGCTCACGATGATGAACGGGCCGCCGGCGCGCTGGCTCCAGCCGTGAAGCAGCCGGGCCGCGACTTCCTTGCCGATGCCGGCGCCCCCGGTGATCAGCACGCGGCTGCCGGTTGACGCCACGCGCTTGAGCGTCGCGCGCACGCCGTTGATCGCCCCCGATGTGCCGGTCAGATCCTCTTCGCGGCCCACCGAGGCGCGAAGCGAGGCGACTTCGCGCTTCAGCCGCTCGGTCTCCGTAGCGCGCTCGACCATCAGCAACAGGCGCTCGGCTTCGAAGGGCTTTTCGATGAAGTCCGCCGCGCCGCGCCGGATGGCGGCTACGGCCGTGTCCAGGTTGCCGTGGCCGGAGATCACCAGCACGGGGATCGATGCGTCGCGCCGCTTGATCTCGTCAAGCAGTTCCAGCCCGTCGAGCTTCGATCCCTGAAGCCACACGTCGAGCAGAACCAGGCTCGGCCGCCGCTCGGCGATCGCCTCCAGCGCGGCGTCGCTGTCGCCGGCTCCGCGCGTGGCATAGCCCTCGTCTTCCAGTACGCCGGCGACCAGCTCTCGGATGTCGCGCTCATCATCGACGACCAGGATATCGAGGCTCATGACTTGGCTCTTCCAATACGCGTGAGAACAGTGGGGCCCGGATCGGCGCTGTCGCCTTCGATGGCGCCGTCCATATTGGCGAGCAGCTCGGCATCGAAGCAGATTGTCACCAGCGTGCCGCCGCCCGGACGGTCGGAGAAGGCGATGGTGCCGAAATGCTCCTCGACGATCTTCTTGACGATTGCGAGGCCCAGCCCCGTGCCGCTGCTGCGCGTCGTCATATAGGGTTCGACGATCCGGTCGCGCTCGATCGGCAGCCCGATGCCGTTATCCGCAACAGTCAGCAGCACGCGGTGGTCGCTCCCGGCCTCTATCGCCATGCGCACTTCGCCCTGGGGCAGCGCCTCCCCTTCCCCACGCGCCTCGATCGCCTCGACGGCGTTCTTGACGACGTTGGTCAGCGCCTGGCCCACCTGGCGGCGGTCGCAGATGATCGTCGGGGCATCTTCGGGCGCATCGAGTTCGAAGCGGATCGTGGGGTGGGCCACTTCGTGGAGAAACAGCGCCTGGCGCGCGATATCGAGCAGCGATTCCTCGCGGAACAGCGGCTTGGGCATCCGCGCGAAGGATGAGAATTCGTCGACCATCCGACGAAGATCGCCAACTTGGCGGACGATCGTGCTGGTCAGCTTGGTGAAAGTCCCGTCATCGGCTTCGATCTTCTTGCCATAGCGGCGCTGGAGGCGTTCGGCGGCGAGCTGGATCGGCGTGAGCGGATTCTTGATCTCGTGCGCAATCCGGCGCGCCACATCGGACCAGGCGGCTCGGCGCTGATCGTTCAATTGCTGGGTGATGTCGTCGAAGGTGAGCACTTGCCCCGCCTCGTCGCGCGTGATCTTCACGGCCAGGGTCAGCGCTTCGCCCCCGGTGGTGATTTGCACCACGGCTTCGCGCTCCTCTCCGTCCAGCATCGCGTCGAGTTCGGGCGCTATCTTGCGGAGCGGCCGGCCCACCGGGTCCTTGCTGCCGTGGCGTAGCAGCGCCATCGCGGGCGCATTGATCAGCCGCACGCGGCGATCGGCGGCGATCGAGATGACTCCGGCGGACACGCCCGACATCACCGCCTCGATCAGCGCCCGGCGGCTTTCGAGCTGCGCGTTTGCCGTCACCAGTTCGGTGCGTTGCCCTTCCAGCCTTGCGGTCATGCTGTTGAACGCGCGCGCCAGCGTCCCGATTTCGTCCTGCGCCTTGGGCTCAGGCACGCGCACCGCCAGGTCGCCGGCCGCGACTCCCCGCGCCGCCCCCACGAGCTCGCTGATCGGCCGAACCAGCCGGTCCGCCACGGCTATCGCCACCCACACCGCAATGCCCACGATCAGCAGCGACAGCGCCAACAGCGCGCCGTTGAACTGGAGCTGGAGCGAGCGGGACCGCTGGCGCAGGGCCGCATAATCCGCCTGGATCGCCGCCGCGCGCTGCATCTGGGTGGCAAGCGCCTCCTCGAAAACGCGCGCGGCATAGATATAGATCCGGTTCGGCCGATCGAGATAGGTGAACACGCCAATGCGGTCCGGGCTGCGCACCACCACGCTCTCGGTGCCCTTGTCGACGCTTGCCACCATTTCGGGCTTGATGACCTTTTCCAGGTCTTCGCGCTCATAGGGGTTGACCAGCGCGAGAGACTGGATTCCGTTCTTGGGCGAGATCTGGACGATCAGCGCCTCGGAGAGCTCGCGGCGGTAAAGCTGATAGGCCAGGCCCTCGGTAAAGGTCTTCCCGTCGATCGACATGGATTTGAGGTAGAAGCGCAAATCCTCGCGCATCGTCACGGTCTCGCGGTTGACCCGGTTGACCTCCCAGGAATAATTTTCGCGGGCCAGTGAACTGGCATTCTCCAGCATCCCGCGCGCGCGATCCGAGAACCAGAATTCGACGCCGTACTGAAACAGCAGCGACGAAACCACGGTGACCAACAGAACCGGTACGGCCGCCAGCACCGAAAAGATCGCGACCAGCCGCACGTGCAGCCCGCTTCCCCCGCCCATCCCCGCGCGCGCCGAGCGGCTTCTGGCGATCCGCCTGCCGATCAGCACGAGAAGCGCGACGCCCGGAAGCAGGTTCGCGACCAGCAGCAGGGCGACGATCGGCGGCGCCAGCAGCCGTTGCGAGGCGCCTTCACCGGTAATGGTGAAATATGTGACCGCGGCAAAAGTGATGGCGAGCGCGATCACGCCCAGTTCGATCACCGGCGTCACGCCGAACCGCCGCTTGCGCGGCACGGTTTGGGTTATCGGCTCAGCGACGGCAGTCATCGTTGCCGCGATACAACAAGAATGTGGCCGAAAGAACACACAATCAGCGTTAGCTGTCGCTAATTGGCACCATCCGGTCGATTTCCGCTCGCGTCTATCCCCAGCGTGTCCAGCCGCTTGCGCAGCGTGTTCCGGTTGATCCCCAGCGCTCGCGCCGCCCGCAACTGGTTATGCTGGTGCCGCGCCAGCATCGCTTCGATCAGCGGCCGTTCGACTTCGCCGATGATGCGGTCGTACAGGCTGCCGTCGCCCAACGCCCGGGGTTCTTCGATCGCGATCCGCTCGAGACGCGCGCGCACCGCTGCTTCGATTCCCGGATCGCGCGCGAGCGGCTGCTGGCTCGACTCGCCCAGCGCCCTGCGGATCGCTTCCGCGTCGATCCATTCGTCGCGGCTGAGGGCCGCGATGCGCCGCATCAGATTCTCAAGCTCGCGGACATTGCCGGGCCAGTCATAGCCTTCGAGCACAGCCACCGCGTCGCGATCGAGCTGCTTGCGCGGCAGCCCATCCTCGGCCGCCCGGTCGAGGAAATGCCGCGCGAGCAGCGCCACGTCCTGCCGCCGCTCGCGAAGCGAGGGCAATGCGATCGGCACCACGTTCAGCCGATAGAACAAATCTTCGCGAAACTGTCCCGCCTGGACCAGCGCGCCCAAGTCCTTGTTCGTCGCGGCAACGATGCGCACGTCCGCGCGGATCGTCCGTGCGCCGCCCACGGTGGTGAATTCGCCCGATTGCAGCACGCGCAGCAGCCGCGTCTGTGCGTCCATCGGCATGTCACCGATCTCGTCGAGGAACAAAGTGCCCCCCGCCGCCTGTTCGAACTTGCCCGCAACCCGCGCCGCCGCGCCGGTGAAAGCGCCTCGCTCATGCCCGAACAATTCCGCCTCGATCAGCTCGCGGGGTATCGCCGCCATGTTGAGCGCCACGAACGGCGCGCGTCGCCGGGGACCCAGGTCGTGGACTGCCTTCGCGACCAGTTCCTTGCCCGTGCCGCTCTCGCCCGAGATAAGCACCGTCAGGTCGTTCGAGACCACGCGGGCGATCACGCGATACACTTCCTGCATCGCGGGGGAGCGCCCGATCAGCGGCGTGCCCGCGCCCGCTTCCGCATCGGGCAGGTCGAGCGGCCCACGGCGGCCCTTGGCGATCGCGCCGCGCACCGCCGCGGTCAGCACGTCCAGGTCGAAAGGCTTGGGCAGATAATCGAACGCGCCCACTTCGGTGGCGCGCACCGCCGTCGCCAGCGTGTTCTGCGCCGAGAAGACGATTACTGGCAGCGCCGGATGCTCGGCCATCAGGGACGCGACGAGATCAAGGCCATTGCCGTCGGGCAGGCCCACATCGGTCACCAGCACATCGGGCAATCCTCCGCCCAGCGCGCGCCGAAGCTCGCTTATGCTGGCGGCGGTGGTGACGCCATGCCCCTCACGTCGCAGCGCCGCGGCTACCACGGTGCGGATCGCCGCATCGTCGTCCACGACGAGCACCGTGCCCGGCGCGTTCATGCCGCCCTCGGCAACAGGATGCGGAACACCGTCACGTGCTCGCGCTCTCGATCCTGCTCGCGGGCATATTGGATGATCCCTCCCTGATCGCGCACCAGCTTCTCGACCAGCGGCAGCCCGAGGCCCTTCCCCTCGGGCTTGCCCGATACGAACGGCTCGAACAGATGCTCGGCAATGTCCTCGGGCGCGCCAGGGCCATTGTCTATCACCAATATCTCGATCGGCAGCGGCTGGCGCGGGCGGCCCGGCCCGGTGCTCATCGACATGCCGTGGCGATAGGCGGTCGCCAGCGTGATCCGCGGCTGCGCCAGCCCACCAAGCGCCTCGGCGGCGTTCTTGAGCAAATTGAGCATCACTTGCTGGAAGGCGTCGGGATCGATCATCACGGGGGGCAGCGACGGATCGAACCGCTCCTCGATCACCATTCCCCGGGCAAACCCCGCCAGCGCCACCTTCCGGGCATGGTCGAGCAGCGGATAGACGTTGGTCGGCGCAAGCTTGAGCGGGCGCGTGTCGGTGAAATCCTCCATCCGGTCGATCAGCGCCACGATGCGATCGACTTCGGTAGTGATCAGCCCGGTCAGCTCGCGATCCTCGCCGCTGCTGGCGAGCAGTTGCGCCGCGCCGCGAATGCCCGATAGTGGGTTCTTGATCTCGTGCGCCAGCATCGCCGCCGCGCCCACCGCCGCGCGCGCGCCGGCAGTGCGATCCGCCCCCTGCGCCACCCGGCGGGCGTGCGGGGCGTGGTGGAGCGTCACGATGCGCCAGCCGGGGCGGTCCGCGATCGGACTCTCGACGAAATCCACCCGCAGGCGGGGCCCGCGCACCGCTTCGATTTCGATGTCGAACGCTGAAAAGCCGTGCCCGTCCCTGCGCTCGGCATAGCCCTCCGGCGGCAGCAGCACGGCGTCACAAGGCTGCCCCACCATCGCGCTCTCGCTATGGTTGAGCATCAGTTCGCATGCGGGATTGGCTTGTGCGATCCGGCCATCGGGCCCGATCAGCAGTACGGCCACGGGCAATGCGCCGAACAGCTCGGCGAAACCGGGCCCGGCATGCGGCTGCGGACCGGCCCTCAGGCCGCTTCGCGCGAGCGCCACGGTGCGTAGAATTCGTCGAGCATCTCCAGCACCCTTTTGGGGTCGGAGACCTTGTTGACGTTGTTGCGGAACTCGGCCGAGCCGTGGATGCCCTTGGTATACCAGCCGATATGCTTGCGCATCATGTTGACGCCCACTTCGTCGCCATAATGCGCGAGCGTGTCGATATAATGCTCGATGATGACGCGATATTGCTCGTCCAGGCCGGGATCCGGGCGATGCCCCCTCCCCGCCAGTGCGTCCATCACCTGGCGCAGCACCCAGGGGCGCCCATAGGCCCCGCGCCCGATCATCACGCCGTCCGCGCCCGACTGCGCCAGCGCGGTGCGGGCATCCTCCACGGTCAGGATATCGCCATTGGCGATTACCGGGATCGTAACGGCATCCTTCACCTTGCGGATAAAGCTCCAATCCGCCGAGCCCTTGTACATCTGGTTGCGCGTGCGGCCGTGCACCGTGACCATCTTCGCGCCGATATCCTGGGCGATGCGGGCAAGCTCGGGCGCATTCAGGCTGTCATGACACCAGCCCATCCGCATCTTCACGGTAACGGGCACGCTGACTGCCTTCACGCATGCCTCGATCAGCGCCGCGGCGAGCTTCAGGTCGCGCATCAGTGCCGATCCCGCATCGCCGCTGGTCACCTTGCGCACCGGGCAGCCCATGTTGATGTCGACGATCGCCGCGCCGCGATCCTCGCTCAGCTTCGCGGCCTCGGCCATTTCGTGCGGCGTGCAGCCGACGAGCTGCATCGAGACGGGATCCTCGATCGGGTCCCACGCGAATTTCTGGAGCGACTGGCGCGTCTCGCGGATCGCCGCCTGGCTCGCCACCATTTCGGTGACGTTGAGCCCCGAACCGAATCGCCGCACCACGCGGCGAAACGGCAGGTCGGTAACGCCCGTCATAGGCGCGAGCAGCACCGGCTGGTCGATCCGCACGGGACCGATCTGGATGGGAACGAGTTCGCTCATGATCTGCCTGAAAAATAGGCACGAGCGGCTAGCGGCACAAGCGATGATTGGCAAGCGCGGTGTCGCGCGCTAGCGCGGCGAAATGAAGACCGCCGCGCTGATCGTCGCCGCAGGACAGGGCGTCCGTGCCGGCGGCGGAGTCCCCAAGCAATTCGCGATGCTCGCGGGCAAGCCTATGCTGGCCCATAGCTATGGGACGCTGATCGCGCATCCCGGCGTGGACGAGGTGCTGGTGGTGATCGGCGAAGGCCAGGAAGACGCGCTCGCCGCCGCCCTTGGCCCCATTCCTTTCGTTATCGGCGGAGCGATTCGCCGCGAGTCGGTCCGCAACGGCCTTGCGGCGATCGATGCGGATCGGGTGCTGATCCACGACGCCGCCCGCCCCTTCCTGAGCCCCGACGTGATCGACCGGCTGCTTGACGCCCTGAACAGCCATGAAGGCGCGATCCCTGGGCTCCCGGTCACCGACACGCTGGTTTCAGCGGCAGGCGAGCCCGTTCCTCGCGACGGGCTGACGCGCGTTCAAACTCCCCAGGCCTTCCGCGCGGCCACGATTCGAGCCGCGCACGATTCCTGGCCCCAGGATCAGGACGCCACCGACGACGCGCAGATGGTCCGCGTGCTCGGCCATGAAGTCGCCATCGTCGAAGGGAGCCGAGCGCTGGAAAAGATCACGCACACCGCCGACTTTGCCGCCGCCGAAGCGCGCCATGCCGCGACGTTGCGCGTCCGCACTGCCCAAGGCTTCGACGTTCACCGCTTCGCCGCGGGCGAGGAACTCTGGCTGGGTGGCGTCCGCATCCCCCACAGCCATGGCTTGTCGGGCCACAGCGACGCCGATGTCGCGCTCCACGCGATCACCGATGCACTGCTCGGCACGATCGGCGCTGGCGATATCGGCATGCATTTTCCCCCAAGCGATCCGCAATGGCGAGGAGCCGCCTCCGCACGCTTCCTCGAGCACGCGGCCGGTCTGATCGCCGCGCAGGGCGGGATTATCGACTTCATCGATCTGACCATCATCTGCGAGGCCCCGAAGATCGGCCCGCATCAGGACGCCATCCGCGCCCGCATCGCGGCGCTGTTGCGGCTTCCTGCCGCGCGGGTTAGCGTCAAGGCGACCACCACCGAGCGGCTGGGCTTCACCGGGCGCGGCGAGGGCATGGCGGCGCAGGCGATCGCAACGATCAGGATAGCGGAGACAGGGGAATGACCAGGATTTTTCGGGCCGCCGCCGTGGCGCCGATCGCGCTGCTGGCGACGATGAGCCACGCCGCGCAGACCGTGAAGCAGGATCAATGCCTGACCGCGGATGAGGCGAGCGCGATGTTCACCTCGGTCGCGCCTGGGCTGCTGCGCTCGGCTTCGGAAGCATGCGCCAGCGCGCTCCCCGCCGGCGCCTATCTGCGCGACAGGGGCGCTGCGCTGGCCGATCGCTATTCCGCGCCGGCGGCAGCCGCGAAGCCTTTGGCGATGGTGGCGCTGAACAAGATCGCCGGCGGCGAATCCGCCACGCCCGAGATGTTCGATATGATTACCGGATCGATGATCGGCGCTCTGGCGGCAGGCCAGATAAAGCCCAAGGATTGCATCAGCATCAACCGCGTAGTCGAGCTGCTCGATCCGCTCCCGCCGGCGAACATGGCTGGATTGGTGGTGGCGATCCTCGAACTCAGCGCCGCGGATGCCAGGAAGCCGGCGCCCTTCCAGATCTGCAAGTCCCCCACCGGCTGAGCGTCCGCGCGGGGGCGGAAGGAACGGACTCGCTTCGCACCCGCGACAGTGGCACAGGCCGCACCCTTATGGACACGATTCTCCCGGCCAAGCTGATCGAAGCCGCGCGCAAGGTGATCGACGCCAATCGCGCCGCTGGCCGCCGCGTTGCCGTCGCCGAAAGCTGCACCGGCGGCCTGGTCAGTGCCGCGCTCACCGAAATTCCCGGCTCGTCGGATGTCTTCGAAGCCGGCTTCGTCACCTATTCGAACGATTCCAAAACCGAAGTGCTCAAGGTGAGCAGCGACGTGCTGGAGACTTTCGGCTCGGTCTCGGTGGCCGTGGCCTGGAGCATGGCGCAGGGCGCGCTTCGCCGCTGCAACGCCGATGTGGCGGTTGCGATCACCGGGATAGCAGGGCCGGATGGCGGCACCGAAAAGAAACCGGTCGGCACCGTGGTCTTCGCACAGGCCGTGCGCGGCGCGGATCCCCAGAATGTCGAGGCGGATGCGCGGCAGTTCGAAAATAACGGCCGCGGCGGCGTGCGCCTTCAGGCCGCGTTATGCGCGCTCGAACTGCTGATGCCGGGCGATCCGGTCGCGGTCGAAGAATCGCCGTAAAGCCGCGCGGCCCGCTCTTCGAACGCATTGATCATCTTTCGCAGCGCCCGGTCGAACACCTGGCCCGCCAGCATTTCGAACACACGGTTCTTGAACGCGAAATCGACGCAGAAATCGATTCGGCAGCCTTCGTTTCCGTCGGGCGCGAACTGCCAGTCGTTGTTGAGGTGCTTCAGCGGCCCGTCGAGATAATCGACGCGGATATGCCTGGGCCGCTGCTTCTCGACCTTGGACGTGAAGGTCTCGCGCAGTCCCTTGAAGCCGACGATGACGTCGGCGACCATCTCGGTTTCGCTGTTCGAGCGTACGCGAACCGCGCTCACCCAGGGCAGGAACTCCGCATAGCTGCCCACATCGGCCACCAGGCCGAACATCTGCTCGGGGGTGTACGGCAGCGTGCGGGTTTCGGAGTGTTTAGGCATGAGCCTGGGCCGTCACCCTGCCCAATTTCGCCGCCCGTCCCGCGCGCATCTTTTCGAAGTCGTCGCCCGCATGATAGCTCGATCGGGTCAGCGGCGAAGATGCCACCAACAGGAATCCCTTGGCCCGCGCGATCGCGCCATAGGAGTTGAACGCCGCCGGGGTTACGAATTCCTGCACTTTCGCGTGGCGCGGCGTCGGCTGCAAATATTGGCCCATGGTGAGGAAATCGACATCGGCGCAGCGCATGTCGTCCATCACCTGGTGGATCTCCAGCCGCTCTTCTCCCAGCCCGAGCATCACCCCCGATTTGGTGAAGATCGAAGGATCGAGCCTTTTCACGGTCTCCAGCAGCCGCAGTGAGGCATAATATCGCGCGCCGGGGCGGATCGTCGGATAGAGCCGCGGCACCGTCTCAAGGTTGTGATTGTAGACGTCGGGCCGAGCCGCGACGATCATCTCGACGGCCGCCTCGTGCTTGTTGCGGAAATCGGGCGTGAGGATTTCGATGGTCGTCGTCGGGTTCGAAGCGCGGATCGCCTCGATCACCTTCACGAACTGCTTCGCCCCGCCATCCGGGAGGTCGTCGCGGTCCACCGAGGTGATCACGATATGCGCCAGCCCCATCTGCGCCGCGGCGTCCGCCACATTCTGCGGCTCCATGACATCGACTGCGCGCGGCATCCCTGTCTTGACGTTGCAAAAGGCGCAGGCGCGGGTGCAGGTGTCGCCCAGGATCATCACCGTGGCGTGCTTCTTGGACCAGCACTCGCCGATATTCGGGCAGGCCGCCTCTTCGCACACCGTGGTCAGGCTCTTCGATCGCATCAGCGCGCGCGTTGCGGCGAATCCTTCGGAAGTCGGCGCCTTGACGCGGATCCAGTCGGGCTTGCGGACGCGTTCTGGGCGCGGGAGCGGTGCCATTTCGTTCATGCCCCGCATCTAGCGAGCGCTTGATGCGGTTACAACACGCGCTACAGGGTTGGCGCATGACCGATTTCACCGACCTGCTCGACGGCTACCAACGCTTCCGCGGCACCGAATATCGCCGTCACCGCGAACGCTGGGCCGAATTGTCCGAAGGCCAGAGGCCCAAGGTGATGGTGATCGCCTGTTCGGACAGCCGGGTTGATCCCGCCCAGATCTTCGATACGTCGCCAGGCGAGATTTTCGTCGTGCGCAACATCGCGAATCTGGTGCCCCCTTTCGAAGTCGGTGGCGGCCGCCACGGCGTCTCCGCCGCGCTTGAGTTCGCGGTGCGCGTTCTGGAGGTTCAGGAAATCGTCGTGATGGGGCACGGCGCATGCGGCGGCGTCCATGCGGCCCTCTCGCAGACGTTTCGCGGCGCCGAGCCGGGCGCGGGCGGATTCATCGCGCACTGGGTCGATATGCTGGACGAGGCGCGTGACCGCATCGTCGCCAAATATGGCGACGGCCCCGAAGCGATCCGCGCCCTGGAACTCGAAACGGTGCGCGTGTCGCTCGCCAATATCCGGACCTTCCCCTGCATCCCCGAGCACGAGGCCGAGGGTCGGATCAAGCTCCACGGCGCCTATTTCGCGATCGCTGACGGCGTCCTGCACGTGATGGGCGAAGACGGAGAGTTTGGCCCGGCCTAACCCAAGGCCTCCCGCGCCACGCGCTCGACCTCCGGATCGAGCCTGGGCGGCTCCATTGATACCTTCGCCTCCAGAACATCCGCAATCGTGGTGAGCGCTGCGATCCGGGCCGCTTTCTTGTTATTCCCGTCGATCACGATCCACGGCGCGGCCTCGGTGCTTGTCCGCGCGAACATCTCGTCCATCGCCACCAGGTAATCCGCCCGCCGCGCCCGGTTGCGATAATCGTCCAGGCCAGTCTTCCAGCGCTTCCACTTATCCTCCAGCCGGTCGCGAAAGCGCTTGTCCTGCTCCTTCTGGGTGATGTGGACGAAGACCTTCACCAGCGGCGTCCCCGCGGCTAGCTGCTCGGCTTCGAAGGCATTGATCTCGTCGTAACCGCGCCGCCACTCTTCCTCGGAAGCATAGCCCTCGACCCGCTCGACCAGCACGCGCCCATACCAGCTGCGGTCGAAGATCGCGATTTCCTTTTCGGCGGGAAGGCGTGTGCGAAACCGCCAGAGGAAATCATGCGCCTTCTCCTCGTCGCTCGGTGCCGAGATCGGCCAGACATGGAAGAAGCGCGGGTCCCATCCGGCAGTCAACCGCTCGATGATCCCGCCCTTCCCCGCCGCGTCCCAGCCCTCGAACATCACGATCGCGCGGTTGCCATGGATGATATGGGCGTAATGGATGCGCTCGAGGCGCTGCTGGAGCTTCTTCAGCGCCTTGTCGTAATTGCCCGGGAATTTATCCCCGGCTTCGAAATCGCTGAGATCGATGGTCATATCTGCTCCGTCACGCCGAACGCGTTCAGGCTTCAACGCGCCGCGAGCGTTTCGGCTCAGCCCGCCTTCGGCCCGTCGCTCGCCAGTTTGATCGAAAGTTCCTTGAGTTGCTTCGCGCTCACCGCGGAGGGCGCCTGCATCATCAAATCCTCGGCCTTCTGGTTCATCGGGAATACGATGACCTCGCGGATGTTCGGCTCGTCCGCCAGCAGCATCACGATGCGATCGACGCCTGGGGCGGATCCGCCATGCGGAGGCGCGCCGAACTTGAAGGCGTTGATCATGCCCGCGAAGTTCGTGTCGACATCCTCCTGGGTGTAGCCGGCGATCTCGAACGCCTTGTACATGATCTCAGGACGATGGTTCCGGATCGCGCCCGAGCTCAGCTCCACGCCGTTGCAGACGATATCGTATTGATAAGCGAGGATATCGAGCGGATTCTTGCTCTCCAGCGCTTCCAGCTCGCCCTGCGGCATGCTGAAGGGATTGTGGCTGAAATCGATCTTCTTCGCGTCTTCGTCATATTCGAACATCGGGAAATCGACGATCCAGCAGAATTCGAAGCGGCTCTTGTCGATCAGTTCGAGTTGGTCCGCCGCGCGCGTGCGCGCCAGGCCGGCGAGCTTGGCCGCCTGCCCGGCGTTACCTGCCGCGAAGAAGATGCCATCGTTTGGCCCCAGGCCCATCGCGTCGGCGATCGCCTTCATGCCCTCCTGGCCGTGATTGTTGGCGATCGGACCCCCGAATACGCCATCCTTCTGAGTCGCATAGCCGAGGCCCGGGAAGCCCTCGCTCTGCGCCCAGGAATTCATGTCGTCGAAGAACTTGCGGCTCTTCTCGTGCGTGTTGGGCGCAGGAATCGCGCGGACGACATCCCCTGCCTCGACCATCGAAGCGAACCGGCTGAACCCCGAGCCCTTGAAGTGCTCCGAGACGTCGGTGATCAGGATCGGATTGCGCAGGTCCGGCTTGTCGTTGCCATATTTCAGCATCGATTCGCGATAAGGGATGCGCTTGAAGGGCAGCGGCGAGACCGAACGTCCCTTCCCCTCCCAATCGGCGAATTCCTCGAAGACCCCGTGAAGAACCGGCTCGATCGCCGCGAAAACATCGTCTTGCGTGACATAGCTCATTTCGAAATCGAGCTGATAGAACTCGCCCGGCGAGCGATCCGCGCGGGCATCCTCATCGCGAAAACACGGCGCGATCTGGAAATATTTGTCGAAGCCCGCGACCATCAGCAGCTGCTTGAACATCTGCGGCGCCTGAGGAAGCGCATAGAATTTGCCCGGATGCACACGGCTGGGCACCAGATAGTCGCGCGCGCCCTCGGGGCTGCTCGCCGTCAGGATCGGGGTCTGGAATTCGGTGAAGCCCTGATCGATCATCCGGCGGCGGAGCGACGCGATGACGTTCGAGCGCAGGACGATGTTCTTGTGCAGGCGTTCGCGGCGCAGATCGAGATAACGATACCGAAGCCGGATTTCCTCGGGATATTCAGCATCGCCGAACACGGGGAGCGGCAATTCCTGCGCGGCCGACTGGACCGTCACTTCGGCCGCGCGCACTTCGATCTCGCCCGTCGGCAGGTTCGGGTTCACTGCCTCGGCGGAGCGCGCCACCACCTTGCCAGTCACAGTGACCACCGATTCGCTATGCAGCGATTCGATCGCCTTGAATGCGGGCCCGCTCACGTCGGTGACGATCTGGGTGATGCCATAATGGTCGCGCAGGTCGATGAAGACCAGGTCGCCATGGTCGCGCTTGCGGTGCACCCAGCCCGAGACGCGGACTTCCTGCCCCACATCGGACGAGCGGAGTTCGGCGCAGTTGTGGGTGCGATAAGCGTGCATGGATTCAACTTTTTCGTGAGTATCGGACAATCGCGTGCGCTTTCCCCTCACACACCCTTTTGTCAACCCGAAGACCAGTCTATGGGGCCGCGATGCATATCCATGGTCTGATCGAGGACAGTGTAGCCCTCGCCAATCTCTGCTCTCGTTTCGCAACCAAGCCGTACATCTGCGTGGACACCGAGTTCATGCGGGAAAACAGCTATTGGCCCGAGCTCTGCCTGATCCAGATCGCCGATGACGAGGAAGCCGCGGCCGTCGATCCGATGGGCGGAATCGACATGACGCCGCTGCTCGATCTGATGACCGGCAACGAGGATGTTCTCAAGGTCTTCCACGCCGGCGGCCAGGACATCGAGATCGTCTACAATCTTACCGGCAAAACCCCCCATCCCCTGTTCGACACCCAGGTTGCCGCCATGGCGCTGGGGCAAGGCGAGCAGATCGGCTATTCCAACCTCGTCGATACCTATCTCGGCATCACGGTCGACAAGGGCGCCCGCTTCACCGATTGGGCCCGCCGCCCGCTCGACAAGCGGCAGATCGATTATGCGATCTGCGATGTCACCTATCTCTCCGAAATCTTCCCCAAGATGCTGGAGAAGCTGAAGAAGACCGGTCGCGGCGCGTGGCTAGACCAGGAAATGGAGCGGCTCGCCGATCCGGAGAATTATCGCAACGATCCCGATGAGGCGTGGCAGCGCGTCCGCGTTTCCAGCCGCAAGCCCGAAGTGCTCGGCCGCCTCAAGGCGCTGGCCCGCTGGCGCGAGATCGAGGCGCAGGGCAAGGATCTGCCGCGCGGCCGCATCATCAAGGACGAGACGCTGGCGGATCTGGCGGGGACGCCCCCGAAGAAGCAGGCCGATCTTGGCCGCGTGCGGGGTCTTTCCGCCGCCTGGGCCGGCAACGATATCGGCGGCCGCTTGATGGCCGCGCTCGGCGAGGCCCAGCCGATGAGCACCGAAGAAATGCCGTCGCGCGACGATCGCAAGCCTTCGATGGGCAAGGATGGCGCGCTGGTGGCGGACCTGCTCAAGCTGCTGCTCAAGATTCGCGCCAAGGAAATCAACGTCGCCTCCAAGCTGCTGGCGCGCACCGACGACCTGGAGGCGCTCGCCGCCGGCCAACGCGAAGGGCTCGCGATCCTGCAAGGCTGGCGCTTCGAGCAATTCGGCCGCGACGCGCTCAACCTGGTCGAGGGCCAGCTTGGGTTCACTGTGAAGAATGGCAAGCTCAAGATGACGCGCACGGAGGAACCCGAATGATCCGCTTCGCTTTGCCGATCGTGGCGCTGGCTTTCACCGGGTGCATGGATCGCGCGCCGCCCGAGACGGCCGGGGCCACCCCTCCGGGCGTCGAATGCAACAGCAATGGCCTGGAAAGCCTCATCGGCAAACCGCGCAGCGCAGCTGTCGCGGAAGAAGCAAAGCGTCTCTCGGGCGCCAATGCGGTGCGCTGGCTCACGCCGGGCATGATGGTCACGATGGAATTCCGCGCCGACCGGCTGAACCTCCATCTCGGCACCGACGGCAAGATCGGCTCCGCTCGCTGCGGGTGAGCTGGTCTCTCCCCTCCCTTCCAGGGAGGGGCCGGGG
>NZ_DASVSH010000023.1:0-35973 GCF_036388215.1 Sphingomonas sp.
GGATGAAGCGATAATCGCCATAGCGCTCGAGCTTGCGGCCGTGACCCGAATCGATCAGCCCGTAGTCGGCCCAAGGCTCGCCGGTGAGCGTGACCAGCTTCACGGCCGCGGATGCGCGCGCTCGGCGATATAGGCGGTGACCGCGTCGAATGTCGCGGGCAGCACGTCATAGCGTTCCTGCCGGTCGAACAGGTCGCCGACCCGTGCGGGAACCTGCGCGCGGGTGCCGGTCGCCCGCTCGACTGCATCGGCGAACTTCGCCGGATGCGCGGTCGCCAGCGTCACGATCGGCACGTCCGCCGACAGATCGGCGCGGCGCGCGGCGGCCAGGCCGATCGCGCTGTGCGGGTCGATCACCTGCCCCGCTTCGGAAGAGGCCCAGCGCATCGCTTCGTTCATCTGGCCCGGCTCGATGCGGTCGCTGCTGAAGAGCGCCGCCGCGCCTTGTTGCTGCGCGTTGGTCAGCCGCATCGTCCTGGAGGATTCAAATCCCGCCATCTGGCCTGCGACACTGGCGCCGGCGAAATCGAAAAGCAGCCGCTCGAAATTCGAGCTCACCTGGATATCCATGGAGGGCGCGGCGGTGGGCGTGACTGTCCCCGCCGAATAATCCCCGCTGGAAAGCGCGCGATGCAGGATGTCGTTGACGTTGGTCGCGACGATCAGCCTGACGACCGGCAGCCCCATCTTCGCCGCGACATAGCCCGCGAAGACATCGCCGAAATTCCCGGTCGGGACGGAAAACGCCACTTGCCGCTCGGGTGCGCCCAGCCGAACGGCGGCGTAGAAATAATAGACCACCTGCGCCATCAACCGCGCCCAGTTGATCGAATTGACCGCGGTCACTTGGAAGCGCGCGGCAAAGTCCGCATGATTGAACATCGCCTTCACCAGCGCCTGGGCGTCGTCGAAGCTGCCCTGAATCGCGATGTTATGGACGTTTGGCGCAAGCACCGTGGTCATCTGGCGGCGCTGGACGTCCGACACGCGCCCCTTGGGGTGGAGCATGAAGACCTGGATGCCATGCCGCCCCGCAACCGCGTCGATCGCGGCGCTGCCGGTGTCGCCCGATGTGGCGCCGACGATGGTCAGGTTCTCGCCAGTGCCGCTCAGGAACTTCTCGAACAGCAGGCCGAGCAATTGCAGCGCCACATCCTTGAAGGCGAGCGTCGGGCCGTGGAACAATTCGAGCAGGAAGTGCCGGTGATCCAGCTGGACCAGGGGCGTCACGGCGGCATGGCTGAAGCGGCCATATGCCTGGGTGCACAGCTCGCGCAGCTCGGCCTCGCTCAGATCCTCGCCGACGAACGGCAGCATCACGCGCACCGCGGTCTCGACATAGGAAAGGCCCTTCAGCCCAGCGATCTGCCCAGGCGTGAAACGCGGCCACGCCTCGGGCACATAGAGCCCGCCATCGCTGGCCAGCCCCGCAAGGGTCACTTCGCGAAAGCCGAGTTGCGGCGCGGTGCCTCTGGTGCTGTGGTAGCGCATGGCTTGCGGTTAGCGGGCGATGCGGGGGGTAGCAAGAAAGCCGAACTTTAGGCGGCCTTCTTCTCCCGCCATCTGAGCGCCAGCACATAGATCACTCCCGCGACGAGCGCGAACAGGAACCACTGCACGCCATAGGCCAGGTGATTGTTCGGCACGCTCGACAGATCAGGCTTGGCGTTCACGGTGAGCCCTGCCGCGGGCGTCTCGGCTACGAGCATCAGGCGCTTGGGGGTCTTGTCGAAAAGTGAGGCGAGCATCGATCTGCCGTCAGGCGCATGGCTGATCCGCCCGCGCACCGGCCCGCCCTTCCACACCGGCTTGGCCAGGGGGTCGCGCGTCGTGCCCAGTTGAACGAGCATGCCCGGGCCCTCCAGCCCGCCGGTGCGGCATTCGACTATGAAGCGGAAGCCCGCACCGCCCGCGCCGATCAGCTGGCTCGATACCGGCTCGACGCAAACGCCGGACGCGTTGCGGAACAGTAGCGAATCGTCAGGGAATTTCGGAAAGGCGATCGCGGGCTTGGCCGGATTGGCGGCAAGTTGGGCGAGTTGCGCCTCTTTCTGCGGCAGCCGGACCGTTAGCTGCCAGAAGCCGAGCCCGATCATCGCAGCGATGGCGAACCCGACGATCGCTGTGGGGATCAGCGGAAAGCGCGGCATCATTCGGGCTCCTTCAGCCGGCCTTCCTCGGCCCGGTTGCGGAACTCGAGCGCGAGCAGCAGTCCCTTTGCGAACCGGAGCAGCAGGACGGTCAGCGCGAGCGTGAGGGGCGCCCAGAGCAAGGCGTGGACCCATAGCCCGGGGGCGAAGGCGAATTCCACCCAGATCGCGAGGATGGTGATCAGCGTGCCTATCCCCAGCGTCAGGAACACCACCGGTCCGTCGCCGACATTGAACTTGGAGAAGTCGAGCCCGCACGCGCCGCATTTGTCGGCGAAGCGCAAATAGCTGACAAACAATGTCCTGGCGCCGCAGCGCGGGCAGCTTCCCTTGAGCCCCGAATCGATAGGGGGAGGCGGTGCTTCACCGCCTCCCCCCGATATCTGGCCCGGCTCGTCGGGCACTTATCCGTGCACCGCAGCGCCCCAGCCGCCCCACACATAGATCGACGCGAACAGGAACAGCCACACCACATCGACGAAGTGCCAATACCAGGCCGCGGCTTCGAAACCGAAATGCTGCCGGGGGGTGAAGTGCCCCTTATAGGCGCGCACAAGGCACACGATCAGGAAGATCGTGCCGACCAGCACGTGAAAGCCGTGGAAGCCGGTCGCCATGAAGAAGGCGCCGCCATAGCTCGATCCATGCTCGCTCGCGGCCTTGAAGGGGAAAGGCGCCTCGGCATATTCGTAAGCCTGAATCGACGTGAACAGGATGCCGAGCAGGATCGTCAGCCACAGTCCCTTCTTCACGCCGTCATTCTCGCCGACGCCGATCAGGCCCCACAGGCCCTTCATCGCTCCGCCCCGCTGGCCGTGGATCAGCGCATGATGCGCCCAGGTGACCGTGGTGCCCGAGCAGAGCAGGATCAGCGTGTTGAGCAGCGGCAGCTTCCACGCGTCGAGCACATGCATGCCCTTCGGAGGCCAGGTGCCGCCCACGGCGTCCACCGCCGAGGGGAAAAGCGCGAAATCGAACCACGCCCAGAACCAGCCGACGAAGAACATGACTTCGGAAGCGATGAACAGGATCATGCCATAGCGCAAATGGAGCTGCACGACGGGCGTATGATCGCCCTGGTGCGCTTCCTGGATCACCTGAGCCCACCAGCCGAAGAAGGTGATGGCGACCGCAGCGACGCCCGCGAAGAATACCAGCGTGGCCGCGGGCATCGAATGCATCCACATGATCCCGCCGGCCGCAAGGATCAGCGCCGACATCGCGCCGAACAGCGGCCAGGCGCTGGGCGGCAGGATGTGATAATCGTGGTTCTTGGCTCCGGCCATCGGACGTTCCCTGTTCTCGTTCGCGGCTTGCTCTAGCTCGCGGTTTTCGCGGAATCCACAGGATAAAATGTATAGGACAAGGTGATTTCCTGAACGTCCTTTGTGTCCGGGTCGTTCAGAATTGCCGGATCGACATAGAAGATCACCGGCATCCGCATCGTCTGGCCCGCATCGAGCGTCTGCTGGGTGAAGCAGAAGCACTGGATCTTGGTGAAATATTTGCCTGCGGTCGTGGGCGTCACGTTGAACGTGGCAGTGCCGGTGACGGGCTTGTTCGAAGTGTTGGTGGCCGTGAAGAACGCCATGTCGCGCCCTCCCACGTCGATCGTGTCGGCGCGGCGCTCGGGCTCGAACTTCCAAGGCAGCCCCTTTGCGGTGTTGCTGTCGAACGCCACCGTGATCTTCTGTCCCGTCGTACCGGGCGCGCGGGTGCCGCGCTGGGTGGTTCCGTTCAGCCCGGTAACGTCGCAGAACATCTTGTAGAGCGGCACCGCGGCGAACCCCAGCCCGCCCATCGAGCAGACGCCGATTCCGGCCAGGATCGCAGTGCGCAGATTGCGGCTGATCACCCCGGATGCCCCAGCTTGATCTTCACGATCGAAATCGCGAACACCAGGATCACGAACGCGCCGAGCAGCAACGCCATCAACCGCGCACGCGATTTCTGGCGCGAACGGATCAGTTCCTGGTCCGAGGGCTGGGCCTCGGGAGCGCGGATCAAGTCGTCGGTCATGCGAACCACCTGTCGGCGACCAATGCGCCGAAAACGAGGAAGAGATAGAGAATCGAATATTTGAACAGCCGTCGTTCGGGGATCATCGGGTCGTTTGGCTCCGAACGTCGCAGGGCGACTTGCACCGCGAAGGCGAGGAACAGGGCCGAGAGCGCCGCCGCGGTAATTCCATAGATCTGCCCTGCCAGCCCCATCGGCCAGGGGATGATGGCGGCAAGGACCATCGGGATCGTGTAAAGCCCGATCTGCGTCCGCGTCGTGCGCTCGCCCGACACCACCGGCAGCATCGGCACGCCGGCATTGGCGTAGTCCGTCTTCACGAACAGGGCGAGCGCCCAGAAATGCGGCGGCGTCCACAAGAAGATCAGCGCGAATAGCAGCAGCGGAAGCAGCGTCACGTCGCTCGTCGCCGCAGCCCAGCCGATCATCGGCGGGAATGCGCCCGCAGCCCCCCCGATCACGATATTCTGCGGGGTTCGGCGCTTGAGCCAGATGGTATAGACGAAGACGTAGAAGAGGATCGAGGCGGCGAGGATCAGTGTCGCCGCCACGTTGATCGCGAAATACATCAGGACGAGGCTGAACCCAGCCAGGCCGACGCCGAAATGCAGCGCCGATTGGCGGTCCATCCGCCCCGAGGGAAGCGGCCGCCCGGCGGTACGCTTCATCTTCGCGTCGATATCGCTCTCATACCATTGGTTGAGCGCCCCGGCCGCGCCCGCGCCCAAGGCGATGCAGAGGATCGCCGTGAAGCCGAGCACCGGGTGGATCGGCACGGGCGCCGCGAGCATGCCGCACAGCCCGGTGAAGACGACCAGGCTCATCACGCGCGGCTTCGTCAGCGCTAGGAAATCGCGCCAATCGGCTGGAAGGGAGGTCGGGGATGCGGTGGCGGTGGACATGGTTGTGCGCGCTATAGGAGTGTGCGGCGCGAGGGGAAAGGGCCCGCGCGGGCAATCAGCGCGTCGCGCCGTTCTGCGCCGGGGGCGGCTCGTTCACTCCGCTGCGGGTCTCGCCGGTCGCATATTCCACCTGATGCTTGGTAAAGAGGAAAAAGCCCGAGCCGAACAGCGGCAGCAAGGTGAGGATCGCCCAGCCCAGCGTTGCTCCGCGCGTGGTGAGCACCCCGCGCCGGCGCAGCACCATGCCCAGGACGAAAAGCACCAATGTGAGGGCGACGAGCGCCAGCACTATGCCCATTCCCGTGTTCGCGGTTCCCTGACCCATCGCATCGACCCTGTTTGAATCCGAGGTTGCAACGCCCCGTTTCCGGCGTGGTTGCAAAGCCGGCCCATAAAGCAAAGCGCCCCGGAGTTTCCCCCGGAGCGCTCGATGCGTTCGGATGGCAGGTCCTAGTGGTCCGAGCCGCCGTCGATCACCGGGAGCGTCTCGAACTGGTGGAACGGCGGCGGGCTGGACAGCGTCCATTCCAGCGTCGTCGCGCCTTCGCCCCAGGGATTGCCTTCCGCCTTGCGGCCGGAGAGCATCGACCAGATCAGGTTCACGAAGAACAATGCCATGCCCAGCGCCATGATCAGATAGCCCGTGCTCGAAACCTGGTTCCAGAAGGCATAGGCGTCGGGATAATCCGGGATGCGGCGCGGCATGCCGTTGAGGCCCAGGAAGTGCTGCGGGAAGAACATCACGTTCACGCCCACGAAAAACACCCAGAAGTGAAGCTGGCCGAGCAGCTCGTTATACATCCGGCCGCTCATCTTCGGGAACCAGTAATAGAAGCCCGCGAACAGCCCGAACACCGCGCCGAGCGAGAGCACGTAGTGGAAGTGCGCCACCACATAATAGGTGTCGTGCATGTAATCATCGACGCCGCCATTAGCGAGCACCACGCCGGTCACCCCGCCCACGGTGAACATGAAGATGAAACCCAGCGCCCAGAGCATCGGCGTCTTGAAGCTGAGCGACCCGCCCCACATCGTCGCGACCCACGAGAAGATCTTCACGCCGGTAGGCACTGCGATCACCATCGTTGCCGCCGTGAAATACATCTTGACCGAAACGCTCATGCCCGTGGTGAACATGTGGTGCGCCCAGACGATGAAGCCCACCACGCCGATCGCCACCATGGCATAGGCCATGCCGAGATAGCCGAAGACGGGCTTGCGGCTGAAGGTCGCGACGATCTGACTGACCATGCCGAAGCCCGGCAGGATCATGATGTACACTTCGGGATGGCCGAAGAACCAGAACAGGTGCTGGTAGAGCACCGGATCGCCGCCATATTGCGGATCGTAGAATGCGGTGCCGAAATTGCGGTCGGTCAGCAGCATCGTGATCGCCGCGGCGAGCACCGGCAGCGCCAGCAGCAGCAGGAAGGCCGTGATCAGCACCGACCATACGAATAGCGGCATCTTGTGGAGGGTCATGCCCGGCGCGCGCATGTTGAAGATGGTGGTGATGAAGTTGATCGCGCCCAGGATCGAGCTGGCGCCGGCCAAGTGGAGCGAGAGGATCGCCATGTCCACGCTCGGCCCTGGCTCGCCATAGGTCGATAGCGGCGCATAGACCGTCCAGCCCGTGCCCGCGCCGCCGCCGACAAAGGGAGAGGCGAGCAGCAGGAGGAAGGCGGGGATCAGCAGCCAGAAGGAGATATTGTTCATGCGCGGGAACGCCATGTCGGGCGCTCCGATCATGATCGGCACGAACCAGTTGCCGAAGCCGCCGATCATCGCCGGCATGACCATGAAGAACACCATGATCAGGCCGTGCGCGGTGATCAGCACGTTCCAGAAGTGCAGTGCTTGATCCAGGCTCTGATGCTCGCCCCCGTGGAGCATGCCCGCCCAGGTCCCCAGATACTGGATGCCCGGCGTGGCGAGCTCGGCGCGCATCAGCCCCGAGATTCCGCCGCCGATGATCCCCGCGACGATCGCGAAGATAAGATAGAGCGTGCCGATATCCTTGTGGTTCGTCGACATGAACCAGCGGGCGAAGAAGCCCGGCTTGTGATCGGCGTCATGATGCCCATCGTGATTGGCATGGGCGTCGTGCGCATGATCATGGCCGTGTGCGGTGGCGGTATCGGTCATCTTAATTGCCCGTCTGTCCGAGGCCCGGGGCATTCTGCGTCGCGGGCTTGTTGGTGACTGCCGGTGCGGCAGTGGCGTTCACGAGTGGGCCCTGATCGGTCACGTTGGTCGCGACATCGGCTTCATTGCCCAGCGATTCGACTGCGCCGGTGGTCTTGGGAGCTTCGGCCGCGGGCATCTTGCCGCCCTTCGAGGCGACCCACTGCGCGAACACTTCGGGCGAAACCGCCTCGACTGCGATCGGCATATAGGCGTGGCGCGCGCCGCAAAGCTCCGAGCACTGGCCGAAATAGAGGCCCGGCTTCTCGATCGTGAAGCTGGTCTCGTTGATCCGGCCCGGCACGGCGTCGAGCTTGATCCAGAAAGCCGGGATGCCCCAGCTGTGGATCACGTCCTGCGCCGTGGTGAGCAGGCGGATCGGTACGCCTACGGGCAGCACGACGCGCGTGTCGGTCGCCAGCAGGCGGGGACCGTCGGCGTCCGTGCGATAGCGCGTGCCGGCGGGAACCTCGCCTTGCTCCTTGAGCATGTTGGCGGTCAGCTGGATGCCGCCATGGTCGGGATATTCGTAGCTCCAGAACCATTGGTTGCCGATCGCCTTCAATGTCACGGCTTCCTTGGGCGCGGGCTTGAACTGCGCGGCAAGCAGCTTGATCGAGGGAATGGCGATCGCGACCAGGATCAGGACCGGGAGCAGCGTCCAGACGATTTCGATCATCGTGTTGTGGCTGGTCTTCGACGGCACCGGATTGGCGCTGCGGCGAAAGCGGATGACCACATAGATCAGCAGGGCGAGAACGAAGATCGAAATGAGGGTGATCAGCGGCATCAGGATCGTGTTGTGAAACCATTTGGCGTTCTGGCCATTGGGCGTCACTTGCTCCTGCAAGCCGTAAGCCGCGTCCGCCGGCTGCCCCATATCGGGCACGGCGACGGTCTTGGGCTTGCCCGCGGCGTCGAGCGTCGGATCGGCAACCGCCGGCGCGGCGGCGTTATCGGCCACGGGAGCGGCGTCATTGCCCGGCGCTGCGACCGCCGCGGCGGGAGCCGCGGGCGCAGCGGCGGGCTCCTGTGCGGAGGCAGGAGCGGCGAAGGCCAGCCCCGCCGCCAGGAGAATCGAAGTCAACCCAAGCATGCGCATCGTCTATATTCACCCTGTTCGCGAGCAGCGCCGAGGAGAGGCGGGAAACCGCCCCGTGTGACATGGGCCTATACGCCGCGTGGCCCCATTCTCAACCCTTTTTGCATGGCCGTTGCGGCGGGTCTGTCGGGCTCCTAAAGGTTGCCGCCTTTACACGGCCAAGGAAGCGACATTGAACGGCGATGCGATTCTTGACGAGTTCCGCGATGCGGGGGCGCTGCTCGAAGGGCATTTCATCCTCTCCTCGGGGCTTCGCTCGCCGGTGTTCCTTCAGAAGATGCGGATATTCGAGGATCCGGCCCGCGCCGAACGCGTGTGCGCGGCGCTGGGCAAGCTGATCCGGGAGTCGTTCGGGCCGGTCGATCTGGTCGTCTCGCCCGCGATCGGCGGGATCATCCCCGGATATGAAACCGCGCGTGCGCTTGGCTGCAAGGCGCTGTTCGTCGAGCGCGAGGAAGGCGAGTTCCAGCTCCGCCGAGGCTTCGAGATTCCAGCGCGCGCGCGGATCGTGATGGTCGAGGACATCGTCACCACAGGCTTGTCGTCGCGCGAATGCATCGCCGCGATCCGCAAGCATCCGGGCGAATTGCTGGGCGCCGCATGCATCGTCGATCGCTCGAACGGCGCGGCTGACGTGGGCGTCCCCCTCGTCTCGCTGCTCCAGCTCGACGTGCCCGCTTACCCCGCCGACCAGCTTCCGCCGGAGCTCGCCGCGATCCCGGCCGTCAAGCCGGGAAGCCGGGTGGCGGCGTGAGCGAGCTTCGCCCCGCCGCCGAAGGGCGGCTTCGACTGGGCGTGAACATCGATCACGTCGCGACGGTTCGCAACGCGCGTGGATCGGGCTATCCCGATCCGGTGCGCGCGGCTTTGCTGGCGGTCGAGGCCGGGGCGGACGGCATCACCGCGCACCTGCGCGAGGACCGCCGCCACATCACGGACGACGACATCGCCCGGCTCGTGGCCGAGCTGACCGTGCCGCTCAATCTTGAAATGGCCGCGACCGACGAGATGCTGGCGATCGCGCTGCGCCATCGCCCCCATGCCGTGTGCATCGTCCCTGAAAAGCGCGAGGAGCGCACCACCGAGGGCGGGCTGGACGCCGCGGGCCAGCACGACCATCTGGCCCCGATGGTCGCCCGGTTGCTCGATGCCGGCTGCCGCGTCTCGCTGTTCATCGAGCCCGACTCGCGCCAGATCGACGCCGCGCTCCGCCTTTGCGCGCCCGTCGTCGAACTCCACACCGGCCGCTATTGCGAGCTTCCCGAAGACGCGCGCGCCGAGGAACTCAAGCGTATCGCCGACGCCGCCGCGCTCGCCGCCAAGGCCGGGCTGGAGCCGCATGCCGGCCACGGCCTGACTTTCGGCAATGTCGTTCCCGTCGCCGCGATCCCGCAAGTGACGGAGCTCAATATCGGGCATTTCCTGATCGGCGAGGCGATCTTCGATGGCCTGGGCCCGGTGGTGCGGCGAATGCGCGAGCTGATGGACGAAGCGCGGTGAGCAAGAAGAAGACCCTCATCCTCCCACCGCTTCGCGGCGGGCCCCTCCTTCTCCCGCGAAGGCGGGAGAGGGCTCTTAAAGCCCTCTCCCGCCTTCGCGGGAGAGGGTTGGGTGAGGGTCTTCTTCTTCAATGATCATCGGCACGGGCTCGGACCTCTGCAACATCGAGCGCATCCAGGCGTCGCTGGATCGATTCGGGACACGCTTCGAGCAGCGCGCCTTTACCGAAATCGAGATCGCCAAGGCGGGCCGCCGCCCGCTCACCCGCGCCGGCACCCTGGCGAAGCGCTTCGCCGCCAAGGAGGCCTTCTCGAAAGCAGTGGGCACCGGCTTCAAGCGCGGCGTGTTCATGAAGGATATCGGCGTGGTCAATTCCCCTTCGGGCGCGCCCGCGCTGGCTTTGACGGGCGGGGCCAGGGCCAGGCTTGACGCGTTAATTCCCGAAGGCCACGTCGCTAAGGTGCATTTAACCCTGACCGACGATCATCCCTGGGCTTTCGCCATGGTGATCATCGAAGCGGTGAGAGAAGAGTGATGGTCGCGGAAGGGTATGCGTTGAACGAGGATTATGTCGACGAGGACGCCAAGCCGCGCACCGATTGGTGGGCGGAGCTGCGCGGGGTCTTCTGGCTCGTTGCCGCCGTGCTCGGCTTCCACAGCCTGGTCGCCAAGCCCTTCTACATCCCCAGCGAATCGATGATGCCCGGGCTGCTGGTCGGCGATCGGCTGGTCGTCACCAAATATCCCTATGGCTATTCGTTCGTCACCCCGACCTTCCATCTGCTGCCGTTCATGCCGGGCCGGTTGGTTGGGCGCCTGCCCGTGCGGGGCGATGTCGTGATCGTCACGCCGCCGGGGACCGACACCGATTATATCAAGCGCGTGATCGGCGTGCCCGGGGATCGCATCGCGGTGCGCGGCGGCGTGGTCTATCTGAACGGCGTGGCGATCCCACGCGAGGCAAAGGGCATGCGCGACATCCCGGTGGACGCGAACACCAAATGCGAGTCCGCCCAATATCGCGGCGGCATGGTGCGCCATGGCGACGGCAGGCTCTTCTGCCGCCTGCCGATCTATCGCGAGACGCTGCCCAACGGCCGCTCATACGAGACGATCGACAGGGGCGTGGGCGCCAGCCCCGGCGACAATTATCCCGAGACCCGAGTGCCACGCGACCATGTGTTCCTGATGGGTGACAATCGAGACAATTCGGCGGACAGCCGCTATCCGCTCGCCAATCAGGGCCTGGGCGGTCCAGTGCCCTGGGAAAATATCGGCGGGCGCGCCGAATTCATCACCTTCAGCCTGGACGGCAGCGCGACCTGGAACCCGACCACGTGGGGGAATTCGTTCCGCCCGGGCCGCGCCGGCATGTCGCTGCATCCGCAGGAGGGCGTAAAATGAGCGATCCGATTCCCCCCGGAAGCGTCGATATCGTCCAGGAGCCTGGTCCCAACGAGATGCGCGATCCGCTGATGCGCGCCGAGCTCAAGCGCGCCTCGGTCTGGTTCGGGCTGGCGATCGCGGTCGCCCTGATCGTGCTGCTGATCCAGCCGCTGCTGATCATTTTCGGCGGGCTGGTCTTCGCGTCGATGCTGGATGGCGGAGCGCGGCTGCTTGGCCGCGTCGTGCGCATCCCGCGTGGTTTCCGCCTGCTGATCGTGGTGCTGCTGGTGATCGCGTTCATTGCCGGGGTCTTCTATCTCACTGGCGTGCAGATCGCGCAGCAGGCCGAGCAGCTGCGCGTCACGCTTGCCGTGCAGGCCAATCGCGTGGTCGAATGGCTCACGTCGCTGGGGGTGATGCCCGGCCGCGCCGATATCACCGGAATCCTGCAACAGGCCATGGGCTCGGTCGGGCGGCTCACCTCGGCGGTGGGCTCGGTGCTCGGCGCGGGCGCGAGCCTGTTGATGGTGATGACGATCGGCCTGTTCGTGGCGATGGAGCCGCGGCTCTATGAGCGCGGGCTGCAATGGATGGTGCCGATCGAGCAGCGCGACCAATTTTCGGTCACGATCGCGCGGATGGCGCGAACGATGCGCGTGCTGCTGGCGGGCCGGCTGGCGGGCATGGTGTTCGAAGGGGCGCTCACCTGGATCCTGCTGTCGATAGCCGGCGTGCCGATGGCGCTCTTGCTCGGCATCATCACCGGCATCCTCGCCTTCATCCCCAATATCGGCGCTTTCATTTCGGGCGTGCTGATGGTCGCGGCCGGGTTCAGCGCCGGGCCGGATCAGGGTTTCTGGGCGATCGTCATCTATTTCGCGGTGCAGACCTTCGATGGCTATGTGCTGATCCCGTTGGTGGCGAAGCGCACCGTCGATCTGCCGCCCGCACTCACGCTTTCGGCGCAGATTCTGGCGAGCACCTTGTTCGGCGTGCTGGGCCTGGCGCTCGCCGATCCGATGGTGGCGATGATCAAGGTCGCGCTGGAAAGCGAAGCCGAGCGGGGCGCGCGGGCAAGCACGGGCAGGCGCCCGCGCTGGCGGCGGATGGGCGCCGGGGAACCGACTCCGCAGGAACCCTGACCGTGCTGCTTTATGATTATTTCCGCTCCTCCGCCGCTTACCGGGTGCGGATCGCGCTCAATCTGAAGGGCGTGGCCTATGAACGCCGCGAAGTGATGCTGCTCGAAAACCAGCAGCGCAGCCCCGAGCATCTCGCGCGCAACCAACAAGGCCTGGTCCCCGCTCTCGAAGCCGATGGCGTGGTGCTTACCCAGAGCCTGGCGATCATCGACTGGCTCGATGCGCAGTATCCGGAGCCGCGGTTGATCCCCGCCGACCCCCACGCGCGTGCCCAAGCGCTGGCCCAGGCTCTGGTGGTCGGCATGGACGTCCACCCGCTCAACAATCTGCGCGTGATGCGGCGGCTCAAGGACATGGGCGTCGAGGAAGAGGCGCGGAACGACTGGACGCGGCACTGGATCGCCGAAGGATTCGCCGCGCTCGAGGCAATGGCGGGAGAGGGCCCCTTTCTCGGCGGAGAGGCGCCTGGCATCGCCGATCTCTTCCTCGTGCCCCAGATGTTCAACGCGCGCCGCTTCGATACCCCGCTGGAGGCATATCCGAAGCTGGTCGCAATGGATGCGGCTGCCACTGCGCTCCCGGCCTTCGCCAGCGCGCATCCGGATCGGGTCGCGCCGCAATGAGGTTTGCCGCATTGGCGGGGGGACTGCTGGTCGCCGCGCCCGCTTTGGCTCAGGAAGCGGCGCGCGACCCCAGCGAGATTGTCGTGACCGGCCAGGGCCTGGCCTCGCCGCCCGGCGACGCGGCCTATGCCGTGGTCACCATCCCCCGCGAACGGCTGGTCGGCACCGCGAGCGGAAGGCTGGAGGACGCATTGCGCGATGCCGCCGGGAGCGCACAGTTTCGGCGCTCCGATTCGCGCTCGGCGCATCCCACCAGCCAAGGGGTCACGCTGCGCGGGCTCGGCGGCAACGCCTCCAGCCGCGCGCTGCTGTTGCTTGATGGCGTGCCCCAGGCCGATCCGTTCGGCGGCTGGGTGGCGTTCCCGGCCTATCTTCCGGAGCGTCTGGCCTCGGCCCGAGTGACGCGCGGTGGGGGAAGCGGCTATGCCGGTCCCGGTGCGTTGGCCGGCACGATCGAATTGGCGAGCGGCTCGCCCGGAGAACTTGGCCGCTTCCACGCCGGCGTCGCCTATGGCAGCCGCAACAGCCTCGATGCGCGCGCAGTCGCCGCCGCCGAACTCGGCGGCGGTTTCGTCACCCTTGCTGGGCAATATGCGCGAGGCGACGGCTTCATCCCCATCGTCGCGGAGGATCGCGGCCCCGCCGATCGCGCCGCGCCCTATGAACAGGCAAGTATCGCGCTGCGCGGCGTGGTCGATCTCGGCGGCACGGAGCTCCAGGCCAATCTCTCGGGCTTCACCGACGCACGGGACCGGGGCATCGCCTTCACGCGCGTGAAGAGCGAAGGCGCCGATGCCAGCATCCGCCTGGTCCATCGCGGGCGTTGGGGCTGGTCGGCGCTCGCCTATCTCCAGACCCGCGGTTTCGCCAGCGGGTTCGCCAGCATCAACGATGCGCGCAGCATAGTGGCCGCGACCCTTGACCAGTATAATGTGCCCGCGACCGGAATTGGCGGCCGCTTCGAAGTGGAGCCCCCGATCGGCGGCGGAGTGACGCTGCGGCTGGGGGGAGAAGTCCGCCGGGTTTCGGGCCGCACGCAGGAGCTGTTCACTTATGTGGCCGGCGCCCCGACGCGTAGCCGCGTCGCGGGCGGCGAGAGCGCGACGCTCGGGGCATTCGCCGACGCCAGCTACGAATCCGGATCCTTCACCCTCAGCGCCGGCGGCCGGCTCGATCATTGGAGCATCGCCAATGGCTCGCTGATCGAGCGCTCGCTTGCCGGCGGCGCGGCGCTTACCGATCTCGTCTTCGCCGATCGCCGCGGCTGGGAGGCCACCGGCCGGCTCGGAGGCGCTTATGATCTGGGCGGCATCACGCTGCGCACCGCCGCTTATCGCGGCTGGCGACTGCCTACGCTCAATGAGCTTTACCGCCCCTTCCGCGTCGGTGCGGACGCCACCGCCGCCAATGCCGCGCTCGATCCGGAGCGCTTGACCGGAGTGGAAGCGGGGATCGACTGGCGGCCGCTGCCCGCGCTTTCGCTGCGCACTACGCTCTATTGGAACCGCCTGACCGGGGCGATCGCCAATGTCAGCATCGCCAATGGTCCGGGCACTTTCCCCGGCGTCGGCTTCGTCTCGGCGGCGGGCCTCTATCGCCGGCGGCAGAACCTTCCCGAGCTGGAGGCACGCGGCGTCGAGTTCGACGCGCGCTACTCGGCGGGCAGGTTCGGCGCCTTTGCGTCCTATGCCTTTGTCGATTCGCGGATCGGCGCACTCCGCCCCGCCCAGACCGCGCGGCATCATGCCAGCGCGACGCTCGCCTGGGGCGATCTGTCCGCCACCGCGCGCTATGCCGGCCCGCAATATGAGGACGACCAGAATCTGCGCCGCCTCAAGGGCGCCCTGACGCTGGACGCCGCCGCCGCGTTACCGCTCACTCGCAGCCTCGCGATCGAAGCGCGGGCCGAGAATCTTGCGGACGCGCGCGTAGAAGCCGGGATCAGCGGCCCGGGCGTGATCGAACGCACCTCTCCGCGCACCTTATGGCTGGGACTTCGTCTGCGCGTGCACTAGCGAATCGAACAAGGCGAGATATTCCCCGATC
Organism: Sphingomonas sp.; assembly: GCF_036388215.1. Lineage (GTDB taxonomy): Bacteria > Pseudomonadota > Alphaproteobacteria > Sphingomonadales > Sphingomonadaceae > Sphingomonas. Next base: position 15,055 of record NZ_DASVSH010000023.1, read on the forward strand.
GGATCGCCTCCCGCGATCACCGGCGCGGGACGCGCGCGTCCCGGCGCGAGCCAATGGTCGAGCGCGGCGACAAGCGCATCGCCATCCTCTCGCCCCACCACGCTGCCGAGATCGGGCGAGGCCAGGATTTCGCGCACCGCCACGCTCGATTCGGTCGATACCACCGGCGTCCCCACCAAAAGCGCCTCGCGCAACACGCCCGGCACGCCTTCATAGTCCGACGTCAACACTGCGACTGCCGCGCCTCTCAAGGCTGGGAGGGGGTCGCCCGCATGCCCCGGCATCGAGACGCGGTCGCCCAGCCCCATCGCGGCGACTTGCGCCTCCAGCGACGGGCGCGCCGCGCCTTCGCCCAGGATCAGCAGCTTGATCCGCTGGTCGGCAAGTCGGGGTAGCGCCGCGAGCAGCCGGTCCCAGCGCTTCTGCGGCTCCAGCCGCCCCACGCCGATGATGTAGAGCCCCTCGGGCACCGCCACCGGCGTCGCGTCCGCACGCGCCGTCGCGGGAGGATTGGCGATCACGCTTACCCGGTGTGCCGGTATCCGCATCTCGGCGACTGCCTCCGCGGCCATTGCCGGGGTCATCGCCACCACGTGATCCAGAAAGAGCGGGTGCAGCCGCAGCCAGCGCCGATAGCCCCAGGCGGTAACCGGCCCCTGCTCGGGGCGGACGAGCGCATTGGAGACTTTCGCCACGATCGGGGGGGCGTCCGCGCCCAGCCGCAGCCGGGCCAGCGCCGCGATTCCGGAATAATGATTGCCTGGGCAGAAGATCAGATCGGGCCCCATCTCGCCCACGTGGGGGGCCAGTGAAAACAGCGCGCTGTGCCTGCCGTCTCCAAGCTCGTGAAGCTCGATCCCCGCAGGAATTTCGCTCGCCAGCGGGCCTTCGCGGCTGCCCAGCACCAGCGTCACGCGCCGCCCCGCCTTGATCCACCCATCGGCCATGCGCAGCATCGCGCGCTCGACGCCTCCGCCCTGCAGCCGCTGGGCGAAGGTCAGGATGTGCTGTGCCTTTTGGGAATAGGTGCGGTGCAACATGATCTCTTGCGAATTGCCACCTCAGCGCCCAAATCGCCCCCGTAATAAACCGCAATTCGCTGTCAGTCAGCCGGTTCCGCGTGGCGTTCGGCTATTTCCGGTGTGAGGCGACGGGTGGAAACAAAACCAAATTCGTTCGTCGTGCGAAATGCGGAAACAAGCAATCGTGAATGAAGCAGGTCTGGAGGCTTCGGTGAACACAGGCGTTGTCGAAGCTCCGCTTGCCGCGGTGCCCGACCTTGCGGGGCTCGAGCCCGTCGAAAAGATAAAGCGCCGCTGGCCGATGCTGCTTGGGGGCGGCCTGACGCTGCTCATGATCCTGAGCCTGGGCCGCGAGCTGTTTGGCTCGGGGCTGGCGGGACTCACGCGCAATTTGCCGCAGAATCCGCTCTTCTATCTGGTTTTCCTGCTTTATTATATCGGCCCGCCGACCTTCGATTACGTGATTTTCCGGCGGCTGTGGCGCATCCCGCTCGACGGGATGGCCGCGCTCTACAAGAAGCGCATCTCTAACGAGGTGTTGCTCGGCTATTCGGGCGAAGCTTATTTCTACGCCTGGGCGCGCCAGCGCACGCAAATGGTCGCGGCGCCGTTCGGCGCGGTCAAGGATGTGATGATCCTGTCGGCCATTGCGGGCAATGCCGTCACGCTCGCGGTGATGGCGGTCGCGCTGCCTTTGTGCATCAATCTGCTCACGCCCACCTACCAAGGCTATGCGCTTGGCTCGCTCGCGATCATCATCGCATCCTCGCTGCCCTTCCTGATCTTTTCGAAGCGCGTTTTCTCACTGCCCCGGCGCGACCTGACCTGGGTGTTCGGCGTGCATTGCCTGCGCGTCGTGGCCGGCTCGATCCTGATCGGATTCGCCTGGCATCTCGCAATGCCCGGCGTGCCGATCGGCATATGGCTGCTGATGGCGGCGGGGCGGCTGCTCGTCTGGCGCCTGCCGCTGGTTCCCAACAAGGAGCTGGCCTTCTCATTCATCGCGGGCCTGGTGATCGGCGAGGGACAAGCCCTGTCGGAACTGACCGCGGTCATCGCGGCGCTGACCCTGTTGCTCCATGTCGCCCTCATCGGCGGGTTCAGCATCCACGCGCTCGCAGCGAAGCTCAGGTCATGATCCGCGCGACTCCGCTCGCGCTACTCGCCAGTGCCGCGCTGGCCGATCCGGCGCATGCCCAGCTCGATCCGGTGGAGGGCAGTTGCTCGCTCGTCTCGGGGCCCATGGTCCGCGTCAATGTCGCTGGACTGTCGGACCGGACGGGGCGGCTGAAGGTCGAAATCTATCCGCCTACCGAAGCCGATTTCCTGCGCGACGATACCGGGCTGAAGCGCGACCGGCGCCCGTTTCGCCGGGTCTGGATGAACATTCCAGCTTCGGGTCCCGTGGCGGTGTGCATCCGCGCGCCCCATGCCGGGCAATGGGCAGTGTTGCTGACGCATGACCGCGACGGCAAGAACAAGTTCAATTTCTGGCAGGACGGCGCCGGCTTCCCCAGCAACCAGCGGCTCGGCCGCAACCGCCCCAGCGTCCGCCAGGCATTGCTGAACGTGCCCGCCCAAGGGGGCCAGATCACCGTCCGCCTCCAATATCTCCGCGGCCTTGGCGGCTTCGGCCCGATGGACGATTGAGGCGGCCATGCGCATCGTCGACGTCAACGAATATTACTCGCCCACCGGCGGCGGCGTCCGCACTTATCTGGATCGCAAGATGGGGATCATGGCCGATATGGGCCATGAGCTGATCGTCATTGCCCCTTCGCTGACCAATGGGATCGAGGAGCGCCCAGGCGGCGGCAAGATCTATTGGGTCAAGAGCCCGCCGCTGGTATTCGATCGCAATTATTGCATCTTCGTCGAGGATCAGCCCGTCTGGGACCTGCTCGATCAGCTCCAGCCCGATGTGGTCGAATGCTGCTCGCCCTGGCTGCCCGCCTGGACCGTCGCCAATTGGAAGGGGGATGCCGTGAAGGTGTTCTTCGCGCATGGCGACAATGTCGGCGCTTATCCGCAGCGCTGGCTCGATGCGATCGCCACGCCGCGCCAGGTCGAGCGGGCGTTCGACTGGTATTCGCGCTACATGAACCGCTTCCTCGACCATTACGACGCGCATGTCACCAATGGCCCCGCGCTCGCCAAGCGCTTTCGCCGCCGCGGGCAGCATGTCGATGCCTCGATGCCGCTCGGGATCGAGCGCCAATGGTTCTCGCCCGATCAGCGCGACGAGAAATTGCGCGTGGCCCTGCTCGAACAGCTTGGCCTCCCGCCCGAGGGGCATTTGCTGCTCGGCCTTGGGCGGCACCATAAGGAGAAGCGCTGGCCGCTGGTGATCGACGCGGTCGCCGCGGCGGGCACGGACCTGCCGGTGGGGCTGGTCCTGATCGGCGACGGCCCCCAGCGCCGCCATCTCGAGGATCGGATCGCCGGCTCGCCGCACATCAAGATATTCCGTCCCGTCTATGATCGCGTCCGCTTCACGCGGATCATGGCGAGCTGCGACGCGCTGATCCACGGCTCGGATGCGGAGCCGTTCGGCCTGGTCGCATCGGAAGCGCTCGCTTCGGGCCTGCCGCTGATTGGGCCCGACGAGGGCGGCTTTGCCGAGATCGCCGATCCGCTTTTCGCCGAGACCTATGCCGCGCGCGACGCGCAGTCCGCCGCGCAGGCGATCCGCCGCCTGTTCGCGCGCGACCAGCCGATCCTGCGCGCCGCCGCGCGCGTGGCGGCGGGCAAGGTGCGCAGCGACGAGGATCACGCCGCCGAGCTGATGGCCTATTATGCCGGCCTGGTCGAAGCCAAGCGTGGCGGCGCGAGGGCCCGCGCCATGGGCAGTTCATAGACCTGGATCATCAGGGCGCCGAGCGGCCAGCGTCCCTTCAGCCGATAACCCAGCTCCGCCATGTGCCGCATCGCACGCTGGCGCACCGCCAGCCGCTCGCCATGATATTCGGGCCGCATCACGACGATCTCGGGCTTCTTGGCGAAGACGCGGTCCAGTTCGGCAAGCTGATCGACGCCAAGCGCGCCATTCTCGCGCTCGCGCGACAAATGGCTGGGGAATATCCACGGCGTGACCGCGCAGCGCCCGGTGTAGCTGTAGAGGATGGGATCGCCCGAATGGACGAACATGCAGCCCGCGCCCTTGCCGATTCCGGCGGCGAGCGCTTCGAGCTGCGTGGCATTGCCGCGGCGCAATTTGGCGTCCCACGCGGCAAGCGTGCCCCCGATCAGCGCCGTGAGGATCATCGCGGGGCCAAGCAGGCGGCGGCCGAAGTCCGTGCTCCCGACATAGCCGGCGCAGCACAGGCTGGATGGCACCATCACCGGCAGCGCATAATGATTGAACCAGGATCCGAAGACGATCAGCCCGGTCACCGATGCGATCAGCCAGCCGAACAGCAGATGCCGCACATGCGGCTCGTTATCGTCGTTCGCTGGAATGTGGCGCGACAGCCCGGAGACGATCAAGGGAATTGCGAGGATCGCCGCGATCTTGAGCAACGAGCGCACCTGCACCCAGAAGGGATCGCCCTGTCGATCGAAGATCGAGCCGAAATTGGCATAGAACCAGGCATCGCCATGCCCGATCGCCACATAAGCGAGCCAGGCCGCGATCGTCGGCAGCCAGGCGAGCAGGCCGTAGACGAGCGCGCGCGCGAGGATTTTCGCCACCGGCGTCTTGAGCCGCCACTCGTGCCAGATCAGCCAGACGCCCAGGAACCCGCCCTCGAACAGCACCGAATATTTTATCTGGAGCGCGATCCCGATCAGCAGCATCGCGGCGCAGGCCCGCAGGATTCGGCGCCGGTCGTCGCTCGCCTCGCGCATTCGCGGCAGGACAAGCGCCACTGCGCCGATCACCAGCAGATTGTAGAATATCGGCGCTTGCCCGCCCTGGCCGTCCACGAAGCCGATCACGAAGATGTAGATCAGGCTTACCGTCAGCGCGCCCCGGCCCCAGCCCGCGCGCTCCGCCAGCCGCCCGATCAGCAAGGCGGTGCCGACGACGCAAGCCAGCGCCATCGCCTGATAGGCCCATATTCCCGCGGGCACGCCGAAAGCCGCGGCGGGCACATAGAGGAGGAACAGCCCAATGGGCTTGCGGTCCCAGATATCCACGAAGGGTATCGCCCCGTTCAGCATCCCCTGCGCCGTGACGAAATAGAATTCCTCGTCGATATGGACCACTGGATTACCGAACGTGAATGCGCGCACTGCGATCGCCGCGGCGAGCAGCAATATCCAGCGCGGGAGCGATTCGAGCCGTGCGAGCAAATTGTGGCCGGCGCTCGGGGTCATGGTGGCGTAAAGATTCATCGCCACATGAAATCTGGCGGGGGGCGGAAGCGCATCGAGGGAAATGGCCTTGTTGCGGGCAGTGGGCCAACCCCTTAGCGATGGCGCAACGCGCTGTCACGAAGCGCAAGGGAGAGGCAATGCCATGACAATCCGGATCGACCGCCGCTCGCTTCTGCTCACCGGCACGCTGGGCCTCGGCGCGTTCGCCATTCCCGGATTCGCCTGGGGGCAGGGGTTCGGAACCGGCTTCACGCATTCGGTCGCGAGCGGCGAGCCGGGCCCGGACACGATGCTCTTGTGGACGCGCTATGTGCCGGCGAATGCCGGCGCGGCGCGCGTGCGGGCGGAAATTTCGGAGACGGGTGATTTCGCGCGGATCGCCGGCGGCGGCGAGATGATGACCGGGCCGTGGCGCGATCATACTGCCAAGATCACCGTTCAGGGGCTCAGGCCCGGCACCCGCTATTTCTATCGCTTCATCGGCCCGGATGGCAGCATGTCGCCGGTGGGGCGGACCGGGACATTGCCGGTCGGAAATGCCCGCCGTTTCGGGATCGCGGTCTTTTCATGCACCAACATGCCCTTCGGTTATTTCAATGCCTACGCCCATGCGGCGGTCCGCGACGATGTGGATCTCGCGGTGCATCTGGGCGACTATCTCTACGAATATCCGAAGGGTGCCTATTCTCCCGAACGGGGGGCGATCGACGGCCGCGTGCCGCTGCCCGAGGGCGAAATCATCGCGCTCGCGGACTATCGACTCCGCTATGCCAGCTATCGCGCCGACCCGGACCTTCAGGCGCTCCACGCGCTGAAGCCGATGCTCGTCCAGCAGGACGATCACGAAAGCGCCAACAACAGCTGGGAAGGCGGCGCGCAGAACCACCAGGCGAACGAAGGCGAGTGGAATGCCCGCCGCGCCGCCGCGATGCAGGCCTGGCGCGAATGGATGCCGGTGTCGGAAGCTCCCTGGGGCAGCTACGATATCGGCGGGCTCGCGACGCTGTTCCGCACCGATTCGCGGACGATCGCGCGCAGCGCGGGTCCTGACATCGCACCGTTGCTCAAGCAGGCGGATCCCGTGCAGGCGCTGACCGCGTTTCGCGACGGCGCATGGCATGACAAGGCCGCGACGATGCTGGGCACCGAGCAGGAGGCGTGGCTGGCGCGCGCGATGGCGCGCTCGGTGCGTTCGGGGGCGAAGTGGCAAGTGGTCGGCTTCGGCACGATCATGGGCCGCAATCGCGTGCCCCTGCAGGCGGCGGAGTGGCTCAGGCCCAATGCCCCGCAGCGCGTGAAGGACTATGTCCAGACCGGCGTGGCCGCCAGCAGGCTCGGCCTCCCCGCGGATCTGGACAATTGGGGCGGCTATCCCGAGGCCCGCGCGCGATTCCTAAGGTCGGCCCAGGGCATTGGCGCGAACCTGATCGTGATATGCGGCGACAGCCACAATGCTTGGGCGTTCGATCTGGCTGAAGATGGCAGGCCCGCCGGCGTGGAATTCGCGGGGCACAGCGTCACCTCGCCCGGCTATGAAAGCATGGCCGCAGCCGATCCCAAGGTCATTGCGCGCGGGCTGGTGGAAGCCAATCCCGAGCTCAAATGGTGCGACACCAGCCGGCGGGGCTATATGGCGGTGACGCTCACGCCCGAGCGGGCGTCAAATGAATGGGTATTCGTCGATACGATCACCGAGCGTTCGGCCAGAGCGAGCGTGGGCCATTCGGCGGTGGTCCAGCGCGGGCGGAACCGGATGAGCTAATCTAAAAAGCCCTCCCCTTCCCGGAAGGGCTAAAGCGCCTCAATCCAGGCTCTTTGTAGCCTGTTCGAACATGTCCTTGCTGAGCCCGGGCGTAGCGACGATGCGCTCGAGTTCGGCCTTCATCTTTGCGGCCCGTGCCGCATCGAAACGCTTCCAGCGCCCAAGCGGCGGCACCAGCTTCGCCGCGGTTTGCGGGTTGAGCTTGTCGAGCGCGATCAATTGGTCCGCGACGAAGCGATAGCCGCGGCCTGACGCCTCATGGAACGCGCGCTGGTTGACGCTGAACGCCCCTACCAGCGCCCGCGCGCGATTGGGATTGGCAAGCGAAAAGTCACGGTGCAGGGCCAGCGCCTCGACCGCCTCGGCCGCATCGTCGCGTGAGGACAGGGCCTGGGTCTGAAACCATTTGTCGAGCACCAGCGCATTGCCCGCATAGCGGCGATAGAAAGCAGTGAGCGCGGCCCCGCGCCTGTCAGAATGGCCGTTGACCAGGGTCGCCAGCGCGGCCTGGCGGTCGGTCATGTTGTCGGCGCTTTCGAATTGGCTGAAGGCGAGCTCGGCGGCGTCCTTGGCGCCCGATGCCGCGATATAGCCGAGCGCCACGTTCTTCAGCCGGCGCGCGCCCTTGGCGGTCGGCGAATATTCGAAGCGGCCTGTCTGCGCGCTTTCATATGCCGCGCGCCATTCCTTCTCCAGCGCCTTGCCCAGATCGGCGCGGAGGGCTTCGCGGGCATCGAAGATCGCGTCGGGATCGACCATCGCCATCTGGTCGCCGATAAAGCTGTCGGATGGCAGGAGCACGGCTTCGGCGATAAAGGCGCTGTCGAGCGTGGCATCGCCCAGCGTATTCCGAACCGCGTCGATCACGGCGCGGTGATCGCCATGCCCGGTCGCGACCGACGCCACCAGCGTATCGAGCATCAGCTGCTGCATCGCCTCGTAACGGGCAAAGGGATCGTCGTCATGCGCCGAGAGGAAAGCCAGGTCGGCCGCGCTGCGATTGGTTTCGATCACCGCCGGCGCGGTGAAGCCGCGATTGATCGAAAGCACCGGCTTTTCGGGCAGATTTTCAAAGACCAGTTCTTGCTCGGGCGTGCTCAGCAGCACCAGTTGCTCGTCGCACAGCGCCCGCCCGGTGATCGCGCCGAACAGCCGGAGCTTGAGCGGCAGCACCATCGGCTGCTTGACTAGCTGGCCCGGGGTCGGCGGCACGCTTTGGGATAGCTTGAGCCGCGCCCGCCCGCCTTCCTGCGCCAGGCTGGCGGTAACGCGCGGCGTCCCCGCCTGGCTGTACCATAGCCGGAACTGGGTGAGGTCGATGCCGCCCGCTTCCTCCATGCACGCCACGAAATCCTCGCAGGTCGCGGCGGTCCCGTCGAAGCGGTCGAAATAGAGATCGGTGCCGCTGCGGAATTTCTGTGGCCCCAGGATCGTCGCCATCATCCGGATGACTTCGGCGCCCTTGTTGTAGATCGTCGAGGTGTAGAAATTCGAGATCTCGATATATTCGTCGGGGCGCACCGGATGCGCGAGCGGTCCTGAATCCTCGGGGAACTGGCTGGCGCGAAGCCCCCGCACATCCTCGATCCGCTTGACCGCCTTGGATCCCTGATCGCCCGAAAAGCCCTGGTCGCGAAAGACCGTGAAGCCCTCTTTCAACGAAAGCTGAAACCAGTCGCGGCAGGTGACGCGATTGCCGGACCAGTTATGGAAATATTCATGCGCGACTACGGCGGCGATCGCGTCGTAATCATAATCGGTCGCGGTGTCCGGATCTGCCAATATGTAGCGGCTGTTGAAGACGTTGAGGCCCTTATTCTCCATCGCGCCGAAATTGAAATCATCGACCGCGACGATGTTGAACACGTCGAGATCATATTCGCGGCCATAGACCTTCTCGTCCCATGCCATCGATGTCTGGAGGGCGGCCAGCGCATGATCGGTCTTGGCGAGATCGGGCTCTCGCACCCAGATGCCCAGTTCGACCGCGCGGCCCGACATGGTGGTGAAAGTCGCCCGATTGGCGACGAGATCGCCGGCTACGATCGCGAACAGATAGCTGGGCTTGGGGAAGGGGTCGTGCCACTCGGCCCAATGCCTGCCGCCCTCGCCATCGCCCTGCTCGATCGGATCGCCGTTCGCGAGCAGCACCGGGAAGCGCGCCTTGTCCGCGCTCATCCTGACGCGATATTTCGAAAGCACGTCGGGGCGGTCCGGGAAGAAAGTGATCCGGCGAAAGCCCTCTGCCTCGCACTGGGTGCAGAGCATTCCGCTCGAGGCATAGAGCCCCTGCAATTGGGTGTTGCGCTCCGGCGCTATGACCACCTCGGTCTCGATCGTGTGCGCGCTGCCCGAGAGCGTCACGACCAAATCCGAACCATGCATCCGCCATTCGGCCTCGGCGCCGTCGACGCGCACGGTTACGGGCTCCAGTCCGTCGCCGTTGAGCACCAGCGGCAGGTCATGCGCGCCGTTCCGTTCGACGTGCAGCGTCGCGCGGACCCGCGTGCTCGCCGGATCGAGATCGAAATCGAGCGCGATCTCGGGCACGCGCCAATCGGGCGCGCGATAGTCCTCACGACGCGTGACGTGGGGAATCCGGGTTGCGGTGCGAACGTCGGCCATAGGCTTCCGATATAGGAGCAACCCGCGCTGCCGCCATGCAAAAATACGGAAACGCTTGCGCGCTTGCGCGCGCGCCGAACCGTGCTACCCACGCGGTACACCGCTATCTCCCGAGAGGTTCGCCCATGTTTCGATCAACCGCGCCGCTGGCTCTTGCCGCGCTCGCCGCATTTCCTGCTTTCGCCCAGACTGCGCCTGCCCAGACTGCCCCCGTGCAGATGCCCGCAGCCGAGAAGAACGCAATCATCAATGCCGAGCTGCCTGCCGATCAGGCCGCAATGAAGGCGCATGTGATGTTCCTCGCCTCCGATCCGATGAAGGGCCGAGAGGCCGGCACCAACGAATTCGATATCGCGGCGCAATATGTCTCGGCGCAATTCTATGCCGCTGGCTTGCGGCCGGCAGGCGACGAGGGCTCGTTCCTGCAAAAGGTGCCGTTGCTCACGATCAAGCCGGCGGGCCAGGGCAGCATAATGCTGACCGCCAAGAAGGGCGCAACACCCGCGGCTCTGGTGTTCGGCCAGGATTATTATCCCTCGGCCAATGCGTCGCAGCTCGAATATTCGGTCACCGCGCCGGTGGTCTTCGTCGGCTACGGCATCGTCGGGCTGGGCCGCGACGATTACAAGGGCGTCAATGTGAAGGGCAAGATCGTCGCCTTTTTCGGCGGCGCGCCGAGCGCCTATCCGCCGGAGGAGCGCGCGCACCTGTCCGGGGCCGCCGCCAAGGCGGTGATCGCGATGAAGAAGGGCGCGGTCGGCTATATCTTACTCGAAGGTCCACAGGCCGGCCGGGGCAATTTGCCCTTCGCCGCGCTTGCGGGAAGCTGGGATCGGCCGCGCGTAACCTGGGCGAACGCCGACGGCACGGGCCATATCGCCGCGCCGGGCACGCCGGGCCTCGGCACGGTGAGCAAGGCGGGCGCCGCCAAGCTGTTCGACGGCGCCAGGACTCCCTGGGCGACCGTGCTCAGCCAGGCCCAAGTCGATGGCGCGGTGTTCAAGGCCGAGCAGCTGCCCGGCACGCTGAGCGTCACGCTCAAGACCGCGACTGCGCCGATGACCAGCTACAATGTCGCCGGCCTGCTCAAGGGCAGCGACGCGGCGCTCGGCGCCGAAGTCGTCGTGCTTTCCGCGCATCTCGATCATATCGGGATCGGCCGGCCCGATGCGAAGGGCGACACGATCAACAATGGCGCGATGGACAATGCCGTGGGCATCGCCTCGCTGATCGAAGAGGCGAAGCGCTTCAAGGCGTCGGGCAAGGCGCCGCGCCGCTCGATCCTGTTCCTCGCGGTCACCGCCGAGGAAAAGGGGCTGATCGGCGCGGATTATTTCGCCCACAACCCGACCCTGCCAAAGACGTCGCTGGTCGCCAACGTCAATCTCGACATGCCGATCATCAACTACAAGTTCGAAGACATCGTGCCCTTCGGCGCGGCGCATTCGACAATCGGCGAGATCGCGACCCGGGCCGCGGCCGAAATCGGCGTGACCGTCTCCCCCGATTCGCGCCCGGACGAAGCCTTTTTCGTGCGCTCGGACCATTATCGCTTCGTCCAGCAGGGCATTCCCTCGATCTTCCTTTGGCCGGGCGAAAAGGGCCCGGGCAAGGCCGCGGTCGATGCCTTCCTGGCGAACAATTACCACAAGCCTTCGGACGAGCTGGTGCAAACGCCCGCGATCGATTGGGAATCGGGCGTGCGCTTCGTCGATGTGAATTATCGCATCGCGCGCGCGATCGCCGATGCCGATCAGAAGCCGGTGTGGAACAAGGGCGACTTCTTCGGCACCACCTTCGGCGGGGCGATGGCCAAGTGATCCGCGCCTTCCTCCTCGCCACCACGCTCCTCGCCGCGGCTCCGGCCGCCGCGCAGGAGCTCTCGGCCGACGCCGCCGCATTGAAGGCGCATGTCGCCTTTCTCGCATCGGATGCGATGAAGGGCCGCGACACCGGCTCGAATGAGATCGCGATCGCCGAGCAATATGTAGCCGCGCAGATGCTCGCCGCGGGCCTCAAGCCCGGCGGCGAGAAGGGCGGCTGGCTCCAGGCCGTTCCGCTGATCAACTACAAGAGCGCCGACCACGGCGCCTTGACGCTCAAGCGCGGCAAGAAGGGCGAGACCATGGTCCCGCTAGTCTGGGGCAAGGACTATTTCGCCCGGGGCAACCCCCAGATCGCCAAAGTCGCGGCCTCGGGTGAGGTGATCTTCGCCGGCTATGGCGTGGTCGATAAGGCCAGCGGGTACGACGATTACAAGGGCCTCAACGTCAAGGGCAAGATCGTCGCCGTGCTCCGCGATGCCCCCCGCCACTTGAACAGCGACGCCCGCGCGCATCTGGGCCAGCCCGACGAGCAGGCGCGGACCGCCGCCGAGCATGGCGCGGTCGGCGTCATCCTGATCGAAGGCAATACGCGCCATGCCGTCTTTCCCTTCGCGGCCACGACCGGGGCCTGGGATCGCGCATCGATGACCTGGGCCGACGCGGGTGCCGCTTCACGCCCGAATGCGCCTCCCTTCGCCTATCTGGGCTTTGACGGCGCGGCCAAGCTGTTCGAGGGCTCGAAGTTCAAATGGGCCGACATTCTCGCGGCCGACAAGGAAGGCAAGAAGCTTCCCCGCGGCGCGCTGGGCGTCAGCGTGGAAGGCACGGCCAACACCACGATCACGCGGGTTGCGGGCAACAATGTCATCGGCATGCTCGAAGGGTCCGATCTCAAGGACCAATATGTCGTGATCTCCGCGCATCTCGATCATGTCGGAATCGGCAGGGCCGATGCGAAGGGCGACACGATCTATAACGGCGCGATGGACAATGCCGTCGGCATCGGCGCGATGATCGAAGTCGCCCGCCGCTTCCAGGCGGAAGGCAAGAAGCCCCGCCGCTCGATCCTGTTCGTCGCAGTCACGGCGGAGGAGAAGGGCCTGGTGGGCTCCGAATATTTCGCCGCCAACCCTAGCGTGCCCAGGGGCAGCATCGTCGCCGACGTTAATCTCGACATGCCGATCCTCACTTATGCGTTCGAGGATCTGGTCGCGGTGGGCGCGGATCACAGCTCGGTCGGCGCGACGGTCGCTGCCGCTGCCGCCAGCGAAGGCGTCAAGGTCGTCCCCGATCCATTACCCGAAGAGAATTTCTTCGTTCGCTCGGATCATTACAGCTTCGTCAAGGCGGGCATCCCTTCGGTTTCGCTCGATCTCGGGCCCGGGGGGCCGGGCGGCGCGGCGGCGAAGGAGTTCCTGGAAAAGCATTACCACAAGCCATCCGACGAGATCGGCCTGATCGACTGGACCCAGGGACTGCGCTTCGTGAAGCTAAACCACGCCATCGCCCGCGCGCTGGCGGATGCGGACGAGCGCCCCACCTGGAACAAGGGCGATTTCTTCGGGACGTTGTACAAGGGGCCGATGGCGAAGTGAGCATGCTCGCTCGGGCGGCGCTCGCGCTGCTCCTGATCGCCGCGCCCGCCGCCGCTCAGGATCTGCCCGCGGATCAGGCGGTCCTCAAGGCGCATATCCAGTTCCTGGCTTCCGATGCGATGCGCGGGCGCAAGGCCGGTAGTGCCGAGTACGACATCGCGGCCGAATATATGGCCGCGCAAATGGCGGCGCGCGGCCTGAAGCCGGGGGCCAATGGCGGATGGTTCCAGCCGGTCAAGCTCGCCACGTACAAGCCATCCGAAAAGGCGAAATGGACTCTTCGGCGCGGCGGCGCGGAGCTCCCGTTCCTGTTCGGCAAGGAATTCGTCAACGGCACAGGCGCGGGCGGGCCCAGCTTCGCGGCGGAGGGCGGATTGGTCTTCGCCGGCTATGGCCTGGTCTATCCGCAAGGCAGGATCGACGATTACAAGGGCCTCGACGTGCGCGGCAAGATCGTCGCGGTCTTCAGCGGCGTGCCCAAGGGGCTGCCGAACGAAGTCGCCGCGCATTTCTCCGACGACGATCAAAAGGCAGTAAACGCCGAGGCGCGCGGGGCCAGGGCCGTGATCCTGCTCGAATCGGCCGCGACGCGCGCGCAATATCCGTTCGAGGCGATCCAGCCTTTCTGGGATTATGCGCGCAGCGGCTGGGCTGATCCCCAAGGCAAGATCAGCGTGCCCGCGCCCGGCGCTCCCTTCGCCGGCTATGTCTCACAGGCCGGCGCGGAAAAGCTGTTCGCTGGCAGCCGGGTCAAATGGGCCGATGTGCTCGCCGCCGAAAAGGCGGCCGGCGCGCTTCCCCGCGGAGCGTTGACCGGCACGCTGGCGGTTTCGACCAGGATCAGCGTGCAGACCACCGACACCAAAAACGTGATCGGCCTGCTCGAGGGGTCCGATCCCGTCCTCAAGCACGAATATATCGTCCTATCGGCGCATCTCGATCATGTCGGCGTCGGCGATCCGGTCAATGGCGACCGCATTTATAACGGCGCGATGGACAATGCCGCGGGCAATTCGATGATGCTCGAAGTCGCCCGTGCGTTTCAGGCATCGGGCAAGCGGCCGCGCCGCTCCATCCTCTTCATTTCGCTGGCCGCCGAAGAAATCGGCCTCATCGGCTCGGACTATTTCGCACATCTGCCCGTGGTGCCGAAAGAGAGCATTGTCGCGAATGTGAACATGGACATGCCGATCCTCACTTACCCTCTCGAAGATGTAGTCGTGCTCGGCGGCGAGCGCTCTACCCTCGGCCCCGTGATCGCGGCGGCTGCGGCAACTGAAGGCCTCAAGGTCGTGCCCGATCCCGCGCCGGAGGAGATGTTCTTCGTCCGCTCGGACCATTACAGCTTCGTCAAGGCAGGCATTCCCGCGGTCTCGATCGACAGCGGCCCCGGCGGCGCGGGTGACGCCGCGCAGAAGAAATTCCTTGCCGAGAATTATCACAAGCCCTCGGACCAGATCGATTTGCCCTTCGACTGGAACTCGGTCGCGAAGTTCGCGCGCCTGAATTACGCAGTTGCCCGCGCGCTCGCCGATGCGGACCAGCGCCCGCGCTGGAACAAGGGCGATTTCTTCGGGCTGCAATTCAAGGGTTACGGGGCGAAATAGCCGCTGGGGGGACGGCACATATGCGCCTTCTGATCTTCGGCCCCGGCTACACTGCCTCTCGCCTGATAGAGCGGCTCGCAGGCAGCGCGCGCATCGCCACGGTCACGCGCGAGAATATCGGCGACACCGCGCGCACCGCGTTCGAGATCGCCCACGCCACGCACATCCTGTCCTCGGTTCCGCCCAGTGAAGGCGACCCCGTTCTCGCCGCCTACGAGCCCTTGATCGCGGCATCGGGTGCTTGGCTGGGCTACCTCTCCTCGACCGGAGTCTATGGCGACACGCAGGGCGCCTGGGTTGATGAAAGCGCCCCCACCGACACCGGCCGCCGCTCCGCCCGCGCGGAGGCCGATGCACGCTGGCTGGCGCTCGGCGCGCGCGTGTTCCGCTTGCCGGGCATTTACGGCCCCGGCCGCTCGGCGCTCGATCGCATCCCCACTTTCCGCGTCCACGCGCCGGGCCAGGTCTTCAGCCGCGTGCATGTGGATGATATCGCCGATGGCGTGATCGCCGGGTTCGGCGGACCTGCGGGCGCATATAACCTCGCGGACAACGTGCCTGCGCCGCAAAGCGAAGTAATTGCTTATGCCTGTGCGCTGCTGAGGATAAACGCCCCGCCGCTCGTTCCGCTTGCTCAAGCCGATCTCAGTCCCCAGGCCCGTGCATTCTATTCGGAAAATCGCCGCGTCGCCAACGGCAAGGCGAAACGAGTCCTGGGCTGGCGGCCGCGCTTCGCCGATTACCGGTTGGGCCTGCGCGCCGTCAATGCAATGACCAGCCCTGCCATCACCAGCGCCGCGCCGCCCGCCGCGAGCCACGACCAGACATAGCCCTCGAACAGGGTCGACAGCAGCATCGCGATCACCGGGATCAGCACGCCGGTATAGGCTGCCTTGGCGGGGCCGATCGTCTGAATCAGCCGGAAATAGAGGCTGAAGGCGAATGCCGATCCGAATACGCCAAGATAGAGCAAGCCGATCGTATAGCTCGGCCGCGCGTCGAATGTCGGGGGCCCCACTGTCGCCATCGAGAATAATGCATTGAAACCCGCGCCGGTGAGCATCCCCCAGCCGATCACGCTGGACATCGGATGACGGCGCGCCGTCCTCGTCCCCTGCATGACGTTCGCGCTCGATGCGCAGAGCACCGCCACCAGCGACAGGCCGATGCCGATCAGCGTCTCGCGCGTTCCCGCCGCGCTCAGCCGCGCCTCATGGACAAACAGCAGCGCCACACCCGCGATCGCCACCACCGATCCGATCAGCAATTGCCGCCCCATATGCTGGCCGAGGAAAATCCGCGCGAGAATGGCGTTGGGCACCAGCAGCAGTGCGAACACCACCGCTACGACCCCCGAAGTGATGTGCGCTTCGGCGCGATAGACCAGGTTGAAGTTGAGCACGAACTGCGCGAACCCCAGCGTCGCCGCAAACGCCATTCCGCGCGCGCTGAGCCAAAGCGCGTCCTTGCGCATCCATGCCCAGGCCAGCATCGCCGCGCCGCCGATCGCGAAGCGATATGCGATCGACCAGCTTGCCGGTACGGTCGCGATCTGGTCCTTGATCACCAGCCAGGTCGAGCCCCAGATCAGCGTGATGAGCGCGAAGGGGATCAGCACCGACAGGCGCGTAGATTGGGGAGGGCTCTCGCTCACAGCCCCGCTATCGCCTCAGCAAGCGGCCGTATCGCCTCCTCGGCCTGGTCCCAGCTCACCACCAGCCGCGCTTCGCCTACTCCCCAATCGTAGAAATCGAAGCCCAGTGCGCGCAGCCCGGCGGCTTCCTCGGCAGTCACGCGCAGGAACAATTCGTTCGCCTCGACCGGGTAGACCAGCCGCTCGCCCGCGGCCCGCGCCAGCAACTGCGCGCCGGCGTTGGCCGCGCGCGCATTGGCCAGCCACAGATCGCTCTCCAGCATCGCCAGAATCTGCGCCGCGGCATAGCGCCCTTTGGACGAAAGCAGCCCGGCGCGCTTGCGGCGATAATGCGTCGCGCCAGCCAGTTCGGGCTTGAAGAATATCAGGGCCTCGGCGCTCATCCCGCCATTCTTGACGAAGCCGAAGCTGAGCACATCGACGCCCGCCTTCCAGGTCACGTCGGCGGGCGCGCAGCCCAGATGCGCCACGGCATTTGCGAAGCGCGCGCCATCCATGTGCAGCCCCAGCCCGCGCGCTCTGGCGAGCGCTCCGATCACCGCGACTTCGGCGGGCGAATAGACCAGGCCGTACTCGGTCGCCTGGGTGATCGAGATGGCATGCGGCTGCACCTGATGCACGTCGTCGCGGATCCCGTCGATCACGCCGCTAATCGCGTCCGGGGTCAGCTTCGCGCCCGGGCCACCCACTGCCATCAGCTTCGCGCCGTGGGTGTAGAATTCGGGGGCGCCGCATTCGTCCACATGGATGTGCGCTTCCTTGTGGCACACCACGCCTCCATGCGGCGGGCAGAGCGCGGCGAGCGCAAGGCTGTTCGCCGCGGTTCCGGTCGCCACCCAGAATGCGCGAACCTCGGTGCCGAACAGCTCGGAAAACCGCCCGTCGAGCTGCTGGGACCAGCGGTCGCCATCATAAGCGGTGTCGAGGATGTTCACCTCGCCCAGGGCGGCGAGCACCTGCGGGCAGACCGGGGCGGCATTGTCGGAGAAGAAGCGCATCGCGATTCCTTGCGGGCGCTGGGGCGTCAGGTCAACGCCGCTCGTCGCGCCGCTCGGGGAAGCGGCGGTCAGGGATATTGCGGTCGTCCGGCGGCCCTTCCTCGTCCTCGGGCGCGATCGGCTCCTCCTCGCCGTCGCGCGGGCGGAGAATTTCGGTTTCGATCCCGCTGCCGTCGATGAACGCGCCGACGCCGTTGACCACGTCTTCCAGGTCGATCACGAAATTGTCGGGCTCGGTGGTGGGTTCGGGCGGGGGAATGCGAAGGTTGAGCGCGCGCGTCATGAAATCGCGCCACACCCGCGCGGGCAGCCCGCTGCCCGACAAGCCCGGATTGGGCGAATTGTCGTCATTGCCCAGCCAGACGCCGGTGACGATCCCGCCCGCATAGCCGATGAACAATGCGTCGCGATTGTCCTGGGTCGTTCCCGTCTTGCCAAAGGCCGGGATCGGCAGCGCCGCGCCGCGCCCGGTGCCCGATTGCACCACACTCGAGAGCAATTCGCGCAGCTGGTCGAGCTGGCGCGTGCTGAATCGCTGCGGCGCGCCCAGCCTTCGCGCCAGCCAGTCGCTCGCGGCTTCGTCGTCGCTCAGCCCCTGCGGGCGCACCGGATAGCTGCCGTTCGCCACGGCCGCATAGGCCGCTGTGAGCTCAAGCAGCGACACCGTAGACGTGCCGAGCCCCACCGATGCGTCGTTGCCGATCGGCGTGGAGATGCCCAGATCGCGCGCCGCCTGCGTGACGCGCGCCACGCCCAGCTGCTGGGTAAGCCGCGCCGCGACCACATTGCTCGATTTGGCGAAGGCCTGGCGCAGCGAAATCCGGCCGGCATAGCGCCCGTCGCTGTTCGCCGGCTTCCAGTCGCCGATCTGCACCGGCGAATCATCGACTACGGTATCGGGTGTCATCCCCGCGCGAAGTGCGGCGAGGTAGACGAACAGCTTGAAGGTCGATCCCGGCTGGCGGCGGGCCTGGGTCGCCCGGTTGAAAGTGCTCTGGGAATAATTCCTGCCGCCTACCATCGCGATCACGCGCCCGTCGGGCCGCATCGCAACGATCGCCACTTGCGACCGATTGAGCCCGGCATTCTTCACTGCGCGCTCGGCGGCCTGCTGCGCCGCGATTTCGAGCGTCGTCTCTACGGTCTGCTCGGTCGCGACTTCCCCGGCGCGGTCGCGCGCCTGGGGCAGCACCCAATCGGCGAAATAGGTGCCGTTGGGGAGTTCGCGGGTCTTGCCCAGCTTGAGCACTGCGGGGCGCACCCGCGCGGCCTCGCCCTTGGTCAGCAGCCCCGCGCTCACCATCGCCGCGATCACCAGCCTCTGCCGGTCGCGCGCGCCCTTCAGGTTTCCGGTGGGCGCGAGTCGGCTGGGCGCCTGCACCAGCCCCGCGAGCAAGGTCGCCTGGCTGATCGTCAGCGCATCGGCGTCGCAGCTGAAATAATGCTGCGAGGCGGCGCTCAGCCCATAGACATTGTCGCCGAAATACACGTTCGAAAGGTAGCGCGAGAGGATTTCGTCCTTGCTCAGCCAGCCCTCCAGCCAGAAGGCGATCAGCACTTCCTGGAACTTGCGCGTGGCGGTCCGGTCGGAGGAGAGGAAGGCATTCTTGGCGAGCTGCTGGGTGATCGTGCTGCCGCCCTGCGAGCGATCGTCGCTGGTCACATTGTGCACGAACGCCCGCATGATCCCGCGCGGATCGATTCCCATATGGCCATAAAAGCGCCGGTCCTCGATCGCGACGAACGCGTCGCGCACGTGCTTGGGCAGCTTCGCGGCGTCCACCGGCGCGCCGATCACTGCGCCGCGCCGCGCGATCGCCTTGCCCTCCGCCGATAGCAGGGTGATCGAGGGCGGGGCGGGGGGCTGGAGCGATTTGGAGAGCGGCGCGGTGAGCGCCAGCCAGCCCACCGCGACGATGAACAGCACGACGAACGCTGCGATGCTCCGCGTCAGCCATTTCCACGAACGCTTCCGGTACGCGACCGGCAGATTGGTGGTGTAGCCCCCGGCCAGCGCGGCCTCGCCATAATTGGGCGGCGGTGGGGGAGGCGGAGGCGGCGACACCGCGCGGCGCACGCGCTGGAGCACCGGCTCGGCCTCGGGCGGTGGCAGCCCCCCGGTCAGTTCGAGCGGCTCCGGCCTTGCGGCGCGCGGCTTCCACAGCTTGGCCTCGGGCCTGGGCGCGGGCGGTTCAGGCTGGCTGTCTGCCTGGCGGCGCAGCGGAAAGCGCACATCATTGGGAATGGGGTCGCGCGCCATATCAGCGGCTCTTACCGGTCACCGGGGCTGGAGAGAAGGGCGACCTCATAGTGTATTATTATAGTAATACGCACAGGAGCTCAAGTGTGAAACCTCAAGCCTCCAGCTCGACATCCCAGTAAAGCCAGTCGCGCCACGTATCGTGCAGGTGGTTCGGCGGAAAGCGGCGGCCATGTTCCTGGAGCTGCCAGCTCGTCGGCCGGATCGGCTCGATGTGCAGCGGCATGCGCGCTTGCCTGGGCGTGCGGCCCCCCTTGCGAAGGTTGCACGGCGCACAGGCGGTAGCGACATTTTCCCAGGTCGTGCGCCCGCCCTGCGCGCGGGGGATAACATGATCGAAGGTCAGGTCACGCTGGGTGCCGCAATATTGGCAGGCGAATTTGTCGCGAAGGAACAGGTTGAAACGCGTGAAAGCCGGGAATTGCGAAGGACGGACGAATTGCTTGAGCGCGATCACCGAAGGCAGCTTCAGTGTCGCGCTGGGACTTCGGACTTCGCGTTCGTAGAAGCTGACCACGTCCACACGGTCGAGGAACAGCGCCTTGACCGCGGTCTGCCACGGCCACACGCTGAGCGGATAATAGCTGAGCGGCGTATAATCGGCATTGAGGACGAGCGCAGGGCAACCATCCAGATGGCGGATCAGATCGGGATGATACATTCGTACCCCTTCGCCCGGTTGCGCGCTTCGCGTCTGCCAGCGAAGCGTGACAGGGATGAGACTGCACAGGCCGCGACTCGGGGTCAAGGGCCGGATTGATGGAAGTTGTTACTCGTTTCGCGCCAAGTCCCACGGGGCGGTTGCACCTCGGCCATGCCTGGTCCGCGCTCCTCTCGCACGACTTTGCGAGAGAGAATGGAGGCAGCTTCCTGCTGCGGATCGAAGACATAGACGGCACCCGCAGCCGCCCCGAGCATGTCGCCGCGATCCTCGCCGATCTGGATTGGCTGGGGCTCGCCTGGGATGGCGAAGTCACTTTCCAGTCGCAACGCCTGCCGCTCTACGATGCCGCGCTCGATCGCCTGAAGGCGATGGGGCTGCTCTACCCCTGCTTCTGCACCCGCGCCGACATCGCCGCGAGCCTCACCGCGCCACACGGCCTGGAGGGGGCGGTGTACCCGGGCACGTGCCGCGGCCTGCCCGCGCCGGATCTGAGCAAGCCCCATTGCTGGCGACTCGACCTGGAGAAGGCGCTCGCAAATCTCCCTCTCCCATCGGGAGAGGGAAGGGGCCCGCCGCGAAGCGGTGGGAA
>NZ_DASVSH010000024.1:0-2150 GCF_036388215.1 Sphingomonas sp.
CTGACGACTCACAACGGCACGCATCTGGACGCCCCCTGGCACTACCATCCCACGATGAACGGCGGGGAGCGGGCGATCACGATCGACGAAGTACCGCTAGACTGGTGCTTCCGTCCCGGAGTTAAGCTCGACTTCCGCCATCTGCCCAATGGCCATGTCGTCACCGCCGACGAGATCGCCGCCGAGCTGGCACGGATCGGGCACGACCTCCAGCCGCTGGACATCGTCCTCGTCAACACCGCCGCTGGCGCTGCGTATGGTGGCCCCGCCTTCCTCGCCGCAGGATGCGGTATCGGATATGAGGCGACGATGTACCTCACCACTCGCGGGGTGCGCGTGACCGGCACCGATGCCTGGTCGTGGGATGCGCCGTTCAGCTACACGGCGGAGCGGGTACGGGAAACGGGCGATACGAGCCTGATCTGGGAAGGGCACAAGGCCGGGCGCGAGATCGGCTATTGCCACCTGGAAAAGCTGAGCAATCTCGAGACACTGCCGCCAACCGGTTTCACGGTCAGTTGCTTCCCCGCCAAGATCAAGGGAGCGTCGGCTGGCTGGACCCGCGCCGTCGCGATCTTCGAGGAATGATCGAGCCATATTTCCGTGCATGGGCCGGCGGGCGTCTGCGTCAGCGCGGCCTTTTCCGGCCTGCTCGCAAGCGGCTTTCGGCGCGTTTGCGCGAGTGACGCTGTCGTGGAACGGCAATGACGCTGATGCACCGGCGGGCCACGCGCGCATGCCGGCACGCGGGTTTCTGCTCTCGCTCGGCCTAGGCTGATTGGCGGCGGCACTGCAGATCCAGACCGACAAAGGACCCAATCGATGAAGCTCGCCACCATCACCTCCAGCGGCCCGGACGGACAGCTCGTCGTCGTCTCGCGCGACGGCGGCCGGATGCTCCGGGCGCCCGCTCCGACGTTGCAGGCGGCCTTGGAGGATTGGGCGAAGGTGGAGCCGGCGCTTCGGGATCTCGCGGGACGACTGGCGGACGGCGAAGGCAGCCTGCTCGATCCTGCCCGATGTCGCGCCCCGCTGCCACGGGCATGGCAGTGGCTCGATGGTTCCACCTTCTCCAGCCACAGCGAGCTGATGCAGACGGCCTTCAACATGCCGCCGATCGAGACGAGCCTGCCGTTGATGTACCAGGGCCTGTCGGACCGCTTCCTCGGCCCGCTCGACGACGTGCCGCTTCCCTCGGAGGACGAAGGCATCGACTTCGAAGGCGAGTTCGGGGTCATCACCGACGCTGTGCCGATGGGCGTGTCGGCTGATGACGCGATGGCCCACATCCGCTTGATCGTGCAGATCAACGACTGGTCGCTGCGCGTGATCGCGCCAGTGGAAATGAAGACCGGCTTTGGCTGGATCCATGCCAAGCCCGCATGCAGCGCAGCGCCCTTCGCCGTGACCCCGGATGCGCTGGGCGACGCCTGGCAGGACGGCCGCGTGGCCTTGCCGCTGATCGTCGATCTCAATGCCGAGCGCTTCGGCGCCGCCAATGGCGATGCCATGACGTTCGGTTTCCACGAGCTGATCGCCCATGCTGCGCACAGCCGGTCGCTTCCGGCCGGAACCATCATCGGATCGGGCACCGTATCCAATGATGACTACCGGCACGTCGGCTCCTCCTGCATCGCCGAACGGCGCGGTATCGAGATGGTGGACGAGGGCGCGCCGAAAACGCCCTTCATGCGATTCGGAGACCGCGTTCGGATGGAGGCGCGCGGCCGCGACGGCGGTGTTCTATTCGGCGTGATCGACCAGCAGGTCGTGCGCGCAGCCGGCTGACGATGCGCATGGAAGAGGCGGCCTGGCGGGTCGTATCGGGCGCGATCCATCCGGGCGAGCAGTTCCGATTCAGCGAGGTTGCGATCGCTCCCAGCGGCCCCGCTGCCTGCGCCGGTATGGACCTTTGCGAGCATCAATCTCCGATCTCGAGGTGCGATCACAAAGACGCTTGCAAAGACTGTTGAAAGATATATCTTGATTGCTACACAGAGAAGTAAGGGATATGATGTTCGACAGTGATACACGAGATCGCGGCGGCCGCTTCGGCGGGCGCGCCGAGGGTATGCGGCGGGCTGGATGGATGGGTCCGGACGGCCGCGGTTCCGCGGGTGGCGGCGAGCATGGACGCGGTCGCGGCCGGC
>NZ_DASVSH010000025.1:0-27604 GCF_036388215.1 Sphingomonas sp.
GGCCCATATCGCGAGCCGCCCGTCTCCGTCACTGCCCCTCTCCCGCGCTTGCTTCGCTCGCTTGCCCTCTCCCCTGAAGGGGAGAGGGATAGGAGAATATAAAATGCCCAAAGTACTGATCAGCGACAAAATGGACCCCAAGGCCGCCGAGATTTTCCGCGCCCGGGGAGTCGAAGTAGACGAAATCACCGGCAAGACGCCCGAGGAGTTAAAGGCGATAATCGGCCAATATGACGGCCTGGCGATCCGCAGCTCGACCAAGGCGACCAAGGAAATCCTCGAAGCCGCGACCAACCTTAAGGTCATCGGCCGCGCCGGCATCGGCGTCGATAACGTCGATATCCCCGCGGCTTCGGCAAAGGGCGTGGTGGTCATGAACACGCCGTTCGGCAATTCGATCACGACCGCCGAGCACGCCATCGCCCTGATGTTCGCGCTCGCCCGGCAGTTGCCAGAGGCGGACGCTTCGACCCAGGCCGGCAAGTGGGAAAAGAATCGCTTCATGGGAGTCGAGCTTACCGCAAAGACGCTCGGCTTGATCGGCGCGGGCAATATCGGCTCGATCGTCGCGGACCGTGCGCTGGGCCTGCGCATGAAGGTGATCGCCTATGATCCATTTCTCACGCCAGAGCGCGCGATCGAGATGGGCGTAGAAAAGGTCGATCTGGATGGGCTGCTCGCGCGCGCCGATTTCATCACGCTGCATACGCCGCTCACCGATCAGACCCGCAACATCCTCTCGGCCGAGAATTTGGCCAAGACCCGGAAAGGCGTGCGCATCATCAATTGCGCGCGCGGCGGCCTGATAGACGAGGCCGCGCTCAAGGCGGGGCTGGAGAGCGGCCATATCGGCGGCGCGGCGCTCGACGTGTTCGTCGAGGAGCCGGCCAAGCAGTCGCCGCTGTTCGGCACGCCCAACTTCATCTCGACTCCGCACCTGGGCGCTTCGACCAACGAAGCGCAGGTCAACGTCGCGATCCAGGTCGCGGAGCAAATGGCCGATTTCCTCGTCTCGGGCGGAGTCACCAATGCGCTCAACATGCCAAGCCTGTCGGCCGAGGAAGCGCCGCGGCTCAAGCCCTATATGGCGCTGGCCGAGCGGCTTGGCTCGCTGATCGGGCAGCTAGCGCATGGCGCACTCAGCTCGATTTCGATCGAAGTGGAGGGCGCGGCGGCCGAACTCAATCAGAAGCCGATCACCGGCGCGGTGCTCGCGGGCCTGATGCGCGTTCATTCCGATACTGTGAATATGGTCAACGCGCCGTTCCTGGCCAAGGAGCGCGGGCTCGATGTGCGCGAAGTCCGGCACGAGCGCGAAGGGGATTATCACACCCTGGTTCGCGTCACGGTCGCCACCGAGCGTGGCGACCGCTCTGTCGCCGGCACGCTATTCGGCAACCAGGCGCCGCGCCTGGTCGAGTTGTTCGGCATCAAGGTGGAGGCCGATCTGGCGGGCGACATGCTCTATATCGTCAACGAGGACGCGCCGGGCTTTATCGGCCGGCTAGGCTCTACGCTGGGGCAAGCGGGGGTCAACATCGGCACTTTCCACCTCGGCCGCCGCGACGCCGGCGGCGAGGCGGTGCTGCTGCTCTCGGTCGATGAGCCCGTCACTCCCGAGCTGATCGCCACTGTCCGCGCGCTTCCGGGCGTGAAAACGGCGATGGCGCTCAAGTTCTGACGAGGCTAGGCGTGCGGGCATGACCGGGCTTCTCCCCGAAGGCTTCCACGATCGCCTGCCCCCCGCGGCGGACGCGGCATCGCGGCTCGAATCGCGCGTGCTCGGCGTCGCGCGAAGCTACGGCTATGAGCAAGTGGATCCCCCGCTCGCCGAGTTCGCGGATGAGCTGGCCAGCCGGCTGAAGGCCGCGCGGATGCGCGATGCGGTGCGTTTCGTGGATCCGGTTTCGCAGCGTACGCTGGCGATCCGCCCGGATATTACCGCACAGGTGGGGCGCATCGCGGCCACCCGCATGGGGCATCATCCGCGCCCCGTGCGGCTCAGCTATGCCGGCCAGGTGATGAAGCTCAGTGCTTCGGCGCTCGATCCGCTGCGTTCGATGCGCCAGATCGGCTGCGAGCTGATCGGGCTGGACACCGTCGCGGCCGCGACCGAAGTCGTGCAAGTAGCGATCGAGGCGCTGCAGGCGGCCGGCGTGACCGGCCTGTCGGTCGATTTCACGCTACCCGATCTGATCGACATGCTCGCCGGCGATTCCCCTGATATCGAAGCATTGCGTCAACGACTGGATGCCAAGGACGCCGGTGGCGTCGCGGCGATCGACTCGCGCTATATGCCGCTCATCGAAGCCGCAGGACCGTTCGACGCGGCGATGGCGCGGCTGCGCGAAATCGATTCGGGCAGGCTTTCGACGCGCCTCGAAGGCCTCGCCAGCATTGCTTCTGCCATCGAAGGCCAGGCCGCGCTGACGCTCGATCCGACCGAGCGGCACGGCTTCGAATATCAAAGCTGGCTCGGCTTCTCGCTATTCGCCCAAGGTATGCGCGGCGAAATCGGGCGGGGCGGAAGCTATACCATCATCCATGGCGACAGCCGGGAAGAGACGGCGGTCGGCTTTTCGCTATATGCGGATCCGATCCTGGCCGGGCTGCGCGACGGCGAGCGCCGCCGCTTGTTCCTGCCTCTGGGCACGCCGTTGAGCGTCGCCGCAGGGCTGCGCGGAGAGGGCTGGGTGACCGTGGCCGCGCTTGAGGGGGGGGATACGCCCGAAGCCCAGCTCTGCAGCCATGTGCTCAAGGACGGAGCGCCGGAGGCGGCCTAGCAGCGCGGTTCGCTCGGAGCCAAGCCGGGGCCCCCACAGCCGTCGCGCATCAGCATTTGATGTCGCACATTCCAGCGCCGCGACGTGACAACGCCACGGCGGCATCTTCCTGGGTACGTTCGGAGAGTTCTTTCCACTCGGCCTTGGTTAGGCAGAAGCGCTTGCCGAGCGTCGAGCCGATCGGCACGATCATCTTGCATATCTTCTTCTCAGCCGCCGGCTTTGCTGCAGGCTCCTGGCGGGGGTGCGCGGAAGTCACCGCAGGGAGGAACAGGCATGCAGTGGCCCCGAGGGCGAGCAGTTTTGTTGCATCCATTCGAATTTCTCCCCGTAATTCAACGCGAAACTGGACTGATCCGCGCACAAGTCAAGCTTCAGCGCCGAAGCAGCGTTTCCGGATGCCCGTCGAGGAACGGCAGCAGGGCTTCGGTAACCGCATGCCGAAATCTCGGGTCGGTCGCGAGCTTCTCCGGGAACACCTGCCGCAGCGCGAGCATGGCGGCCGCCACGTCGCTTCCCGTCGCCGTCTGCGCGAGGACATCGGCTAGCGGATCGGTGATCGTCTCGCCCGCCTGTGCCTTGTACCGCACGAATGCGATCCACGCCGCGACGGGGACCGCGAGTCGATCGACATCGCGCCCCGCGACCAGGGCGTCCTGTATCGTGTCGAGCAGCCGATAGGGCAGCTTCTGCGAACCGTCCCAAGCGATCTGGCTGAGCAGATGGCGGATTTCTGGGTTACGGAAACGGTCGAGAACCGCATCCGCATAGGCCGAGACATCAAGCCCCGCGACCGGCTTCAGGGTCAGCGCTATATCCGAATGGACGAGGCGGGAGACGAAGCCCTCAAGCGCGGGATCCGACATCGCCTCGAATACCGTCTCGAGCCCCAATGCGATGCCGATATAGGCGAGCGACGAGTGCGCGCCGTTCAGGATGCGGAGCTTGGCCTGCTCGTATCCGCGCACATCGTCGGTAAGCGTCACCCCTGCCGCCGCGAGGTCGGGGCCCTCGGGAAGCTCGAAGCGCTGGAGCACCCATTGCGCGAAACCTTCGCGCTGGACGGCGCCGTTATCGGTTACGCCCAGTTCGTGCGCGACATGGCCGAGGAACGCCGGATCGCTCGCCGGGGTGATCGAATCGACCATCGAATCGGGGAAGGCGACTTCACTCTCGATCCAATCGGCCAGCCCGGGATCGTTCGCATGCGCAAGCGCTACGCACGCCGCGCGAAGCTTGCCGCCATTACCCGTCATGTTATCGCAGCAAAGCATCGCGAACGGCGGAATGCCGGCCGCGCGCCGGTCGGCCAGCCCGGCGACGATCCAGCCGATCACGCTCGCCGGCTCGGCCGGGCGGGAAAGGTCGCGGACGATGTCGGGATGCGCCATGTCGAGCGTGCCGTCGCCCGCCAGGCAATAGCCCTTTTCGGTCACCGTGCTGGTTGCAATGCGCACGGCCGGATCGGCAAGCAGCGCCCGCAGCCGCGCGCCT
Organism: Sphingomonas sp.; assembly: GCF_036388215.1. GTDB lineage: Bacteria > Pseudomonadota > Alphaproteobacteria > Sphingomonadales > Sphingomonadaceae > Sphingomonas. The sequence goes on from NZ_DASVSH010000025.1 coordinate 4,278, forward strand.
TCGCCTGGGCCGACGGCGTCCGAATGCGCGGCGATCACGCGCATCGAGGGGGCCTGGTCGATCACCGCGAGCGTGTAGAGGCCGTCCTGGGCCTTGAGCGCTTCGACCGTGCCGGGGCTGCGCAGCGAGACCGCCGCAATCCCCCAGCGCGGATCGCTATCCAGCAACCGATCGATATAGGCAGCCTGGTGCGCCCGGTGGAATGCGCCTGGGCCGAAATGGACGATGCCGGTGCTGATCGCTGCCGGGTCATGGCCCGGGCGGAGGATCGATTGGGGGAGTGCGGCGAGGGCTGCGCGCGAGAGGCTTGTCATCGCGCCGTCCAAGCAACCACGCGTGCTTTATGTCAACAGCGTCAAAGCGTCTTGCTGCCCGATGCGCCTTTGACTCCCGGCAGCAAGGGCGAACTCCACTCCTTGAGGCGCACCGGCGTTCCGCGCGGCATGACGAACCGCACTTCCCGATTTGGGAAGTCGATATCGACGCGGCGAAAGCTCCGCAGGGCATCCATGCCGAGCAGCAAGGCCGGGCGTTGCGTCAGTCCGAACCTTTCAAACGGCGCGACATCGGCGAAGGCGACCGGCATTCCCCCGAAAGCGATAGCGCCAACGGAAATGTCCGGCACGACGGTATAGTCCGCAACGACCTTGTCACCGGTCACGCTGGTAAGTTGGATTGACCTGGGCTTGGGCGCCCGGCGGCCGACGCGCTTGCGCAGCGCGCTGTTTCCCATCGTCACTTGCGATCCGGTGTCTAGCACCACCTGGATGCGGGTTTGGCCGTAATAGGCGTCGGTCACGATAAGCTGGCCGAACAGGCTCTTGGCGGTCACGACGATCTCGTTCTCGGCACGACGCGTGAACTTCTTGCGCGGATGGCTGGGCCGGACAGCCATTGTCCCCTTTTCGAAGTCGATCGACACCTGATGCTTGCTGAGCGTGTCGATTCCCAGGAGTCCCGCAGCGCCCAGATCGCGCGCCTCCAGCGAAGGCGCGATCACCGTATGTAGCTGCCCGATCGATTTGATCGACAGATCGGGGACAACTACCGTGTTGACCTTGCTGCTGCCGGTCATCGAGGTGAGCGTCACCGGGTCGCCGGCGAGCAGCCGCAACGAACCCGCGAGTTCGCGCGAAACCACCGTGCGCTCGGCGCCGGTATCGATGATGAAATTATAAGGCCCGCGCGCGCCCACCGCGACAGGAACGGTGAGGCGCTGCTCGATCTCGCCAAGCGTGAGCAAGGTCGCTGCGTCCGTGAACGCCTTTTCCGCCTCCAGGATTTCGGGGTCCTGCGCGGGCAGGTCGCGCCCGCCGGCGGCTGTGCCCAGCGGCAGCAGCAAAGGCAGGAGCAGGAGCGAGCGGATGATATGGGTCATGTGCGCAATGATATACCTTTGCATGTTGCGCAGCAATCTCCTCAATCGAGCCGCATCGCTTCCGCCGCGATATCCTCGGCTTCGATGAGCAAGGCGTCCTCGGCGCTGCCCTGCGGCGTCCGTTCGCGCCCAATCATGATCAAAACCGGCACCGCCATCGGGCTTACGCGTGGCAGGTCGATATGGAGCATGGTGTCAGCGGCCGTATCGAGCAGGCGCGCCAGGCGCCCCACATCGGTCATTCGCGCCCGTGCGTCTGCCCAGGCGGCGCGGAGAAGGAGGTGGTCCGGCTCGTATTTGCGCAGCACGTCATAGATCAGGTCGGTCGAGAAAGTGACTTGCCGACCGGTTTTCTTCTTGCCCGGGATCTGGCGCTCGACGAGTCCCCCGATGATCGCCACTTCGCGGAACGCGCGCTTGAGCAGGGCCGATTGCTGAACCCAGTCGATGAATTCATGTTCCAGGATGTCGGGCGAGAACAGGGCGGCAGGATCGGTGATCTTCTCCAGCCCGTAGACAGCAAGCGCATAATCATTGGCGACGAAGCCCAGGGGCTTCAGCCCCATCGCTTCCATGCGGCGCGTGATCAGCATGCCCAGCGACTGGTGCGCATTCCAGCCTTCGAAGCTGTAGGCGACCATATGGTGCCGGCCTTCGTGCGGGAAGGTCTCCACCAGCAACTGGCCGGGCTTGGGAAGCGCCGAGCGGCGGTCCTGCATCTCAAGCCATTCGCGCACGTCGTCGGGAAAGCGTCGCCATTGGCTGCGGTCGTCGAGGAATTCGCGGACCCGATTGGCGAGCGTCGCGGTGATCGCGAGGCGCGCGCCCATATAGGAAACGAACCGCGCCTGCTTCGCGGTTGCGTGCACGATCAGGTCGGTCAGCTCGACTCGCTCGACTTCGAGCGCGAGCCCGGCGAAGAAGAATGTGTCCCCCGGCGAAAGCGACGAGCCGAAGGCTTCCTCCACCTTGCCCAGCCGCCGCCCGTTCTTGAAGCGCACTTCGAGCATCGGCGCCTCGACGATGATGCCCGCATTCAATCTATGCTGCGCAACAAAAGCGGGCTTGGTCACGCGCCACAGCCCGTCCTTGCCGAGCGTGAGCCGCTTGAACTTGTCATAGGCGCGCAGGCTGTACCCGCCGTCGGCGATGAACTGGAGCACGCGCTGGAACGCCTCTTCCTCCAGCGCCGAATAGGGCAATGCTGCACGTATCTCCTGCAGCATTTCACTTGCGTCGAACGGTGCGGCGCACGCGACTCCCATGATATGCTGGGCCAGAACGTCGAGCGCGCCGGGGCGGAATATGTCGGGGTCGAGCTCGCCGGCTTCCACTGCGTCCAGCGCCGCGCGCGCCTCCAGATATTCAAAGCGGTTGCCCGGCACCAGCACGGCTTCCGAGGATTCGTCCAGCCGGTGATTGGCCCGCCCGATCCGCTGGAGCATCCGCGACGAGCCCTTGGGCGCGCCCATCTGGACCACGCAATCGACATCCCCCCAATCCACGCCGAGATCGAGGCTGGCCGTCGCCACCAGTGCGCGCAGCTTGCCGTCCGCCATCGCCTGCTCGGCCCGCCGTCGCGCTTCGAGGCTAAGGCTGCCGTGATGCACGCCGATCGGAAGCTTGAGGTCGTTGATCTTCCACAGATTCTGGAAGACCAGTTCGGCGAGCCCGCGCGTATTGCAAAAGACGATCGTCGTGCGATGCGTCTCGATTTCGGCCATCACTTGGGGCAGGGCATAGACGCCCGAATGGCCCGCCCAGGGCACGCGCCCTTCGGGCAGCAGGATGGCGATATTGGGCTCGGCGCCTTTCTCGCCCTGCACCAGGGCCACCGTATCGATGTCACCATAAGGCGCGAGCCAGGCGCGATAGCCGTCCGGGTCGGCGACGGTGGCGCTGAGCGCAACCCGGCGCAGGTTCGGAGCCAGCCGATTGAGCCGCGCCAGCGCAAGTGCGAGCAGGTCTCCGCGCTTGCCGGTGGCAAAGGCGTGGACTTCGTCGATGACGATCGTCCTGAGCCCGGCGAACATCGTCAAGCTGTCTTCATAGGAAAGCAGCAGGCTCAGCGACTCGGGGGTCGTCAGCAATATCTGCGGAGGGCGCGAGCGCTGGCGGACCTTGCGCTCGTGCGGCGTATCGCCAGTCCGGGTCTCCACGCGGATGGACAGGCCCATTTCGTCGATCGGTGTCAGCAAGTTGCGCTGCACGTCCACCGCCAGCGCCTTCAAGGGTGAGATATACAGCGTATGCAGCCCGTCGCGGGGCGTCTCGATCAGCTCGGCCAGTGTGGGGAGGAAACCGGCGAGCGTCTTGCCTGCCCCGGTTGGCGCAACCAGCAGCGCATGCTCGCCCGCTCGCGCGGCGGCGAGCATCTCGATCTGGTGACGTCTCGGCGCCCAGCCCCGCGTTGCGAACCAATCTGTCAGGGGCTGGGGAAGGTCGGGCACTCGATTCAGATAGAGCGTTACTTCGCGTCGCGCACCTTGTCGTCCGCATCCTGTGCGTCATACATTTCGCGCGTCGCGTCCTCGGTGCGCTGCACTTCGGCGCGCGTACCCCGGTTATGCAGCATCGCCCAGATAATCGCGGCGGCGAGCAGGATCGGGCCCAGGACCGACATCATGCCCTGCATCGTGACTTCCATCTCTTTCCTCCAAACGCCTGATCGCGTCCCAACGAAAGCGCACTCGCTTCGATCCAATTTGGAACCATGCGATCGCTCGCCCATATGAACCGAATGGCATTGGGAAGCTGGATCGAGCCGCATCCGACGGGCATCTATATTCCGTCGGCGGATGCATGGGTAGACCCGAGCGTGCCGGTTCCGCGTGCGCTGGTGACGCACGGTCATGCCGATCATGCGCGCGGGGGGCATGGCGAAGTATGGGCGACGCCGGAGACGCTGGCGATCATGGCGACGCGCTACGGCCCGCAGACCGGCCATGCGGTGGCGTACGGCGAGTCGCTGCGGCTGGGCGATGTCGACATAAGTTTTGTGCCGGCGGGGCACGTGCTCGGATCGGCGCAGATCGTGCTGGAGCATGCCGGCGAGCGAATTGTGGTCTCGGGCGATTACAAGCGCCGCGAAGACCCGACCTGCGCTCCGTTCGAAGTCGTGCCGTGCGATGTGTTCGTCACCGAGGCGACGTTCGGCCTGCCGGTGTTCCGTCATCCCGAGACGCATGACGAGCTCGACAAGCTGCTCGCCGCCCTGCGCGCCAATCCGGCCCGCTGCGTCCTCGTCGGCGCCTATGCCCTGGGAAAGGCGCAACGCGTGATCGCCGAACTGCGCGCGATGGGGCTCGACGATCCGATCTATCTCCACGGCGCGATGCAGCGGCTTTGCGATCTCTATGTGGAGTTTGGCGTCGATCTGGGCGATCTTCGACCTGCCACTGGCGTTCCCAAGGCTGAGTTGCAGGGCCGCATCGTCCTGTGCCCGCCCGGCGCGCTCAACGATCGCTGGTCGCGCCGCCTGCCCGATCCGATCACCGCGATGGCCTCGGGCTGGATGCGCGTCCGCCAGCGGGCAGTGCAGCGCAATGTCGAGCTGCCGCTGATCCTTTCGGATCACGCCGATTGGGATGAGCTCACCCGCACCATCCAGGAAGTCGCCCCGAAGGAGGTGTGGGTAACCCATGGGCGCGAGGACGCCCTTGTTCACTGGTGCGCGATGCGCCAGATCAAGGCGCGGGCGCTCGATCTGGTAGGGTTCGAGGACGAGGACGATTGACCTCTAGACAGGGCGGCATCACTCTCCCTGTATGGCGATACAAAAAATCAAAGCCGTTTGCTTGAAAGCAGATGATCGTCGTCGGGAAGCAAAGGACTGGAACAGGTGGATGGAGTCGGCAGCAAAACTGGCTGATCGGTTCTATCTTGAGGCAGGTAACGACGATCCATTCATGTACGGCGAGCAAGCCAGCGTAGGTTTTCTTGCGACCGCCGCCGCTCACGCTGGCTTCATGGCCTTACCGGAATTCGCGGTCACAAAGAACGATATTAAAAATTCGAGCCCGCGGTCGGGCCGGTCGGATTTGTGGATATCCTCATCTGATCGCGAGTGGTGGTTCGAAGCGAAGCAGCGATTTATCAACCGCGGCTCCAAAGCCGACCTTGTACGGAGCTGGCGTGATGCGGAGCGCTGTGCGAGCGAGGTGCGCGACAATGGAACGGCCGTCGCGATGTTGATTGTGTCCTGTTGGCGTCTCAAGGGACCGGACGCGCCGGCGAAAGGCGACACCGGCAGACCTATCAAGGTCACGCGGCAAGCTGCGCGTGAAGCTGTCCATGATTTCAAAAACGAACGCCAGTTTGCGTGGCGGCTGGGGCGCGATGATGACCGAACTCCCGAAACCTATATCTTCTTCGATATCCTAAAGGGCTAGCCCGCGCCTTCAAGCGCCTTTTGCCGCCGGCGCTGCACCGAGCTGCCAATGCCGAGCGCCTCGCGATATTTGGCCACCGTGCGCCGCGCGATGTCGAAGCCCTTGGCGTTGAGCAGGTCGACCAGCGTGTCGTCCGAAAGAATTGCCTTGGCGTCCTCCGCGGCGATCAGCCCCTTGATCGCGTCCTTGACCGCGTTGGCCGAGACCGCGTCGCCGCCGTCTGACGACTGGATGGCGCTGGTGAAGAAGTATTTGAGTTCATAGAGGCCGCGCGCGCAGCTCAGATATTTGTTGCTGGTGACGCGGCTGACCGTCGATTCGTGCATCTCGATCGCCTCCGCCACCTGGCGCAGCGTCATCGGGCGCAGATGCGCGACGCCCTTCAGGAAAAACGCCTCCTGCTGCTTCACGATTTCGCCGGCGACCTTGATGATCGTGCGCTGCCGCTGGTCGAGCGCCTTGACCAGCCAGTTGGCGCTGGCGAGGCAGTCCGAGAGCCAGGCCTTGCTCGCTTTGTCCTGCGGCCCGCTCGCGATCTCCGCATAATAATTGCGGTTGACCAGCAGCCGCGGCAGCGTGGCGGCGTTGATCTCGACCGCCCAGCCAGCGCCCTTGCGCGCGACGAAGATGTCGGGGGTCACCGCCAGCATCGGCTCGCCGCCGAAGCGGCATCCCGGCTTTGGATCGTAGTTGCGCAGTTCGCGGATCATGTCCGCAAGGTCCTCGTCATCGACGTCGCAGATGCGCTTCAGCCGCGACATGTCGCCGCGCGCCACCAGTTCGAGATTATCGATCAGCCGCGCCATGCACGGATCGTAGCGATCGGCTTCCTTGGCCTGGAGCGCGAGGCATTCGGAAAGGTTGCGCGCGCCCACTCCAGTGGGATCGAATGTCTGGATGACGGCCAGCACTTCCTCGACTCGAGCCAGCGCCACGCCCAGCCGGTTGGCGACTTCGAGCAGCGGAACGGTGAGATACCCCGCCTCGTCGATCTGGTCGATCAGGTGCGCGGCGATGAACAGGTCCGGCCCCGCTATGCTCGCGCCGGCCTGGCCCATCAGATAATCGGCGAGGTTCAGATCGGCATTGGCCATATTGTCGAAATCGGGGCCATCCTCCGATCCGCCGCCGCCAATGCTTGAGCCCGTCATGCCGAGCCCGCCATCCAGGCCGCCCATGCTGTCTGCCGCGCTGTCGTGGTGAAAGGTCTCGGCTGTGAAATCCACGTCTAGCGCGGCTTCGCCGGAAGCCTCGCCGCCGCCGTTCAGCAATTCGGCTGCATCGGCGGGGCCGTCGCGCTCTTCGAACTCGGCCTGGGGCTCGGGCTCGCGCGCCTCGCCGTCATCGCCCCGCTGCGCATCCAGCAGCGGGTTCTTCTCCAGCTCCTCGGCGATGAAGGTCTCGATCTCGAGATTGGACAGTGCCAGCAGCTTGATCGCCTGCTGGAGCTGGGGCGTCATCACCAGCGATTGCGACTGCCGCAGGTCGAGGCGGGGCGCGAGACTCATGGATTATCTATAGTTCAACGTCACAGCTCGAAGCTCTCGCCCAGATACAGGCGCCGGACATTCTCGTCCTTGACGAGATCCTCGGGCGAGCCCGCGAAGAGCACGCGGCCGTCATAGATGATGTAGCCGCGATCGACGATGTCGAGCGTCTCGCGAACATTGTGGTCGGTGATCAGCACGCCGATGCCGCGTGACTTCAGCTCCACGATCAGGTCGCGGATATCGCTGATCGAAAGCGGGTCGATGCCGGCGAAGGGCTCGTCGAGCAGCATGATCGTGGGGTCGGCCGCCAATGCCCGGGCAATCTCGGCGCGGCGCCGCTCGCCGCCCGACAGCGCCATCGAAGGAGCGTCGCGCAGCCGGGTGAGGCCGAATTCCCCCAGCAACTGATCAAGCCGGCGCTGGCGCGCGGCCTTGTCCGGCTCGGCGAGTTCGAGCACTGCGAGGATATTCTGCTCCACCGTCAGGCCGCGGAAGATCGAGGTTTCCTGCGGCAGATAGCCCAGGCCCAGGATCGCGCGGCGATACATCGGCAGCTTGGTAATGTCCTCGCCGTCCAGCATGATCCGGCCGCTGTCGGGCTTCACCAGTCCCATCACCGAATAGAAGCAAGTGGTCTTGCCCGCGCCGTTCGGCCCCAGCAGTCCGACGACTTCGCCTCGGCCGACAGACACCGACACATCGGTGAGCACTACCCGCTTGTCATAGGATTTGGCGATCGAGACCACGGCCAGCCCCTTGTCGGGAAGCGGCGCGGGATCGGCCAAATGCGATTCCAGAGTGACTGTGTCGGTCATCTTTTGTCCCTGCATGGACGGGCTCGGTTGCCGCGTCCTTGATAGAAAGCGGGTTGGCAGGATTCCTGCATGAAGTTCGCGGCCAAGGGAAGGCCCCGCGCGTCGGCTCGCGCCGAATTACTGTTTCGGCGCAGGTGCGGGAGCGGACGAACCCCCGCGATCGGGCACCGAGAATCGCCCGGTCACGCGCCCGCCCTGGCTCTGCACGCCTGGGCCGCTTCCGCCGCCGCCGCTCACGCCCGAGCCGTCGATCGTGGCGCGGCCGGTATCCAGATTGATGGAGAGGCGCCCGCCCGAGACGTTGTTGGCGCCCTGGCGCAGGGTGACGCCCCCGACCATCGTGATCACGCGGCGGTTGAGGTCGTAGACCGCATATTGCGAGCGGGCGGTCTGATCCGGCCGCGACACCGTAACGCCGCCCGATGCGTCGAGCCGCGAGACCTGGGGCGAGCCGTTGGCGATCTGGCCGGTATAAGTCACGGTCATCCGCGCCGCCGTCAGCGTCATCTCCGCTTGGGTGATGCGAACGTTTCCGGTGAGCAAGACCCGGTTTGCGCGGTCCTGCAACTCGATATGGTCGGATGCGAAATCGATGGGCGCGGAGCTGTTATGACGCGTTTGCGCCGCCGCGGGGGCGGCCGCGAGCATCAGGGCGGCAACGGCGAAAGCAAAGAAGCGGGTCATCATCGCCTATTTGCCCTTCCGGGAAATATCCGCAAGCGCGCATTGCCGTCGAGTGAGACGGTCCGCTTCTCCAGATCGGCAGTCAGCCGGTTGCCGCTGAAGGTGCCCATCGGCGTCGTGCCCGAAACCGCGCCGCCACTGCGCATCCGCCGGGTCTTGAGGTCCACCGTGGCGTCATGGGTGTCGAGCGTGTAGCCGTCGCTCGTCCGGAACTTGATCGGGCCGTCTACCGCGACCTGCTCCTTCTCCATGTCGTAGCGGCCCTGATCGGCCTTGAGCGAGGCGGGCCCCTCGGGCAGCGTGATCTCGGCCGAGAGCTGTTGAAGCTGGACGACCGGCTCGGCCGAGCTTTGCTGAACCGCCGATCCCGCATTCAGCCGGAAAGGCTGCCCCTTGGCGTCCTCGCCGCGATAAACGGCTGCTTCGATGCGCAGCCGTTCGCGCGCGATTTCCACCTTGTTCTTGTCGAGCACGAAGCTGACGTCGCCGCCCATCAGGAGCGGCGCCAGCACCAGGAATGCGCTGAGCACGCCGATCCCTGCGGGAAGCACCAACAAGGCGATCCGCACCAGCCGGTCATGGCTGCTGCCCGGATGCGCCCAACTGCGCTTTTGCGAGCGCATGCGTATCGCGACGTCAGACATTGGTTATAGTCTACGCATGCGCGAAGATATCGATCTCGGGCCATCCGGCCAGATCGAGCTCGGCGCGCCAGGGCAGGAAATCGAAACAGGCTTGGGCAAGGTGCATGCGCCCTTCACGCTCGAGACGCTTGTCGAGTTCCACTTTCATCGCATGCAGAAAGCGAACATCGGAGGCCGCATATTCCTTTTGCGGCTCCGAAAGCGCCGGCCCGCCCCAATCCGAAGACTGTTGCTGCTTTGACACTTCCTGCCCGCACAACTCGCGGACAAGGTCCTTCAGCCCGTGCCGGTCGGTATAGGTCCGCACCAGCCGCGAGGCGATCTTGGTGCAATATGCCGGCCCGGCGGTAACCCCCAGATAGAAGCGGATCGCGGCGAGATCGAAGCGAGCGAAATGATAGAGCTTGAGCCGCTCGGGATCCGCGAGCACTGCGCGCAGATTGGGCGCGGCATAATCCGATTGCGGGCCGAAGCGGACGAGGTGTTCGTCGCCCGAGCCATCGGAGAGCTGGACGACGCACAGCCGGTCGCGCGGCGTGATCAGCCCCATCGTCTCGGTATCGACAGCGATTGACGCGCCGGGAGCGAACACGCCCCCGGGCAGGTCTTCTTCGTGGAAATGAACAGTCATCGGATTCGCCTAGACGGCTTCCGGCTTCGCCTCAATGGTCTGAAGGTGGAGCCTCTGCCGCGGCCTTGCGCGTCTTAGCCCGGCGCGACCAGATGTTGAGCCCCTCGACCGCCGCCGAAAAGGCCATCGCCGCATAGATATAGCCTTTGGGCACATGCGCCCCGAAACCCTCGGCGATCAGCACCATGCCGATCATCAGCAGGAAGCCCAGCGCGAGCATCACCACCGTGGGGTTGCGATTGATGAAATTCGCCAGCGGATCGGCGGCGAGCAGCATCACTCCGACAGCGAAGACCACCGCGACATACATGATCTCGACATGTTCGGTCATGCCGACAGCGGTCAGGATCGAATCGATCGAAAAGACGATGTCGAGCAGCAGGATCTGGACGATCGCAGCCGCGAAGGTCATTTGCAGGACCTTGTTCTTGTCGAGCAGATCGTCGGTGTCGTGCGCATTCGCATCGACGGTGTGATGAATCTCGGTCGTGGCCTTCCACACCAGGAACAGCCCGCCCGCCATCAGGATCAGGTCCCGCCACGAAAACGCCGTTTCGAACGCTGGCTCGCCATGCGAATCGAGCGGGCCTACGATTCCGAGGTCGAACACCGGGTGGACCAGCCCGACGATCCAGGCGATCGCGGTGAGCAAGGCGAGCCGCATCACCAGCGCCAGCGAAATGCCCATGCGGCGCGCTTTCTGGCGCTGCTCCTGGGGCAATTTGTTCGACAGGATCGAGATGAAGATCAGGTTGTCGATTCCGAGCACGACCTCCATCACGATGAGGGTGACGAGCGCGGCCCAGGCGGCCGGACTGGCGAGCAGTTCGATAAGCGAATCCATGTCGCGATTCTCTGCCGCGCGCAGCACTGTGGCGCAAGCGCTTCAGTTAGCGCTTGTTTGACCAAATCAAGCCGAATTTCGTTCGCGCCCTGTCCGATTTTGGGCTATGGCCGATTCTCGGCATGGTCTGTGTGCCTGAACACCTGCGCGTTATTCGTCCGGCGCCTTGGGTTTGATTGTGATTGGGCGAACCGGGAAGACGAACAGGGCATGAGTTTCGATAGAGGGCGCCGCGGGGATCGCGGCGGACGTGGCCGCGACAAGCGCGACAGCTTTGGTGGCGATGAAGGCGGCGGCGGCAGCAGCTTCGGCGGCGGTTTCGGTGATCGCGGCGGCTTTGGCGGCGGCGACCGCTTCGGCGGCGGTGGCGGCGGTGGAGGTGGCGGTTACCGCGGCGGTGGTGGCGGCGGCTTCGGTGGCGGAGCGGGCGGCGGCGGCTTCGGCGGCGGAGCAGGCGGCGGCGGTGGCCGCGGCATGCCTCCCCAGGTGGTCGGCGAAGCGACCGGCGTGGTCAAATTCTTCAATGCGCAAAAGGGCTTCGGATTCGTCGTCCGCGATGACGGGGGCGAAGACGTTTTCGTGCACATCTCGGCGGTCGAGCAAGCGGGCCTTACCGGCCTGGCCGAAGGGCAGCCGATGGGCTTCACGCTCGTCGATCGCGGCGGCCGCATCTCGGCGACCGAGCTCAAGATCGACGGCGAGCCGATGGCAGTCGAAGAGCGCGCTCCGCGTGAAGACCGCGGCGATCGTGGTGGCCCGGGCGGCGGCTTCGGCGGTGGCGCCGGTGGCACGGGTGGCCCGCAACGCCAGCTGACCGGCGAAAAGGCGAGCGGCACGGTCAAGTTCTTCAACGCGATGAAAGGCTTCGGCTTCATCCAGCGCGATGACGGGCAGCCCGATGCGTTCGTGCACATTTCTGCCGTCGAGCGCGCGGGCATGCCCACGCTCAACGAAGGCGATCGGCTTGAGTTCGAGCTCGAAGTGGACCGCCGCGGCAAATATGCCGCAGTGAATCTTACGCCGGGCAGCTAAGCGTTTAGCTTCCACACCAAAGCAAAAGGGCCGGGGAGAAATTCCCGGCCCTTTTGCTTTGGGCTTTAGGGCCGCGGCGCCTTGGGCGCCCCCTTGGCGTAGCGGTCGCCATATTGGTTGCCTGCATACCAAAGCGGCGCCTGTTCCCTATCGGCGATCTCGCGCGCGATCAGGTAATTGATCTTGGCGAACCTGGCTGCGGCGTTCCAGTCGAAGGGCAGCGACATGTCATCCGAGACCTGGTGATAATGACGCTTCTGGAAGTCCTTGATCGCCTTCTCTCCGCCGTTCTTGAAGCCGGTGACGAGGAATACGGAAGGCACCCCTTGCTTGACGAAGCTGTAATGGTCTGAGCGGACGAACAGGTTCTCCAGGGGCATGGGATCGGGGGACAAGGTCACGCCCATCTTCGCGCCCGCGGCTGCAACCAGCGGGCCCAGAGTCGAATGCTCGGCGCCGAACGCGACGACATCTTGGAAATCATAGAGAAGGATCGGCATGTCGAGATTGACGTTGGCGATCAATTTGCCGCGAACCAGCGGGTGGCGGGCGAAAAAATCGGAGCCGATCAGCCCCTCCTCTTCCCCGGCAAGCGCAATGAACAGGATGGAGCGACGGGGCGCTTTCCCACCGGTGGTGAAGGCCCGTGCTGCCTCGAGCATTGTCGCAACGCCCGATGCATTGTCCATCGCGCCGTTGAAGATGGTATCCTTGCCCGCCTTTGGATTGCTGCCGATATGATCGAGATGCGCGCTGATCACGACATATTCGTCCTTCAGCGCCGAATCTGAGCCCGGCACGATGCCGATGACATTGGGCGCGCGGTACGAGACCTTGGACTTCCCGTTGTCGATCCCGATGGGCACCATCTGAAACCAGTCCTGCACGTCCCCGCCCGGTTTCAGACCGAGCTTGGCGAAGCGATTGGCGACATAGGCGGCAGCGTTGAAATAGCCGGGCGCGACTGTGAAGCGGCCCTCCAATTTGTCATCCGCGAGATAGGCAACGTCTGCCCGGATGCGCTCCGGACTGAACTCGGGCTCGCCGGCCGGCGCGACTTGGGCAGCGGATAGAGTGAACGCCAGCGGCAGGATGGCGAGAGCGGGGAATAGACGCATCGGGTGTCCTTGAAAGTCTGAATGGCGCCACGTTAGCGCCACCCGGCTCAGGTCGCCAGCCGCCTGAGGCCCGCGATCGTGTCGGCCTCGCTCGCAGGCTTGTCGTTGCGGATGCGGCTGATGCGGGGGAAGCGCATGGCGAGGCCAGACTTGTGCCGTTTCGATTCGTGGATCGAATCGAAGGCGACTTCGAGCACCAGGCTCTTGTCGGTCTCGCGTACCGGGCCGAACCGCGCGACCGTGTGGTTGCGAACATAGCGGTCCAGCCATTTCAGTTCCTCGTCGGTGAAACCGAAATAAGCCTTGCCGACCGGCATCAGCTCGCCGGCCTCGTTCCAGGCTCCGAACGTGTAATCCGAATAAAAGGAACTGCGCTTTCCGCTGCCCCGCTGGGCATACATCAGCACGCAATCGGCATTGAGCGGATCGCGCTTCCATTTGTACCAAAGGCCGACGCGCCGCCCGGTGACATAAGGCGAATCCCTGCGCTTGAGCATAACGCCCTCGATCGCGGCATCGCGCGCGCCAGCGCGTATTTCCTCCAGCGCCGCGAAGTCTTTGGCGTCGATCACCGCCGATATGTCGAACCGCTCAGGGTCGAGTTGGCCGGCAAATGCCTCCAGCCGGGCGCGCCGGCCGGACCAGCCGAGTGGGCGCAGATCCTCCGCCCCATCAAACAGGATGTCGTAGAGCCGCACGAAGGCGGGATAGTCGGCAAGCGTCTTGGCGCTGACCACCTTGCGCCCCAGCCGCTGCTGCAGCGCGTTGAAGCTTCCGGCTCCGCCTCCATCAAGACTTGGTCCTCCTTGGGCCTCGCCCTTCACGAGCAATTCGCCGTCCAGAACCCCCGGCGTGCGAAAGCCGGCCGCGACTTCGGGGAAGCTATGCGTGATGTCATCCCCCGCGCGGCTATAAAGCCGGGTCTCGCCCGCGACATGGACGAGCTGGACGCGAATGCCGTCCCATTTCCACTCGGCGGCATAATCGTCGAGGCTGACTTGCGTTTCCTCCAGCGGGTGCGCCAGCATGAAGGGCCGGAAGACCGGGACATTTTGGGACGTGGGCTGGGCGCCCCTCCCTTCCGCCCAGTCGAACAGCGGCGCATAGGGCGCGGCCAGTCCGTGCCAGACCTCTTCGACTGCCTCCACATCAAGCGCAAAGGCCTGGGCCAGCGCCGTCTTGGCGAGCCGGGCAGACACGCCGACGCGCAGCGCGCCCATTGCCAGCTTGAGCAAGGCAAAGCGCTCGTCGGCCTCCAGCCGGTCGAGCATCGAAGCGAGCGCCGCGGGTGCATCGGATTTGCTGATAGTACCGAGCGTATCGATCACTTGCGACAAGGTGAGCGGCTTCCCCGTGTCTGGCGGCGCGGCCGGCTCCGGCCAGAGCAGCGCGATCGTCTCCGCCGAATCGCCGACGAAATCGCGGCTCATCCGGTAAAGCACCGGATCGACGCGCTCCTCGATCAGCGCGCGGACAAGGGCTGGTTTCACCGCCGGCAGATCGAGTCCTCCGGTCAGCGCCGCCATTGCCCATCCGCGATCGGGGTCTGGGCTTGCTTTCAGATACTCGCCGATCAGCCGCAGCTTGGCGTTGCGGGAGCGGGTGTAGATCAGTGCATCGAGGAGATCGGCGAAGGCGCGCATGATATTGGGCAACATGGAACGAAGCGGGGGGTTCCGCCAGCCTGGCGTGCCCGTTACGCTGGCGCAATGCCGCGGCCGCTGATCCTTCTCGCTCTGGTCGTTGCCTTGGCCCTCGGGCTGCTCGGCTATGCGTTTCTGGAGGCCCGGCGTGATCCGATAGTGCGGCAGGCGAACATATCGCTGCCCGGCTGGCCCAAGGGCGCGCGGCCGGTCCGCGTCGTTCTGATCAGCGATATCCATGCGGGCACCGTGGCGACGATGCCCGCGCGGCTGGTGCGTATCGTGAGCCAGATCAATGCGTTGGCCCCCGATCTGGTGTTGATCGCGGGCGATTTCACTCCTGGACATGACCCGATCGACGCGGCAACGGTGACTGCGGCTCTGGCGCCCCTGAAGGCGCTTCGCGCGCAGCTCGGTGTACTCGCGGTCCCGGGCAATCACGATCACTGGACCGGCTTGGGCGCGGTGCGCGTCGCGCTGGAATCAGCCGGCGTGCGGCTGCTCGCCAACGAAGCGGTTGCCCTGGGTCCACTTTCGATCGGCGGGGTCGATGATGATTATTCACGCCACGCGCGAACCGGGCAGGTCGCCTCCGCCGCGCGCCGGTTGCCGGGCGCGCGTTTGATCTTCACGCATTCGCCAGACATCGCCCCTCAGCTTCCGCCGGATTTCCCGCTGCTCCTCTCCGGGCACACGCATTGTGGCCAGGCCGTGATTCCCTTTTACGGGTCGCTCGATCCGGTGTCGCGCTACCAGGATCGCTATCGCTGCGGGATCATTCGCGAGGGCGGGCGAACGGTGATTGTCACCGCGGGCATTGGGGGAAGCCTTCCCCTGAGGCTGAATGCCCCGCCCGATCTCTGGCTCCTGACCCTCGGCGAATGATCGCGCTGGAAAGGCGCGCGCAAGGCGGTTAGACTGACGCCTCAACCACCGGAGGGGTTTTGTACATGAAGTTCGTCGTTCTCGCCGCTGCCGCGTTCGCCTGCCTCGCGCCCGCCACGGCTTCCGCCCAAACTGCGCCCGCCGCGCCGGCCGCTACCGCGCCCGCCGCCGCTGCAAAGTTCAATCTGGACACGCCGATCGAGGCGCTGGTCGCCGATCCTCAGGCGAAGGTCGTGCTCGAAGCCAATCTCCCAGGCACCGCCGCGCACCCCTCTTACGACATGTTCAAGGCGATGAGCCTGCGCGCGGTCCAGCCCTTTTCGGAAGGCAAGGTGACCGACGAGATACTCAAGAAGGTCGAGGCAGATCTGGCCGCGATCAAGTAAGCGAAGGAAGGGCCGGTGAAATCCGGCCCTTTCGATTTTTCGGTTCCGTCAGAGAAGCCGCAGCGCCCCCAGCGCCATCCAGGCGCCGGCGGCGAGAAAGACCAGGCCTAGCGTGACGCGCAGCTTGCCGAGCGGCAGTCCACGCCAGCTCAGCTCCCCCAGCACCGCGGCGACAAACGCTACCCCGAACGCTCCCAGTGTAGCGCCGGCCGCGGCGAACCAGGGCTCGCCCCTCGTGGCCAGCGCCAGCGTGAAAAATTGCGTCCGGTCGCCCAATGCCAGGCTGAACACCCCGAGAAAGCCGGTCAGCAGCGCACCCAGCCCCCAGCCTTCGAGCCGGCGAGGCGGCTTGACGCGCCAGATGCCGCCCAGCCCGGCGAGTACCAGCGCTATCGCCAGCAGCAGCGATTGCGCGTTGGGGATGAGAATGGGCGCCATCGACATGCCGGCCAGCGCGGCCAGTGCGTTGCCCGCGCCATGCGCGAGCCCCGCCGCGAGCGCCACGGTGAGCGGGCGGCCATAGCGATCGGCGAGAATCGCGGTGAGCAGCGCGGGGCGGTCGCCAATCTGGGCGAGCACGGCCAAGAGAAAGGCCGGTACGATCGCTTCCATTCGGGCCTCCTTCCGCTCCGAGTGTCGCCCCGGCGCAGTTAAGGCCGCGTGAAGCATGCCCAGCTTGACTTTCAGGCCGGACTCGCGCATCCGCGCCGCCTGACAGCGGCGCGCCTGGCGTGCCGCTCTTTCTTTTTAACGAGAATCAAGGGTTTCGGGCCATGGCCAAGCCGACTACTGTCAAGATCAAGCTCGTCAGCTCGGCGGACACGGGTTTCTACTACGTCACGAAGAAGAATCCGCGTAACCAGACCGAGAAGATGTCCTTCCGCAAATACGATCCCGTCGTGCGCAAGCATGTCGAGTTCAAGGAAGCCAAGATCAAGTAATCGAGCCCCGGCTCGATTACGCAGTCCCCGCGAAGGCGGGTTCTCAAGCCGCAGGCGATTCGTCGCGCTGCGGCTTTTCTGCGTCGGTGGGCGCCAGAGCCCGCACTTCCTCCATGAAGCGCACCAGCCCGATCGGCTTGGAGACATAGGCGTTCGCGCCGGCGGCGCGGATACGCTCCTCGTCGTCGCGCCCGGCATAGGCCGTCACTGCCATGATGGGGATGGCGCGAAGCTGCGAATCGGCCTTCATCTGGCGGATGATTTCGTCGCCGGTGACGTGCGGCATCTGGATATCCATCACCACCAGATCGGGTGCGAAGGCGCGGGCGCGGGAAACTGCCTCGCGTCCGTCCTTCACTGGCTCGACTTCGAACCCGTGCGCGCGCAGCAGATCGCAAAACAGCTTCAGATTGAGTTCGTTGTCCTCGACAACGAGCACCCTTTTTGCCACGTCCAAACCCCGATGATCTTCGAAACTCTCTAAGCGATGGCGGCTGCGGAAACAAATGCAGAGGCCCTTGCGCTTCAGGCCCTGGTCTGGACGCTCGGCGATCCTTCGCGGGCGTCGCGGCTGCTGGATGTGACAGGACTAGATCCCGCCGGGCTGCGTGCGCGTGCGGGCGATCCCTCGCTCCTTGCCGCGACGCTTGGTTTTCTGGAGGCGCACGAGCCCGATCTTATGGCATGCGCCGACGCCCTGGAGGTTCGGCCCGCGCGCCTGGTAGCCGCCCGTGCCCAATTGGAAATGCCATGAAACACCTGCTGATCACCGATTGCGACGAAGTGCTGCTCCACATGGTCCGCCATTTCGGGGCGTGGCTGGATGAAGCACACGACATCGACTTCGTGCTGGCGGAGGGCGATTTCACGAAATCCATGACGCGCCGCCCAGATAGCAGCGCCATCGCGCGTGAGGAGATGTGGGACTTGCTCGGCGGATTCTTCCCGGGCGAGATGAGCCGCCAGACCCTGGTGCCGCATGCCCGCGAGGCCTTGGGAAGCCTTTCGGAAATTGCGGATATCGTCGTGCTCACCAATCTCGGCGATCATTGCCGCGATCACCGCATCGCCCAGCTCGCCGAGCATGGAATCCATCATCGGGTGGAATGCAACCAGGGCGGCAAGGGCGATCCGGTCGCGAAGCTCGTCGCCGAATTCGGAAACCCCGTCACTGTCTTCGTCGACGATTTGCCTGTGCACCATGAATCGGTGGCGAAGCATGCACCGCAGGTCCACCGGCTCCATATGGTCGCCGAGCCCGAACTTGCGCCCAACGTGCCGCCCGCCCCGCATGCGCATGCCCGCATCGACGATTGGCGCAAGGCCCAGGCGTGGATCGCGGCCCGCTTCGCCACGGGCTTGACCGCCGATGCGGTGAGTGGTTGAGCGGGGGCATGACCGATACGATCGAAAGCAAGCTCGCCGAGCTCGGCCTGATTCTTCCCGAAGCCGCTGCGCCCGTCGCGGCCTATGTCCCCGCGGTTCAGGCCGGTGGGCTCCTGCACGTGTCCGGCCAGCTCCCCTTCAAGGATGGCGCGCTGATGACGGGGCGGCTGGGCGAAGACCGGGACCTCGAATTCGGCCAGGAAGCTGCCCGCCGCTGCGGGCTGATGCTCGTCGCGCAGATCAAGAAGGCGCTGGGCGGCGATCTCTCGCGCGTCGAGCGGATCGTCAAGCTTGGCGTGTTCGTCAATTCCGCGGGCAGCTTCACCGATCAGCCCCAGGTCGCGAACGGCGCATCGGAACTGATGCAGGCATTGTTCGGAGAGGCGGGGCGGCATGCCCGCAGCGCGGTAGGCGTGCCCGTCCTGCCGCTTGGCGCGGCGGTGGAAGTCGATGCGGTGGTCGCGGTCCGCTGACACGCCCTTGTTGCGGCTGTGCAACACTGCATCCCCATCCCGAAACGAAACCGGAAATTTTGTTGTGCACCGCAGCGTCATTTGGCAATAGTCTTATGCCGATCAAGCAGCGCACGCCTTTCAGGGCGGAAATGACGCAGCACCATTGGCAGCAGGCGGGGACCCTTAGGCCTATTTGAAAGGGATTCCATGCGTTTCACTCTGATCAGCCTGAGCGCGCTTGCGCTGGCTGCCGCCGCTCCTGCCATGGCGCAGGAAACAACCGAAACCGAGCCCACGCCGTCCGTCACGGTGAGTGGGAATTTTGGCGTCACCAGCGATTATCGCTTCCGCGGCCTCAGCCAGTCGCACGAGCATGTCGCGGCGCAGGGGACGATCAACGTCAATCACGAGTCCGGCCTCTATGTAGGTACCTGGGCGTCCACCATCGACGACGTTTTCTCGCTGCCCGATTATGGCGACTATGAAGTCGATCTCTATGGTGGCTACACCAAGACGCTCGACAGCGGGATCGGCTTCGATGTCGGCGTGCTTTACTATCTCTATGCGGCCGCCCCGGAACTCAGCGGCGGCGCGATCAACGACACCGACTTCTGGGAGCCCTATGCCTCCGTCAATTATACGATGGGGCCGGCGAACGTTAAGGTCGGCGCCAACTATGCCTGGTCGGGACAGCCCGGCCTGGGCGGGGACGATTCGCTTTATCTCTACAGCAACTTCAGCGTCACGGTGCCCAATGCTCCCGTCAAGCTGCTCGCCCATGTGGGCCGCTCGGATGGCGCGCTCGGCGCTTTCAACCTGGTCGCCACCGACAAGACCTATCTCGATTGGTCGGTCGGAGCGGAGACTACGTACAAGGGATTCACGCTTGGCCTGTCCTATGTCGATACCGACATTACCGGCAAGCGCGTGCTCGGCAAGCGTTTCAACAACAACGTTGGCGGCGACAGCACCATCCTGGGCTATCTGACCTTCGCGTTCTGATCTGCGGCGGGTTTCGGTCCGGCCCATGCAAAAAAAACGCCGGTCCCCTGGGGGCCGGCGTTTTTTTGTTGTCGCGTGTGCGAAAAGCAATCCGCTGCTTATTTAGGGGTGGTGGTGCTCGCATCGCGGCCATTGCCCTCGGGGGCGGCGACGATGTCGCGCGTCGTGGCGCCCTTATCGACCACATTGGTGCCGGGGCTGCCCACCGTCGTACGCGCGCCCGCATCGGCGCTGGTGCGGCCCGCGGCATCGAGAGTGGCCTGCTCGCCCGCGCTGCGCGGGGCGGATCCGCCGAACATCGCGTCAACTGCCTGGCTCGATGGGCTGGTGTCCTGCGGGCGCGGCGCGCCGGGAGCGGGGGGCACAAGCGCGAAATCGGGCGGGATCACCAGAGGCGCCTGGCGCGCGACGGCGAATTCGTCCGGACGAGCCCGGTCATAGCCGCTCTTGGTACAGGCAGAGAGCGATACCGCGAGCGCGACGCCCGAAGTGGCGAGGAGGATTCTACGCATTGACTTCATTCTCCACAGGGGCGGGCGCGTCAGCCGACTGCGCCGTCTTATCACGCACGAAGAGCGCGCGGAACAACAGGATGAGAACGCCGATGGTAATCGCGGCGTCGGCGACATTGAAGACCAAAAACGGGCGCCATGCGCCGAAATGCAGATCCGCGAAATCGACGACATAGCCCAGCCGCGCGCGATCGAGGATATTGCCGACCGCGCCGCCCAGCACCAGGCCCAATGCGACCACGTCGGGCAGCTTCTTCTCGCGCATCATCCACCAGGCTACGCCGGCGGCGATTCCGGCGGTGAGCAACACCAGCGCCCAGCGCATGAATTCGCCGCTCGCCGGCAGCAGCCCCAGCGACACGCCGACATTCTTGACGAAGCGCAAGTCGAAGATGGGCAATACCGTGAGGCTGTCGTCCTCGACGTTGAGGCCAAGCGGGCCGGTCACATAATATTTGGTGAACTGGTCGAACAGGAGCACGCAGGCCGCGACAAGCAGCCCGATCCAGCGCGTAACGGTCATCTGCAAATTCATGCGTTCACCACCCCGGCACAGCGGTCGCACAGCGCGCCGTCGTCCGCAACCTCGGCAAGGTGCCGCCAGCAGCGGCCGCATTTTTGGGCGGAGGTGGGAGTCACGGTCACGCTTTCGCCCGGCGACACTGACGCAACGATGAACAATTCGGCCAGGTCCTCGCCGGCGAGCGGCAGATTTGGCGCAGTGACTTCCGCCTCCAGGCTCGATCGCACCTGTTTCTCGCGGCGATAGGGCTCGATCGCTTCCGTGACGGTCTGGCGGAGCGCGCGAATCGCGGTCCAGTCGGCACTGACGGATGCGCCCTCTGGCAGCACCGGCCAATCGAGCAAGTGCACCGATTCGTCCTCGCTCGGGAAGCGCGCCTGCCATACTTCCTCAGCCGTGAAGCTGATGATCGGCGCGGCGTAGCGGACCAATGCGTGGAATAGCGTATCGAGTACCGTCCGATAGGCCCGGCGCTTCGGGTCCGAAGGCGCGTCGCAATAAAGCGAGTCCTTGCGGATATCGAAGAAGAAGGCCGAGAGGTCCTCATTCGCGAAATCGGTGAGCGCGCGGGTGTAGCGGTTGAACTCGAACGCATCCGCCGCCGAGCGCAATTCGGCGTCCAGTTCGGCCAGCTTGGCGAGGATGTAACGCTCCAGCTCAGGCATCTCGCTCGCGGCGACCTTCTCGGCATCGCTGAAGCCTTCCAGCGCGCCCAGCAGATAGCGGAACGTGTTGCGCAGCTTGCGATAGGTGTCGCCCGTGCCCGCCAGCACTTCCTTGCCGATCCGCACATCCTCGAAATAATCGGTCTGCGCCACCCACAGGCGAAGGATGTCCGCGCCGCTCTCGCCGATGATCTTCAAGGGATCGACGACGTTGCCGAGCGACTTCGACATCTTGCGCCCATTGCCATCCAGCGCGAAGCCGTGGGTGAGCACCGCGCCATAAGGCGCGCGGCCTCGCGTGCCGCAGCTTTCGAGCAGCGACGACTGGAACCAGCCGCGATGCTGGTCCGATCCCTCGAGATACAGGTCCGCGCGCGCATCCGGGCCATAGCGCGCCTCGACCACGAAAGCGTGCGTCGAACCCGAATCGAACCACACGTCGAGGATGTCGGTGATCACCTCATAGTCGTCGAGCTTGTAGTTGCTGCCGAGCAAAGCCTGATGATCCGCCTGGAACCACGCATCTGCCCCGCCGCTGCGGAAGGCGTCGAGGATGCGAGCGTTGACCGCCGGATCGCGCAGATACTCGCCCGACTGGCGATGGACATAGAGCGCGATCGGCACGCCCCAGGCGCGCTGGCGTGAGATCACCCAGTCCGGCCGCCCCTCGACCATCGCACGGATGCGGTTCTGGCTCTTCTCGGGCACCCAGCGCGTGGTCTCGATCGCATCGAGCGCGATCCCGCGAAGAGTCGCGCCGTTGGACGCAGGCGGCAGGTTCAGCGCATGTCCTTCGACAAGCTCAGGATGAGCGGGGCTTGTGTCCAGCCCTTCCCCCGCTCGTGCTGAGCCTGTCGAAGCACCCTTGCCGGAAGCCCGATCCATCGGAATGAACCATTGCGGCGTGCAGCGGAAGATGATCTTCGCCTTGGACCGCCAGCTATGCGGATAGCTGTGCTGGAAATCCTCGCTCGCCGCGAGCAGCGCCCCGGCCGCCCGCAGGTCGCTGCAGATCGGCCCGTCGGGCGCCACGAACTTCTTGTTGATGACCGAGCCCTGCCCGCCGAGCCACAGCCAGTCCTCGCGGTACATGCCCCCGCCATCGACCGCGAACACCGGATCGATCCCGTTCGCCTTGCACAGCAGGAAATCGTCCTCGCCATGATCGGGCGCCATATGGACGAGGCCGGTGCCGGCATCGGTGGTGACGAAATCGCCGGGCAGAAACGGACGCGGCTTGGCGAAGAAGCCGCCGAGATGGTGCATCGGGTGGGCGGCAATTGCGCCGGCGAGTTGCGAACCTTTGATCCGCTCGCCGACTGGATAGCACCAATAATTGCGATCTCCATGGCCCTCGGGAGTAGCAGGGAGTGCACGTTCAACTCGTGCGGAGAATTGCTCCACCAGTTCGGCGGCTATCAAGAACTGCAGCTTGGGGCCGGCGGAAACGCGTTTCCTTCCGTTCGCAGACCAACCAACTCCCTCCAGGAAGGCCATCGTGTCTTCGGCGCGAGAACCGTCCACGAAGATTTCGAGAAGCTGGTACTCAACCTCCGGCCCATAAGCCAAAGCCTGGTTCACCGGGATCGTCCAGGGCGTGGTCGTCCAGATCACCGCATGCGCGCCGACCAACTCGGGCGCGTTCGGCGCCTCGACGATCTCGAACGCGACGTCGATCTGCGTCGACACCACGTCCTCATATTCGACCTCGGCCTCCGCCAGCGCCGTCTTCTCGACCGGCGACCACATCACCGGCTTGGCGCCGCGATAGAGCTGCCCGGTCTCAGCGAACTTCAACAGCTCGCCCGCGATCGCCGCCTCGGCGGCAAAGCTCATCGTGACATAGGGGTCCGCCCAGTCGCCCATCACGCCCAGCCGCTGGAACTGCTCGCTCTGCTTGGG
>NZ_DASVSH010000026.1:0-212706 GCF_036388215.1 Sphingomonas sp.
GGCCCAGTTGCGCGCGGTGCCGAAAGCCGATGCGATATCGTCGGTGATATCCGCCGAGCCCATCGCGATGGACGCCAGCCCGGCAAGCACGCCGCCCGCGAACACCGAGACATTGGTAACCCCGGCGCCGATCTCGACCAGTGCGACGCCCAGCTCACGTTCTTCGTCGCTCAGGCATGCGAGCCCGGTCGCCACCGGCGCCGCGATGATCGAGCGCACTTCCAGATGCGCCGATCGAACGCAAAGATCGAGATTGCGCACCGGCGAGCCTTCGGTCGCGACGACATGGATGTCGACCCCCAGCCGATCGGCATGCAGCCCGAGCGGGCGCTTGACCCCCGCCAGCCCGTCCACGGTGTAGCGCGTCGGCTGGGCATGCAGCACCATCTTGCCCTGCGGATCGATCGCATCGCGCCCAGCCTTGAGCAGTTCGTCGATGTCCGATTGCTCGATCCGGTGCCCGCCAAGATCGGCTTCCAGCTTGACGATGTCGGAGATCAGCCCGCCCGCCGAGAAACTGACCCACACGTCTTCGATATTTTGCCCGGCGATGCGCTCCGCCTGTTCGACGGCCTCGCGGATCGCGAGCTCGGTGGCCGCCATGTCGGCGACGTAACCGCGCTTGACGCCGCGGCTCTCGCGCTGGCCTGTGCCGAGCACGACAAGCTGCCCGTCATCGGTCTTCTGCGCGATCAGCGCGGAGACCTTGGACGATCCGACGTCCAGCGCCGTGATAAGCCCCTCGGGTGCTACTTTCGCCATGGCCTATGCTCCCCTGATCACTCGACCTGCCCCGCAGGTTGTGGTGCGTTTACCGTGCCTTGCCGCCGAACTACAAGCTTGTCCGGATCGCGCATGTCGAACTCCAGGAAGCCGCGTCCCAGCAAGCGCTGGACGCCGTCACGCTCGGCGAACTTCTTGAACGCGGCAGCCGCTTCCTGTTCGCCCTCGGGCAGCTTCAGCCATTCACCGGTGTCGAAATTGACGTCCCAGCGCCGATTTCCGGTCCACCGTACGGCCCTGACCAGCGGCTTCAGCGCAGGGGCGGTATCCAGGAGCAGGCGGCGCGCGGGCTCCTGCGAATTGGCGCTCTCGCCGATGAGGAGGGGCAGGTCCGGCATCGCTTCGGGGCGCACCGGCTCGAGCGGAACCCCGCGCGGATCGATAAGCATCAATTGCCCGTGATTCTGCCAGATCGCGGCGGGCTTGCGCTCGACGACATCGATGAGCAGCTTGTCCGGGAGCCGCCGCGACACCCGCGCATCCTCGATCCACGGATATTTGAGCAATGCCTGGCGGACCTGCTCTAGGTCGACCAGAGGCATGGCGCGCGATTTCTGACGGAAAGCCTCCTCATAGACCGTCATGCGGTCCATGCGCTTCAGGCCGTCGATCTGGATCTTGTCGACCCGCAAGCCGGCGTCCCCCACCGTCTCCGATACAGCGGTTCCCACCATGCCCGGCACGCCGAACCAGCTGGCCACGCCGAGTACGCCAATCCCCGCGAGCCCGACGATGCTCCACGTCGCGATCCTGGTCAGCGTCGCCTGGCTCACCGGCAGCGCGGCGAGCGCGCGGTCCATCAGGCCCGGCTTCTTCTGCTTGCGCGAAGGCTTGCGCGCGCCGGGCTTGGCCCCGCGCCGCGTCGCCACGTGTTTGGCGGGAGCCCTGCTCACGCCAGCGCCTCGTCCACGATGCGCTGGACCAGTTCTGGATAGGAGATGCCGAGATACCTTGCCTGTTCGGGCACCAGGCTGAGCGGGGTCATGCCCGGCTGGGTGTTCACTTCGAGGAGGAAGAGCCCGTCCACTCCCTGTTCGTCGTCCCAGCGGAAGTCGGAGCGCGACGCGCCCTTGCATCCAAGCAGCCTGTGCGCCTCGCACGCGATCCGCTTGCACGCATCGGTCACGTCATCTGGAATCTTCGCCGGGAAGACATGCTCGGTCAGCCCGTCGGTATATTTGGAATCATAGTCGTAAAAGCCGCTCTTGGGCTTGAGCTCGGTCACCCCAAGCGCCTGATCGCCGAGAACCGCGGTCGTCAGCTCGCGTCCGCGGATGAAGGGCTCGGCGAGCAGCTCGGGAAATTCCTGCCACGGCCCGCGCACGTCGCGCCCGATCGGATTGCCGTAATTTCCTTCCGCGGTGACGATCGCCACGCCGACCGACGAGCCTTCGTTGACCGGCTTGAGCACATAGGGACGCGGCAGCGGGTCACGCTCGTACAACTCCTCGCTGCGCACCATCCGCCCGCCGGGCATCGGAATGCCATGCGGAATCAGCGCCTGCTTGGTCAGCTGCTTGTCGATCGCGATCACCGAAGTGACGAGGCCCGAATGGGTGTATTTGAGGCCCATAAGGTCCAGCATTCCCTGCACCGTGCCGTCCTCGCCGGGGGTGCCGTGGAGCGCATTGAAGACGACATCGGGTTTCGTGGCCGCGAGCTTGGCCGCAACGTCGCGATCCATGTCGATGCGGGTCACCTGATGGCCCAGGCTTTCCAGAGCCTCGGCAATGCCCGCGCCCGACATCAGGGAGACTTCGCGCTCGGCCGACCAGCCGCCCATCAGGACTGCCACGTGCAACTTACTCACCTGAAACCCCCACAGCGCCCTTGTTGCCGACACGCTGGATTTCCCATTCCAGCTCGATACCCGACTGCGCCTTCACCTTGTCGCGGACTTCCTCGCCCAGCGCCTCGATATCGGCGGAGGAAGCATTGCCCAGATTGAGCAGGAAATTGCAGTGCTTTTCGCTCACCTGCGCATCGCCCCGCCGCAAACCGCGGCAGCCGGCGGCGTCGATGAGGGCCCAGGCCTTGTGCCCGTCCGGATTCTTGAAGGTCGAGCCCCCGGTCTTCGAGCGCAACGGCTGCGATTCCTCGCGCGCGGCGGCTATCCGGTCCATTTCCACCTGGATCTGCGCAGGGTCACCGGGGACGCCACGAAACGTGGCGCTGACCACGATCGCGCCGCGCGGCAATTCGCTATGGCGATAGGTGTAGCCGAGATCATCGAGCGCCAGCGTGCACAGCTCGCCCGAGCGCAGGACCACTGCGCATTCCACAAGGATATCCCGCGTTTCGCGGCCATAGGCGCCGCCGTTCATTCGCACGAATCCGCCTACGGTGCCCGGGATCGAGCGCAGGAATTCCACGCCCGCAATGCCCGCGTCCCGTGCATTGGACGAAACCAGGATACCCGAGGCGCCGCCGCCGCACTTCAGCGTCAGTCCGTCCGCCTCGACCGTCGCAAACGCCTTGCCCAGCCGCACGACCACGCCCGGCACGCCGCCGTCCCGCACGATCATGTTCGAGCCCAACCCAAGCCCCATCACCGGCACCGCCGGATCGAGCGCGTAGAGGAAGTCGCTCAGGTCCTTCACGTCCGCTGGCTCGAACAGCCATTCCGCCGCGCCGCCGCTCTTGAACCACACGAGCGGCGCGAGCGCCGCGCCGTGGGTCAATCGCCCGCGCACCGGGGGCATGGCGTAGCAAGTGTTCAACGCGCTGCCTCGATGCCTACCGCCAGGCCCGCCGCCCATTTTGTGATATCGCCCGCGCCCAGGCAGACGACCATATCGCCGGGCATCACGACCTCGGCCAACGCCTCCGTCAGCGCCGCTGCGTTGCCGACGGCATGCACCGAACGATGCCCGCGCCTGCGCACGCCCTCCACCAAAACCTCCGAACTCACGCCCTCGATCGGCAATTCGCCCGCGGCATAGACCGGCGTCACATAGACCATGTCGGCGTCGTTGAAGGCTTGCGCGAAGTCTTCCATCAGATTGCCCAGCCGGCTGAACCGGTGCGGCTGCATCACGGCGATCACCCTGCCCTCGGCGCTCTCGCGCGCGGCGGCCAGAACTGCGCGGATCTCGACAGGATGGTGCCCGTAATCGTCAATAATCGTCACGCCGCCCGCCTCGCCCACCTTGGTGAAACGGCGCTTGACCCCGTCGAAGCGCGCAAAGCCCTTCTGGATCGTCACGTCGGGTATGCCGAGCTCGAGCGCGACGCCGATCGCGGCGAGCGCGTTCTGGACATTGTGCCGGCCCGGCATCGGCAGCTCGATCCCTTCAATCGAGCGGACGCTGCCGTCGCGCTGCCGAATGATCGCCTCGAAGCGGTTACCCCCGGAATGCGGCGTGACGTTCACTCCGCGCACGTCGGCCGATGCCGCGAAGCCATAGGTTACGATCCTGCGGTCCCGGACGCGCGGAATGATCGCCTGAACCTCCGGATGATCGAGGCACAGCAGCGCCGCCCCATAAAAGGGCACGTTCTCGACGAACTCGACATAGGCGTCCTTGGCCCTGTCGAACGAGCCATAATGGTCGAGATGCTCGGGATCGATGTTGGTCACCACGGCGATCGTGCCGTCGAGCCGCAGGAAGCTGCCGTCGCTCTCGTCCGCCTCGATCACCATCCATTCGCTGGCGCCAAGTCGTGCGTTGGAGCCATATTGGTTGATGATCCCGCCATTGATCACGGTCGGATCCACGCCCCCTGCATCCAGCAGGGCCGCGATCATCGAAGTCGTCGTCGTCTTGCCGTGCGTCCCCGCCACCGCGACGGTGGACTTCAAGCGCATCAATTCTGCCAGCATCTCGGCGCGGCGCACCACGGGAATGCGGCGCTCGTACGCGGCCTCCACCTCGGGATTGGTGCGCACGATCGCCGTGGAAGTCACCACCACCGCCGCATCGCCGAGATTGCCGGCATCGTGCCCGATCGTGACCTTGATCCCGCGATCCCGCAGGCCCTGGATCACATAGCCCTCTGCGACGTCGGATCCCTGCACCGAATAGCCAAGATTGTGCATCACTTCGGCGATGCCAGACATGCCGATGCCGCCGATGCCGACGAAATGGATCGTGCCGATATCGGTCGCTACGCCCTTCACGCAAAGGCCTCCCGGCCGGTCTGCATCTGCTTGGCGACTCGTCTCACCCCGATCGGCGCGGTCGGAGCGTGGATCGATTCGACCAGGTCGGCCAGATCGCGCGCCGCGTGCGGACGGCCGCAGCTCTTGGCGCGCGCCGCCGCGTTTTCAAGCCCCTGGGTGTCCAGCCCCAATTTCTGGATCTGCTTGGCAAGTTCGGGGGCGGTGAAGGCGCGTTGGGGAA
Source organism: Sphingomonas sp. (assembly GCF_036388215.1). Lineage (GTDB taxonomy): Bacteria > Pseudomonadota > Alphaproteobacteria > Sphingomonadales > Sphingomonadaceae > Sphingomonas. Next base: position 5,127 of record NZ_DASVSH010000026.1, read on the forward strand.
TCGTCCGAGCACCGCCCGCCTCGGTTATCTCGCGGGCGTTCGCGGTCTGGTGATCGTCGGTCGCGCTCGGCAGCGGCACCAGGATCGCAGGCCGTCCCGCCGCGGTCAGCTCGGAAATCGTCGAAGCGCCAGCGCGCGCGATCACGATATGCGCCCAGGCAAGATGCTCGGGCATATCTGGCAGGTAAGTGGCGATGTCCGCAGGAATGTCGTGCGCGCGGTATTTGGCGCGCACCAGTTCGATATCCTCCACGCGCGCCTGATGCGTCACTTGCATCCGCCGGCGGAAATGCACCGGCAGCAGCGCCAGCCCGTCCGGCACGACTTGGCTGAGGATCGATGCCCCCTGACTCCCCCCGGTTACCAGCACACGGAATATCCCGTCTTCGTCGAGCATCGGATAAGGGCGGTTGCGCAGGTCCAGGATAGCCTCGCGCACCGGATTGCCCACGAGGTGCGTCTTGGCCTTCCAGCCCGGCTTCATCCGCTCGACATCTTCGCAGGAGGTGGCGATGGCATCGACCTTGCCCGCCACGAAGCGGTTCACGCGGCCAAGCACTGCGTTTTGCTCATGGATGATCGTCGGGATGCCCGAGCGGAATGCCGCCAGCAGGGCCGGCAGCGCCGGATAGCCGCCAAAGCCGATCACGGCCGAGGGACGCAATTCCTTATAGAGCCGTCGCGCCATCGAGCGCCCCGCAATGATCTTCCCCGCCGCGCGGATATAGCCGAGCACTCCCCCGCTTATCCGGCCCGCGGGCAGCACATGCGTCTCGACATCCTCGAACAGCCCGGGAAAGCGCACGCCGCGATCGTCGCTCACCAGCGCCACATGGTGGCCCCGGCTGGCCAGTTCGACCGCGAGAGCCGCTGCGGGGACCATATGTCCGCCCGTGCCGCCTGCGGCGAGGACATAGCTGCGCGTATTCGTCATGTCGTGCTCCAGCGGCCCGTATAGGGAGACCGCTTCAGATACGGGTTTCGCCGCGTGAAGGCGAGAAGCAACCCGAAGCCGATCGACAATGCCACCATCGACGATCCGCCATAGGATATGAAGGGCAAGGTCATGCCCTTGCTCGGGGCGATCCCGGTGTTCACCGCCATGTTGATCAGCGCCTGCACGCCGAACTGCGCGGCCAGGCCCGCCGCTGCGAGCAGGCGGAACGCATCCTCTTCGTCCAGCAGCTTCATGAACACCCGGATGACGATGGCCAGATAGACGATCGCGATCACTGCGCAGGCGATCAGCCCGAATTCCTCGCCGATCACCGAGAAGATATAGTCGGTATGCGCCTCCGGCAGCTTGAACTTTACCTGGCCGCTTCCGGGTCCGGTCCCGGTCAGCCCGCCCGCAGCAAGCGTGTCGTGCGCAACCTCGACCTGATAGCGATCGGCGAGCGCTGCCTCCTTGGTGGGGAACAGGAAGTTGTCGATGCGCGTGCGGGCGGTGGCATAGAAGACATAGGCCGCGATGACGAGCGCGAACGCGGTTCCGGCCAGCGCGCCGATTGCGATCGGCGAGATGCCGGCGATCGTCAGCAGGATCAGCCAGACGGTGCCGAACACGATCGTCTGGCCGAAATCGGGCTGCAGCATCAGCAGCACCGCGATCAGCGCGACCACGCCGCCGGTGATCACCATCACCGGAAGTTGCGGGTCCTTCGCGCGAAAAGACAATATCCAGGCGGTGGAGACGATGAACAGCGGCTTGAGGAACTCGGAGGGCTGGATGTCGGATACGCCCAGGTTGATCCAGCGCTTCGCCCCGTTCACTTCGGCGCCGATGAACGGCACGACCATCAGCATGGCGACGCATATGCCCGTCCCGATCAGCGACAGCCGCCGCGCCAGCGTGATCGGCAGCATCGAGACCCCGATCAGCACCGGCACCGAGACGCAGACCCAAACCAGCTGCCGCCAGAAATAATACATCGCCGGCATGATGTGCGTCGCGTCCGAATAGCGTCGCGCCGTAGCGGGTGACGCCGCCGCCACCGCCACCAGCCCGATGGCGATCAGCAGGAACGCCAGCAGCATCAGCACGCGATCGACTTCCCAGAACCACAAGCCCGCGCGGCTGTTGCTCGCGCGCCCGAGCTGCTTGCTCACGCGGCTGCGGACGAGTTCGGTGCCCGGGGCCTCGTCGTTCATGCCAGTGCCGCCACGGCATCGCGAAACGCCTGTCCCCGCGCTTCATAATCCTTGAATTGGTCGAACGAAGCGCAAGCCGGAGACAGCAATACGGTCTCGCCCGGCTTCGCATTGGCGGCCGCCGCGTTAACCGCCGCCGCCAGCGTGCCGCTTTCCTCGACGGGCATGTCGGGGGCGAGCAGCTTGGCGAACATGCTCCCCGCCTCGCCGATCGTATAGGCGCGCGCAACATGGGGAAATCCCGGACGGCAGGCGTCGAGATTGTCAGTCTTGGCGAGCCCCCCAACGATCCAATGCACACGCGGATAAGCCGAAAGCGCCGGCGCGGTTGAATCGGGATTGGTAGCCTTGCTGTCATTGACGAACAGCACGCCATTGCGCGTGGCTACGCGCTCCATGCGGTGCGGCAGGCCGGGGAAGGTCTCAAGCCCCTTGTCGATCGCCGCCCTCGCGATTCCGAGTGCTTCGCACGCCGCGATCGCCGCAAGCGCGTTCTGCGCATTGTGCGGCCCCTGCAGCGCCGGCCAGCGCGACTGATCCATGCACAGACCGGGCGCGATCTTGGTGAGATGCGCGCCGCGCGAAGAAAGCGAACGCGCAATCGCGGCGCTCGGCGTGTCGCCGATGCCGATCACCGCATCATGCTCGGGCGATTGCATCCCGAACAGCCGCGCCTTTGAATCGGCATAAGCCTCGAACCCGTCATAGCGGTCGAGATGGTCGGGCGTGATGTTGAGCAGCACCGCCACATCGCAATCCAGGCTGGTGGTCAAGTCGATCTGATAGCTCGAAAGCTCGAGTACATAGACGCCGCCCGCCGGAAGCGAGTCGCGCCCAAGGATCGGGAGGCCGATATTGCCGCCCGCCAGGCTCGGCAAGCCCGCGGCCTCACAGATGTGGTGGATCAGCGCCGTGGTGGTCGATTTGCCGTTCGTTCCCGTGATGCCGACGACCTTGTGCGGAGGCAGATCAGTCTGCGCCTGGGCGAACAGCTCCACATCACCGATGATCGGCACGCGCGCGGTCGCCGCATGGGCGCGGATCGGGTGCTTGTTGAGGGGGACGCCCGGGGAAACGACGATCCCGTCGAAGCCGGTGAGGTCGATCTCCAGCGGATCGGCAACAATAAGCCCCTCCCCTTCAGGGGAGGGGTTGGGGTGGGGCATGTCAGTCTCATCGGGGCCATCGCTCGTGGACAGGCCCCACCCCCAACCCCTCCCCTGAAGAGGAGGGGCTTGAAGAAGAGCATACCGCGCAGCTTTATTCGAATCCCACGCGACAACGCTCGCCCCGCCCGCCAGTAAGGCATTCACCGTCGCCAGCCCCGAGCGCGCAAGCCCGAGCACCGCATAGCGCTTGCCCGTCCAGGCCCGGGAAACGATCACCGAAGCTTCAGCGTCGCGAGCCCCGCCAGCGCCAGCACGAACGCGATGATCCAGAAGCGGATCACGACGGTGGGCTCGGACCAGCCGAGCTGCTCGAAATGATGATGAATAGGCGCCATCTTGAAGACCCGCTTGCCGGTGCGCTTGAAGAAGAATACCTGGATGATGACGCTCAGCGCCTCCATCACGAACAGTCCGCCGATGATGCCGAGCACCAGCTCGTGATGCGCGGTGACGGCGATCGCGCCCAACGCCCCGCCCAGGGCCAGGCTCCCGGTATCGCCCATGAACACCGCGGCGGGCGGCGCATTGAACCACAGGAATGCCAGCCCTCCGCCGATCATCGCGCCGCAGAAGATCGCCAGGTCGCCAGCGCCGGGGATGTGGGGAATCCCCAGATATGTCGCGAAGACCTTGTTGCCCGCCAGATAGACGATCAGCATGAATGCCATGCTCGCTATCACCACCGGCATCGTCGCCAGCCCATCTAGTCCGTCGGTCAAGTTCACGGCGTTGCCGAATGCGACGATCGTGAAGGCCGCGAAGGGGATGTAGAACCAGCCCAGATCCGGGTGAATCCAGCTGATGAAGGGCACATAGAGGACCGTGTTGCTCTGCGACACGATGATCCAGCTCGCGATACCGGCGATCAGGAATTCGCCGAGCAGCCGCACCTTGCCCGATACCCCGGCGGTGCTGGCCTTCTTCACCTTGTCGTAGTCGTCGAGGAAACCGATCATGCCGAAGCCGAAGGTGACGAACATGCAGGCCCACACGTAAGCGTTGGTGAGGTCCATCCACAGCAATACCGACAGCATCAGGCTGGTGAGGATCATCAGCCCGCCCATCGTCGGCGTGCCGCGCTTCGCCAGATGCGTCTGCGGCCCGTCGTCGCGGATCGGCTGACCCTTGCCCTGGCGGACGCGCAGCCAGCCGATGAACTTCGGCCCGATGATCAGCCCGATCACCAGGGCCGTCGCCACGGCTCCGCCCGAGCGGAATGAGAGATAGCGAAAGAGATTGAGGATGCCCGGAAAGCCCAGCCATTCTGCAATGAGATACAGCATCAGGCAGGAGCCCTTTCCGTCAGCGCCGCGACGATCGTAGACAGCCGCACGCCGTTAGACCCCTTGACCAGAACCGCGTCGCCCGGCGCAAGCACTGCCTCCAGCCGCTCGCGTGCCGCCGCCGCGTCGGGCACATGGACGAAATCGATCCGGCCCTCAAGCGCTTCCGCAAGGGGGCTCATCGCCTCGCCGACGAGGATTGCATAATCCACCCCAGCGGCCTCGATCGGTCCCGAAAGCTCGGCATGGAATGCCTCTGAGTGCTCGCCCAGTTCGCGCATTTCGCCCAGCACGGCGATCTTGCGGCCCGCCTCCTGCGCCAGCACCTGGAGCGTCGCGCGCATCGATGCCGGATTGGCATTGTAGCTCTCGTCGATGACCAGCGCCTCGCCACTTCCCGCGGCAACCGCCAGTCGCGCGCCTCGCCCCGCGAGACCGCCCAGCTCGGCCAGCGCGAGGCCCGCCATTTCGAGATCCCCTTCCACGGCATCGACCGCGGCAAGGATCGCCATTGCGTTGGACACCCAATGCCCCCCGGGCTGCGCGAGCGTGAAACTCAGCTCGCGGCGCAGCACCCTGGCCGTGACGAAGGTCCCTCCCGCACGGGCGCGCATCGATTCGAGCACGTGCACATCGGCGCCCTCGCCCAGCCCGAACGTCACGATATGCTCGGCGTGCGGCCGGGCAGCCGCGATCAGCCGATCGCGATGCGGGCTGTCGAAGGGAATGATCGCGGTCCCGCCCGGCTCCAGCCCGGTGAATATTTCGCCCTTCGCGTCCGCAATGGCGCTTTCGTCGCGGAAAAAACCCATATGCGCAGGCGCGATGGTCGTAACTACCGCTACGTGCGGCCGGACCAGCCTGGTCAGCGCCGTCAGTTCCCCGGCATGATTCATCCCCATTTCGAACACGCCGAACCGCGCGGTGCGCGGCATCCGCGCAAGGCTCAGCGGCACGCCGACATGGTTGTTGTAGCTCTTGACCGAACGGTGGGCATAGCCCGGCTCGATCCGATCGAGCGCCGCGAACAGCGCCTCCTTGGTGCCGGTCTTCCCCGCCGATCCGGTCACCCCGATCACCTTGGCCGAACTCCGCGCGCGCGCCGCCCGCCCCAGCGCATCGAGTGCTGCGGCAGTGTCACTCACCATTACGTGCGGGTGCGGCGTCTGGGAGTGAACGACCGCACCCGCAGCCCCTTGGCCAAATGCCTGGTCCAGATAGAGGTGGCCATCGCTGGCCTCCCCCTTCAGCGCCAGGAAAAGGTCGCCAGGGCCGACCTCGCGGGAATCGAACGTGACTCCCGAAACTTCGAAATCATCGCTCGCGGAGCCCCCCGTGGCGGAGGCGATCTCGACGGAGGTCCAGAGCCTCACTTCTCCTCTCCCGCTTGCGGGAGGGGTCGGGGGAGGGCGTGTCCGCACACGATGCGCTTCGAGGAGGACAGCCCCTCCCCTGACCCCTCCCGCAAGCGGGAGGGGGACTTTAGTTCCCAGCCCCTCACGCCGCGCATTCCCGCGCCACGGTTACGTCGTCGAAGGGCAGCACGCGGTCGCCCACGATCTGCCCCTGCTCATGCCCCTTGCCCGCGAGCAGCACGATGTCGCCAGCCTCGGCCATGCCGATTGCGGCGGCGATCGCCTCGCGCCGCCCGCCGATCTCGATCGCGCCCGGTGAGCCCTTGAGCACTTCCGCGCGGATCGCGGCCGGGTCCTCTGAGCGTGGGTTGTCGTCGCTCACGATCACCACGTCCGCGCCCGCGGCAGCAGCCTGCCCCATCGGCTCGCGCTTGCCGGTGTCGCGGTCGCCGCCGGCGCCGAACATCAGGATCAGTCGTCCGGTAGTATGCGGCTTCAGCGCCGCGATCGCCGCTTCGAGCGCGTCGGGAGTGTGCGCATAATCGACATAGACCGGGGCGCCGCTCTGGGTGATGACCGCACGCTCCAAGCGCCCCCGCACCGGCTGGAGTCGCGCGAGATTGGCTATGGTCGCGGCTACTTCGCCCCCGGTGGCGATCACCAGCCCCGCTGCGGTCAGCGCATTTGCGGCCTGGTATGCGCCGATCAGCGGCAACGTCACTTCGTAGATGCTGCCCTCGGCCTCGATCTTCAGCCCCTGGCCCAGCAGGCTCGGCTCGCGGCCGACGAGCCGCAGCGTTTCGCCATGCTCGCCCACCGTGATCAGCCGGTTGCCGCGTGCGCGCGCCAATTCCTCCACGCGCGGAGAATTCTCGTCATCCGCCCACACCACCGCCGTGCCGTCCGCGTCGAGCACTTCGCAGAACAGCCGCAGCTTGGCGTGGAAATAGGCCGCCATGTCCCCGTGATAATCGAGATGGTCACGACTCAAGTTTGTGAACGCGGCCGCGCGTACCGGTAATCCCTCGGTGCGATATTGCGACAGGCCGTGCGACGATGCCTCGAACGCGACATGCGTCACGCCTTCGCGCGCCAGCCCGGCGACGTTGGAGAGAAAGGTCACGATATCGGGCGTCGTCAGTCCGGTGGAGACGCTTTCGTCCGACGTGGTGACGCCCAGCGTGCCGATCGATGCGGCATGGTGCCCCGCCATCCGCCAGAGCTGCCGCGTCATCTCGACCGTCGAGGTCTTGCCGTTGGTCCCGGTCACCGCCGCCACGGTATCCGGAAACGGCGCGAAGAAGCGCGCGGCGAGCGAAGCGAACAATTCGCGCGGATTGTCCGATGCCAGATGCGCGGCGCCTTCGACCACGACCCCCGGCCGTGACACGATCGCCACCGCGCCCGCCTTCAGCGCCGCGGGGATATAGTCCTCCCCGTTCACCTGCGTGCCCTGAAAAGCGCCGAAGACCGTGCCCGGCGCAACCTTGCGGTGGTCAATCGCGAAGCCCGTGACAATGTCGGTTTCCGCGCCGCCGGTCAGCGCGCCCAGCTTCATCGGTCGGAAGCCTCGACGCCGTGCGGGCCTGTCCAGATCAGCGATTTGACGTCGGCGAGCTGTATATCGCGGGTGGCATCGGGCACGACGCCCAGCAGCGGCCCAGTGCGCGTCACGACACGCGCGACGACGGGCGCGGCGGTCCAGCCGGCGGTGCGCTGGCCGGCGGATTCCTTGTTGCCGATGGGCGAGTCGAGCATTGCGACCACCACATAGCGCGGCGCGTCCATCGGGAAAGCCGCCGCGAAGGTGGAAACGTTCATATTGGCCGAGTAACCCTTTTCGCCCGGCTTTTCCGCGGTGCCCGTCTTGCCGCCGACACGGTAGCCCGGGGCATCCGCATGCTTTCCGGTTCCCTCGGTGACGATCAGGCGCAGCAACTGGCGCATCCGCGCGCTGGTCGCCTCGGAAAGCACGCGGCGGCCCTCGGGAGCCTTTCCGGCAGTGCGGAGCATCGTCGCGGGGCGATAGATGCCCCCGTTCACCAGCGTGGCATAGGACATGGCGAGCTGGATCGGCGTAACCGCGATGCCGTGTCCATAGGCCGTGGTCATCGTCGTGAGGCGTCCCCAAAAGGCGGGCCACAAGGTGGGCGCCTTCTCGATCTCGATCTCGGGCGCCTTGTCGAATCCCAATGCGCGGAACATCGCCTCCAGCGGCTTTTGGCCCATCAGGTCGGCGATCCGGGCGGTGGCGATGTTCGAAGAATAGACCAGCGTTTCGGGTATGTTGAGAAAGCGCCGCTGGGGATGATCGTCGCGGATGTGGAAGCGCCCGATCGCCAGCGGCTCGATTGCGTCGAAGCGCCGCGACATCGAAGTCACCGTGCCGCTCTCGATCGCCGCCGCCATTGCGATCGGCTTGAAGGTGGATCCCAGCTCGTAGCGCGCCTGAGTCACGTTGTTGCGCGGGACCACGCCTTCGATCTCGTTGGGATTGAAGCTGGGCAGCGAGACCATCGCGACCACTTCGCCGGTGTGCACATCCAGGATCACTCCCGCCGCGCCCTGCGCCTGAAACGATGTCATCGCATTGGCGAGTTCATTCTCGAGCGCGGCCTGAACCCGCAGGTCGAGCGACAAGGGCACTGGCTTGCCCCTGCGCGCGGGATCGGTCAGCTGCGCGTCGAGCACGCGCTCCATGCCGTATTTGCCGTGGCCCGAAACGTCGAGAAATCCGAGCACATGCGCGGCAAGCGCCGACTGCGGATATAGCCGATCGGGCTCGCGCTGGAATTCGATCGCCGGCTCGCCCAGCGCGTTGACTGCGTTCACTGCTTCGGGAAGCGCGCGACGCTTGATATAGGCAAAGCTGCTGCCCGAATTGAGCAAGGCGTAATAAGTCCCCGCGCTCTTTTCCGGGAAGAGTTCGGCAAGCCGTTGCGCCAGCGCGCCCTTGTCGCCGATCACTTTGTCTGGATGCACCGCGATGGCCCAGGCATCGATCGAGCGCGCCAGCGGCGCACCGTTGCGATCGACGATATCGCCGCGCGGCGGGATCAGCGTCGCGGCCAGATCGCGCGCCATCGCCGGCTCGGCCCAAAGCGCAAGCAAGGCCAGCTTGCCCACCACCAGCAGCATGCCGAAGCCGAACAGCAGCGACAGGATCATCAGGCGCACCTGGGCGACCGCGACAAGCGCCTGCCGGGCACCGCCCGAACGGCGCCCACGCGCCGGCGGGGCGACGACGACGATCAACGCAGTGACTTCTTCTCGCGCGCAGCCAGTTGCTGAAGGTCGTCGATCGTCGATGCGCTCAGCAGCTTGCTATCCACCATCGCCACCACGCGCTTGTCCGCCCGGTTCATCAGGTTGCGCAATTCCTTGTCCTGCTGGGCCGGGCTCTTGCTCGTCCCTGGGCTGTGCACCGGTTCGGCGGCCGCCGTCACCACCACTGCCGGCGCGGGTTCTACACGCGCGCCGGCCGGCACGATCAGCGAAGCCATCTGCACTTCGGCGGGCTTGTCGAGATCGGCCAGCGCTTCGTCGCTCGCCAGATATTGCTGCGGCGCGGGTGCAGCCATTGCGAGCACGTCGCCGTTCCAGCGCTGAAGCTGCGCCAGGTTCGCCCGCGTGTCGAATTCGGTCTCCAGCCCGCGAATGTCCTTTTGCGCCTGGACGATCGCGGCCTTCACTGCCTCCAGCTTGGCGCGCTCCGCCGCGCCGTGCGAGTTCACCATGTAGCAGGCGGGCGCCACGATCACGCCGCACAGGAACCATCCGATCCCCCTGAATCCCTGAACCGCCATCAGCTTACTCCTTCACTGGCCCAGGGCGCCGCCGCCGTCCGCCGCGCCACGCGCAACGTCGCCGAACGGGCGCGGGGATTACGCGCCACTTCTTCCTCGCCAGGGCGAACGGCCTTGGCGGGGGTCTCGAAACTGGGCTCGGCCTTGGCGGCCTTTGCCGGAAGGTGCCGCGAGCCGGCGGGCTCGCTGCCGCTGCGCTCGCGCAGGAAGCGCTTGACCAGCCGGTCTTCCAGGCTGTGGAAGGTCACCACCGCCAGCCGGCCGCCGGGCTTGAGCACGCGCTCCGCCGCGGCCAGTCCTTCGGCCAATTCGTCGAGCTCGCGATTGATGTGAATGCGCACCGCTTGAAAGGTCCTCGTCGCCGGATCCTTCTTGTCGTGCGGCTTAAATCCTAACGCCTTCCTAACCACGTTTGCTAATTCGGATGTGCGGGTCAGGGGGCGCGCCCGAACGATCGCTCCGGCCACGCGGCGCGAGCGCGGTTCTTCGCCATATTGATAGAGTATGTCGGCGATCTCGGATTCGTCCGCTTCGTTCAGCCACTCGGCCGCCGTCATCCCCTCGCCCGCCATGCGCATATCGAGCGGCCCGTCCTGCTGGAACGAGAAACCGCGCTCGGCCTGGTCGATCTGCATCGAGGAAACCCCGATATCCATCGTCACGCCATCGACCGGGGCCAGTTCGCGGCTGGCCAGCTCGCGCTCCATCTGGCTGAACGGCGCTTCGATCAGCGTGAGTCCGTCATTGCTCGCCGCAAGCGATTGGCCGCTCTCGATCGCTTGGGGATCGCGATCGAAAGCGGCCACCTCGGCACCCCGCTCGAGGATGGCTTGCGTGTAGCCGCCCGCGCCAAAGGTCGCATCCACATGGCGTTCGCCGGGCACGATGGCGAGCGCGTCGACGACTTCGCCGAGCAGCACGGGAATATGGGGCTGAACCGCGGAGCTCACAGCTTCACGCCCTTGGTCTGGCACAGATATTCGCAGATTTCGCGAAGCGCCGGATCCACGTTGGCGGCGCTCATCAGCCGCTCTGGCGACCATATGTCAAAGGTTTCGCCCGATCCGTAAAACAGCGCCCACTTGTCGATGCCGGCCTTGGCTCGGAAGAATGGCGGGATGACGAAGCGGCCGCTGTCGTCGTACGGTGCCTTCTCGACCAGGCCGAAGGCGCGTCGCTTGGCGCGCACGTCGGTCTGCTCGCCCAGATCGCCCGCGAGCTGCTGGCGCATGTCGATGCGCTCGTATTTTTCCTTGGACCAGCTTAGATCATGCGCCGAGAGACAAGGATCGAACGGATGCGCGCCCACTACGATCTGGCGGATGTCCGAATTGCGCTCGGCGGCGGCGCGCAGGTCTGCGGGGATGGCGACGCGACCCTTCTGATCGACCGCCTGAAGCGCAAATCCCTCGAAAAGCTCCCGTTCCGCCAAAGCCCAAACCCCATTCGGGCACAGTCTCCCCGTCTCCGGAAGCAGCCTTTGAGCTGCATCCCGGCGGAATCCCCGACGGTGAAAGGGCGTGCCCCCTTAACCATCCTGAGTTACCACAATCAATTGGGGAAACAACGGGAGAAATGGGGATAAAGCGGGAAATTGCCCCACATTTGTTAGAATCGACCGAATGTTTTCAGTATATTCGATATTTGTTCTTGGTTTAGTTTCCTATGGGCTGCTCGAGCGTAGTCGCCATTACTTGAAAGCGTTCGCAGACACGTCGAAACCCACTGACGTAAGAACCCCCGGCAAGTGACGGCAAAACCTTGATTATAGCGTCGCGGGCCGGCTCGATCATCCGAACGGGCGTCGCAGCGCCGTTTACCGAAGAATGGCTGAATCCCGCGAGTCGCGGCGCAGATTCGACAGTATCCGTGGCATGCTAGGGCTGCGGGCGTCGCCCCGCGTTCCGCCTCTGGCCCGCCGTCGTTTCCACCGCTTCGGTCGCTCCCGTGCTCGGCGTCACGCCCATCTCGGCGAGCGGCTCGTCCTTGCCCTTTTCGGCCACGGTATTGGCCCCGCCGCCGTCGGTCATGTTGGCGACTACAGAAGCATTGGGTGCACCGATCGCGGCCACGGGATCATCGCGATTGGCAGCCGAAAAGATCGCGCTGGCCAGCCCGATCAACACCAGCACGATCAGCAGGCCGGTCATCCCGACCCGTACTCGCTGCATCGCCTGGGCAGAATCCTGATGCGTTCCCGGCTTCATAGCTGTGGCATAAAAGTAACGCGTTAACGACGGCTTGTCGAGCCAATCGGTCAGTTCGGCGCGAGCCATGATGGGACAGGCAGTCCCTTGGCCCTCAGCCATTCGCCATTATACAGCGTTGAAAGATAACGAAATCCAGTATCGCACAGCACCGTGACGATGCGCTTGCCCGGTCCCAATTGCTGCGCCAGCCGCACCGCGCCCGCGACGTTGATCCCAGAAGAAAGCCCCAGGCACAGCCCCTCCTCGGAGAGCAGCCGGCTCACCCATTCCATCCCCTCCGCGTCGGAAATCCGGAATTGCGTGTCGATCGGCGCGCCCTCCAGGTTGGCTGTGATCCGCCCCTGCCCGATCCCTTCGGCTACCGAATTTCCCTCCGCCCGCAATTCGCCCCGCGCATAATGTTCGTAGAGCGCCGCGCCGTGTGGGTCGCTCAGCGCGATGCACACCTTCTCGTCCTTCGCCTTCAGCCCCAGTCCGACGCCCGCGAGCGTGCCGCCCGTCCCCACCGAGCAAGTGAAGCCGTGGATGCTGCCTTCCATCTGCGCCCAGATTTCCTCCGCGGTGCCAACAATATGCGCGCGGCGATTGGCGACATTGTCGAATTGGTTGGCCCAGATGGCATTGGGCGTCTCCTCCGCGATCCGGCGCGAAGTATGAACGAAATGTGCGCAATTCGAATAGGGTGCTGCCGGCACCAGCACGAGCTCCGCGCCCAGCGCGCGCAACGTGTCCATCTTCTCCCGGCTCTGCGTCTCGGGCATCACGATTATCGTCTTGTAGCCCTTGGCGTTGGCGACCAGCGCAAGCCCGATGCCGGTATTCCCCGCGGTCCCTTCCACGATCGTCCCGCCCGGCGCGATGGCCCCCCGCTCCTCTGCATCCTGGACGATGAAAAGCGCCGCGCGGTCCTTCACCGACGCGCCAGGGTTGGCGAATTCGCATTTGCCGAAAATGTCGCAGCCGGTCGCTTCGCTCGGGCCTTTGAGGCGCACCAGCGGCGTGTTGCCGATCAGCGCCAGCGTGTCGGGAGAGGTGTGCATGCCCTTAGATAGGGGCGGGAGTGCCCGTGGGGCAAGCAAGCGAAACTATGCGGCCACTCCGGCAGCCTTGAGATGCGGCCCCAGCCGCCCGAACAGCCACAGGAAAAACATCCGATAATCCGAAAACAGCGACCAGAGCGGATAGGTGAAGGTCGCGGGCCGGTTTTTCTCCACTCCGAAATGTGCGGCCCAGGCAAAGCCGTAGCCGGCAATGGGAACCAGCGCCCACCACCAGCCCCCGGCGCCCAGCGCGAGAAACAGGAACCAGAATGTCAGGATGGTGCCCGCATAGTGCATCGCGCGCGTCGCCGGCCTAGCATGTTCGCGAAGGTAATAGGGCCAGAAATCCCGATAGCTGGTGATCGCGCGCGCCATACGCCGAACGCTACTCCGCTTCCGCGGCAATGCAAGCCATGGTAGAAGGCTCGGCGGTGGAGGTAGAAATGGGCGTGCAGCTGAATATCAAGGATGCCGAAACCGTCCGTCTAGCGCGCGAACTGGCCGATGCCACCGGCCAGCCGGTAACGCAGGCGATCAAGCAGGCGCTGGAGCGGGAGCTGGCAGTCCTTCGAGATGACAAGAATGCGCGCCGGGAGGAATTTCGGGCAATCGTCCGAGAGGCGCGGAAGCGCTGGAAGCCCGAATATGACGGTGAAGAGCTTTCGGTCACCTATAAGGATCATCTTTACGATGAGCGCGGGCTGCCGAAATGATCGTCGATACGTCGGCTCTGGTCGCCATGCTTCGTGGCGAAGCCGAGGCCGACTCGTTCTACGACCTGCTCGAAGGCAATCCAGGCGCGCGGATCTCGGCCGGATCGTGGGTCGAACTCGGCCCGGTCCTGTTGGCATTAGGCCTGCCCGCCCTTGATGAAAAACTTCATGATCTCGTGCGTGTCCTCCGCCTCTCGATCTCGCCTGTGACTGCGGAGCAAGCCGAAATTGGGCGCCGCGCTTATGCGCGGTTCGGAAAGGGCAACCACCGCGCCCGGCTGAACTTCGGCGATTGCTTCGCCTACGCGCTGGCCAAGGCCAGCGGTGAACCCCTGCTCTTCAAGGGCGACGATTTCGGCCATACCGACATCCTGGTCGCGTGAATCCGCGCAAGCACAGCTTTCCCCCGGTGGTGAACAAGTCGGTCCGCCTGCTTGTCCTCGGCTCGCTGCCCGGCGAGGCGTCGCTCGCCGCCAGGCGTTACTATGCGCATCCGCAGAACCAGTTCTGGCAGTTGATTTCCGCCGCGGCGGGAATCGATCTTGCTGCGCTGGACTACGACGATCGCCTGGCCGCATTGCTGGAGGCGCATATCGGGCTGTGGGACGTCGTCGCCAGCGCCACGCGGCCCGGTAGCACAGACGCTGCGATCCGCGACGTGGAGGAGCATGATATCGCCGCGCTCGCCGCCGACCTCCCCGATTTGCGCGCCATAGCGTTCAACGGGGGCACCGCGCTCAAGCACGGCCTCAAGCAACTCGGCGCGGCGGCAAAGTCCTATGAGATCGTCGCCTTGCCTTCGAGCAGCCCGCTGCACACCATAGGCCTCGCGGCCAAGCTTCCCGCCTGGGAGGGGCTTCGCGGGTTCCTCTAGTCCGCGGCGTTTTGCGCTTCGGGCGAGCCGGGATCGGGCAGCTTCTGGCCGGCGCATCCCCTTAGAATCCGCGCACCGATCTTTACCTGCGCCTTGAGCGGCAATGTATTCTCTTCCCCGCCGACCTCCAGGCAGCTTTCGCCGGTTAGCGTGATCGTGACCGCTTCGCCCTGCGGTGTCCGGGTCTCGATCGCAGCGACATTGCCGGTGACCTTCGGCGCCGCCGCGGGCCAGACCGTCTTCACGCCGTCCTCGATGCTGAAATCCTCGAACTCGATCTTTCCCGGCTCGACTCCCAGCAACCAGTAGGGCTCGGTCCCGAAAGCTTCGACACGCTTGCCAAAATCGACCCCTGCCACGCTGGTGGAGGTGGGCTTTTGCTGAAGCACCTGCGGGTCGAGCGCGGCATTCTCGCCTCGCTTCTCCGCCTCTTTCGCCGATTCTCCGCAGCTTGCGAGCAGCATCAGCATCGTGGCAGTTGCGATATGGCGCATCTCATCCCCCGGAATTTCCCCAAGCGTGGCCGCTGCAACGCTGTCGGTCAAGCTATGCGGCACGGGCATGTTTCGCTAATGTTCCGTCCGAAATGCCCACCGATTCGCCCTTCCTGGCCTTCCCTCCGAGACCGCTCCGCTGGCTGTTTCTCGATCTCAATTCCTATTTCGCCAGCGTCGAGCAGCAACTCGATCCGGCATTGCGGGGCAAGCCGATCATCGTCGCGCCGGTCGACAGCGACACCACCGTCGCCATCGCCGCTTCGGTCCAGGCCAAGAAATTCGGGATCGGCACGGGCACGCCCGTCTGGGAAGCCAAGCGCCTGTGCCGGGATCTGATCGTCACGCCCGCGCGCCACGACAAATATGTGGAGTTTCACGAGCGCATCGTCGAGGAAGTCTGGCGGCACATTCCGGTGACTCATGTCTGCAGCATCGATGAAGTGGCGTGCCGCCTGCTCGACAACGAGAACAGCCCCGAAGCCGCGATCGCGCTCGCCCACCGCATCAAGACCGGCATCCGCGCGAATATCGGCGAGTGCATGACCAGTTCGGTGGGGATCGCGCCCAATCGCCTGCTCGCAAAGCTCGCGTCGGACATGCAGAAGCCGGACGGGCTGGTGATGTTCACCGAGGATCAGCTTCCGGAGCGCCTTTACGGTATGAAGCTGCGCGACATCGCGGGGATCGGCGCCAAGATGGAGCGGCGGCTGGCGCAGGACGGCATCCTGGATATCCGCCAATATTGCGAACGCCGCCCACGCGACGCCGGGAACGCCTGGGGCGGCAGCAATGGCGATCGGCTCTGGTATCAGCTCCACGGCGTCGACCTGCCCGAAAAGCCGACGCAGAGCCGCACGATCGGGCACAGCCATGTTCTCTCACCCGCCAAGCGCGGGCTTGAGCCGACGCGCCTCACCGCGCGCCGCCTCGCGCTCAAGACGGCGAGCCGCTTGCGCCGCAAGGGCTATCGCAGCCGGCTGCTGGTTCTCCACGGGAAATTCGAAGACGATAAGAGCAATTGGCGCGCCTCGGTGAAGCTGCCCTGCACGCAGGATAGCTTCGTCATTCTGCACGCGCTCGACGGGCTGTTCCCCCGCCTCGCCGAGGCCGGCCGCGCGAGGCCCGGCGGTTTTCGGCTCCGCATGGTCGGCGTCACGCTGTGCGAGATAGAGGCCGTCGAAGGTGAACAGGGATCGCTCTTCGCCAGTCTCGATCCCGACGACCCGCTTGCGCGCGAGACCCGGACCCTGTCCCTCAGCAAGGCGATGGACCGCATCAACGAGAAGTTCGGGCGCAATGCCGTTTCGGTGGGTCCCCTGCACGGCGGCAGGCTTGATCGCGTCGGCACAAAAATCGCGTTCGGTCGCATTCCGGAAATGAACGAGTTCCATGAATAGCCGCGGCCGATTCAGGCGTGCGCAACAATAGGAATGCTATACTGCGCCGCACAAAAAGAATGTGATTCTATATCACGAATCGCTTGACCGCTTGCGTCCCTTCGGAGAAACCCGCGTCCCTATGAACAAAACCTCACTCCTTGCCGCCGCCGCCGCGCTCCTGTCGCTCGCAGCATGTAATCAAAAGCCCGAAGAAGTCAGCGGCACCGCGCCCGATCCCCAGGCAGAAGCGCTGAAGAACGCGCCCAAGGTCGAGCTCCCGCCCTCGATCGCCGCGAGCAAAATCATGCGCTGCGGCGATAACAGCCTTGTGTTCGTGGATTTTTTCCAGGGCGACAAGCAGGTTCAGGTCAGGACCGCGAAGGACGGCCCCGCTACGATGCTCAAGGCGCCGAACGCTGGCGAGCCCTATGTCGCCGATGGCGGCTTCAAGCTGACCGGCGACGCGAAGTCGGTAACCGTCGTGACGCCCAACCAAGGCACCCGCACCTGCAGGGCCTGAGCGCCATCACCCTCCTATTTTTCAGGGCCGGCGGGCATTTCCGCCGGCCCTTTTTCATGCCAGCCTGCGTTTAATGCGGTCAGGCACCCAATCATGAGCCATCCGCTCCCCCCGCAGCTAGAGCTGGACCCCGATCTCGTCCTCCGCGCTTATGCGATGGGGGTTTTCCCGATGGCCGATCACCGGCTGGCCTCCAGCGTCTATTGGGTCGAGCCGAAGCTGCGCGGCGTGCTTCCGCTCGGCGAATTCCATCTCTCGCGATCGCTCAGGAAAACCATCCTGGCTGACCGCTTCAAAGTCACGGTCGATCAGGAATTCCAGCGGATTGTGCAGCTCTGCGCCGAATCCGCGAGCGACCGGCCCGACACTTGGATCAACGGCCCGATCGAGCGCGTCTTCGTCGAGCTTCACCGCCGGGGCTTCGCCCATTCGATCGAATGTTGGGAGGGAAACAGTCTTGTCGGCGGCCTGTACGGCCTCGCGCTGGGCCGCGCCTTTTTCGGCGAATCGATGGTCACGCGGGTGCGCGATGCTTCCAAGGTCGCCTTCGCACACCTCGTGGCGCGGCTGAAGGCAGGCGGCTTCACTCTGCTGGATTGCCAGTTCCAGACCGACCATCTCGCCTCATTGGGGGCGGTCGAAGTTTCGCGTGACGATTATGTCTCGTTGCTGGGCGCCGCGCTCGGGGAATCGACGGCTGGCCTGGCATCTGGGGCGCCCGTCGTGGATGGCGACTTCTTCGCGCTGGACCGCCCGGACGGTCCGCCGCCCGCCGCTGGGGCAGTCACCGTCTCCGGCCCGCTATCCTTGAAAGTCATCGCGCAGCTCTTGGGCCACACATCGTAGATTCCGTGCTGGACCACGTTGAGGGCCGGGCGTTCCTTGAACAGCCAGCCCGAAAACACGCGTCGCCATGTCTTGTCGAGCTGCTCGACATCGACCTGCACGAAGGCGCCGGTTAGCTGGTCCTGCTCCCAGGGCGCCGTCCTGTCGCACGCGCGCAGGCGGATGATGACATTCTCGACCCGCACCGCCTGTCCCGGCTTGATCTTGAACTCGCGCGTCGAGCCGTTGCGCTTGTTGAGGATGCCGAGCACCGCCTCGCGCTCGTTCATCGGCGTCGCTCCCGCGTCTTCGACGCCCTCGGCGCGAACCGAGATCGTTTCCTCCGCCCCGCGCGAATCGGCGCCGCCCGTCGTCACGACTTCGTCTGCGGCGGTGTTATTGCCGCCGCCCCCATCCTGGCATGCGGCCGCGAGCAGCAGCAAGGCCGCGGCATGCGGCGCGCGCAATCTCATGCGCCCGGAGTCCAGGCCTCGTAATCGCCGGTCGCGGCAGCGCGCCGCCCCCCCTTTTCCAGCGCGCCGGGCGGACGATAAGCAAGCTCGGTCCCGGTCTGATTGGGCTCGGGGGGCTTTTCCCAGGCGCGTGGCGCCGGCAGCGCTGCATCGGGTGCTTCGACAATCTGATGGTGGAGCCAGCTGAACCATTCGGCCGGCACGCGGCTCGTGTCGTTGGCGCCATTATACATTACCCAGCGCCGCGGATTGCCCGCAGTGTCGCTGCCGCCCTGCCAATAGACGTTGCCCAGCGCATCCTCACCCACCCGCACCTTGCCGCGCAGGCCGATCCAGGTGCCGAAAGTGGCGCCTTCCCACCAGGTGAAGATGTTCTTGAAAATGGCCATGCGCGCCCGATACCGCGCGGCTTTGGGGGAGGCAATCGAATCCTCCCCTTCCAATGGCTCTCATCGAACGAGCCTGATGTCGGAAGCCATCACATGAACGCCCAATACAGGAGTACAATAAGACCAAGACCCGCCAAAAGAACGGCACCCGGCAATCGCGTTTCCTGATGTTCACCGCGGTGGACCTCGCTCTCAAGATACCCCGCGTCGAGCGCTTCCAGGTCAGCCAGCGCCTCGGCAATGTCGCGCTTCTGCTTTGCCTCGTAGGCCGCATCCTTCGCGCGGATATCGTCATCTTCAGCCCAATGGCTGAGGCGCTGCCATGCTATGCGCTCCAGATTGCACAGATCACGCGGGTCCGGGCATGCCGCCCAGAGGTCGTCGTTCGTAAAGGCGTCGCCAGTATCGACGCGCTTCAAAGCGCTGATCAGAAATGAGCGGACCTCACTCACAAAAGGCCGGCGCCTTCGCCGCCAAAGCTTATCGCCCCTGCCCCGGCCAGGTGACCTTGTCGCCCGGGGCGATGCCCAGCTCGGCCGCCTTGCCGCCGTTGATCTCCAGCACGGCGTTCACCGGTTCGCCCGATTTCACCGGGTCTTCGGAATAGGGAATGGTATTTTCCGCGATCGAAGCGATCGTGCCGTCGGGGCGAATGAAGATGATGTCGAGCGGGCTCGGGGTGTTCTTCATCCAGAAGCTCGCTTCGCGAGGGGCCCCGCCGCCGGCGGGATAGGGCGTGAAGATCATGCCGCCATCCGCCGGGATGCCGGTGCGGAACATCAGCCCCCGCTCCTGTTCGGCTGCGCTACGGGCGACATCGACGTTGAAAACCCGCACCCCGCCGGCGGTCCGCACGGTCACCGCCAATTTGGCCGCGGCCTGGTCCACGCTGGCGCTGGCGCCCGCATCGCTCTTGCAGGCCGCGCTGCCGAGCAGCGCCACCGCGGCAATCGCCGCCCCCAACGCACGTACGAACTTCATGATGCTCAGCCGGTCCTTTCGACCGCTACGGCGAGCGGCCCCTTGTCGCCATCCAGGATGCGGGCCCGAAGGGGCTGGCCGGGTTCGATCTCTTCGATCTCGGCGCGCCGCAATGTCTCCATATGGACGAATATATCGGCGGAGTCGCTGCCGCGCACCAGGAATCCGTAGCCTTTCAGCCGATTGAACCATTTAACCGCTACCGGCTCGAACGGGCCGGCCGAGGCGATCATTTCCAGCCGGTCCGAGCGCTCGGCCTGGCGCTTGGGCGCTTCGACTGCCTGGCTCAGGTCGATCGACTTGATTTCGCGCGCCTGCAGCCCGCGATTGCGCGTCACCGCGGTGCATTCGACTCGCGCGCCTTCGGGCAGGCTACGGCGGCCATGTTCCTGAAGCACGGTGAAATGGATCAGGATGTCGCCGACCGCGCCGTCGTCCGCGACCAGAAACCCGAATCCCCTGGTGACGTCGAACCATTTGACGACGCCGGAATAAATCTGCTCGTCGGCTGCCTGATCGCCGTCGAACACATCGTTAACCGGCGACGCAACGGCGAAGTCCCTCGACGCAAGCTGCGGATCAGCACGCATTTTCATTGTCCCCCAACGGAGAACTTTAACACAAGATTTTCCGTAATTGGAATTGCTTTATATCAATCGGACGCGAGCAGCGCTTCTGCATCCTCGCCGGGGGCCATCCGGACGATCACTCGCGCCAGATGCGGAGCGTGCCCGGCGCGCACCATCGCCGCGACTTGCTTCTCCTGCAACGGCCGGTCGGCAAGCGCGCGGGCATAGGGCCCGATGCTCTTGCGCCGGGCAAAGGCGATGACGCTGGCGGCCGTATTTTCCTCCAGGATCGGCCGAACCGCCTCGGCATCCTCTCCCTCGATGCCGTCGAAGCGCAGCGCCTGGGTCACGCGGCGCGCGCCCAGTCCCCGCCGGCCCATCGCCCCGGCCTTCGATTCGGCAAAGGCGCGGTCGTTCACATAGCCAAGATCGGCCATGCGCTGCGCCAGCGCGGCCACGTCGGGCTGCTCCTCCCCGCTCCACCCGCGCTCGCGTATCTTGCGGCGCAGATAATCGCCAAGCTTGCCTCTTGTGGTCGCATAGCGCTCGACATAGCGCAGCGCGAACCACTCCAGGTCGGAGGACTTGAGTGGGTCGAGAGGGCGGTCGCGGCGGCGCATGCGCCATGTTTGTGCCACAGTGGCAACCGAATTTGAACGACAGTCCGTTGCAGAGGCAGGATAAGTCTTTGCGTCGTGGGGGCACGACGACGCCGTCAATCAGGGGCACGGATAAACGAATGGATCTGGAAGTTTCGGGATCGCACGAGACGGGCGTGGACCAGGCAAAGCCGGTTCCAACGCCAACCGACGATACGCTGCCGCGTCGTCTGGCTGACTTCGCCACGCTGGGCGAGGCTCTGGATTATGCTGCGCAGGGGGTGCGCGGGCTCAATTTCCACGATGCGCGCGGCAATCTCGCCCGGCCTTACCCTTTTTCGGAGATGCGCGCGGATGCGCTGGCCCAGGCGCGCCGGCTGATCGCCGCGGGCGTGAAGCCAGAGGACCGCATCGCGCTGATTGCGGAGACCGGGCCCGAGTTCGCCAGCCTGTTCTTCGGCGTGATCTATGCCGGCGCCTGGCCGGTGCCGCTTCCGCTGCCGACCAGTTTCGGCGGCGCGCAATCCTATATCGGCCAGCTTGCCGTCCAGCTTCAGAGCTGCGACCCGACGATGCTGATCTATCCGCCCGAGATCGGCGCGATGTGCGCGGAGGCTGCTCGCCTGCGCGGAGTCGAGGGCATCGACTGGTCCGAATTCGCGACGCGGCCGGATCCCGACGCCGCCCTCCCCCAGGCGAGCACAGGCGATATCGCCTATCTGCAATATTCAAGCGGCTCCACGCGCTTCCCCCATGGCGTCGCGATCACGCACCACGCGCTGCTCAACAATCTGGCGGCCCACAGCCACGGCATGCATGTCGGAGAGGGTGACCGCTGCGTCTCCTGGCTGCCCTGGTATCACGATATGGGGCTGGTCGGCTGCCTGCTCTCGATCGTCGCCAACCAGGTCTCGACCGACTATCTGAAGACCGAGGATTTCGCCCGGCGTCCGCTGGCCTGGCTCGACCTGATCAGCCGCAACCGGGGCACGACGCTCAGCTATTCCCCCACCTTCGGCTACGATATCTGCTCGCGCCGCATGTCGAGCCAGACCAAGGCTTCGGACCGTTTCGATCTGTCGCGCTGGCGCGTCGCGGGCAACGGCGCGGACATGATCCGCCCCGATGTTATGCAGCATTTCGTCGATGCGTTCGCCGATGCCGGATTCAAGGCCAGCGCGTTCCTGCCCAGCTACGGGCTTGCCGAAGCGACGCTCGCCGTCTCCATCATGCCGCCGGGCGAAGGCATCCAGGTCGAGCTCGTCGAGGAAACCCAGCTTTCCGGAGGCGCCTCGCGCGCCGATCGTCCCCAGCGCTACCGCGCCATCGTCAATTGCGGCAAGGCCGCGCGCGACATGCAAATCCAGATTCGCGAGGAAGACGGCACGCCGCTTCCGGACAAGGCGATCGGCAAGGTCTGGTGCAAGGGTCCGTCAGTGATGGTCGGCTATTTCCGCGATCAGGAATCGACTGACGCATGCCTCGTCGATGGTTGGCTCGATACCGGCGACATGGGCTATCTAAGCGAAGGCTATATCTACATCGTCGGCCGGGCGAAGGACATGATCATCGTCAATGGCCGCAACCATTGGCCCCAGGATATCGAATGGGCGGTCGAGCAGCTTCCGGGCTTCAAGCAGGGTGACATAGCGGCTTTCGCGATCACCACGCCGGGCGGCGAGGAAACCCCCGCCGTGCTCGTCCAGTGCCGCACCTCCGACGAAGGCGAGCGCGTCCGCCTGCGCGAGGAAATCCGCGAGCGCGTCCGCTCGGTCACCGGCATGAACTGCGTGATCGAACTCATCCCGCCCCGCACCCTGCCGCGCACCAGCTCGGGCAAGCTAAGCCGCGCCAAGGCCCGCAACCTCTATCTGAGCGGCGACATCAAGCCTTACCCGCTGGCGGCTTGAGGTAACCCGGTCCGACGCAGCCGCCTCCCCTCCCTTCCAGGGAGGCGAGAATAAGGCAGCCGCGTTCTCGCACCGAAAGCTTGGACAATGATCGATGCGACGATGCAACGGGGCACGGGCAGAGCCACGACCCTTTTGAAACTTTCGGCGAATGGTCTGGCGATGCGGACGCCGCCGCATTCGCAAGACTTGGACTTTCTTAGGCTCGTGCCCGAAAAATTCCCGCTCCCCGCCCCAAACCTAACCTCTCGCTAACCTCCCCTCGGTACATCCATCGGGTGACCAGTCAGACGACATCCCAATTCGCGCGCCCGCGCATCGATGCCCGCGCGCTGCTCGGGCTTTACGACCCGGCGGACACTACCGATTGGGGGCCGATTCGCGCCGCGCAGATGCATGCGGGCAGCCAGCTCGCTTTGTTCATGCTCGCGGCGAACCTGATCGGCGCGACGCTCGTCACGCTGATTCTCGCGCCGCTCGTCCCCTTGTGGCAGCTCGCCAGCTGGAGCGCGCTGGTAGCCGCGGCCGGCGTCGCGGTGGCGTTCCGCCGCCTGTCGAAGCGCCATCGTTTAGCCGTGACGGCCACGCTGGGCGACGTGCGCGACACCGTGCTGGACGGCATCGCCCTGGGGGCGGTCTGGTCGATACCCCCGCTCGCATTCGGGCACCTTGCCGATGCGAGCGCGGCGCTCGGGCTGTGGATAATCCTCTCGCTGCTGATGACTGCCTCGGCGGTCGCGATGGCGGCGCTGCCGCTGGCCACCATCACCTTCGTCTCGATCGTCGGCGCTTCGATCGTCACTACGCTCCTGCTCATCGCCAATCCGCTGCTTGCCGCGGCGGCCGCCTTGTTCACGGTGCTGCTCACCATGGCCACTTTCGGGCGCGGCAAGGCGCTGGTCGTCATCCGTGCGAGCGAGATAGCCATCTCCGAGCGCGACGAGACCGTCAGCCTGTTGCTGCGCGAAACCGAGGATTCGGGCGCGGACTGGCTGTGGGAAATCGACGCGCAACGCCGCGTGATCCGCGCCAATCCGCGCTTCGCCTTGTCGCTCGGGGCCGATCCCAAGACGATCAACGGAACCGCGTTCCTCCAGCTGCTTGCCGGGCCGACCTGGGAAGCAGGCAATTTCGCCGCGGGCCTCCGCGAACTGGCCGACCGGCTCAAGAGCCGCGAAGCCTTTCGCGATCTGCTGCTGCCCGTCCTCGTCAATGACGAGGAACGCTGGTGGGAAATGTCGGCCTCGCCGCGCATCGATGACAGCGGAAGCTTTTGCGGCTTCCGCGGCGTCGGCTCGGATGTGACCGAGGCGCGGAAGTCGGCCGACAAGATCAACAAGATGGCGCGGTTCGATACGCTGACCGGCCTGCCCAATCGCCTGTTCATCAACGAGACCTTGTCCCGCGCCATGGCCGAGGCCGATAAATGGGGCTCGCGTTGCGCGTTCATGATGATCGATCTGGATCGCTTCAAGGCAGTCAACGACACGCTGGGCCACCCGATGGGCGACAGGCTGCTGGGGCGCGTTTCCGAACGGCTCAAGCATCTCATCACCGATAACGAGATGATCGGCCGGCTTGGCGGCGACGAGTTCGCCGTGGTCGTGCGCGACGCGACCGACACCGCGCGCACTGAGCGCCTGGCCCAGGCGATCGTCGATGCGCTTTCAAAGCCGTATGAAGTCGATCAGCACACGCTGTACATCGGCTGCTCGGTCGGCCTCGCCACCAGCCCGCGCGATGGGCGGACCGCCGAGATGCTGGTTCGCTCGGCCGATCTGGCGCTCTATCGCTCGAAGGACGCGGGCGGCGGCGTCTTCCACGCGTATGAGCCGCAGCTTCACTTGGCGGCGGAGGAGCGCCGCGTGCTCGAAATCGCGCTGCGCAGCGCCGTCGAAAATGGCGAGATGCACCTCAATTACCAGCCGGTGGTCAGCGCTGATTCGGGGCAGCTCACAGGCTTCGAAGCGCTGCTGCGCTGGACGCACCCCGAACTCGGCAACGTCTCCCCCGCGAAATTCATCCCGCTCGCCGAAGAGGCCCGGCTGATCGCCCCGATCGGCGAATGGGTGCTGCGCACCGCATGCGACGAAGCCGCCCGCTGGGATATGCCGATGCGCGTCGCGGTCAATGTCAGCCCCGAACAGCTCTACAACCCGTCCTTCGTCAGTGTCGTCGCACAGGCGCTGGCGCAATCGGGCCTGCCCGCCGAACGGCTGGAGCTGGAAGTCACCGAGAGCGTCTTCATGCGTGAAGGCACGGTGGCGATCGAAGTGCTCGAAAGCATCCTCGATCTCGGCATCCGGCTGAGCCTCGACGATTTCGGCACCGGCTATTCCTCCCTCGGCTATCTCGCGCGCACGCGTTTCAGCTCGATCAAGATCGACCGCAGCTTCGTCCAGGACGCATCGCAAGGCGTGAAGGAGGCCATCGCGATCATCCGCGCCGTGGTCGCGCTTGCCGAGAGCCTGGGCATGGCGACAACCGCGGAGGGCGTCGAGACCGAGGAGGAGCACCACATGGTCCAGCGGCTGGGCTGCACCAAGGTGCAGGGCTATTATTTCGGCCGTCCCCTTCCCGCGCACGAAGCACGGACGCTGACGATGCGCCCTATGGGCGACGCGAGCGCCGCCGCGTAATGCGGCTTCGGGCCCAGCCCCTTGCCCGAGCGGCGGGGCCTCGCTAAAGCCGCGAGCCGCACAGGGGCGTAGCTCAGCTGGTTAGAGCGTCGGTCTCCAAAACCGAAGGCCCTCGGTTCGAATCCGAGCGCCCCTGCCATTTGTTTCCCAGCCTGGTCGGAGTGCCGATGTTCCGCGCGATGTACGACTGGGTTTTGCGCATGGCGCACCACCGGCACGCGATGCGCGGGCTCGCGGCGGTTTCGTTCGCGGAGAGCAGCTTCTTCCCGATTCCGCCGGACGCGATGATGATACCGATGGTGCTGGCGCGCCGCGACCAAGCCTATCGCATCGCCGCGGTCTGTTCGATCGCTTCGGTGATCGGCGGCATGTTCGGCTATGCGATCGGCTATTTCCTGTGGGACAGCGTCGGCCAGTGGCTGGTCGGTGTCTATCACATGGAAACCAAGGTCGAGGCGCTTCGCCAGGGCTATGCGAATTACGGCGCGGCGATCATCCTAGTCAAAGGGCTGACTCCCATTCCGTTCAAGCTGGTGACGCTGGCCAGTGGTTTCTTCGCGTTCAACTTCCCGTTGTTCGTGATCCTGGCGACGATCACGCGCGCCGCGCGCTTCTTCATCATCGCCGCCTTGCTCAAGCGCTTCGGCGAGCCCGTTCAGGCGTTTATCGAAGAGCGGCTCAACCTATTCGCCTGGGGTTTTCTCATCCTTCTCGTAGGCGGGTTCGCGGCGATAGCCCTGCTTTAGCGCCTCCCGCGTCCCGCCCATGACGCGGCTTGCGCGGGGGTGATTCAGTCGCTAGATATCCGGCCCAATCCGATAGCGTCACGGGAAAGCGCCGGTTCCTCTGGGAGGAACCCGGCGGCGGACCCATGCCCCTCGGCGGAAAATATTTTGGAAGCGAGGCCAAGGTGGCGAAAACCAGTCCCATCGAATTCATGCGCCAGGTGCGCCAGGAAACGTCGAAGATCGTGTGGCCGTCGCGCCGCGAGACGGTCATGACCGGCGTGATGGTGATCATCATGACCAGCTTCCTCGGCATCTTCTTCATGGGCGTGGATTCGGCTTTCGACGCGCTCGTCCGCTTCCTGCTCAGCCTCGCCAGCAAGGGATAATCATGTCGCGCTGGTACATAATCCACGCTTATTCGGGTTTCGAGGGCAAGGTCCGCGATCAGATCCTGTCGGACGCAAACCGCATGGGGCTGACTCCGTTCGTCGAATCGGTCGAAGTGCCGACCGAGACGGTGACCGAGGTTCGCCGCGGCAAGAAGATTCAGTCCGAGCGCAAATTCTTTCCGGGCTATGTGCTCGCCAAGCTCGACATGAACGACGACGTCTATCACCTGGTGAAGAACACGCCGAAGGTGACCGGCTTCCTGGGGAGCATGGGCAAGCCTCAGGCGATCAGCGAGGCCGAGGCCTCGCGCATCCTCAACACCAAGGAAGAGGCCGCCGCCGCGCCCAAGGCGCGCGTCAGCGTCGATTACGATATCGGCGACACGGTCAAGGTCACCAGCGGCAATTTCGCGACCTTCTCGGGCGTGGTCGAGGAGCTCGATTTCGACCGCAGCCGCGTCAAGGTCTCGATCTCGATCTTCGGCCGCGCGACGCCACTGGAACTCGGCTTCGAGGATGTCGAGCGGATCAAGTAGCCCTGGCCCGCGCTTTCCGCTTCACATCGCCAGGTAGCTGAGCATCAGGCAGTTGAGCCCGATGATCACGGCCGCGACGGCATAAGCGGTCCACTTTATCCACCCGCGATTGGCGAACTTGCCCATCTTGGCGGGATCGCTGGTAAAGCGCACGAGCGGCACCACCGCAAAGGGCAATTGCAGGCTGAGCACCACCTGGCTCGCCACCAGCAGCTTCGCCGCGCCGGTATCCCCCCACCACGCCACCACCAGCACCGCCGGGACGATCGCCAGCGATCGCGTGATCGTGCGGCGCAGCCAGGCCGGCAGGCGCAGATTGAGGAAGCCCTCCATCACGATCTGGCCGGCCAGCGTGCCGGTGATCGTCGAATTCTGCCCCGAAGCCAGCAGCGCGATGCCGAAGAGCATGCTCGCCATCCCGGTCCCCAAAGCGGGAGTCAGCAGATGATAGGCATCCTGGATTTCGGCCACGTCTGTCCGGCCGTTCTGGTGAAAGGCAGCGGCGGCGAGAATCAGGATCGCGGCGTTGATGAAGAAGGCCAGCGCCAGTGCGATCGTGCTGTCCAGCGTCGCCATCGTGATCGCTTCGCGCTTCCCCTCATCGGTGCGATCGAAATCGCGCGTCTGCACGATCGCCGAATGGAGATACAGATTGTGCGGCATCACCGTGGCGCCAAGGATGCCGATCGCGATGTAGAGCATCAGCGGGTTGGTCACGATCTGCGGGCTGGGAATCAGCGAGACCGCGATCGCGGCAATGCTAGGCTGGGCCATCGCCAGCTCCACCCCGAAACAGACCGCGATGACGATCAGCAACGCAATGATAAAGGCTTCGAGTTTGCGAAACCCGTAGCGCTGGAGCGCGAGGATCAGCAGCACGTCTAGCGCCGTAAGCGTCACGCCCGCGACGAGCGGTATTCCGAAGAGCAGGTTTAGCGCGATCGCGGTGCCGAGCACTTCGGCCAGGTCGCAGGCGATGATCGCGAGTTCGCACAGGACCCACAGCATCATCCGCGTGACCTTGCCATAGCTCTGGCGGCAGGCCTGGGCGAGATCGAGGCCCGCGACGATGCCGAGTTTGGCGGACAGCGACTGAAGGAGCATCGCCATCAGGTTGGAAAACAGGATGACCGACAGGAGAGTATAGCCGAACGCCGATCCGCCGGCGATGTCGGTGGCCCAGTTGCCCGGGTCCATATAGCCGACCGCCACCAGATATCCCGGCCCGGCGAATGCGCCGAACTTGCGCCAAAAACGCCCGCCGCCTTTCGGAACCTTTATGGTCCGAAAGACGTCGGGCAGGCTGGGGGGGATCTTTTCGGCGGGCGTAGCGGCCAGCGTCGCTTCACCCTCGGCAGGCGGCATTCTCAGCCACTCGCGGCGCTAAGGCGGATATTGCCGTTGACGCCCACGGGGAAGAAGCCCCCGCGATCGACGGCGGCCTTGTTGAGATAGGCGATGTTGAGCACCTGCCCCGCGCTGCGGCTGAAGGCGATGCCGCTCGAATCCGTGGGCACGATATTCGATGCGCTGCCGATCGGGCGGATGCCCTGATCGATGTCGCTGGCGCCGTCCAGGCCGTCTCGCGCATTCGAGATCGCCTCGGTCGCGTCGATAGCCGACGGTGTCGCTATGCCCTTGCGGTACAGCACGGTCCGGATCAGCCCCGCATGATAGGCCTCGGCCGCCAGAATGCCCGCCGCCGCTTCGAGATAGGTCTTGTTCGTGAGCAACGGCGAAGCCCCCTTATAGGCGGATACACCTACATCCTCGAAGATGAATGCCGCCAGCAGGAAGTTCTGGTCGTTGGCATAAGGATCGAAGGCCACGCCTGGCCCTACCAGGCCGGCGGCCCGCGCTGCGTTGGAGAAAGCTCCATTGGGATCGGCCGAGATATCGAGCGCCGGCTGCGCGACTGCGGAGTTTCCGAGTACGGTGCGCAGGAAAGCAACGTGCTGCTGCTCGTCCGATGCGATCTCCCGCGCATAGCGGCCCACTGCGGGATCGGTGAAAGCCACCTGACGTCCGCCGGTGGGTGCGCCGGGAGTACCGGTGCCGCCAAGTAGGGCGATCGGGATCGAGACGCCATTCGCTGCGTAGGAATAGAATTGCGCTTCGAGATATTCGAGGTTTAACGCAAAGTTGAGCACGTCGAAATCCGCGTTCCCGGTCGTGGGTGGCGTCGGCGTTGGCGTGGGGGCCGGCGTGGTGACGGAGCCTGGGCCGTCATTGTCGCTGCTGCACCCGGCCAATGCCAGTCCTGCCGCCGCGACGCTGGCGCCGCCCGCGAGCCGGATGAATTCGCGCCGCTCGTTGCGCCGCTTCTCGGTTGCGTCGAGAACTTCGAGAACAATGTCATGATTCATGGGAAAACTCCCTTATGCCGTTGCGGGCTTAGTTTGCGGCGCTGGTGCGGACCGAGCCATTGACTCCGGCGGGGAAGAACCCCCCGCGATCGGTGGCGGCGCGGTTGAGGTAAGCGATGTTCAGCACTTGGCCGGGAGAGCGGCTGAAGGCGAGGCCGTTGCCGTCGAGCGGGGCGATATTGCTCATGTTGCCGATCGGGCGAATCCCCTGATCCAGGTCGGTCGCACCATCCAGACCGTCCCGCGCGTTGGAAATCGCCTCGGTCGCGTCGATCAATGCGGGAGTAGCGATCCCCTTGAAGTCGAGCACCGTGCGGATGAGCGCGGCATGATAGGCTTCCACGGCCAGAATGCCCGCAGCGGCCTCCAGGAACACCTTGCTGGTGATCAGCGGCGATGCGCCCTTATACGCAGTCACGCCTACGTCT
This sequence comes from Sphingomonas sp., assembly GCF_036388215.1. Classification (GTDB taxonomy): domain Bacteria; phylum Pseudomonadota; class Alphaproteobacteria; order Sphingomonadales; family Sphingomonadaceae; genus Sphingomonas. The sequence goes on from NZ_DASVSH010000026.1 coordinate 34,956, forward strand.
TCGAAGATATAGGCTCCGAGCAGGAAATTCTCGTCGCTCGAATAGGGATCGAAAACCTGCGCGCCCGAGATGAGCCCGGCGGCCCGCGCCGCAGCCGAAAAGGCCCCGGTGGGCGAAATGTCGATCGCCGGCTGGGCGACGCGAGTCGCGCCGATCGCGTCGCGCAGGAACGTCACGTGCGCGATTTCGTCCGCGGCGATCTCGCGGGCATGTTGCGCCACGACGGGATCGGTGAAGGCCACCTGTCGTCCGCCAGTGGCCAGGCCGGGAGTGCCCGTGCCGGTCAGCAAGGTCGGGTTGAGGCCCACGCCGAATGCGGCGAAGGAATAGAATTGCGCTTCGAGATATTCGAGGTTGAGCGCGAAATTGAGCACGTCGCCGTCCGTCGGCGCTGCCTGCGCCTGGGCTTGGCCGATGTGTCCCGCGGCGGTGAGTCCGGCGCCGGCCGCGGCCGCAAGGCCCAGGGCGCGGAAGAAATCACGCCGCTCTTCGCGACGTTGCGCTCGGGCGTCGAACACCTCGAGCAATTCCGTGTCAGTGCTCATGAAAGCTGCCTCCTGGGTTTGCAGTGGAAAGCGGAACAAGGGGGCGGCGCGCAGGTTCCTTAACGGATATTCATGAGTACGCTGGCGTACGGAGTGCATCCGATCGGCCCTGTTCGACGAATATGTTTTCTAATGAGAATGTTGCGTCGTTGAATTGAGGTCATGAATGCCGGCAAGCCAGAGCAGTGATTGTGAGCCGCGCCCCGTTCCGGCATCCCGCCGCAATCTGCTGCTTGCGTCGCTGCGACCGGGCGACGCGCGCCTGATCGAGCCCCATCTCAGCCGCGTCAGCTATGCTCCGGGAGATATCGTGGCGTCGCTAGACCGCCCCCTCGACAACGCCTTTTTTCCGGAAACCGCGATCATATCCTTCCGCGACGCGGGGCCCGCCAGCCGGCCGGAAATCGGCATGGTTGGGCATGAAGGGATGATCGGATGGCCCTTATTATTGGGCTGCGAATCCTCGCCGCTGATGTGCGTCGCCCGCACGAGCGGGACCGCGCGGGTCATTCGCAAGGCTCCGTTGCTCGAAGCCTGCCATATCAGCGCGACGCTGCATGCCGCGTTGCTCCGCTACGTCCACAATTTCATGCTGCAGATGGCATGTACCATCGCATCCTCCGCCGACACGATCGAGCGTCGCGTAGCGCGCTGGGTGCTGATGCTGGACGACCGGCATGAAGGCGAGGCGATGGCCCTGACGCACGACCAGATCGCCTCCGCCCTGCATGTGCGCCGCGCAAGCGTGACCGATTGCCTCCATTTGCTCGAAGGCGACGGCGTCCTGAAATGCGTCCGCGGGCGCATCGTGGTCCGCGACCGCCATGCGCTGCAAGTGATTGCCGGCGCCCCTTATGGCGTGCCCGAAGCGCATTACGCTATGGAGATCGTGCGCCGCTAGGTCCGCACGACGAACCGTTCCACCCGATATTCTCTCAATCGACATCCAGACAGTGAACCTCGCGGATGCATGCGAGTTGAGCCGCTATCGCAACGAGCAGGCGTCCCGGGCCAGACCTGCCGCTTTCGCGCTGCGACCAAGTAGGCGTTCCAAGGAGAGAGATAATGAATAACAACGATAACAGCGCATTCGGCTTCGACGATCCCAATCGCGGTCCACTGGATCGCGCCGCCAATGCGGTGACCGGCGAAACCGGGGGCCTCTCCGCCGCGATGGGAACCGATTCAACCGAGGGCCGGCGCTCGGGAAATGCCGGCGTCGTCTCGGCGATCTTCGACAGCAATGATGAAGCGCAGCGCGCAGTCTCGGAGCTTCGCGAGCTGGGCGTCACCGATTCTGATCTTTCGCTCATCGCGCAGTCGAAGGGAACGATGACCACCCGCGAAGGCGGTGGCGAAATCACCGATGAGGAACACACCAATATTCTCCGCGGCATTCTCGGTGGCGGAGCGCTCGGTGCGGGGCTCGGCGTGGCGGCGCTCGCGATTCCGGGCGTGGGTCCGCTCGCGGCGCTCGGCGCAATCGCGGCATCGGCGGTTCCCGAAGCCATGGCGATCGGTGCGGTGGCAGGCGCCGCCGCGGGCACGTTCAACGAGGCATTGAAAAAGCACGGCGTGGGCGATGACGACGCCGCTTATTACGGCGATCGCCTGAAGGGCGGCGGAGTGCTCGTAACCGTCAACGCCGATGGCGTCGATCGTCAGGAAGCGCAGGAAACGCTCTATCGAAATGGCGGCCATTCGGCCTCACGCGCCCGAACCGCGGCGATGTAGAATATCGAGCCGGGAGCCTCGCTCCCGGCTCGCCTTCCGATCGAAACCTCGCGCCTAATGCGCGCGCCGCACCTTGTGCAGCACGAAGGCTATCAGGCCGCCGACCGCCAGGCCGAACAAGCCGGACATGGTAGCGGTGACGACCCAGGCGAGAATGGCTCCGACAGGACCCGTCGCATGCGACACCGCCTCGGCGATATCGTGGATTGCATGCGTGGGAAGGCCGAAGCCGAGTACTTCGAGGCCGTGGACCAATATCCCGCCGCCCACCCATATCATCGCGGCCGTCCCGATTATCGAGAGGCCGTGCATCAGGACCGGCATGCCCTTCACCAGGCCGCGGCCCAGCTTCCGCACCGGCGCGCTGCGCCGCTGGGCCAGGTGCAGGCCTACGTCGTCCATCTTCACGATCAGCGCCACCACTCCGTAAACGCCGATGGTGATGCCGATCCCGACCAGCGCGAGCACCACTGCCTGGGTCAGGATCGGGGCGGAGGATACGTCCGCCAGGGCGATCGCCATGATCTCGGCCGACAGGATCAGGTCCGTGCGGATTGCGCCGCTGATCTTCGACTGCTCCAGCTCGGCCGCATCCAGGGGCGTCTCTTCAACCGCGCCATGATCATGATCCCCGAAAGCCTCCATCGCCTTTTCGGCGCCCTCGAAGCACAGATACGCCCCGCCAAGCATCAGCAGGGGGGTAACCGCCCATGGCGCGAAGCCGCTCAGCACCAGCGCGGCCGGCAGCAGGATCAACAGCTTGTTGCGGAGCGACCCCATGGCGATCTTGGCGATGATCGGCAGCTCGCGCTGCGGCGAGAGGCCGACCACGTAGCGCGGCGTAACCGCGGTGTCGTCCAGGACGACTCCGATCGCCTTTCCCCCCGCCTTGCCGGCGGCGGCTCCCACATCGTCCAGCGAAGCCGCGGCCAGCTTGGTGATGCCGGCGATGTCGTCGAGCAGGGCAACTAGTCCGGATGGCATGTCGGCGGGTCTCGCGGGGATGGTTGTCGGCTGAGCTCGCTCCTGAACTCTCGCATCGGTTACTAGCTCCATTGGCGCAGGACACAAAGGGTTCCTCCTTTCGCCCGATCCGCTATCTGGAATCGCATGGTCCCCAGGAGCAGGCATGGCCAAGCACCGCATCTATTCCGTCAGCGTCGCGAGCGTTTATCCCCATTATGTCGCCAAGGCGGAAAGGAAGGGGCGCACCAGGGCCGAAGTCGATGAGATCATCTGCTGGCTGACGGGGCACCGCCCGGAAACGCTGGCTGAAGAATTGGCCCGGGGCGCGACCTTCGAGGATTTCTTCGCGCAAGCGCCAGCGATGAATCCTTCGCGATCGCTGATCACCGGCACGATCTGCGGCGTCCGCGTGGAAGAGGTGGACGAGCCCGTAATGCGCGAGATCCGCTATCTCGACAAACTGGTGGACGAACTCGCCAAGGGCCGCGCGATGGACAGGATCTTGCGGAAATGATGCGGCCCCGGCGCGTCGCCGCTCATTTCAGCGTGAAGTTCATCCGATCGACAAACCAGCGCGCCTTCGCCTCGCCGGTCGGTGCGAAATCGCCGCGCTCGGATCGCGCGAGCGCGGCCATCCCGACGATCGTGTTGAGCATCGGGCATTTCGTGTCGTCGATCAGGTAGCGGCTGGCCTTGCCGTCCGGCCCCACCATCGCGGCGTAGCGGACATCGATGTCGAACTTGTTCGCCTTCTGCCCCGGCAGCACGCACTCGCCCTTGCGCAGCGCCTCGCGCACCATGGAGACCAGCTGGAGATAGGGCGCGCGGTGGCGGACCTGGAGCGGCGGCAATTTGTCCCAGTTCGCGCTGCCGATCTGGAGCGCCTCGGGCACGGCGGGAGTTTTGAGGTCGAGCAGCGGCTCCTGCGAATAATCATCCTCCCGGCGGCGGTCTGCCCGGCCCTTCCCCCATGCGGTTTCGCTCATGCAGATCATCGCCTTGCGCGTGAACGTACCGGTGGGCAGCACTTCGCGGCATATGACACGCGGGTTCGCCGGCTGGTCCGCCATGGCTGGCGCAGTCGCCGGCACCACAAGCGACGCCAGCAAGCCCGCCACATATGCTGAATTCAATCCGTTCACGCGATCTCTCCCCGCCCCGTTCGTCCGTGGCCGCCCCGTCAAGACTGTTACACCCGACTAAGGCACCCGCACAAGCGCTTTCAATTGCGGCGATTTCCAACGGGCCTCCCGCGATTGCCGCCAACAAGCTTGCCTTTCGCCCCCGCCTTCGCTATCCGCCCGCGCTTCCAAAGCACAGCGATGGAATCCGCGGGAGGCCGCCTCATGGGCAGCCGTCTGTACCGCTAAACTTGAACGGGTCGAAGCGCTCAGGCGCCGCGGCCCTCTACAGAGTGAGAAAAATGGCAAAGAAGATTACCGGCTATATCAAGCTGCAGGTGCCCGCCGGCGCCGCCAATCCGTCGCCGCCGATCGGCCCGGCGCTTGGCCAGCGCGGCGTCAACATCATGGAGTTCTGCAAGGCGTTCAACGCCGCGACGGGCGACCTTGAGAAGGCCACGCCGATCCCCACCGTGATCACCGTCTATGCGGATCGCAGCTTCTCGTTCGAGACCAAGACGCCCCCGGCGTCGTTCCTGATCAAGAAGGCCGCGAATCTCAAGGCCGGTTCGAAGGAGCCGGGCAAGATCTCCGCGGGCAAGATCGCACGCTCGAAGCTCACCGAGATCGCGCAGGTCAAGATGAAGGACCTCAACGCGAACGATATCGAAGCGGCTACCAAGATCATCGAAGGCTCCGCTCGCGCGATGGGCCTCCAGGTTGTGGAGGGTTAAGACCATGGCGAAGATCACCAAGAAGCAGAAGACCTGGTCGGTTCCGGCCGACAAGCTCCACGGCGTGGACGAAGCGATCGCGATCGTGAAGGCCAACGCGACCAGCAAGTTCGACGAAACCGTCGAAGTCGCGCTCAACCTGGGCGTCGATCCCCGCCACGCGGACCAGATGGTCCGCGGCGTGGTGACTCTGCCCAAGGGCACCGGCAAGACCGTGCGCGTCGGCGTGTTCGCCAAGGGCGCCAAGGCCGACGAAGCCACGGCCGCCGGCGCGGACGTAGTGGGCGCGGAGGACCTGATGGAAGCCATTCAGGGCGGCAAGATCGATTTCGATCGCTGCATCGCCACGCCCGACATGATGGGCCTGGTCGGCCGCCTGGGCAAGATCCTGGGTCCCAAGGGCATGATGCCGAACCCCAAGCTTGGCACCGTCACCATGGACGTCGCCGGCGCGGTCAAGGCAGCCAAGGGCGGTCAGGTCGAGTATCGCGTCGAAAAGGCCGGCATCATCCATTCGGGCATCGGCAAGGCCAGCTTCCCGGCGGAAGACCTGCGCGCCAATTTCGACGCGCTGGTGGATGCCGTGGTCAGGGCTAAGCCCGCGGGCGCCAAGGGCAAGTATCTTCGCAAGGTCGCGATGAGTTCGTCCATGGGCCCCGGCGTCAAGGTCGACGCGGCCGAAGTCGCGATCTGATCGCCTGACCATCCAAGCTAACGAAAAGGCTGGGGGCGAAAGCTCCCGGCCTTTTCCTTGTGTCTCGTGTCTCAGCCCCGGCGCCTGTCCCTGCGCCGCCGCGCCTGCGCCTGGTCCAGCGCCTTGTGTAGCGCTGCCTCCGCGTCCGCCAGGCTCGATCGCTCCACCTTGAAGCCCTCATGCGCCTTGCCCTCCACGATGTTGGGCCGTCGGTATCCGAGCAGCTGCAGCGCATCGGACACGGACATGCGCTCCATGGGCTCGGGCAGCTCCGCCGTCTCGTCGCGCCATATGGCCAGGTCGGTGCCATCGGCTTCCAGCGACGCGATCGCATTGGCGAGCAGCGCGCCTTCCAGCCGCTCATAGCCTTCCACCAGCGCCAGCTCCATCGCGCGCGCGAATGCCGCCGAATTGCGCCGCCGGGCATAGATCGCATTCCAGCCGATCCCCGTCGCGGCGGCCGAAAGGCGCACGTTCGCGGTGGCGGCCAGATGCGCCAGGAACATGCGCTCGCCCGCCGGGGTCAGCAGCCCGGGCTTCGCGCGGCGCACTTGCATCCGCCGGCCTCGGGTGGCGCGCACGCTATATTCGCCGCCGCTGGTGATCGCTGCGTCGCTTCGCGGAGGCGCGGCGCCTCGATCAATCAAATGCGCTTCGGCAAAGGCGATCGCCGCATCCCATTCGGTGGCGAAATCGGGATGGCGGCGGCGGCGCTTGTCGAAAGTGTTGCGGTGAATCCCCGTTTCCTGCGCCGAAAGGCTTACATTGCCCGTGCGGCGCAGCGCCTTCAGGAACGCGGCGCATTGGCGCGCCTGGGTGTCGGTCATCTCGGGCATATTGCCTCCCGGTCGTGAGGCCCGGGGAGCTTGCCCGCCATTTCCTACTAGTCAAGCCAACTACTTCTCCCCTCCCTGCAAGGGGAGGGGATCAAGGGGTGGGTCAGCGCTGAAGGGAGCTCGACGCCCCCTTCAGCGCTTCATGCACAAGTAGCTATGGGTCTTTGAGCGCGCAGACGCGCGCACCACCCCCCAACCCCTCCCTTTCAGGGAGGGGAATGATCGTGCCGCAGCCCTATCGCCCCACCGGCGCGTAGAATTCCGCCTCGACGATACCCAGAACCCATCCCGCCGGCACCGCATCGGCGCCCGTGTCGCCCGCCGCGCGCGCGGTGTTCAGCTCCACGATCTTGCCGAATCCGTCGCGGTCGGCGGTCGGCCCGGTCATTTCGATGCGCAGCACGCTGCCCCGCGCCGGCGCGAACTGGATTCCGACATAGCCGAGCGACCGTTCGGTCGTGCCCTCCCATATCGTCCGCCCATCCAGCGTGATCCGCAGCGGATAGCCGCGCGTGCGCCAGCCGACGAGCTTGAGGTCGATTTCGCTCAGCGTCACGGGCCCCGCGAAACGATATTCGATCCACGCCGAGCCCTTTTGCCCATCGCTTGCCCAGCGCGAGAGCTCGTTGTCGTCCACAGTGTGCGAAACGTCCCCCTGGTTCGCGCCGCCGATGACCGAAGTGGCGATCAGCGAGGTGCGGCTCGGGCGATAGGTCGCGGTCAGGGGTGTCGGCCCACGGCTGAGCAGCCCAGGCTGATGCGCTTCGGGGAAGTCGCGTGAGAGCCCGCCCGTCGCGCCCTTCGGCCGCACCGTCGGGATCGTCAGCACCGCGCTCTTCAGCCCGGCGGCGGTGGCCGTGACACGCACCATTCCCGTCCCGTTGCCCGCGCGCAGGAGCACGCGGTTAACTCCGCCCTCGACCGGCAATTTGGTAGACAGCACGTAATTGTCCTCGTCGCGCGCCGTTCCCGGATGCGCCGTGGTCTGGTCGGCGCCGGCTGGCTTGGTCGGCCCTTCCAGATCCGGCTTGTCCGCCCGTGGGCGTCCGGAGGAATCGCCCTGCGCGATGCCGCCGCGCCATTCGGCGGGGCCGTCCAGCTTGAAGCGAATCATGTCGTTCGCGGTCGGCACGCGCCGGCCCTGGGCATCGACCACTTCGACATCGACCAGCGCCACGTCCGCGCCATCCATCACGAAGCCGCGGGGGCTGGTATGCGGCTTCAAGCGCAGCGCCACCGGCGCACCGGCAGTCGTCACGGCGAACTCGCTGCGGCGGCCATCCTCGTGCGTGGCGACCGCCTTCAGCGCACCCGGCGCCCAATGCACGTTCTTCCAGGTGAACAGGAAGCCCAGGCTATGCGCGCCTTTGCCCAGGGACTTGCCGTTGAGGAACAGCTCCACTGCCTTGCCGTTCGACACCACGTTGATGTCCTTGGTCGTGCCCGGCGCATAGTTCCAATGGCCGATGATGTAGGTGCCCGGCGTGACGCTATCGACCCAGTCGCTCCACATCACCTGATGCGCAAAGAAGCCGTCCTTGGGGATGCGCATCGCATCGACTTCGCCCGAGCGGCGATAATTATTGTCGCCGCGATAATGGGTGTTCGAATCCGACCAGATGATGTTGACGCCGCCGGAGCTCACGCGCCTCCCGGTGCCGGGGCGGACACTGTAAAAATCCCACCAGCGGGCGACATCCTGGATCGCATGGCTATCCTGGTTGCGGTTGTAGTCGGGCGAATCCTTGTGGAACGGCGGGGTGAAATCGTCGCGATAGGCGCGGGCGCCCTCATCGCGCGAATATTCGGTCGCCCATAGCGGCTTGCCCGCGCTCTTGTTCACATAGAGCATCTCGCCGCCATATTCGGCGATCTTGCTGTCGAGCATCTCGCGCGATCCGATCGCGCGGCCGCCGTTCGGATCGTAAAGATCGCGAATGGCCTTCAGCTCCGCCATGTGCGCTTCGCTGATATTCTCGTTGCCGCCTTCGTAGAACAGTATCGAGGGATTGTTGCGGTTATAGATGATGCCGTCGCGCATCACTTCCTTGCGCTGCTCCCAGCGCCGGCCGCTGGTGTCGCTCTCGGCGTCGCCCGCGGGCATGGCCTGTATCAGCCCTACGCGATCCGCCGATTCCACGTCCTGCTTGGAAGGCGCGATGTGCATCCAGCGCACCAGATTGCCGCCGCTCTGCACCATCAGCCCGTTCGAAAAATCGCTGAGCCAGGGCGGGATCGACACGCCCACCGCGGGCCATTCGTTCGAAGTGCGCTGCGCATAGCCATGCATCTGGATGACCTTGCCGTTGAGCGTGATCATGCCATCGGCGAACTTGGTCTGGCGGAAGCCGGTGCGCGTATCGACGCTGTCGATCACCTTGCCATTCTCGGTCAGGCTGGTGGTGACGGTATAGAGATAGCCATAGCCCCAGCTCCAGAAATGGAGCCCCGCCACGCGCCCGGCCGCGGCCAGCTTGCGCGTTTCGCCGGGGGCGACCGTCGTGGTGCCACCGTCGAGCCTTGCGACGATCTTGCCCGCGCGGTCACGGATTTCGACGCGATAGCCGATCCGCCGCGCCGCGCTGTCCTGGTTGCGCACTTCGGTCTCGGCATGGATCGTCGCGCCGCGCCGCGCGATATCGAAATTGTCGGCCCACACATATTGGCCGGTGGTGCCCAGGCCGGCATAGAGCGGCAGCGTCTGATAGACCGCGCCGGTCACATGGAGCCGGACATTCTTGGTGATGCCGCCGTAATTGACGTTGAAATTGTCGTTGTTCCACTGGAAGCCGCTGCCGCCGGCGCGCTCCTTATACTTCCAGTCGTTGTCCACGCGGACGGCGATCAGATTGTCGCCCGGCTTCAGCGCCTCGGTGATGTCCGCGCCGAACGCCATCGCGCCATTCTCGGAAAGCGCCACCGCGCGCCCGTTGACCCACACTTCCGCCGCCTGGCGCACGCCCTCGAACTCCAGGAATGCCCGCCCGCTTTTGATCACGGGAACGGCGACGCGCTTGCGATACCAGGTGATGCCGGTCGACAGCTTCTTGATGTCGCGGGCGAATGCCTGCTTCTCGTTGAATGCATTGGGCAGCGTCACTGTGCTCCAGCCGCTATCGTCGAAACCGTCCAGCTCCGCGCCCGCCTGCTCGCCCGTAGTCATTCGCCAGCCGGGATTGAGATTATAGGTGGCGCGCGGCGAAGCGACGACGGCCGACGCATCGTGCGCCAGCCCGGCTTGCGGAGCGCCGGCGAGGATCAGGGCTGTCAGGACGAAAATATGCGCGCGCACGGGCCTCTCCACTTTATCTTATAATATGAGACTCTGTTTTATATGAGGTAATTGGTCAAGCCTCTTTGTCTGACGGTCGGGCCAGACTTCCATCCTCGTCACCCCGGGCTTGTCCCGGGGTCCCGCTTCACCCACTTCCAACCGCCTCGGTGACTTTCGTCATAAGAGAGAAAGGCGGGACCCCGGGTCAAGCCCGGGGTGACGGATATGCTGGGGTAAGGCAACTAACGACCCAGTAGCGGACGATCCATTCTTCTGCTCTGATGCGCTAGATGAGCAGGCCGGCCCCACGATATTTCCTCGCCTTGATCGCTCCTGTAGCTACGGCAGTCATCATCTTCCTGCTTGCCGAAAGGAAAGATGGGATGGATGGGGGCTGGTCTTTTTGCAGGTGCGTTTTTCGGTGTCTTTATGTCTATGCTGCTCTGGCGGATCAAAAGCCGTCCGAACGATTGGCACAAACCTCGCTTCCCCTAGGAGGTAGCAGCTTTCGACCTCAACTCTGTCACCCCGGGCTTGACCCGGGGTCCCGCTTCTTCCCTCGTCAGGCAAGCGTATCGAACAGGTCCCGCCATTCCGGATTGCCGTGTTCGATCAGCTCGAACTTCCATTCGCGGCGCCAGCGTTTCAGGCGCTTTTCGTGCGTGATCGCATCCGTGATCGACGGCGCATGCTCAGCCCAGACCAGCCGAGCCAAGCCGTAGCGCTCGCAGAAATCCGATCCGTTTCCGTTACGATGCTGATGGACTCGCGCCGCCAGATTGGATGTGACGCCGACATACATCGTGCCGCGATAGCGGTCAGCCATGATGTAAACCCAACCGCCTGAATGGCCCATTTGGATGAGAATGAAGGAGCGGGACCCCGGGTCAAGCCCGGGGTGACGGTGGAAGGTCTGGCCCCATCACCCACATTGACTTCCCCCATATTTCCGCTATTGGCGCGCCTCCTCCTTCGGGAGGAAACCGTCCGAGACAGCGAGTGACTGGGTTCCAGTCTTAATCTCTCGCCAAGACGGGGACAGATATTTCTTTCCGATCCGCTCTGTGCGCAGAGCGTTCGGGTCATGCCCGGGAGATGCTCCCGGCCGCGACGATCCTGCCCCTCGGACCATATGAACCGGGCTTCCGCGCGAGCGGCGGCCCATATGAGGAGAATGGCATGGATCGTGCTCAAAAGGCCGAATTCGTCGCCGAACTGAACCGCACCTTCAACGAGGTCGGCGTGGTGGTTGTCACCCGCAATCTCGGGATGACCGTCAAGCAATCGACGGACCTCCGCAATCGGATGCGGGACGCCGGCGCGACCTATAAGGTCTCGAAGAACAAGCTGGCCAAGATTGCGCTCGACGGCACTGACTATCTCTCGCTCGGCGAGTTGCTGGTTGGACCCATCGGCCTCGCGACGTCGGCCGATCCGGTCGCCGCCGCCAAGGTTGCGATCGATTTCGCCAAGACGAACGACAAGTTCGAGATCGTCGGCGGCGCGATGGGCACGCAGGTGCTCGACGCCAACGGCATCAAGTCGCTCGCTTCGCTTCCGTCGCTCGATGAGCTGCGCGCCAAGATCGTGGGGCTGCTCGTTGCGCCCGCGACCAAGCTGGCAACCATCACCCAGGCGCCGGCCGCACAGCTTGCGCGCGTCCTCTCGGCTTATGCCGAGAAGGAAGCCGCATAGTTTCTTTCGGGATTTTATTTTCAACAATCTGATTTGAATGGAGTTTTACCATGGCTGACCTGAATTCGCTCGTCGATGCTCTCTCGGAGCTGACCGTACTCGAAGCCGCCGAGCTTTCGAAGCTGCTCGAAGAGAAGTGGGGCGTTTCCGCCGCCGCCGCCGTTGCCGCGGCTCCTGCCGCTGGCGGTGGCGCAGCTGCTCCCGCTGCCGAAGAGCAGACCGAGTTCGACGTGATCCTCACCGGAGACGGTGGCAAGAAGATCAACGTCATCAAGGAAGTCCGCGCCCTAACCGGCCTCGGCCTCACCGAAGCCAAGACGCTGGTCGAGTCGGCTCCCAAGGCCGTCAAGGAAGGCGTGAACAAGGAAGAGGCCGAGAAGGTCAAGAAGCAGCTTGAAGAAGCGGGCGCGACCGTCGAGCTCAAGTAAGCTTCTTCTGCTTCGGCAGGCGAAACGCGAAGAGGCGGCCCGGCAACGGGTCGCCTTTTTCGTTGCTACGAAGCGCCAGGCGCTTTCGCTACATAGCGGGTGGCGGTCAGTGGACCACGTGGCTGGCCGCGATTCAGCCAGATCGGCCCCGGTCTGCCGCTTTGCCCCGCCGTCCCGATCATGAAGCTCATGCCGAAGCGGCGGATGCTGAGGCCGCCGCGCCACCGCAGATCGACTGCGACGATCGGCACGAACATCGGCCGCCCGCCCAGCTCGACCACATGCACTAGTTCGCGCGCCAGGCTGAGCCGCATCGGCATCCGCCCTGCCCCACCGGGCGGCAGATCGAACGGCGGCGCGGACGGGGCCAGTTGCGATGCCGCCTGGAATCCGGCGATGTCCATGTCCTGGCGCGGGCTGGCGCTGACCACGGCGGCCGACAAGCGGATCGCTTCCGCGGTCGAGTCGGTTCTATTGCCGATCAGCAGCTCCAACTCGATATGTATCTCCCGCTCGCCAAGCTCGATACGCACCGGCTGAAGCGCGATCTCGAAAGGCTCAGCCGCGGGCGCAGGTGGCGGGGCGACACGCGCCGGGGTGGGACCGCGCACTGGCGGTAGCGGCGCGGGCGCCGTCGGCTCGACGACCTTCGGCTCCACCTCCTCCTCCCGCCGCCGGCGACGCAGCAACAGCCACCCCGCCAGGCCAGCCAATGCCGTCGCGCCCGCGCCAACCAATACCCATAGCCAGGCAGGCCACGGCTCGGACGGGTCAGGAACAGGTGCTGGAATTGCGGTCGGCGCCGATGTGGGAACAGGCGCGCTGCTTGCCATTCCCGATGGTGTGGGAGTCACCACCGGTTGCGGACGCGACTGCGCGGGCTGAGGTGTGGCCCGGTCGATCGGGGCGGCCGGCGTCGCGCGCGGAGCCGGCCGTGCGGGCGCAGTCGTCGCGGCGGGTGTCGGCCTGGGCGACGGGGTGGGCGCGGGCGTAGGCGTGGGAGTCGCCGGACGCGGAGCGATACTGAAGCCCTTCGGGATCTGGTCGGGAATCGTGGTGATCGGTGGCCGGACCGGCGCGGGCGTCGGGGAGGGACTTGCCTGTTGGGCATGCGTGGCCGACGCCGCAAACGCCGCGATCAGGCCCGGCAGAAATTTCCCCGCATGCACAAGCGCTCGACTAGCCGGGCTAAACTGAATTGAAACTGCACATTCGCAACCCGCTCGCTCGGCTCATCGCGAACCGCGGGCGGATTGTCGGGCCGCAGGGGCTGATCTAGGGACGGCGACAGGGGGACGAATGGCAAGCGCGGCACGGCAATCGGAACGCATGGGCTATATTCCCGCGATCGACGGCCTGCGCGCGGTCGCCGTGGTCGCCGTAATCCTCTTCCACCTATGGCCGAACCTGCTCCCCGGCGGCTTTACCGGCGTGGACATCTTTTTCGTCATCTCGGGTTTCGTGGTGACCGGCTCGGTGCTGGGGCGCGAGTTCTCGAGCCTGGGCGAACTGGCAAAGTGGTTTTACGCGCGCCGGCTGATGCGGATCATGCCCGCTCTGGTCGCGATGCTGCTGGCGGCGACCATCGCGACGCAGCTTTTCGTGCCACAGGCATGGCTGAGCAACTCGATCGCTGACGTCGGCCGCTTCGCCTTTTTCGGGCTGAGCAATTTCGTTCTCGCGACCGACACCGAGAGCTATTTTGGTCCGCAGGCGGCCTATAATCCGTTCACGCACACCTGGTCGCTGGGGGTGGAGGAGCAATTCTATCTGCTATTCCCCCTGATCCTCTATTGGCATCAACGGCTCCATTCGGGCGCCAAGGCAGTGCGGACGGTGGTTGTTCTCACCGGCCTCTCGCTGCTGATCTGCGCGGCGCTGGCGTTCACTGCGCCCAGATACGGTTTCTATCTGATCTTCTCGCGCTTCTGGGAATTGGGGGCGGGCATGCTCCTGTGCCTTACGCGTGAGCAATGGCTGAGCTGGGCCGGGCGGCAGCGCTGGCTGGCGCCGGTCTCGGCCCTGCTGATCGCGGGCGGGCTGGCGGTATCGGAGGGGCCGCTATTCCCCTTCCCCATCGCGCTGCTGCCCGTGCTGGGAACGGCGGGACTTATCGCGGCGATCTGCGCGGGGCGCGCGTCGCTTGTGCTGGGCAGCAAGCCGACGGTGGCAGTCGGGCTGCTCTCTTACTCGCTATATCTATGGCACTGGCCCGTCTTCGTGCTGTTCCGCTGGACTGTGGGGCTGCACACGCTGAACCTACAGCTCGTCGCGCTGGGTATTGCCGTGCTGCTGGCGACGCTTTCCTATTTACTGGTCGAACGGCCCCTGCGCAGCAGCAAGTGGATCGCGGCGCGGCCACGCGGATCGGTTGTGGCGGGCGTCTTTGCGGGGGTGCTGATAGCGGCAGTCGGCGGGCATTTGCTGTTCGCCGCACACGACCGGATCACGCTGAGCATCACGCGCGATCGCGCCGCATGGTATGCCGATCCCGATCGCGCGCTCAATCCTGCGCGAACGCATTGCGAGATCACGGCGACCGCCGGGACGGTCGGCGGTGGCGCCGCGAATGTCTGGACGCCCAGCGGCTGCACCATCGCGCGCGCAGGCTTCGCGCTGTTCGTCCCCGCGGACTCGCACGGCGTTGCCTACACCCCCGCATTGCGCCAGCTCGCCGCCGATCTCGGTGTGCCCGTCCGGCTCTATTTCAAGCCCGGCTGCCCCTATCTCAAGCTGATCGAGAGCCACGCATCGCGCCCGCATTGCACCCCATTCTACGACGCAGTGCTGGCTGATATTCGCGCGCGATCGCGGCCGGGCGACGTGGTCTTCTTGCCGGGCCTGCGGCTCACTCGGATCGCCAACCAGTTCGAAGGCGACCGTGACGCGGTGTGGGCGCGGGCCGATCTCGTGACCGACGCGGCGCTGGAGGAAGCGCGGCAATTACTGGCAGAGCTGGCGGACGAGGGCAGGAAACTGGTGATCGAGGCGCCCAAGCCGCTCTTCCCCAGCCCCACATTCCGCTGCGCCGACTGGTTCAATCACGCGAACCCGATCTGCCGGGGCCTGAGCATCGCGCGAAAGGACATGCTGGATCGCCGCCGCCTGGTGATCCGGGCGATGAGTGCCCTCGCGGCGGCGCAGCCCGCGATGATGCTATGGGACCCCCTTCCCGCTCTGTGTCCGGGAGAGAGATGCGAAGCGCTTCCCCGTGGACGGCCCTTGTTCTTCGATGGAGACCACCTCTCGGGGCTGGGCAACGACCTGCTCTACCCCGAGCTTCGGCAGGCAATTCTGGAGATCAGGGCACGGTGACTGTCTTGAACGGCAGGCCCGCCAGCTCGGGCAATGCCTTGAGCTGCGGCTCGACCGTCTTGAGATCGCCAACCACGATGAGTGTCAGCTTGTCGAGCGGGTAGCCCGTCTTCGCGTGCGCCATCATCTGGTCCGGCCCCACCGCCAGCACGGCGGGCACATACCGATCGGTCCAGTCGGTGGGGAGACCCAGCAGGTCGCGCGTGGCGAGCGTGCCGACCACCGCGCCGGAGGTCGAATTCTGGATCGAGAACAAGCCGGCCATATAGGTGCGGATGCCCTTGGATTCCTCCTCCGGCGCGGGTTCGTTCTGCATCCTGCGGATTTCCTTGAATACCTCGGTCAGCGCCGCCCCGGTTTGCGCGGTCGTAACGTCGGCGTTGAACGCCCACAGCGCATCCCCAGGCTGAAATGTCAGCCCGGAGTCCGGCGAATAGGTATAGCCCTTGTCTTCGCGGATATTGGTCGTGATCCGCGAGCTGAAGGCCCCGCCGAGCAATTCGTTCGTAACGCGCTGCCGGATGTCGGCCTCGCTTCCCGCTAGGGCGGCATCGAACGACAAACGTAAGGTGGTTTGCGGCGAATCCGGGCGATCGACGAGGATGACTTGCGGCCCCGGCATGTGCGGAGCGGAGATCCTGAGCGGCTCGGGCCCCGCGGTCCAGCTCCCGAACGCCTTGGCGATCGCCACCTTCACCGTCTCCGCGTCGAAACGCCCGGCGATATAGAGGTGCGCGCGCTTCGCGCCGAACTGGCCGGAATGAAACGCCCTGACCTGTTCGATCGTGTAGCCGCCAAGCTGCGCCGCGCTCGGCACGACCCGGCCATAGGGGTGAGCGGTGCCGTAGACGGTGCGGGCCAACGCGATATCGGCAAGTGTGCCCGGCTGCGACAATCCCACGGAGAGCTGGCGGCCCAGATTGGCTTTGACCCGGGCGACCTCACTTGCCGGCAGATCGGGCCGGATCGCGACGTCGCCGATCAGCGCGACTGCGTCCGGGGCAAATTCCGAGAGCACGTTCATCGTGACCTGGGTGGTCTGCTGCCCCACCCCGACATTGAGATCGCCGCCCATGCTTGCGGCGGCGGTCGAGAGCTGGCCGGCGCTGCGGCCGGCGGCCCCTTCCTTCATCATCGCACCGGTCAAGTCGGCGATCCATGTCGCGTCGCCGTCATTGACGTTGCCCGCGCGAACGCGAAGCGAAACCACCACCTTGGGAGCGACCCCATAGGGCACCAGCGTGACCCGCATGCCGTTGGGAAGCGCATAGGTCTCGGTCGCCGGCAAGCGGAAGGGCTTGGGATCGGCGATCGGCGGCGCGGGCGGGAAATCCTGCGCCAGCGCCGGGACGGCGGCGGCCAGCGCCGCGATCAGGAAGAGCGCGCGCTTCATCACTTGCCTCCTGCCTTGGGCGCAGCAGCGCCGGGCTCGACCACGTAGATCGAGCGATTGGTGGAGCGCAGATATTCCTGCGCGGTTTTCCGGATCAGCTCGGGGGTAACCTTGGCGAAGCCCTCCTCGATGCGGTTCACCGCGCCCGGATCGTTATCGAACAGCGCATAGGCGCCGAGCAGGTTGATCAGCCCGATCCGGCCGGCCCCGTCGATCGCGCCATACAGGTCCGATCGCATCTTGGTGCGTGCGCGGGCCAGTTCCTCCGCTGATACCAGCTTGGTGCGCAGGCCTTCGATCACGTCGTCGACAGCCTTGGTGATCTGCGCGGTTGAATGCGTCGGATCGTGCTGGAAGCTGAAGCTCCACAGCATCGGGCCCTTATAATCGAACATGTCGCCCAGATCGCCGTTAATCCCGCCGCTGATCTCGCCCGCGATGCCGGTTTCCTGGACCAGCTTGGTATAGAGTCGGCTGTCGTCCCCCTGGAGCAGCATCTGGTCGATCAGGCCCATCGCATACCATTCGGAGGTCCCCCGCTCGGGCACGTGATAGCCCGCGGCATAGCCCGGCTTGGGGGCGAGGGCATCGACGCGGCTCTTGAACTTCTCCGCGGTCTGGCGCGGCTCGGAAATGTCGGGCTGGGCCACCCGGGGTTTCTTGGCGATCGGTCCGAAATACTTCTCGATCATCGCCTTGGCAGTGTCGTAGTCGAGATCGCCCGCCACGAGCAGCACGGCGTTGCTGGGACGATAGAATTGCTCGGAGAAGGTTTTGGCGTCAGGAACCGTCGCTGCTTCGATCTCCTTCAGATCGCCGTAGAAATTGTGGCTGTTATACCAGTTGGTGTTGGCCAGCATCGGCAGGTCGATCCAAGGCCAGGTGCTGTATGGCTGGTTGAGCACGTTGACCTTCACTTCGTTGCTCACCACGCCCTGCTGGTTCTTGAGCACGACATCGTCGATCACCGGATTGGCCATGCGATCGGCCTCCAGCCACAGCATCCGCTCCAGCGCGCCCGAGGGCACGATCTCATAGTAATTGGTGAAATCGAACCGCGTGGAACCGTTATTGATGCCGCCCGAATTGGTGATCGTCGTGTCGAACACGCCCTTGGGCGCATGCTTCGATCCCTGGAACATCAGATGCTCGAACAGGTGCGCGAAGCCCGTCCGCTCGCGCGGCTCCACGCGGAAGCCGATCCCGTAATAGACCGCGACGGTCACGGTCGGCGCGATATTGTCCTTCGCCAGCACGACGCGCAGCCCGTTGGGCAGCGTGAAATAGTGATGATCGACGTGCAGCTTCTGCGCCGCGGGCTTGGGCGCCTGGGCAAAGGCGGGCGCGCCAGGCGCAGTGGCGGCGAGCGCGAGCGCGAGGCTCCAGTTCTTCATCAGGCGAGTCTCCGAGCGTATAGGCAGGTGTTGTAGCGCGACGATACACGGGCACAAGGCGGTTATCGTCCGGAGGGGTGTCAGCCCGTTCGCCAGTTGAACGTGTGGACGACGAAGGACGGCACCGGCTTCAAATCGGCGTCCAGCGCTGGCTCAAGCTTCGCGCGGCGGCTGATCTTCGTACAAGTCGTGCCGCCAAACTCCTTGGGCTCGGTTCGATCGAGAATTTGGCAGCCGACGATCTTGCCCTGCGCATCGGCGTCGAGGCGAAAGTGCACCATGGCGTTCATGCGGTTGCGAAGCGCGCCAGCCGGAAAATCGGCATCGGTTAGCCATTCGGCGGGATAGTTCGACGCTCCGATCGGCCGGGCGAGGCGCTTCTGCACGTCGGGATCATAGCCCCAACGCCGCACCAGCTTGTCCATGCAATCCCGGAGCACGATAAAGGGTTTGTCGAGCGAGCCCGCCTCGAGGCGAAAAGCCGGTTTTCCCGGAATAGCCACGGTGAGGCCGGTGACGGACGCCTCCTGAGCTGCGGTGATCCTGGGGCCGGGATCAATACCCTCTGGCTTCCAATTTACCTTGGTCACGACCGGCCGCTTCCAACCATCCAGGCGAACTCCCGCGAAGAACAAGCCGGGTCGGTTAGCCGCAGTGCCCGACAATGCCTGCTCGATCACAGGCTTACCGGCGAGTCCGAAATCAACATGAACAGCTTCAGCGACGCGGTGCACGACCACGCGCTTTCCGAACAAGGCGAACTTGAAGCTGTCGCCCAGGTCGTACCTTGAGAATCGCGCGATCACTTCCCCGTCGCCAGACCCGAATTGCCCATAGACGTGGCACCCCTCACGTCCATAGTCCGCTACCCAATCGCCCTTGCGTTGGAGGACCTCCGGATTCGGGGCTGCGGCAACGAGAGGCCCTGTCGCAGTCGCGACCAACGCCCCGGCCAAAACACCCTTAAAGATCACCACTTCACCCGCGCCGCATCCTGATCAAGCGGCACCACCGGCAACAGCACCGAACTCGACTGCGCCCCGCCATATACCAGCGTAACCGTCGCCTTCTGATAATCGCCAGGCTGCGCGAAGAAGATGTTCGGCACGAATTTCTGCGGGTTGCGGTCATATACCGGGAACAGGCTCGATTGGACCTGGATCATGATGCGGTGGCCGGGCTTGAAGACGTGGTTCACGCTCGGCAGCCGGAACTTGTATTCCTGCACCTTGCCCGCGGGGATAGGCGTCGGCTTCGAGAAGGAATTGCGATAGCGCCCGCGGAAGATGTCCATGCTGATCGGCAGCTGGAACCCGCCCATCGCGTCCTTGGCGGGGTTCTCGTCGGGATAGACGTCGATCACCTTGACGACGAAATCTCCGTCGGTGCCCGTCGTCCTGGCGAAGATATCGGCCAGCGGCGCGCCCGATACGCGGACCGGCGCGGTCAGCACATCGGTCATGTAGGTCATTACGTCCGGGCGGCCGTCGGCAAAGCGCTGGTCAGTGACCAGATACGTGCGCCAGCGCCCGTCCCCAAAGCTCACGGGGCGCGGCAGATGCGGCACCGGCTTGGCGGGATCGGCGACATAGCTGTCCTCGCTTTTGCCCGGCTTGTCGAATCCCAGGCCCTGGGCGGGCTTGAGGAAGATCGGCGTGAGCTTCGTCCCGCAACCGTCATCGCACGCCAGCGGCCATTTGCTCAATCGGTCCCAGCGATTTTCCCCGGTGTTGTAGAATGTCGCGGGCGGCGGAGTGAAGGCCGGCGCGCCATCCTTGAGATGGGAATTGAAGAACGGCAGCAGCACATCGCGGCGCGCCTGCAAGGCCGTATCGCCCTCGAACTTCAGCTGGCCCAGTTCGCGGCCGTCATAGTTGAAGCCCGAATGCCGCCACGGGCCCATCATCAGGAAATTGTTTCCTGCCTGGGGCGTCTTCTGCAGCGCCTCCCAGGTGTTCACCGCCCCATACATGTCTTCCTGGTCCCAGATGCCCTGCTCCCACATCGTCGGCACCTTGGAGGGGTTCTTGACCAGCATCTTGTCGAGCGCCTGGCCCTGCCAGAATTCGTCATAGGCGGGGTGCGCGGCCATCTTGTTCCAGGCCGGCAGCTGGTCGTAGCCGTATTTCTTCGCCCAATCACCCGCGGAACCGACACGGCGGAAAGTGTCGTAATCGTCATATGCGCCCAGCAGGGGCTCCGCGCCATTGCCCTTGAAGCCGGTCTGCGACGATATCCATCCGATATTGGCGAGGCGGAATGCGCCATGGTGGAACCAGTCGTCCCCCATCCAGCCGTCGATCATGGGGCTTTCGGCCGAAACCACCTTGAGCGCCGGATGCGGATCGAGCAGCGCCATCACCGCGGTGAAGCCCTCGTACGAAGACCCGCGCATGCCGACCTTGCCGTTGGATTCGGGCAGGTTCTTGACCAGCCAGTCGATGGAATCCCAGGCGTCCGTAACGTGATCCGTCGTGGTGGGATTGAGCGGGCCGATCGGCGGGCGCGTCAGGACATAATCGCCCTCCGAGCCATATTTGCCGCGGACGTCCTGGAACACGCGGATATAGCCCGCATCGATGAACACCTCGTCCCCCTCGGGCAGCATGTCGCGGATGCGTGGGCCGTCCAGCCGTTTGGCGCGGTTGGCGGCGTCATAGGGCGTGCGCGTGAACAGGATCGGCGCGTTCTTCGCATTCTTCGGAATCATGATGACGGTGAACAGCTTCACGCCGTCGCGCATCGGCACCATCACTTCGCGGCGGATATAGTCGGCTTCCGCTTCGGGGACTTTGAAGGCCGCCGGAATGTCGTTGAAGGGTTCGGAGGTTTGCTGGGCCTGTGCGGGTGCGCCCAGAAAGGCGGGGCCGGCGAGAAGAGCGACGAGCATCTTGTTCATTTGAATGCGATCTCACGTCAGGAGGGTTACGACGCGATAGGCCCAAACCCGGGCCGATGAAAAGAGCCCGCCCCTCCCTTTCGGAAAGGACGGGCTCGGCCCCTCGCAGAAGTGCTCAGGCGTGCTCGGGCGTACCGAACAGTTCCGCCTCGACTGTCTCCGTTACGAATGGGCGGGTGGAGACCAACGGCCGCATTCCGTCTTCCGACGGGCAGCCAATCTTGAACGCCGCCGAAGTCCGGCCCTGGCGTCCGTCGGGCAGCGTGTAGCGCGCTTCGGCGACCACGACCGGGTTGAACGTGCGGCCCAGCTCGCCCTTCGGCACGGCAAGATGAGCATCGACGCGCGTTCCTTCGCCAGGCTCGATCGTCACAGCGGGCACGGCGCTGTCATCGCGATGATTGATCATCAGGCTTTCCAGGTCGCTCTCGCTACCCGCGTCGGCGAGCATGAAAGTCGAAATGCGGACGTCCTTGGCCGATGTGTCACCCGAATTGCCCACGGTCAGTTCGAAATCCACGACTGCTTCTTCCTTGTTGGTGCCCGCGCGGACCGGGCGCATGCCCAGTTCGAGCCAAGGCCGGCGCGAGACGGGAGCCGCGGCATCGGCGACACCGGCGAGATCGTCCTTCCCCGGGGCGTGGACCGAGACATCGTCGGCAGTCGCGACGGCGGCCTGAGCCTCGCGCACCTCCGGCTCCGCGAGGGGCACCGCCGCGACAGGCGCAAACGCGGGGCGAGGCGCGGCTTCGATCACAGGTTCAGCGGCGACAGGCGCATGGACCAGTGGTTCCGCCACCGGCGCAGTGGCGACAGGCTCACGATCCTCTTCGATGAACTCCGGCTCGCGACGACGCATCAGCAGCGCGGCGGCAATACCCGCGATCACCAATGCGATACCGCCCAGCAGCCAGGGCCATGCCAGGCCGCCGCCGCGCGAGTTCTCGGTGGCGGCGGGCGCCTGCACAGGCGCGGGCGCCGATGCGGTTTCCCCAACCGGAGGGGGCGTAATTTCCGTCGGTGCAGCTGCGACCGGCGCGGAGGGCAGCGTCTCGGGCGCCGCAACAGGCGCTGCGGGCGCAGGTGCAGAGGCACGGGCTCGGCTTACTGTGCGCGTCTGCCGCGTGGGGGTCCGGGCCTGCGCGGTGCGCGGCTGAGCGGGTGCGGTGACCGGCGTTTCCGGCACGGGCTGCACCACTGGCGATTGCGGCTGCATCTGGATGACGCGCTCCGGCGCGGCAGGCACAGGCGCGGGCGTCACGAGGATCGGCGGCGGCGTCACGCTCTGCGTGGCCGGCGCATCCTGCGCGAAAGCGGGGGTTGCAAGGAGCGCGGCACCGATAAACAGCGCGGCGCGGGGGCGAGCGAAGCGGTTCTTCATCATATCGCAGGTTAAACGAAAGGAACTCGAATAAAGACCCGCTACCTGCGTCGAACCGAGCGTTCGAGGCGACGAAATTCGGTATCTACTCTGGCGTTCAGCCTTCCAGGGCCTCCACTTTGAAAACTCGAAAAGGTTCCTGCGGCCATTTGACACTTTCCTACAGCGCACCTATATCGCCCTCACACCACAGCACCGGGAAATGACTTGCCGTCGCGCAGCGAGTCGATCGAATTGGCGTTGCGGTATCTATAAGGACGCTGGAGCTGCCGAATTCCGAGAAGGAATTCGCGCGGCTTTTTCGCGTCCCTTCGCACGTCCCGGCCCCGGAAAAGGGGCAATGAAATTACGCTCGCCCCAGTTTAGGGGCAACCAAATGGCTGCGAGGCAAATAAATCCATGGCTACCAAGGCGATCGAGGAAGGCGCGCAGTCGCGCGCAGGCTCAAGCGGCACGATGAAACGCCGCATCCGCAAGGTGTTCGGCAACATCCACGAAGTGGTGCAGATGCCGAACCTGATCGAGGTTCAGCGCGAATCCTACGAGCAGTTCCTGCGCAGCGATGCCTCGATCGGCTATGTCTCCGGCCTTGAAAAGACGCTGCGCAGCGTCTTCCCGATCCGCGATTTCGCCGGCACCGCCGAGCTCGATTTCGTGACCTATGAGCTCGAAGATCCGAAGTTCGACGTCGAGGAATGCCGCCAGCGCGGCATCACCTATGCGGCGCCGATGCGCGTCACGCTGCGCCTGATCGTGTTCGAGGTGGATCCCGATACGGAAGCCCGCTCGGTCCTCGATATCAAGGAGCAGGACGTCTATATGGGCGACATGCCCCTGATGACGGGCAACGGCACCTTCTTCATCAACGGCACCGAGCGCGTCATCGTCAGCCAGATGCACCGTTCGCCCGGCGTTTTGTTCGATCACGATCGCGGCAAGACCCATGCTTCGGGCAAGTTCCTGTTCGCGGCGCGCGTGATCCCCTATCGCGGCTCGTGGCTCGATTTCGAGTTCGACGCCAAGGACATCGTCAACGTCCGTATCGATCGCAAGCGCAAGCTGCCGGTCACGACCCTGCTTTATGCGCTGGGACTGAACGGTGAGGACATTCTCAACCATTTCTACGGCCGCGTTGTATATGTCCGCGGCCAAGGCGGCTGGCAGGTCCCTTTCGTTACCGAGAATTGGCGCGGTCAGAAGCCGATGTTTGACATCGTCGACGCCAAGTCGGGCGAAGTGATTTTCCCCGCTGGCACCAAGATCAGCCCCCGCGCCGCCAACAAGGCGCACAAGGACGGTCTCGAGACCCTGCTGATCCCGACCGAGGAAATCTTCGGCCGCTATTCGGCCTATGACCTGATCAACGAATCGACCGGCGAGATCTATATCGAGGCGGGCGACGAAGTTTCGGCCGAAAATCTGGAAAAGCTCGACAAGGCCGGCATCGAACGCATCGAGCTGCTCGACATCGACCATGTCACCACGGGGCCCTGGATCCGCAACACGCTCGCCGCCGACAAGGCCGAGGAGCGCGAGCAGGCCCTTTCGGACATCTACCGCGTCATGCGCCCCGGCGAGCCGCCGACGCTGGAGACCGCGGAGTCCCTGTTCGGCGGACTATTCTTCGATCCCGAGCGCTATGACCTATCGGCCGTGGGCCGCGTCAAGCTCAACATGCGCCTCGACCTCGACGCCGAGGACACCGTCACGACGCTCCGCACCGAGGATATCCTCGCCGTGGTCAAGACGCTCGTCGACCTGAAGGACGGCAAGGGCGAAGTCGACGACATCGACAATCTCGGCAACCGCCGCGTGCGTTCGGTCGGCGAACTGCTCGAGAACCAGTACCGCGTCGGCTTGCTTCGCATGGAGCGCGCCGTGAAGGAGCGCATGAGCTCGGTGGACGTGTCCACCGTCATGCCGAACGACCTGATCAACGCGAAGCCCGCGGTTGCCGCGGTTCGCGAGTTCTTCGGTTCGTCGCAGCTCTCGCAGTTCATGGATCAGACCAATCCGCTGTCGGAAGTCACCCACAAGCGCCGCGTCTCGGCGCTCGGACCGGGCGGTCTCACCCGGGAGCGCGCCGGCTTCGAAGTCCGCGACGTTCACCCGACGCATTATGGCCGCATCTGCCCGATCGAGACGCCCGAAGGCCCGAACATCGGCCTGATCAACTCACTGGCCTCGTTCAGTCGCGTCAACAAATACGGCTTCATCGAGACGCCGTATCGCCGCGTGATCGATCACAAGGTCTCCGACGATGTCGTCTATCTTTCGGCAATGGAAGAAGCCAAGCACACGATCGCACAGGCGAACGCCGAACTCGACAAGGAAGGTCGCTTCCTGGAGGAGCTGGTCTCCTCGCGTCAGGCAGGGGAATTCCTGATGGCGATCCCCGACAACATCACGCTCATGGACGTGAGCCCCAAGCAGCTCGTCTCGGTCGCCGCATCGCTCATTCCGTTCCTGGAAAACGATGACGCAAACCGCGCGCTGATGGGCTCGAACATGCAGCGCCAGGCCGTCCCCCTCGTTCGCGCGGAAGCGCCGTTCGTCGGCACCGGCATGGAAGAGACCGTCGCCCGCGATTCGGGGGCCGCCATTTCGGCGCGCCGTTCGGGCGTGGTCGATCAGGTCGATGCCGCGCGCATCGTCATCCGCGCGACCGGTGAGGTCGCGGCGGGCGAATCGGGCGTGGACATCTACACGCTGATGAAGTTCCAGCGCTCGAACCAGTCGACCTGCATCAACCAGCGTCCGCTGGTGAAGGTCGGCGAGTTCGTCAACGCCGGCGACGTGCTGGCGGACGGTCCGTCGACCGAGTTCGGCGAGCTCGCGCTGGGCCGCAACGCTCTCGTCGCGTTCATGCCCTGGAACGGCTACAACTATGAGGATTCGATCCTGATCAGCGAGCGCATCGTGAAGGACGACGTGTTCACGTCGATCCATATCGACGAATTCGAAGTCATGGCGCGCGATACCAAGCTTGGGCCTGAGGACATCACGCGCGACATCCCGAACGTCGGCGAGGAAGCGCTGCGCAACCTCGACGAAGCCGGCATCGTCTATATCGGCGCCGAGGTCGAGCCGGGCGATATTCTCGCCGGCAAGATCACGCCGAAGGGCGAATCGCCGATGACGCCGGAGGAAAAGCTCCTCCGCGCCATCTTCGGCGAAAAGGCTTCGGACGTGCGCGACACCTCGCTCCGCCTGCCCCCGGGCGTTGCCGGCACGGTTGTGGACGTTCGTGTCTTCAATCGCCACGGCATCGACAAGGACGAGCGCGCGATGGCGATCGAGCGCGAGGAGATCGAGCGCCTGAAGAAGGACTCGGACGACGAGCGCAACATCCTCAACCGCGCCACCTGGTCGCGCCTGAAGGAAATGCTCATCGGCCAGACCGCCACCGCAACGCCGAAGGGCCTGAAGAAGGGCGCGGCGATCGATGCCGACCTGCTCGACAGCGTCGATCGTCACGAATGGTGGAAGTTCGCGGTCGCGGACGATGCGATGCAGTCGAACCTCGAAGCGGTGAAAGGCCAGTATGACGAGGCCGTGAAGCGCATCAGTGAGAAGTTCCAGGATCGCCGCGAGAAGCTGGAGCGGGGCGACGAGCTTCCGCCGGGCGTGCTCAAGATGGTCAAGGTGTTCGTCGCGGTGAAGCGCAAGCTGCAGCCGGGCGACAAGATGGCCGGCCGTCACGGCAACAAGGGCGTCATCTCGCGCATCCTGCCGGCGGAGGACATGCCGTTCCTCGCCGACGGAACGCCGGTCGATCTCGTGCTCAATCCGCTGGGCGTGCCTTCGCGCATGAACGTTGGTCAGATCTTCGAGACGCATCTGGGCTGGGCTGCGCGCAGCCTGGGCATGCAGATCGCCGAGGCGCTCGACGATTGGCGCGAAGCCAATCCCGACGCCAAGGGCGGCGACATGCCGGAAGCGGTCAAGGATCGGCTGAAGACAGTCTATGGCGATCATTATCTCGACGAGATCAATGCCCGCTCTTCGGACCAGATCATCGAGCTGGCGCAGAATCTGCGCCCCGGCGTGCCGATGGCGACTCCGGTGTTCGACGGCGCGCGTGAGGCGGACGTTTCGGCGATGCTCTCGCTGGCGGGTCTCGATACTTCGGGCCAGTCGGACCTGTTCGATGGGCGCACGGGCGACATGTTCGATCGCAAGGTGACCGTGGGCATCATCTACATGCTCAAGCTCCACCATCTCGTGGACGACAAGATCCACGCGCGTTCGATCGGGCCGTACAGCCTCGTCACCCAGCAGCCGCTGGGCGGCAAGGCGCAGTTCGGCGGACAGCGGTTCGGCGAGATGGAAGTCTGGGCGCTCCAGGCTTACGGCGCCGCCTATACCTTGCAGGAAATGCTGACGGTGAAGTCCGACGACGTGGTCGGCCGCACCAAGGTCTATGAGGCGATCGTCAAGGGCGACGACACCTTCGAGGCCGGCATTCCCGAGAGCTTCAACGTGCTCGTCAAGGAAATGCGCTCGCTGGGCCTCAACGTCGAACTCAAGAACAACGAGCCGGGCTTCGACACCGACGGCATCCAGATCGCGGCGGAATAACTGCTCTAGCTCTCTCCCGCCTTCGCGGGAGAGGGTTGGGTGAGGGTCTTCTTCTTATTCGACGGTAGCAAAAGAAGAAGACCCTCACCGCTGCGACTAGGTCCGCGTGAAGAACGCGAACCAAGTCTCGCTACCTCTCCCGCGAAAGCGGGAGAGGGTACAGAATTCAGAAGAGGGTAATTACCCATGAACGAACTGACCAACTTCGCGAACCCGGTGGCAAAGCCGGAGACCTTCGACCAGATCCAGATCGGCATTGCGTCGCCTGACCGTATCCGCTCCTGGTCCTTCGGCGAGATCAAGAAGCCCGAGACCATCAACTATCGCACGTTCAAGCCCGAGCGCGACGGCTTGTTCTGTGCGCGTATCTTCGGTCCGATCAAGGATTACGAGTGCCTGTGCGGCAAGTACAAGCGCATGAAGTATAAGGGCATCGTCTGCGAGAAGTGCGGCGTCGAGGTTACGGTCTCGAAGGTCCGCCGCGAGCGGATGGGCCATATCGAGCTCGCAGCTCCCGTGGCGCATATCTGGTTCCTCAAGTCGCTGCCGTCGCGCATCGGCCTGTTGCTCGACATGCAGCTCAAGCAACTCGAGCGTGTGCTTTATTTCGAGAGCTACATCGTCACAGAGCCGGGCCTGACTCCGCTCGAGAAGTTCCAGCTCCTCACCGAGGACGAACTGCTCGACGCGCAGGATGAATATGGCGAGGACGCCTTCTCCGCCGGCATCGGCGCCGAAGCGGTCAAGATCATGCTCATGGACCTCGACCTCGAGGGCGAGCGCAAGGAGCTGCTCGACGAGCTCGCGGTCACCAAATCCGAATTGAAGCCTAAGAAGATCATCAAGCGCCTCAAGGTCGTCGAAAGCTTCATCGATTCGGGCAACAAGCCCGAGTGGATGATCCTAGACGTCGTTCCGGTCATCCCGCCTGAGCTGCGCCCGCTGGTGCCGCTCGACGGCGGCCGCTTCGCGACTTCGGATCTCAACGATCTGTATCGCCGCGTGATCAACCGCAACAACCGCCTCAAGCGCCTGATGGAGCTGCGCGCGCCGGACATTATCGTCCGCAACGAAAAGCGCATGCTCCAGGAAGCCGTCGATGCATTGTTCGACAACGGCCGCCGCGGCCGCACGATCACCGGCGCCAACAAGCGTCCGCTCAAGTCGCTGTCCGACATGCTCAAGGGCAAGCAGGGCCGCTTCCGCCAGAACCTGCTCGGCAAGCGCGTCGATTATTCGGGCCGCTCGGTCATCGTCACCGGGCCGGAACTCAAGCTGCACCAGTGCGGCCTGCCGAAGAAGATGGCGCTCGAGCTGTTCAAGCCGTTCATCTACGCGCGCCTCGACGCCAAGGGTCTATCGATGACTCTCAAGCAGGCGAAGAAGTGGGTCGAGAAGGAGCGCAAGGAAGTCTGGGACATTCTGGATGAAGTCATCCGCGAGCACCCCGTCCTCCTGAACCGCGCCCCGACGCTTCACCGTCTGGGTATCCAGGCGTTCGAGCCCGTGTTGATCGAAGGCAAGGCGATCCAGCTCCATCCTTTGGTCTGCTCCGCGTTCAACGCCGATTTCGACGGCGATCAGATGGCCGTGCACGTCCCGCTGAGCCTTGAGGCCCAGCTGGAAGCGCGCGTGCTGATGATGTCGACCAACAACATCCTCTCGCCCGCCAACGGCAAGCCGATCATCGTTCCTTCGCAGGACATGGTCCTCGGCCTCTATTATCTCTCGATGGAGAAGGCCGGCGAGCCGGGCGAAGGCATGATCATCGGTGACATGTCGGAAGTCCACCAGGCGCTCAACGCCGGCGCCGTGACCCTGCACACCAAGATCACCAGCCGCGTTCCGCAGACCGATGCGGAGGGCAAGCAGTATATGAAGCGAGTCGAGACGACGCCGGGCCGCATGCTGCTGGGCGAGACCCTGCCGCAAGCGCACAAGGTGCCGTTCGAAACCGTCAACCGCCTCCTCACCAAGAAGGACGTGGGCGACGTGATCGACGAGGTCTATCGCCACACCGGCCAGAAGGAGACCGTGCTGTTCGCCGATGCGATCATGGCATTGGGCTTCCGTCACGCGTTCAAGGCGGGCATTTCGTTCGGCAAGGACGACATGATCATTCCGGACGCCAAGGTCGGGCTGGTCGACGAGACCCGCGCGCTGGTGAAGGACTTCGAGCAGCAATATCAGGACGGCCTGATCACGCACCAGGAGAAGTACAACAAGGTGATCGACGCCTGGTCGGGCTGCGGCGACCGCGTCGCGACGGCGATGATGGACGAGATCAAGGCAGTGAAGAAGCTGCCGAACGGCCGCGAGGCCGATATCAACTCGATCTACATGATGGCCCATTCCGGCGCCCGCGGTTCGCAGGCCCAGATCAAGCAGCTCGCCGGCATGCGCGGCCTGATGGCCAAGCCTTCGGGCGAGATCATCGAGACGCCGATCATCTCGAACTTCAAGGAAGGCTTGACCGTCCTCGAATATTTCAATTCCACCCACGGCGCCCGCAAGGGCCTCGCGGACACGGCGTTGAAGACCGCCAATTCGGGCTATCTCACTCGCCGTCTGGTCGATGTGTCGCAGGATTGCGTCATCATGGAGCTGGATTGCGGCACCGAGCGCGCGCTCGAGATGAAGGCGATCGTCCAGGGCGGCTCGACCATCGCTTCGCTCGGCGAGCGTATCCTTGGTCGTACGACCGCGGAAGATGTCGTCGATGCCAAGACCGGCAAGGTCGTCATCCCATCTGGCACCTTGCTCGACGAGGCGATGATCACGACGATCGAGGGCGTCGGCATTCAGGGGATGAAGATCCGCTCGCCGCTCGTCTGCGAAGCCAAGGTCGGCGTTTGCGGAAAGTGCTATGGGCGCGATCTCGCCCGCGGCACGCCGGTGAACATCGGCGAAGCCGTCGGCGTCATCGCGGCGCAGTCGATCGGCGAGCCCGGCACCCAGCTCACGATGCGGACCTTCCACATCGGCGGCGCGGCGCAGCTCAACGAACAGTCGAACCTCGAGGCGACTTCGGATGGCAAGGTCGAGTTCCGCGACGTCCGCATGATCATCGATCAGCGCGGCCGCCGCGTGGTGACTTCGCGTTCGGCAGAGCTGGCGATCGTCGATATGGACGGCCGCGAGCTTGCGGTGCACCGCATTCCTTACGGTTCGTACGTGCTGTTCGACGATGGCCACATTGTTTCGCAGGGTGATCGCATGGCCGAGTGGGATCCGTTCACCATGCCGCTGATCACCGAAAACCCCGGCACGGTGAAATATGTCGATCTGATCGAGGGCAAGACGCTCACCGAACAGGCTGACGAAGCGACGGGCATCACCCAGCGCGTCGTCACTGAAAACCGAGGCATCTCGGCCAAGAAGGAAGACCTTCGTCCCCGCCTCACCCTGTTGGATGAGAGCTCGGGCGAGGCCGGCCGCTACATGCTGGCGGCGGGCGCGGTGCTTTCGGTCGATGATGGAGCACAGGTCCAGGCAGGTGACGTTCTGGCCCGTGTCAGCCGCGAGTCGGCCAAGACCCGCGACATCACCGGCGGTCTGCCGCGCGTCGCGGAGCTGTTCGAAGCGCGCAAGCCCAAGGAGAATGCGATCATCGCAAAGGTCTCGGGCCGCGTGATCTTCGGCAAGGACTATAAGGCGAAGCGCAAGATCGGCATCCAGCCCGAGGACGGCGGCGAGGTGGTCGAATACCTCATCCCGAAGTCCAAGGTCATCGACGTGCAGGAAGGCGATTTCGTCAAGCGCGGCGACAATCTGATCGGCGGCAGCCCGGATCCCCACGACATTCTCGAAGTGCTCGGCATCGAGCCGCTCGCGGAATATCTCGTGTCGGAAATCCAGGAAGTCTATCGGCTCCAAGGCGTGAAGATCAACGACAAGCACATCGAAGTGATCGTTCGCCAGATGCTGCAAAAGGTCGAGATCATCGATTCCGGCGACACCACTCTCCTCGTGGGCGAGCAGCTCGACCGCAAGGAGATGGACGAGGTCAACGAGAAGCTCGAAAAGAAGCAGGCCCCGGCACAGGGCAAGCCCATCCTGCTCGGCATCACCAAGGCGTCGCTGCAGACCCGCAGCTTCATCTCGGCGGCATCGTTCCAGGAAACTACCCGCGTCCTCACCGAGGCTGCGGTCCAGGGCAAGCAGGATACGCTGATCGGCCTCAAGGAAAACGTGATCGTCGGCCGCCTGATCCCGGCGGGCACCGGCGCCGGCATGAACCGCCTGCGCGTGGTGGCCAATTCGCGCGATGCGGCGCTCCGCGTCTCGCAGCGCGCCATGCAGGCGGCTTTGGTAGCCCCGGATTCTGCCGCGGAACTTCGCAAGGCCGAACTCGAGCGTTCGGTGCGCGAGGATGCCGGCACCGGTGACGATGCGCTGGCGGCGGTGGTCCCCAGCGGCCACGGCACCGATGCGGACGCCGGCGAGTATCTGAACGAAGCGGAGTAATCCGCGCAGTTCAGCCGCTCAGGCGCTGAGAGATAAAGCCGCCGTCCGGGTTGCCGGGTGGCGGCTTTTCTTTGCGCGCGGGGTATTGGATACATCGCACCCTGACAATGACGAGGATGCCACCCGATGGAACATCGCCTGCTCGGCCGCTCCGGCCTGAAAGTCCCGGTTCTCAGCCTGGGCACAGCTACCTTTGGCGGCACAACCGAATATTTCGGCCATTGGGGCGATGTCGATGTGTTGCGCGCGACGCGGATGGTGGACATCTGCCTGGATGCCGGCGTCAATTTCTTCGACACCGCAGACATCTATTCGCGCGGAGATGCCGAAAGTGTGCTCGGCGGCGCGATCAAGGGGCGGCGCGACAAGGTGCTGCTCGCCACCAAGACCAGCTTCACCATGGGCACGGGACCGAATGACAAGGGCTCGGCGCGCTACCGCATCATCCGCAGCGTGGAGGAAAGCCTGAAGCGGCTTGGCACCGATCATATCGACCTGTTCTTCATGCACGGGTTCGACGCGCTGACGCCGGTCGAGGAAGTGCTTCGCGCGCTCGACGACCTGATCGGCAGCGGCAAGATCTGCTATATCGGCGCTTCGAATTTCTCGGGCTGGCACCTGATGAAATCGCTGGCGCATTCGGAGAAATACGGCCTCGGCCGCTATGTCGTGCATCAGGGCTGCTATTCGCTCGTCTCGCGCGATTACGAATGGGAGCTGATGCCGCTGGGGATCGATCAGGGCGTCGGCCTGATGGTGTGGAGCCCGCTTGGCTGGGGACGCCTCACCGGCGGCTTCCGGCGCGGCCAGCCGATGCCGCCGGGCCGGATCGCATCGGGCGGGGACAAGGATTCGCCCCCGATCGAGAACGAGCTGCTTTACCGGATCGTGGACGTGCTGGATGCGATCGCGCGGGAAACGGGCAAGACGATCCCCCAGGTCGCGCTGAACTGGCTGCTGAGCCGCCCCACCGTGTGCAACATCGTGATCGGGGCGCGCAACGAAGCCCAATTGAAGGACAATCTGGGCGCGGTCGGCTGGACGCTCGATGCCGATCAGATTGCGCGGCTGGACGATGTGAGCCAGCGCACCCCGCCTTACCCCTATTGGCACCAAATGGGCTATGCGGACCGAAATCCCCCGCCGACACGGTGGTGAGAGGTTCAGCGTCCGGCCCCTGGGCGGCGGCTTTTTCTTTGGATATGAGGCAATCGCTTCGACCCAGTTGCGGACCTTTAGGCTGCGAGCGTACCGTGGCCAGGTTTGGGTCGTTGCGGACTGGCGGATTTTTAGCACGGATCCCTGGAGCCGACCGGTCTGTCTGGCCTGTTCAGAGCAATTGCCAAACAATCCAAAGGGATTAGGTTGCCGTCCGGGGGGAAATCATGGCCAAGATCGGGGAAGCGGCGACTGAAGGCGGTTCAAGGCCGGCGTCCGTCGCGGAGGCCGCCTTTGCCTTGCCGCGACTCTCCGGCTGGAAATTCGACTTGTTTCGCGCCCTGTGGTTCGCCGCACTGGCGCTTGCGGTCGGGGCAACGATCGCGGGCGTCCATTATCGGCATGTCTGGTACGAGAATGTGATCCGGCCCGCCGCGGACCTGGGCCTTCGGGTGTCATCGTCACCGGACATTCTGGGCCAGCCGATCGGCTCGCAAGCGCGGGCGGCGGGCGTCGCGGAAGGGCTGCGGCTCGTCGCGATCGACGGCCGCGCGCTGGCGCCGGGTGCGACGCGGAGCGAAATCGCCGTGTTGCTCGATCGGCCCGAAGGTGCACGGGTCCGTATCCTGACGCGATCGCCCGAGGGTCAGGTCCGTGAGCATGTGCTGACGCGAAGCCGTAGCCATCTCGCCGAGGCCTATGCGCCCGTCGGCATCACCTACTCCCAGCGACGTCTGTTGGAGTGGATCGCGAGTATCGCGGCGGCCGCCGTCAATATCGTCGCCGGGGTCATGCTGTTCCGGCGCCGGGCCCACGATCCCGTCGCTGCTTTGCTGTCGCTCGCCTTCCTCCTCCTCGCCACCGGCTACGGCTCCGCCCTGTTCACGCTCAGTATGCTCGGCGCGACCGACGTGCCCGATGTGGCGCTGGCGTTCGGCTACGGCGCCCTTTTCGCCGGCATCGCCATCTTCCCGGAGGGCCGACTCGAAACCCGCTGGCGGCGGGTGCTGGTCGCCGCGATCACGGCCTGGGTGACCGCTGCTCTGTTGGACATCGCCGGTTTCGTCAACCCGCCGGGCGATATACTCAACCTGATCGGCATCGCCCTGCTGGCCGCCAGCGTGGCCTCGTTATGGGGCCGGTACCGGCGCCTACCCATGAGTGTAGCGCGGCAGCAGATACGTTGGGTGTTTCTCGGCTTCGCGCTCGGCGGCGCGCTCGGCTCGACCGCCATCGTCATCCAGATAGCGGGAGGCGTGAACCCTGATGGGCCGACGGGCATCTGGCTGAACATACTGCTCAATATCACGAGTTGGGTGGCCTTCGCCTTTATGCCCCTGGGCGTCCTCGTCTCGCTGCTGCGCTACCGGCTATACGACGCCGACGCGGCAATCAGCCGATCGGCGGGCTATGCGGTACTGACCTTGATGCTGGCGGGCACGTTCGGCGCAAGCGCCAAGGCGATCGAATGGTTCTTCGAGACGAGCTTCGGACGCGACGCAGGCGCGCTGCCCGGCGCGATCGGGGCGGGGCTGGCAGTGGTGCTGATCACGCCGATGCACCGGCGCATCCAGGATTGGGCCGAGCGCCGGTTCCAAAAAGCGCTGCTGCACCTGCGCCGCGACCTTCCAGATTGCGTCGGCGATCTGCGGGAGACGGCGGGCATGGCCGAACTGCTCGGCGACGTGCTGGCGCGGGTTGAGGCCGGCACGCGAGCGGTCCGCTCTGCGGTCGTGATTGACGGCCAGACGGTGGCGGCTCGCGGCGGTGAGGGCGATTATCCGCTCAGCATCCCGCTTCGAATCAGCCATCAGGAGACGGAGGTGGGCGCCCTGCTGGTTGGTCCCCGTCCCGACGGCAGCGCGCCCGGCAAGGACGAGCGCGAGGCGCTTACGGAGGTCGCCGATCCGATTGCCCGGGCGATGCGGATCGTCGGCGTCAGAGAGCGCCAGCTAGCCGAGCGCTTTAAGGAAAGGGAAGGTCTACGGACCGCAATCGCTGGGCTTGGAGCCAGGCTCGATCGACTCGAGGCCAGGTAATGAGGGTCAATTGGTGGCGTTATCGAGAAGCTGACGAGGTCCGCTTCGGGACCGAAGAGAGCCAGGCGAATGACGCGACAGAGCGCGAAGCAGGCCAATCGGAGAGCTGTCGCGAATGACCGCTTTCCACTGGAACCTGCCATGTCGTGCCCCGCGCTTGCAATGTAGGATTTCAAATGCTTGGCTAAGCCGGTCGGCACCCCCGGCCCGCTCTTTGAAATAGTACGTCCGAAATGCTCCATGGCCAGTGCGAACATTGGGAACATTCGAGGCGCGCGATGCCCGTTCTTGGTGTCACCTTTACTAACCTTTCGCCCATCGCTGACGCCCGCAGGGGCCTAATCTCGCTCCAGCTTCCACACGGCGCTGAGATAATCCTCCGCCACTCTCCGCATCGCCGGGTCCTTCTCG
Source organism: Sphingomonas sp. (assembly GCF_036388215.1). Classification (GTDB taxonomy): domain Bacteria; phylum Pseudomonadota; class Alphaproteobacteria; order Sphingomonadales; family Sphingomonadaceae; genus Sphingomonas. The sequence continues at coordinate 70,021 of NZ_DASVSH010000026.1, forward strand.
AACGCTTCGGCGGGCGGCGGCGCAAATCCCAGCGCGTCCATCAGCGTCCAGAGCGCGAAATTGCGGCCGGCATCGCGCTCGGTGCGGAAGTCGATTTCCAGGCGATGCTTGCCATCTTCGAATCTGGCGACATCCACAGCGTCGAGTTCAGCGGACCCGAAATAATGGTGAAGCAGCGCGTCGAAATCCATGCGCGCATCATGGCGCCGGGCGTGGATTTCGCAAAGGGCGCATCTGCCGGCGGCCAAAGGGGGGCAAGACCGCCGGCAGACGCTGGGGCGCGGAGGGGATGCCGCGCCCGTTGGGTATTAGGTCAGGGCATCAGGACCGTATCCACGACGTGGATCACACCGTTGGACTGGTTGACGTCGGCGATGGTGATCTTCGATTTGCCACCCTTGGCGTCGCCAACCCACCAGCTGTTCATCGGGCCCTTGGTCACCGTGATCTTCCCGCCATTGACGGTGGTCAGGACCGCCTTGCCCTTGTGCATCTTGGCGTTGCGCGCAAGGTCGGCGGCGCTCAAGCGACCGGCGACCACATGATAGGTAAGGATGCTGGTCAGCGTTCCCTTGTTCTCGGGCTTCACCAGCGTCTCGACAGTGCCCGCGGGGAGCTTGGCGAAGGCGCCGTTGGTGGGCGCGAAGACCGTGAACGGACCGGGTCCCATCAGCGTATCGACCAGGCCGGCGGCCTTGACCGCGGCCACGAGCGTAGTGTGGTCCTTCGAATTGACTGCATTCTCCACGATGTTCTTCGTCGGATACATCGCGGCGCCGCCGACCATCGGATAATCCTGGATCGCGGCGACCGAACCGGTCGCGAGCATCGCCGCGCCGAGGGCCGCGACCGAAATCTTGATAGTGCGCTTCATTGGGGGGCTTCCTTCTCTCCGCACCGATCCTTGGGGTGCGGAGGAAGCTACGCAGGCGTAACGGCCGCGGATGCAGCCCTTGTTCAGATGGTCGAGATTTTTCCGGCGGCGATCGGCGCGGCGCTGGGCTTCTCGTGCGGCGCCCCGTCACGCGGCTCCAACGTGATCGCCAGCAACGCGCCGTCCTGGATCAGCTTGCGATGCGCTTCCGGCACGCCAACCAGGCTGAGGCCCTGCGCGGAAACCAGGCCGAGCGAGCGCGGCACGCCATCCGCGGGGATGATCCACAATTCGGGCGCCAGCTTGCTCGCCGGCATCGTCACCGCGCGAATGCGCAGCATGCCCTGGGCCGGATCGTAATTGGCCGCGAGCAGCGCGCCTGTCTCCCCGCCATCCAGTTGCGCCATCACGATGCTTTCGGGCGCGCGGACGATCTCGACCGGAGCGGGCAAGGGGCGCAGCACCAGTACGGCCAGCAGCGACGCCGCGACCGCGCTGGATGCAAGGGCGGCCATCCGCCAGCGGCGCAGCTGGATCATGGCCCCCTCCCCGCCCAGTCGTCGTTCGATCGCGGGCCATAGCTCGGGCGGCTCCACTTCCGCGAAGCCGGTGTACAGCGGGTCGAGCCGCGCCCGCCACGCGAGCACGGCAGCCGAGAAATCCGGATCGGCAAGCTGGAGCCGCAGCGCGGTCGCTCGCTCCTCCCCCTCGATCAGGCCAAGCGCGAGTTCCGCGGCAAGCGCATCGCGGTCCTCCGGGCTGAGCGAATCAGCCATCCCCCAAGCATCCCTTCAATTGCATGAGCCCCCGCCGGACCCAGCTCTTCATCGTCCCCAAAGGCACCTTCATGATTTCCGCAAGCTGACTATAGGTCAGCCCGTCGAAAAACGCGGCGCGGATCGCGCTGGACTGGCGCGGCTCCAGCGCGGCCAAGCACTGGTAGATGCGCGCGCGGTCCTGATCGGCTTCGATAAGCTCTGGGGCGCTCGCCCCGTCATCGGCGATTGCGGCGGCGGCTTCCTGACCAAGCATTGCCGGCCCCGCGCTGCGCCGCCAATCGATCGCGGTGTTGCGGGCGATCACGCACAGCCAGGTGATCGGGCTCGCGCGTTCTGCATCGAAGCGCCCTGCGCGGTTCCAGACCTTGAGATAAACGTCCTGCAAGATATCCTCGGCAGCCTCCCTGTCCTGAGAGATACGGAGGCACACGCCGAATAGTTTCGCGGACGTCAATCGGTAGACTTCCCGCAGCGCCGCGCGGTCGCCATTGGCGACGCGCGCCATCGCAAGCGTAAGCCGTTCACGGGCAGGATCGAGGGAAGCCTTGGGCATCTGATGCGACCCTAGCGGCTTTGCAGCGCAACGCCAGTACTCGACTCGTGACGGCCGCCTGCCTATCCCGGTCGAATGGCAACCGAACTTTACGATATCGCAGTGCCCGCATTTCTGCGCGGCTTCACCGCCATGGCCGCTTTCCTCGATAAGGGCCGCGCTTGGGCGGACGAGCAGGGCGTGCCGCATGAAGAACTGCTGGCCGCACGCCTGTATGAGGACATGGCCCCGCTCCCAAGCCAGGTTCAGCGCGCCAGCGATGCGGCGAAACTGGCGACCGCGCGGCTTGCCGCCCTGGAAGCGCCCCCAATGCCCGATACGGAGGCCAGCTTCGAGGAGTTGCAGGCGCGCATCGCCGCCACGGTGGACTTCCTCAAATCGGTGCCGCGCGAGAAAGTCGACGGTCGCGAGGATGCCGAGATCGTACTCAAACTTCCCAATAATGAGCTGAAATTCACCGGCCGCGCCTATTTGACAGGCTTCGCGCTCCCCAATTTCTATTTTCACGTCACTGCGGCTTATGCGATCCTGAGGATGAAGGGTGTGCCCGTCGGCAAGCGGGACTTTCTGGGCGGCATCTGATGGCCAGGATTGCAGTGATCGGCGCGGGGGCGATCGGCGGCACGCTCGCGGCGTGGCTGGCGCAATCGCATGACGTGATTCTATGCGCCCGCAGCCCGCTCGCCGATCTCGAGATAGAGACGCCCGGCGGCCTTCTCCGTGCTGCTCCCACGATCCTCACCGATCCCGCCCGCGCCGAGCCTGTCGATTGGGTGCTCGCCACGACGAAGACCTATGATTGCGAAGCGGCGGCCGCTTGGCTCGCGGGGTTGATGGGGTCCGATACGCGGCTCGCCGTGATCCAGAACGGCGTGGAGCAGCGCGAGCGCTTTCCGACGGTCTCGCCCGAACGCCTCGTTCCGGTAATAATCGACGTGCCAGCCGAGCGGACTGCCCCCGGCCGGATCGTCCAGCGGCGCGACGGCACGATCCTGGTTCCCGAAGGTGCCAATGGCATGGCTTTCGCTGCCTTGTTCGCCCATACCGTGATCGACGCGACGACGACCGCGGACTTCACCACTGCCGCCTGGCGAAAGCTGGCGATCAACTGCGCAGGCATCGTCAACGCCATCACGCTGCACCCCGCCGAGATCGCGCACGATGAGCAGGCGGCGGAAGTAATGCGCGCGCTGGTTCGCGAATGCATCGCGGTGGGCCGCGCCGAGGGTGCGGACATGCCCGATGACATCGCCGATCAGGTGATCGAGGGCATGCGCGCCGCGCATCCGCAATCGCTCAATTCGATCCACGCCGATCGACTCGCGGGGCGGCGAATGGAAGTGGAGGCGCGCAACCGCGTGATCGTGCGCCTGGGCGAGAAGCATGGAATATCCGCGCCGCTGAACAAGGCGCTGGCCGCAATCCTCACCGCCTCAGCCTAGGGCCCGGATCCCCCAAGGATCACGCCAGCCGCATGATTACCCGCCGCGTTTCACCAGATAATCGTCTAGAGCGCCCCAGCGCTCGACCGCCAGCCTGATGCGGCAATCCAGCGGCAGGGAGGTGTCGCCGCACGCCAGCCGATGTGCTTGCCAGGCCCGCTGCCCTGCCTCGAGCCCGGCCCGCTGCTTCGGGGCCGCACGCGCCAGCAAATTGCGAAACCGCTCCCCAAGCGCCCCTTCATGGGCTGCGATCATGCCGTCTTCGCAGGTCTTCCCTTCCGGACAAGCGATTGCCGTGACCACTGCGTCGCTCTCAATGATACGCTCCTGCGGAACGAAACCCGTTTCCCCATCGGCGCGCGTGACCATCACCCAGATGACGCCATCGTGCGAAGTCGCGGTCGCGCTACCCGTTAGCAGATCCTCCGCTCCGACGCTGACCTGCGAGGCATAGCCGCTCCCCGGTCCCTCGCGCAGCGGTATCGGCCGTCCGTCGGCATGGGGCAGGACCATATATTCGCGCGGGCTGGAGAAGGGGGTGGACTCGTTCGCAAAGCGCGTCGAGAGAACCGCCAGCGTCTCCGCTGGGGCCCGGCGCGCCTGAAGTTGCTGCCAAATGCCGCCCGATCCAATCGCCAGCGTGGCGACGACTGCCGCAAGCGCCGAACTGCGCAATATGAACCCCACACGCGGGCGCGCGCGGGCGGGGGCATGGGTGAAGCGAGGAATCGTCCGCGGGAGCGGCAGGGGAAGCGGCGACGCAGCCCGCGGGCGGGAGCGCACTGCTGGCGGGTGTGGCCTAATACGCCGTGGCTGGGTCCGCACCGCCTCCATGCGCGCCTCGTGCCCGCAGAACCCGCATCCCGCGCCGAAATGCATATGCTCGCCTGGCCGCGACGAGCACGGTGTAAGTTGCGCGAGGAGCAGATCCAGATGATCGCGCCATTCAGCCGCCGCCGGTCGCCGCGCGGTGAGGAACGCCGCGTCGAACATCGCCCGTGTCGCGCGGCGGAACATCCGGTGCACGCTGGCCTTGCTCGGGGTCACGCCCGGGCGCGGCTCGATGGCATAAGGGTAGAGCCCTTCGCGAATGCGTGCCTGCAGGTCGGTGGCGGCGCTGCCCGCGGCAGTTCCGGCGAAAGGGTGGACGCCGTTGTTGAGCAGTTGGAAGATAATGGCCGCCAGCGCGAACAGGTCTTGCGCCAGTCCAAGTTCGGCCGGTTTGCGGTTCCAGCTTTCCGGCGCGATATATTCGTCGCTGAGTTGGTTCGCGGCGATACGGCCGTTGGCCCCCGCGATGCTGAAGCCATCGGCGTCTACCACCGCCATCCAGCTCATGGCCGGATAGAAGCGCAGGTTGGCCGGCTTCAGATCGATCATGTGGTGCCCGGCACGGTGCAGCTCGGCGAAGATCGAGGCCAGGTTGCGGGCGACCAGCACGCGATAGCCGTAATATTCGCTGATCCCCTCCAGCCGCCGGCTGGACTTCTGGAGCAAGTTCACCAGGCTGGCGGATCGGGCGAAATCCACTTCAGGCATCAGGAAGCCGATGAAATTGCCGGCGGGATCGTGCAACTTGGCCTGGGGCCACGCGATCTGGGGATAATCGGCGCCGTCATGCGCCGCCGGCGGCAGCACGGGCGGGTTGTTCAGCATCGCTTCGATCTTGGTTTCGTAGCGCCGCGCTTCCTCCGTCGTGTGATAGAGCTTGGCCGCAGTCCCTGGCGCGCCCGCAATGGCATATACCTTGCCCGATGCGCCCTCGCCGAGCATCGCGCCCAATCGAAGCGGCCGCCGCCCCCTGCCCCGCCCTTGATAGACCTCACTCACCGCGCCTGCGCCCAGATAAGGGTCTTGTCGTCGGCCGTCTTCGCGCGAACCGCTTCGCTGTCTAGGGTCGCGCTCAGCGCCTGCTCGCCCTCCGCGCGGCTGGCCTGCGCCAGAAAGCGCCCGATCGGCTCGAAAAAGGGCATGAACGGCTCAGCTCCGCCCCCCTCATGCTTCAGCCCGAGCTCGGTCACTCCGTCGCTCATGACGAAGACCGTATCGGTATCCGCGCCGATCCGCGTGAAGCGCAGCCGCCGACGCCAGGCCGGGTCGGTGAAGAACCAGGTCGTGTCGGCATATTCGCCATTGCGCGGCGCGGATAGCGTCCACCCGCTTTCGCCGAGCGCCAACGCCGCGCCGTCGCCGATATGGAAAAACAGTCCGCCCCTGCCCGGCAGCATCGCCGCGCCGACCAAAGTGGCGTGGAACGCCTCGATACCCACGGAGCGCTCAGCCGCCAGCTCCGAGACCGCGCCCTGCGCCGCCGCGACCCCGCGACATACTGCGCGGCACCCGGCCAGCAGTGCGCTCCGCCCGGCGTCGGGATTGACCGGCGGCAGCGCCAGCAGTGCGGCCGCGACCGCATCGCAAAGCAGTCCAGCGCCTTCGCCCCCGAACCGAGCTGAGCCCGCCCCGTCGGAAACCACCGCGATCAGCAATCCCTTGCGCGTGACTTCCACACGGTGCCGGTCCTGGCACTCGCCCCCTGCGGACGCATGCGCCGAGCCCGTTACCGAGCTCCCCGCCACACGCCACGCCGGAGGCTCCATGGGTCAAACCCCTCCCGGAATCATGGCCCAGCCGCTAGGCGCGGCCATCTGGATATTCTCGGACGGTGCGGACTGCGATCCGGCGCGGGCGCTACGGCTGAGCCACAGGAAGAATTCGCGGAACGCGAGCCCGTTCAGCGCAAGCGGCTGGCGCGGACTGAACCGGGCCAGCTTTCCCATATTGGCATCGCCGACGCCGACGCAGAACACCGAAACCCGCCCCGATTCCTCTGCCGCGCGGCATTCGTCGGCAGCCGCTTCCCAGTCGCGGTCCGTCGGCTCGCCGTCGGTCAGCACGAACAGCCAGGGGCGGTTATAGGGAATGCCGTGATCGCGATAGCGCGCTTTCTCGGCCTCGATCTCGTCGAGCGCGCGGCGAACGCCTGCGCCCAGCGGCGTGGTCCCATTGGCCTCGATCTCGGGCGCTTCGAACTCGATCGCATCGACCCAGTCGGTCACTACCTCCACATCGTGCGGCGCGCCTACGCGCAGCAACAGCACGCGCACGCGCTGGCGGGCGACATCATCGGCCTTGAGATCGCTCTCGAGCAGCTTGAGCCCCTCGTTGAGCGCTTCGATCGCCGCGCCTATCATCGAACTCGATCCGTCGAGCACCACTACGCACGGCAGCCGCTGGCTGGTATTCTCGGCCAGCGCCACGTCCGGAATCAGATTCACCTGGCACTCCTCCGCACGCTCCCGGAATCGGGCGTGCCCTGAATTGATATGGCGCGGATTCGCACCGCAGGGCAAGGCCGGCGCCGCGCCCCATTTACGGACGACGCTATCACCACACGCCAAGGCGCTCTATTAGCGGCACAATCATGCAACGCCCGACTCAGCAAATCCCGCCCGCCGTCATCCTCGGCCCGCCCGCCGAAATCGACGCAGCAACGCGCGCTTTCTGCGCAACCATTTCCTCCGCCGAGCCGCTTTACGTGCCGGTCGATCCCGCCGCGCATGCCAAGGTGGCGTATTGTTTCGACAATTCTGTCATCCAGGCCGGAGCGCAAGGGGGCGAGGCGGCTTATGGCTGGGCGATCTGGCGATGGCCCGGCCGCTGGTTCGAAGCCGAGCACCATGCTGTCTGGCGCCGCGCGGACGGCAGTCTGGTCGATGTGACGCCGCAGCTTGGCGATCCGCCGCACACCCTGTTTTTGCCCGATCCGGACGCAGTCTACGATCCCGCCACCTACCGCCGCAATGTGATGGCGCCGGATGCTGGCAATGCCCTGGCGGCCGAATATATCGAGCTGGTCGGCCAGCGCGCCGACATCACCGATCTTTATTGGTATCCCGGGGTGGAAGTGCTCCCGCTCTTCTCGGCCGAGGACCAGCGGCGGATCGCCCGGCTCGACACGCGGATGAGTGAACTGCGCGCGGCGATGTCGCGCGACGGCTGATCGGGGAACTCCGCTGCTAGTCCTAACGCTCCAGAGACGAGAGATCCTTTGGCGCCCTCGCGGTGCGACGGTCATTCTGCCGGCGATCGGGCGCGGCATAGCTCTGATCGGCATTTTGGCGACGGTCGTTTGCGCGACGGTCCTTGTCAGCGTCTTGGCCCATAAAAGCCTCCTGCGATGTCCGGGACGGCGCAAGGTAGCGCCGGTCCCGCCCTCGGCAATCACCCGAGCGCAGATCGGAGATACTTCACTTTAGCTAAAGCAATGTAAACATTGTACTTATCATAAGTTAGCATAGTGCCTGGTTTACCAAATCGCAAAAATCAGGGGCGCATCCGCGCCAGGAGGAGATCGGTTGCGCAGTCTCCCGTCGCCCGATGGTCGAGGCAACCCACCGCTAAAAACTGCAACAGGCTAACCGGCAGGAGCGCGAAGCTTCCAAGCGCGACCAGGATCATGGCGAGGACGAAGGTCGCCAGCATGATGAGGATCAAGACCGTCAGGCCGGTCTTCCACCCCTTCGAGACGATGGAGGCCAAGGCAAGCGCCCCGATCGCCGCCGTCGCCGCGGACAATATTCCAGGCGCCAGGAGAATCAGGAGGCCCAGCGACAGGATATAAAGGCCCATGCCCAGATACGACGCGCGCGCCAGATTCATGATACTCATCAACTTCCCCTTTTTTCGCTACGCCAAGCGCGCAAAAAGGCTGGAGGTTCCGAGTGATAAGCGTGAGGCCGAATTGGCGGCCCGTTCCCAGCTGCGGCAAAATGTCGCGAGCGCCTAGCTTTTCGCGCGAGTGGTGTCATCCTTCCCGAAACGAGGAGAATGCTTGTGAGGCAGACACGCCGAACGACTTTGGCGATCCTGGCAGGCGGCGCGGGAACGGTCGCCCTGGGTCTGCCCGCCTTCGCCCGGGCGTCGCCTGTAAAAATCGCGGTCATTGGCGAGCAGATCGTGCACAGTCTGCACCGCGAAAATGATCCGGAATTCCCGCAGCTACTCGGGGAAACACTGGATGGCGACTTCAGGATCGACCCGATGCCGCACCCGACCGGCGGCGGCATGCTCTATGGCGGCGGTTCGAAATACCGGATCGGCAATTTCGGCCACCCGCGCGGTACAGTAATCCATCATGCCCTGGAAAACCCAAAAGCAATCCTGCGCAGCGAAGAGCTGAAGCTGGCGGAGGCGTTTTCTCCGAACATCGTCGGCTGGGTCCATTCGGGGACCACGAGCCGCTGACCCAAATCAGCCTGGACAGCTTCGCGCCAGACCTGCGCAGGCTGGTGGATCGCATCGGCGCCTTTGCGAGCGCGCCCCGAATTTACCTGGCGCTACCGATTCCCCGGGGTCCCCTCGACCAGGACGCCAATTACCGCCGTGTGCGGGACGAAACGGGCCGCGTCGCGGTGGAAAGAAAATTGCCCGTCATCGATTTCTGGACGGCATTCCTCGGTCGTCCCGAACTGTTCCAGGATCCGACCCATTTGACGATACCGGGCCGCCCGCATGCGGCGCAGGTGGCGGCGGCCGTGGTTACTCGGCAACCTTGAAATCGCCCAGCGCCCAGGGCCGCGTGCCGATCTCGGCGCTGATTTCACCGAAGGCAAGGATTTCTGCTTCGGAGAAGAGCAGGCCACCATTCCTGTCGCACCTGGCGGCGAATTTGGCAGCGTTCTGACCCGGGAGGACGGCGTTTTCATTGCCATGGCCGAGAATATCCCGGACGACGGCGCGAACGTTTTCCACCTGATTGCGCCCTTTGGCGAAGGCCCGGCCGTTCATGGCCTCGGGATGCCATACCTGGAAGAAAAAGGTGCAGGTGCGCTTTTCGCCTTCGGGCACCGGCGCCCGATTGCGCAAGGTGGGCAGCGAGCCGCCGATAAACGCGCCGACGATCTCGTCGATCAGCGAGAGGCTGTAGCCCTTGTGCGCTCCGAACGGGATCAGCGAGCGAACCTTCCGGGGGTCTGTCGTCGGCCTGCCCTCAATGTCTAGCGCCACTCCCTCGGGCAGTGGCTTGCCTTCGCGAGCCAGTTGCTGGACCCGGCCCATGGCGACCACCGATGTGGCCCAGTCGATGACCACCGGATAGCCAAGGGCGTCGGTAGTCGGAAAACCCCAGGAGTGCGGGTTGGTCCCGAGAGTGGGGAACTTGCCGCCATAGGGCACGACTTCGGACACTGCCGCGGTGCAATTGGTATAGGCCATATAGCCTCGCCGCGCGGCCTCCATCACATAGCCGCCGCCCCAGAGATAATGAAAGGCGTTGTCCACGCTGATCATGCCCACGCCATATCGGTCGGCGAGCTTCATCGCGCGCTCGATCGCGGCATAGGCGGTGGCCTGGCCATGCTTGCGATTCGCGTTCCACACTTCCGCCGCCTTGAATCGGCTCGGGGCCTTCTCGATCTTCGCGCAAGGCACACAGCCCCCGCTGGTGGAACCGATCGCGTGATCGAGGTGCAGCGCCTTCAGCCCGGCATGGGTCCGCACACCGTGGCGGGTTGCATCGGCGGCGAGCCGCACGCCGGCATTCGCCTCGGCTTGCGAGAAGCCCCGCTTCCTGAACGCGGCGGCGACCAATGCCTCATGGTACGCTTCAGGAACCACATAGAAGGTTTCGGACATCGCGAGCCTCGTCTAGATCTAACGTAACCTGGCCTAGATTGGGTAACGACCGCTGCGCAATCCCATCCCTCGCCGCGCCAACTTGGGGCCGGCCCACATGCACGCTTCGCGGCCCATATTGAAATTGCGGCGATTCCCGTTAGTCCGGTGGACGGGGCGGCTCGGAGTGCGGTATTTGGTTATGCAGGACAGCCCCGGCCCCGTGGGCGCAAACGCGACATCGCGCGAGGTAAGCAGTGAGCGCGACAAGGCGCTCGAGCCGCTCTTCAGTTTTCTCGACAGGCTGAGCCAGCTAGCCTCAAAGTCCGCCAGCGCGGACGAAATTCTGGCCACGACCACAAGGCTGACCGCCGAGCATCTCGGCCTTTCCAACTGTGCCTATGCCGATATGGACGAAGACGAGGATGGCTTCACCATCCGCGGAAACTGGCACGCGCCCAACTCCCCTTCCATTGTCGGCCATTACAGCCTGGCGGATTTCGGCACGCTGGCGGTTCAGGAGTTGAAGGCGGGCCGGCCGCTGATCATCAACGACAATCTCCGCGAGATCGCGCCGCACGAGGCCAAGACCTTCCAGGATATAGGCATCGCGGCGACGATCTGCATGCCGCTGGTGAAGGCGGGCCGCCTGGTGGCGCTGATGGCGATCCACGACAAGGCCCCGCATTATTGGTCGGACTATGAACTCGAAGTAATTCAGGAAGTTACCGATCGATCCTGGGCGCATGTCGAGCGTGTTCGCGCCGAGGCCGAGTTGCGTCTGAGCAACGGAAGGTTTCGAGCAGCGGTCCAGGCCACTAGGGGCGTCGTCTGGACCAACGACCCACAGGGCCGGATGATCGGCGAACAGCCCGGCTGGGCCGCCCTGACCGGCCAGAGCTTGGAAGAATATCAGGGCCACGGCTGGGCCACCGCGGTGCATCCGGACGATGCCGAACCGACGATCCAGGCCTGGAACGAGGCAGTGCGGCACTGCACGCCATTCGTGTTCGAGCATCGGGTCAAGCGTTCCGATGGCGCCTGGCGGCTATTTTCCGTCCGCGCAATCCCGGTACTAGGCAGTGACGGGAGCATTACAGAGTGGGTCGGCGTGCACACCGACGTTACCGAAGAGCGCGCGGCCGCCGACGCGCTTCGCGAGGAGACGCGCATCCTCGAAGCGCTGAACGAAACGGGCTCGGGCCTTGCCGCGCAACTGGACGTGGAAAGCATCGTCCAGAGCGTCACGGACGCCGGCGTGAGCCTGACGGGGGCCCAATTCGGGGCGTTTTTCTACAACGTCATCAAGGCGGACGGCGAGAGCTACATGCTCTTCACGCTCTCGGGAGCGCATCGCTCGCAATTCGATTTCGGCATGCCGCGAAACACGGCTGTCTTTCATGCGACGTTCGCGGGCGAGTGCATCATCCGATCGGACGACATTACCCAGGATGCGAGATACGGCCATAATTCCCCCCATTTCGGGATGCCGGCGGGCCATTTGCCCGTCGTTTCATATCTGGCCGTTCCCGTCCGGAGCAGATCGGGCGAAGTGATTGGCGGACTCCTCTTCGGCCACCCCGAAGCCGCGCGCTTTACCGAGCGCCACGAACGGCTGATCGTCGGGATCGCGGGTCAGGCGGCCGTCTCGATCGACAATGCGCGGCTTTACAGCGCGGTTCAGCAATCGAGAGAAACGCTGGAGCAGCGCGTTCAGGAACGCACCACCGAGCTGAAGCAGGCGCATGACGCGCTGGCGCAATCGCAGAAGCTTCAGGCGCTGGGCGAACTGACCGGCGGGATCGCCCACGACTTCAATAATTTGATGACCGTGGTCTCCGGTTCCGCCGAAATTCTGCTGCGTCGGGGTGACCTCTCGGAAAACAAGCGCCGGCAATATCTGGAGGGAATCGCCGACACCGCCAGGCGGGCGACGACCTTGACCCAGCAACTGCTTGCCTTTGGCCGCCGCCAGGCGATCAAGCCCCAGGTCATCGATCTCGACGCGAGCCTCGATTCCTTCGCCAAGGTGCTCGAGCGAACGCTGGGCAGCCAGATCCACGTCTCGCTTCGGCTCGGCTCGCACCCTGGCCGAGTGAAAGTCGATCCCACCCAATTGGAGACCGCGGTGCTCAACGCGGCCGTCAATGCGCGCGATGCGATGCCCAGTGGCGGCCGGATCGAAATCGTGACCACAGTGACGAGCGGGGACGCGCAAGGCATGATCTGCGTCTCGATCCGCGACGAAGGGATGGGAATGCCCCAGCGCGTGATCGAGCGCGCGTTCGAGCCCTTCTTCACCACGAAGGAAGTCGGCAAGGGAACCGGCCTGGGGCTATCCCAGATCCACGGCTTCGCAGCCCAGGCTGGCGGACGCGTGGAAATTGAATCGCGGGAAGGCGAAGGCACCACGATCCATATCTTCCTGCCGGCTACCGAAGAGGCGGCCCCTCCACAGCTCGACGAGCGCCCCATTGCAAGATTGCCGCGGGGTACGCGAGTGCTTCTGGTGGAAGACAATCAGCAGGTGCGCGAATTCGCCTGCGAACTGCTGGCCGACCTCGGCTGCCTGGTCGCTCCCGCGCAAGGAGCGAGCGAGGCACTATCGCTGCTCGAAACCGAGACGGTCGACCTCGTGCTGACCGACGTGGTGATGCCGGGAATCACGGGCGTCGAACTGGCGCGCATCCTGCGCGAAAGGATGCCCGGCCTGCCCGTGCTGCTGGCGACGGGATATAGTGAAGAGATATTGAAGAACGAACACGACTTCACGGTGCTGCCGAAGCCATATGACGCACAGAGCCTGATGGAAGCCATGGGGGCAATGCTATCGGATCGGAAAACCGGCTGAGCGCATGCGCGGCGCCGCATGATGGGACTCGCTACTCGGCGTTTTCCCGAAGCCAGTCGCGTGCGTCACCTAGGTCGGCGAAAAAGCGCATGTCGTCGCGCAATGGCTCCCGCTCGGCCACCCGGCGGAATTGCATCCTCGCCGTGCCCTCCCCGCCGACGATAGCGATCTTGCGTGACTTGTGCCGGGTCGTGGCGACAAAGCTGGTGAAGATCGCGAAGATTTCCTGTGGCTGGACCCGGAAGTCGCGAACATCGACGAGGGTCGAGTGGACATAAGGCGGGCCGATGCTGGCCACCGCCTCCTCCTTTGCCGCCGCGCACGCGCGCGCCTCTTCGATACTGAATGCCCCACTCATGCGAAGGGAAATGAGGCGGTCCGGGTGGCTGGTCTCGATCTCGAACATGAAATTACTCGACCTGTGTGCAAGAATCACAGGCTAGGCGCGCCAGATTTAAAACTCGGTAAAATCGAATAGAGTATATCCACGGTGCGTATAGCGGCTTCCCCGGGCCGAGCCTATTCCTCGCCCATCCTGAGCGCCGCGATAAACGCCTCTTGCGGAATGCTCACGCTGCCATATTCCCGCATCCGCTTCTTGCCTTCTTTCTGCTTCTCCAGCAGCTTCTTCTTGCGCGTCGCGTCGCCGCCATAGCATTTGGCGGTCACGTCCTTGCGCATCGCCGCGATCGTCTCGCGGGCGATCACCTTGCCGCCGATCGCCGCCTGGATAGGGATCTTGAACAGGTGGCGCGGGATCAGGTCCTTGAGACGCTCGCACATGCCGCGCCCGCGGCTTTCGGCGGTGCCGCGATGGACGATCATGCTGAGCGCATCGACCGGCTCGTTATTGACCAGGATGCCCATCTTGACGAGGTCGCCGGCGCGGTGGCCGATCTGTTCGTAATCGAAGCTGGCATAGCCACGGCTTATGCTTTTCAGCCGGTCGTAGAAATCGAACACCACTTCGTTTAGCGGCAGCTCATAGGTCACCTGCGCGCGACCGCCGACATAGGTCAGGTTCTTCTGGATGCCGCGCCGCTCCTGGCAGAGCTTCAGGATCGAGCCCAGATATTCGTCGGGCACATAGATCACCGCCTGGATCCACGGTTCCTCGATTTCGGCGATGCGCGTGGGATCGGGCATGTCGGCGGGATTGTGCAGCTCGATATTGCCGGCATTGTGCGCGAGCTCGATCTTGTAGACCACGCTCGGCGCGGTCGTGATCAGGTCAAGATCATATTCGCGGGTCAGCCGCTCCTGGATGATCTCCAGATGGAGCAGCCCCAGGAATCCGCAGCGAAAGCCGAAGCCCAGAGCCGCACTGGTCTCCATCTCGAACGAGAAGCTGGCGTCGTTGAGCCGCAGCTTGGAGATGCTCTCGCGCAATTTTTCGAAATCAGCGGCATCGACCGGGAAGAGCCCGCAGAACACCACCGGCTGGACTTCCTTGAAGCCCTCTAGCGCCTGCGCCGCAGGGCGCTTGGCATCGGTGATCGTGTCGCCCACGCGGGTCTGCGCGACTTCCTTGATCTGCGCGGTGATGAAGCCGATTTCGCCGGGACCGAGGTCGCTGAGCTGCTCGATCTTTGGGCGGAAGCAGCCGACCCGATCGACCAGATGGACCGAGCCTTCCTGCATGAACTTGATTTGCTGGCCCTTGCGGATCGATCCGTCGATCACGCGGATCAGGATGACGACGCCCAGATACGGATCGTACCAGCTATCGACTAGCATCGCCTTGAGCGGCGCGTCGGCGTCGCCCTTGGGCGGGGGGATGCGCTCGATCACCGCATCGAGCACTTCCTCGATGCCGATCCCCGATTTGGCGCTGGTAAGCACGGCGTTGGATGCGTCGAGTCCGATGATCTCCTCGATCTCGGCGCGCACTTTCTCGGGTTCGGCAGAGGGCAGATCGACCTTGTTGATCACCGGGATGATCTCGTGATCATGCTCGATCGATTGATAGACATTCGCCAGCGTCTGCGCCTCGACGCCCTGCGCGGCGTCGACCACCAGCAGCGCCCCTTCGCATGCGGCCAGGCTGCGGCTCACTTCATAGGCGAAGTCGACATGGCCGGGGGTGTCCATCAGGTTGAGGACGTGCCCCTTCCAGTCGAGGCGCACGGTCTGCGCCTTGATCGTGATCCCCCGCTCCTTCTCGATATCCATATTGTCGAGGACTTGCGCGGACATTTCGCGGGCCTGAAGGCCCCCGGTGGTCTGGATCAGGCGGTCGGCCAGCGTCGATTTGCCATGATCGATGTGCGCGATGATGCTGAAATTGCGGATGCGGGAGAGTTCGGTCGCCATGTTGGTGGCGCGTTAGCAGGGGCGAGGCGCATTGCGAAGGGCTTGCGGGCAGGCCTGGCCGGGGCTGCGAAGCTCAGCGGCGCTCGAATTCGCGCATGCCGCTCAGCCGATTGCCCGCCAGGCGGATGTTCGAGCGGCTCAGATCGGCGACGAAGGCCGGATTGCCCGGGGCGCCGGGGGCCATGCTGGCGACATTGTCGGTCACGGTCAGGCCGTTCGAGCCATAGGTCCGCGCCTCCGCGGCGACGACGATGAGCCCCGAGCTGTTCTCCTTGTTCGGCCCCTGCACGAACGTGTTGCGGGCGATGGTGCCAGATCCGCCTTCGGAAAGGTCGATCATGTAGTTGGTGCCCTTGCCGCTGCTGTCGTCGAAGCTGTTGTCGATGATTTCTACCTGTGGAGCTCGGATCTTCACATAATGCCCGCCGGTGCCGCGCTCGAAACGCGAATTGCGCACCGTCACTTTGCCGTTCAGCCCCAGATAGATCGAATGGCTGCAATTCTCGGTCTCGCATTGGCCGAGACCCGCGAAGGTGGTGCGTTCGATAGTGATATTGCGCACGGTCTCGTGTCCCCCGCCGAGAATGCCTTCCTGGCTATCGAGGAACATCGAATTGGTGACGAGCAGATCGCCCATCTCGATGCGGATGCCGGCGCCGTTGCCGTCACTGACGCTGTAGCCGCGGAAGACCAGGCCATCGACTGCCGAGCCGCGCCCGCGAAGGACGAGGGCGGCCTTGTCTTCGCAGGTCTCGCTCTCGAATATCGCCGTGCCGGGCTGGATGGCCTTGAAGGTGATCTTGCCCCCCTGCTGGACGGTGCATTGGCGATAGGTGCCGGGCGCGATCAGGATGGTCGCCTCACTGTCGCGAACCGCAGTCACGGCTTCGTCGAGGGTAGCAAAACCCTCGCCGGTCTCTGCGATCGTGAAGGGAGCACGCGCCTGCTGCGCGGCGGCGGGAGTCGCGAGAGCGAGGAGGAGGATGGCGGGGCGCATGCGGGGAAGTATGCGCCGCGTCGGTTAAGACGATGCTACCTCAGCGTCTGGATGATCCCCGAGAAGTCCTTGTCCGCGCCTTCGCCAGCGACATAGGCTTCGTAAAGCTCGGCGGCACGTCTGCCCATCGGAGTGTCCGCGCCCGTGCTCGCAGAGGCCTCCATCGCAAGGCGGAGGTCCTTGAGCATCAGTGGCGCCGCAAACCCGCCGGCATAGTCGCGATCGGCCGGCGTCTCGGGGCCTATGCCGGGGACAGGGCAATAGCTGGTCATCGACCAGCTCTGCCCGGAGCTTATCGAGGCGATATCATAGAAATTCTGAAGATCGAGTCCGAGCTTTTCGGCAAGCGCGAAGGCTTCGCAAGTGGCTATCATCGTCGCGCCGAGCAGCATGTTGTTGCATATCTTCGCGGCCTGACCCGCGCCGCCTGCTCCCGCGTGGATCATGGCCTTGCCCATGTCCGACAGGAAAGGCTCGGCACGCTCAAAGCCCGCTGCGCTGCCGCCCACCATGAAGGTGAGCGTGCCGGCATTAGCCGCGGCGATCCCGCCCGAGACCGGCGCATCGACCGCCGTCAGCCCCCGTGCTGCGGCGGCTGCGGCGACGCGGCGGGCGGTATCGACATCGATCGTCGAGCAATCGATCAGGATCGCACCGGCTTCGGCCGCATCGAACACAGTTTCGGTATAGACGGCTTCGACATGCTTGCCCGCCGGAAGCATCGTGATGACGGCCTCGGCGCCGGAAATGGCCTCCGCGGCGGTGGCGGCGGGCAGGCAGCCCGCGGCCTTGGCGCGGTCGAGCGCCTCCTGGCTCAGGTCGAACGCGCGGACATCGTGGCCGTTCTTCGCGAGGTTAGCGGCCATTCCGCCGCCCATATTGCCAAGGCCGATAAATGCTATGCGCGCCATTTTACTTCCCCGTCCAATTGCCGGGGCGCTTCTCGACGAAGGCGGCCATGCCCTCCTTCTGGTCCGCCGTGCCGAACAGGGCATGAAACAGCCGGCGCTCGAACTGGACGCCCTGCGCAAGCGTGGTTTCGTATGCGGCGTTGACCATTTCCTTGTTCGCCAAAATCGACAGCGGCGCCATCGCGGCGATCAGCTCGGCGGTCTTGAGGGCGTCCTGGACCAGATCGGCCGCAGGAAGGATACGGCTGACGAGCCCCGCGCGCTCGGCTTCGGCGGCGTCCATCATGCGGCCGGTGAGGCACATTTCCATCGCCTTGGCCTTGCCCACCGCGCGCGTGAGGCGCTGCGAGCCGCCCATGCCGGGAGAGACGGCGAGCTTGATTTCGGGCTGGCCGAACTTGGCGGTGTCGCTGGCCAGGATGAAGTCGCACATCATCGCCAACTCGCAGCCGCCGCCCAGCGCATAGCCCGAGACCGCGGCGATGACCGGCTTGCGGGTGCGGGTGAACGCATCCCAGCCGGCGAAGAAATCATGGCCGTACATGTCGGCAAAGCCCTGCGCCTGCATCTCCTTGATGTCGGCGCCGGCGGCGAAGGCCTTTTCGCTGCCGGTGATGACCGCGCAGCCCTGGGTCGGGTCATTGTCGAACGCCGCCATTGCTTCGAGCAACTCGGACAGAATCCGGCTGTTGAGCGCATTGAGTGACTGGGGCCGGTTTAGCGTGACGAGCGTGACGGCGCCGCGCTGCTCGACGAGGATGGTTTCGTAGCTCATTTTGATCCTTTCGCACGATCCCGATTGCGGACGACCGCGAGGATCGCCAGCAGTGGCAACAGAAGGTAAATCCAGACAAAAAGCTGCAGCAGGAACGCGGGATCGAGCGACAACAGGTTCTGCCACATCACAGTAGGAGAGACGGCGCGCCCTCCGGACATCCCAATTCCGAGTAACACGATGGGCAGCGGAACCACCCATAGGGCTGAGATGGCCAGCGCAATCTTGCCGTTTGTCGTCATAGCGGCGACCACGCCTCATCGGCGGGGAGTGGGGTGAAAAACTGCGCGACATCCGCGGCGGGCGCCCAGGCCGGCGCATTGTCCTTGTCGATCAACAGCGCGCGGACGCCTTCGCGGAAATCGGGGAAGCGGATCATGCGCACCATCAGGCCATATTCCATCCGCATCTCGTCTACGAAATGCGGCTGCTTGGGGCTCTCGACGAGCATGCGGAGCGACACCTTGCAAGCAGTGGGGGACTTGGCGCGGATTGTCGCGGCGGTGTCGGTTGCCCAGGGATCGTCCTCCGCATCGAGGCAGGCCAGGATTTGCTCCAGCTCGTCCGAGGCGAAGCAGCGGTCGATCAGCGGCAGGCGCGCCATGATCGGGGCTTCGGGCGGCATATAGTCCGATGCTTCGTCGAGGATCGCTTCGACGCGGAACGGATCGGCGGCAATGCGCTCCTTAACCGGTCCGAGCCGATCCGAGGAAATATAATGCGTGGCGAGCCGCAAAGCCTTGCACTCGGCGCCATTGAGCCGCGCGCCGGTGAGCGCGAGATATTGGGCGAGCCGGCCGCGGAGGCGCGAAAGGTAGCGCCCGCCGCCGACGTCCGGGAAGATGCCGATCGTGGTCTCGGGCATCGCGAAGACGGTGCGTTCGGTCGCGACGCGGTAGCGGCACGGACACGAGATGCCGACGCCGCCGCCCATGGTGACGCCGTCCATGAAGGCCACACCGGGCTTCGGATAGGTGTACATCAGATGGTTGAGGCGATATTCGTCGAAGAAGAAGGCGCGCGCGGCCTCCTCATGGCCCTCGACGCTGCTGGCGATGCCGACCACATCCCCGCCGGCGCAGAAACCCCGGCCCTCCGCGTGATCGATCAGCACGATGCGGACTTGCGGGTCGTCGCGCCATTCCAGCAGCGCACGAGTCATCGCCTGGACCATCCCGCGATCGAGCGAATGGAGTGCGCGCGGGCGATTGAGGCGTAGGCGGCCGGCCTGCCCATCGGTGTGGGCGCGGACTTCATCATACATCGCAGTCATCATGGCGCCTTAGCGTAGGAACCGGGAGCGGGTTCAAGCCCATCCTTGATCTTGCGGGCGGGCACGCGTTCGCCGGAGCCGTGCGCGATCAGCCAGGCATCCCAATAAGGCCACCACGAACCCTCATGCTTGCTGGCGCTCTCCAGCCACTCGTCGGCAGTCGCGGGCTTGGCGTCGCTGGTCCAATAGCCATGCTTGTTGGCCGCGGGCGGGTTGATCACGCCGGCATTGTGGCCTGAGCCACCCAGGACGTAATCGGCGTTGAGCAGCTTCGCGCCGTCATAGACCGCGCTCCATGCCGAGACGTGGTCGTCCTTGAGCGCGATGACCATCATCGGGGTCTTGATGGCGGCGAGATCGATGGGCGTGCCGTCAATCACGAAGCCGGCGGGCTTGGTCAGCTTGTTGTCGAACAATATATCGCGGTTGTACGATTTGAGAAACGCCGCCGGAATGCGCGCGCCATCCTCGAACCAATAGAGCAGGTCTGAAGCGGGTGCCGGCTTATCGAGCAAATAATGGTTCACCACCGACGACCAGATCAGGTCGTTGGCGCGCATCGCCGCGAACAGGCGCTGGAGCTCCAGGCTGTCGATGAAGCCCTGCGCTTCGAGGTGATCCTCCAGCGCGGTCAGATGGCCTTCGTGCACGAAGGCCGACCAGTCGCGCATGTCGGCGAAATCCACCATCGAGCCGATCAGCGTGGCACTGTTTACTTCCTCGGCGCGGCCTTTGGCGGCGAGATAGGCCAAAGCGATCGCGACGAGCGTGCCGCCGAGGCAGAAGGCGAACAGGTCGGGCCTGGCCTTGGTACGTTTAATGACGATCTGGATGGCCTCGACCACGCCTTCGAGGACATATTCCTGCACGCCTTTGTTGCGCTGCGCCTCTGTGGGATTGACCCAGGAAATGACGAACACCGTGCGGCCCTGATCGACCAGCCATCTTACCAGGCTCGATTTGGGCACGAGGTCGATCATGTAGAAGCGGTTCACTAGCGGCGGCACGTAGAGCAGGGGCTGGGCGGAGACATCCGGCGTGGCGGGATCGTATTGGATCAGCTGGAACAGGTCGTTCTGAAACACGACCTGCCCCGGTGTGGCGGCGATGGTCTCGCCCTTTACGAAGGCGTCCGGATCGGTGCGGCGGCGGACGATGCCCTGGCCGCTCGCCACGTCTTCCAGCAGATTGGCGAAGCCCTGGACTAGGTTTGCGCCCTTGGATTCCTGCGTGCGCGCGACGACTTCGGGGTTGGTCGCGGCGAAATTGCTTGGGGCTATGGCGTTCAGATATTGATCGAGGAGGAAGCGGACCATCGCGCCGCCTTCACCCTTGGCGACCAGCCCGCGGAGCTGATCGGAGGCGAGCAGATAGGCGTCGCGGATGGTGCGGTAATAGGGATCGTCCTGCCATTCGGGCGCGGCGAAGCGGCGGTCGCGCGGCTTCTCCCTTGGGGCGGCCATGGGATTGAGCGCGCGCGTCCAGAACTCGCCCCACTGCCGCGCGGCCTGAAGCTGGACTTCAAGCAGGTCGCCTGGCTTGATTGAGTTCGCGAATTCAGTCGCCGCCTGGACGATGGCAAGGGGATCGAAGGGTAACGTCCCACCCTTTGGCATTGCTTGCATGGCTTTCTGCAGCCGCTGCGTCATGTCCGTGATCACTGACGGGTGAGCTCCCGTCCGACGATCATGCGCATCACCTGGTTGGTGCCCTCTAGGATCGTATTGACACGCAAGTCGCGCCAGAAGCGCTCAATCGGATAGTCCTTGAGATAGCCGTATCCGCCATGGAGCTGGAGTGCGCGGTCGGTCACCGAGCTAGCGGTGTCGGTAGCGAAGCGCTTGGCCATTGCGGCGAATTTGGTCTTGTCGGGCGCGTTGGCGGTCACCTTCGCGGCGGCGAGATAGAGCAGCGCGCGGGCCGCTTCCAGCTCGGTCGCCATGTCGGCCAGCGTGAACTGGGTGTTCTGGAAATCCGCGATGGACTTGCCGAATTGCTGGCGCTCCTTCGTATACGCGATGGCCTCGTCGAGGCAGCGCTGCGCGCCGCCGAGCGACGTCGCTCCGATGTTGAGACGGCCACCGTCGAGCCCCATCATCGCGATGCGGAAGCCCTCTCCCTCGCCGCCGACGATATTCTCGGCGGGGACGCGGACATTCTCGAAGGTCACGCCGGCGGTGGGGCTCGCATTCCAGCCGAGCTTGCGCTCCTTGGCGCCGAAGCTGACACCGGGCATGTCCTTCTCGATCACCAGGCAGCTGATGCCCTTGGGACCCTCCACGCCGGTGCGGACCATGGTGACGTAGATGTCATTGACGCCCGCGCCCGAGATGAACTGCTTGGAGCCGTTGACGACATAATGGTCGCCGTCCCTGACCGCCTTGGTCTTGAGCGCCGCGGCATCCGATCCCGAAGACGGCTCGGTCAGGCAATAGCTCGCCATCCGCTCCATGGAGATCAGCGACGGAAGGTACTTGTCCTTCACTGCCTGCGATCCGAACCGGTCGATCATCCAGGTCGCCATGTTGTGGATCGAGATGAAGGCGCTGGTCGGCACGCAGCCATAGGCCATCGCCTCCATGATCAGCACCGATTCAAGCCGCCCAAGCCCGATCCCGCCCGATTCCTCGGAGACGTAGATCGAGGCGAAGCCCAACTCCGCTGCAGACTTGATCGTGTCACGCGGGAAGATGCTGTTCTCGTCCCACTCCGCGGCATGCGGGGTGATTGCGTCCGCTGTGAACTGGCGCGCCATTTCCTGGATCTGAAGCTGCTCGTCGGTGAGTTCGAACTGGGTAGTCATGGTACCTTCTCATGCAGCACCCGCTCGGCGAACAGCGCGTTGGCGATGCGGGTGTTGTTGCGTTCGTACCAGCGCGGACCGGTAATCCCCTTCTCCCATGCCAGCGCTTCGGCCAACGTGCCGGCGGCGTAAGGAGTTTCGGGAGCCATGCGATAAATCGGATCGGCGAAGGCGCCGTCGGCGGAGATGATTTCCCAGCCATCCTTTCGCAATGCGTCGATCAGGTCGCCGAGGAAGAGCGCAGCCATATCGGTTTCGTGGAGCAGGAGCATGTGCGCGGGCGAGCGCCCCAGCGTGCGGACCATCATCGCGTCGGTGAAGTCGGCGGATTGGACATGCGTCTCGACATAGAGAGCGCGGAGCGCATCCATGTCGATCTTCTTGCCTGCCTTCACAGCCCTCAGCGCCTGATCCTCCATGTTCCAGTCGGAGCCATCGACGGTGACATAGGCATTCAGGAGCCCGCGCGCCTTCAGGCCGGCGCGGATCACATCTCGTTTGGCCATGTCCTTTCCGCCCTCATTGAGGAACGGGTAACGGAACCAGGGACGATGCCCCGGCTGCCTGGAGAGCCAAATCTCGGCCGCATCGATATTGGACAAGTAATCGGCGGCGCTGATATTGGCCAGGCGCGGGTGGGTGAAGCTGTGGTTGGCGAGGACGTGGCCGGCGGCGACATAGTCCTTGATCCGCTGTGTCGCGCCCTTCGTGTCGCCATATTCGGTAAGCTGGCCGGGATTGAGGAAGAAGGCGGCCTGATCCACCTGCTTTTCCTTCAGAACCGCGATCAACCGCTCGCCGCGTTCCTGCGGGGTCAGGAACGCGCCCCGCATTCGCGGCACATCGTCGAAGCTCAGGGCGATCAGCTTCCTATGCTCCTGCGGCGCCGACGCATCGACGGTCGCGATCGGCTCTGCGCGGACCACGAACATCAGTGCGACGATGAAGAGGAGCAGGCGGATCACTGCATCAGCCCATCGTGGGGATCACGAAGGCATTGGCGGCATCGCCCCCAAGGTCATTGGCCCCACCATCGGGCCAGCGCTGGGTGATGGTCTTCGTTTTCGTCCAGAACCTCACGCCTTCCATGCCGTGCTGATTGGTGTCGCCGAATGCGGAGCGCTTCCAGCCGCCGAACGAGTGATACGCCACCGGCACCGGGATCGGCACGTTGATGCCGACCATGCCGACATTCACCCGCGCGGCGAACTCGCGTGCGGCATGGCCGTTGCGCGTGAAGATCGCGACGCCGTTGCCGTACTGGTGCTCGCTGGGAAGCCGCAGCGCGGTCTCGAAATCAGGCGCGCGGACGATCTGGAGGACCGGGCCGAAAATCTCTTCCTTGTAGCTTTCCATGTCGGTCGTGACTCGGTCGAACAGCGACGGCCCGATGAAGAAGCCTTCCTCATGCCCCTGCAGCTCGAAGCCGCGGCCGTCCACCACGAGCTCGGCGCCTTCGTCGACGCCAGTCTGGATCCAGTTCTCGACGCGCTGCTTGTGCGCCGCATTCACCACGGGGCCGTAATGCGCGTCGTTGTCGGTGCTGACGCCGACGCGTAGCGCGGCGATGGCGGGAATGAGCTTTTCACGCAATGCATCGGCGGTCTTGTCGCCGACGGGCACCACGACCGGCAGCGCCATGCAGCGCTCGCCCGCCGAACCAAACGCTGCACCCGAGAGATCGGCGACGACCTGATCGAGATCGGCATCGGGCATGACGATGCCGTGGTTCTTGGCCCCGCCCATGGCCTGAACGCGCTTCCCCGCATCCACACCGCGGCGGTAGACGTAATGGGCGATGTCCGAAGAGCCGACGAAGCTCACCGCGCTGATCGCCGGATGGTCGAGGATCGCATCGACCATTTCCTTGTCGCCGTGGACGACCTGGAAGATGCCGTCCGGCAAGCCCGCTTCGCTGAACAGCTCGGCAAGCCGCACCGGCACTGAAGGATCGCGCTCGGAAGGCTTCAGGATGAAGGCATTGCCGCACGCGATCGCCACGCCGCTCATCCAGAGCGGAATCATCGCGGGAAAGTTGAACGGGGTGATCCCCGCGCCGATGCCGAGCGGCTGGCGCATCGAATAAACGTCGATGCCGGGCCCGGCGCCCGGGGTGTACTCGCCCTTTAGAACATGGGGGATGCCGCAGGCGAACTCGATCACTTCGAGCCCGCGCTGGATGTCGCCCCTGGAGTCCGCGATGACCTTGCCGTGCTCGGACGAGAGCAGATACGCCAGCTCGTCCATGTTAGCTTCGACCAAAGCCTTGAAGTTGAACATCACGCGCGCGCGGCGCTGGGGGTTGGTCGCCGCCCATGCCGGCTGCGCGGCCTGTGCGGCTGCGACGGCGCGGTCGAGATCGGCCTGGACGCCCAGGTTCACCCGCGCCTGGATCTGTCCGGTATTGGGATCGTAAACGTCACCCGAGCGCCCGGCTCCTCCGCCCGAATGGCCAGCGATGACATGGTCGATGATACGCAAAATGCTCTCCTCTCACGCGCCGGCACGGCCGACTCGCGTTTGTAATTAAATTACTTTGGCACAGCGAAGCCGCTCTGTCAGCGGCTCCTGCCTATCGGGACGGGCAGCAGGCGTCCTGCCTCATCCGGAACCTGCAAGACCTCCACCCCGAACGCAGTGCGCAGATTCTCGGGCGAAAGCGCCGCCGCGGCGGGCGCGAATGCGACTATGCGGCCCTGCTTGAGGAGGAGGACATCGTCAGCGGCGCGGGCGGCCTGGACGAGATCGTGGAGGACGATGGCTATGCCCATCCCCTCCCCCGCCAGTACGCGAAGGCGTTCCAGCAAGCCGAGTTGGTGAACCGGATCGAGGCTGGCGAGGGGCTCGTCGGCGAGCAGCCATAAAGGCTGGCCGGCAAGGACGCGGGCGAGAAGCACGCGGGCGCGCTCGCCGCCGGAAAGATCGGCGACCAGGCGATCGGCCAAGTCTTGGACATCGGTCGCGGCCATTGCGCCGGTGATTGCCTCCTGATCGCGCGGCGAGAGCCCTCCAAATGGCGCGCGGTGCGGCAGGCGGCCGAGTGCGACCAGGCTTTCGACGGTTACGTCCCAGTGCACCGCCCCCTCCTGCGGCAGATAGCCGATCGTCCGGGCACGTTCGCGGGAGTCGAGCGCGTCGATGCGCTGGCGGCCGAGGCGGACATCGCCAGGCAGCAGGCCCGCGAGCGCCTTGACCAAAGTGGTCTTGCCCGATCCGTTTGCACCGAGAATGGCGGTGACGCGGCCCGGGCGCAGCACTGCGCTGACATCCTCCAGCACGTTACGTTTGCCCAGGCTGACCGAGAGATTGGTGACAGTCAGATCCATGCCGACCGCCGCATCTTGATGAGCAGAGCGAAAAAGAACGGCGTGCCGATCAGCGCCATTGCGACGCCGAGGCGGATTTCGGTCGCGCCGGGACCGAGGCGGACGAGGCTGTCCGCCGCGAGCACCAAAGCCGCGCCGCCGAGCGCGGAGGGCAGCAGCAGCGCCGAGGGACGCGCGCCTGTCAGCGGGCGCAGCAAATGTGGGACGATAAGTCCGACAAAGCCGACCACCCCAGTAACCGCAACGCTGGCGCCGACCGCCAGCCCCGCGCCAAGCACGATCAGCATCTGCGTCCGCTCAAGCCGCATGCCCATCGAGCGCGCGGCATCCTCGCCCAGCGTCAACGCGTCGAGCGCACGGCCAGTGAAGAGCAAGGCCGCGCAGCCTGCCGCGATGAAGGGCATGGCGAACTGTACTTCGGAGAAGCTGCGATCGGTGAGCGAGCCCATGATCCAGTCGATGATCTCGGCAGTGGCGTAGGGATTGGGGGCGATCGATATAAGGAAGGCGGTGAGCGCGCCGGCCAGACTCGCCAGCACGGTGCCGGCCAGGATGAACGCTACTGTGCTTTGCGAGCGCCAAGCTAGTCCGGCCAGGAGCGCCATCCCTCCGCCGGCCGCCAGCATCGCACTGCCGAAGATGACGAGCGGAGCGCTGGCCGAAAGCAAGACGATCGAGCCGACGGCGCCGAGCGCCGCGGTCGAGGAAACGCCGACCACCGCCGGATCGGCAAGCGGGTTGCGCAAATAGCCCTGAAGCACCGCCCCGGTCAGTCCCAGCGCCGCTCCGACGCCCAGGCCAAGGATCGCGCGCGGCAGGCGCAGCTCCGCGATTATCCACCAGCGCGGATCGGCCGAGAACCAGGCGCTGAGCGGCACCCAGGCCTTGCCTGCCATCAGCGAGGCGGCGAAGAGTAGGGCTACCAGTAGCGACAATATGGTGACGAGCGCGCCTCGGCTCATTGCAAGACGCTCCGCCGGACTTCGGCCAGCCGCGTCATTGCCTTGGCAATCACCGGTCCGCCGCAATTGACCAGTTCGCGCGGAAAGCGCGCCTCCGCGACCTTGCCGCCAAGCCGGGCAAGCGCACGACTGCGGAGTTGCGCCGCGCGCGAGGATGCGGCGCGGCCCGGTTCGTCGGGGACGAGCATCACTTTGGGCGGATCGACCACGACATGTTCGATCGGCAGGTAGCCGGTGAATTGCAGCCCGTAATGCGCGGCGTGATCCGAGAACCCCGCGCGCGTCATCATTTCGTCGAGCAGATTGCCGCCGCCCGAGACGAGATTGCCGCCGATCCAGATCAGCGCGGGGATTTGCGCGCCTCTCCAGCTTGCCGCATCGACGGCCCGATCGATCCGCGCGTTCATCGCCGCGCCTGCCGGGGCGACCCCCAGCGCGCCCGCCAGCTCACTCACCTGCGCCTTGCTCGCTTCGATCGTGAGAGGCGAATCGAGATACAGCGCCTTCAGGCCCGCCCGCGCATAGGCTTCACGCGTCGCGGGCGATGTGAAGCTGCTTGCGATCACCAGTTCGGGCCGCATAGCCACCACCTCTTCGGCCGTGCCGTGACTGACCCGGAAGCGACGGGCGATGCCCAGCGGGATGGAGGTCGCCGCCGGGTCTTGCGAATAATGGCTGATCGCCGAAATCCGCTGCGGCGGCACGAGCTCGACCAATATCGCGTCGGCGCAGGGATTGGTCGAGACGATACCGCCGCCGCGGGGCGGCTGCGCCGCGCAGCCCGCCATGATCAGGCAAAGAAGCGCGGCGCGGTGCATCAGTCGAAGCGCAGCCGGATGCCGGCATGGCCCGAGCGGCCAAGCGTGCCATATCCCGCGACCGTCTGGTATTCTTCGTCGAACAGATTTTCCACGCGGCCATACAACGCCAAGCGTTTGCCCAGCGGCATCTCGACGCGGATGCTCGCCAGCGCATAACCCTGAAGGACCAGCGTGTTCCCCGGATTGTCGAAACTGCGGCCCACCATTGTGAGCGTGCCGCCGATGCTCGGTCCTTCGCCGAAACGATAGTCAGCCGACAGGCTCGCCGAATCACGGGGGCGGCGAATGAGCTCCTTGCCAAGATTAGCCCCCGGCGAGCGATTCTCCGCATTCAGATGCGTATAGCTGCCCCGCACTTCCAGGTCGCCGAACAGTTGGGCGCTGAGCTCCAGCTCCACCCCCTCGGTCCGCGTCCGCGCGATATTGGCGTACGTGAAAGTGCCGAGATCGAAATCGATCTGATTGGCCGTGTTCCGGCGGAACCATGTCGCCTTCAGTGTCGCCGCTCCGCCGAGCAGCCGTTGCTCGGCGCCAAGATCGTAGCTGCGCGCAGTCTCCGGTTGCAGCCCGGGCGTGCCATAGAAGCTGTAGAGCTGATAAAGCGTCGGCGCCTTGAAGCCTTCGCTATAGCTGCCGCGCAGGATCGTCCCCCAGGCCGCGCGAAACGCCGCGCTGAGGCCGAAGCTGGCATGGCTGCCGAAGGTCTGGTGATCGTCATTGCGTAGGCCGGCGGTGAAGGTCGCTCCATCGGCCGGGCTGACGATCGCCTGCCCATAGAAGCTGGTGACGCCGGTCGCGGCGAAGGTCGTGCCGTCGTTGAAGCGGCTGTCCTCATGCTCGACGCCGAACACGGCTTCCAATCCCTCCCCGGGGCGCGCGACACCCTGATATTCATAGCGCTCGCTGCGCCCGCGGCCGATGAACGTCGGGGCCGCGCCAAAGGCCGGATCGAAATTGTCCCGATCGATTCGGGCGATCGAGATGCTCAGCCGGTTGCGCAGCGCATCATCGAGCAGGGCGGCCTTGAACCCGGCATAGCCATAGAGCTCCTTCGCAGTCGAATATTCGGCCGTGTCGGCAAAGGAATAAGCGGGCGGGGGAAAGCCGTCGAGCTCGGTGCGGCTGTTGGCATAATATCCCCGCAGATCGACGGAGACGCTCGGGGACAGATCGGCTTCGACGCGCCCGCTCGATCCGAATTGGCGATAGCCGTCGGCCTCGGCGCCATTCGCGGCGGCGGAGATGCCGTCGGTGCGCGCATAGCCCGCCGTGACCGTCGCGCGCACCTTCTGCCCCCCCCGGCTCAGCGCCGCATTGGCGAACAAGCTGTTCTGCGAGCCATATTCGGCGTTGCCGGACGCCTCGAAGCCATAATCGCCATCGCGGGTGACGACATTGACTACGCCCCCGATGGCCTGGCTGCCCCAGACCACGGAGTTCGCGCCGCGCAATATTTCGACGCGCTCGATCGATCCGGCGAGCAAATTGCCGAAATCGAAGCCGCCCCCGGGCGAGGAAGGATCATTGACTCGCACTCCGTCGAGAAGAACCAGCGTCTGCTCGGCCTCCGCGCCGCGAATGCGCACTCCGGTGAAGCCCCCCAGCCCGCCGTTGCGGGACACCGTCACGCCGGGGGTGGTGCCCAGCAGGTCGGAAAGCGCTACCGTCTGCCGCCGCTCGATCTCCTCGCGCTCAATCAGCGTCACTGCGCGACCCACATTCTCCGGCAGCTCACCGATGCCCGATGCGACGACGATGATATCGGTGCGGCGTCGATCCGCGATGACGATTTCGTCCTCGGGGACAGGCGCGTTCTGGGCACATGCTGGATCGGCGGCAAAGGCCGCGCCGGCGAACAGTAAAATATGGAACTTCTTCATCACAAGACACCCTTTTTCAGGGTCGCCTTGGCCTGGAAAAGGCGCGGGCGACCCGGTTCGGTGTCGCTCACGCAAGGGGTTTCGCCCTCGTTCGCCCGGTGCACCCCGCCCGCGCAAAGGAATCGACCGTGACGGGCAGGTCTCCTGGCTCCCGGGTCAATGCTGGCGCGCCGCCTTCCCGAGCTTGCGCTCAGTGGCATCGTGGCGAACCAGCTCGCCGGTCACAGTTGCGGGGGCAGCCTCGGCATCAGCCAAGCGACAGCTTGCGCTGCACGCTGGACCACCGAGTTCCCTTTTGATCCCCTTGCGAGGAACCTGTCACACATTCGCCCTAGGCCGTGGGCCGGCCAGGCGCAACCCCGTGGAACCGGGCAGCGCCACGGTCGTTACGCAAGCGTAGCGGGATAAATTGTTTCCTGCTGGGTGCTTGACCCCCGGGCGCCGAAACATGACAAGCGCCGCAGCCGGGGGGCGAGCGACGCGAAAGTGATGAACATGGCAAAGCGGTGGTGGCTCCCCCTTTTCGCCCTGGCGCCCTTCCCGGCGCAGGCGGACGATCAAGAACCGCAGGATCTTTCCAGCCTTTCGATCGAGGAACTCGCGCAGATACCCGTCAGCGCCGCTTCGAAGCGCGACGAGCCGCTGAGCTCGGTTCCGAACGCGGCCTATGTCATTACCAACGACGACATTCTTCGCTCATCGGCGACATCGATCCCCGAAGTACTGCGTCAGGCTCCCAATCTCCAGGTCGAGCGCGTTAACACTACGCAATATGCGATCAGCTCACGTGGCTTCGGGGGATATGAGCCGGCGAACAAGCTGCTGGTGCTGGTTGATGGGCGCAGTGTTTATTCGACGCTTCAATCGGGCGTGTTCTGGGAACTGCGGTCGCCGTTCCTAGAGGATATCGCCCAGATCGAAGTGGTGGGCGGGCCGGGGGGAACGCTCTATGGCCCCAACGCAGTGAACGGCGTGATCAGCATCGTCTCCAAGGACGCAAGGGACGCCCAGGGCGGCATTGTACGGGGAACGATCGGCGCCAACCAGCGGACCGTGGGTGCGCGGTACGGCTTCAAGCTGGGCGAGTCCGCAGCCGTCCGCGTCTATGGCAACTGGTTCGATCGTGGCGACAGCCCGGCGGGGCGCACTCCGGACTTCAACGATTCGATCCGGGGCTGGCAGGCGGGCTTTCGCGCCGACATGGCTGGCGAGGCCAGCCATGTGACGGTTCAAGGCGACATGTTCGACAACGAGACCTTCCGTATCGCCGGGGACGGCAATCGCGGGCGCAATCTGCTAGCGCGCTGGACCGGCGACTTGAGCGACGCATCGCAATTCCGGGTTCAAGCCTATTACGACTATTTCCAGCGCCGCGAATTGCTGACCGTCGACGTGCTGGAAACCTTCGATGTGGAAACGCAGTATAATCTGACTGCGGGCGGTCACCGAATCGTCGCCGGATTTGGCCTGCGCACGACGCGCGATGAATTCATAAACAATCTGAACAATTTCCAGCTCGACCCCCCGCGAGCCCGCTTGTGGATCGGCAACGGCTTCGTGCAGGACCGCGTCGCGCTCTCGCCGCATTTTTCCGTGACGGCCGGCCTCAAGCTCGAAGGATCGACCTTTACGGGGATTCAGGTGCTGCCCAATCTTCGCCTGGCCTGGCAGCCCGGCGAAAAGACACTTCTATGGGCCTCGGTTTCGCGCGCGGTGCGCACGCCCTCGCGGATCGACCGCAACCTCACCGAGCCCGTTATCCTTGCCAAGGCGCCCGCCTTCGCATCGGAAAAGCTGATTGCGTTCGAGGCCGGCTATCGCGGCCAGCCCGGGCCTGCCACCGCGCTGTCGGTTTCGGTATTCTACAATCACTATGTCGATCTGCGCAGCGCCAGGTTCATCGGCAACCCCCTGCCCCTCCAGCTCGCCAACGACCTTCGCGGGAAAACGATAGGAATCGAGGCGCAGATCACGCAGCAGGTGACGCCCTGGTGGCGCCTCACCGGCAGTGCATTGTGGCTGCACAAGGAATTCGAATTGCGCCCGGGCCAGGCCGACCTGACCGGCCGCGCCTCGCTGGGCCAAGACCCGGATTATCAATTCTCGCTGCGCTCCCAGATGACGCTGCCGCACGGCATTCTCTTCGACGCCGGGTTGCGAGCGATCGATGGCCTCGATACCCCCCAGCTCGACGGCTATGTCGAGGCGGACGCCCGACTCGCGGTCAGGCTGAGTGACAAGGTGGAGCTGTTCGTCGCAGGCGAAAACCTGCTTCACGATTCGCATCTTGAAAGCAACGATGCGCAGCGCTCCCAACGGATCGAGCGCAGCGTCTGGGCCGGAACGCGGCTGCGATTCTGATGCGAGCATGGCTCCTCCGGCCGGCATTGTGCGCCGTGGCGGCAGCGTTTGCGCTGTCCGCCGCGCCCGCGCATGCGCAGGCGAGCGAGGATGCAGTCAAGGCGGCGTTTCTGCCCAAGTTCGCGCGCTATATGGAGCTGCCTTCTGCCGCGCGGCCAGCACCAGGACAGCCCTTCTATCTTTGCCTGATCGGCCGCGATCCCTTCCGCGCGCTGGTAGATCGCTCGGCGGGAAGCGAGACGATCGAGGGGCATCCCGTGGCCGTGCGCCGCTTCGCCAATACCGACAATGCGGCGGTTGCAGGGTGCAACATCGCGTTCGTATCCGGAGCGAAAGACGCGGCGACGCTTCAGATGCTCGCGGTACTGGGGCGCCAGTCGACCCTTACGGTTACCGATGCGCGCTGGGGCAACGCGCGCGGAATGATTCATTTCGCGATCGTTGACGGACGGGTACGCTTCTACGTGGATCAGGCAAGCGCATCCGCGCGCGGCATTTCGATCAGCTCGCGGCTGCTCGCGCTCGCAGTGGGCGTGAAGCAATGAACGGCAATCTCGTGGCGAGGGTCGCCGCCTGGCTGCGCAACCTGCCCGCCGCTTTGGCCGCGGGGATCGTGGCATTGGTGATCCTGGCCGCGGCCACCGCGATCATCGTCCAGAGCGAATCGAGCTATCAGCAGCAGAAAAGCGAGGAAACGCGCGTTCAGGGCGAGATTCTCGCCGCCAGTATCGTCGCGGCGCTCGATTTCGGCGATTCCGTCGCAGCACAAGAGGCCGCCGAGGCGATGCGAGTCAATCGCCAGATACGCGGCGTCGCGATCTACGATCGGGCCGGCTCGCGGGTGGCCGGCTATCGGCGGGACGGGCAGCCGCAGAAGCCGACGCTGGCTGAGTCGCGCGCGACGGCGACTCCTGGCCTGGTCGCCGAGGCGCCGGTCGTCAGCGGCGGCAAGCAGATCGGCGTCGTCCGCCTCGTAATCGATCGGCAGCCCATCGATACGCGGATCGGCCGTTATGCGCTTATCGGGCTCCTCGTTCTCATGGCGGCGGTCTTCGTGATCGTGCTCGGGATCGCGCAATCGATGCTCCGCCGCGCAAATCTCGAGCTGGAAGCGCGCGCGGCGACGCTTGCCGAGACCAATGCCGAGCTGACTCACCAGATCGCCGAGCGCGCCAAGGCCGAGGACCAACTGCGCCAAGCGCAGAAGATGCAGGCGCTGGGCCAGCTCACCGGCGGCATCGCACACGACTTCAATAATTTGCTGACCGTGATCCAGGGTTCGGCGGACATGCTCCAGCGCCCCGGCCTGGCGGAGGACCGGCGCAAGCGTTTCGCCGACGCCATCGTCCAGGCCGCCGCCCGCGCGGCCGCGCTCACCGGCCAATTGCTCGCCTTCGCCCGCCGCCAGCCGCTCCAGCCCGAAGTGATCGACGTCAATGCGATGATCTCCGGCATGATCGAGCTGCTCGACCGTGCGCTTGGCGAGCGCGTTAAGGTCGAGACTGACCTCGCGGAAGGCGTGTGCACCGTGGAGGCGGACCGCGCCCAGCTCGTTTCCGCCGTGCTCAACATCGCAGTCAACGGACGCGACGCGATGCCCGATGGCGGTACACTGAAGATCGCCACCGCAGTGCACGAGGGTGAAAATGGCCCGATGATCGCGGTTTGCGTGCACGACGAAGGCTTAGGCATGGATGCCGCGACCATCGAACGCGCGATGGAGCCTTTCTTCACCACCAAGGCCGCTGGCAAGGGTACGGGCCTCGGCCTGAGCCAGGTCTATGGCTTCGCGACTCAATCGGGGGGTGACCTGCATATCCACAGCGAACCGGGCGAAGGCACTCGCGTGACGATCCTGCTGCCTTGTTCCGGGCTGGAGCTTACGCCCGCGGCAGCCACGGAGACGAGCAGCCGCAGGGGCTTGACCGGAAACGTGCTCTTGGTCGAGGATAACGAGGAAGTCGGCGAGTTCGCCGAGGCGCTGTTGCGCGAACTGGGCCACCAGGTCACCCGCGCGCGATCGGGAGCCGAGGCACTGGAGATAGCCGCCGTCGCGCGCTTCGATGTGGTGCTGACCGATGTAGTGATGCCGTCAATGAGCGGGATCGAACTGGCCGACACGCTAGATCGGCTCTATCCCGGCACGCCGATCGTGCTGACTACCGGCTATAGCGATGAGATTGCGCGATCCGGCGCGGGTGGCCGCCCGGTGCTACTCAAGCCCTATCGGCTGGAAGCGCTGGCATCGGTGCTCGAGGATATGCTGGCCGCCAAGCCCCATGCTATTTCGTAATGACCGCCGCGACCAGCGCGATGC
This sequence comes from Sphingomonas sp., assembly GCF_036388215.1. Taxonomy (GTDB): domain Bacteria; phylum Pseudomonadota; class Alphaproteobacteria; order Sphingomonadales; family Sphingomonadaceae; genus Sphingomonas. The sequence goes on from NZ_DASVSH010000026.1 coordinate 103,871, forward strand.
GATCGACCCGCGCATACGCCTCATTCTCAAGCTCCTCGCCGAAAACGTCCGGGTCGATCTCGCGGTAGCGCAACTCGCCTCCCAGGCCTTCAAGGGCCTCGCGCAGCCCGTCGCGCCCGCTCACGATCGCGCTTCCCGTGTACAGGATGAACCGCCCGCCGGGCAATAGCCGCGCCAACGCCATCCGCGCCATGTCGAGCGACACCTGCCCGCCCAGCATCCCGCCTCCGTTGCGATATGCGCGATCCGACTTGTCGATGATGTAGGGCGGATTGGCCAGCACCACGTCCACCGATCCCTCGACGCCGCTCAGATCGTCGCCAAGCACGCCGCGCACCGTCAGGCCCGCCGCCTCTGCATTGATCGCCGCGAGCTGGAGCGCCTTCGGGTTGATATCGGTCATCGTCAGCCGGGCCTGCGGGCAAAGGCCGCCCGCGACGATCGCACCCACCCCAGCGCCAGTGCCGATATCGACGATATGGCCGGAGGCTTCGCCTAACTCGGCCTGGATCAGGCTGGCGAAGCGATAACTGTCGGGGCCGAAGAACACTGCGTCCTCGGCCTTGGTCGGGTAGGCCGAGTGGAGATACAGCCGCTCGCCCAGAGAAGAGACGCGAACGTTCGAGCGCCAGCCGCCTCCCGCCGGCTCGAGCACTTCCGCTGCGCCGAGAAGCTCAAGGACTTCACCGTCGAGCAAATCCCGCGCGAAGGGCAGGCTCCAGCCCAGCGCATCCTCCAGCGACCGCGCTTCCCGCCGGTCAGGCCGGGCGATCACGCGGGCATGCGTCGCCGGCGTCGGCGTTACGAAGCGATAGCCCCGCGCGGCGAGCATGCGAAGAAGCGCGAGCAGCGCGGCGTCCGGCTGGGTCATCGCCCGATGCCAGACATTAAAAAGCCCGCCAGGTCAAAACCTGGGCGGGCTTTTTGAATGGTGGGCGTGGCAAGGATTGAACTTGCGACCCCTGCGATGTCAACACAGTGCTCTACCACTGAGCTACACGCCCCCAATGGATGGTCGCCTCTAGCGGGGCTTGCTGGCGCGTGCAAGCGCCGCGGGAGCCTTTTAGTTCAGGCTGGCATTCTCGGCTTCGAACAGCCGATCGACCTCGAGAACGAGGTCGCGCAAGTGGAAGGGCTTGGAGAGAATTCGCGCCTGGGGCACTTGCTTGCCCGCCTTGAGCGTAACCGCGGCGAAGCCGGTGATGAACATCACGCGCATGTCCGGCGCGATCTCGCTAGCCTTTTGCGCGAGCTCGATCCCGTCCATTTCAGGCATCACGATATCGGTGAGCAACAGGTCGAATTGCTCGTTTTCCAGCAGGGGAATAGCTTCGGTTCCGCGATCGACTGCGCTGACCGCATAGCCCGATCGTTCAAGCGCGCGGGTCAGATATTCCCGCATCACTCGGTCGTCCTCGGCCAGCAGAATACGGATCATCTTTTCCCACCCCCGGTCACTCGGGCGGCATTCTATGCTCCAAGCCCTTAAGAATTTCCAGCATATGCACGCCGCGCATTGCCGCGCGGGGATGCGAACTCTAGGCTCGGCGCGTGCCCGCTTCCCCCCCGTACCAGCGCCATGGCCCCGCCGAGCCCCTGAGCCCCGTCGTGCTTTCGGTTCCCCATGCCGGGCGCGATTATCCGCTGCCGCTGCGGGCCGCGCTGCAGGTGCCGCTCAGCGCCATCCGGGGGCTGGAGGACCGGCATGCGGATGCGCTCGCGCTGGGGGCGCTGGGCCAAGAAACTCTGTTCGTCGCCGAACGGCCGCGCGCCTGGATCGACCTGAACCGCAGCGAGGAAGAGCGCGACCCCCGCCTCGACGACGGCGCGCGATCGGGCGGCCCCCCGCTTTCCGCCAAGCTGCGCAGCGGACTGGGGCTGGTGCCGCGGCGCGTGGGCAATTCGGGCGATATCTGGTCGCGCAGGCTTTCCGCCGAGGAAGTCGCGATGCGGATACGCAGCGATCACCGCCCCTATCATGCGGCGCTCGCCGCTGCCCTGGCGTCCGCGCGGGCCCGTTTCGGAGTCGCAGTCCTGCTCGACTTGCATTCGATGCCCCCGCTTGGAAATCCGGTGACCAGTCCAAGGCTGGTGCTCGGGGACCGGTTCGGCAAATCGTGCGCGGCGCGCTTCATTGGCCGCATCGAAGGTGTAGCCCGTGCGCACGGTGTCGCCAGCGCGTCGAACGCTCCCTATTCGGGCGGGCATATCCTGGAGCGGCATGGCGATCCGCGGCGCGGCGTCCACGCGATCCAGCTCGAATTCGATCGGTCGCTCTATCTCGATGCGGCGCTCGACATGCCGGGGCCGGGATTGAAGCGCACGGTGGCGATGCTGCGCGCAATCATCGATGCGCTGGCCGACGAGGCGCTGCCCGCCGCCCTCGCCGCTGAATGAAGGCACATAAAAAACCACCTCGCGGTTTCCCGCGAGGTGGCCAAGGTTCAGGGAGGTACACGCCCGAAGGCGTGCTGCACTGCTTCGCGAAAGGGGGAAACACGAAGCCGTACAAGGACAAATATAGCTGAGAGCCCAGATAGTTCAAGTGGCTGCGGGCGGCCGTGCCCGCTGCGCGATCAACCGTTCACCAGCCTAGGTCCAGGAGGGCAAAGCGGCGGTAACACAGTGAAGGGGACCGCCGCGCCCCGGCTGGATTACGCTACCGGCGGCACCAGCTGCGGCTGGGGCATCTTGCCCAGCGCAACCTGCTTGGCGAAGATTTCGCGCATTAGCTGGAGCGAGAAGAGGTGCGCATAGACGAGCGGCAGCATGCCGTTCTGGACGACCTTGCGAAGCTGGTCGCCGCGCAGCTCGGTGAGCTTCTTTTCATCGACCATCATGAAGCCGCGATAGATGAAGGGTTGCTCGGCGCCCTCGGGCTGGATCGAAGTCTCGCCGTCGGTCAGCAGGTCGAGCTCCTTGAGGTCCTTCATGAACATCGCGGTGCGCTGGCCCGCCTGCTCGAATTGCTCGTTGAACTGCAGGATGTCCTTGGTCAGCTGGCTCGGCTCGCCATTTTCGAACAACGCCTGGCCGTCCTCGAACTTGCCGACTGTATCGGCAGTCGGGTCGAAGCAGAGCGAGAGCTCGTCCGTGTCCGGCCGCAGCTTGGCGAGCAAATAGGGATAGCGGCGGATATAGGCTGGTACGTAGAAATTGCCGTCGTGCAGCCCGCCTTCTTCGTTCACGAATACGTTGACGCCCTCATTCAGCCCCATCAGCGCCAGCGGCACGGGTTCTTCGCCCGCCGAGAACACGATCGGCATGAAGCGCTGAACCAGCGGGAATTCCTCGACCGTGACGGGAACGGCGTGCTGGTTGACAAGGAACGGCGCCTTGTCCGCCGCGCGGACGCTGAAATCGGCATGGGTCTGGCTCGAAAGCGGCTCAAGCTGATTGTAGAATAACGGAAGCTGCTGCTGTGGCGCGGTCGCCATCATACTCTCCTGAAACAAAAAGCGAAAAAATCTGCAAATGATGTGGAATGCGTCGCGTCGTCTATGGCGTGGGAGCCTCGGGCGCAAGCGCCACGAGCTTCCCCGGATTGAGAATGCCCCGCGGGTCCAATGCTGCCTTGATTGCCCTCAGCGTGGCAATCCGGCTTGGGGGACCCAGCCGTTCCAGTTCGGCACGCTTCATCTGGCCGATCCCATGCTCGGCCGATATCGATCCGCCCGCGGCGACGACCATGTCATGCACCATCCGCGTGATCGGTTGCGCCTGGGTGGCATAGAAGATGTCGGGATCGGCTCCCTTCGGCGCGGCGACGTGGAAATGAACGTTGCCGTCGCCCAGATGCCCGAAGGCGATCGCGCGGGTTCCGGGGAAGCGCGCCTCCGCCTGTGCGGCTCCATCGACCATGAAGCGCGGCATGGCGTCCACCGGCACGGAGATGTCGTGCTGCACGGCAGGGCCCGCCGCGCGTTCGGATTCGGAAATCGAGTGGCGAATTTTCCAGAACGCTTCAGCCTGCGCCTCGCTGGCGGCGATCACCGCGTCGCCGATCAGTTGGGATTCGAGCGCGGGCGCAAGCAGCCGCTCGAGCAGCGCGGCGGGCGGCTCTGCCGCGGAATCGGTGGCCACGGCTTCGATCAGCACGTGCCAGGCGTGGCGTACGGCAAGCGGTGCGCGCGTGCCGGGCACATGGCCGAGCACAAGGTCGAGAACGTCGGATGGCAATATCTCGAAGCTCTCGATCGCATCGGTCTTCGCTTCGATCGCGCGAAGCAGGGCCAGTGCCTTGGCGGGGGTTTCCAGCCCCACCCAGGCGACCGCGCGCGCGGCGAGCGCGGGCACCAGGCGCAACGTAGCCGCGGTGACGATCCCCAGCGTTCCTTCGGCGCCGATCAGCAATTGAGTCAGATCATAGCCGCGATTGTCCTTCTTAAGCGCTGCCAGTCCATCATGCACCGATCCATCGGGCAGCACCGCCTCCACGCCCGCCACCAGGCTTCGCATCGTGCCGAAGCGCAGGACCTGGGTTCCGCCCGCATTGGTCGATACCAGGCCGCCGATCGTGGCGCTGCCGCGCGCGCCCAGATCCATCGGGAAGCGCCGCCCCGCGCTTTCGGCCGCGTCGCGCAGATTGGCGAGGATCACGCCGGCTTCGGCGACGGCAAGGTTCGCCTCCGCGCTGATCGAGCGGATGCGGTTCATCCGCCTGAGTGACAGCAAAAGCGCCGATCCATCCTCGGGCGGAGTAGCCCCGCCAACCATCCCCGTATTGCCCCCTTGGGGAACCAGCGCGACGCGAGCTTCATTGGCAAGCGTTACCATCGCCGCCACTTCGTCGCGAGACGCTGGCATCAGCATCGCGGGCGCCGCGCCGTGATAGCGATCGCGCCAATCGCTCAGCCATGGAGAGATCGTTTCAGCATCTTCCGTGACCGCCCTGTCGCCGAAGCGCTGGCGGATTGTTTCCACGATCTGGGCTTGCGCGGGCGACATGACGGCGGCAGGTAGCACGGCGCAGGGGGCAATTCACGCCTCAGTTCATCCACTGTTCAAGACTTTGCCCTAGAAGCAGAAGCCGACATGCTGAACACGCCGTTTTCCCCAGCCGCATTGCTGCTGTTTCTTGTCGCGCCCGGGGCCGGGACGCAGGCGCCGGACTGGGAGCGCGCGATCGAGCTGTTTCAGCAGCATATCACCGTACACGTCCCCCGCGTCACGATGACGACAACCATCATCATGCGATCGCCGGTGCCGGTCCCAATGGTCGAGAAGAAGGCCGAGGATTGCGTCAAGATCGAGCGGATTACGGGCTTCTCGGTCAACCGCACCGACAGCGTCGATCTGCTGCTGAACGACGGCAAGCTGTTGCGCGCCAAGCTGGGCGACGATTGCCCCGCTTTGGGCTTCTATTCGGGCTTTTACGTCAAGCCGACTGCCGACAAGAAGATCTGCGCGGGGCGCGATGCCTTCCGCTCGCGTTCGGGGCGCTCCTGCGGCGTCCAGGCGTTTCGCAGCCTGACCCCGGCACGCTAACGCCCGTTTCCCTTGACATTCCGGGGCAAATCCGCAAGCGCGTGCAGGCTTGGCGGCAAGCGCCTCCTATGCCCATTTTCCGGACAAATTCATGAGCTTTGCCGATCTCGGCCTTTCCGACGAACTTCTGCGCGCAGTCAATGACTCCGGCTATACCGAGCCGACTCCGATCCAGCGCCAGGCGATCCCTTCCGTGCTGATGGGCAAGGATCTGATCGGTATCGCCCAGACGGGGACCGGCAAGACCGCGGCCTTCGTGCTGCCGATGATCGACATTCTGGGCGAGGGCCGCACCCGCGCGCTGATGCCGCGCTCGCTGATCCTGGAGCCGACGCGCGAACTCGCCGCGCAGGTCGCGGAGAATTTCGACAAATACGGCGTCAATCACAAGCTCTCGATGGCGCTGCTGATCGGCGGCGTGCAGATGGGCGACCAGGTCAAGGCGCTGCAATCGGGCGTCGATGTGCTGATCGCCACGCCGGGCCGGCTGATGGACCTGTTCCAGCGCGGCAAGATCCTGCTCACCGGGTGCAGCCTGCTTGTGATCGATGAGGCCGATCGGATGCTCGACATGGGGTTCATCCCCGATATCGAGGAAATCTGCACCAAGCTGCCCAAGCAGCGCCAGACGCTCTTGTTCTCCGCGACGATGCCGCCGGTGATCAAGAAGCTGGCGGACAAGTTCCTGACCGATCCCAAGCGCGTCGAAGTCGCGCGGCCGGCCACCGCCAATATCAACATCAAGCAATGGGTGGTGCCCGTCGCCGCTTCGGACAAGCGCGGTGTGCTGCGCGATCTGCTGCGCACCGAGGCGGTCCACACCGCGATCATCTTCTGCAACCGCAAGACGATGGTCCGCGATCTGAACAAGAGTCTGCAGAAGAGCGGCTTCCGCTCGACCGAAATCCATGGCGACATGGAACAGTCGCAACGCATCGCCGAGCTCGAGCGCTTCAAGAAGGGCGACGTCAACATCCTGGTCGCCTCCGACGTCGCAGCGCGCGGGCTGGACATCAAGGGCGTCAGCCACGTCTTCAACTTCGATGCACCCTGGCATCCGGATGACTATGTCCACCGCATCGGCCGCACCGGCCGCGCGGGCGCGACGGGGATCGCCTATACGTTGGTGACCCCTGACGACGCAGAGAACATCTCGGAAATCGAGAAGCTGACCGGCATGAAGATCGAGCGTGTCGGCACGCCTGCCAAGGCCGAGGCAGATGGCGAAGCACCCCGCGAGGAGACCCCGAGGCGGGGAGGCGGGCGTGGCAAGCCTGTCGCCAAGTCACCGGCTGAGGGGGCTCCCTTAGTCGAAGCGCCCGAGGCGGAAGCTCGCCCTGCCCGCGAGCCACGCCAACCGCGCGAGGCGCGTGCTCCCCGTGAGGAGCGCCCCGCCCGCGAAGAGCGCCCGGCGCGTGAAGCGAGGCCCGAGCGCGATGCCCGTCCGCCCCGCGGCGACGCGCGCCGCGAAGAGCCGCGCCGCCGCCAGCCCGCCGATGACGGCCCCGACGATGGCTGGAACGGCCCCGTCCCCGATTTCCTGAATTTCACGCTGGGCGAATGATGCGCCGCTTCGGCTGGCTGGTCGCTCTCGCGGCGCTTGCGCTGCCGAGCATCGCCGCCGCGCAGAGTGCCGCGCCGCGCCTGGCCGCGCGTACGATCGACCGGCTCCCGAAACCGCTGCCCGCCCCTTATGATGCCGCCGCCGATGCGCGCGCCGATATCGCCGCCGCCGTGAAGCGCGCCCGGGCCAGCCGGAGGCCACTGCTGATCGATTTCGGCGCGAATTGGTGCGTCGATTGCCGCATTTTCGTCGGCGTCCTCGAACTGCCCGAGATGCGCGGCTGGGTGGCGCGAAACTTCGAACTGGTCCAGGTCGATGTCGGCCGCTTCGATCGCAATCTCGACATAGCGGCGCGCTATGGCATCAAGGAACTGGCCGCGGTCCCAGCGGTATTTGTGGTCGATGCCAAGTCGGGCAAGCTGCTCAACCCTCGCGAGGTATTCGCCCTCGGCGAGGCCGGGCTCATGCAGCCCCAGACCATGGCCGACTGGCTGGCCAGATGGGCGCGGCCCGCCCGCTAGGCGGGAGCCGGCGCCAGCGCGTTATCGATATCGTTCGCGCGGTTATACGCCTCGCGCGCGGTCAACCGATCCCAATACGCCTTGAACGCATCGCGCCGCGGAAGCGTCCCGAACTGGGTGCCCCAGCCGATCGCGGAGCCGACATAGACGTCGGCTGCGGTAAAGCGGTCGCCCGCGATATAATCGTGCGCCTTCACCGCCTGTTCGAGCACATCCACGGCCTGCTCGTAATTCCCGTAGCCGAACATCCGCCCCTGCTCGGGCGTCGGCACGAACTTAGCGAAATTGTTCGTAACCGCATGCTCGATCGGGCCCGCCGCGAAGAACAGCCAGCGATAATAGTCCGCGCGTTCGGCATCCGTTGGCGCAAGCCCCGCTTCGGGAAACGCATCCGCCAGATAGGCGCAGATCGCCGCCCCCTCTGTCACCACCTTGCCATTGTGGACGATCGCCGGGACCTTCCCCATCGGGTTGATCGACAAATAAGGCTCGGCCTTCATCGTTGAGGCATAATCGAGGACGACCGTGTCATAGGCCGCGCCAGTCTCTTCCAGCATCCACCGCGCGATGCGGCCACGCGACTGCGGATTGGTGTAGAAGGTCAAATCGGCGGCCATGTCACTCTCCCTCGACTCATTGCGGCATCGGAACAAATAGCGAACACCGTCGCGTCGCGCAAGCGTCAGGCGAGCAACTTCTTGAACAAAGCCAGCAATCGCTCCCACGCGCGATCGGCCTGGACCTGGTTGTAGACCTGGCTGTCGGGCGGGCACCAGCCGTGCATCGCGCCGGCATAGACTTCGATCTCGGCCGGGCGCTTGGCCGCGTCGAAGGCCACTCGCAATTTGTCCTTGTCGGTCGGCGCACGGGCATCGTCGTTTTCAGCGATGGCGATCAGGAAGCTCGCCTTCATGGACGGAATCAGCGCCAGCATCGGATCGGTGGCAAGCCCGCCGCCGTGGAAGCTGGCCCCGGCGCGGACGCGCGACGGGACGGCGGCGGCAGTTTGCATCACCAGCGGCCCGCCCATGCAATAGCCGGTCGTGCCGATGCCGCGCTTCTTGTTCACTTCGGGCTGTTTGTCGATGAAGGCGACGAACGCCACCGCATCACGCGCCGCGGCCTTCGGCGTGAGCAGCTTGCGCGCCTCGCCCGCCTGGCCACGGACAACGTCGCGATCGCCAGCTGCCTGCAGGTCCGGCGCCTTTATCGTGCGGTAAAAGGGATTTACCGTGAGCACGGCATAGCCGGACATGGCGAGCCGCTCGGCCATCTGGCGGAAGGCGGGGCGCAGGCCATAGATATCGGGCCAGACGAGCACGGCGGCGTGCTTCCCCTTCGCCGGCGCGACGAAATAGGCGTCGCAGACCCCATCGGGGGTAGTGATGGAAACGTCGCGCCCCTTTACCGCCAGGGCATTGGCGGGAACCGGAAGCATCAATGCTAGGCCCGCAATGGTCGCTCCGGCAGCGAAATCGCGGCGAGACATCCCATTCTGGATGCCGCGATTGTCGGCGTCTGTCAGATCGTCACACATCAAAAGGCTCCCGAATCGCCCCCCGGCGATATCGGAAGCCTAATTGACTCCAGCGCCGCGGTCACCCCGCTGCGCGTCTCACTGCTTGAACAAGCTCTCCGCCGTGTGTTCGGCCGGCGCCGCGACTTCGCCATTCTCGGCGGCTTCGGCGGCGTGCGCGGCTGCGGTGCGCTCGGCGCGAAGCTGCTCGATCAGCGCCTCGCGGTCGCCCTCGAGGCGATTATCGACCGGCGCTTCGATGCCCGCGGCCTTGGCGGCCTTGGCGACCAGCGCATCGAGCTCGCGCTGCGTGGTGAGACCCAGCGTGACCGGATCCTTGGGCGTGATGTTCGCGATGTTCCAGTGGCTGCGATCGCGAATGGCGGTGATCGTCGTGCGCGTGGTGCCGATCAGCTTGCCGATCGCACCGTCCGAAATCTCCGGGTGGTGACGGAGAATCCAGGCAATGCCGTCCGGCTTGTCCTGACGCTTCGAGACCGGCGTGTAACGCGGCCCCTTGGTGCGGCGGATCTGCTCGGGGCCCTTGAGCATATTGAGGGAATAATCGGGATTGGCCTGGCCCTTTTCGATCTCTTCCATCGTCAGTTCGTGCGCGCGAACGGGATCGCGGCCAGTTAGCTTGGCAGTGGCGGTGTCGTCGGCGATCGCCTGAATCTCCAGGATGTGGAGGCCGCAGAATTCTGCGATCTGCTCGAAGGAGAGCGAAGTATTGTCGACCAGCCAGGAAGCGGTCGCATGCGGCATCAGCGGCTGGGCCACGATAGTCTCCAGAAATAGAAAGGGCCGCCCATCACGGGCGGCCGGTATGGCGGTCACTTACTGCGCGGAGCCGCCAAGGGCAAGCGGCTAGAGTGTGTTCCACTGGCGTGGAAGCGGTGAAACAGACTCTAGGCCGCCTTGCGCGGGATCAGGGGGCACAGTCCGGCGAAGAATTGCGCAGCGCTCGCTTCCCAGGTGAAGGTCCGGCCATAAGCGGCGCATGCCGCACGGTCGCGAGTCAGTGCTTCGCCGATCGCTTCAGTCAGATTCTCGGAAAGCGCGCCTGTCTCAGGCGTCACGATGTCGATGGGCCCGGTCACGGGAAAGGCGGCGACGGGCACACCGCAGGCCAGAGCCTCGATCATCACCAGCCCGAAGGTATCGGTGCGGCTCGGGAAGACGAACACGTCCGCCGCCGCATAGGCCGAAGCAAGCTCGGCGCCGAACATCGCCCCCAGGAAAGGCGTCTCCGGATAACGGGCCTCCAGCACCGCGCGCGCCGGGCCATCCCCTACCACGACCTTGGTGCCCGGATGGCTGGACTTGAGGAATGGTTCGAGATTTTTCTCCACCGCGACGCGGCCGACATAGAGCTGGATCGGCCTGGCCAGCCGAGCCATCGCGGGATGCGGAGCCAGACCCTCGCGGAAATTCGCGAGATCGACGCCGCGCCCCCAGGGCTTTAGCCGAGTCAGCCCATGATCGGCCAGCGACTGGCGGATGGAGGGCGTGGACGCGAGGATTGCCTGGGCCGGGGCATGAAACCAGCGAATGTAGCGCCAGAACCATTCGGCGGGGAGCCGCGTGCGCGCCGATACGTAATCGGGAAATTGCGTGTGATATGCGGTAGTGAAGGGCAATCCCATGCGCAGGCACCAGCGCCGCGCCGCGATGCACAGCGGGCCTTCGGTCGCGAGATGGATCGCCTCCGGCTCGAAGTCCTCCAGCATCTGGCCCACTGTGGCGACCCGCGCGAGCGCCAGCCGAATTTCAGGATAGGTCGGGCATGGCAGCGAACGAAACAGATCAGGCGAAATCACCTTCACGTGGTGCCCATGGCCTTGGAGCACTTCGCGGACGGCCTGGATTGTGCGGACGACACCGTTCACTTGCGGATCCCAGGCATCGGTGACGATGGCGATACGCACGGCGGTCAGGCCGCCCGCCGCTCCATCTCCCGGGCCTTCTCCCGATCCCGCGCTGCCATCTCGTCCGCCCAGTGCAGAATCTCCATTCGACCGTCGAGATGCTCGACCAGGTGCATCCCTCCACCCACTCGTCTTCGTTATAGTATTCCACGCCGTCGATCATCCTCATTTCGGCGGCCCAGCGGTTCAGCGCCATCGCGGCCTCATATGCGGCATTAACTAGTCCGTAATCGAGATGTGGCGGGGAAGCGCCGCCACCCGCGCTAGCCAGGCGCGGACATTCGGATAAGGCTGGAGGCTGAACCCGCCCTCTTCGGCGACGTGCGTATAGGCATAGAGCGCGACATCGGCGAGAGTCAGCCGGTCGATAACGAACCAGTCGCGTCGTTCCAGATGCTCGTCCATCAGCGCCAGCGCGGCCTCGCCGCCAGCCTGCTTGGCGGGCAGATTGGCGCGCTGGAGGTCGTCCAGGTTCTCGAACCCCACCCAGCCCTTCCAGAAGCGGACCATGGCGATGTTAGGCTCGTGATTATATTGCTCCCAGAACATCCAGCGCAGCATGTCGGCGCGCTCGAAACGGTCCGACGGAATCAAGTGCGTGCCGTCTGCGACATAGAAGCAGGCGGCATTGCTTTCGGGCAGGAAGTCCGGGCCGGCCTGGAGCACCGGAATGCGGCCGTTCGGATTGACCTGGCTCAGGAACTCCGCCGTGCGCGTCGCGCCCGCCATGATGTCATACTCGCGCCGTTCGAGCGCGACGCCGGCATGCGCGGCGGTGAGGCGGATCTTGTAGCAATTTCCCGACGCGGCATATTCGTGAAGCAGCAACGAAGTCATCAGATTATCCCCTCGGCTTCGCGCCACTGGACGATCCCCCGGTGGTACAGCCAGCCCCAGAAAGCGAGCAAGGCGACATAGAGCCAGCCCCAAAGGTGCTTCCAAAAGGGGAAGAAGAAGCCTTGCTTCAGGTCGCGGCCCACTTCCCTGTGCAGCTCCGCATCGGCTTCGGGCACCAGCGGCGCCATCACCAGTTCCCAGCGGTTGCGCGTGTAGACCACATAGCCAAACTCCTCATACCAACCGAAGGGCATGCCAAGGAAACTCCACTCGCGGATTGAACGGCCATAGCGCAGCGGCGCATTGGCGTTGCTGATCCTGGGCGGCGGAGCGCGGCCCGCCATGACGAGCGCTTGGTAGAGCATTTCCGCCTTGGTAGGCTCGCGGACCACATGGACGCCGCCGTAAGCGACGATCTTATCAAGGTTGGTGAGCAGCTGTCCCTGCGCGTTCGGCGGAATATCCGCGATATGGGCGACCGCGCGATGCTGATCGCTCAGGAACCAATGACGGTCCGACATCAACAAGATCACCGGAAGCGCCACGATAAGCACTCCCGCAACGATATTGCGCAGCATTCCCACCCCCCCCTTGGCGAAGCTGCGATCTTAGCGCGTCGGGCGCGAGCTACAACTGTGTCTCCATAAGCAGCACGATCTTCCCCACATGCTCACCCGCTTCCATGCGTCGGTGCGCCTCGGCTGCCTCCGCCAGCGAAAAAACCCGGTCGATCACCGGCTTGAGCTGGCCCGCGGCCACAAGCGGCCAGACCGTCCGGTGAAGTTCGTCCGCCACCAGCGTCTTGAACTCCACCGGGCGCGGCCGCAGCGTCGAGCCGGTCAGCGTCAGGCGCTTGCGCATGATCTCGAGGATCGGGATCGTCGCGATCATTCCGCCCTGGGCCGCGATCGAGACGTGCCGCCCCTCGTCCGCGAGGCATTGGAGGTTGCGCGGCACATAATCGCCGCCGACCATGTCGAGCACGATGTTCACGCCCTTCCCGCCGGTGATCTCCTTCACCCGCGTCACGAAATCCTCGGTCTTATAGTTGATCGCATGCCCCGCTCCTATCTCGCGCGCGGCGGCGCACTTCTCGTCGGAACCGGCAGTGACGATCGTCTCGACGCCGAACAGCTTGCAGAGCGTGATCGCCATGGTGCCGATGCCAGAGGTGCCGCCATGGATCAGGATCGTCTCTCCTTCGCTGGCATAGGCTCGCTCGAACACGTTGGTCCACACCGTGAACAGGGTCTCGGGCATCGCGGCGGCTTCGATCATGGTGAGCGCCTCGGGCACCGGCAGGCAGGTGCCGAGCGGAGCGACCGCATATTCCGCCTGCGCGCCGCCGCTCACCAATGCGCAGACCGGCTGGCCCAGCATCTCGCGCGGCACGCCTTGGCCCAGCGCGACGATCGTGCCCGAAAGCTCCAGACCAAAAATCGAGGGCGCCCCGGGCGGCGGCGGATACATTCCCTTGCGCTGCATCACTTCGGGCCGGTTGATGCCCGCGGCGGCGACCCTGACCAGCACTTCGCCTTCGCCGGGCCGCGGCACGGGACGCTCGACAAGCACCAGCACTTCGGGCCCGCCCGGAGCTTTGGGATCGATTGCGCGCATCGTTTCGGGGACGGTCATCGGCTCGTCGCTTTCCGGCATGCAGGATTGAGGCGTTTATTGACATCGACTGGGTGTCGGTCAACGTTGTGCAGGCGATGGAAGCAGACGAAAATCTTCCGCGCCGCAAGCACGATCTTGCGACGCAACTGGGCCGTGAGGACCTCGATCCGCTTTCGGTGGAGGAGCTTGCGGAGCGTATCGCGCTGCTCGAAGCTGAAATCGATCGAAGCAAAGTTAAAATGCAACGCGCCGTTAACCATCGCGCAAGCGCCGACGCCCTATTCAAGCGATGAGCGTTACGGCACCGAGGTTCGGGCGACCATCCGCCAGTCCAAGGTGTCGGGCCACAGCGCTTGATGCGAGGCCGACCACTCCCGACATAAGGGGAAATCGGACCGCGTATCCTTCCGGCCCGCTGGAGTATTCTGATGCCTAGTTTCGCCTCCGCGCTCGAATCCACGCTGCACAAGGCGCTCGAAGCCGCCAGCTCGCGCCGCCACGAATATGCGACGCTCGAGCATCTTCTGCTCGCGCTGGTCGATGACGAGCATGCCAGCAAGGTGATGACCTCGTGCGGTGTCGAGCTCGACGATCTGCGCAGCACCGTCGCGCATTATCTGGATACCGAGCTTGAAGCGCTGAAAGTCGAGGCCGCGACCGATCCCTCGCCCACCAGCGGCTTTCAGCGCGTGGTCCAGCGCGCCATCCTCCACGTGCAGTCGTCTGGGCGTGACGAAGTCACGGGTGCGAACGTTCTCGTCGCCTTGTTCTCCGAACGGGAGAGCTACGCAGTATATTTCCTCCAGCAACAAGACATGAGCCGCCTCGACGCCGTCAGCTTCATCAGCCACGGCGTTGGGAAGGGATCGGGTCCTGGCGAGGCGAGCACTCCCAAGGGCGCCGAGGAAGAAAAGGCCGCGACCAAGACCGAAGGTAAATCGGGCAAGGGCGAAAGCGCGCTCAAGCAATTCACCGTCGATCTCAACGAGAAGGCCAAGGCCGGCAAGGTCGATCCGCTGATCGGGCGCGGGCCCGAAGTGGATCGCACTATCCAGATCCTCTGCCGCCGCAGCAAGAACAACCCGCTCTATGTAGGCGATCCCGGCGTCGGCAAGACCGCCATCGCCGAGGGGCTGGCGCGCAAGATCATTGAGGGCCAGGTGCCCGACGTGCTCAAGGAAGCGGTGATCTATTCGCTCGACATGGGCGCGTTGCTCGCTGGCACCCGCTATCGCGGCGATTTCGAGGAGCGGCTGAAGCAGGTCGTCAACGAGCTGGAAAAACTGCCTCACGCGGTGCTGTTCATCGACGAGATCCACACCGTCATCGGCGCCGGCGCGACCAGCGGGGGCGCGATGGACGCGTCGAACCTGCTCAAACCCGCGCTTTCGGGCGGATCGATCCGCTGCATCGGATCTACTACCTACAAGGAATTCCGCAACCACTTCGAGAAGGACCGCGCGCTGCTGCGGCGCTTCCAGAAGATCGACGTCAACGAGCCTTCGATCGAAGACACGGTGAAGATCCTCGCTGGCCTGCGCACAGCGTTCGAAGAGCACCACAAGGTCAAATACACGCCCGACGCGATCAAATCGGCGGTCGAGCTTTCGGCGCGCTACATCAATGACCGCAAGCTGCCGGACAAGGCGATCGACGTGATTGATGAGGTCGGCGCGATGCAGATGCTTGTGCCGCTGAACAAGCGCAAAAAGACCATCACTTCCAAGGAAATCGAGCAGGTCATCGCCACGATGGCGCGCATTCCTCCAAAGACCGTATCGAGCGATGACACCCGCGTGCTCGCCAATATCGAACAGGATCTGAAGCGCGTCGTGTTCGGGCAGGACAAGGCGATCGAAGTGCTGTCCTCGGCGATCAAGCTGAGCCGCGCGGGCTTGCGTGATCCCGAGAAGCCCATCGGCAATTACCTGTTCTCGGGACCCACGGGCGTTGGCAAGACTGAAGTCGCCAAGCAGCTTGCCGAATTGCTTGGCATCCCGCTCCAGCGCTTCGACATGTCCGAATATATGGAGCGTCACTCGGTCAGCCGCCTGATCGGCGCGCCACCGGGCTATGTCGGGTTCGACCAGGGCGGGCTTTTGACCGACGCGGTCGATCAGCAGCCGCATTGCGTGCTCCTGCTCGACGAAATCGAGAAGGCGCATCCGGACCTGTTCAACATCCTGCTCCAGGTGATGGATAACGGACGCCTGACCGACCAGCACGGCAAGTCCGTCGATTTCCGCAACGTCATCCTGATCATGACCACTAATGCAGGTGCTTCGGACATGGCGCGCGAGAGTGTCGGGTTCGGCGACATGGGCGGCCGCGAAGACGTTCAGGAAGAAGCGGTGAAGAAGCTCTTCACCCCTGAATTCCGCAACCGCCTCGATGCGATCGTACCGTTCGATTACCTGCCGAGCGAAGTGGTCGCCCGCGTGGTGGACAAGTTCATCCTCCAGCTCGAGCTTCAGCTGGCGGACCGCGGCGTGCATATCCAGCTCGACGAGCCGGCCAAGGCATGGCTCACCGAGCGCGGCTACGACAAGCTGTATGGCGCCCGCCCGATGGGCCGCCTGATCCAGGAGAAGATCAAGCAGCCGCTCGCCGAGGAATTGCTGTTCGGCAAGCTGATCCATGGTGGCGAAGTCAATGTGAAGCTCAAGGACAATGCGCTAGTCTTCGAGATCACGCCCGCCGCGCCCAAGCCCAAAAAGGGCGGCAAGAAGACAGTGGCGGCAAAGGCCAACTGATGGCTACGGGGAACCGGAGCAGTGCTGCGGTTCCCCGCTTCAGCGAAAGTAGGTGCGCGCGGCTGCGATCGCCGCGGTTTCGCTCGAATAGGGCTTGTTGAAAACGTAGGAGCTTCGGCAGGCGTGCGACCAGACCTTGCCCCAGCCATTGTCGGCAGTGGCTTGGATGGTCCGATTATATGGCCCCTTCATAGAGGCGACGCCGTTCTCACGGATCGACAGCCACAGGATCAATATAGTGGCTTTCGCGCAATCGATCCGGAACTGCGTCCAATGCTCGCTCACCGGCCGCCCAGTGCCGATATCCTTCGGAGTCTTGTAGACATTGAGGCCCCAGCCATCGACGCTGTTTCCCAAGCGCCTGATCGTGTTCAAATCGACGAAGGCCACCTCGCCCGGGGCGATATAGCTCACGCCAAGTCGGGTTTCAGGAGGGGTGGCCGTGCTGCCCTGTGATATGGGTAGCAGCGCTAGGCCACAGCTAAAAGCCATGCGCCTTAACCGGTTATTTGTCATGATGGATGTAACAAGACGGGGATGTTCCGGGCCCTTCTCTACCGCCTCGCGGCGGCCTTGCTCCTGTGCATCGGCGTGGCGAGCTTCGTCCCCACTGCGCACGCGCAGAGCGCGCTTGCCGGCGTCCCGCTGGAAGTGTGCGTGCTGCGCGATACTGGAGGAATGAATCCGGTCGAGCTGATCGCGCATCCCGAGCGCTTCGACTGCACTACCGCCCAGCACAGATTCGGTCCGGGCAATTTCTGGGTGATCACCAAGGATATTCATCAGCGAGCACGCAAGCCATTCCGTATCCGCCTCGCCAGCCTGTGGCAGGATGGCCTCTCGCTCTACACTTTGCATGCCGATGGCCGGATCGACAATTCGGTCACCGACCGGCGCGGGGTGACGCCGCTGGTTCAGTTGGGCGCCCTAGTCGAGCACACCCTGCCCGCATCCGATTCGGGCGTGGTCCGGGCGATGTGGCATGTCCAGGGATCGGCCAACGTTCGAGGAATCGTAATCGGAACCCGGCTTTCGACCGCGACGCAGAGCCAGCGCGCCAACCTCACGATGGCGGCGATCTACGCGGGCTTTGCCGGGTTGTGCATCGCGCTGATCATATACAATCTCGCTTTGTGGGGCGCCCTTCGCCACCGCTTCCAGCTCTATTATTGCGCGATGGTCGCGGCCCTGCTGCTTTACACTTTCTCCTCGTCCGGCGTTCTCGCATGGGTGTTTCCGGAGATCGCTAACAACGATCGGCTGCGGATCAACTATCTGATGCTTGGCATCACCGGAGCCACCGCACTGGTATTTGCAAGGAGCTTTTTCGAGGAGCGCGTCTTCGCGGGCTGGTTGGGCAAATATACCTTGGGAGTGGCTTGCGCGATGGCTGGCGCCGGGCTGCTGTTCCTTCTGTCTGCGCCCTTCTCCGTCCGGCTGGCGGATATGGTCTTCACCGGCGCGTTTCTTGGGCTCGCCACTGTGGTCGGACCCACTTTGTGGTCGGCATGGCGGCGGCGGAGCAACTATTTATGGCTGTTCGCGATCGGCTGGGGCGCCCCAATCCTCACCGCCGTCCTGCGCGCGCTTGCCGGGCTTCACTTCATACCTTGGAATTTCTGGCTCGACAATTCGACGGTCCTGTCGATGGTAGTGGAAGCCCTCGCCTCCAGCCTGGCCATCGCCTACCGGATCAAGCTGCTGCGCGACGAACGCGATTACGCGATCGCAAGCGAAGTGATGGCGCGGCGGCTTGCCGATACGGATCCGCTGACCGGCTTGCTCAACCGTCGCGCATTTCTTGCCCAGGCGATCGGGCGGCCGGGCGAGCAGCAATTGCTCATCGCCGATCTCGACCATTTCAAGCAAGTCAACGAAACGCTCGGCCATGACGGCGGCGACGAAGTACTGAGGCTGTTCGCGCGTCTGCTGCGCACGCACGCGCCTGCGGGAACGCTGGTGGCGCGAATGGGCGGCGAGGAATTCGCGATCCTTTCCGCAGCCGGCGAAGCTGTGGAGCCCGAGGCGTTGCTCGCCAAGCTGCGCGCCACGCGGATGCCGTTCGATCTCCAGGTCACCGCCAGCATCGGCTCCTGTCGCGGGCCGCTGACCAGCGATATCGAATGGAAGGCGATCTACCGGGGCGCGGACGCCGCCCTGTTCGAAGCGAAATCGGCGGGCCGCGACCGCGTGCGCCGGACGGTGCGCGAAGCGGCCTGAGCCCGCCCGAATTTTTCGTTGGGGTGCAGATTGCGGCGCCTCGTCGCGTGGCGTATCAACGCAGCCATGGTCAAGCGCAATCGGATCATCCTGGCTCTTGGAGCGGCGGCCTTGCTGCTGATTTCGCTCGCCCCCGATCGGCGCGCCGACATTGCCATCCAGATGCACCGCGGGGGCGATATCGCTCCGCACAAGGTGGAGGCGACCGTCGACTTGGGCATAATGGCGATTTCGGTGCTGGTGACGTGGAGCAAGCGGCTGGTCTATTGACCGGCTCCGGAGCTTGCTTACATTGATGTAAATGACCGATCCCGAGCATATCTGGCGCACTGCGTTCCAGCACCCCGGCCGCTGGGACGAGGAATTCCCGCCGCTCTCGATGGTCGAATTGTTCGAAGCGAGCGCGCGGGCGCATCCCGACACACCCTTGCTCGATTTCATGGGCCGCAAATACAGCTATGGCAAAACGCTGGACGGCGCGAACCGGGTAGCGAGCGGGCTGAGCGCGCTGGGATATGGCAAGGGGGACCGGATCGGCCTCTTCCTGCCCAACGTTCCGCATTATGTCGCGGCGTATTACGGCGTGCTCAAGCTGGGCGCGACGGTAGTCAATTTCTCGCCGCTTTATTCTGTCGAGGAGCTGGCGGCGCAGGTCCAGGATTCAGGCACGCGGCTGTTGTTCACGATTTCCGCGAGCGCCTTGCTGCCAACGGCGCTGGCAGTGCTCGAGCGAAGCGGGCTGGAACGGCTGGTCGTCGGATCGGTCGCCGGCGCGCTGCCAGCCGCCAAGTCGCTTTTCTACCGCCTGTTCCGCAGGGGCGAAGTTACGGCGCGGCCACGCGACCCGCGCGTCATCGCATTCTCCCGGCTCATCCGGAATGATGGCGCTTTCGACGCGCCGGCCATCGATGCCGCGGCCGATTTGGCGCTGATCCAATATACCGGGGGCACCACCGGGGTTCCCAAGGGAGCGATGCTCACGCATCAGAACCTTTCCGCTAACGCCCGCCAGGTCGCGCGGCTCGATCCGCATACGGATGGCAAGGCGGATACGATCCTGGGTGTGCTGCCCTTCTTCCATGTCTTCGCGAACACCTGCGTGCTCAATCGCACGGTGCTGACCGGCGGCGAGATCGTGATGCTGCCGCGGTTCAACGCCAAGCAGGCGCTGGCCGCGCTGCGCCGCACCCGCCCGCGCTCGATGCCCGGGGTGCCGACCATGTATCAGGCGCTGCTCGATACGCCGGGTATGAAGGCCGAGGACTTCAAGTCGCTGGAGGTCTGCATCTCGGGCGGCGCGCCGCTGCCCCTCGCGCTCAAGACCGATTGGGAAACGATCACGGGCGCGCGCGTGATCGAAGGCTATGGCCTCTCGGAAAGCTCAGGCGTGGTTTCGTGCAATCCCTATGACGGCCTCAGCAAAACCGGCACGATCGGCCAGCCGCTGGCGGGAACGCACGTTCGGCTGGTTGACAAGGAGGATGCCACCCGCCCGCCGCCGGAAGGGGAGCCGGGCGAGGTGGTTGTCGCGGGTCCCCAGATCATGCGCGGTTACTGGAACCGGCCCGAGGCCGACCCAGATACGTTCGTGGACGATCACTGGCTCCGCACAGGCGATGTCGGGACGATCGACGAGGATGGCTATATCCGCATCGTCGATAGGCTGAAGGACATGATCGCGGTGGGCGGCTTCAAGGTCTTCCCGAGCCAGATCGAGGCCGTGCTGTACAAGCACCCGTCGATCAAGGAGGCGCTCGTAATCGGTCTCCCGGATCCCTATCATGGCGAACTTCCGCACGCCTATGTGACACTGGACGAGGGCATGGCCGTGAGCGGCGAAGAACTGTTTGGCTGGCTCAACCCGCAATTGGGCAAGCACGAGCGGGTAAAGGAAGTGGTGGTGCGCGAAAGCCTGCCCAAGACGATGATCGGCAAGCTCAGCCGCAAGGACCTGCTGGCTGAGCTCCAAGCCTAACCGCTCCGCCGCTGTCGCGAAACAGCACACGCGGTTGCGATCCAATCGAGCCTGCCGCATAGCGCTGCAATGGCAGAAGAACCGGACATCGCGGCCCTTTCGTTCGAGGAAGCGCTCAAGGAGCTCGAGCGGATCGTCGGCCGCCTGGAAAGCGGCGAGGCGCAATTGCAGGAAGCAATCGACCTGTACGAGCGCGGGGATCGCTTGCGCAGTCAATGCGCGGCACGGCTGGATGCGGCGCAGGCCAGGATCGAAGCGATCCGCACCGATGCCGAAGGCCGGGCGGCTGGCACAACGCCCTTCGCGGCCGGCTGACGGGCGCAGTGGCTGAGCCCAGCCTTTCGCTACAGGCGGCGCTCCGCCAGGTTTCCGCCGAGATGGACCGGCAATTCGATCGGCTGCTCGCGATTCCAAGCGATCCGCGCGAGGGACTGTATCGCGCGATGCGCCACGCGACGATCGGCGGGGGCAAGCGCCTGCGTCCCCTGCTGGTGTTCGCCACCGCTCAGCTTTTCGCGGTGGACAAGGCATGCACCGCCCGGGTCGCCACGGCGCTTGAATGCATCCATGTCTATTCGCTTATCCATGACGACCTGCCCGCGATGGACGATGACGACCTGCGCCGTGGCAAGCCCACCGTTCACTGCGCCTTTGACGAGGCTACCGCCATCCTGGCCGGCGACTGCCTCCACGCCCTCGCCTTCGAAATTCTTGCTGACGAAGCGACATATCTGGACCCCTTTGCCCGGGTCGAGCTGATCGCCAGCCTTTCGCACGCCTCGGGACCATCCGGCATGGCTGGGGGGCAAATGATGGATCTGGAAGCCGAGAAGGCTAGCTTCGACTTGCCGACCGTAACCCGGCTGCAGGCGATGAAGACTGGCGCGCTGATCGCCTGTGCAGTCGAATGCGGCGCTATCCTGGGACGCGTGCCTCCCGAGGGCCGCACGGGCCTGCGCGGCTATGCCCGCGACATGGGCCTCGCCTTCCAGATCGCCGACGACATCCTCGATGCCGAAGGCGATGAGGCGCTGGCCGGCAAGAAGCTTCGCAAGGACGGAGCAGCTGGCAAGGAAACTTTCCTCAGCCTGCTGGGACTGGAGCGCGCCAAAGAGCAGGCGGCGTTGCTGGTCGACCAGGCGATCGAGCATCTCAAGAGCTATGGCCCTGAGGCCGACCTGCTGCGCGACATCGCGCGCTATACGCTCGAACGCGACCGATAGGGGGATCGCATGACCATCCGCACCGGCGTCTATCCCGGCACTTTCGACCCGCTGACGCTGGGCCATATGGATATCATACGCCGCGGGGCGAAGCTGGTCGATCGGCTCGTGATCGGCGTGACCACCAACCCAAGCAAATCGCCGATGTTCACGGTTGAGGAGCGCATGACCACCGTGATCCGCGAGACCGCCGATATCGAAGGCATCGAAGTGGTGAGTTTCGATTCGCTGCTGATGGACTTTGCCGAGCGCGCCGGCGCGAGCGTGATCGTGCGTGGGCTGCGCGCGGTGGCGGACTTCGAATATGAGTATCAGATGGCCGGGATGAACCAGCAGCTCAACGACCGGATCGAGACCGTATTCCTGATGGCCGACGTCTCGCTCCAGCCGATCGCCAGCCGGCTGGTCAAGGAGATCGCGCTGTATGGCGGGGATATCGTCAAGTTCGTGCCCCCCAGGGTACGTGACGAGGTGGCCGAGCGCGTCGAAGCGATTGGCCGCAAGGGAAGCTAAGCCGACTTTGCTACCGTCGGTTATTGCTTTAGACCGGCACTTGAATTTTCAGATCGAGTGGGGATGTGCATGCGTTTCGTAGCAATTCTGGCCGCATTGGCCGCGGCGCTGGCCGTCTCGCCCGCGCTGGCGCAGGGCGGCGGGCCGCCGCAGAAAGTTCCTGCCGAACCGCTGCGCGGCGTTGCCGCCGATCCGGTAGTGGCGAAGCCCCTGCCCGCCGTGGTGCCCGCCGATCCGGAAAACACCTGGGTTCTCGACCTTTCCTCCGGTGGCCGCGTGCTCATTCGGCTGCGTCCCGACGCCGCGCCGCTGATGGTCGAGCGGATCAAGACACTCACGCGCCGCAAATTCTATAACGGCGTGACGTTCCACCGCGTGCTGGACGATCCTTATCCGATCGCCCAGGGCGGGGACCCCACCGGCACGGGCACCGGGGATTCGGATCTCCCCGACGTGCCAGCCGAGTTCAACAGCCTGCCCCATCTGCGCGGCACGGTCTCCGCCGCGCGCCAGGGAGCGCCCGAGGGCGCCAGCCCCGAACTGGTGAAAGCTGCGGAGAACAGCGCCAACAGCCAATTCTATGTGATGCTGCGGCCGCTCCTCGTCTTCGACCACAATTACACTGTGTTCGGCCGCGTGATCTCCGGCATGGAGTGGGTCGATCTGATCCAGCGCGGCGAGCCGCCGGCGAACCCGACGCGCATCCTCCAGGCCTATATCCTCTCGGACAATCCGCCCCCTTATCAGGCTCCGGCGGCGGCGGCGGCAAGGGCGCTGCCCGAAGGCGAGACCAAGGCGACGCTGGTCCCCTGACCGCTTAGGCGGCTGCACGAGATGAACGTCAATCTGTTCGATTTCGAGCTGCCGGCGGAGCGGATCGCGCTTCGTCCTGCGTCTCCCCGCGATTCGGCCCGGATGCTGGTGGTCGAGCGGGCCGGCATGCACGACGCTGCCGTGCGCGACCTGGCCGCGCTGCTGCGCGCGGGCGATTGCCTGGTGTTCAACGACACCCGCGTGATCCCCGCCCAGCTCGAAGGACTGCGCGGAAGCGCGAAGATCGGCGCGACGCTGCACAAGCGTGAGGGGCCGCGGCGCTGGCGCGCCTTCATCCGCAATGCCCGCAAGCTGCGCGACGGCGAGACTGTCGAGTTCGGCGGGGGCGTCATCGCGATCGCTTCGGCGCGCGGCGAGGACGGCAGCTTCGCACTCGACTTTGCCGGGGATGAGCCGGTCGAGCTGCTGCTCGAACGCTGCGGCCGGATGCCGCTGCCGCCCTATATCGCCTCGAAGCGCTCGACCGACGCGCGCGACGCCGAGGATTACCAGACGATGTTCGCCAGCGAGCCTGGCGCCGTGGCCGCGCCCACCGCCGCGCTGCACTTCACCCCCGATCTCATCTCCGCGCTCGAAAGCGCCGGGATCGGGCATGCGACGCTGACGCTCCATGTGGGCGCGGGCACCTTCCTGCCCGTCAAGGCCGAGGACACCGACGCGCACCGGATGCACGCCGAATGGGGCCGCATCGACTCCGCCACCGCCGAGCGGCTCAACGCGGTGCGCGCGAGCGGCGGGCGCGTGATCGCGGTGGGCACCACCAGCCTGCGCCTGATCGAAAGCGCGTGCGACGAGGATGGCACTATCCAGCCGTTCGAGGGCGACACCGCGATCTTCATCACGCCGGGCTATCGCTTCCGAGGAGTGGACGGCCTGATCACCAATTTCCATCTGCCGCGCTCGACACTGTTCATGCTGGTATCGGCGCTGATGGGGCTGGAGGCGATGCAAGCGGCCTATGCGCATGCGATCGCGGCGGGCTATCGCTTCTACAGCTATGGCGACGCATCGCTCTTGCTGCCTTCCAGGTCCTAGCATCTCATGCGGTTACCCGGCTAAGACCCAGGCAATGGCCGCGCATCACGACCACCACCACCACGCCCCTGTCGATTTCGGCCGCGCGTTCGCGATCGGCACGGCGCTCAACCTGGCGTTCGTCGCAGTCGAGGGCGCCGCGGGGTTCTGGACCAATTCGGTCGCCTTGCTCGCGGACGCCGGGCACAATCTGTCGGACGTGCTGGGACTGCTGATCGCCTGGGGTGGAGCGGAACTGGCCAAGCGGCCCGCATCGGCGCGCTTCACTTATGGGCTGCGTGGTTCGTCTATCCTCGCCGCGCTGACCAACGCAGTGCTGCTGCTGGTCGCGGTGGGCGCGATCCTGCTGGAGACCGTGCAGCGCTTCTCGGCCCCCGCGGCGGTGCCCGGAGGCACGGTGATGATCGTCGCCGGGATTGGCATCGCGGTGAACCTGGGCACCGCGATGCTGTTCGCGCGCGGGCGCAAGGGCGACATCAACATCCGCGGCGCCTATCTCCACATGGCGGCCGACGCGGCGGTCTCGGCAGGCGTGGTAGTCGGCGGCGCGCTGATCCTGCTGACCCAGGCGGCGTGGATTGATCCGGCGATCAGCCTGATCATCGTAGCGGTGATCCTGTGGACCACGTGGGGGCTGTTCACCGAATCGCTGACCATGGTGCTCCAGGCGGTGCCCAAGGGCGTGGACGCGGCGGCGGTGGAGCGCACGCTGGCGGCGCTGCCGGGCGTCGAGCGGGTCCACGATCTGCATATCTGGCCGATGAGCACCACCGAAGCGGCGCTCACCGCGCATCTGGTGATGCCCGGGGGCCATCCAGGCGACGCTTTCCTGATGGACCTTCAGCACAGGCTGGAGCACGATCATGGCATCGATCACACGACGGTTCAGATCGAACTGGGCGACGGGGCGGAGTGCCGCATGCATGGGAGGGGACACGCGCATGGCTGAAGCGTCGCCCGTGCCCGCGCGCGCGCCGATCGGGCTGGTTATCTTCGATTTCGACGGCACGCTATCGGACAGCGGCGACTGGTTCATCTCGGTGATCGACGATCTCGCGCGGATCTTCCATTTCCGGACCGTTACCGAGGACGAAGTGGAGATGCTGCGGCACAAGAGCTCGCGCGAAGTAATCAAATATCTCCAGATCGCGCGCTGGAAGCTGCCCTTCATCGCCTGGTACGTTCGCCGGCTGGTCGGCCGCAATGTCGGACAGATCGAGCTGTTTCCGGGAACGCCCGATCTGCTCCAACAGCTCAACGCCATGGGCGTGCGGATCGCGCTGGTGACCTCCAATTCCGAGGACAATGCCCGCCGCATCCTGGGGCCCGAGAACGCCGCGCAGATCGCCTTCTACGCCTGCGGGTCATCGCTGTTCGGCAAGGCCCCGAAATTCCGCCGCGTGCTCAAGCGGCTGAGCGTGCCCGCAAGCCAGGCTCTTGCGATCGGCGACGAAACCCGCGACGTGGACGCCGCGCGCGAAGTGGGGATGCGGGCGGGGTCGGTGCTGTGGGGCTATGCGCACGAACAGGCGCTGGCCGCGACCAAGCCGGACGCATTGTTCCGCGCGCCGCAGGATATCCTGGATTATGTGGCGGCGCATCGGGGCTGATCGCAGCGAAAGGTTAGTAAAGGTTAGGCCAATGCGCAGTGCGCGCGCATGCGAATGTTCCCAATGTTCGCATTGGCCATGGGGTCGCCCGGCGGGCAGATCAAGGGCGTCGACTGGGCCGAAAGGCCTGGGATCGGACAAGTCAAAGAGCGGCGGCACCCTGGGGCACTGCGACCGATCAGCGAAGCAGGGCAAATCCTACATTGCAAGGCGGAATGGTAGATCGTCGTTGAACGGCTACGACGTCATCCACCACAATGCCCCGACCCCCAGGACCAGGGGCAGCGTCACCATTGCCACCGCCACGGCCCAGGCTGCTGCCCCGCCCATATCGTTCATCGACATAGCCAATCGCGGCCTCGGCGAAGGAAAGGAAGGTAACGTCACTCATTCGAAGACGATAGCAGGGCAGGAGACCCCTCGCCACCGCTCAGCCTGAGCTTGCTGAAGGCCCACGGTCCTGCGCCGGAACGCTTGCGGATGGCGGCCCTTCGACAGGCTCAGGGCGAGCGGAGGGTATGCGTGAACTCAGCGCAAGCCGCTTCAGGCCCCGCCGATCCCCTCGATCACTATGCCCGTGCCGCGGCATTCCGGGCATTGCTCGCCATCAGCTTCACCCGAGCCGGCGCAGCGGGGGCATAGGTTTTCGCCGGTGCCCGGGGTGCCGGGGGCGGCTTGGTCTCCGGGGTTGATTTCATCGGCCATTACAGGCTCCTCATTGCAAGTGGATCGCTAGCCAAACGGTCGGGCGGTCCTTTGCGGTCCAGGTCACCCAATGTTTCTGACCGGCCGCGATGAGCAGGTGATCGCCGGGCGCCAGCGCAATTTCCGCCGAATCCTCGATCCGCATTCCCGCCGCGCCGGTGATCAGGAGGACCCACTCGTCCTCTGCCTGGACCAGCGGCTTGTCTTCGGGCGTCGCCTGGCCGCGAGAGACGATGCGCTCCACACGGATGCCGGGGCGGCTGAGCAGTTCGGTGAAGGCTTCGGCGCGGGTGGCGGCGGGAAGCTTTTCGAGCAGGCTTTCGATTTGCGGCTTGAAGCGCGGTTTCGGCTCAGGCTTCGGTTCGGGTTTCGGCTTGGGCCTCGGGCGCGCCTTTACCGAGCCGGCGGACTTGCCCCAGGCGCTGCTGGCTGCGCCGCGCAAGTGATCTTCGATCTCCTGCGCCGTGGCGGTGAGCGCGTCGCCCTCCATTCCGAACACCGGCTCGCCCTTTGCGCCCTTCAGCCCAAAGCGGCCGAAATCGCCGCCGGGCTTGCGGCGGCGGGACTTGACCAGCCTAAGGCCCCGATGGGCGGCCATTTCGCGCAGGATGTCGTCGGCTTCGCTCATGTTGCTTCCCTCGACAGCGCGCCGCTTAGGCGGCAATGGCGTGCCCCATGTCAAACACCCGGCCCCGTTTCGAGTTCACCATCGCCGCCACCGACGGCAAGTCGCGCATGGGCACGATCGCGATGCGGCGTGGTGACATCCGCACGCCAGCGTTCATGCCGGTAGGGACGGCGGCAACGGTGAAGGCGATGAAGCCGCAGGACGTGCGGGCTTCGGGCGCGGATATCCTGCTCGGCAACACCTATCACCTGATGCTGCGCCCAGGCGCCGAGCGCGTCGCACGGCTGGGGGGGCTGCACGAGTTCATGGGCTGGGAGCGGCCGATACTGACCGATTCAGGCGGCTATCAGGTGATGAGCCTGTCCGAACTGACCACGCGCAGTGAAGAGGGCGTGGCGTTTCGATCGCATCTGGATGGGTCCAGGCACCTCATCACGCCCGAACGATCGATCGAGATCCAGCGGTTGCTGGGCAGCTCGATCACCATGGCGTTCGACGAACTGGTGCCGACCACATCCACGCGCGAAATCCAGGTCGCCGCGATGGAGCGCTCGATGCGATGGGCGAAGCGTTCGCGCAACGCATTCGAGGCCGTGCCCGATCATGCCGCCGACAATGCGATCTTCGGCATCCAGCAGGGAGCGCTGGACGAGGGGCTTCGCTCGGCCTCCGCCGATGCGCTGAAGGCGATTGGATTCGACGGCTATGCGGTGGGCGGACTCGCGGTAGGCGAAGGGCAGGAAGCGATGTTCGACGTGCTCGATTATGCACCGGGCCAGCTCGATCCGGCCAAGCCCCGATACCTGATGGGGGTGGGCAAGCCCGACGATATCGTCGGCGCGGTCGAGCGCGGGATCGACATGTTCGATTGCGTTTTGCCTACGCGCAGTGGCCGCACGGGCCAGGCATTTACCCGGGCCGGGCCGATCAACATCCGCAATGCGAGGTTCGGCGAGGATCAGGGGCCGATCGACTCCGAATGCCTCTGCCCCGTGTGCGGCACGTGGAGCCGGGCCTATCTCCACCATCTGGTGCGCGCCGGAGAGATATTGGGCGCGATGCTGATGACCGAGCATAATCTGTATTTCTATCAGGCGCTGATGGCCGATCTGCGCGCGGCGATCGCAGAGCAGCGGCTGAGAGAATTCGCGGATACGTTTCGCATGCGGTATTCGAGCGGCAGGGCAGAATAACTGTGCCGAGCCTAGTAATTCCCATCGCTAAACTCCTGCCCCCGCGCCGAATAGCGCCGCTACCCATTGTCGCTTTTATGTTGACAGCTACCTGTCGGTCGTCTAAAAAAGACTGTGCCCGAGGTCCGGACCACTGAGGAGTTCGATGCGTGGATCGGCAGCCTTCGTGACGCTCGCGCAAAAGCTCGCATCGCGGTTCGCATTCGCCGGATGGAGCTTGGCCTGTTCTGCGGCGACGTTAAGCCGATTGGCGAAGGACTCTCGGAAGTTCGCATCGATTACGGCCCCGGCTATCGGATATATTTCGTGCGGCGGGGTGATGTGCTGGTCGTTGTTTTGGCCGGTGGCGACAAGCGGTCGCAGGGGAAGGATATCAGGATCGCCAAGCAACTGGCTTCCGAGTTGGAGTAATGGATATGGCTACCAAGCTCAAAACACGCTCGTTTGACGCGGCAGAGCATCTCGATAGCGAAGAGGCGCAGCGCGAATATCTTGCCGCCGCGGTCGAGTCCAACGATCCCGCCTTCATCGCAGACGCGATTGGCGTAGTGGCGCGCGCGCGGGGCATGACCGACATTGCCAATCGCACCGGCGTTTCCAGGCAGCAGCTCTATCGCTCTCTCAGTGCATCGGGCAATCCAACCCTGGCGACCCTTACCAAGGTACTCGATGCCATGGGACTGAAATTGTCCGTGGTTTAGCAGGGTCGCGTCGCCAACGCTGCGCCATTGCGTGGAATGGTCACGGCGGTCGACTCTGGAGCCAATCATATAATTACCTTAACCATCAAGTGTTTCGCTGCGGGACGCGGCCGAAATCGGGGGCGAAAGCGTTAGCGTTTGCGCC
Source organism: Sphingomonas sp. (assembly GCF_036388215.1). Lineage (GTDB taxonomy): Bacteria > Pseudomonadota > Alphaproteobacteria > Sphingomonadales > Sphingomonadaceae > Sphingomonas. The sequence goes on from NZ_DASVSH010000026.1 coordinate 132,876, forward strand.
TATATTCCCGGCTGGATCGAGCGAGGTTTGGCTGAGTGTTCTGGCGGCGTTTCACCAAGATGCAGGCGCGAGGGATTGCCGCGGCGGCGTTCGTCTCGCTGATCGGCGCTGGATTCTCCGCGCAGGCGATCGGCCCGAATAGTCCCAGGCCCGCGCCCAAGGTAGAACTCTCGGGCTATGAGGCCGACGATCATTTCCCAGGCGCGGCCTATTATACGGCAGTGGATGACGAGCAGGCGGCAGCCGCCGCGGGCGCGACTGGGACGATCGACTTGCCCGACATGCCGGTGCCCGAAAATGCCGTGGTGGACGAATCGATCCAGCCCGCATCGCCCTTCGCATTGGCCGGCACGCCCAATGACAAGGCGCGCGCGCTGCAATGCCTGACCACCGCGATCTATTACGAAGCCGCGCGCGAGCCCGATGACGGCCAGCGCGCGGTGGCGCAGGTCGTGCTCAATCGCGTCCGCCACCCGGCTTTTCCCTCCACCGTGTGTGGCGTGGTCTTCCAGGGTTCGGAGAAGCGCGGCTGCCAGTTCAGCTTCGCATGCGACGGGGCCTTGAGCCGTGGCCAGCCCGCGCGCGATGCATGGGTGCGCGCCGCGCGAGTGGCTTCGGATGCGCTATCGGGCAGCGTGTTCGCGCCGGTAGGCATGGCGACGCATTATCATACCTATGCCGTCACTCCTTCGTGGAACCGAAGCCTGGTGATGACCGGCGTCTATGGCGCGCATTTCTTCCATCGCTGGAAGGGCTATTGGGGCACGGCAGTGGCATTCCGCCAGGCCTATCGCGGGCATGAGCCGTTTCCGGGACCGCATGCGAGCGCGGTTGCCGCAGTGAATGCCGCGCTGCCAGCACCTGCGGTGCCCAGCCGCACGCCCATGGCGACTCCCACGCCCATTCAGGCGATCCAGCCGGCTTATGCGCAGAGCGGCACGCCGATTGCCGCCAAGGCCCGGGGCGAGGATGCCGAATCGCAGATCCTCGACAAGTGGAAGGACAGCGGCAAGCCGCTGCGGTGAAAAGGAAATGGGCCCCGCCTTGCGGCGGAGCCCGTCCCTACTCCCGAGGGAGCGTGTGGTTTACCAGCCGCGGCCGCGGCCGTCGCGCCGATCGTCGCGATCGTGCTTCTGGACGCGGATGCTGCGCTCGAGCATGTCGAAGCGGCGATCCAGGTCACGGCGCTCGGCCATCGTCAGGCCCGGACGCGAAGCCCGATAGCGGGCTTCGATGCGGCCCAACTCCCGGAACTGCGCCCGGAGACGGATAGCTTCACCGCGGGTTAGCGCGCCCGAACGAATGCCCTGGTTGATCCGGTTTTCAATGCGGTTCTGGCGGGCATTGATGTTTTGCCATGCGCCACCCTGAGCGTGCGCATAGCCGCGCTGCGGCGCAGCGGCCATTGCCGTGGCGGGAATGGACGAGGCGGCGATGCCGAGGCCGGCGAGCATAAGCGTGAACTTCTTCATGGGTTTGTACTCCTCTTGAACACGACCGCCGGGGCGGCCTGTGAGGACATATATGGAAGCGCCCTGTCGCCAGGATGTACCGTCCATGCGGCTTTTGTGTCACCGATTGTCGCAGGTGCGAAGGCTTCGTTCAGAAAGGTCAAGCCGGCTCCAGCAGTCGCTCCGCCTGGGCGCGCGCCTCGTCCGTCACTTGCGCGCCTGAGAGCATGCGGGCGATTTCCTCGCGGCGCTGATCGACGTCAAGCGGCGTGACGCCAGTGCGCGTGACTACGCCGTCATGCGATTTGGCGATCAGCAGGTGCCGGCTGCCCCGCGCCGCGACCTGCGGGCTATGGGTTACCACCAGCACTTGCGCGCGCCCGGCGAGGCGGGCCAGCCGTTCGCCGATCGCACTCGCCACCGCACCCCCCACGCCGCGATCGATCTCGTCGAAGATCAAGGTGGGCGCCCCGCCCTTTTCGGCGAGCGCGACCTTGAGCGCGAGGATGAAGCGCGAAAGCTCACCGCCCGAGGCGATCTTGATCAGCGGCGCGAAGGGCGCGCCGGGATTGGTGGACACGAGGAATTCCACGCGGTCCATTCCGCCGGCGGACCACGCGCCTTCGTCAAGCGGCTCGATACCGGTGCGGAAACGCGCCGCGTCGAGCTTGAGGGGCTCGAGCTCGGCGATCACCGCCAGATCGAGCCGTGACGCGGCTTCGGTGCGCGCCGCCGAAAGGGCGCGCGCGGCTTCGAGATAGGTGCGGTGCGCCGCTTCCAGCGCCAGTTCAAGCGCGGCGATCTCCGCGCCTCCGCTTTCCACGCGCTCCAGTTTGGCGGAGAGATCGTCAAGCAAGGGGGCGAGATCGTCGGGCTGGACGCGGTGCTTGCGCGCGACGCCGCGCAATTCGAACAGCCGCGTCTCGTCGGCGTCCAGGGCGGCGGGATCGAAGGCCAGCGCTTCGGCGGCGGCATCCACCTTGTCCTGCGTTTCCGCCGCGTCGTTGATCGCCCGATCGAGCGCGGCGAGCGCTTCGCCCAGCAGAGGATGGTCCGCCGCGATCCGCTCGAGGATGCGCGCCGCCTGGCGCAGACGCGTCAGCCCGCCCTCCGATCCTTCGAGCAGGTGGGCGATCGACTGGAGTTCGCCGGCGATCCGCTCGCCCTTCTGCATCGTGGCGCGGCGCCCTGCGAGGCTTTCCTCCTCACCCGGCTCGGGCGCGAGGGCGCGCAACTCGGCGACGGCGTGTTCGAGCCATTCGCGGTCGCGCGCGGCCAGTTCCTGTTCGGCACGGGCCGCAGCCAGCGTCTCCTCGGCAGCGCGCCAGGCGCGGTGGGCGGTCGCCACCTGCTCGCCGTCGCAGCGGCCGAAGGCATCGAGCAGCGCGCGATGCCCGCGCGGATTGAGCAAGCCGCGATCGTCATGCTGGCCGTGGATCTCCACCAGATGCGGCGCTAGTTCGCGCAGCAGACCGGCGGAGGCGGGTTGATCGTTGAGAAAGGCGCGGCTGCCCCCATCGGACTTGACGACGCGTCGCACGATCAGCGGTTCGCCGGGCTCCAGCTCCAGTTCATGCCGGGCGAACAGTTCGGCGACGGCGCTGTCGGCGGCGGGCGAATCGAAGCTGGCGGTGACGCTGGCCTGGCCCGCGCCCTGGCGGACCAGCCCGGTCTCGCCGCGCGCGCCCAGCGCCAAGCCCAAGGCATCCAGCAGGATCGACTTGCCCGCCCCGGTCTCGCCGGTGAGCACGCCCAGGCCTGGGCCGAACTCAAGGTCCAGCGCCTCGATCAGGACGACATCGCGGATGGAAAGCGCCGTCAGCATCGCGCCAGTCTATCGCAGGAACACACACGGAACGGAAGTGGCGTAGGCCACCAGGGTCCCGTCAGCTAGCGGGGGCAGTGGCCTTGGCGAGCTTATCCTGGTTGCTCTGCATCACCTTATATGCGCGCTCATACCAGTCGGTGCCCGGATAATTGGCCCCGAGCACCGCCGCGGATTTCTGCGCCTCGGCGGGCACGCCCAAAGCGAGATAAGTCTCCGTAAGCCGCAGCAGCGCTTCGGGCACGTGCGTCGTGGTCTGATACTGATCGACGACCGCGCGGAAACGCAGCGAGGCCGACAGCCACTGGCCACGCGACTGGTAGAAGCGGCCGATCTCCATTTCCTTGCCCGCCAAGTGATCGCGAACCAGGTCAATCTTGAGCCGCGCGTCGGACGCGTATTTGGAGTTCGGATAGCGCCGGGTAAGCTCGCCCAGCGAATCGAGCGCTTGTTGGGTGATCTTCTGATCGCGCGTCACATCGCTGATCTGCTCGTAATAGCTGAGAGCCACGAGATAATAGGCATAAGGCGCGTCGCGATTGCCGGGATGGACCGCGAGGAAGCGCTGCGCCGAGGCGATCGCCTGCGTATAATCCTGCTCGAGATAATAGCTGAACGCTCCCATCAGCTGCGCGCGTCGCGCCCACACCGAATAGGGATGCTGGCGCTCGACCTCGTCGAACAGGGCGGCGGCCAGCTTGTACTGGTGCGCATCGAGCTTATCCTTGCCGGCGCTGTAGAGCGTGCCGACGTCGCGCGCGACATAAGGAAGATCGGACTTGGCGCCACGCTTGGCGCACCCGGCGACCGAAAGTGCGAGCACGGGAACGAGGGCGAGCGCGAGGACGCGGCGATGGAATGTACGCATGGGAACGGGCCTTAGCCCGTCCGAGTGGCTTCAAACAATCCTTTTCGCGGCGGGATTGGGGCGGGAGCGCAATCAGGCTATGCGCGTTGCCGCAGGACGAGCGCTTCCAGCCAAGGATTTCCAGTGACCGCAACGCTTCTCGCCACCCACCGAGTCGAAAAGCCCTGGGGCCGCCACGAACTATGGCCCGGCTTCACCGATCCCTCCGCGGAAGGCGAGCCGGTGGGGGAAATCTGGTTCCAGGCGCCGGGTGATTCCACGCCGGATCTGCTGATCAAATACCTCTTCACCAGCGAGAAACTGTCGGTGCAAGTGCATCCCGACGACGCACAGGCCAAGGCCGCGGGGCTGCCGCGAGGAAAGGACGAATGCTGGGTGATCCTGGGGGCCGAGCCCGATTCGACCATTGCGCTCGGCACCAAATACCCCACCGACCGGGAAACATTGCGGGCGGCGGCGCTCGACGGGTCGATCGAGGATTTGCTGGACTGGAAGCCAGTGAAGGCCGGCGACTTCTTTTATTCGGCATCGGGCACGATCCACGCGATCGGCGCGGGGATTACGCTGGTCGAGGTGCAGCAGAACAGCGAGACTACCTATCGGCTATATGACTATGACCGCCCGCGCGAGCTGCACCTGGATCAGGGCTTGGCGGTTTCCGATCCCGTGCCGTTCCTGCCGCATCCCATGCCGGGCAAGGTCGCCCAGGGGCGCACGATCCTGGTCGAAGGGCCGAAATTCGTGCTCGAACGGTGGAATGGCGACAAGCGGAGCGTTGCGCTGCCCGCCGGCGTTACAGGCTGGCTAGTCGCGCTGGCAGGCAGTGGAAGCGTGGACGGCACGAACTTCGACGCGGGCCAATGCCTTATAGTCGAAGGCAGCGCGCAAGTTAGTGCAGATGCCGCGGGCGACTTGTTGTTCGCTTATCCCGGTGATTGCCGGATATGACGCATAGCTGCGCGATGAACGGCGAGTAGTTTCCCGTTCACGCAACCTCCTCGTGCGTGGTCGGTTATTATTGCACCCGAAACGACAGGAGTAATTCCATGCGTCTTCTTTATGCCGCTGCCATTGCCGCTGTGGCCATTCCGGCAATGCCGGCAGCCGCCCAGAACTATAACGAGCGCGCCGCGCGCGTCGATTGCCAGCGCGACCTGCGTGACGCAGACTCGCGCCGCGAAGTTCGCCGCGAGTTGCGCGATTGCCGCGAAGACATTCGCGAAGCCCGCCGCGACGATCGCCGTTCGTGGCAGCGCGATTGGCGCGGTTACCGCAACTATGACTATAACCGCCTGCCGCGTGGCGAGAGCCAATATTGGGCCGACGATTATTATCGTGATGGCCGCTATTATCGCGAGCGTCGCCTGACACGCAACGACCGCATCTATCGCGGACGCGACGGACGCTATTATTGCCGCCGCACGGATGGCACGACGGGCCTGATCGTCGGCGGCGTCGCTGGTGGCTTGTTCGGCAACGCGATTACGAGCGGCCGCAACTCGACGCTCGGCACGTTGCTGGGCGCGGTAGCGGGTGCCTCGATAGGCGCTTCGGTAGACCGGAACAACAGCCGCAACGGCGACGTGCGCTGCCGCTAATAGGCCTCACGCCACGCAGGCGGGAGAAGGCCCGGCGGGAAACCGCCGGGCCTTTTGCTATCTCTATAGCGTGAGCGCCATGAACACGGTGCCCGGGGGTGTCGGCGCATAATAAGGCTCGATACGACGAAATCCCGTTTGCTCGTAGAGCCTGATCGCGCCTGTCATGCTGGCCAGCGTATCGAGCCGGAGTTCGCGATATCCGATATTCCGGGCGCTTTCGATCACGGCATAAGCGAGCTCCCGCCCGATGCCGCGGCCACGCCCTTCGGGCCGCAGATAAAGCCGCTTCATCTCGCAACATCCCGGATCGGGGAGAGGACGCAGGCCGACACATCCGAGGACCTCGCCAGCGGCGCGCGCCAGTAGCAGCGAGCCGCCAGGCGGCGCATATTTGCCGGGAAGCGAGGCGAGTTCCGCTGCGAAATCCTGGTATCCCAGGCTGATGGGCAGCGATGCCGCATAGGCATCGAATAACGACATGGCGACGTGGAGATCCGCGTCAGTCTCAACCGGCCCAATGGAGCAAATGCGGGAGGTGCCGCTCGCATTGCGGGTCACCGCAAAGCCTTCAGATCAGCCCGCCGGTCAGGAACAGGCGCAGGCCGCTGATAATGCATACCAGCAGATTGAGATTGCGCCCCGAAGTGCGCCCCGAGACCACGCCAAGTGCCGCGCCGACGATAGCGATCGGCAGCGCGATCCAATTAAGCATCGGCACCAGCGGAATGGGGATGATCCCGACCAGGGCGATCAGGAAGGCGATGATGCCGATGAGGATCGAAAGCAGGTTTAGCATGGCCGTCCTATAGCGCCTCGACGGTGTATTATCAATACAGCACAGTCACGCTGCCAGGGGGATCAGCACTTCGTTGCGGCGGAGCGGCGCGGGCGTGAGGGGGGAATTGTAGAATGCGTGCTCGACCGGGCCGGCCGCGCGCAGACCCTGCTCCTTCATCCAGCGCCGCAGCTCGGCTTCCTGCGCGCCGAGCGCCCGATCGTCGCTTGCGCCATTGAAGCGAACCGCGGCGATGCGGCGCGGCGGCAGCGCACGCAGCGAAACGCCCTCCTCGGGCGCCAGGCTCTCGGGATCGATGCGCGCGGGCATCACCAGCCGAGTGCGCCAGCCGCGCCCGTCTTCATCGCCATCGGCCAGCACCGGTACGGTGCGCCCCGAGCCGCCGCGCCCGAACAGATATTCGGCGAGCCTGCCCAGTCCGCGCGCAACCGCCGATTCGCGCATTCCCTGCATCACCGTCTCGGCGACCCACAGCCGCGGATAATCGCGCACACTGAAAGCGCCTTCGCGCGTAACCGTGCGGAACGATACGGCCTGCTCGTCGCGCGAAAGCATGAGATAGCCGACGCCGGCAGCCAGCCCCGCGGCAATGCCGCCGCCGATCATCTTCACGTTGAATTGCATGGAATCCCCCTGCGCTCGATTGCAGTCAACGCATTCGATCCGTCCGGGGTTCCGATCATGGTTAACGCGGAATTTGCCCGTTAACCAGCCTTCCCAATGCAATCTTAACCTTCCCCGGGCATGACGCGGATGCCCAAAGGAGCGCGTGAATGGCCTTCAGCCGAGCTTGTCTTATACCTTTCCTCCTGCCGCTAGCGCTGGCGGGATGCGGAGGCTCGGACCTTCCCAATGTGGACGAGGCGAGCGGAAACGCCGCCGATCCGGCCTTGGCGAGCGCGCTGCAGGACCAGATCATGGTGGACCCCCAGCTTGGCCGCCAGGCGAATGGCGATGCCATCCGCCCGCCCGGCCAGCCCTATTCGGCGGGCGTGCCCGATGATGGCGTGGCCGCCAACACCGATAAGGTGGATCTGGGCGAGCTGATCAAGGCCCCTGCCCCTACCGAAGCCGGCAAGGATTGCACCGAATGCGCCGCAGCGCGCGAAAGCGTGACGCTTGGCGGCCTGGCCGCGCGCCAGAAGGACACGCGGACCAGCCAGTGCGCCGCGTCGCTGTCATATGGCACCGGCTGGGCCAACCGCCTGCCGCGTGACCTGCCGCTCTTCCCGCAAGCGCGCGTCACCGAAGCAGCGGGCAGCGAGGAGGGGCAATGCGCCTTGCGCGCGGTGAGCTTTTCATCCGCCCAGCCGATGCAGACGATGCTAGACTATTATTATACCAGGGCGACCAAATCGGGTTACTCGTCCGAGCACCAGCTCGATGGCAACCAGCACATCCTGGGCGGCACGCGCGAGCGCGACGGCGGCTCATACGTGCTGTTCCTCACCTCGCGTGCCGATGGCGGGACGGACATCGACATGGTGGCGAACAACGGCAGCTAACGCCTCGCTTACCCGATCGGCAAAGGCGGCCCGAGCCGAAGCCCGGGCAGGCGTCGAGGCTCAGAACTCCGTCGACAGCCGCACTCCGGCGTGGCGCTTGAAATCGCGAGGCGGCAGATAGTCGATCGCCGGCTGATTGCCGAAATTGCCGAACTGATTGCCGATGGCGACGATATAACCCTTGTCGAACACGTTGTTGACGAACAACCGGACCGTCCATCCCCGATCCCCCGCGCGAACGCCCGCGCTGAGGTTCAGGATCGAATAGGCGGCTATCGGAGTGGAGGGGTCCGAGCTCGGCGTGCGGCTCTGCCAATTGAACGCGCCGCTGAACAACGCCTCCACATCGCCGCCGGCAGGGGCCGCGAAGTCGAATCCGACATTGCCCCGCCATTGCGGAACGCCCAGCCGCGTGCCGGAAAGATCCTGCCGTGCCGGGGTGCCCGCGCAACCCAGCGCCGCGGTCTGGCCGGGGTAGCAAGTAGCTGTCGGGTAACTCACGAATTTGGCGTCGAGATAGGCCAGGCTTCCGTACAGGCTCAAACCAGTGGTGGGGCGGATCAGGAAATCCGCCTCCACGCCCTGGGTTCGCGCCATTCCCGCATTGGTGAGCCGGAAGGTCGGCACGCCCAGGATGTTCTCGATGCTCTGGGTCTGAAGATTGCTGTAATCGGTGCGGAATATGGTGCCGTTGAGCGTGAGGCGGCGATCCATCAATTGCGCGCGGAAGCCCGCTTCATAGGAATCGGACTCTTCGGCGCGGATCGGGCCCAGATTGGCGCGGGTCTGGTTGAACCCGGTCGTCAGGTCATAGGCTTGCCCCTTGTGACCGCGGGCGTGCGACGCGAAGACCATCAAGTCTTCGGTGAATTCATGCTTGAGGCCGACACGATAAGTCATCACGCCGTCGGTGGCGTTCCCGGCGAAGCGCGCGACCGGCGTCGTGCGCAGATCGTTGAAGGTATAATCAATCTTCTCGCGCTGTCCGCGCAGCCCTGCGGTGAGCGTGGTGCCGGGAAGGAATTCCCAATCGACCTGGCCGAACGCCGCCAATTGCTTCGAGCCGGCAGTGGCGTTCCATTCCGCCAGCGAGAAGGCCGGCCCGCGCTTGTAGCTGCGGCGCTGCTCCGAATTGGCGTAGAAGATACCGGCGGTGTAGCGCAGCGGCCCGGTCGAGGGTGAAAGCAGGCGGACCTCCTGCGTGAAGGAATCGGCATCGAACCTTCCGTCCGCGAGATTTCGCAACACGGTCGATCGGGTGCGATCGGAATCGATGCGATCGAACGATTCATAGTCGTCATAGGCCGTGATGGAAACGAGCGTCAGGCCGCCCGGCAGATCCCAGCTTGCCCGCAGCGAGCGCCCGAAAGCAGTCGAGTGGAAAAAGGGCTGATCGTCGAGCGTCACCTGAAGATTGTCAGGCCCGGGGGTGATGCCGGGCATGATCACCGCGGGCGTCTGCGTGGCATTGCCGCGGAGCCGCGCGGCGGGCGAGAGCACGCGATAGGCATAGACCGGATCGGAATCGACCTTGGCATAATTGAGGTTGAGATCGAAGGAGAGCTCGGGCGTCGGGCTCCAGACGGCGCGGGCGCGCGCGCTGATATTCTCGGAGCCGTTGACCGTCTCACCGGTGGTGAGGTTCCTCACATTGCCGTCGAAATTGCGATAGGACACGCCGAAGCCCACGCCGAGCGTATCGCTGACGGGGCCGGAGGCCGACATGTTGCCGGCGAATTCCCGGTCGGTGGTCGCGCTGAGCGAAACGCGGCCGTCGAATTCCGAGCCGGGCGCCTTGGTGACGATGTTGATGAGGCCGGCCGATGCGTTCTTGCCATAGAGCGTGCTTTGCGGGCCCCGCAGCACTTCGATCCGCTCGATATCGGTCAGGTCTGAAAACGCGCGGGCCTGAAAGGCGAGCGGCACGTCATCGATCTGGATCGCCACAGCCGATTCTACGCCGATGCTGAACGCGAAGGTGCCGATGCCGCGAATGTTGATCGATGCGTTCTGCGCCGAATCGGCGGGGCGGATCGAGAGCGAGGGCGCAACCTTCATGAGCTCGGTGAACTCGCGCACATTGGCGGTTTCGAGCTGCTGGCCCGTGACGACGGTGACTGCGAGCGGCACATCCTGGACGTTTTCGGCGCGCTTTTGCGCAGTGACGATGATCTCGTCGTCGTCACCCGCGCCTACCGGCTCGGTCTGAGCAAAAGCTGGAGCTGCAACGAGCAACAGAGCCGCGCTGCCGAACAAAGTATCGCGCGTACCGCGCAGAAATGCTTTCATGATTCGCCTCCCAAAGCTCCTGTCCCAGCATGCGGCATCCGCTGCCGATTTCTGGGATGGTCAGGCCAATTACATTATTTGGGGGTCAATTGTCGACTCCCTGTCAGGCCAGATCGTAAAGTACCGAAATTGGCCTGACCGTCTGGTCGGATGGATAACCGGGTGAGGAAGCTAGACGTTGACCGGGCGCACGCGATTGTGCATCGCGGCTCTCGCGCGGGCGTAGCTCAATGGCAGAGCAGAAGCTTCCCAAGCTTACGACGAGGGTTCGATTCCCTTCGCCCGCTCCAGTCGCTTACCGGAGCATTCCCTATGCGCCACGCCGCGGCATTCCTCGCACTGGCGCTTGCCGCCGCATTGCCGGCACACGCGCAGACCAATACCAAGGCGCAGGCGCAGGCGCTCGAGCTGCTGAAGCGCGGGATCGCCTTTCGCACCGTGGCCGGGACGGGCAACCAGACCTTCGGCTATGCCACTTACCTGAAGACCCAGCTCGTCGCCGGCGGCTTCGCCGATAGCGATGTGCGCGTCGAAAAGCTTGGGGATACGGCATATCTGGTGGCGCGCTACCGTGGCGCCGCGGCCGCGAAGAAGCCGATCTACATCTCGGCGCATATGGACGTGGTGGAGGCCAAGCCTGCCGACTGGACGCGCGACCCGTTCACGCCGGTGATCGAGAACGGCTATATCTGGGGCCGCGGTGCGAGCGACAACAAATACGACCTTTCGACCATGATCGCGACGCTGATCCAGTTGAAGCGCGAAGGATTCAAGCCCGGCCGCGACATCCTCCTCCTTGCATCGGGCGATGAGGAAACCGCGATGAAAACCACGCAGAAGCTCGCCGAGGAATTCCATGACGCCGAGCTGCTGCTCAACATCGACGGCGGCGGCGGCGAACTGGACGAGACGGGCAAGGCGGTGCTGTTCGGAATCCAGGGCGCGGAAAAGACCTATGCCGATTACGAACTGACCTTCACCAATCCGGGCGGCCATTCGAGCGCGCCGGGAAAGAGCAATGCGATCTATTCGCTGGCGCGCGCGCTGGAGAAGATCGCCGCGTATCAATTCCCCGCGGAGATCAACGAGATCACCCGCGCGAGCTTCGAAGCCGGCATTCCCAATTCGGACAAGCCGATGGCGGAAGCGACGCGCCGCTTCCTGGCGAACAAGGACGACGCCGAGGCTCTCGCCTATCTGCGCTCCTATCCGGGGCTGATCGGTCAGACCGGAACGACCTGTGTCGCGACGATGGTGAGCGCGGGGCATGCGCCGAACGCCCTGCCCCAGCGCGCCACCGCGACAGTCAATTGCCGGATATTCCCGGGCACCAAGACCAAGGCAGTCGAAGAGACGCTCGCCCGAGTGGTGGGCGATCCCGATCTCAAGATCGTCGAGCTCGACACCGGGACGACCGCCAGCGACGCATCGCCGCTGCGCCCCGACCTGATGAAGCTGGTGACTAGGCTGATCCGCGCGCGTTTCCCCGGCGTGCCGATCGTGCCCTCCATGTCGTCAGGGGCTAGCGACAGCATGTGGTTTCGCGCGCGCGGCGTGCCCAGCTATGGCGTGAGCCCGATATTCATGAAATCGTCCGACGGCTTCGCGCACGGGCTGAACGAGCGCACGCCGCTGAGCGAAATCGCCCCATCCATCGTCTATTACCGGGCAATGCTCAAAGAGCTTGCGAAGTAAGCATGACTGCCCGCTACGATGCCCTGATCATCGGCGGCGGGCATAACGGGCTGGTCTGCGCCTTTTATCTCGCGCGCGCCGGCATGAAGGTTCGCGTGCTGGAGCGGCGTCATGTGGTGGGCGGCGCGGCGGTTACCGAGGAATTCGCGCCCGGATTCCGCAATTCCACCGCGAGCTACACGGTCAGCCTGCTCCGCCCCAAGGTGATCGCCGACATGAAGCTTCACCAGCGCGGCTGGCGCGTGGTCGAGCGGGAGATCAGCAACTTCCTGCCGCATGACGGCGGCTATTTGAAGCTCGGCGGGGGCACCGGGCGAACCGCGGCCGAGTTCGCACGCTTTTCGAGGAAGGACGCCGAAGCTCTTCCGTTTTATGAAACGGCGCTGGAGCGCGTCGCGCAGGTGCTGCGCGACATGGCGCTCAAGACGCCTCCGAATGCCGGAGGAGGCCTGCGCGCGCTGCTCGCCGCGGCGTCGCAGGGGCGCAAGCTCGCGGGCATGAGCCTGGAAGCGCAGCGCGACACGATGGACCTGTTCGTCAAATCGGCGCGCGGCTTCCTCGATGGCTGGTTCGAGAACGAGTATGTGAAGGCCGCGTTCGGCTTCGATGCGGTGGTCGGCAATTATGCCAGTCCCGATACGCCGGGCAGCGCCTATGTGTTGCTCCATCACGTTTTCGGCGAAGTGAACGGCAAGAAGGGCGCCTGGGGGCATTCGATCGGCGGAATGGGCGCGATCACGCGGCTGATGGCGGAAGCATGCGTGGAAGCGGGCGTCGAAATCAGCCTCGAGGCGCCGGTCGCAAAGTTGCTGGTCGACGGAGGCAAGGCCGCGGGCGTGCGGCTGGAGAGCGGCGAGGAGATCGCGGCCAAGGTGGTCGCGGCGAATGTGGGCCCTGCCCTGCTCTACCGCCAGCTGATCGACCGCAGCGATCTGGGCGCGGACTTCGCCAGGCGGATCGATAATTTCAAGGCGGGCTCGGGCACTTTCCGAATGAATGTGGCTTTGTCGGAACTGCCCGATTTCACGGTGCTTCCCGGCAAGGTGAAGGCCGAGCATCACACCGCCGGCATCATGATCTGCCCCACGCTCGATTATATGGATCGCGCCTATACGAGTGCGCGCGCCAACGGCTGGTCGGAAGAGCCGATCGTCGAGATCACGATTCCGAGCACCGTCGACGATACCCTCGCCCCGTCCGGACAGCATGTCGCGGCGCTGTTCTGCCAGCAATTCGCGCCGGTGCTGCCCGAGGGCCGAAGCTGGGACGACGAGCGCGAAGCCGCGGCGGACCGCATCATCGACACGGTCACCCGGCACGCGCCCAATTTCAAATCATCGGTGATCGCGCGCCAGATCCACTCCCCACTTGATCTCGAGCGCAAGTTCGGGCTGATCGGCGGGGATATCATGCACGGGCACATGTCGCTCGATCAGCTCTGGGCCGCGCGGCCCGTGCTCGGCCATGGCGATTATCGCGGGCCGATCAGCGGCCTATACATGTGCGGCGCGGGCACGCATCCGGGAGGCGGCGTCACCGGCGCGCCGGGGCACAATGCGGCTCGGGAGATCCTACGCGACCGGAGCGGGTTCGGGCGCCTGTTCGGCTGAGCGGCGAGCAAGGAAATAGAGCGGCACCGCCGTCGCCATCAGCAACAGGCTGAGGCCGATCGCTTCGTACCCGGCGCCCCAGATCGCCCAGAACGCGAACGCCAACCCGATCACCGCGGCGGGCCGCGCCACACCGAGCACCAGCGCCGTAACGCATGCGCCCGCATAGAACCACAGGGTAGCAGCCGTCGTCACCCTCAGCATGAAATCATAGATTGCCGCGGTGTCGCGCGTAATGTTGCTGAGCACGAGCACGCTCGCCAGCACACTCGACGCGACGAGAGCACCAACCGGCACGTCGCGAGAATCGGTGCGGCCGATCGAGGCGGGGATCACACCGGCGCGCGCCATTCCGAGCGGCACTTCGCCCTGGAGCAACACCCAGCCATTAAGCGCGCCGATCGCGGCCACCGCCGCAAAGCCCGCCACCGCGAGACCGGCCCCGCGCCCCCAGAAGCTTTCCACGAACAGTGCCACCGGAGCGTTCGCCCCCGCGACGACTTCCTGCGGCATGGCGAAAATGATGCCCGAGCAGGCGATGAGATAGAGTAGGCCGGTCAGGCCGACCCCCGCCAGCGTGGCGCGCGGGATCGTGCGCGCTGGATCGCGAACGCGCGCCGCCGCGACACCCGCGCATTCGAAGCCGACCATCGCGAAGAATGCGAGCGTCACCGCCGAGCTGAGCTGGCGCGGATCGAACGGGGCATGCGGGTGCGCGCCGGCCGTAAGACCGCCGCCCGCGCCGAGCTGGACGAGCAGCACGATGATCGCGGCCAGCGGCACCAGCTTGATGATCGTGGTGGCGACCTGGAAGCGCCCCGCCGCCGGCGCGCCGCGCAAATTGAGCAAGGTGATCATCCAGAGCAGCCCAACCGCACCCGCGACCAGCGTGAACGAGGAAAATGCCAGCGGCGGCCAGAACACGGCGAGATACCGCACCGCAGTCAGCGCGATGAATGCGTTGGCGGACCAGATGCCCGCCCAGAAGCTCCAGCCGATAAGCACGCCGGGCAGCGGACCCAGCACGCTGGCGCAGATCGCCAGCGTGCCCGTCGCCTCGGGCTTTGCGCGCGACAGGCCGGCGATGACCAAGGCGAGCACCATCGCACCCGTGATCGCCGCTACCCATGCGGCTACGCTGGTGAAGCCGAATGGAGCGAGCTGCGCCGGGAGAGCGAAGAAGCCCGATCCGATCATGTTGCCGACCACCAGCGCGGTCGCGGTCCAAAAGCCGAATGGCCGTCTCGTAATGTCCGTCATTCCTCCCCCCGGAAAAATCAAATCCCGCCGTCGAATGTCTCCAGCCCCATGGAGCCCAATCCCACGATCAGCGCATCGCCGCATGCGTCGAGCAATTCCTGCCGGGTCGCGCGGATGACGAAATTCGCCCCCGTCCGCCCGTCGCGGAAGAAGGGGTAGCTGCCGATCGCCACGCCACTGTCAGCTCCTTGGCTATGCGCGCGTTCGGTCGCATGAAGCAGTTCCGCGATCTCGCTTTCGGCGACCCAGGCGCCGATCGTGCGCGACAGGACCGGCCGGCCGCCCTCGAGCGTGCCCGTCAGCGCATCGAGCATCCCCGCCGCGATATGCGGGACTCCCGCCAGGATGAAGACGTTGCCGATCCGGATGCCGGGCGCGCCCGACACGCGGTTTACGATCAGTTCGGCCCCTTCGGGCACGCGCGCCATGCGGAGCCGCGCATCGGTGATCCCGCCTCGGCTTTCATAATAGCGCGTCAGCACCTCACGCGCGGCAGGGTGGATCGTTACGCCCACGCCCAGCGCCGCCGCGATGGCATCCACGGTGATGTCGTCATGCGTAGGGCCGATGCCGCCGGTGGTGAAGAGATAGTCGTTACGGGTCCTGAGCGCGTTCACCGCCTCGACGATCGAATCCTGCACATCGGGCACGACGCGCACTTCGGCCAGGCGGATTCCCTGCACATTGAGCCAGGTGGCGAGCTGCGCAACGTTCCTGTCCTGGGTGCGCCCGGACAGGATCTCGTCGCCGATCACCACCAGTGCCGCGGTCCAGATGCGCTCGGTCATCGCCGATGACTAGGCCCTCGAAAACCGCGGCGCAAACGTCTATATGCCCGCCATGACCGAATATGTGACCGTCACCGCCGACATGCCGCAGACCAAGGACGGCGCGATCAAGCTTCACGGGCCTGACGGGTTTGCCGGCATGCGCAAGGCGGGCCGGCTCGCCGCCGAGATCCTCGATGCGCTGGCCGCGCATGTCGTGCCCGGCGTCACCACCGGCGAGCTCGACGATATCGTGCGGACCATGGCGATCGCCGGCGGCGGCGTTCCCGCCACGCTGGGCTATCGCGGCTATACGCACAGCTCCTGCATCTCGATAAACCACGTCGTCTGCCACGGCATTCCGGGCGAGAAGACGCTAAAGGACGGCGACATCGTCAATATCGACGTGACTCCCCTGGTGGAGGGCTGGCACGGCGACACGAGCCGCATGTTCCTGGTGGGCGACGTGCCGATCAAGGCGAAGCGGCTGGTGGACGTCACCTATGAATGCCTGATGCTCGGGCTGGAGCAAGCCAAGCCGGGCAATCATCTGGGCGACATCAGCCATGCGATCCAAGCGCATGCCGAAAAGCATCGCTATGGCGTAGTCCGCGATTTCTGCGGACATGGCGTGGGGCGCCTGTTCCACGATGCGCCCGAAGTCGTCCATGTCGGCCGGCCGGGCACCGGGCCCGAACTGCGGCCGGGGATGTTCTTCACGGTCGAGCCGATGATCAATATCGGACGACCCGATGTGAAGCTGCTCGACGACGGCTGGACGGCGGTTACGCGCGACCGGTCGCTTTCTGCACAGTTCGAGCATTCGATCGGGATCACCGAAACCGGCTGCGAAATCTTCACTCGCAGCCCCAAGGGCCTGGATCGCCCGCCTTATTGATCCGGGATTGATCCGGGCGCGCAATCCCTGACAACTATATCCATTTCGGACCTACATTCTAGCAGACCCCGATTTCCTATGGTTAATCCCCCCGAGGGGGTAGCGATCTATGTCGGAGGGAATGCCGGAGCGCACGGGGCGTGTCGATCCCGATGGGAAGAAATGGCGACGGCTCAAGCGCATCTGGATCCCCGAGCTCGATACCGACGTAGACGAAGAGATCAAGCGGCTGAGGGACTCGCTGAAGCTGGAGCAACTGGGCGCCGATCGCGGAAGAGAGCAGCTACCGACCCAAGCGGACAAGACCCTCGACGAGCCCCAGATGGAAGTTTGCGGGCGCGTATTCGCGGGCATCCACCTACTCAACGCGATGCTCGACGAGCGGGTCAGCGATGCCGTGAAACGCGCGCGGGGCGAAGAAACGCCCCGCGTCGATGCCGAGCAGGTTCGCGAAGAGGCCGGGATCGCTATCAATCGCTGCTTTGAGGAACATCGACCGAAATTGGTGGAGCTGCGCCGCAACGACCTGAGCAGCCAGAACAATCTTCGCCATTTCATCCACACCAACGGCCTGACCCGCGACGCGCATTACGAGGAATCGGTGGTCAAGGTGGTCGGAATCATCGTGGGCATGTTCGTGCTCGAATCGGTGATCAACGGATCGCTCTTCGCGCAGGTGGTCGCGGACGGGCTGATCGGTGGCGCGGCGATTGCCGGGATGATCAGCGGCGTCAATATCCTGAGCGGGGTATGCACGGGCCTGTGGGGATGGCGGAATATCGGACATCGCCGGACCGAGCTGAAGGCGCTGGGAACCGTGATCACGCTGGCGGTGCACAGCCTGGCGATCTACTTCAATTTTGTCGTGGCCCACACGCGCGAAGTCGCCGAACGGCTTGCCGCGATGGAAGATTTCAACTTCGATCTCAGCCAGCTGACTACCGAGACCGCGACTCATATCAGCACGCACGGCCTGTTCGGCGTAGGCTCGCTTCAGTCCTGGGCGCTGCTGCTGCTCGGCATCTTCATCCACTTTATCGCGGCGAAGGAAGGGTGGGACGATCTCGCGGATCGGTATCCCGATTACAAGAAATACCACCTCCACGCATGCGAGGCCCAACGCGCCTTCGCCGACGGCCTGGCGGAGTTGCGCGACGACATCCGCGACGCACTGGAAGAGGTGGAGAGCGAAGCCAAGCAGACCCTGGCCGCGGCGCGCGAATCCTATGAGACCATCGCCGAGTTGTTCGACATCGCGACCGAGCGTCAGCAGGAGGTCCGCGACAGCGAAGACGAATGGGTCGGCGGGGGCAATCGCCTGCTCAAGACCTATCGCGATACCAATCTCAAGATCCGCACCCCCGGCACCGAGCCCGCTTATTTCGCCACGTATCCCAGCGCCAAGGACTATCGCCGCCGCAATTTCGACGCGGACTCCACGCCTTCGGACGAAATCGAGGAGCGGACCCGTGGGGTGGCGGCGTCGATCCAGGAGCTGATCGCGCTGCGGGACAAAGCGAAGGGCACGGCCGAGAGCGCCGAGGCGGCGCTCAAGGGAGTGCACCGCCATGTCAGCAACAGCCTGAAGGAAGTGGATGCCCGCATCGACATCGAAAGCCTGAAGATCACCAAGGAAGTGTCGGAGTGGATGGACCGAACCGGTCTGAATGGGCCTAAAGCCCCTGCGGAGCCCACAGCCTCCGCTACGCCGATGCAGCCGGCGTGAAAAGCCGCCCGCGCAGTTCCCCCGCGTCTCGCAAGCTGCAGGCCAGCAAGGCGAAGAAGGATCGGTTGGGCTATACCATCATGGCGCTGAGCCTGGGCGTGGTGATCTTCCTGGCGGCCATTGGGATACTCACCCGCCCGACCAAGGCGGATCCGCTCACCGGCTGCCCTCTCGATCGCAAGCCGCCGCAGTCGCACACGATTCTGCTGGTGGACGAGACCGACAAATTAAGCCGCGCCGAACTGGCCTATGCCAAAGCGCTGATACTCAACGAATATTATTGGCTGCCGATTGGCGGGCGGCTGACCGTTCGCACCATCGTATCGGATCGCGACAGTGCCGAGGACATCGCAGTCTGCCGCATGGACGACGGTTCGAAGTCGCTCGGAATTTACGACAACGCCAAGATGATCCGAAAGACATTCGACAAGACCGCAGGCGCACGCCTCGAGAAGCTCTACGAGGCTCTGAAAAACGCCCCCATCCAGGCCAATTCGCCGATCATGGAATATGTGGCGGAAGCGATGGATCGGGCAAATTTCGGATCGAACGTTAAGGCGCGCCGGCTGGTGATATTGTCGGACATGGCGCAGCACAGCGACCTGCACAGCCAATATGGAAGGTCGGCTCGGGGAAAGCCCAGCAAACAGGCCATGGAGGAACTGGAGCGCGACATGACGGGGGTGCATGTGCGCATCCAATATGTCCCGCGCCGCAGCCTTTCCGCGATGCAGGGCAAGGCGCACCGCGCATTCTGGACCAGCTATTTTGAGAAGATGAAGGCGGAAAGAGCGGCCGTCGGGCACGGGTTGCTGATCGGCGAGGATTCTGCGCGGGAGACGTTTAGCGATGGAAGTTGATCAGAATACCAGATCGCAGGGACCCGGGCGCCTGATCGCCAGCCTCTTCGCCGGGCTTAGAGGAAGAGGGGTCGACAATGTGATCGACGTGCCCACCGCGGTGATGATTCCGATCGTCGCGGCGATGCTGGCCGATGGGCGCGTGGAACCCGAGGAATTGCTGCAGATCGAATCGGTTTGCGCCTCAAGCCCGATCTACGAGCGCAATTCGTCGGCGGAAAACGACTATATCATCTCGCGCGCCGGCAAGCTCATACAGGATCACGGCCTGGATGGAGCATGCCAGCGGGCGTGCCAATGCCTGAGCCCCGCGTTGCGCGAAACCGCGTTCGTGCACGCCGTCCGCGTGATATTCAGTGACGGCTATGTTGGGCAACTCGAGCGCGAGGTCATCGACAAGATGATCAGCTGGCTGGAAATGGATCGCGAGCGTGCGCGGATGATGGTCGATGTCGTCTCGGTGATGCAACACACCGCCATAGCCTGACTTCGCAGCCCTGCCCCGGTTTCAGGCAATGCGCGGCGCGATGCTCATTTGTTAGGCAGCTATTAACTTTCCGGGCACGCACGCCACCAAGGAAATCGGCGCAATAGCGGCTGGCACGCTTGTTGTAAGACGCGCGATGGGGAACAAGCGTTCGTCCGATTTCCTATGGGGTGTTCCAGGCCGTGAAAAAGATCGAAGCGATCATCAAGCCGTTCAAGCTCGATGAAGTGAAGGAAGCGCTGCACGAAGTGGGCGTCAGCGGCATCACCGTCACCGAGGCCAAGGGCTTCGGCCGGCAAAAGGGGCATACCGAGCTTTATCGCGGCGCCGAATATGTCGTGGATTTCCTCCCCAAGGTGAAGCTCGAAGTTGTCGTCGAGGATGCGCTCGCCGAGCGCGTTGTGGAGGCGATCGCGGCGGCGGCGCAGACGGGGCGGATCGGAGACGGCAAGATCTTCGTGATCCCGGTAGAGACCGCGCTACGCATCCGCACGGGTGAGCGCAACGAAAACGCGGTTTGACGCAGCGCAACATCCTAGCGATGTTGCGCCTGCACAGGTAATTTTATTGCCCGATTCGTGGGGCTTTTGAACAAGAGCGAAAGGGGTTTCTCATGGCGAATTCAGCCAGCGACGTTCTCAAGATGGTCAAGGACAACGAAATCGAGTGGATCGATCTGCGGTTCACCGATCCCAAGGGCAAGTGGCAGCACCTGACCATGGTGGCGAAGGTGATCGGCGAGGACGAGCTGACCGACGGGCTGATGTTCGACGGCTCCTCGATCGAGGGCTGGAAGGCGATCAACGAGAGCGACATGATCCTCAAGCCCGATCTGGACGCGGTGTGGATCGATCCCTTCTCGGCCACGCCGATGCTGATCCTGGTCTGCGACATCGTCGAACCTTCGACCGGCGAACTCTACAGCCGCGATCCGCGCTCGACCGCCAAGCGTTCGGAAGCCTATCTGAAGACGCTCGGCATCGGCGACACGGTCTATGTCGGCCCCGAGGCTGAGTTCTTCATGTTCGACGATGTCCGCTTCGAGAACAGCTATTCGACCAGCTATTACGCGATCGACGATATCGAGCTGCCTGGCAATTCGGGCAAGGAATATGAAGGCGGCAATCTGGGCCACCGTCCGCGCGCGAAGGGCGGCTATTTCCCGGTCGCCCCGGTCGACAGCGCCGTCGATATCCGGGGCGAGATGGTCTCGACCATGCTCGAAATGGGCCTCCCATGCGACAAGCATCACCACGAAGTCGCCGCCGCGCAGCACGAACTGGGCCTGACCTTCGGCACGCTGGTCCAGACCGCGGATCGCATGCAGATCTACAAGTACGTCGTGCACCAGGTGGCGCATGCTTACGGCAAGACCGCGACCTTCATGCCCAAGCCGATCAAGGAAGATAACGGATCGGGGATGCACACCCACATCTCGATCTGGCAGGGCAGCAACCCGCTCTTCGCCGGAAACGGCTATGCCGGCCTCAGCGACATGTGCCTCTATTTCATCGGTGGCGTGATCAAGCACGCCAAGTCGCTGAACGCCTTTACCAATCCGAGCACCAACAGCTACAAGCGGCTGGTCCCGGGCTATGAAGCGCCCGTACTGCTCGCTTATTCGAGCCGCAACCGCTCGGCATCCTGCCGCATTCCTTATGGCGCGGGCAGCAAGGCCAAGCGCGTCGAGTTCCGCTTTCCGGACGCGCTGGCCAATCCGTATCTCTGCTATGCGGCACTGCTTATGGCCGGCCTGGACGGCATCCAGAACCGCATCCATCCGGGCGAGCCGATGGACAAAAACCTCTACGACCTGCCCCCGGCCGAGCTGGAGCAGGTCCCGACGGTTTGCGGCTCGCTTCGCGAAGCGCTCGACAGCCTCGAGGCCGATCAGGAGTATCTGCTCAAGGGCGACGTCTTCACCCGTGACCAGATCGCCGCCTATGTCGAGATCAAGCGCGCGGACGTCGCCCGCTGGGAGATGACTCCGAGCCCGGTCGAGTACGACATGTATTACAGCGCCTGATCCGGCGGATCGGACAAGAACGAGGGCGTCCGGAGCGATCCGGGCGCCCTTTGCGCGTCAGGGAGTCTGGAAGCCCGTTGCCCGCAGGCCGAGGCCCGCGCGGGGATCCTGTTTGCTGAAGAACAAGCCCCCTTTGACGCGGCCATGGCCGGGAACATAATCCAGCGTTGCCGTGCTGGTTTCGTCCCCCGCTTTCCCTTCGATCGCCACTGCCGCCGCAGTGCCGCCCGACAGATTGACCGCCTCGAACTCCACGACGAAACCCGCCCGGCCAATCTCGACGCGCAGCGGCCGCACCTGGATCGCGGGAAGCGCAGCCTCCTGCCGGTCCAGCGCTTCGCGCGCGATCATGCCACCCACCAGCAGGATCAGCGCAAGCCCGACCGCCGCGGCGATCCATTCCAGCGGCGGCGTATTGGCAACGCCCTTGCGACCCTGTGTCATCCCAATTCCCTAAATCACCAGCCGCGCCATGGCCGCGCCCACCGCGCCCGGGAAAGCCAGCACCACGATGGTGCTGGCAATCGCCGCCGCATCGCCCGCGTCCATGCGGCCGAACGTCCACAACACATAAGAGCTTGCCAGCAATGCAATGGCATAGCCGGGCACCGTGAAGATCAGGAAGCGCCGCGCCAGCCCATATCCCTCGGGCGCGTCCCGCTGCCCCGCAAAGCCCACGGCGAACACCAGAAGATGGAGCGACAGCATCGAGCCGAGCAACAGCAGCAGCGTCTGCCATGCCGACATCTTGAAGCCGATCAGGATCATCTCCTCGGTCGGCGCCACGTTGAAGGCCAGGAAGAGCGCCCCCGCCAGCATCAGGAAGAGCTGGCCCGCATAACCTGCCGAGCGCGCCGCCTTTTCCGCATCGTCGTCGGCCTCTCCCCCGCTCAATTGCTTGCGCGCGATCATCGCGCCGAAGCTTGCCGGGATGCACTGGATCGCGATCATCCCGCCGATCTGGTCCAGAGGCATGTCGGGGGAAAGCAGCCCGAACATCGCCAGGATTGCGCCCGCGGAGAGAATACCTACGCCATAGGCGGCGACCGCATCGAGCACGTCTTCGGCGACGGTCGAGGTCTTCTCGAATCCACCGAAGCGGGAGAGGAATACCAGCACGACGAAATTGAGCGCGACGAACAGCAGCAGCCGCAGTGGCTGAACGTAGAGGCCGATGGACCACATCTCCATCGTCATCAGCAGCGGGAGGCCGAAGATGATCGCGCCTGCGAACGCCCGCGCCAGCCCGGCGGCATAGTCTTGGCTGGTATACGGGCGCTCGGGCATCCGCGCCTGTCTCCCACGCGGGGGCTGCGCCGACAAGTGCTTGGCCCGCCGCGTTCGAGCGATTAGGCTTGGCGCATGCTCCGAACCCTCCTCCCCGCCTTCGCCCTGCTTGCAGCCACACCCGCCGCCGCGCAGCTTTCCAAACAGGAAGCCGCGATCACCGCCGCTATCGACAAGGAAAACGACCGCACGCTCACCCTGCTCGAGCGGATGGTGAACCAGAATAGCGGCACGCTGAACCTGGCGGGCGTGCGCACGATGGGGGAGATGCTGCGGCCCGAGTTCGAGGCGCTCGGCTTCAAGGTCGATTGGATCGAGCTGCCGGAAACCAAGCGCGCCGGGCATTTCGTCGCGACGCACAAGGGCAATGGCCGGGGCAAGCGCATGCTGCTGATCGCGCATGTCGATACGGTGTTCGAGGCCAGCTCGCCGTTCCAGAAGTTCGTCCGTGAGGGAGACAAGGCAGTCGGCCCCGGCGTAGTGGACGACAAGGGCGGGATCGCCGTGATCGTCGCGGCGCTGCGGGCGATGCAGGCGGCGGGGACGCTGAAAAACGCCGACATCATGGTGATGTTCACCGGCGACGAGGAGAAAACAGGCGACCCGATCCCGGTTGCACGCCGCGACTTGATCGAGGCCGGCAAATGGGCCGATGTCGCGCTCGAATTCGAGAATCTGGCGAAGGAAGACGGCAAGGAATTCGGCACGGTCGCCCGGCGCAGCGCCAATAACTGGACCCTGACCGCCACCGGCAAGACCGGCCATGGCGGCAGTGTCTTCACCCCGAGCCTCGGCTATGGCGCGATCTATGAGATCACGCGCATCCTGAACGCCTGGC
Source organism: Sphingomonas sp. (assembly GCF_036388215.1). Taxonomy (GTDB): domain Bacteria; phylum Pseudomonadota; class Alphaproteobacteria; order Sphingomonadales; family Sphingomonadaceae; genus Sphingomonas. The sequence continues at coordinate 156,665 of NZ_DASVSH010000026.1, forward strand.
GCAGCGAGCTGATCGAAGAGAATTTGACTTTCAACGTGGGCGTAATCGCGGGGGGCACTCCGGCGAGCATCGATGCCGATGGCGTGAAGGTGGAGGCAGCGGGCAAGACCAACGTGATCCCCGCCCAGGCAATCGCCCGCGGCGATTTGCGCAGCCTTACCCCTGAGCAGGACGCGGCGGCGCGCGCGAAGATGCTGGCGATCGCCGCACAGCATCTGCCTGGCACTTCGGCGACGCTGACCTTCCAGGACAATACGCCGCCAATGGCGCCGACCGACGGCAATCGCGCGCTGCTCACGCGGATCAATGCGATCAACCGCGACCTGGGGCTGCCGGAAATGGCCGAGTTTCCGCCCGCCAAGCGCGGCGCGGCCGATTCGAGCTTCGTCGCGGCCTATGCCGATACGCTCGCCGGGATGGGCCCCGTGGGCGGCACGCTGCATGCCGAGGGCGAATGGCTGGAGGTTCCGAGCATCGCGCTTCAGGCGAAACGCGCCGCGATCCTGATGAGCCGCCTGGCGAGGGAGAAACGTTGATGGAACAGGACCCGATCGTCCGACGTTGCGCAGCGATGCGATACAGCGCCACGCTCCCCCTTCTGCTCCTAGCCGCGTGCAGCGGTGGCGGAGGGCCGGGCGGCGGCACTCCCGCGCCGACACCCACCCCAAATACCGCCCCCAGCTTCACCTCGGCCACAACCGCAACCGTCGTTGAGAATGCGGCGCTGGGCTATCAGGCCATAGCGACCGATGCGCAGGGTAATGCGATCGGTTATTCGGTCTCGGGTGGAGCGGACGCTGCGCGCTTTACGATCACGCCCGCCGGCGCGCTGAGCTTCTCCGCTGCGCCCAATTTCGACCTTCCCGGCGATAGCGACGGCGACAATGTCTATCAGGTCCAGCTCACCGCGAGCGACGCGAGCCTCAGCTCGACGCTCAGCCTGCAAGTCACCGTCACCAACAGCCGCGAAGGCATCGCGGTCAAGCGCGTCGGCACCGGCTTCGATCAGCCGCTTTATGTGGCGGCTGTTCCGGGCGACTCGAGCCGCGTCTTCGTCGTTGAAAAAGAGGGGCGCGTCTGGCTGCTGACGCCCGCGACCGGGGCGAAGACGCTGGCCTTCACCGCCGGCGGCCTCACCATCGATGGCGAGCGCGGCCTGCTGGGCCTTGCCGCGCGTCCCGATTACGCGACCTCGAACATCGTCTTCGTCCATGCCACCGGTGCGAGCGGCGCCGTGGAGATCCGCGAGTATAATGTCGCGACCGGCGCCATGCGGCTCGTGCTGTCCACACCACATTCCACGGAGAACAACCATAATGGCGGCTGGATCGGCTTCGGCCCCGACGGCTTCCTCTATGATGCGGTCGGCGATGGCGGCGGTGGAGGCGATCCGGCCAACAACGCTCAGAATGTGAATTCGCGCCTCGGCAAGATCCTGCGGCTGCGCCTCGACACCGCCCCCGGATCGGGCACGCCCTTCGCGCCCGCGCCCGGCAATCCGTTCATCGCGGGCGGGGGTGACCCCTATGTCTTCGCCTATGGCCTCAGAAACCCGTTCCGCAGCTCGTTTGACGGCAACCGGCTGATCATCGGGGATGTGGGGCAAAGCGCGATCGAGGAAGTCGATGTCGTGCGCACCGACCAGCCGGGCCTCAATTTCGGCTGGCGCTTTCTGGAGGGCACCCAGCCTTATACCGGGACTGCGCCGGCTGGGCTCACAGCGCCGGTGACCCAATATGATCACGGGACGGGACCCAGGCAGGGCCGAACAGTCATCGGGGGCTATGTCTATCGCGGCCCGGTGGTTTCGCTGTCCGGGCTATATGTGTTTGGCGACTTCGTCAGCGGCAACATCTGGACGTTGCCGGCCGCCTCGCTCGTCCAGGGGTCCCTATTTCCCTCGGGCAGCTATGAGCGCCGCAATCTGGATTTTACTCCCGATGTGGCCGCGATCGACAATCTCGCCTCCTTCGGTCAGGACAGCGCGGGCAATCTCTACATCGTCGATTTCTTCGGCGAGATCTTCATGGTGACGCCCGGCTGATTGCACGAACGGGGCTGGGGCCGCTTGCTGCGGCCCCAGCCCTGGCCCGTGCTACGGCGTCGAACTGGCAGGCGCGCTAGCCTGCACCGGAGCAGCTTCAATCGTCGCCCCGGCGGGCAGCGCCACCGGGATCGCCTCGCTCGTATAGCCTTTCAGCTCGCGGCCTTCGGGAATTCTCGCGCTCTTGCCGGTGATGAAAAGCAAGGGCGCGGCGAGGACGACTGCGCCGACCGCCGCGACCGTCGATCCTTCGCCTTCCTGACGGAACTTGCCGTTGATCGGAATGCGGCGTCCGTTCAAATCGACATAGCGCAGCTCGATTTCCATCTTGCCGGATTTCCCGAATACGGCACGGCCGGTTCTCCACGTGACTTCGCCCATTGCCAGCGATCCTTTGGGAATCACGACATATTGCCCGAGCATCACGTCGTTCGAGACCGTGAGCCCGAACATCTCGCCTTCCTTGACGCGCTTGGAACTGAGCTCCTGATTCAGCTTCACGAACACTTCGGTGCCGGAAGCCAGTGCATGCTCCGGAGCCGCGGGGCGCGCCAAGGCTACGACAGGCACCTCCTGCGCATCGGCAACCCCAGGACAACAAAAGGTGACGGCGATCACGGTCGCAAGATAGATACGCATAATTCCTCCCCCAGATACGAAGCATAACCTATTGTGAGTTGGCTTGGAGTCAATGCGGGCGACCGCGCCTGGGCCGGTCCCCGTTGCGGGCCATGTCCCCTTGAAGCGGCGGCCGGCACGCTGCATCTAGGCCCATACCGAAATTTCGAATTTGGAAGCGAGAGACGAGATGCGCAGCTATCTGAAGCACTATATCGACGGCGCATGGGTGGAAAGCGAAGGGGGCACGAAGCATGACGTGATCAACCCCGCCACCGAAACCGCCACCGCCGAGATCATGCTGGGCTCGGCCGCCGATGTCGACAAGGCCGCGGCCGCCGCTTCGCGGGCCTTCGAGATATTTTCGCGCACTTCGGTCGACGAGCGCATCGCACTGCTCGAGCGTATTCTCGAAGCCTATAAGGCGCGCGCCGGCGACATGGCCGAGGCGATCAGCCTAGAGATGGGCGCGCCGCTCAGCCTGGCGAAGACCGCACAGGTCGGCTCGGGTATCGGCCATCTGATGTCCGCGATCCGGGCGCTGCGCGAATTCACTTTCGAGGAGCAGATCGGCAACAGCCTGGTCGTTCACGAGCCCATCGGCGTGGTGGCGATGATCACGCCCTGGAACTGGCCGCTCAACCAGATCGTATCCAAGGTCGCCCCCGCCCTGGCCGCGGGCTGCACGATGATCCTCAAGCCCAGCGAGGAAGCGCCGAGTTGCGCCGTGATCTTCGCCGAAGTGATGCATGCCGCGGGCGTGCCGGCGGGAGTGTTCAACCTCGTCAATGGCGACGGCCCCGGCGTGGGCACTGCGCTCAGCACCCATAAGCTCGTCGATATGGTGAGCTTCACCGGATCGACTCGCGCCGGCGTGCTCGTCGCCAAGAATGCCGCGGACACCGTGAAGCGCGTCCATCAGGAACTGGGCGGCAAGTCGCCTTCGCTGATGCTAGAAAGCGCAGATGCGGCCGCCGCTGTGAAGGGCACGCTGGCCACCGTCCTCATGAATTCGGGCCAGAGCTGCATCGCGCCCGCCCGCTTGCTCGTCCCCGAGAGCAGGGCGGCGGAAGTCACTGCGCTCGCCGCCGAGATCATGAAGGCGACTCCAACCGGCGATCCGGCCGAGGAAGGCCGCCATATCGGCCCGGTGGTCAACAAGGCGCAGTGGGACAAGATTCAGGGCCTGATCGCCAAGGGCATGGAAGAAGGCGCCACGCTCGAGACCGGCGGCCCCGGCCGGCCCGACGGAATGGACACCGGCTATTTCGTCAAACCTACGCTCTTCTCCGGCGTGACCAACGACATGACGATCGCGCGCGAGGAGATATTCGGGCCGGTCGTTACGATCATTCCCTACAAGGATGAGGAAGACGCGATCCGCATCGCCAACGATACGGATTACGGCTTGTCCGCGGTGCTGTTTGGCGACGCCGAGAGCGTCAAGCGCGTCGCGCCGCGGCTCCGCGCCGGCATGGTCTATGTCAATGGCGGCCAGCCGAGCCCGGACCTGCCGTTCGGCGGCTACAAGCAATCGGGCAATGGCCGCGAGCACGGCAAGTTCGGGCTCGCCGAATTCATGGAGATTAAATCGCTCGTGGGGGCTTTTGCGTAGGCCCGGCCGGCAAAGAAATTAACTGCACCGGCCCAGTCGTGCCTTCGAGAGGACACGGCCATGAGCTACGAACGATTGATGCAGGAGCATGCGCGGATCGCCAGCCGGGTGGAAGTCCTGCATCGGCTGGTATCCGCCATCGAGCGGGATGTGCAGGCGTCATGATCGCGCTCAGTGACTTGTCCCAGGAACTAGGCGCGCACCTCGCGCACGAGGATAGCTTTATCTATCCGCGCATGATCCAGAGCGACAATGCCCTGACTCGGGAAGCGGCAAGCGCCTTCACGGCCGAATTCGCCTCGCTGCACGCGGATTGGACGATGTATCTCAATGAGTGGAACAGCGAGTGCATCGCGGAGGACTGGGACCATTTCAGCCTGGTCACACTCTCGATCCTCGACCGGCTCCAGCGGCGCGTCGATGCCGAAAACAATATCCTATACACTACGGCCCTCCGCGAAAGCGTGCTCTCACTACGCGAAGGAGTCGCGGTCTAGGGCAGGAGCACTGTCGATCCAGTCGTCTCGCCCGCCTCAAGCGCGCGGTGCGCCTCGGCAGCGTCCTCCAGCGCGAAACGCTGGTTGATGTCCGCGCGAACCGCGCCGCTGCGCAGCATCCCGAACAGGCGCGCGCTGCCGGCGGCGCGTTCATCGGGCGTGACATAATAGTCGAACAAGGTGGGTCGGGTGACGAAGACCGACCCGGCGCGTGCGAGTTCGCCGAGCCCTACATTCTCTACAGGCCCGCTGGCGTTGCCGAAGCTGACGACAAGGCCGCGCCGCTTGCATGACGCGAGCGAGGCTTTCCAGGTCGCGGCGCCCACGCCATCGAGCACGACGTCAGCGCCTATGCCGCCGGTGATTTCGCGCACGCGGGCCGCAACATCGTCCTCGCGCGAGAGCAGCACATGATCCGCACCGGCACCCCGAGCGAGGGCGACCTTTGGTTCGCTGCCCACGGTTGCGATCACTTGCGCGCCGATCGCCTTCAGCCAGCGCACCGCGATCTGTCCGACTCCGCCCGCGGCGGCATGGACCAGCACGGTCGAGCCCGGCTGCACCCGTGCGCAGCGCTCGATCAGGAACTCGGCGGTGCAGCCCTTGAGCAGCGACGCCGCCGCGGTCTCGTCCGAAATATCCCCGGGCAGCTTGAACAGGGTCATGGCCTTCACATTTCGGGCGGTCGAATAGGCTCCGAGCCCGGGCCCCGGAGTCGCCACGCGGTCCCCTGTTGCAAAGGCCTCGACCTCCTCGCCCACCGCTTCTACCACCCCCGCCGCTTCGCCTCCGAGCCCACTGGGCAGCGGGACAGGATAGAGGCCGGAGCGGTGATAGGTGTCGATGAAATTGAGGCCGATGGCGGTGTTGCGCATGCGCACTTCGCCCGGCCCCGGCGGCGGCAGCTCGATATCGATCCATTCGATCACTTCGGGCCCGCCGGTCCGCTGAATTCGCGCAGCCCTCGTCGTCATGTCACCGGCCATGCCCATAGGATGAGCGGCGTTCCTACCACCAGCACGATTAGGGACAAGGGCGCGCCCAATCGTGCATAGTCGCCAAAGCGATAGCCGCCGGGGCCCATGACCAGCGTGTTGCACTGGTGGCCGATAGGCGTGAGGAAATCGCAGCCGGCGCCCACCGCCGTCGCCATCAGGAATGCCTCCGGACGATAGCCCAGGCCCGTGGCGAAGGTCGCGGCGATCGGGGCCATCACCAGTACTGTCGCCGCATTGTTCAGGAACGGGGTCACTGCCATCGTCGCCGCGAGGATCAGTGCGACGGCTCCCCAAGGCGGAAGGATCGCGGCAAAGTGCGAAAGCTGCTCGCCGATCAGGTCGGTCGTCCCCGTGGTGCGCAGCGAATCGCTGACCGGGATGAGCGCGCCGAGCATCACCAGGATCGGCCATTCGATATGGCCATAGGCCTCGCGGACCGGCAGCGCGCCGCTGATAATCACGAAGGCCGCCGCCGCAAAGAATGCGACCGCCACCGGCACATAGCCAAGCGCTGTCGCCAGCATCGCCACGCTCAGGGCAGCGAGCGGTATCAGGCCCTTGCGCGCGCTTCCCAGCCGCAGCGTGCGTTCGGCGAGCGGCAGGCAGCCAAGCTCGCCGAGGCGCTCAAACAACAATTCGAGCGGCCCCTGCAGCACGATCACGTCGCCCGCGCGAAGCTGGACTTCGGCCAGGCGCCTGGCGATCCGCTCGCCGCGACGCGAGACCGCGATGAGATTGACGCCGAAGCGCTCGTGCAGGCCCAGCCGTGCGGCGGTCTGCCCGATCAGCACGCTGCCGGTGCCGATCACGGCTTCGATCACCCCTACATCGTCGCCGCCTTCGACTGGCCGGTCGCGATGCTGTCCTTCCAGCTCTAGCGCATCGGTCGCGATCACCCGCTCCAGGCCATCCGGCGCGCCGGTGAGGATCAGCAGGTCGCCTTCGCGCAGTTCGGTGTCGGGAAAAGGCGCGCTGCGAACTCCCGAGCGAAGGATCGCGGACAACGTGATCTCATCCTCATGCCGCTCGAGAAATGCGCCGACCGTTTCGCCGACCACGGGCGATCCCGCCGGGATGAGCGCCTCGGTGACATAATCCTGGATGTCGAGCGCTTCGCCCAGCGTCGGGACGGCGCGCCGGTCGCGCGGGAGCAGCCGATATCCGAAGCGCAGGAAGATCAGGCCCACCACGGTGAGGCCCAGGCCCACCGGCGCATAATCGAACATGCCGAAGGGCTCGCCGGTCATTTCCTGGCGGACCCGGCTAACGATGATGTTGGGCGAGGTCCCGATCAGCGTGATGAGACCGCCGAGCAGCGAAGCGAACGCCATCGGCATCAGGAAGACGGCCGGCGAGGCATTCGACCGCTTGGCCATCTGGAACGCGACCGGCATCATCATCGCGAGCGCGCCGATATTCTTTACCAGCGCCGAAGCGAAGCCGACACTGGCGCACAACAGCAGCAATTGTGAGCGTATCCGCGTCACGCGGCGTTGGAGCACAAGCATCGCGCTTTCGATCACGCCCGATCGCTGCACCGCCCCCGACAGCACGAGTGCGGAGGCGACGACGATCACGATATCATCCGAAAAGCCGCTAAACGCTTCCTTGGGCTTGACGACGCCTGCGGCGAGCGCCGCGAGGAGCGCGATTACCGCGACGACGTCGTAACGCAGCTTCCCCCAGATGAAGAGCAGCATCATGCCGCCAAGCACGGCGACGGAGAGCATCTGTGGAAGAGTCATTCAGCCTCGCACGTGGAGCGTTAGCCCTAACTCGCAAGGATGGTTTCAGGTCCGCGCGGCGGCGGCTAGTGGACCGTGCCCACTGCGCGGCCGATCGACAGCAAAACGATCAGCCGCTCGATCTGGCGCCAGCGGCAGAAATTGATGTGGTTGCCCAGATCTCGATATTGGTCCGCGCGAGCCGCGGCCTCGCTGCCGGCGGAATCGCCGAAGGTGGCGATCAGGTGAGTGGCGTCCGCGACTTGGAGCGTGTCGGCAAGATACGGAAGCGGTGGGGGTGCGCTTGCCGCGCCCGGCTCTCGAAAGTCCATGCGCTTCAATTCGCACAAGAAGCTGAAGCATTCGCGGCGGAACAAGGTGAAGGAATATTTATACCATCAAATGTTGGCGCAGGCGCCTTCGCCATGGCAAAGGCGGGGCATGGCAAACCCTTCACGCACTCCGATGGCCGGGGGCTTCATCCTTGCGATCGCCCTGATCGCGGGCGTGGTGATCGGCATGGGACGGGGTCAAGCTTCGATGGGGTTCGTCGCGGGCCTCGGCGTAGGGCTGGCCGGGCTGCTGATCGTCTGGCTGGTGGACCGGCGGAAAGGCTGATCGCTCCCGCGCGAATTCAAAGCGCCCTCCCCAGCCACGCCACCCGGCCCAGCACTTCCGCTTCCCCCGTTTTGACGAAGCGCATCGGATAGGCCGGGTTGTCGCTGACGGCCTCCATTCCGCCGACCGCGGGGCGCAGCCGCTTGACCATCAGCTCTCCATCCAGTCGCAGCACGAATATCCCGCCCCGGCCCTTCACACTGCACTGGGCGCGATCGACCAGGATTTCGTCGCCATGCTCGAGCAGGGGCGACATGGAATCCCCCTGGACTTCGATCATCGAGGCCGCTTCGGGCCGAACCCCTAATTGGCGGAGCATCTCCGGCGGAAACATGCCCGGCCTCCGGCGCGCCTCCAGATCGACCAGCCCGCCGGGCCCTGCCGAGGCGCGCACGTCGAGTCGCGCCACTTCCACCACGCCATCCGCCGCGCGAGCGCCGAGCGCCGCTTCGGGCACGCCCAGATAGCGCGCCAGCCGCGCGCGATCCGCTTCGGTCAGCAGGCGCGGCGTGCCCCGCTTGAGATATTGCTGGAGATAGGCGGGATTGCGCCGAAGCACGCGCGAAAGCTGGGCAAAGCTCCGCCCCTGCTCTTTCATCAGGCCCGCCAGGGCGGCCCGCTGGGTCTCCGGTTCCACAATCGAGTCTTTATCATAGGATTTTTCCTAGACAAGTAGGAGATGAGAACAAATCATGACCATCGATAAACGAATCGAGGAGGAAGCGCGATGTCGGTGCATCGAAAGATCGAAACATTCCTGCGGCGGACGAACATGTCGCCCAGCCGCTTCGGGCGGCTTGCCGCGCGCGACCCACGCCTGGTGCATGACCTTCGCAACGGGCGCGAGCTCGGCGGCCCGCTTGCAGCCCGGCTGGAAGCATTCCTCGCCACCCAGGCCGAGCCATGAGCCGCGGGCCGGACGCCGCCACGCTGATTGAGCGCGGTCTGATCGCGAGCGCTGAAGCGGCAGGCTGCGCAGTGACGATCCCGGCGTGTGACTGCACCCGATGGGCCAGCGCCACCTTCGTGGGCGCGCAGCACCGGCTCACGCTGAAGGCGCGGGCCTCCGTTGAGCTGGATGCATGGCTGGTCGTGTTACCTGAGGCGGAGTTCGCGTTTCGAGGTCATCTGGTGGCGGATCTTGCAGTCACGCGCGTCTCTCGCGAGGGGGACACGGTCACGATCCAGATCGAGGCCCTGACGGTGGAAGACCGTTAGGCCCGGCGCGCCAGGTTGCGCAGGGTGACGAGTGCATCTTCCAGCCCACGTTCAGCGTCGCGAGGCCGTGCAGTCTCCGCCCCGGTTGCAAGGCCGTTGCGAACGACGCCACGCTCGAGCCGTTCGAGCAATGCATGTACCGACGCATCGGTCTCGGGCCGGACGATTGCTTCGACGGGAGGAAGCGGTGTTTCGACACGCTTGGGCGGTGGCGCAGGCTTGCGCACCGGCGGCGTAAGCTCGAATACTTCGAAGCGCTCGGTCTCGTCGAACACGGCGGGGTGGGGCGTGCGGCGCAACGGGGCCAGCGGTACGGGCTTGGGACGCGGCACCGGGGGGATGGCGCGGGGATCGAACGCGGCGAGCGGCTGATCGAAATCCTGAGGAAGCGGCCGCTCGGCGATCGAGGGAAAAATATCTTCGCTGGAAAGCTGGACTTCATCAAGCGGATCGCCGTCATTATCGGCCGCACGCACCTCCAGGAACGGAGTGCCCAGATCGCGTGTCGCGAGCAAGGGCGGACGCGGCGGCGCATCGGGATGGGCATCGGCGCGGCGAATGATCGGAGTATGGGGGGCTTCGGCCACGATATCCTTGCCCACGCCAAGCCCGCGCGTGCCGACCAGCACGAAGGCCATGAACCAGCCGAGCAAGGCGGCAACTCCCCCAATTCCAAACGCCAGGATCACGCGCGCGGTGAGGCCCAGCGGTGGTTCCGCGCCCGGAAGCACGGCGGGCACCCCCGAATCCATCACCAGCGACTCGAGCATCGGCATGGGCATCACGATCACGCCAAGCGCCGCCACCGCGCCGAGCAATGCCGCTGCTAGGGGGGCAAGGGGTAGATTCACGCTTTTACTGTCCTGTGCGACCAAGCTGATTTGCTCGATCCCGACATTGCGAGTTTTTGGTAAACAGATTCATAACGCGAGACGTTGATCGACCAGTTTCGCTCGGCTTCGACGAACGCCCGCGCGCGTGCGCGGCGCGCATCCCAATGGTCGCGATCGGAAAATATCGCGGCCACCGATCGGGCCAGCGCCAGCGCATCGTCGGGCTTGAACAAGGTGCCGGTGTCGCCGTCGCGTATCAGCTCGCGGTGACCGCCTACGTCCGATGCGGCGACCAGCTTGCGCTGCGCCATCGCCTCCAGCGGCTTGAGCGGCGTGACCAATTCGGTCAGGCGCATGCGCTTGCGCGGATAGACCAGCACATCGACCAGGCTGTAATAGCGGTCGACATCGTGGTGCGGCACGCGGCCGATGAACTTGATCCGGCCCGCGGCCGGCGACGCCGCCGCCTGAGCGCGGAGCGCCGCTTCGGCCGGCCCGCCGCCGACCAGTATCAGGTGCATGGAGGGCCGCGAGCGGACGAGCTCGGGCATTGCGTCGATCAGCACGTCGAGCCCTTCATAATCGTAGAAGCTGCCGATGAAGCCGATCGTCTCGCCGCCCGATACGCCCAGCTCCTCGGCCAGCGCCTGATCGTAAGGGAGCGGATCGCCGAAGACGTTCAGGTCCACGCCATTGGGCGAGACGAAGATCTTGCCCGGATCGATCCCCCGCCGCCCCAGATCGGCGCGCAGGCCGTCGCAGATCACCGCGACCGCATCGGCACGCCGCACCGCGCGCGTCTCCAGCGCACGGGTAATATTGTATTTCCAACTGCCCTCGCGCCCCGTGCCGTTGCCGACCGCGGCGTCTTCCCAAAAGGCGCGGATTTCGTAGACGAATGGCAGCTTGAGGCGCCGGGCGGCGCGCTGCCCCGCCATCGCATCGAGCACCGGGGAATGGGCATGGAGGATGTCGGGCTTGAAGGCCATGGCCACTTTGCGGATGCGCCGCGCGAAGCGACCGATTTCGCGCCATTCGCCGATAATCGGCAAAGCCGAATTCACCGGCGGCGTGCGATGGAATTGCAGCCCGTCCACGATTTCGTCGGCGGCGGCGTAATCGCCGTGCCGCGGGCCCGTCACCGCCGCCACTTCCCAGCCCCGCGCGATTTGCGCCTTAAGCAAGGCACGCGTGCGAAAGGTGTAGCCGCTATGCAACGGCAAGCCATGGTCGAGAATATGGAGAATGCGCATCGGCTTTTCCTGCCACGGGAGGCCTTAACGGCGCGTCAACTGCGCTCGGTTACACGCGGAGGCTAAAGGAGCGCGTGGGACCCGCATGATCGACAATCTATCGCTTGCGATCTCGCACGGGCTGATGCTGCTCGCGGCATTCCTGCTGCTGCGCCGCGACGATCTCGATCGGGAGCCGGGCCCACACGAGAGCGACAGCAAGGTCAAGAAGCGCCGCTGGGGTCCGCCCGGTGCGTGATCTCGTCTTCGTCGCCTTTCTTGCCGCACTTTTCGCGACGGGCTTTCGCCGCCCGTTCCTGTTCGTGCTGGCTTATGCCTATATCGACATTGTCTCGCCCCAGCGGCTGACTTACCTGCTGCTCAACTCCATCCCCATTTCGATGATCGCGGTGGGCATGGCCGTGCTGGGCTGGCTGGCGATCGACGACAAGCGCGACGTGCGCGTCGGCCCGCGCCAGCTACTGATCGTGCTGCTGCTCGGCTATTGCCTTTATACTACGCTCAATGCCGATTTCCCGGTCGAGGCGCGCGACAAGTGGGAATGGGTGTGGAAGGCTTTGGCCTTCGCAGCCTTTCTCCCGCTTACGCTGCGCACCAAGCTTCGCCTCGAATCGCTATTGCTGTTCATGGTGCTCTCGGCGGCATCGATCATCATCGTCGGAGGCATCAAGACGGTGTTCTCCGGCGGCGGCTATGGCGAGCTCAATCTGATGGTGACCAATAATTCGGGGCTTTACGAAGGATCGACCATTTCGACCGTCGCGATCGCCATCATCCCGCTGATCCTGTGGTTCTCGCGCCACGGAACGATCTTCGCGCCGGATCGTCGGGTGAGGATATTCTGCTATGGCCTGGTCTTCGCCTGTCTGCTCATTCCGGTCGGTACATCGACGCGCACGGGGCTCCTCTGCATCGCCCTTCTCGCCTTGCTGATGCTGCGCGATTTCAAGCGGCCTTTGGTCTATCTCAGCGCGCTCGGCTGCCTGGGCCTGTGCGCGATCCCCTTCCTCCCTTCGTCCTTCACCGAGCGGATGGGGACGATCAAAACCTACCAGGGCGACGCCTCTGCCTCCACTCGCGTAGCGGTGTGGCAGTGGACGATGGACTATGTGAAGGTCCATCCGATGGGCGGCGGGTTCGAGGCCTATCGCCAGAACAAGATCCGCTACGAGAAGGTCAGCGTTACCGAGGCGGGCGGCCAGGCCGAAGTGAAGCGCAGCCTCGAAATTGATTCCGCCCGCGCCTATCACAGCGCCTATTTCGAAATGCTCGGAGAACAGGGCTATCCCGGGCTGCTGCTATGGCTGATGATCAACCTGGGGGGTGTCTTCCGGATGGAAGTGCTCAGACGGCGCTACAGGAAGGCTGAGACGGGCCAGGAATGGGTCGCGCCGCTTGCGGCCGCGCTCCAAAATGCGCACATCATCTATCTGCTCGGCGCGACCTTCGTGGCGATTGCCTTTCAGCCCTTCGTCTACATGCTGATCGGCGCGCAGATCGGGCTCGACACTTATGTCGCCCGCAAGCGTGGGGAAACTGCGTGGCGACCCTTGCGCAAGCAACGGCTGGCGACGGCATGAGCGGTGAACTTCGAGCGCTTACCGGCGCGCGGGGAATCGCCGCGTGGCTGGTGGTGCTGTTCCACCTGCGCTTCATGATGGCGGGAATCGGCGGGGCCGCCGGCCCGATGGCGCTGGGGTATCTCGCCGTCGACTTCTTCTTCGTGCTTTCGGGCTTCGTGATCTGGCTGACTTATGCCGAGAAGCTTCGCGCAGAGGGGCCGGCCGGGATTCCCCGCTTCCTCAAGCGGCGCATCGCCCGCGTGTGGCCGCTGCACATGTTCGTGCTCGCCGGTGCGATCGTGTTCTCGTTGATAATCGCGTTGCTCGACCATCCTGACTGGTCGCAATATCCGCCGGCCGAGCTGCCGCTCCACATCCTGCTGGTACAGAATTGGGGATTCACCGATCGCCTGACCTGGAATGTCCCGGCCTGGTCGATCTCGTGCGAGCTGGCGGCCTATCTTCTGTTTCCATGGCTGGTGATCGCCACCGATTTCAAGCGCTGGCCCAGTTGGGCGCTGATCGCCGCCGCGGCCGGCATCGCAGCCGCCTTGCACCTGGTTTTCACGTTGCGTGGAGTGAGCTTGCTCGGCGCGGACATCGTCAAGATGAGCGTGCTGCGCTGCCTGGCGGAATTCGCGATCGGCATGCTCACCTGCGCGTTGTGGCTGCGGTGGCGTGCCCGCCCGCTGCTGCCAGCGCTCGCGGCGGGCGCGGCAGGAGCCGCGATCCTCGCTTTGCATGTGGAGGGGCTGGCGCCGCAGACGTTCGCGCTGCCGCTGGTCTTCGGCGCGCTCGTCCTCGTCCTCGCGCTCACATCCGAGATGCGCGGCAATCCCCTTGCCTCGGCGCCGGTGCACTATCTCGGCGAAATCAGTTACGCGACCTATCTCGGCCATTGGATGCTGTGGATGGGCTTCAAGCTCGCCTTCATCCACGACCACGACATGGGCTGGGGCCTGTTCGCGCTGTTCCTGCTGCTGGTTTTCGCCGTCTCGGTAGCGCTTTACCACCTGGTCGAGCGGCCCGCACAGCGCTGGATCAACGACTGGAAGCCACTGCGGCGAGCCGCCGCGACAATCTGATACAATATTGCCCTAGCGTTTCCCGATCATTTCTCTAGCGTAACGTAGAGTCGGCTGGGGGAGTGGCCAATGTCCTACCGCATATTCGCGTCGGCACTCGCGGCCACGGCGCTTGCATCGTGCAGCAGCGGAAGCTCCACCGGATCGACGGGGGGCGCGGTCGTCGCAGCGGCCCCGACGCCCACACCGACACCTACCCCGACGCCCACACCCACCCCCAGCACGGCCGTCACCACCTTCACCACGCTCGATCTGGCCGCGCTTGCGAGCTATGCGCCCGTGCTCCCGGCGTATTACGACGCCACCGTGGCCGGCGACGACAACACCCCCGCCGGCACGACGCTCGACAATCGCATCGCCACGCTTGGCCGCGTACTCTTTTATGACCGGCGGTTGAGCACCAACGATACGATCTCGTGCGCGTCATGCCACCAGCAGGCAGTTGGCTTCACCGATCCGCGCCGGTTCTCCACCGGAGTGAACGGCGCGGCCTTCACCACCGCGCATTCGACACGGCTCGGCAATGTCCGCTATTACCGGCCGGGCTCGATGTTCTGGGACCGCCGCGCGGCCAGCGTCGAATTGCAGGCGAGCCAGCCGATCCAGAACCCGGTCGAGATGGGCTGGGATGCCGGCGCTGGGGGGATCGCCGCGCTGATCACCAAGATGGGCGGCATCGCTTATTATCCCGAACTGTTCGCCTTTGCCTTCGGCACTCCGACGATCACCGAGGCGCGCATCCAGCAGGCGCTGGCGATGTTCGAGCGCGCGATGGTCTCCACCGCCAGCCGGTGGGACACCGGCTATGCGGCGGTGTTCGTAGCCGCGCTCCCCAATCGCGGGCTCAATCTCGATCTGGCCAACTTCACGGCGCAGGAAAATCGCGGGCGCGCGCTGTTCATGGCGCCGCCCAATGCTCCCGGCGGTGGCGCGGGCTGCTCGGCATGCCACCAGCCCCCGACCTTCGGCCTCGACCAGAATTCGCGGAGCAACGGCCTGGATGCCGGCGAGACGATTGTGTTCAAATCGCCCTCGCTCAAGAATGTGGGGCTAGCCGGTCCCTACATGCACGACGGCCGCCTCGCGACGCTTGCGGCAGTGATCGAGCATTACGACAATGGCGTGCAGAACGGCCCCGCGCTTGACAACCGCCTGCGCCCGGGCGGAGTGCCGATCCGGCTCAACCTGTCGGCCGCGGACAAGGCGGCGCTGGTCGCCTTCCTCCTCACGCTCAACGATCCAGTGCTGACGGTTGACGCCAAGTTCTCGTCACCCTTCCGTCCATAGCCTCCCCCCGGTCGTAGCGCGGAACGAAGCGATGGTCCGGGCATTACTCCCTGACTTGCGAGGGGAAGCCCAGTGGCGGAAGACGGCATCGTCTATATCGACGATCAGGAAAGCGGTATCACGCGCAGGAAGATGCGGCATGGCTGGGGCTATTGGGATGCCCAGGGCGCTCGCATTACGGATCGCGCCGAGATCGACCGGCTGAACGCCATCGGGCTGCCTCCTGCCTATACCGATGCCTGGTTCTGCCCCGATCCGCGGGGCCATATCCAGGCCACCGGCAAGGACGACAAGGGCCGCAAGCAATATCGCTATCACACCAGCTTTCGCGAAGCTCAGGAAGCCGCGAAATACGATCGCTGCGGTGGCTTCGGCAGGCACCTGCCCAAACTGCGCGCCAGGGTCGAAGCCGATCTGAAGCTGCGGGGGCTATGCAAGCAAAAGGCGGTTGCCGCAGTCGTGCGGTTGCTCGATCTGGGCACGATCCGCGTAGGCAATGAGAGCTATGCGCAGGCCAATAAGAGCTTCGGCGCGACAACTTTGCGCAAGCGTCACGCCAAGGTTTCGGGCTCGTCGCTCAAGCTCCAGTTCCGCGCCAAATCGGGCAAATTGCGCGTGATGATGATCACCGATGGTTCGCTCAGCCGCTTCGTAAAGCGCATGCAAGATCTGCCCGGCCAGAACCTCTTCCGATATTTCGATGAAGCCGGCGAGGCGCATCCGGTGACTTCCACCGACGTCAATTGCTATATCCGCGAAGCGATGGGCGAGGATTTCACCGCGAAGCATTTCCGCACCTGGGGCGCCAGCGTCCTCGCCTTCCAGGCGCTCGCGAGCGCTGAATCCTATCTAGGCATCAAATCCATGCTGGAGCCCGTTACCCAGGCGCTGGGCAATACACCCTCGATCGCGCGCAAATCCTATGTCCATCCGCGCCTGATCGAACTGGCCAAGGACAAGCACGCCCAGCAGGCGTTTCGTCAGGGGCTGCGCCTGCCGCGCGCGACGCCGCATTTGAGCCGATACGAACGCGGCCTGATCGCCTATCTGGAGCAATCCCTAGCCGCTCCCAGCAGTCAAAAGGCCGCATGACCAACTCTACACGCAAAGAACCCGCGCTTCCCTCGGGTGCCGACCTGCAGGCCCAGGCCCAGGCCTTCCTGCGCGACGCCGCGATCTGGATGCAGCAGCATTGGCTCAACATCCTTGTCGCCACGGCGATCGCGGTGGCGATCTTCTTCGCGCTCCACGCCACGCGCCGCTGGGGAATGAGGGTGTGCGAGCGCGGCGCAGGCGTCGCCAACTGGTATTCGATCATCGGCCGGGCCGTTTCGAAGACTGGCCATTTCTTCATCTTGATGACGTCGATCCGGCTGGTGGCGGGCTACGCCAATCCGCCCGTAATGGTGATGGCGACGATCGGCTTCCTGTTCACCATCGCGGCGGTGTTTCAGGCGGCGATCTGGGTGCGCGAGCTCATTTTCGGCGCGGTCGAGCACAAGACCAGTTCGGAGCAATATCACGGCGCCGGGCTCGCGAGCGCGCTCGGCATCATCCGCATGATCGTGACGGTGGTCGTCTTCGCCATCGCCTTCGTAGTGGTGCTCAGTAATCTAGGCGTCGATGTCACCGGGCTGGTCGCAGGCCTCGGGGTTGGCGGCATCGCTATCGGCCTGGCGGCGCAGGGCATCTTCGCAGACCTGTTCGCGGCGCTGGCGATCATCTTCGACAAGCCGTTTCGCGTGGGTGACAAGGTCCGCTTCGATACAACTTCGGGCGTGATCCAGTCGATCGGGCTCAAATCGACGAGGGTGCGCGCTTTCACGGGCGAGGAGTTGATCATCGCCAACAAGCAACTGCTGGACAAGGTGATCGAGAACATCTCCAATCGCCACCACGTCCGAATCAAGCTGCTTATCGGCGTCGCCTACGAGACGCCTCACGACAAGCTTGAGGCGCTTCCAGCGATACTGACCGAGGTCGTCGGCCAGTGCGAAGCCAAGATATCGCGCGCGAGCTTCGAGGCGTTTGGAGCGAGTTCGATCGACATGATCCTCGAATTCGACGTGCCCGGAGACGACCAGCCCGCCGCGCACGCAATGCGCGACAAGGTCATCATCGGCATCGTCCGCCGCTTCGCCGAAGAGGGGGTATCGATCCCCTACCCGACCCAGACCGCATTCACTGCGATGCCCGACGGAACCCTGGTCCCGCCTTATCCGATGGACGGTGACGAGGCCGTGTGCTCCGCCTCGCCCTGAGGAAGACCCTTCGCGCGCGCTCCGTCCGTTCATTTAACTCATTGCTTTCACTGGATGAGCGCTTAGGCTTGGCGCAAAAGGGCCGGGCGTGACAGGACAGGGTGTAACAGCGGGCGGTCTCGCCGTGGAGGTCGGGGCAAAGCAGGTTCGCCTGGCGTGGATAGGCGATGGCGCTCGTCCGGCTTCCTCGCTCAGCTATGCCGTGGCGGATTTCCCTACGCTGACTGACGTGCTGCTGCGCTTCGAGCGCGATTCGGGCAGGCCGCTGGCAAATGTCCGCTGCGCAATGAGCGTGTCGGGCTCGACGGCTGGCGAAGTCGTATCGATCGCGCGGGGCCGCTGGACGGTGTCGCGCAGCGGCCTGGCTTCGATCTTTCGCCGACCCGTGCTGCTTCTCAACCTGGTTTCGGCTACGGCTTGGTCTCTGCTTGGCCCATCTCCGCCGCGCCTTCAGCAAATCGGCGGCGCGGGCGCCTTTGGTCTTGGCTCGCCGGGCCGCTGGCTGGTCGCGAATATCGATCAGGGCGTCGGGCTTGCCGGCATCGATATCGGTATCGATGGCCGCGCCCGCATTATCGATTGCGAGATGGGCCATTGCGGCTTCCCCCCGGAAAATGCCGTGGAGGATGCGCTGCTGCACGCGCTGCGAAAGCGCAAACAGCCGGTGTCATGGGAGCATGCGCTGACTCTGGCGCCGGACGATGCCTTATGGGCTGGGCCGGGGCTTCCCGCGGGGCGGGGCCAGCGGCTGGACCTGCTGGCCGGGCTGGCGGGCGCATTCGTCGGCGATGCGATGCTGGCCCTGGGCGCGTGGAACGGCGCATTCGTGATTGGGACCGGCAGTGCCGCGCTTGCCTCGCCCTCCTCCGCATCGGTCTTCAATAGCCGATTCGAACAGCAGCCGTCGTTCGGGCGCGTGATCAAGCAAGCGCCGCGCTGGCGCATGGAAACCCAGGATTCGGTGCTGACCGGCTTGGCGGTGGCACTGGCCCACGCGGAGCACGACCGCTAGATTCCCCCCTCGTCCAAGCTGAGCAAAGTCGCATTGCCGCCCGCACTGGTGGTATCTACCGATATCGAGCGCTCGACGCAGAAGCGGTGGAGATAATGCGGCCCGCCGGCCTTGGGGCCGGTGCCGGACAACCCCTCGCCGCCGAAGGGCTGCGAGCCGACCACCGCGCCGATCATCGAACGGTTGATATAGAGGTTGCCGGCCTTCGCGCGCGCCTCCGCGATCTCCGCCGATCGGGCGATGCGGCTGTGCAGTCCCATCGTCAGTCCGAAACCCTTAGCATTCACTCGGTCGATCGTCTCCGCTAGCTGCCCTGCCGACCAAGTCGCGACATGCAGGATCGGGCCGAACCATTCCTGGGTCAGGTCTTCCAATTTATCGAGCCGGATCAGCGTGGGCGGCACGAACAGGCCATTTGCGGGCACTGGCAACGTCTTGAGCCACTTGCCCTTCACGCCCTCGCGATAACCCATCAGCCGGTCGTACGCACCCTGGTCGATCACAGGACCGACATCGGTGCGCGGATCGCCCGGATCGCCGATCACCAGCAGCTCCATAGCGCCACGCAGCATCTCGATCACATTATCGGCGATCTCTTCCTGGAGCAGCAGCAGGCGAAGCGCCGAGCAGCGCTGGCCCGCCGAGCGGAACGAGGAAGTGAGCACGTCCGCCACCACTTGCTCGGGCAACGCGGTCGAATCTACAATCATCGCGTTGATCCCGCCGGTTTCCGCGATCAGCGGCACAAGTGGACGGCTGTCATCCTCCAGCAATGCCTTGGCGATCTTGCGCGCAGTCGGCGTTGAGCCTGTGAAAGCCACGCCGGCAATACGCGGTTCGGCGGTCAGCGCCGCGCCCACTTCGGGGCCGCCGGGTACGAGGATCAGCGCATCTTCCGGCACCCCCGCCTGATGGGCGAGCCTGACTGCCGCGCGGGCGATCTCGGGCGTCTGCGGCGCAGGCTTGGCCACCACGGTATTACCCGTCACCAAAGCCGCGACGCACTGGCCAAGGAAGATCGCCAGCGGGAAATTCCACGGCGCGATCGTTGCCCAGACGCCGCGCCCTTCCAGCCGCATTTCGTTGCGCTCGCCCGTCGGCCCCGGCAGCACCACCGGCGCCATGTCGCCGCGCGCGCGCATCGCATAATAACGGCAGAAATCCGCCGCCTCGCGCACTTCGCCCAGCGCATCGGGAATGGTCTTGAAGGCCTCCTTAACCGCCAGTCCCATCAGCTCGATACGGTGTTCTTCGAGGAGATCGGCGAGGCGTTCGATGATCTGTGCACGATGCTCGACGGAGGTGGCAGACCAGTCGGGAAATGCGAATTGGGCTGCCGTGACGGCGTCGCCAACACTCCCCTCCCGCTTGCGGGAGGGGCTGGGGGAGGGGCTGTCCGCAAGCAGTTCGGGAGCGGCAACAGGCCCTCCCCCAGCCCCTCCCTTGGAGAGGAGGGGAGAAGAAGCAATCGCCCCCGCCGTCTCGGCAAGCACGCCCCGCTCCTGCAAGTCGATCCCTGCCGAATTCCGCCAGGCGCCAAACAGCTCGGCCGGCAACGGAATGCTCGGATGCCGGCTGCCGCCAACCGCCGCGATCTTCTCAACCGGATCGGCGAGCAGTTCCTCTTCGGACAGCTCCTCATCCGCAAGCTGGTGCACGAAGCTCGAATTCGCCCCGTTCTCCAGCAGCCGCCGCACCAGATAGGCGAGCAGATCCCGGTGCCCGCCGACCGGCGCATAGATGCGGCACTTATGGCCCTCTTCCCGGACGAGCCGCTCATACAGCCCCTCGCCCATGCCGTGCAGCCGCTGGAACTCGAAGTCGCGGCGCGCCTTTCCGTTTCTTGGCCCAGCCCACTCCAGGATCGTCGCCACGGTCAGCGCATTGTGGCTGGCGAACGCCGGCACGATGTTCTTCGCATCGAGCATGTCGCGTGCGCAGGCGAGGTACGACACGTCGGTCGCCGCCTTGCGGGTGAATAGCGGATAGTCTGAAAGGCCCTCGACCTGGGTTCGCTTGATCTCGCTGTCCCAATAGGCGCCCTTCACGAGCCGCACATGCATCGGCCGCCCGAGTTGATCGGCCCATGCGATCACCGCGCGGCATCTTTTGCCATAGCCCTGAACCGCCATCCCGAAGCCGTCCCAGCCGTTGATCTCGGGGCGGCTTGCCACCGCGCCGATGATGTCCAAGCTCATTTCAAGCCGCTCGCTCTCTTCGGCGTCCACCGTCAGCGGGATATTCTGGTGCGCGGCCTCCGATGCGAGCTGGGCGAGCATGTCCGTGAGATCGGGCACGCACCGCTCATATTGACCGACCTCATAGCGCGCATGCAGCGCCGATAGCTTGACCGAGATCGAATGCCCCGCTTTGGGATCGCGGCCCACCGCGCGGATGGCGCCGAAATACGCCTCGAAATAGCGCTCCGCATCCGCCTTGGTCCGCGCGGCTTCGCCCAGCATGTCGAAGCTGGCGGTGAAGCCCCGATTCTCGGGCTTCTTCATCCGCCTCATCGCCTCATCGATCGTGCGGCCCATCACGAAGACTTCGCCCATCATCTTCATCGCGGCGCCAACCGCTTGCCGGACGAATGGCTCGCCCGCGCGTGCAATCAGCTTGCGAAGCGCGCTTTGCTGCTCCGCGCCGACCAGTACGCGTCCAACCACCAGGCCCCAGGTTGCCGAATTGACCAGCATCGAGTTCGATTTGCCAGAATGCGCCTTCCAGTCCGCATCGCCCAATTTGTCAGCGATCAACAGGTCCGCGGTCTCGGGATCGGGGACACGCAGGAACGCCTCGGCGAGCGAGAGCAGGGCGACGCCCTCCGTCGAATTGAGCCGATATTCCTGCAGGAACTGGTTCACCCAGCCCTTGTTCTGCGCCGCGCGCAGATCGGTCAGCAGCCGAAGCGCATGGCCCACCACGCTCCCGCGCGACTCGGGCGTCAGCCTGGCGCGCTCCAGCAGCGGCTTTAGAACATCGGGTTCGCTCGCGCGATGCAGCGCCTTCATGGCTTCGCGAGGGGCGGACGCTACGGCAGTCGGCATTTTCAAACTCTCGGTCTTGCAAGGCTTGCTCAAGCCCCGCCAGTTTCTCTAGGGGTGGGCTGCGCTATGCGAGAAACGCGCGCGGGAGACTAGTGTCAGTGGATACGATCACCGTTCAGCAGATGGCCGGAAGCATCGGAACCGAGCGCATTTCCGAATGGGTCGAAGTCACCCAGACGATGATCGACACCTTTGCCGAGGCGACTGGTGACCACCAGTTCATTCATGTCGATCCCGCCCGCGCCGCGCAGACGCCGTTCGGGGGCACGATCGCGCACGGCTTCCTGTCGCTATCGCTGATGCCGATGCTCGCCGCGAAGACCGATGCGCCGAAGATCGAGGGCGCCAGGATGGGCGTCAATTACGGGGGCAACAAGGTGCGCTTCATGCAACCCGTCCGATCGGGATCGCGCGTGCGCGGCCGCTTCAAGCTGCTCAAATTCACCGAGCGCAAGCCCGGCGTGTGGGAGCAGGTGAATGAATATACGCTCGAGATCGAAGGCGCGGACAAGCCCGCCCTGATCGCCGAGTGGATCGCACTGGTTTACGTTTGACTGTCTTAAGCCCTCTCCCGCTTTCGCGGGAGAGGGTTGGGTGAGGGTCTTCTTCTTTTCGGCGCTCAAAAGAAGAAGACCCTCACCCTCCCGCCTTCGGCGGGCCCCTCCCTCTCCCGCGAAAGCGGGAGAGGTGTTGAAAATTCGAAGAAGAAAAGGACCCAAGCATGCGCTCCGCAGTCATCGTCTCCACCGCCCGCACGCCGATCGGCCGCGCTTATCGCGGCGCGTTCAACAACCTACCCTCGCCCACGCTCGCAAGCCATTCGATCAGGGCGGCAGTCGAGCGCGCCGGCATCGACGGCGCCGAAGTCGAGGATGTAATCCTCGGCTGCGCGCTCCAGCAGGGCCACCAGGCCGGCAATATTGCGCGCACTTCACTCCTGCGTGCGGGATTGCCCGTCACGGTTTCGGGCATGTCGCTCGATCGGCAATGTTCGTCGGGCCTGATGGCGATCGCCACCGCCGCCAAGCAGATCATCACCGATAATATGGACGTGACCATCGGCGGCGGAGTGGAGAGCATCAGCCTGGTCCAGACTCCCCAGATGCGCGTCGCCGCCGATCACGAGCTGCTGGCGATCCACAAGGATGTGTACATGCCGATGCTGCAGACCGCCGAAGTGGTCGCGAAGCGCTATGGCATCGGCCGCGATGCCATGGACGAATATGCGCTACAGTCGCAGCAGCGCACCGCCGCCGCCCAGGCCGCGGGCTATTTCGACGCCGAAATCGTGCCGGTCACCGCGACAATGAACCTCGTCAACAAGGAAACCAAGGAAGTCACGACCAAGGAAGTGACGCTCGCCAAGGACGAAGGCAACCGCGCCGACACGACGATCGAGGGCCTGCAGTCGCTCAACACCGTCCTGCCCGGCGGCACGATCACCGCGGGCAATGCCAGCCAGCTCTCCGACGGCTCTTCGGCGAGTGTACTGATGGAGGAAAGCCTCGCCTCGAAGCGCGGCCTCGCTCCGCTCGGGCGCTATGTTGGCATCGCAGTCGGCGGCACCGAGCCCGATGAGATGGGCATCGGCCCCGTCGTGGCGATCCCCAAACTGCTCAGGAATTTCGGCCTCAAGATGGACGATATCGGCCTGTGGGAGCTCAACGAGGCATTCGCTGTGCAGGTTCTCTATTGCCGCGACAAACTCGGCATTCCGAATGAGCTGCTCAACGTATCGGGCGGCGCGATCTCGATCGGCCATCCTTATGGGATGACCGGCGCCCGCGCGACTGGGCACGCCTTGATCGAAGGCAAGCGCCGCGGCGCGAAATATGTCGTGGTCACGATGTGCGTCGGCGGGGGCATGGGCGCGGCGGGATTGTTCGAGGTCCTTTAGAGGGGCTGGACGACCGGCAATAGCCCCCACCGCCCGGGGGCCAGTAAAGGAGAAAATCCGCCGTCTCGCAAGATTTGGACAATATTTTCTATTTTACTCTAATTTTGGTACGAAAATTATATCGCGCGCGGCCGCGATCCGCCATAGCGACCGAACCTTCCATTCAAGGAAGACTCGGGAGAGGCGCGGTGGGCGACGGCTTGGCGCTCGTGGCCGATATCGGCCGCCAATCGGTACGGTTCGGGATCACCGGCGGCGGCGCCGGGCTCGAGCCCCGCGATGTGCGGCGCTTTTCGAGCGACGACCATCCGACCTTCACGAGCGCGCTGGTTAGCTATCTGCGCGATTGCGGCCTCCAGAATGAACATTTGCCGAGCGCGCTGGCGGTTGCGGGGGCCACCCGGGGCGACCTCATCAACCCGACTGGCAGCCGCTGGTACATCTCGCTTTCCGGCATAGAATCGGTGCTGCGCGTGCGGCCTCTGGCGCTCAACGAATGCGTCGCCAATGCGCTCGCGCTGGTTCAGTTGCCCGCCTCCGCATACAGCGCGCTCCAGGGCATGCCGAACAAGGTGGAGGTCGGCGGAAATTATGTCGTGTTGGGGGCGGGCGCCGGACTGGGGGTAGCGGCGCTGATCACGTCCGGGAACAGGCTGGTCCCCGTGCCTAGCGAGGCGGGGCATATGACCTTCGCGGCATGCACGGCCGACGAGCGCAGGTTCGTCGAGTATTGCGCGGCGAAAGGCCTGGTACCCGATACGGAAATGTTGCTGAGCGAGCCCGGCCTGCTGCGCGCATATGAAGTCCTGTCAGGCGGAGCCAAGCTCGCCAAGCCCGAGGATGTGATGCGCGCGGCCGGCCGCGATCCGGTGGCCGCAGCGGTCGTGCAGATGTTCGTCGAGCATCTCGGCGCATATGCAGGCGATCTGGTGCTGGCCTATGCGGCGTGGGACGGAGTATATCTCACCGGCCCGCTCGCGCGCGCGCTCCATTCGCATATCGCCGGCCCCGGATTTCACCGCCGCATGGTGGCCAAGGCCAGTTTCCGCCGCCAGTTGTCGGAAGTTCCGGTCTCGCTGGTGACTCGCACCGACCTGGAATTGCTCGGCGCCGCTGCCGCGCTTCGGAACGGTTGAGCAAATCCGCTCGTTGCCCCCCGGAACCAGTTACGGGAGCAATCGAATGGCCGACACCGCCCAACTCAAGACCGATCTGTGGAAGAAGATGGCCGCCAGCCCCTTCGTGATGTTCGGCATCGATGGCGAGCATAGCGAACCGCTGACGGCGCAGCTTGATCCGGACCAGGTCGACACGCTCTTTTTCTTTGTCGGCAAGGATAATCGCGCCGCGAAGGGCGGCGCGGCAATGGTGCAATTCGTCTCCAAAGGGCACGATTATTTCGCGTGCATGGCCGGCGCGGCGCGCATCGAGAATGATTTCGCGCAGATCGACAAGCTCTGGAACAAGCAGGCCGAGGCCTGGTTTCCCGGCGGCAAGGACGATCCTAACCTCGCCTTGCTGCGCTTCGACATTTACAACGCCCAGCTGTGGGAGGCCGACATGTCGCTGAGCGGCAAGCTCAAGATGCTATTCGGCGGCAAGATCAAGTCCGGCGAGGAGGGCAGTCACGCCGCGGTGAATACCACCGCGGAGAGTTGACCGCCCGCGGGCGGCGCGCAAAGGCGGGACCATGGGACGAAGCCTCGCGCACCGCATCCGCACCGAAGCTCATGCCGTCTGGCTGGCCGCGCGCGATCCCCGCACGCCGCTGGCGGCGAAGCTGGTCGGACTTCTCGTCGCAGCCTATGCGCTTTCCCCCATCGACCTGATCCCCGATTTCATCCCGGTGATCGGCTTGCTCGACGACGCGATCCTCATCCCGCTTGGCGTCTGGCTGTTCGAGCGGCTCATGCCGGCGGAGTTGATGGCCGAGCATCGCGCTCGCGCCGCGATCGAAACCGAGCGGCCGGTCAGCTGGATCGGGGTGGCAATCATAGTTGCGATCTGGGCCGGCTCGGCGTGGCTGGTATGGAGCGTGATCGCTACCAGCGGGTTCGACTAAGGCGCCCCGCTCACCCGCTATGCGTGGCGATCCATTTCTCGACGACTGGTGCGATACGCGTGCGCCATTTCGAACCGTTGAAGATGCCGTAATGGCCCACTTCGTCGGCGAGATAATAGCGCTTCATTTCGGCCGGTAGGCTGGTCGAGATATCCAGCGCCGCCTTGGTCTGGCCGATGCCCGAGATATCGTCGCGCTCGCCTTCGATCGCGAGCACGGGAATATCCGTGATCGCCGCCGGATCCACCAGCCGTCCACGATGCTTCATCGTGCCCTTGGGCAGCGAATGGTCCTGAAACACGGTGTCGATCGTCTGGAGATAGAATTCGGCTGTCATGTCGCAGACCGAGCGATACTCTTCGTAGAACTTCATCTGGGAATCAGCACCTTCGCCGTCGCCCTGCACAAGATGTTTGAACATCTCGAAGTGGCTGACCATGTGGCTGCCCAGGTTCATCGTCATGAAGCCGGCGAGTTGCAGGAATCCCGGATAGACCCGCCGCCCGGCGCCTGGATAGGTCATCGGGATCGTCGCGATCACGTTATTCTCGAACCAGCTATGCGGCCGCTCCGTCGCCAGCGTGTTGACCGCGGTGGGCGCCTCGCGCGTGTCGATCGGGCCGCCCATCATAGTCAGCGTCGCCGGGCGATTGGGATGCTTGTCTGCGCTCATCAGCGCGGCGGCGGCGTAGCACGGGACCGAAGGCTGGCAGACCGCCAGCATGTGCGGCCGGGGATCCCCATCCTTGCCGATGAACGCCAAGTACTCGATCAGATAATCGATATAATCGTCCAGATCGAACTTGCCCTCCGACACGGGCACCAGCTTCGCATCGCGCCAGTCGGTGATGTAGACGTCGTGCCCCGGGAGCATCCGCTCGACCGTGCCGCGCAGCAGCGTGGCATAATGACCCGACATCGGCGCGACGATAAGCAGCTTGGGCCCGCCTTCGACGCCTTCGCGTCGGAAATGCTTGAGTTGGCCGAAGGGCTTGCGCAGCGCGATCTCCTCGACGACCGCGACGCTCTTGCCGGCGACCGTCGTGTGATCGAGCCCGAAAGCCGGCTTGCCTCGCGGGGCCGACGCATGCGCGAAGACTTCGAGCGCGGAGCCGACCACCGGGCCTCCGCCGAAATAAGCAAATGGATTGGCCGGATTGTTGAGCAGGCCAGCGCTGAAATCCGCCATTGCGCTTGCTCCCGCGAGCCACGAGCGCTGGATTTCATAGGCGTTGTAAAGCATTGTGATCCTTCACCGTACCCCCCGATAAGCGGTGGTGGGGCTGGTTCTTATAGCGGGGCATTGCTGCGGTGCAACGCCGGGATAGCTCCAATGCCCGGAGTGCGGGGGTGTTCCCCTGCCTCGTGGTTCGCGCTAGTGCCCGATGATGGCCGCACCCGCCCCGCAATCCAGCCGAAAGCTCAGCAACCTGTGGGTGATCTGGACCTTCACCAGGCGCTATCCGCTGCAGCTCGTCATCGCCACGCTGGCGCTGTTCACCTCTTCGGCGGCCACCTTGCTGATCCCCGCCACTTTCAAGCAGATTGTAGATAACGGCTTCGCGGCCGGCGCGGACACCAGCCGGATCGGAGTTTATTTCCAGGGCCTGCTGGGCGTGGTCGCGGTGCTGGCGGTGGCTACGGCAGTGCGGTTCTTCTTCGTTTCCTGGGTCGCCGAACGGACCGTGGCGGACCTGCGTACCGCAGTGCACCGCAATTTGCTGCGCCTGCCGCCCAAATGGTTCGAAGAGAACCGCCCGAGCGAAATCGCCTCGCGGCTCACGGCCGACACGGCGATCGTCGAGCAGGTCGTCGGCTCGACTGTCTCTACCGCGCTGCGCAATTTCCTCACCGGGGTCGGCGGCATCGCCTATCTCTTCGCACTCAGCCCGCGCATCGCCGTCTATCTGATCGTCGGCATCCCGCTGATCGTGCTCCCGATCGTGTGGCTCGGCGGCCGCGTCCGCAGCTTTTCGCGCGTAAGCCAGGATCGCGTAGCCGATATCGGCGCGATCGCTTCCGAAACGCTGGGCGCGATGCGCATTGTCCAGGCGTTCGGTCAGGAGAAACGCGAGTCCGCGCGCTTCCAGGATGCCGTCACGCGCACTTTCGCCGCCGCCAAGAAGCGCTTCGCACTCCGCGCGGTGATGACCGCTCTGGTGATCGGGCTGCTGTTCACGGCAATCACCCTGATCATGTGGGATGCCGTGTCGGGTGTCGCCGCCGGCCGCATCTCAGGTGGCGCAATCACTGCGTTCGTGATCACCGCGGGGCTGGTCACCGGCTCGTTCGGTGCGCTCACCGAAGTATATGGCGATCTGCTGCGCGCATCGGGCGCGGCAAGCCGCCTAGCCGAGCTGCTGCGCCAGGAACCCGACATCGCGGCGCCGGCCAACCCCGTGCCGCTGCCTTTGCCCGCGCTTGGCGCGGTCGCCTTCGACAATGTCACGTTCCGCTACCCCACTCGCCTGGAAATATCCGCGCTCACCGGCTTCTCGCTCGACGTGCAACCGGGCGAAACGGTCGCGGTCGTAGGGCCATCGGGCGCGGGCAAGTCCACGCTCTTCCAGTTGCTCCAGCGCTTCTACGATCCCGAAGGGGGCGAAGTCCGCGTCGATGGCGTTCCCCTGCGCAATGCCGATCCCGCCGAGGTTCGCGCGCGGATGGCGATGGTGCCGCAGGAGACCGTGATATTCGGCGCCAGCGCACGCGACAATCTGCGCTACGGCGCCTGGGAAGCGAGCGATGCGCAGCTCTGGGCCGCCGCCGAAGCGGCGCACGCGGCGGACTTTTTGCGGGATCTGCCGCAGGGTCTCGACACTTTTCTGGGCGAAGGCGGCGCGCGCCTCTCCGGCGGCCAGCGCCAGCGAGTCGCCATCGCCCGCGCATTGCTGCGCGACGCGCCGATCCTGCTGCTCGACGAAGCGACTTCGGCGCTGGACGCCGAAAGCGAGCGCCTGGTCCAGGACGCGCTCGATCGCCTGATGGAGCACCGCACCACGCTGGTGATCGCGCACCGCCTCGCCACCGTACGCGCCGCCAAGCGGATCATCGTGATGGAGGAGGGCGGCATCGTAGAGACGGGCACGCATGCGGAATTGGTGGCGAAGGGCGGGCTCTATGCCCGGCTGGCGGCGCTGCAGTTCAACGAGCCCGCGTGATTGCGCCAACTCCGCACGCCGTCTCTATCTAATGTCGCGCTCTTCAATCGAAGCAAACGACCTTAGCATAATCACGCTTCCCTTACCCTCATTCAGCGATGCGTGACCAAATTCCATGGCGCTTAACAGCGCTTGATTGCGAGTAACCCGCCACGGGCCGGTCAGAACCTTTGTAGCCCATCTGAATTCTATCATGTAGATCGCTCCCATTAATTGGGGCGGGAGCACAGCCTAGTGTCTCTCAGTCGTCAGATGGCCAAGATATTGGCTGACGATATCATAATAGCGACTTGTGGAGGCAAAAGTTCCACTAGCCATGCTTGACGAGCCACATAGTGGCATGGCGGCGGTCAAATCTTGCAGAATCGCTGCCGGCTATGGCGAAGCGCACGCTGACGTGGCACCCTCGGGCAAGTTTATAAAAGCGAGCCTGGAGAGCGAGAATGGCTGAGTTCGACATCATCGTCTATGGCGCGACCGGCTTCACCGGGCGGCTTGTCGCCGAGTATCTCGCGGCGAATTACGGGGACGTGAAATGGGCGATGGCCGGGCGCTCGCTGACAAAGCTGCAGGAGGTCCGCGACGAGATCGGCGCGCCCGCGACCACGCCGCTGATTACGGCCAATGCCGACGATCCGGCGAGCCTGAAGGCAATGACTGCCCGGGCGAGGGTGGTGATCACCACGGTCGGGCCGTATCAACTCTATGGCGAGCCGCTGCTCGCGGCCTGCGTCGAGACCGCCGCCGCTTATGTCGATCTGTGCGGCGAGCCCAATTTCATGCACGTGATGATCGGCAAATATCACGCCGCCGCCCAGGCCAGCAGCGCACGGATTGTCTTTTCATGCGGCTTTGATTCGATCCCCTTCGATCTTGGCGTCTGGACCGTGGAGCAGGAATGCATCCGCCGCTTCGGCAAGCCCGCGCCGCGCGTGAAAGGCCGTGTCCGTGCGATGAAGGGCACCTTTTCGGGCGGCACTTTCGCTAGCGGCAAGGCGACCGCCGCCGCCGCGATGAAGGACCCCGCCGTGTTCAAGGCGCTGATCGACCCCTTTGCGCTCACGCCGGGCTTCGAAGGGCCCAGCCAGCCCAAGGGCGCGATCCCCGAATATGACGAAGCCGTGGGCGGCTGGGTCGCACCGTTCATGATGGCGGTGATCAACACCAAGAACGTCCACCGCACCAATTTTCTGGCGGACCATCTGTATGGCGAGGACTTCCAGTATGACGAGATGATGGTTGCGCCGGGCCTGGGCGAGATGGGCAAGGCCGCGGCGGAAGCGATCGCCAAGATGAACCCGATGAACGCCGAGAAGGGCCCCGCCCCCGGCGAAGGCCCGTCAAGGGAAGAGCGCGAGACCGGTTTTTACGACATCGCGTTCGTCGCCGAGATGCCCAGCGGCGAGCGCATCACCGCCACGGTGAAGGGAGACCGCGATCCGGGCTATGGCTCGACGAGCAAGATGATCGCCGAGAGTGCGCTCTGCCTGATCCGCGACGTGCAAGGCGAAGGCGGCATCTGGACCCCCGGCGCGCTGATGGCGGAGCCGCTGATAAAGCGGCTGGAGGCGAATGCCGGGCTGAGCTTTTCGATCGATTGAGATGATTCCCCTCCCTGCAAGGGAAGGGAGCGCAAGGGGCTCAGCCGCGATAGCCCGCGAGCATGATCGCCACGGCGGCAGCGACGACCAGCACGATCACCACCGGAACCAGGATACGCCGCCGCCGGTCGATATCGGCCTGATAGGCGGCGGTATCGAGCCAGTATTTGCCGTTTCCCGAATCGCGCACAATCCCCCGCGCCTGCATCCGCTCGAATTGGCGGCGCATGATCGGGCGCTGCGGCACGAAAGCCACCGCGGCTTCGGCGCTTGTCGCATGGTGCACGAAGAAATGTCCGGCGATCTTGCGCCGCGCGCGCATCACCATTGCCGCGATGGCCGGTGCCGGTGAACCCATGATCATGAAACTTCCCCCCGATTCGCGGGAAGGCTCGCACGGAAGCGCCGATCACTCAATCGGTTAGCGCTTGCGCCCCTGATGCCGGATATTCGCCGGACGCCCGCGATGCTTGATCACGCGCTTGGGCCCGCCACGCCCACGCCGCTCGTCGCCGCTACCGCCGGGCCCTGCGGACCCCTTGCCGTCGGGCAATTCGAAGCGCAGCGCGCCCGTGATCGGGTTGGCGTCCGCCAGTTTGAGCTTCAATCGCATGCCGAGCGCGAAGAACTCGCCCGAATGCTCGCCTATCAGCCGTTGGCTCGCCTCATCGTAGCGGAAATATTCGCTGCCCAGATCGCGCGCGGGCACCAGTCCGTCGCCGCCGATCCCGTCGATCGTGGCGAAGAAGCCGAAATCCTTCACGCCCGTGATCCGCGCGTCCATCACTTCGCCGACATGCGCGGCCAGATAGGCGGCGACATAGCGGTCGATCGTATCGCGCTCGGCCTCCATCGCGCGGCGTTCGAGCTGCGAGATGCTCTCGCCGATACGGTCCATGCTGCCCGCCTCGGCTGCCGTCAGTCCACCCTGCCCCAGGCCATAGGCATCGACCAGCGAGCGATGAACGATGAGATCCGCATACCGGCGGATCGGCGAAGTGAAGTGGGCATAGCTGCCCAACGACAGCCCGAAATGCCCCGCATTCTCCGGCCCGTAATAAGCCTGGGTCTGCGTGCGCAGCACCTGCGTCATCACTTCTTCGCGAATGTCGCTCTCTTCGAGCTTCCTGAGCATCTGATTGAACACGGCCGGGCGGATCACCTGCCCCAGCGCGAACTCCATCAAGAAGGTCTTGAGGTAATCCTTGAGCGCGACCAGCTTTTCGCGGCTGGGCGGCTCGTGAATGCGATACATTACCGGCGCTTTCTTGGCCTCCAGCACCTTGGCCGCGGCGACATTCGCGGCGATCATGTAATCCTCGATCAGCTTGTGCGCATCGAGGCGCTCGCGCGGCGCGACGGACAGGATACGGCCCTTCTCGTCGAGCACGATCCGCCGCTCGGGCAGATCGAGGTCCAGCGGCTCGCGCTTCTGCCGCGCCTTGTTGAGGGCGGCCCAGCAGCTCCATAAGTCCTTGAGAGCAGGTTCTATTTCTTCCCGCATTGCCGACCCCCGGGCAAACCGCTCGTCCAGCAGCGCGCGCGGCGTCTCCGGTCCATCGATGATCGTCTGCGCATCGTCATAGGCAATGTTCGCCGCAATGCTGACCACCGCGCGACTGAACCGCCACGACTTGAGCTCTCCATTGCTGTCGACTTGCAAATGACAGGCGAGCGCCGCCCGGTCCTCGCCCTCCTTCAGCGAACAGACTTCCGCCGAAAGGATCTCCGGCAGCATCGGCACGACCCGGTCGGGGAAATAGACCGAATTGCCCCGCTTGCGCGCTTCGCGGTCGAGCTCCGATCCGGGGCGCACATAAAAGGACACGTCGGCGATCGCGACCACGGCCTTCCAGCCGCCTTCGTTCTTCGGATCGTCATCCGGCGCCGCCCAGACCGCATCGTCATGATCGCGCGCATCGGCGGGATCGATCGCGACAATCGGCAAGTCGCGCAAATCCTCGCGCGTGCCGAGTTGCTGCTTCGAGATGCGCTCGGCCTCGGCAAGCAATTCGTCCGAAAACACATTGGGAATGCCATGCTTGTGGATCGCAATCAGCGAGAAGCTGCGCGGCGCGAAGGGATCGCCGAGTATCTCGGTCACCCGCGCAAAGATGCGCGGCGGCCGTCCGGCCTTTTCGGCAAGCACCAGATCGCCGGGCATCGCCTCGTTGCGGTCGGAAATGGCGAGGCTAGAGCGGTCCTTCTTGTCCACGCCCTGAAGGTAAAGCCGGCCCCCCTCTTCGTGCACTACGCCGAGCATCTGCTCCTCGCCGCGCGCGAGCTTCTTCATCGGGTGCGCGATCCAGCCATTGCCGACTTCTTCGGTGCGCGCGAGGATGCGATCGCCGATCCCCAGAGCTCCGCCCTTGCCGCGCTCCCGAACGCGAAGCCGGGGAACCGGAACACCCTCCGCCTGCCATTGCTCGGGGACTGCCCAAACGGTGTCGCCGCTCACGTCGGTGATACGCAGCACGGTGACCTTGGGGACGCCGCCCATCTTGTGAAAGGCGCGGCCGGGGGCGCTGTCGATCAGCCCCTCGTCGCTCATGTCCTTGAGCAGTGATTTGAGCGCGATCTTGTCCTGCGCGTGCAGCCCGAACGCCTTGGCGATCTCGCGCTTGCCTGCCGGCGTGCCTGAAGAGGAAATGAAGTCGATGATCTGCTGCCGCGTGGGCAAGCCGCTTCTGGGTTTTGATTTAGTCATTGAGCCCCGAGATAGGGGCTACACGCTTCGAAACCAACCGTCCCGTTCAGCCGGCGACGCGCGCGTCCGGAGCTGTATCGTCGAACAGCCAGGCTTCGGCATCTTCGATCGTCTCGAAGAACGCAGCGTCGTCGCGCACGAGCATCCGCCGCAGCTGCAACCGCGCCAGTGCGCTGGTGATGACAAAAGCCACGCGGCGCGCCATGAAACTTGGGTTCGCAAGTGCGGCGCGGCTCAGTTGAATGACATCCTGTGACTGCAAAGCTCCTGACGAGAAGTCGCAGAGCGCAATATGCTCGTTGGGGCCGAGGCCCAACTGGACCACCGCCTTCTTCTGCGCCGCGAGAATGTCGACCAGATCATCGAGGCTGAGAAAGCCGCGGACGATTATCCGCAGCAATCCGCGTGCGGGGTCGATGCTGATTTCATAGGATGGGGCCATGCGCCACCATCGCTCTCCCACCCACTTAGAAGTACTTAAAGCGAACCGCTGGAGAAATACGATGTCGCAGGCTATCCCTCGGCGGTGAGCTACGACATCCTCATCATCGGCGGCGGGATCAACGGGTGCGCGATCGCCCGCGAAGCGAGCCTGCACGGGCTGAAGGTGCTGCTGGTCGAGAAGGACGACCTGGCCAGCCACACCAGCTCCGCCTCGACCAAGCTGATCCACGGCGGCCTGCGCTATCTGGAAACCTATGAGTTCCGCCTGGTGCGCGAAGCGCTGCACGAGCGCGAACGGCTGCTGGCTGCCGCCCCGCACCTGATCCGCCCGATGACTTTCGTGCTGCCCCATGCCCATGCCGTCCGGCCCTGGTGGATGGTGCGCGCGGGGCTGTATCTTTACGATCTGCTCGCCGGCAAATCCTCGCTGCCGCGCTCGCGCAGCCTGCTGGCTCGCGACCGCGCCTTCACCGATCCGCTCAAGGGCGATCACAAGGGCTTCGTCTATTCGGACGCGTGGGTGGATGATGCGCGGCTGACGCTGGCAAACGCAGTGGACGCGGCGATGCACGACGCGGAGATCGCGACGCGGACCGAATTGGTTACGGCCAGGCGCGAAGGCGAAATCTGGCGTGCCGATCTCTCCGATGGCCGCACGGTCGAGGCGCGGATGCTGGTCAATGCGGCAGGGCCGTGGGTCGCGGCTTTGCTTGAGCGGCTGCACGTGGCCACCAAATCGAAGGTCCGGCTGGTCAAGGGCAGCCATATCGCCGTGCCCCGGCTGTTCGATGGCGAGCACGCCTATATCCTCCAGCAGCCCGACCGCCGCATCGTCTTCGCCATCCCCTACGAGAACGGCTTCACTGAGATCGGCACCACCGATATCCCTGTTGATCGCCCCGAGGATGCGGTCTGCTCGGCCGAGGAAATCCAGTATCTCTGCGACGCAGTGAACCGCTATTTCACGCGGCAAGTGGCGCCCGGCGACGTGATCGCCACCTGGTCCGGCGTCCGCCCGCTTCACGATGACGGCGAAGCGCGGGCGCAGGATGTGACGCGCGATTATGTGCTGGAAGTCGATTGCGAAGGGCCGCCATCGTTCTCGGTGTTCGGTGGCAAGATCACCACTGCCCGCGCGCTCGCCGAGGAGGCGCTGGAGAAGATCGCCCCGTTGCTGGGCGTGGAGGCCCGCCCCAAGACTCGCGCCCGCGTCTTCCCGGGCGGCGCGATCGCGGGATTCGATCAGTTTCTGGCGACGACGCGCGCCCGATGGCCCTTTCTCGGCAAAGATCGCTCGCGGAGGATGGCGCATGCTTATGGCCGCTGCCTCGAAGACATGCTCCGCGACGTTAAAAACGAAGCCGATCTGGGGGCGGATTTGAGCGGCGGGCTCACCGAGATCGAAGTCCGCTGGATGCGTGACCGGGAATGGGCACGCACGGCGGAAGACGTGCTATGGCGGCGGAGCAAGATCGGGCTGCACGCGTCGGAGGGCTTGGCGGAGCGAGTCACAACGGCGCTTTCGTCATCGCCGCCACCCTGACTTAAGTCCTTGTTAAAGCTTGAAGGGCAACTTCGCTTGGCGGAGGACGGCATGGCGACGAGGCTTTCCCAATATCGGACCGTTGCGCCTGCGCTCTTCGATCAGCGGGCGGTTCCCCGGCATAGCGTTCTAGTCGGGCGAGCCAAAATCAACCGGCGCGGTAGCCCGGCGGTCGAGGGCATGCTGCACGATGTCTCGATCTATGGTTGCCGGCTCGCCTGCATCGCGTCGCACGGCCCCGGCGCCCGTATTTGGCTGCGCATTGCGGGCAACTTGCCGATCGCCGCGATCGTCGCCTGGAATGACGGCGCGCATATCGGTTGCCGCTTCGACGCGCCGCTGGATCGCAAGGTGATGCGCGCGCTCACGCTCACCGGCGGCTGAGCAGCTCAGCTATAGGCGATCAGCCGCCCCAGCGTGCCCACCGCCAGCCAGAGCAATAACGAGACGCCGGCCATGACGCGCGCTGTCGTCGATGGCGGCTCCCCTCGTTCCAGGCGACCTTGCCACAGGATGCGAAAAGCGATGGCGTTGGTGAGCGCGAAGCCGATGATCACCAGCTTGCGAAAGAACATGTCCGAACCGGCAAGCGATTTGCCGTCGGCGGCGAACAACAGCAAGCCGGTCGGCACCAGGATCGCCAGCCCTGCGATCGCGACCGGAGTGAGCGCGCGCGAGAGCGCCGGCAGGGATAGGCTGCGCCAGAACCCTACGACACGCAGATCGACGACACCGATGCCGCCCACCAGCATCACCAGCCCTAGCAGGTGGAGCGTGTTGACGATCGGATAGGGCGCGCCGCTCGCCCAGCGGCCCAGGCCGATCGCGTCCAGCCAGCCGGCGAGCGGGAGAAGGACCCCTTCCAAGCCGTCAGCGCAATTCGACGGTCTTGTCGCCCACGATCACGCGCTCGATCCGCATCTCCGCGGCGCCATCTCGCCGAGCATAGCCGACCAGCGTGACCTTCTGGCCCTTGTCGATCATCGCGAGCGAGAGGCCGCGTGCCTCCATCCGCGCCACCGGGGCGAGCACGACTGCCCATGGCTTCTTGTTGCGGACGACCTGCGCCGCGCCATGGGGATTGCCCCAGGTCACGTTCGTAAGCGGCCCGGTGGTGGTGAGCGGCTTGGATTCGTCATAAGAACTCCAGCCGTGATGCGCTGCAGCCGGGACCGCGATGGCCAATGCCGCAAGGGTGGAATAGCGAAGCATGGCGTTCCTCATCCCCGATAATGCCCCCCTGGGCTATAATAGCGGAACTTGCCGCCAAAGCGCTAGAGGTGCTCACCAGCGATAATTGAAGCTCACGCTGATCCGCTTGGCGCTGCCGGAACCGGCGGGTACTTCATGCCGCAGCCAGCTTTCCCAGAGGAGGACCGTGCCGATCTCGGGCGCGATTTCGACGAAGCTGCGCAGCATCTCGGGCGCATCCGGGGCGCGGGTCGGTGCGGCCATCATCATCGGCAGGCGCGGGTCTTCCAGGCGAAGGCCGCGCGATCCCGGGGGCAGCGCGATATAGAGCGTGCCCGAGACCACGCTGTTCGGGTGGATATGCCCCGAATGACCGCCGCCGCCGCTCAACACATTAGCCCAAAGGCTGTCGAGCTTGAGCTTGCGCCCCGCGAGATCGAAGGCGCAGTCCTTGGCGAAGGCCGTGACATGCTTGTCGAGCAGCCGCTTGAGATCGCCGAAGGCGGGGTCACGCACGGGCAAGTCGTCGAGCGATGCATAGGACGTATAGCCCTTATAGCCGTGCTCCTTGGCCCAGCGCCGCCCGGCCATATCGTCCTCGGCTAGCGCAAGGCACGATCGCTCAAGCTCAGCCACCAGCGCGTCGTCGCCCAGCTTCTGGTTGTAAAGCAGCGAAGCGAACAAGGGCCTCGAAGCGCTCATCCGCCCTGACCGTTCCAGCCGCCCAGCACCTTCGTCATCGTGAAGTTCGCGACCGCCCCGGCATCAAGCGTCTTGCGTGTCGGCGATACGGCCCCGGCGCCCGGGCCGCGGCTGCCATATTCGAACAGCCGAGCCTCCTGTGGCGTCAGGCGGCGCTGCTCGCCGTTCGGGCCCTTATAGCCCATCCAGGTCCAGCCCTCGCGCTTGATATGCGCATCCATCCAGCAATGGAGGAACACGGCCTGCCCGGTGAGCGCC
Source organism: Sphingomonas sp. (assembly GCF_036388215.1). Classification (GTDB taxonomy): domain Bacteria; phylum Pseudomonadota; class Alphaproteobacteria; order Sphingomonadales; family Sphingomonadaceae; genus Sphingomonas. The sequence goes on from NZ_DASVSH010000026.1 coordinate 193,903, forward strand.
ATATTGCCCCCGGCGCGCCAGGGGCGGCCCAGCCAGGTCGAGTGATCGGTGACGCCGCGCTCGCGCCCCAGGCGGCAGTGCGAGAAAACCAGGCCGTAAGACTGGTCCGCCGGCGTACTGGGAGCCGCCACATAGCCGAACTCGGTCGCGCCAGGCACATGGCGCGTGACGATTTCGCAAGCGTCGAACCAGGCCGGCGCACCGCCGAAGATGAAATCGACTCCGCCCACGATCCGGCAGCGGGAGATGCGCGCACGGCCCTGCAAGTAAAGCGTGTCCTGATAGCCCTCCAGCGCGCAATCCTCGATCAGCGCGCGATCCGCCTCGCGCCCGATCATCAACGCCACCGCCTGCGCGCCATTGCCCGCGGCGTCTCGCTTAGCGCCGATATAGTCGAAACTGTTGCGCACGGTCAGGTTCCGCACCGTCACGCCCGGCGCGGCGATAGTGAGCGTCGCAGTCCGGAACGTGCCCCAATTCTTGCCGTCGGGATGCGGCAGCCCGGCATAGGTGCCGAAGCTGAGGACCGCGCCGGTCTCGCCCGCTATCGTAACGTTCGGGGTGGAGATGGTCACCTTCTCGACCAGCACCCCCTTTCGGATAAGGACGCGGAACGGCGCGCCGGTCGCGCGCTTCAGCGCCTCGCCCAGTGTGCCGGTGCGCGGATCGACGATGACATCCCACTGCTCTTGGGCATGCGCGAGCCCGGGCGTGGCCAGCGTCCCGGCAGCCATGCCTAGAAAGCCGCGCCGCTCCATCAATAAGCCCGCGCGACCAGGATTCCCGCCCACGCTCCTCATCACATCGACCTGTCCATTATCTCTCGCTGTCTTCGATACGGTCATCCGGACGCGGCAACTCGCCTCTTGGCGTCATCAAAAGCCCGCGCGCGGATTCGACATCCGCGCGGGCAATTCGTTCAGCGAAGAACGCCTCGGTCCGCAGCACCGCGAGCTTTTCCGCGGCGGCCATCACCAGGAACTGGTTCAGGCTGGTGCCGTCAGCCTTGGCGAGCGCTTCGAGTTCCTTCTTGAGTGAAACAGGCAAGCGCAGTGCATAATTGCTCGCGACCGTCATCGGCTTCTCTCCAAAACTTCTCTCGGCAACAATACATCCAGACCGAAGCGGTGCGCAGCGGGCAGAAAGTGGCGGCGATTGAACGTCACGATCGCAATAGCGCCGGCATTCACTGCAGCTTCGAGCACAAGCTCGTCTCCCGGATCCCGCAGTTGCGGGCGCCACCGGAAATGCGGCTTCACTGGTTGCGCAACCGAGACCAATGCATCGATGATCTTCAAGGCTTCCGCTTCCGTCAGATGTCCCGCGACAAGGTGCTCGGCTCGCAAGGCCACGGCCTCATATTCGAGCACCATCGCCACCGATAACGCAGCCGATTGTCTGCCTACGAGCACCGAATCCAGCAAGGCCGCTGACGCACCTTGAGAGCTTCGAAGCGCGGCGACCACCACATCGGTGTCAAGTACGAGCATGACACGGATTATGATATCGTATGCGATATGTCAATAAGCCCGCGCGACCAGGATGCGCTCGACCGCGGGCGCGCCGGTGAAGATGCAGGCGCCCTCCGCCGGGGCCGCGCCTTCCGGCACATTGCGAAACGTCAGCTTGAGCGCCTTGAGTCGTTCGGCCACCTTGTCCAGATCAGCGGCGGCCGGCTTCGACCAATTGACTTCGACCCAGCCCGGTTTCTCCCCCGCAAACGCTGCTTCGAGCGCAGCAAAATCCATCACATCCCGACGGATATTGGCATCGAGCCGCGCACGCGCCTGATCGTGCAGCGCCGCCTGAATTTCCTCCAGCATCGCCGCCGCGCCACCGGCGAAATCGCCCTTGGCCACGACTGCGCTGTCGAGCTTGCCGTCCTCGCGGTACAGCCGGTCACGACGGATCACCGAGACATTGCCGCCCGCCATGTCGCGCCCGCCCACTTCGACGACGATCGGCGCGCCCTTCTTCACCCAGCCCCAGCGCTTGGTAGCGGCCTTGGCGGGCTTCAGATCAAGCAGCGCGCGCACCGGTTCGCCGAGCGCGGACAGCTTGGCGAGGTCGGCCTGGAGCGCCTTGCAATAGTCGATCAGCGCCGCGTCTTCGTCATTGTCGCGGAGCATCGGCACGATGACGATCTGCCAAGGGGCAATCCGCGGGGGCACGCGAAGGCCATCGTCGTCGCCATGCACCATGATCACGCCGCCGATCATCCGCGTGGAGACGCCCCAGCTGGTGGTCTGCGCCAGCTCCAGCTCGCCATTCGCATTCTGAAACTTGATGTCCTGCGCACTTGAGAACGTGGTGCCCAAAAAGTGCGAAGTGCCCGCCTGAAGCGCCTTGCCATCCTGCATCATGGCTTCGATCGAATAGGTGGCGACCGCGCCGGGGAAGCGCTCATTCTCGGGCTTCTCGCCCGCGACCACGGGCATCGCGAGGCAAGTCTCGGCAAACTCGCGATACACCTCCAGCATCTTCAGCGTCTCTTCGCGCGCCTCGGCTTCGCTGGCATGCGCGGTATGGCCTTCCTGCCAGAGGAACTCGGTGGTGCGCAGGAACATGCGCGTGCGCATTTCCCAGCGCACCACATTGGCCCATTGATTGATCAGCACCGGCAAGTCGCGCCAGGATTGCACCCAGCGGCTGAACGCGGCGCCGATCACCGTCTCCGAAGTCGGGCGCACCACCAGAGGCTCTTCGAGCTTCGCTTCGGGATCGGGCACCAGCCGCCCGTCCTTCTGGATCAGCCGGTGGTGCGTGACGACCGCCATCTCCTTGGCGAAGCCATCGACATGTTCGGCTTCCTTCTCGAAATAGGAAAGCGGGATGAAGAGCGGAAAATAGCAATTCTCGTGCCCCGTCGCCTTGATGCGATCGTCGAGCAGGCGCTGGATGCGCTCCCAGATGCCATAGCCCCAGGGCCGGATGACCATGCAGCCGCGCACGCCGCTCTCCTCGGCCAGATCGGCCTCCGCGATGACGGACTGATACCAGGCGGCGAAATCCTGTTCGCGCGTAACGGATAGGGCGTGCTTGATCATGGCAGGCCGGATAGCGGGGACTTGCCGCTGGGTCCACCGTGGCGCAAGGCGCGGGCCATGCAAGGCGACCGGATCTTCAAGGGCCTGGGGCTGCGATTGTTCGCGATCCTATGCCTCTCGGGCATGTCAGCTTTGGTCAAGCTGGCCGAGACGCGCGGCGCGAACCTGGCGGAGACGATGTTCCACCGCCAATTCTGGGCGGCGCTGCTTGTCACCGCGTGGATCGCGGCCGGGCCTGGGCTAGGCTCGGTGCGGACCGCGCGCTTCGGGGCGCATCTCCGCCGCGCCGCGGTGGGCCTGACCGGCATGATCTTCACGTTCGGTTCGGTGCTGCTGCTCCCGCTGGCCGAGGCTACGACGCTGCAATTCACCGTGCCGATCTTCGCGACGATCCTGGGCGCGCTGGTGCTCCGCGAGAAGACCGGCCGCCACCGCTGGGCCGCCGTCGTCGCCGGATTCGTCGGCGTGTTGATCGTGGCCCAGCCGGGCAGCGGCCATTTCCCCCTCCACGGCGCCATCGTCGGCCTGCTCGCGGCGCTCTTCGTCGCCGTGGTCGCAATCCTCCTCCGGCAGATCGGGCGGACCGAAAGCACGGGCACCACGGTGTTCTGGTTCTCGGTGCTGTCGCTGCCGCCTTTGGCGCTCGCTTATTCCTTCCAGCTCCAGGCGCACGACGCGCTGACCTGGGCAATTCTGGTGGCGATCGGGCTGGTCGGTGGCGTCGGCCAGCTCGCCCTCACCGGATCGCTGCGCTTCGCCCCCGTCTCGGTGGTGGTTCCGATGGATTATTCGAGCCTGATCTGGGCGACCTTATACGGCTGGTTGATCTTTGGGGCGCTGCCGACCGGATACACCTGGCTGGGCGCGCCGCTCATCATCGCGAGCGGGCTCTACATCGTCTGGCGGGAGCGGCTGAGACAGCAGGAGAAGCCAGCGGAGCCCGGCCTTTAGACCACCCATCTCCATCGCCAGGAGAACACACCGATCGTGATGGGCAGTGTCGCATAGAGAAAGGGCGCGAACAAATGCGGCCCCGGGATCGTCGCCATAATCGTCGAAATCGCACCCGTCGTGCCCAGGATCAGCCAGATCCACGCCTGCCCCGCCGCCTCGCGACGGCTCGCCGGCGAAAGAGCGGCGTTGCGAAGCGCGTCGCGGAAAAGCAGCGCGGTAATCGCCGACATGGCGGTAAAGCCCATGCCGTAGATGGTGAAGAGCTGTGACAGGCTGCCGCGATAAACCGCCGGCTGCCCGCCCAGGAACGCCGCGAACGCCACCGCCATCGATCGCAGCGGCACGATATATACCAGCACCATGAAGATGAGCACGAGAGTGAGCAGCAGCGAGCGCCAATCCCCCGGTCCGCGCAGCGCACGCCACTGGAGGTGGCTGAACCAGAACAAGGCGATGATCGCGAAACCGATCGCGAAACTCGGGATGGATTTCAGGCGTCATGCTTGTAGACCAGGATGAGATTGTTGGCGGGCATCGGCACGATCCGATCGAGCGTCAAGCCCCGCGCGGCGGCTTCGCGGGTGACATCCTCGACGAGGCGCAGGCCATATTCGGGAGACTTGTCCTTCAGCCACAATTCGAATTGCTCGTTGGAAGGCGCGGTGGGGACGCCGCGCTGGCGATAGGGGCCATAGAGGACCAGCGGCGCGCCCGGCGGCAGCAGCCGGGCTGCTCCAGCCAGCAATCCGAGAGTCGCGGCCCATGGGCTGATATGGACCATGTTGATGCACAGGACCGCATCGGCGGCGTCGACTGGCCATTCGCCGCAGGCATCCAGCGCCAGCGGCGGGCGGACATTCGCCAGCCCCTCGGTCCACGCGGCGATCGATTCGAGCGCATCCGCGTCCGGGTCGCTCGGCTGCCATTCCAGCGCGGGGAAGCGCTCGGCGAGGAACGCGCAATGCTCGCCGGTGCCGCTCGCCACTTCAAGCACGAGCCCACGTGAGGGAAGCACATCCGCCAGCACATCGGCGATCGGCTCGCGATTGCGCGCAGTCGCCGGGGCGTGGCGTTTCATGCGCCCCGCGCTGCGGCCAGAAGGCGGCGCGCGCGCAGGTACATCTCGATGCGCTGCGCGGTCAGCAATCCCAAAGCCAGCGCGATCAATATGTCGGTCATCGCCATCACATCGACATGCACGCCGGGGATGCCCAGCGACTCGGCGTTGCGCGCGCCCGAACGGACCAGGATCAGGCCGAGGATCAGCAGCGTCGCGGCAGGCGAGGCCTTTTGGCGGATCTCATGGCTTTCGGGATCCACGTTGATGCGCATCATCCGCCCGCGCTGCCAGCCCAGCGCCGCCCCCGCGATCAGCGCCACGGCGCAATAGAGCCAGACCATGCCGACCGGCGGCGCGTTCCAGAACACCACTCCTGCAACCACGCAATAAAGCGCGGGCACGATCCACAACCGCTCGATCTTGAGCGGGCGCTCGCGGTTCATGTTGCGGAAGCGGAAGGCGAGCACGATTCCGATAATGATGGCGGGGATCGCGTAGCTCAGCCAGCCTTGCGGGTTTGCTGGGTTCATCCCGCATCATCACCTGCCCGGCGCGAATGAACAACCCTCGCGCTTGATCAATGCTGGGCTCGATGCGCGCGTGGGGCTCCCGGCCCTCGTGGGAAGCGGCGCGAGGGCCGGGAGCAAGGTCTTACAGGTGCGTATCGCGCCGAACTTCGGTCTTTTGGTCGGGCTCGCGGCGGCGCAGGCCAAGAAGCCCCGCCAGTCCCAATAATCCGAGAAGGCCCCATTTGCCTTCGTCGCCATCATCGTCGCGATCGGCCGCCTTGTTGACGTTCGCGCCAGTGCGATCTGCGGCATCCACGCGGGCTTCCTCGCGTTCTTCGGAAACTTCGTTGGCGAGCGCCCCGGCCTCGCGCTGAACGTCCTGGGCCTGCTCCGCGAGCTTCTCCGCCCGCTCCTTTACGTCCTCCTGCGCCGAAACGGCAGGGATGAGCGTGATCGCCGCGCCGGCAAGCAGCACGCGATTCAGCAACGATGCCTTCATATTTTCCTCCTGTTTCCCAGCCAGACACTGCTGAGTTAGGATGTTCCAACCTCCGCGGATGAAGTGCGTTCCAACCAGGGGCACAAGAGGGCATTTCGCTGTCTTGATAGGCTGGCTTGGCCTATTGGCGCTCTGGATCGTGCGGCTTCATCACGCGCGCAGGGGATGGCATGAAGATCGACGCGGATAGCCCAGGGATAAGATTTCCACCGCCGCTGGCCTTTATCGGCACGCTGCTCGCGGGGCTCGCGCTGGAAAATTTGATCGGCAGCCCCGCGATTCCCCTGGTGCCCTATGGCGTGCTGCACACCCTGGGCATGGTCGCGATCGTCCTGGGCGCGGCCATCGTCCTTTCGGCGCTCGGGCTCTTCTCGCGATCGAAGACCGACTCGAGGCCATGGAAAGCTTCAAGCACGCTCGTTATTGAGGGCGTCTATCGCCGCACGCGCAACCCGATGTATCTGGGCATGGCGCTGGCCTATGCCGGGTGCGCGATGCTGGCGGACAGCCTCACCGCCACGCTGCTGCTGGCCCCATTGCTCTTCGTCATCCAGCGCGAAGTGATCGAGCCCGAGGAAGCGTATCTGGGAAGCCGCTTTGGCGAACCCTATCTCGCCTATAAAGCCAGCGTGCGGCGCTGGATCTGATCGCCTATTTGCGCGACTTGCGCGCCGCATAGCGCGCATCGCGCGCGGCCTTGGCCTCTGCGGCCGAGGGAATCGCGAAGGACTTGGCCAGCTTTTCCTTGGCAGCGCGCGCGGCTTCGGCTTCGGCCTCCCGGGCGGCGGCTTCCTCGGCGAGCTTGTCGGCCTTCGCCTTCTCGATCGCTGCCTTCTTGGCGGCGCGCGCTTCGTCTTCCTCGGCTTCCTTCTTCAGCCGGGCCTCGCGGCGCTCGGCCAACTCGGCCTCGCTCAGCTTCGGCGTCGCCTTCAGCTTGTCGAGCAGCTTTTTCTTGGCATCCGCCGATCGGTCGGCGCGGTCACGGAAAGTGTCGTTATACGTCATTATTAGGTCATTGCTCCTGAGCGGCTATTCCGCCGCCTTTGCCCTTTCAGGCTCCTTCCAGGCCAGCACCGGCTTTCGCGCGGCCAACGTCTCGTCGAGACGGCGGCGCGGCGCGAAATGCGGTGCGGTCTTGATCGCCGGGTCGCCGCCCTTAGCCCGTTCCGCGACGGAACGGAAGGCACCTATGAATTGATCGAGCGCGGCCTTGCTCTCGGTCTCGGTCGGCTCGACCAGCATGGCGCCGTGGACGACCAGCGGAAAATACACCGTCATCGGGTGGAAGCCCTCGTCGATCAGCCCCTTGGCTATGTCGATCGTCGAAAAGCCCTCGGGCAATCCGCGATCGCTGAAGATCGCCTCGTGCATGCAGGGGCCAGCACCGGCAAAGGGCGCATCGAGCACGTCCTCCATCGAGCGCAGGATGTAGTTCGCGTTGAGAACGGCGTCCTCCGCGACCTGGCGCAGTCCATCCGCGCCGTGGCTGAGGATATAGGTCAGCGCGCGGGTGAACATTCCCATCTGTCCATGGAACGCCACCATCCGGCCGAAGGTGCCGGCGTGGTGCTCCTCGGCGGTTTCCTCCTCCACGAGACGGAATCCGTCGGTGGTCTTTTCTACGAAAGGCAGCGGGGCATAGGGGCTGAGCGCTTCGGAAAGCACCACCGGGCCCGAGCCGGGACCGCCGCCGCCGTGGGGCGTCGAGAAGGTCTTGTGGAGATTGATATGCATCGCATCGATGCCGAGATCGCCCGGACGGACGCGGCCGACGATCGCGTTGAAATTGGCGCCGTCGCAATAGACGTATCCGCCGGACGCATGAACCGCGTCCGAGATTGCCTTCATGTCGCGTTCGAACAAGCCGCACGTGTTGGGATTGGTGATCATCACGCCAGCAATGTCCGGCCCCAGCCGCGCCTTGAGCGCTTCGAGATCGACACGGCCGTCATCAGTGGCGGGGATGTCCTCGACTGTGAAGCCTGCAAAGGCGGCGGTGGCGGGATTGGTGCCGTGCGCCGAGATCGGAACCAGCAGGATCTTGCGCGCCTGCTCGCCGCGGGCATCGAGCGCGGCGCGGATCGCGAGGACGCCGCAAAGCTCGCCATGCGCGCCGGCCTTGGGGCTCATCGCCACCGAATGCATGCCGGTGAGCGTGATCAGCCAATGCGCCAACTGATCGATGACTTCGAACGCCCCCTGCGCGCAATCGACCGGCGTGAGCGGGTGGAGATCGGCGAAACCGGGGAGCCGCGCCATGCGCTCGTTGAGGCGGGGATTGTGCTTCATCGTGCAACTGCCGAGCGGAAACAGGCCGAGGTCGATGGCGTAGTTCTGGCGGCTTAGGCGCGTGTAGTGGCGCACGGTCTCGGGCTCGGAGAGGCCTGGGAGGCCGATGGGCTTTTCACGCCTCAACCCGCCCAACCTGTTCTCCTGCGGAAGCAGGAGCCCAGAGTCACAGGCGGCGTCCTTGGAACCCTGGGCTCCTGCTTTCGCAGGAGAACTAGGAAAGTCGAAGTCGACGCCCGTGGTCTCGCTCGAGCCAATCTCGAAGATCAGTGCTTCTTCGAGCATGAGAGCGTGGTTTCCGGTGAAGGTCTGGCTGCTGCCTTCGCCCTTTTCGGGGGTGGTGGGGCGCCAGCCGCTCGCGTTGATATTGCTCATGCCAGCGCCTCCCGGAGCGCGGAGGCAAGCGTTTCCACATCCTCCTGCGTGGTGGTTTCGGTGACGGCGACGACGAGGCCGTTCTGGAGGCTCGCTTCGCCCGGATAGAGGCGGCCGAGCGAGACGCCGGCGAGCACGCCGTTCGTCGCGAGATCGCGGACGACCGGGCGGGCTTCCCTGGAAAGCTTGAGGGTGAACTCGTTGAAGAAGCTGGGCGTGACCAGTTCGACGCCCGGCACTCTGGCCAGAGCGTCCGCAGCGGCGGAGGCGCCCGCATGGTTGATCGCCGCCAGTTGCCGCAGGCCCTTCTCGCCGAGCAACGTCATGTGGATCGACCAGGCAAGCGCACACAGCACCGAGCTGGTGCAGATGTTCGAGGTCGCCTTTTCGCGGCGGATATGCTGCTCGCGGGTGCTGAGCGTCAGCACGAAGCCGCGCTTGCCCTCGGCATCCACGGTCTCGCCGCACAGCCGCCCGGGCATCTGGCGGACGAGCTTTTCGGAGCAGGCGAAGAGACCCACGTAAGGCCCGCCGAACTGGAGGCCGACGCCGATCGACTGGCCCTCCCCCACTACGATGTCCGCGCCCATTTCGCCTGGCGATTTGATCGCTCCCAGTGCGACAGGCTCGGTCACCACCGCGACGAGCAGCGCCTTCTTCGCGTGGCAGGCATCCGCCAGCTCCGAGAGATCAGCGATGCGGCCAAGGATGTCTGGATACTGGACCACCACGCACGACGTATCATCGTCGATCAGGGCGATCAGGTCATCGGTATCGGACTCCGGCGTCAGCGCCGGCAGCCGCGTGTCGAGCACATCGCCGGTGAACTTCGCCATCGTATTCGCGACAGAGACGTAATGCGGATGGAGCCCGCCAGAGAGGATCGCCTTGCCCCGCCGCGTCACGCGCCGCGCCATCACGATCGCTTCCCAGCACGCCGTCGAGCCGTCGTACATCGACGCATTCGCCACATCGCAGCCGAGCAGCCGCGCGACCTGCGACTGGAACTCGAACATCATCTGTAGCGTGCCCTGGGCGATCTCGGGCTGGTATGGCGTATAGGCCGTCAGGAATTCTCCGCGCTGGATCAGGTGATCGACGCTGGCGGGCACATGATGCTTGTACGCCCCGCAGCCGAGGAAGAACGGGGCATCGCCTGCCGCGAGGTTCTTCTTCGCGAGCGCAGTCATGTGGCGCTCGACCGCAAGCTCGCTGGCATGCATCGGCAGTCCGTGAATCGGCCCGTCGAGCTGGGCCAATGCCGGCACGTCGACGAAGAGATCGTCGATCGAAGCGGCACCGATGACGCCGAGCATCTCGGTGCGGTCGGTCGGGGTAAGGGGCAAATAGCGCATTCAACTACTCCTCCCCTCCCTGGAAGGGAGGGGTCGGGGGTGGGTTTTGGAGCGCGGGCGGTCGCCAAGAACCCACCCACCCCCAGCCCCTCCCTTCCAGGGAGGGGAGCAGAACTAGAGCTTGCTCACGAACTCGGCATAGGCGCTGTCGTTCATCAGGCTCTCGACTTCGCTCGGATCGCTCAGCGTCAGCTTGAAGAACCAGCCGTCGCCCTCGGGGTCCTCGTTGACCAGCTCGGGCGTGTCGGCGAGCGCGGCATTGCCCTCCAGAACCGTGCCGGAGACCGGCGCATAGACGTCCGACGCGGCCTTTACGCTTTCGACCACGGCGACGTCGTCGCCCTTGGTCACGTCCTTGCCCTCATCGGGGGTCTCGACGAACACGATGTCGCCGAGCTGGCTCTGCGCATATTCGCTGATGCCGACGGTGCCGATATCGCCGTCAAGTTCGACCCATTCATGATCTTCGGTGTAATAGCGGCTCATCAGGCTCCCTTTCTGACATAGCGATGGGGAACGAAGGGCATCTGGACGACCTCCGCAATGTGGACCTTGCCGCGCTGGGCAAGCGTGATCTTCGTGCCGACGGCGGCGAGCGCGGCGGGGACATAGGCCATGGCGATCGGCTTCTGCACCGTCGGGGCGAAGCCTCCGCTAGTGACTCGCCCAACTTCGGTGCCCTCGGCATCCACTACCGCCGCCCCCTCCCGGACGGGCTGGCGGCCCTCGATCACCAGCCCGACGCGCTTCAGGATCGGTCCGTTCTCGCGCTCCAGCAGGATGCGCTCGTGGCCCGGAAAGCCGCCTTCCTCGCGGCGGCGCTTCTTGAGCGCGAAGCCGAGGGAGGCCGAGACCGGCGTGGTTTCTTCATCCAGGTCGTGCCCGTAAAGCGGCAGATCGGCCTCAAGCCGCAGCGAATCGCGCGCGCCCAGTCCGATGGGCTTGACTTCGGCCTGCGCCGTCAGCGCGTCCGCCAGCCCTTCGGCGGCGGCGGCGGGCACGGAGATCTCGAACCCGTCCTCTCCAGTATAGCCCGAGCGGCTGATCCACAGATCATGCCCCTGCCACGCGAACGCTGCGCCTTGCATGAATACCAAAGCCCCGACGCCCGGGATCACGCGCGCCAGTGCGGTGACCGCCTCCGGCCCCTGCAGTGCCAGCAGCGCCTGATCGTCCAGATGATTGAGCGTGATATCGTCCGCCAGATGCTCGCGGAAATGCGCGATGTCGTCCCATTTGGTCGCGCCGTTGACGACCATGTATATGCTGCCGTCATCGCGCTTGGTCAGCATCAGATCGTCCAAGATGCCGCCATTTTCGGCGAGCAGCAGCGAATAGACCGGGTGGCTGGGCTTCGCGGCCGCGATATCCGCCGGCATCAGCCCCTCCAGCGCGGCCTCCACCCCTTCACCCGAAAATACCAGCTGACCCATATGGCTGACATCGAACAGCCCGGCATGCTCGCGCGTCCACAGATGCTCAGCCATTATGCCTTCGTACTGGACCGGCATCTCATAGCCCGCGAACGGCACCATCCGCCCGCCCCGCGCGCGGTGCCATGCGTCGAGCGGCAGCTTGCCCAGCGCGGGCTCGCCTTCTCCGCCGTCGGGATCGCCCGAATATTCGGTGCCGCGCGCTTGCGTGAATTCGTCGGTGGGGCCGTTATGCACGTCTCGGCTCATCGGGCATTCCTTCGCGGCAGAAACGGAACGACGAACCGGCGCGACCGCTCGCGCTCGAATCCATCGCCCCCTCTGTCACGGGAACCTGAGAGCTTTCCCCCGGCCAGGCCAAGGTTACCCCTTCGGTGGCCCGCCAACGCGGCGGACGCTTTCCAGAGTGTCTTGGCGCGCGCGGTCCCTGATGCCTGAGAGATTCCGGGGCGGTTGCTCCTTCGGCGGCAGCTTATCGCTACACTCTCCCGCGCATGCCAAATCGACGCGTGCAGCCTTGGCCGCGCTCCCGATTCGAGTCAATCGCTCTTCTTGCTCCCCTCCCTGGAAGGGAGGGGCTGGGGGTGGGTCGCGTCTAGGTAATACGGAAGGGTTCCGGCAAAACGATATCCGTATCGCCAGGCCTCCACCCACCCCTCGATCCCCTCCCTTGCAGGGAGGGGAAGAAGTCATCGCGTGACGTTGTACTTGAGCTGATCCTCGGTCAGCTGGAAGCCGACCAGCGCTTCGAAGGTCGCTGCCAGCACCGCCTGGCGCACCGCGGGGTCCGCGAGCGGGTCCATCGCCGCGCTCTGGTCGCCCGCCTTGCGCTTCTCGCTCAGCCGCGTGCGCACGTCCTCCGGGAGCGACGCTGCGGCGCGCGCCACCTGGCTGCGCGCCTCGCCCTTGGCGCTGGCGCGTGTCTGGCCCGCCTCGAAGCGCAACGTCACCCGATTGATGCTCTTGGCGATCACCGAAGTGCCACCGCGAACCACGGTGATGAAATAGGGCAGGCTCACTTCGCGCGCCGGCCCCGCCGCTGCGCGCGTTCCCAGCACGTCGAAATTCACTACGGTCAGGATCTGCTCGCCCGCATCGTCGCAAGTCGACGTGACGTTGGTCAGCGTCGCGCTCACGTCGATGGCCTTGGCCTCGCGGCTGGCGGGCGGATCGAAGATCGTGATGTCGCCCGTGCCTGCCGGAACGCCGACGCGCGGGCATGCCGATCGCAGTGCGGAAATGCCGCCTTCGGTGATGTCGCCGACGCGGGAGCATCCGCCGGCGGCAAGCAGGATCAGGGCGGAGACGGCGAGCTTGCGGACCAAGATGGAGCACCTTTCGAAACACTGCCGGGACGCACCCGGAAACGGCGGGCACCATAGGAACCGCCTTCCGCACAAGCAAGCAATCGCGTAGGAGGGTGCTATGCCGCTAGCGCGGCGAACGGCACCAGCCCGCTCCCGAGAATCAAATGAACGCACCCGTCAAACCCGTACTCGAACTGCTCATTGCCGCTCCGCGCGGCTTTTGCGCGGGCGTCGATCGCGCGATCCGCATCGTCGAGCTGGCGATCGAGAAATATGGCGCTCCGGTCTATGTCCGTCACGAGATCGTCCACAACAAGTTCGTGGTGGATACGCTGAAGGCCAAGGGCGCGATCTTCGTGGTTGAGCTGGACGAAGTGCCTGACGGCGTGCCGGTGGTCTTCTCGGCGCATGGCGTGCCCAAGGCAGTGCCCGCCAAGGCGGCGGAGCGTGGCCTCTCCTATCTCGACGCCACCTGCCCCCTGGTCTCCAAGGTGCACCGCCAGGCCGAACGGCTGGTCGCGGCGGGGCGGCATATCCTGTTCATCGGCCATGCCGGCCATCCCGAAGTGATCGGCACTTTCGGCCAGGTTCCCGAAGGGGAAATGACGCTGGTTGAGAATCCGGCGCAAGCTGAGACGGTAAGCGTTCCCGATCCGGGCAAGCTCGCCTTCCTGACCCAGACTACGCTGTCGGTGGACGACACCGCCGCGACTCTGGCGGTGCTCAGGCGCCGCTTTCCGGCAATCCTGGCCCCCGGCCCCAACGACATCTGCTATGCGACGACCAACCGCCAAAGCGCCGTCAAGGCAATCGCCTCGTCGGTCGATCTGATGCTGGTGATCGGCTCGCCGAAATCGTCGAATTCGATGCGGCTGGTTGAAGTCGCGGTGCGCAACGGCACTTGCGCGACCTTGATCCAGCGCGCCGACGAACTCGATTTCGCCTGGTTCGACGGAGTGGGCACCGTCGGCATAACCGCGGGCGCCTCGGCCCCCGAATTGCTGGTCCGGGAATTGGTAGCGAAGCTTTCCGAGCGCTTCGAAGTGATCGAGCGCGAAGTCGAGACGATCGAGGAAAACGTGGTCTTCAAGCTGCCGCGCGGCCTCGAAGCGGCGTAATGGCTGTCTATACCCAGGTCTCCGCGGAAGCGCTGACCACCTTCCTCGCTAAGTTCGATGTCGGCGAACTCGTCTCGGCGAAGGGCATCGCCGAGGGCGTCGAGAATTCAAACTATTTGGTCGATACGACCAAGGGCCGCTTCATCCTGACGCTCTATGAAAAGCGCGTCGCGGCGCACGATCTGCCTTATTTCATGGCGCTGCTGGATCATCTGGCGGCGCGAGGGAATCGCGTTCCTCCCGCCGTGCGCGACTGTGCCGGCACCGCGATACATGCGCTACAGGGCCGCCCTGCCTGCTTGATCGAGTTCCTGACCGGCGTCTCGGTAACCCACCCCACACCTGCGCAGGCCGCCGCCGCCGCAGAGGCGATGGGCAGGATGCACGCGAGCCTCGCAGACTTCACCCTAGATCGACCCAATTCGATGGGATCGCAGACCTGGGCCGAGCAACTCGCCCGTTGCGGGCACGATCTCGACAAGATCGAGGCCGGGCTTTTCGACCGCCTATCCCAGGCGCTGGAGCGAGTCCTCGGCCATTGGCCGAAGCATTTGCCGTCGAGCGCGATCCACGCCGATCTGTTCCCCGACAATGTCCTTATGCTGGGCAATGAAGTGACCGGACTGATCGACTTCTATTTCGCCAGCACGGATATCCGCGCCTTTGATCTCGCGGTGATGCACGGTGCCTGGGCATTTGACGCAACGGGCCAAAACTATGATGCGGCGGTGGGGCGGGCATTGATCCAAGGCTATTCGACAAGTTTCGGCCTTAGCGATGAGGAACGCGCCGCGCTGCCCCTTCTAGCCCAAGGCGCGGCGCTCCGCTTCCTGCTCAGCCGCGCATGGGACTGGCTCAACACCCCCGCCGACGCGTTGGTGACGCGCAAGGACCCCCTCGCCTATCTCCGTCGCCTCGATTTCTATGAGACGCACGGCGCAGCCCTTTTCGCATGACCGAACTCCCTCATGTCCAGATCGCCACAGACGGCGCATGCAAGGGCAATCCCGGGCGTGGCGGCTGGGGCGTGGTATTGCGCATCGGGGGCACGGAGAAGGATCTGTCCGGCGGGGAAGCACACACCACCAACAATCGCATGGAGCTGATGGCGGCGATCCAGGGCCTCAACGCGCTCAAGCGCCCCTGCCGCGTGACGCTGTCGACGGACAGCCGCTATGTGATGGACGGCCTTACCAAATGGGTTCACGCCTGGCTGAAGAACGGCTGGCGCACTTCGGACAAGAAGCCCGTGAAGAACGCCGATCTGTGGCAGGAACTGCTCGCGGCCTCCAAGCCCCACCGCGTCGAGTGGGTCTGGGTAAAGGGCCATGCCGGCCACCCGGACAACGAGCGCGCCGACAAGCTCGCGAGCGACGCCGCGCTGGCGATGTAGCGGGGGGAGCGGTGGGCTGAGGCGCTAGAGCGCGCTTTTGCTGGCCCCGCCGAGCAGTGCGGCGCCCGCCCGTTTCTCCTCCGGCGTCATGCGCTTCTCCAGCGCCGCGATCGCGCGGGGCGCGTTCTGGTCTCCGCGCCGCGCCGCCCGGATGAGCCATGCCCATGCTCCGGCCACGTCCTTGTCGCCGCCTTCCCCGCGAACCAGCATCGCGGCGAGGTTCACCATCCCGTCGCTGTCGCCATCCTTGGCGGCCGCTTCAAACCATCCCCGTGCCGCCTTCGCATCCTGGGGCAGCAGCTTGCCTTCGTAGAAATAGGTGCCCATCGCGACCCGCGCCGCCGCATTGCCCTGGAGCGCCGCGGCCTTGTAGAGCGCCATCGCGCGCTGAGGGTTCGCGGGAACACCGTCGCCGAGGTCATAAGCGCGGGCCATCGCATACAGGGCTCCCGGATGGCCGTTCAGCGATGCCCGAGAATACAGGGCCAGCGCCTCCTTGCGGTCCTTCGCGACGCCTTCGTCCCCTTCGTCCAGGATCTGGGCGAGCGCGAACTGGGCGGAGGGATGATCGAACTTTGCAGCCTTGCGATAAAAGGAAACCGCCTTGGCCACGTCCTTCGGCGCCCCCTTTCCGTCATAGTATATGTCGCCCAGCATCTTGGCCGCAGGAACGTGCCCCACGTCATAGGCGCGGTCATACCATTTGCGGGCCTCGACCAGGCTCTTGGGCGTGCCGCCAAAGCCCGTGCGGTAGACATTGGCGAGGATCACCGCTGCCTCGCCTACGGCAGTGATGCGCTCGGGTTGCCTTGGATCGAATACCGGCGTGTCGATCTGGGGACTATAGGGCACGGTCGCGGCCTTTTTGAGCCATTTGATGCCCTCCGCCGTATCGGATTTGTCGCCCAGGCCCTGAAGATACAGCTTGCCGACGAACAAGGCGGCCTCGTCTCCGCCGTCGCGGTACGGCAGCTTGTTGGAGGCCTTGCGGAACCAGGGCAGCGCTTCGGCATAGCGGCCCTGATCGAACAGGGCGAAACCCAGCGGCAGCGTCTTGTCGTGCTGCGCGATGGTTGCGCGGGCCGCCAGATAGCGCTGCTCCTTGGTCGCATCGGCGCCGCCGAAGTCGCCATTGGCCCCACCCCCGCTGGCGTGCCGGGCCCGGCAGGCGTCGATCGCGGCTTCCTGGCTGTTTTGCGTCAGCGAAGAGCCGCTCTCCAGTTCGCCGGCTGCTTCCACGTCGCCGACGAGCGAGCTGAAGTCGATCATACCGCCACGAGCGGAATCGACGATGCTGCCGACGCCGAAGCGCGACTTGGAGAGCTCGGGCAAGGGCGAGCCGGGGGCGACGGTGGGCGGCTTAGAATAATCCGGATCGCGCGGCAGGCGCGTGGGCATGAAGACCGCGCCGCCGGCGCCCATTTCAAGGCGGGCCTTGAACAGCGGATCACGCGCCAGCGCCTCGCACGTCGCCGAGCGCGGCGCCTCTGCGGCGGGCATCCGGCGGCCGGTTACGACGAGCTGATCCTGGCCAGCAGGTTCATCCTGACCGGCGGGGGCTTGGGAAGGAGTTGGCGTGGCCGTTGCGGTCTGCGCGCTGGCCTGGCCCGCGAAAACGGTGCTGCCCATCAGCAAAAAGCCGAACGACCCGATCTTGTACCCCTTCGTCATGCCACCCCTCCCAACATGCGCGACTGCGTTCCACGGACTCGCCATCGCCGCAGTCTATCATTGGCCGCGCCTCGGGGAAATATGGAGATGCGGCCACCGTGCCAGGCTTCGTGGCTCGTGGGGCTACCGATTGTTCGTCGAGGAGCCGTCTAGCGAGCCGGGCACCTGTCGGCAGCCCTGAGTTCCATGTTTCTATAGTCGAGACCACGTGTCTGTTCGCGGTCCCGAGCAGATATCACAGCCGAGCCGTTGAACGTCGCCGGAATTAAGGCGTTGCCGGTGTTATCCCGCACGTCCTCCCGCTGCACGGGCCGGCTCAGCTTCACCAGGACCAGATCACGCAGTTCGTCGGGGCTGGGCTCGTTGAACCAGGTCGCACCATGGCTTCCCTCCCCCTCTAGCGTGCCGTCCGGCGTCGCACTGCTGCCCGCCTTGATCCTCCACCCGCCAGGTATTCGACATACGGCGAGAAACTCCACACCCCACGTGGCGAATGCGAAACTTTCCAGGCTCTCACCCTGCTTCAGGGGCAAGGCGACGACGGACACGAGATAGGTTTGCGCGTTGTCGCCAAGGGGCGCGGCGCCCAGCAGTAGCAGAGGTAGCAGTATCTTCATTGCCGCATAGTCGATCGTACCGCGAGAGCGCGCAACGGATATATGCGGACCGCAAAACGCGTCGCTTGCAATGTAGGACTTGCCCTGCATCGCTTGGCGCTGCGGGCGCGAGCGCAGGCGGCTCTTTGAACCAGTCTCCCGGAAGCTGACTGGATCCAGCTAACGGATTGATTTAAAAGGACATCTCCACGAAAAATCGTGTCTGGGCCTAACCTTGAGCTCCGGTTGTCAGGCGTCGCTGTTCTTCGTGACGAAGAAATGGTCGATCACGCTCTGCGTCAGCCGGGCCGGGCGCAGCGTGTTTGCGTCGAGGCAGCACCAGCTGGATTTGACTTCGGCGAGCACTTCGCCGCCCCGCTTGATCACCGTCGCGTAAAACGCGCGCGCGCCCTGGACCTTTTCAAGCAACACGGTCGCCACGACATCGTCGTTCAGGAAAGTCGGGCGGCGATAGGTGATCTCATGCTTGAGCGCGACCCACAGGTGCTGCGCCACCGCCTCGACCGGCGCGACATGCTGCCAGTGGCTGATCACCGCTTCCTGCACCCATTTCAGATAGGAGGCATTGTTCACATGCCCCATGAAATCGATATCGTCCTGCGCGACATCGACGCGGAACTGATAGGGAAGCGCAGTGGCGGTCATGGCGGCGATCCTAGTGCCACACGGCGATTCGAGCGATAGCAATTCGAGCGAAACTCGCGAAAATCCGGTCTGTTTCACCGGCGCGCGCATGCCGTAGCGGCAATTCGCGCAAGACAATTGGACAGTGCTCTTCTTTGGGGGCTCCGGAAGTTAACTTAGTTGCGCAAACGCATCACCTGCCGGACTTTTCGTTTCCTTAGCCTCGGTTCGTCGCAAGCAATGTTGCGCCGCAACAGCTTTAGCGCTCCATTCTGAACCGGGGACGACGGCCAGTTAAGCAGCGCGTTAACCAATGTGCGGCATGGTGGCTTCGGAGGATTTGGGTTCCGGGGTGGGAGTCGAAGAGCATGGGCGCGAAAATGAAACCGGCGGAAGGCGCTATGACGCTGGCCGAGATGAAGGAATTTGCAGGGTTCAGCGCGGCGACGCAGCGTTATGTGCGCCGCTCGCTCGATGTGGGGCTCGATCGGGATGACGCGCTGGAGCGCTGGTCGCGCGACGGCACCGAGGCCGCCAGCATCCGCGCCCAGGC
>NZ_DASVSH010000027.1:0-40932 GCF_036388215.1 Sphingomonas sp.
ATAGGCGGCGGTCGCGGGATGAGGGGGGCAGCAGCGGAGCATTCGACGGGAGTGCGGGGGGCAATTCGTGCGGCGCAGATGCGGGCGGCGGCGACTGCGGCGGCGGGGGCGATTGAACTGGTTTCCCTCTCCCGTCGGGAGTTTCAGGTCGGCCATGCCCCCGGCATGGCCTAAACAGCGCGGGGCGCTGTTTACCTGAAACTGGTTGCGCAGACTAAGGTCGGTTCCTTCAACCGGCCTTAGTCGAAGCTGGGTGAGGGGATCACCCTATCGATAACGCATCCCCTCATCCAACCTACGCTAGGCGCTAAAGCACCAAGCTGCGGTATCCTTCTCCCTCTGGAGAAGGTGTAAGACGCCCCTTGCAATGTAGGATTTCGCCTGCTTGGCTAAGCCGGTCGGCAGTGCCGTCCGCTCTTTGAAATCGTCGGTCCGAAAAGGCCCATGGCCAGTGCGAACATTGGGAACATTCGCGCCCCGCGAAACCATCGCGATAGTGTGAAGCTAGTGTGAACTTTGGCGTGGCGGCGCCGAGCAAGAACCCGCGCATTGGCCTAAACTTCGCCTAAACTTTCGCGCCGAGACGAAAAAAGGCGGAGCCACGGCCCCGCCCTTAAAATCGTCAGCCAGTCTGCCAGCCGCCTATTTCGGCGAAAGCACCATCAGCATCTGGCGGCCTTCCATGCGCGGATAGCTTTCGACCTTGGCGTCCTCGGCGGTATCGTCCTGCACGCGCTTCAGAAGCACCATGCCGAGCTGGCCGTGGCTCAATTCGCGGCCGCGGAAGCGCAGGGTGATCTTCACCTTGTCGCCCTCGCCGATGAACTTGTGCACCGCCTTCATCTTCGTCTCATAATCATGATCGTCGATGTTGGGACGCATCTTGATCTCCTTGATCTCCTGCGTCTTCTGGCTCTTGCGGGCGAGATTGGCCTTTTTCTGGGCCTCGTATTTGAACTTGCCGACGTCGAGGAACTTCGCGACGGGCGGATCGGCATTGGGCGACACTTCGACAAGGTCGAGCCCGAGCGCGTTCGCCTGCTCCATCGCCTCGCGGGTGAACATGACGCCGAGATTCTCCCCCTCGTGATCGATCACACGGACCTTGGGAGAGACAATGAATTCGTTGAACCGCGGACCATTCATCGGCGGTGGCGCCAGGGGGCGCCGGGTCATGGGAGGACGTATAAGATTTGCTCCTGGGTGATTCCTGTGCGCGCTATAGTCGCTGTGCTTAAGATTTGGAAGCGCGCGCGGTTCCGTGCCCGCCGGCGCTCCCGGGATCAGCGCAGATCGGGCGGGGTCGCCTCCGCCACCAGGCGCTCGATCATGGCGTCGAGGCTCAGCACGTCCTGGGCTTGGCTGCCGAGCGTGCGCACTGCGAGCGTGCCCTCATCCGCCTCGCGCTTGCCGACCACCAGGAGATACGGAACCTTGGCCAGCGAGTGCTCGCGCACCTTGTAGTTGATCTTCTCGTTGCGCAGATCGGTCTCTACGCGGACGCCTGCCGCGGCCAACCTTGCGGTCACCTGCTTCGCATAATCGTCGGCGTCGGAGACGATCGTCGCCACCACTGCCTGCACAGGCGAGAGCCAGAGCGGGAAGCGGCCGGCATGGTGCTCGATCAATATGCCGATGAAGCGCTCGAAGGTGCCCAGGATCGCGCGGTGGAGCATGATCGGGCGGTGGCGCTCGCCATCGTCGCCCACATAGGATGCGTCGAGCCGTTCAGGCAGCACCGTGTCGGTCTGGATCGTGCCGACTTGCCAGGTGCGGCCGATCGCGTCGGTAAGGTGGAATTCCAGCTTGGGGGCATAGAACGCGCCTTCGCCGGGCAGTTCCTCCCAGCCGTATTCGGGGGTGTCGCGGCCGGTCGCCTTCACGGCGTCGCGCAGCGATTGTTCGGACCAGTCCCACATCTCTTCGCTGCCGAAGCGCTTTTCGGGACGCAGCGCGAGCTTGATCGCGTAGCTGTCGAAGCCGAGGTCCTTGTAGACCGAATCGAGCAGGTCGCAGAAGTTGCGGACTTCCTGGATGAGCTGGTCGGCGCTCACGAAAATATGCGCGTCGTCCTGCGTGAACTGGCGCACGCGCATGATGCCGTGAAGCGCGCCGTGGGGCTCGTTCCTGTGGCAGCAGCCGAATTCTGCCATCCGGATCGGTAGGTCGCGGTACGACTTGATCCCCTGTTTGAAGATCAGGATGTGCGCCGGGCAGTTCATCGGCTTGAGCGCCATCAGGTCGCCCGTGCCCGAAAGGATCGGCGCGTCGTCCTCCACGTTGGGAATCTCGTCCGGCACGACGAACATGTTCTCGCGATATTTGCCCCAATGGCCGGACTGCTCCCATTGGCGCGCATCCATCAGCTGCGGCGTCTTCACTTCCTCATAGCCCGCGGCGTCTAGGCGCCGGCGCATGTACGCCTCGAGCTGGCGCCACAGGATGAAGCCCTTGGGATGCCAGAAGACCGAGCCCTGCGCCTCGGACTGCAAGTGGAACAGGTCCATGTCCTGGCCGATGCGACGGTGGTCGCGCTTGGCGGCCTCCTCCAGCATCGTCAGGTGCGCGTCGAGCTGCTTCTTGCTCAGCCAGCCGGTGCCGTAGATGCGGCTGAGCATCGCGTTCTTTTGGTCGCCGCGCCAATAGGCGCCTGAAACGCGCGTTAGCTTGAACGCCTGCGGATCGAGCTTGCCGGTCGATGCGAGATGCGGGCCGCGGCACATGTCGAGCCATTGGCCCGAGCGGTAGACCGTCAGTTCCTCGCCTTCGGGAAGTTCGGCGGCCCATTCGGCCTTGAAGGTCTCGCCCTGCTGCTGCCAGCGGGCGATGAGGTCGGCGCGGTTCCACACTTCGCGCACCAGCGGCTCGTCGCGGGCGATGATGCGGCGCATTTCCTCCTCGATGGCGGGGAGGTCCTCGTCCGTGAAGGGGCGGTCGGCGGGGGCGAAATCGTAGTAGAAGCCGTCGTCGGTAGCGGGGCCGAAGGTGATCTGGGTGCGCGGGAACAGGTTCTGCACCGCTTCGGCCAGCACATGCGCGAAATCGTGACGGGCGAGTTCGAGCGCATCCTTCTCGTCTCGCGATGTGACCAGCGCGAGGCTGGCGTCGCCTTCGAACGCGCGGCCGATGTCGCGCAGCTCGCCATCGACGCGGGCGGCGATCGCCGCCTTGGCGAGGCCCGGGCCGATCGCCGCGGCCACGTCCGCCGGGGTAGTACCCGGGGCTACCTCGCGGACGGAACCGTCGGGCAGCGTTATGCGGAACATCTCGGACACGGGATCAGGCTTTCTGTTCGGGTAGGAAGATGGGCGCTTATGCCTGTGCCGATGCATTATAGGCAAGGCGGCTCGCACGGTCATCGGCCATTCAGCCAAGCGGGCAGAAGCTGCATATACATAAACTAACGATGGGGGGAGTGAGGCAGATGACGCAGGATCGCACAATCCGGTTAGCGACGTTGGCGGCGATACTGGGGCTGCCGGCATGCACCGTCACGATGATCGAGGGACCGCCTCCGCCCACCTACATGCCGATCGATGCGGCCAGCGATTACGCCTGGATCGACCGGGCCGACGCCTTGTGGGAAGCGATCGGCGACGGGCCGCCCGATTATGCGTTCACTTTCGAAGGCGTCGAACCCTGGGTTTGGCAGACCGCAGATGGCCACCAGATCGTGGTCGAGGATGCCGGCCCTGGGGGCATCCGCAGCTATTATTTCGGACCGGGCGAATTCGGGCCGTTCCTGGTGACCGAGCCCGGCGCGAGCTTTGGCTTTGCGAGCAGCGCCGTGGCGATGCTCTATGGCCCCGATGGTGCCGCCGTCCCACGCGGCCAATGGGGGTTGCGGGCTGAGCGTGGCCGCGTGCTGTTCGAGCGCGCGCGGACGCTCAAGCGGGCGATGGCGGGCAGGGATCGGCGCGGCATCGACGCCGATGCATGGAACGACGCCAGCGGGCTCATCCTGGGCTTCGTGCTGCAATGGGAGTCGGCCTCGCGCCGTCACCCTGGCTGGCGGGCGCACCGCGGAAGTCCCGAGGCGGTCGGCCGCCGCGAGCGGCTCGGGCCGGAACGCGCCCGGCGGCGGGGTGAGGCGGGACGTTTCGAGAATTGGCGGCGCGGCGGCTTCCAGGGGCCGCCGCCGGCCGGGTTCGAGCCGCGCCGCCGCGCCCGTCCAGCCGATGGCCGGTCGCCGCAACCCGGCCCGCCTGTGCAGGGGGCGAGCCGCCCCGAGCGCCCGGACCGGGGGGAGATGCGCCCACCTGTCTCGCCCCGTCCCACACCGGCGCCGGGCATCGATCGCCGACGGCCGGATCGGGGCGAAGTCCCGCCGCTGCCGATCGTTCCCGGCGGCGATCCGCAGCCGCGGCCGGCTCGCACGCCGCGGGCTGGGGCGGGCGTGCCCGAAGCGGGGGCGCCCCGTGGCCGCCGCTTCGAAGGGCCCGCCGAGCGATCGCGGCCGCTCCCCGCGCTGGACCGCGTTGCACCGGAGCCCCAGTTGGTCGAGGCGCCTGTACCCGCCAGAAATCCCGCGAGCGAAGAATTAGCGCCGCCAATTCCGGTCGAGGCGCCGCGCGCTCGTTCACGGCCTGCGCCGGTACGTGCGATCGAGACGCCTGACATGCCGGTCGCCGCGCCGGAGCCGCGTCCGCGCGGGCGCCCGGAGCCGGAGTTCAGGTCGGTGCGAAAGGTGGTGGACCAGGCGCTTCCGGAACCGGCGGCAGAGCCGCTCGCGCCGCCGCCGCCGCCCGCGTCGCCGCCCCCCGCGCCGGCGCCTGCGGCAGAGTTCACGTCTCCGCCACCGCCGCCCGCGATGGTGCCGGTGCCGGAGTTCACGCCGCCTCCGCCACCGCCGTCGCCTCCGCCACCACCGCCGCCACCACCACCACCGCCGCCGCCGCCGCCGGAGCCTGCGGGGGCGTCACCGCCCAGTTGGAAAGCGCCGCCCCCGGAGGATCCGGCCTAGGCCGGCCTGAAGGGCAATATCGTGTCGTACTGCGCTAGTGGCGGCGCGCCGGCGACCTGGACGCCGTGGCGTAGCAGGTAGGCGTGGCGAACGATCTCGGCCTGTTGCTCAAGCCCGTATTTCTCGAACGCTTGCCCGGGGCGGATCGCATAGCCGTAACGGCAGAAGGGATGGCGCCTGAGCGGCAGGAAGATGCCCTTCTGGTACTGCCAGACGTGGGTCATCTCATGGATGAAAAGGCCCTGCATGCCGATGGAAGCGGTGGAGAAATCCTCGGTGTAAAGCCCGCCCTTTGGATGGAAGTGGATCGTGCCGAGCGGGGCCATCGTGGTATTTGCCGGTTGGAAGAATGCCCATTTCCGGTTTGCGATATGCACCGCCGCGTAATCGATCGCTGCGCCGAACACCGAGGCGGCGAGGCCAATCTCGCTTTCTGTCAGCGCACGTCGCACGATCAGACCGGCTCGCCAAGCCCTTCCTGCACCATGTCGATCTCGCGCACTCCGCGCTTGCGGCGTGCGGCATCGACCAGCGTGCGCAGTTTCTCGCGGCGCGCCCGGGCCTGTTCGACATCGCGGATCACCAGGGGGGCGTCGCGCGTGGTTTCGTCGGAAGAAGTGATGGTGATCGTGCCGATATCCGCCATCTGGTTGATCACGGTAAAGTCGATGCGGACGTCCTTCACTCGGTAAAGCTCGATTTCGTCGATCGATTTCACGAGGATGCCCTTGTGCAGAATCAGCCGGTCTTCGGTCACTTCATAGGTGGTCGCCAGGTTGGCGACCCACTTGGTCAACAGGATGACCAGTCCGATCCCGACAAGGCAGAGCAGCAGCGTCACCCAGCCCGCCAGCGTGCCGCGGGCCCAGCCCCAGGTGGAGGAACGGAAGCTGTCCTGAATCATGGCTTACTCCTTGGGAGCCGGATCGCCGGCGCCGACGACCATCGCCTGCACTTCTAGCGTCTTTCCGCCGGCGAAGGCCAGCTTGAGCGGAATGCGCTGCCCGGCGGCCACACGGGGCCCCAGATCGAACAGCATCACGTGCTTGCCGCCGGGGGCGAACGCGACTGCGCCGCGCGCCGGCACCGGTACGTCGCGGATCGGCTTCATCGACATGATGCCGGCATGGTCCTTCGCGCTTTCATGCATCTCGGCCCCCAATGCTGCGGGCGTGGAGACCGCGAGGAGCGTGTCTCCCTTGTCGCCGCCGTGCACAGTGAAATAGCCGCCGGCGGGCCGACCCTGCGCCGCGGGCAGGCGCACCCAGGCGCCATCGGCCTTGAGCTCGGCAGGCTGCTGGCACGAAGCCAATACCGCCAGCGAAATGATACCCGGCCACGTACGCATCCACAATTCTCCCAATTCGGGAAAAGCCCTAGAAACCAGACTGCCTTGCGGCAAGCGGAAGCGCACCTATATCGCTCTTCGTGAGGCCGTACCCGCGCTGTCCGTCTAGGGCGCGCGGCCGGTCAAGTATTTGAATATATGGGGGCCAACGAGGGACTATGGCGAAAGTAATTGGTATTGATCTCGGCACGACCAACAGCTGCGTAGCTGTGATGGAGGGCGGCAAGCCCAAGGTGATCGAGAATGTGGAGGGCGCACGGACCACCCCGTCTATCGTCGCCTTTGCCAAGGATGGCGAGCGGCTGATCGGCCAGCCGGCAAAGCGCCAGGCGGTGACCAATCCGGATTCGACCGTTTATGCGGTCAAGCGCCTGATCGGGCGCCGCTTCGACGATCCGATCACCAAGAAGGACACCGAACTGGTGCCCTATACGATCGTGCGCGGCCCGAATGGCGACGCCTGGGTGCAGGCCGGCGGCGAGGATTATTCGCCGTCGCAGATCAGCGCCTATATCCTTCAGAAGATGAAGGAAACTGCGGAGAGCTATCTCGGCGAGACCGTCACGCAGGCCGTCATCACCGTTCCGGCCTACTTCAACGACGCGCAGCGCCAGGCGACCAAGGACGCCGGCAAGATCGCGGGCCTGGAAGTGCTGCGCATCATCAACGAGCCGACTGCCGCTGCGCTCGCTTATGGCCTGGAGAAGAACGACGGCAAGACGATCGCGGTCTATGACCTTGGCGGCGGCACGTTCGATATCTCGGTGCTCGAGATCGGCGATGGCGTGTTCGAAGTGAAGGCGACCAACGGCGACACCTTCCTGGGCGGCGAGGATTTCGATTCGAAGATCGTCCAGTTCCTGGCGGAAGATTTCCGCAAAGCTGAGGGCATCGACCTCACCAAGGACAAGCTGGCGCTCCAGCGGCTCAAGGAAGCCGCTGAAAAGGCCAAGATCGAGCTCTCATCGGCGCAGAGCACCGAAGTGAATCTGCCCTTCATCACCGCCGACGCCAATGGGCCGAAGCATCTGGTGAAGACGCTCAACCGCGCCGAACTGGAGCGCCTGGTCGAGGAATTGATCCAGCGTACGCTCGAGCCCTGCCGCAAGGCGCTGGCCGATGCGGGCGTTAAGGCTTCGGCGATCGACGAAGTGGTCCTGGTCGGCGGCATGACTCGCATGCCCAAGGTCCGTCAGATCGTGAAGGAGTTCTTCGGCAAGGAGCCGCACACCGGCGTCAACCCCGACGAAGTCGTGGCGATCGGCGCGGCGATCCAGGCGGGCGTGCTCCAAGGCGACGTCAAGGACGTGCTGTTGCTCGACGTGACTCCGCTGTCGCTCGGCATCGAGACGCTGGGCGGCGTCTTTACGCGCATGATCGACCGCAACACGACGATCCCGACCAAGAAGAGCCAGGTCTATTCCACCGCTGACGACAATCAGCAGGCGGTGACGATCCGCGTGTTCCAGGGCGAGCGCGAAATGGCGGCGGACAACAAGATGCTCGGCCAGTTCGATCTGGTCGGCATCCCGCCGGCGCCGCGCGGCGTGCCGCAGATCGAAGTCACCTTCGACATCGACGCCAACGGCATCGTCAACGTTTCGGCGCGCGACAAGGGCACCGGCAAGGAGCAGCAGATCCGCATCCAGGCGTCGGGTGGCCTCAGCGACGCGGACATCGACCAGATGGTCCGTGACGCCGAAGCCTTTGCCGAGGACGACAAGAAGCGGCGTGCGGCGGCGGAAGCCAAGAACAACGCCGAAAGCCTCGTCCACACCACCGAACGCCAGCTCGCCGAGAATGGCGACAAGGTGGATGACGGCCTGAAGGCCGAAATCCAGGCTGCCGTCGATGAGACCAAGGCCGCAATCGAGGCCGGCGACGCCGATGAGATGCAGGCCAAGTCCCAGAACCTCGCCCAGGTCGCGATGAAGCTCGGCCAGGCGATCTATGAGAAGCAGCAGGCGTCCGAAGCTTCGCCTTCCGCCGGCGGCGAGGCCGCTCCGGCAGCTGGAGCCGAGGAAGTCGTCGATGCCGAATTCTCGGAAGTGGACGACAACAAGGCGTAACTGAACTTCCCTCCCTCTCTCCGCTTGCGGGGAGAGGGCCGGGGAGAGGGGGCTGAGATGAGGCGAGCGATGTCGGTTATTGTTAGCGGACTGCCCCTCCCCCAACCCTCTCCCCTGAAGGGGAGAGGGCTTTTTAGATGACCAGCGAAACCGATTATTACGAGCTGCTGGAATGCGAGCGCACCGCCGACGATGCGACGCTCAAATCCGCGTATCGCAAGCTCGCGATGAAGTATCATCCCGACAAGAATGGCGGCTGCAAGGATCACGAAGCCAAGTTCAAGGCAGTCAGCGAAGCCTATGAGGTCCTGAAAGACCCCCAGAAGCGCGCTGCCTATGATCGGTTCGGCCACACGGCCTTCAAGAATGGCGGTGGCGCGAGCGGGGGCTTTGGCGGCGGGCAGGATTTCGGCGCGTTCAGCGACATTTTCGAAAGCGTGTTCGGCGAGTTCATGGGCGGACGGGGCCAGCAGCGCGGTCCAAGGCGCGGCGCGGACTTGCGCTACGACATGGAAATCAGCCTCGAAGAGGCCTTTCACGGCCGCGCGAGCGAAATCACCGTCGATGTCTCGGGCCTGTGCGATCCTTGCGAGGGATCGGGCGCGGCTCCGGGGACTCAGCCCAGGCAATGCCAGACGTGCAGCGGGCATGGTAAGGTGCGGGCGCAGCAGGGCTTCTTCATGGTCGAGCGGGCGTGCCCCACTTGCCATGGGGCCGGCCAGGTGATCGCCGATCCCTGCAAGCATTGCCGCGGCGAAGGCCGTGTCGACAAGACCAAGACGCTCAAGATCAACGTGCCGCCCGGAGTGGATGAAGGCACGCGCATCCGCCTGCAGGGCGAAGGCGAAGCCGGCGGGCGTGGTGCGCCTTCGGGCGATCTTTACATCTTTCTCCATGTGAAGCGCCACGCGATCTTCGAGCGCGAAGGCACGACGCTCCACGCTCGAGCACCGATCAGCTTCACCACCGCCGCTTTGGGGGGTGAGATAACGCTGCCCGGTCTGGACGGCGAAGCGCATGTCGTGAAGATCAATCCGGGCACGCAGAGCGGCCGCGAAGTGCGTCAGCGTGGCGCCGGCATGCCGGTCCTCCAGGGGCGCGGGCGCGGCGACCTGGTGGTCGAGCTCACCGTGGAAACCCCGACCAAGCTCACCGCCAAGCAGCGCGAACTGCTCGAGGAATTCCGCTGCACCGAGACGGGCGACGAATGCCCGGAGAGCCAGGGCTTCTTCTCGAAGATCAAGTCGGCGCTGGGTTAGGGCCGGTCCAGATTTGGCGTGGAAGGAGGCATACGCAAGGCGGCAGTGATCGCTCGGGTCATGACCTCCTTGATAGCCCCTTGCGTATGGCGCAAGCCAAAGGCCTGGACGACATGCCCTGTACGAAAGTGATAGTGATGGCGATCGAATATCTGGTCTTCCAGAATGCGCTGCGCAGTGACCTTTGCGGCATCTTCCAACGAGCTTGGCAAACCTTCCCATGCCTTCCGTGAGAAAACGAACAGTCGGTTCGGTGCGTAGACTTCCATTAACCTGAGCGCGCGCTCCTTTCCCGCCAGCGTGGCTTCAGCGGAGCCTGTCGCGAAGCGATCACCAGGCCCGCCAATCTTCCTCGGCAGGAAATTGAGAAACATCACACGATTCCAGAAGTATGTTCGTTCCTCCCGAAAATAGGCGGGAATGAAATTGAAAAAGCTTATGTCCTGATACTTGCCATCAATGACACTGCGCATCGTCTGCGTCGTGAAGGCTGCATGATCGGGCTCTTGGGCCCAATGCGAGTAGCCCATGATCGCTGTGCGATCAGGACTTTTAGCATAGGCCTCGCCGATATGAGGATCGTGCTCCATCTTCTCTTCTCATGAACTCGCTGCGGAGATCAGCGCCCGCAAAATCCGGTCCGCATCCGGTCCCGCCCGGTGCGGCGCCTCGCTCGCCGCGAGTGCGTCCGCGAAGCGATTGGCCGCGCGCTTATCCAGAGTGAAAAGCATCGAGATATCCGCGATCCGGAACTTGCATGGCACAGGCGCGGCAGCGCGCCGCACCTCGCAGGCCGGCATTCCATCCTTCAGTGCCGCCAATGGGATGCCATGAACCCGCTCGCTCGCCTTGCTCCATGCCTTCGCCATATCCCAGTCCCGGTCTGGCCAGATCAGCGTTGACCAGGTATCGATAGCTGCACCGGAGGTATGCGCGATCGCAACGCCACCTCGGTCGAATAGCTATCGAGATCAAGGCCCGTGGCCTCGAAATCGATTACTGCGAAGGGTCATGTGACGATCATGGCTACAAATTGAGGGACGCCGAAGGCGTCACGCAAGCGGAATATTTTTCCGCCCCGAGGGGGTGATTTGGCACTCTCGCCCGGTTCTACGCGCGCGCGATCTCACGGTTGACCCGTTCCGCAAGGTGCGGCCCCCGCCTCGCTCTCGACCAACGTCACTTCGCCCAGCAGACCCGAGGGCTGCGACACATATTTCTCGATGTCCTGCATCCGGAAGCGCTCGGTGTAGCGCGCGGTGAGCAGGCGATAGTCGGTCGGCGCGCGGCCGGCGAGCAGGTTCACTGCCGTGTTCGAGACTTGAACCTCGATATTGTTCGCACCCGTGCGAAGCCAGCGCGTGATATCGATCCGATAGGGCGGCGCCCAAAGGCTCCCCACGCGCTCGCCATTCACCAGTACCATTGCGGCATCGCGCACCGGAACCTGGAGCGCAGAGCTTGGACGTCCGGGCGGACGGGGCAGGGGCGCGGTGCCGCCGAAATCCAGCCCGACACATTTGCCAGACAGGTTCTGCATTTCGATCGTGCGGCGATACGATGCTGTGCCTGAGAAATAGCGCAGTGTGGGATCGGCGTTCCAGGACGCGAAAGCCTTGAGCGGCTGCGGGGCCTTTCCAGCAATCTCCAGCGTCCAGTCGTCAAGCGCACGCACGCTGCCTGCTGTGATCGATGTGGAAGCCGGCAAAGCTGGCGTGCCGGAGAACAGCAAAAGACGCGATTCATACGGCGCGAGATCAAGCGCGATGTCGCCCGTGCCCGCCGCCCATTTGCGCCCGGTCTGCGGATCCCACCAGCTGCCATTGCCCTTGTCGCCCGCAAAGCGCGCACTGGTCCGCATCGTGCGATTGCTGGTGTTTGCTACGAAATAGAGATCGCCCTGAGGAAGCTTGCGGCGGATGAAGCCGATCTCGGGATTGGGAGCCGCGAGCCGCATGTCCCCCGGCACCGTCGCGGTGATCGCCGCGCCGAGCCCGGCTTGCTCCACCAATGCGGCGCCCTTCGCGCGTGCCAGCGCCTGCGAGACCTTGGCCACCGCAGCGCTGCCCTTTGCGCCGTCGAGCAATCCGCCGGCCGTGCTGGGCCAGCCATGCACCGCGACCACCCTGCCGCCGCCCGCCACCCATTTGGCGATCGCCGCATAGGCTTGCGGGTCGATCCGCTCCATTGGCGGGAGAACCATCAGGCGGTGGCGAATGCCGCGCTCGCGAATTGCGCGGGCGTCGACAAAATCGAAGCCGTGCCCGGCGTCGAGCACCTGTGCGATCAGCGCATCGGAGACCCGCTCGTGCATCTGCTCGTTCACCGATGCCCGTTCGGGCCGCATGTCGGCGAATGCGTCTTCGGTCGGCAGATAGATCGCGACGCCGTTGGCGGGCTCGCCCAGCCGCAACGCATGGCTCACCCGCTGCATATAGCGCGACACATCGGGCATCACGCCCCACCAGGGATTGTGATCGTTGAGCGCCGCGGCGGCATAGAACGCCCAGCCGGGCTCTGGCATGCCCGACGGCGTATAGGGCCAGCCATGCCCGATCAACTGCGTCACGCCCTGCAGGAAATGCCGGTCGGCCTCCATCTTCATGTCGAGCGGAGTCGCTGCCCAGGAAGGTGAATGGAGCCAGGTCCACACTTCGGACGAGACCACCGGCTTGTCGTAAAGATGCGCACCCGAGCTTGCCCAGCGTGTCGAAGTGAAGCTGCGCCAGTTGGCGCCTTCGCCCTCGGGCAATGCGACCAGCCCGTTGCTCGACAGCGTCGGCGGGGGGAAGCCATAGGTCTGCGAGCGGAAGCGGGTGCCGCGCTTCTTCGCCCAGGCGTCGGTCGGTATCAAATAGCGCTCGTCGACCAGTTCGGAGAGCGTCAGCGCCCAATCGTAGCGCACGGCAGCGCTTTTCGGCGTGTCGAGAAACAATGCGGGCAAGTGCGCGAGCAGGTCATAGCCGCGCCGCCGCTTGAACTCCGCGGGCAAGTCCCCCGTCCAGCTCGATCCATAGGCTTCCAGGCTGTCAGAAAACACCGCGTAAGGCGGCGTCTCGCCCGCGAAGGCTTCGAGCAGCCGGTCGCCCACCGTGGCGATATGATTGGCGATCGCGGCGGGATCGATGTGATCGAGCACGAAGCCTTCGGCGCCGATCGCGGGGCGCTTGACTTGCTGGCCCGTGCGCCCGGCTACGAACACGAGCATTTCGCGCGGGGTATCCGCAGGCTGCACTGCGACCCGCGGGCCATCGATGGGGACGGCAGCGAGCGGGCGATCCTCGCTCACGGCAGCCCGCGCGGGGCCGATCATCGCGGCAAGCAGCTTCTCGCCAGGGCCGGCCGCGGGCAGCTTGATATCACTGGCGCCGGCGGGGACCGGAATGCGCTCAAGCCGGACGCTGGCCGCGGCCTGGCTCACCGGGATGTGTGGCCCGCCAAAGGGCCAGCCGCTGCCCCCGGTCACGTCGATCCGCATTCCTTCGGCCCGCGCCGTCGTGCCGGCGTGGCGCAGCGCGGCGATGAACCCGTCGGAGAGATAAGGGAGGTTGACCAGCCCCGGCTCCGCGCCGTCCGGGGCCAGAGGATACACCGGCTGCACCTCGAAGCCGCCAATGCCGCCCGCCTTCATCGCGCGAATTTCGCGGTCGATTTCGTCGTGAGTCACCGCCGGCCCAAACCACCACCAGCGCATCATCGGCCTGGCCTCGGGAGAAGGATCCGCCACCTCCCCCCACACATCGTCAAGCGCCGCAGGCGACTGCGCGGGGGCCTGGGCGAGAGCGGGGGCGGCGACGCTCGCCAGCAAAGGCACGATGCAGGCGAGCGGCGTGTTCCTCATCGTCCTACCGTCCCACCAGCGCATCGCGCGTAATCGCATCCACGCGCGGGCAAGCGGTCAGCGCCATGGCCACGCGCATTTCGGCTTCGATGAGTTGGAGCATGTGGGACACGCCCGCTTCGCCGCGCGCCGCGAGCGCATAGGCCCAGGCGCGGCCGAGCAGCACGCCCTTCGCTCCCAAAGCGAGCATCCGCACCACATCGAGGCCAGAGCGCACTCCGCCATCCGCTAGCACGGTCATCCGGTCGCCCACGGCATCGGCTATCGCCGGCAGCGCCCGCGCGGTGGAGGGGACCCCATCAAGCTGGCGGCCGCCGTGATTTGAAACCACGATGCCGTCAGCGCCCAGATCGGCGGCCGCGCGCGCGTCTTCGGCGTCCAAGATACCCTTAATAATGAGCGGCCCGGACCAGTTCTGGCGAATGAAATCCAGGTCTTTCCAGGTCACGCTCGGATCGAAATTGTTGCGCATCCAGGCAAAGAAATCCTCAAGCCCGGTATTCTTGCCGAGCACCGGGGCGACGTTGCCGAGCTGGTGCGGGCGCCCGAGCAATCCGACATCCCAGGCCCAATGCGGGCGCATCATCGCCTGCCAGGTGCGGCGCAGCGATCCGGTGACGCCGGCCGATCCCGCCAACCCCGAATGATAATCCCGGTAGCGCGATCCTGGGACGGGCATATCGACCGTGAAGACGAGCGCCGAGCATTTCTGTTCGCGCGCCTGGGCGAGCAATTCAGCCATGAAGCCGCGGTCTCTGATCATGTAGAGCTGGAACCAGATCGGCTTCGTCGCCGCCTTGCTCACTTCGTCGAGCGGGCATGCCGAGACAGTGGAAAGGCAAAAGGGGATACCGGCCTTGTCCGCCGCGCGCACCGCCTGGGTCTCGCCGCGGCGGGCGTTCATTCCCGCAAGGCCGATCGGCGCCAGCGCCACCGGCATCGCCAATTTCTGCCCGAATAATTCGGTGGTCAGGTCGATCGAGGATACGTCGGTCAGCACCCGCTGGCGCAGCGCCACGTCTTCCAGATCGGCGATGTTCCGCTTGAGCGTCACCTGCGCGTAAGAGCCCCCGTCGATATATTCGAACAGGAAGTGCGGCAGCCGCCGCCGCGCCAGCTCGCGATAGTCCAGTGCCGAGGCCGCGCGCCTCATTGCAGGTTCACGAACGCGCCGCCGTCCACCAGCAGCGCCGCGCCGGTGACATAGGCGGCCATGTCCGAGGCTAGGAACACGATGGGCCCGGCAAGATCCTCGGGCGCGCCCAGGCGGCCCAGCGGCACGCGGCCCTCCATATATTCGCGCTTCTCGATATCGGCGAGATCGTCCTTGTTGATGTCGGTCAGGATCGTGCCCGGCAGCACCGAATTGCAGCGAATGCCGTATTTGCCCAGCGCGATGGCAGTGGATTGCATCAGCGAGTGGAGCCCCGCCTTGGTCGGCGTGTAATGCGTCTGGAATTCGCCGCCCACCAGCGCCGAGATCGACGAGATGGCGATAATCGCACCGCCATGGCCCTGCTTGACCATCTGGTTTGCTGCCGCCTGGACCATGAAATAGGCGCCGTGGAAATTGACGCGCATCGTCCGCTCGAAGGTCTCGACCGGCATATCGAGGAACGAATGAAACGGGCAGATGCCGGCATTGTTGACGAACACATCGACCTTGCCGAATGCCTCCACGGCCTTTCCGATGAAGTCCTTGGCGGTCTGTGGATCGGAAACGTCGCCCTTCACGGCCAGTCCACGCTGCCCGAGCTTCTCGATCTCGGCGACGCAGCTTTCGGCGCCCGCGACATCGCGCGAGAAGTTGATCGCCACGTCCGCGCCGTGCTGCGCCGCGCCTATGGCTGCGGCGCGCCCGATTCCCGCCGATGCGCCGGTCACCAGCACGGTCTTGCCTTCCAGAAGCTTCACGAAATTCTCCTTCACTTATCTGCGGACGCGCGGCTTGCGCGCACCGTGCACCGGGTCTGGCGTGTGGCCCAGATCGCTGCTGATGGCCCCAGTCGCGGCCAGCACTTCGGCGCAAAGCGCCGCCATGCGGCCGTCGTCTATATATTGCGCTGCGCTCGATACGCTGAGCGCCGCTACGATGTCCCCACTTGCATCGCGCACGGGGGCGGCGACGCAGCGGATTTGATCCTGATTCTCCTCCAGATCGAATGCACAGCCGCTTGCTACATAGCCGGTCATCCGATCGCGCCATACATCGAAGGAAAGGCCGCGGGGCGTTGCGGGGCCATCCTCCTCGAACATCCTCTGCCAATCGCGTGGATCACTATCGAGCAGGAGCGCCTTGCCCAGCCCGGTGGAGGTCAGTGGCTGCCGGTCCCCTACCCTCGAGCTGATCTCCACGCGGCGGCGGCCGGGAATCTTGTCGAGATACAGTGCCCGGCCGTCCTCGAGAATCCCAAGGTGAACGGTGTCGTCGGTGCTGGCGGCGAGACTTTCCAGATGCGGGCGGGCGATCTGGATCAGATCGGTCTGCTGCTGCGCGAGGAAGCCCAATTCGAGCAGCTTGGGGCCGAAGCGATAGCCGAGGCGCGGCACGAAAGTCAGGTAGCGGCGATTCACCAGGTTGTTGGCCAGGCGATGCGTGGTCGAGCGGTTCAGCCCCAGCCGGGCGGACAGGTCGGCGAGCGAGACCGGCCCGTCGGCCACTGATTCCAGCACGTCCAGCCCACGCAGCAGCGTCTGGCTGCCTGCCTGAGTGGGTGCCGCGGGCGAGTCGTTGGGGTCGCTCATTGCCCGGGCTTCACGCCAACCTGTTCTTTCCCCAAAGCTGTTCGTATCTCCAGCCCGTCAGGTCCTCTACGATGGCGCGCGCCTCGGGGGTCGGCGGCGTAGTATCGCCGGCCTTGAAGCGATCGATCTCGGCGATCAGCACGTCGTGTGTCTGCGCATTCAGACGAAAGCGCCACGAGGCGAACAGGCCGGCGAGCATGACGAGGATCGGCCCGAGGACCAGCAGCCAAGTGATGGTGGCGATCGCTTCCGGAGTCTGCTGCACTGTCGTGGCTGCCGCACCCTTTGCCGGCGAGACATAACCGCCCATGTCGATGATCCAGCCGGTGAGAATGATTGCTCCGGACTGCGCGAGCTTGCGCACCAGCGTCATCACGCCCGCGAAGATCCCTTCACGTCGTTTGGCGGTAACCGCTTCGTCCACGTCGGGCAGGTAGTTGTACACGGACCAAGGCACGAAGTTCAGCGTGCCGCGGCCAAGCCCCGCGAGCAGGATCGGCACGAACAGCCAGAAGATCAGCATCGGGCTGAACGCCGAGGAGGCCGGGTTGAGCGCCGAAAGAATGTTGCCGTCGAGCGCGCCCAGGTCCGCGACAAATGCGGCCGGCCGAAGATAATAGAAAGCGAGAAACATCAGCAGTCCAGCGGTGAAAAAGCTGATCGCGATGCGATAGGCGACCACCGGCCCGGTGCGTATCACGATGTTGATGGCGATTATCACCGAGATGAGCTGAGCCACATACATGGTAGTCAGCAACTGCGAGATAATCAGTGTCGCGCCCATCATCACGGTCACTACGAAAATCGGGAAGGCCGTGTTGAAAATATCCTGCGAGATGTAGCCGCCGAGATAGATCGACAGGTGCTGGCGGAAAGCGCGGATGCGAAGCGTGGAGAAAAGATCGCGGAACATCACGACAGGGATCAGCAGCGCAGTCTTCATATCGAGCGGACTGGGTTGCACCAGCTTTTCGGCTTCGGTGTAGGGGCGTTCCCAGGTGAAGATCACGACCAGCAGCACGACCAGGCTGAAAATGGCGCCGAATATGGCGGCCATGATCAGGAAGGTGCTGGGCGAATCCTTGCCGCCAAGGCTGCCGATGATCAGCGTCGGCAGATAGGATGCGAGAATGGCGGAGCTTTGCGCCACGATCATCCGGGCGCCGGCGAACTTCGCCTTTTTCCGATAATCGTTGGTCATCTCCGCGGCCAGCGTCTCCCACGGGATAAGGAACATCGTGTAGACGAACTCGAAGAAGATGAAGGTCAGCAGATAATAAGTGAAGCTGTGCCCGGCGACGAAGATCAGGGCGAAACTGGGCAGCAACGGAATGGTGGTGATGAGGAATATCTTGCGCCGACCGATGCGCCGGCCGATCCAGGTGTGCCGCAGATTGTCGGACACATAACCGATCAACGGGCAGGTGATCGCCTCAAGCAGCCGCGGCAGGCCCAGGATCAGTCCCGCCTCCGCGGGGGACAGGTTGCAGAAGGTGGTGAAGAAATAAAACAGCCAGCCGGTGACAACCGCCTGCGCACCCGCGCCCAGCATGTCGCCGGAGCCCCAGCCCCAATAATTGTACCAGCGGACCTGTCGCGCGGGCGTGCTCATGGGCATGGCTTCCTCTCGTCACCGGCCGTTGCCCGGCCGCGCCGATGGGCCCCCAAGCCCACCATATGATATTTAATCATGATATTTGGTACAGCGCCAGCGGAATCCTGCGCCAGTCATCGCGAAAAGCTCAGCCCATCTATCACCACGCCGGGTTCGAGCAGGAACAGGCTGATTCGGTGCTCACCAGCGCCTGCAAGCGAGATTTCCAGCTCGGCGGAGAGCTTGTTGTCGAGTACTGCGCGGCCCCAGGCCGGCGAGCCGACTATTGTCTCTATCGCCACTTCGCGCAGGGGCCCGCCGTCCACACTGACTCCAATGCGTAGGCCCCGCCCGTCGCGGATCGGGAAGACTGGCAGCATATCCATGCGCAACTGCCACGCGCCCGCCGCGGCGATGACGCGATAGTCTATGCGAGGTGCGCGAGCGCGCGCGTCCGCCAGCGAGAAAGCCGCGCGCGTGAAAGGCTGTACGACGATCGCGCCTTCGCCGCGGCCGAGCCCCAGGATCTTGCGCCAGCCCATGCCCTGGCGATCCACGCGACTGGTGAAAGCCACCGCATCCACATCGATTTGCTCCTTGGCGGCGGGAGGCGGTGCAGGATGGGAAGCGTTGGCATCCGCAAAGCCGCCAAGCGCCTCCAGCATCGCGGCGGACGGCAGGATCGGCGCGACGGCGCGGTATGATTTCCAAAGCCCATCGGCCGGCTCGACCGACATGATGCCCCGCCATTTGCCCCCGGCGGTCTCGCGATTGTAGCGCTCGGTCAGCGCCGTCAGGGCCGCATCTGCGGCGCGCGCCTGGATGCCATGCTCTCGCGCCGCTCGAGCATCCCTCTCGCGCAGCCGGTCATAAGCTTCGGCATGGAAAAAGCGCGCATTGGCGAGCGCCGCGGCGCGGACGGGATATTGGACCAGTTCGAACAGCGCATCACGCGCATCCGCCGGTACAGTCAGGGCATCGGCTGCGTCCGCGATTGCATCGAGTTCGGCCAGCCGCGCCCGCGCCTCGGCTATCGTCAAGGGGCTCGGCCTGTATTTCTCGCCGGGCAGCGACCATTGCAGGTGCTCGGGGCGGCGCTCGAAATTCAGGCGGAAATGCTTGTCGAGGATGCGCGCCACTTCGCCGGAAACATCGGCGCCGAAAGTGCGGGTGGCCCAGTCTCGCAGATAGCGGCGCTGGACGTCCTCGCCCTGCCATCGATTGACGTTCCAGGCGATGTCCAGGAACAAGCCGATGCCGATCTCGCCGGGCTTGATGTCGCCGACATTGGCGATCCAGATGTCGCGCGCGCCTAGCGCATGGGCCTTGGTCATCTCGTGCCAGACGAGCGCGGGCGGCGTGGTGTAGAGCCACAGATAAGCGAGCGGCGCGCCGAGATAAGAGAGGTGGTAATAGACTCCCGATCCGCCGGGACGGGCCTGTTCGGCTTCGGTAGGGAAGTGGCGGATATAACCGAAATTGTCGTCGGGCCAGACGATGGTCACATCCTCGGGCACCTTCAGCCCCGCCTGGTAGATGTCGAGCACTTCCTTGTAGGGGGTAAAGGCCTGGGGCAGGCGCTCGCCGCCGCGCGGTGAATGCGCGGCGATCATCGCGCGCTGGTCCGCGAAGATGCGCTCCAGCACGGCCTTGCGCTCCTGTGGGGTCGCCGGTCCTGTCATTCCGCTGTCGTGGATACCGCGCATGCCCAGCGTGTAGATATTCTCGAACCCGCCATTGGCGCGCGCGCGCTCTTCCCAATAAGCGAGCACGCCGGCGCGATTGCGCACATAGTCGAAATCCGCGGCGGGCGCGCGCCACTCGCCGACATTGTTGCGCAGCATCGGCTCGGAGTGCGATGAACCCATCACGATGGCGTAGCGGTCGGCGAGCCTGGCGTTGTCCGGGTTCGCGTTGAACGGGGTTGTCCCTGGATGCATCCCTGGCCAAAGCGTGTTGGCCTTTAGGCGCAGCAGCAACTCGAACACGCGGCCATAGGTCTTCGGACCCAGATTCCCGGTGCCGCCCTTAGAGGCCGGCTCGTGCGTGCCGGCGGCCCAGGGGACCAGCCCCCAATCCTCATCGTTGATGAAGATGCCGCGATATTTGACCGAGGGCGGCCCGAAGCGGTGCGTTCCCGGCTTGACCGAGAGCATGGACTGCCGCCTGGCCGGCACGTCGGCCCACCAATGCCAGGGTGAGACCCCGATCGCGCTCGACAATTCGTAGATCCCGTATGCGGTCCCGCGCCGGTCGCTCCCGGCGATGACCAGCGCGCGCGCCACGCCGGGAGCGGGCCGCTCGACAGTGGCGATGACGAAGCTTTCCCAGGAGCCTGCAAGCTTCTTCGCATCGATCTTGCCGTTCGCGATCAGGCGGTCGATCGCCGGGCTCCGGCCGATCGTGCCCGCCCAGATCTGTGTGCTTCCTGTGCCGCCGGGCCGGCGCGTTACGGTCTCCAGGTCGCGCCGCAGGTCTGCCGCGGCGAGCGCGACGACATCGTGATCCCCGTCGCTCGTGATCACCGTCGCACCCGCAAGCGGCAAGCCGCGCGCATCGGCGCTGACCCAGTCGGCAAGCTGCGCGCGCGCCGGCAAGGGGAGGAGCAGGGCGGCGAGCGCGAGAAGCAGCGCCGCCCGGATCATCAGATATAGGTCCGCAGGAACTCGCCCAGAGCGCAGATCGCAAGGCTCTGGCCATAGGGCATCGAAGTGAGCTTGATATCCTTGTAGAATTGCATCGTGTCGCCCATCGCGGTGCCGAAGCTCACTTGCTGGAGCTCGCCGGTCTCGTCGATATTGGCGAGCACCGCGCGGACCGCCTTGATCGCGACTTCCTCATATTCGGCGGGCAAATAGCGCTTTCGCACTGCCTTCAGGATGCCGTAAGCAAAGCCCGCAGTGGCCGAGGCTTCGAGATAGCTGGTCGGATCGACGATCAGCGTGTGCCACAGCCCGCTTTCGTCCTGATGCTCGGCCAGCGTCTTTACCTGGGCGTGGAGCGCATCGATCAGGAAGGTGCGGAAGGCGTCGCCCTCCGGCAGTTCGAGCATCTCGATGATCTCGGGGATCGCGATCGTCACCCAGCAATTGCCGCGCGCCCACAATGCGCCCGCGAAATTGTGGCGGCCGTCGAATGTCCAGCCGTGATACCAGAGGCCGGTCTTGCGGTCGGTCAGATATTTGATGTGGACCAGGAACTGGCGCTTGGCCTCCTCCACATAATGCGGGCGATCGAGCAGCAGCCCGATCTTGGCCAGCGGCAAGACCGACATCATGAGCGTGTCGTCCCACATTTCCTGCGGGTTTTCGTCGTTGAACACGATGTGCTGGAAGCCGCCTTCCTCGGTCTTCGGCAGGCCCTTGGGGTCCATCAGCCATTCGGCCCAGGTGTCGAGATAGGGGATGTAACTCTGGTCGCCGGTATCTTCGAACAGATAAGCGAGGGTGAGGAAGGGCGACATCGTGTTGATGTTCTTGGTCGGCGTTCCCGCCGCGAAGCGGTCGCGGAACCAGTCGAGCATGATCTGGAGCGCGCGTTCGTCATTGGTCTGCTCGAAATAGCGGTACATGCCGAACAGGCCGATGCCGTGGGTCCATTCCCAATCGTTCCAGCCCTTGGTGTCGATCACTCGGCCGTCTTCCAGGCGGAGCAGGAACTCGCCGGTCTCATCCTTGATGTTGACCAGATTGTGCATCAGCAGGCTGATCGCCGCATTGATTTCGCTGCGCGGAATATCGTGAGTGAGGGCGGCCAATTAGAGTCTCCTTGGGTCGAAGGGATTCGGGCGGGGAACGCCCTCTGGTATCAGAGGCCGTGGCGCGAGGCGAAGGACAGGAATAGATTCGGCCATGGGTGCGGGCCTCCGTCGGGCTGAGTGAGCGGCAGGTCGTGGCCTCCCAGTTCGAATATCATCAGCTCGGACGCGATCTTCGCCGCTTGGAGCGCGCCGAACATTCGAAGGCTGTTCGCCACCGGCACTGCCGGATCGTTCGCCGCATGCGCCACAAAGGTGGGCGGCATGTCGGCGGGCAAGTCGTTCTCGGCGGAAAAGCGAGTGATGCGGTCGGGGCTGGCGTCGGCCCCAAGCAGTTCGCGCCGCGAAGTGCCATGCGCATCCGGGGCGGCGAGGGTGATCACCGGGAAGAACAGGCCCAGGACGACGGGCCGCGCCGAATGGCGGTCGGCCGCATCCACTGGCTTGTAGGTGGCAAGCGACGACCGGCTACCGAGCCGCGCCGCCAGATGCCCGCCCGCCGAGAAGCCGAGTGCCGCAATGCGCGCGGGGTCCACGCCCCAGCGCGAGCCCTTCTCGCGGATTACGCGTATCGCCCGCTGGGCGTCCTGCAAGGGGGCATCGGGGCCGGCCGCCCAGCCGTCATGCGGAAGGCGATAGAGCAATTCGAACGCCGTGATTCCGCGCTCGGCGAACATGCGCGAGATGCCGCCGCCCTTCCGGCCCACGGCGACGCGTGTGTACCCCCCGCCCGGCACGATCAGCACTGCGGCGCCGTTGGGCTTCGCTGCCGGAACCACGGTCAGCATCGGCGTCGCGACGTGCGGCCAGGCGATGTCGTCCTCGGGCCCGTTTGGCGAGCGCTTGACCACTTCGTCCGCAATCTTGAGTCCTTCGCCGCCGGGAGGGGCGGAGGGCCATAACGGGAACCGTTCGACCACGGGGTCGGCGGGAACGGCGCGAGCGACGGCCGGAAGCGCGAGGCCGGTGGCGAGCAGCGTGCGGCGTGCGATTTTCATGGCTCAGTTTCCTGCCGGGCGCGGATTGGAGGCGCAAGTGAAGCTCGGCGCGATCTTGAAATCGGCCGGTAGGATCGGATGCATGATGTCGAACGGTTCGAGATCGGGCGCGATGCGCGCGGCGAGGGGCGAGCCGGCGGCCCGGATGCCCTCGATCACGATGCGGGCGAGCATATAGGCGCCGTAATTGTTGTGATGTGTGCCATCCTTGCCGTCATTGCCGAACGCGAGCGGCGCGAGGGTTGGACCGAGCGCCTGATAGAAGCGGGCGCTGGCGGCGTTGAGGTCGACCAGGGTGACGCCTTCTTCCTTCGCGACGATACGCGCGGCCTCCGCATAGTCGGCAAGCGTGTGGCGAATGCTCCCATCGGCATTGAAATTGCGGCGCTCGGGCGAAGTGACGAGGATCGGCGTCGCACCCAGGCGGCGCACCTCGGCGATATAGGTGCGCAGATACGATCGATAGGTGGTCGCGGCCGCCGCGTGCGTCTGCGGCCAATTTGCCTTCTGGTCGTTATGGCCGAACTGGATGAGCGCGAAATCGCCCGGCTTCATGAACGATAGCGCCTTGTCCAGGCGCAACCCGGTCAGGAACGACTTCATCGTCTCGCCCGATTCGGCATGGTTGGCGACAGCGATATCGGACGTGAGGAAACGCGGCAGCATCTGCCCCCAGCTCGCTCCGCGTTCGCAGCGCTGATCGGTCACGGTCGAATCGCCGAACAGGAAGATCGTCGGCGCCGTAACCGGCTCGATCCGGAGCGATGCGACGTGTGGCGCTGGCCCCACCATTTCGATCGTCAGTTTTTCGTCCCAGGTGGGCGAACCCGCCTCGCGCGCGTTCAGCCTAACCCTCGCGCCGCCCGGCGCATTTTCCGGGGGCGGCGGGAGGTCGGCGGTGCGCGTGTTGACGATGAAGCTCCGGGTGTCGAACTTGCCGCGCTTCGTGCGCACATCCCGCAGCATCAGCCGTCGCGCTTCGGCCTTGATCGTCGTGTCGCTTGCCGCCTTCGCGTCGCCCAGTACGACGGTCACGCGGTAATTGCCTTCCGGAAGCGCGACCGAGAACCGGCGAGAGTCGCCGGGCTCGAAGCCATAGCCTTCGCGATATTCGCGATCTGGTGCGACCTGGACTTCTCCCGCCGCCGCCCGCCCGGCGAAGCGAAAGGTCTGGCCCTCCACCGACAGCGGCGTGAGCAGGGCGGCGATCGCGATCGCAAGGCGCATTATTTCGACTCCATCTTCACCGGCAGGCCGCCTCGCACCGTGCGCATGTTGACCAGGCGGACCGCTTCCAGCCCGTTGCCCGCTGCCCCGTCCGAAGTGACCGCCAGCGCGATCGTGTTGCGCCCGCGATGGTTCAATATGCCTTCCGGCACCGGGAATACGCGCTGCGGCCCGACATGGGCGATGAACTGCCCCATGTTCCAGCCATTGACGAAGATCAGCACGCGATAGGCTCCCGCCGAGCGCGGCACGCTCGGATCCCCAAGCGCGATTCCGATCGTGGAATCATGGCCCTTGGGCACGGCGAGATCGAAGCTGGTGCGATACCAGCGCGTGCCTGCCGCCGCGCCCGGATCGGGCACGCGCACGCTGCGCCAATCCTTCGCGTCGAAAGCCGGAAGGTGCCAGCCGAAGCGCTCGCCATGCAGCCCGCCATTGTTCATCGGCCCGCGAAGCGTGTCGGTGATGTCCTCGCCGCCGGCAGTGCCCTGGATCTTCCATGCTATCGGCACCGCGAAGCTGCGCACCCCGCCGTCGATCGATACCGAGATCAGGCCGCGCGTCTCCTTGTGGAACTCGTCTGCCTCCAGATCCCAGTTATGGCCATTGTTGCGCACCATCAGCGACAGCACATGCTCGCCCGAGCCTTGCGCCGCGGCGGGCAATTTGAACTTGGCGACGCCGGTGCCGACCGGGCGTGGCAAGCCATCGGGCAGCTCGTGCTGGCCGACCAGAGCGCCGTCCATCCACAATTCGAGCATGCCCGCGCCGCCCGCGCCGTAGTGGATCGTGATCTGCTTGGCGTCCGGCCCGCCCGCGAAGCGTCCGCGATACCATACATCGCCGGTGTGGAAGCCATAGGCGTCCATGCCCAGATTGGTCTCACCATCGGGGGGACGGATCGTGGCGGTGTTGGGCGCGCCCGCCGCCTTTTTCCATTCGCGATCGTCATAATCGAGCCGCGCCTCGGGCGATGATTCGGACACGCGCCACTGGGCCGCAGTCAAATCGGGAAGGGTGAATGCCGCCGGGCCGGCCAGCGCCGTCCGAGAGGTCAGGCTGCCGCTCGGCGTGCCGCTGGTGCCGACGCGCTGGCCGTTCCAGCTGACTTGCCTGACGCCCGCCGGCGCCCATAGTTCGAAGCCGCCATCGGCAGCGGTGTCCCCGGTAAGCGCAAGCGTGCCCCCGCGAACCGCCGCCGAACGGAGCAGGTCGGTGCCCCGCAACAGGATATCGCCCCGGCGCCAGAAGCGCGTGGCTTCGCCTTCGTCCCCGATGAGCAACAGCATCGGCGCGCGGCCGCCGCCTTCGATCCGCACCCGCGCCAGCGTTCCATGCGTGTAATCGAGCTTGAGGTCCCCGCGCGCCGCATCGAAGGCGCTGCGGACCGCGCCTTCGAGCACGGTTACCCTGGGTGCGGAGGCATAGCGCAGCACGGTCTCGCCCTCTTCGCCCGTGCGGCCATAGAATAGCGCGATATCCTCGGCGCCGCGGCGCATCACGGTCTGGAGTTCGGAGCTCGAATAGACGAGCCGCTGGCGCTCAAGGTTGATCCCCGCGACCAGCCATTTGGCGTCGAAGCCGTTCAGCCGCATCGCGAAGCTGTATTTGCCGTCGGGCAGCGCGGCATCCACCGTGAAGCGGTCGTCGCTCTGCCGGTTGGATGGCTTGTGCGTCACCATCATCAGGCGCGCATCGGTATCCGGATTGCGATTGTGGTAGATCTGGATCGCCGGCGACGACGCAGTCACGCCGCTCGCCTTCTCCATCTTGGCGAGGTCTGGCGCCGACTGGAGGAAATCGCCGAGCTGCTTGAGCTCCTGCGCCTTGGGCCGCAGCGCGCGGTCCTCGCTGATCGCCGCGCCGTAATCATAGCTGGTATAGACCACTGGTGCGGGCAGCCACCCCCAGCTGGTCCCGCCATAAGCGATATAGAAGCTTTGCAGGGTGATCCCGTTGGCGAGATTGGTGCCGTAGAAAACCCGCTGATAGCGCTTGCCGCGCTGGATCGCGTTGCACTCATAGCCCCCGTTCGATCCCCAATAATCGAACCAGCCGCCGCCGAATTCCGCGAGGAAGCCGGGCGTGTGCGGCGAGGCGGAAGCGCCGCCCTTCGCGCCTCCTGGACCGTAGGTGCCCCATTCGGGCGCGGCCACGCCGCGGGTAACTTCGCCCTGCACCGTGCAGGTCCCGCCGGGATAGCCGTCGAACGCATACATGTCGGTCGGGCCTTCGACCGTGTTGGGAACTCCCGAACCGC
The DNA here is from genome assembly GCF_036388215.1 of Sphingomonas sp. GTDB lineage: Bacteria > Pseudomonadota > Alphaproteobacteria > Sphingomonadales > Sphingomonadaceae > Sphingomonas. Next base: position 26,062 of record NZ_DASVSH010000027.1, read on the forward strand.
GCGGCACCCAATATCCGTTCCTCCCGATATCGTTGGTGAATATGGGCACGGTGATGCCGTCGGCGCGAGCTTTGGCGTATAGATGTTCCATATAGCGCTGCTGCGACGGGGTAGTGAGCAGCAGCTCGTTCTCGATCTGGTGCAGGATCACGGTGCCGCGATTGCCCTTGCCGTCGCCATTGATCTGGTGGCGGGCGATGATCGCGTTGATCTTGGTAAGCCATTCATCTGAGGCGGCCAGATATTCGGGATCGTCGGTGCGTGCCCGGGCGCGCTGGTTGACCAGCCAGGTGGGGAAGCCCCCCCGGCTCAGCTCCGCGTTCACATAGGGCCCCGCCCGCGTGAGGACGTACAGGCCTTCCTCGGCCGCCATGGTGAGCAGCCGGTCGATGTCGCGGATGCCCGAAAAGTCGTACACGCCCGGCTTGGGGCTGTGATATCCCCAGTCGAAATAGAAGGCGACGGTGTTGAAACCGGTGGCCTTCATCTTCTGCATGATGTCGCGCCACAGCTCGGGGCTGGGCAGGCGGAAGGGGTGGAACTCGCCCGACCAGATCAGCGTGCGCTTGCCGTCGATCAGCAGCGAATATTTGTCGAAGCTCACGCGCCCGAATTCGCGCTTGCCCGGGAAGCCGGGGGCAGGGGCGAGCTGATCGCCCGGTTGGGCGGGCTGCGCGGTCTGCGCCGCCACCGGCGCGGCGGCGAGCGAGGCGATCAGCGCAAGATGTGAAGCGGCTGTGTGGATGCGCATCGGATTTCCTCTCAGGCCAAATGAAACAGGGGAACGAGCGGCCATTCCTTTGGCCGGTTGCCGGGCTCGACTTCCATCAGCGGCGCCATGTAATCCCACCAGCGCTTCATCACTTCCCGTTGCGGAAGGGCATCGCGGTTGTTGTCGTCGCGCAGCTTGAGCACCGCGAACAGCGCCAGCGTCTGCTCGTCGAGGAAAATCGAATAATCATAGATACCGGCTTCCGAGATCGCCTCCGCCAGCTCCGGCCAGATCTCGTCGTGACGGCGGCGATATTCGTCCACTACACCCGGCTTGAGCTGCATCCTGAAAGCGTGGCTGGTCATGCTACCCCTCTCGCTCATTCGACGATGACGTTGCGGCTGCCGCGCAGGATGGGGGCATCCTGTGCGCCCAGCCTAGTGAAGCGCACATTTTCAACATCGTCCAATATGATAGCCGGGCGCGCATCGGGCGTCGCGGTGGAAATCTCCAGGCCGTCGATCCGCAATCCACGCGCATGGCGAACGTAAAGTCCGTGCGCGGGCAGCACGCCGAACATGCTGGGCTCGGGATAGCTGTCCCGCGCCTCGGGCACGTCACGCGCGGCCTCCTGCGCCGTGCCGCCGCCGGTATATGCCAGCCGGACATTGGAGATCGAGACATCCTCCACCGGCGCATCGGACAGCCCGACGATCGAGGCCGCGTAGCGCGGATCGATGCCAGTCGCGGTGACGTTCGAGATCGTCACGCGGCGCATCGCGCCCAGGCCGGTGCCCTCTGGCCCGCGCCGCCGGTCGCCGATCCTAAGGAACAAGGGCGCGGTGGTGATGTCGCGCATCGTCAGGTTCGATATGGTGACGTCTTCGAGCACGCCGCCGTCCACCGTTTCGAGCGCCAGTCCCCGGCTGCGATCGAACACGCAGTTCGTGATCGCGATGTTGCGAAAGCCGCCGTTCGATTCGGTGCCGAGCTTGATCCTTCCGGTGACCCGGTCGCGGTCCGGCGACAGCTCCTGCGTGCGGGCATAGGTGCCGTCGAGCATGGTGCCCATGTCATAGCCCGAAACGATGCAGTCGCTGATCGTGACATTCTCGGTCGCGCGCGCAAAGCCGAGCGCCAGGCTCGCCTTTAGCACTATCGCATCGTCATTCGGCGAATTCACCGCGCAGCCGGTGATGCGCACATGGCGGCATGCGTCGATGTCCAGCCCGTCGCGGTCGGTGTCGATCCGCAGATTTTCTACGGTCAGATTATCCACGCCAGTGGCCAGCACGGCGAAATGGCCGCCCTTCAGGATCGAAAAGCCATCGAGCGTGACGTTGCGGCAATTCTTGAGCGCAATGGCCTTGTTGGCGAGGCCGTTCATGCGAGTGCGCGCCGGTTCCAGCGTGCTCATGTCGCGATTGGTCATCCCCGCCATCGAATTGGGGTGCGATCCGGCCTTGAGCCATTTCGGGCCGGGGCCATGGCGAGTGAGGCCGACGCCGTGGATCATGCCCGGTCCCAGGATCGCGACATTCTCCAGGCCCTCGCCCCAGATCAGGCTGTTGCGCCAATGGCTGTGGCCGAAATCCTGATACACGTCGTGCTCGGTCGCCTCGGGCAGGTCATAGGCGCCGCCATCGCTCTTGGGGTCTGCCGCCACCACGGTAGCGCTGGGACCGATCATCAGAGTGACATTGCTCATCAGCCGGATCGAGAAACACAGATATCGTCCGGCCGGCAGCAACACCGTGCCGCCGCCGCCTCGCGCGGCTTCGGCGATAGCGCGGTTGATTGCGGCGTGATCGAGCGCCTTGCCGTCGCCCTTAGCCCCCATTTCGCGAACGTCAATCACGGGTCCGGGCCTCATATTGGCGAGCAGAGGCAGCGCAAGGCCGAGACCGATAAACGCCCTCCGATCGACCGTCATTATGGCGGCCGGGATTCAATTTGCCGTCGATGACGGCATCGGCACCGTCATCAGATCTAGCTTCTTGCCTTCCGAAAGCATGCCCGACTGAATCAGGATTCGCGTGCCGTCCCGGCTGAAATTGGGGTGGGTGTGATCGGGACGCATCTGGTGCCCGGTGGTGAGCAGTGTGCGCAGGCCATTGCGGCGATCGATCAGCGTGATCCCCCCGCCGAAATCGTCGCCGACCGCCCAGCGTCCGTCCGACGTGCCGTCGCTATGCCAGAAGCTGCGATTGGCCTGGGTCTGGCCGACATTCTCCACCGATCCATCGCGCAGGTTCACGATCATGATTCCCGTTGCGTGCTGCCGCAGCGCGGGCGTGTGCCCCATCAGGTTGAACATGACGTGATCCTTGTCGATGAAGACCTCATGGGTGACCCATTCGTTCGGATATTCGGGGAACAGGGGCCTGTTTCCGCTCCCGTCCGCCTTCACGACGAACATTCGCTGCGGCGCTTCGCCGCCCGTTTCCCAGCAATAGAGGATTTCGCCCGGGACCCATGGGTTGGCCTGGACATGCCCCATGCGAAAATCGGTATCGATCACCTTGCGCCACGCGCCCGTGGCAAGATCGAGCGCGCGTATCCCGCCCGGTACTTGCGGGACGGGCTGGCCCTGCGGACGCGGCGGCGCCTCGGCCAGGTTGACGCCGAAATAAGCGGTGCGCTCGTCCGCGTCGAGCGTGAAGCCACCGGAATCGCGATAATCGGGGGGCAGGGTTGCGATGACCTGCTCATAGCCGCCCACCCTCGGCTTGCCCCGCGCCGCGTCGGCGAGGATTGCCGTGATGTCGACCGCGATCAGCGCGGTGCGGTCGTTCGTCCGGCGCGTGTAGAAGAGTTGGTTGGTGAGCCGCGCGACATTGAGCGAGCCGATATTGACGCCGGGGCCATCGGTAAGCTGAACGATCGCGCCACTGGCTTCACTGACGACGAAAGCCTGGCCGTTGCCGTCTGCGGAGCGCTTGGACGAGCGGAACACGATGTGCTTGCCATCTGCGGCCCATTGCGGGTGAGTCTGATAGATTTTCGCATCCCCGCCGGGCGATTCCGCGAGAACGGTCAGCTTGGCCCGCGTTACGGGATCGACCACTATCCGCTTCTCGGAAGGGAATACCCTGCCTACGCCTGAGGCGGCCTGAGCGATCGCGGGAAGCGGCGTCCAGAGCATCATGGCGCCCAGCGCCGCTGCGACTAGCCTCATCCTTGCCTCTCCTCCCGCCGGGCGGGTACGCTCCGGCTTGTCGATTGTGGCGACTCTAAATTAGCGCGGCCGCAAATATCGCATTTATCGGCGCAATGAGGGTTTGACGATATGTTTCTCATCTCATAACATCGAATCCCATAATGTGATAGAATGCAGCCGTATGGCGGGGAGAGGCTTAGGTGTTTTTCGACAGGGGGGCTGGGGCGTGACGGCATGCAATTTGCCGCTGCGGGAGATTCGCGGGTGACGCTTCCCAAGATCAAATATGTCCGCGCGTTCGTCGTGCGCGGCGGCGGCGCGGACTATCACGATCAGGGCGAAGGCCATTGGATCGACGATCACATCGCGACGCCGATGTCGAAATATCCCGAATATCGCCAGTCGCGGCAGAGCTTCGGCATCAACGTGCTTGGCACCCTGGTGGTCGAGATCGAGGCCGACGACGGTACGATCGGCTTCGCGGTGACCACCGGCGGCGAGCCCGCGGCCTATATAGTCGAGAAGCACCTCGCGCGCTTTCTGGAGGGCCGCAGCCCCACCGATTACGAGAAGATCTGGGACCAGATGTACTTCTCGACTCAATATTATGGCCGCAAAGGGCTGGTCGTGAATGCGATCTCCGGCGTCGATCTGGCGCTTTGGGATTTGCTCGGCAAGCTGCGCGGCGAGCCGGTCTATCAGATGCTCGGCGGCGCGGTTCGCGACGAGCTGCAATTCTACGCCACTGGCGCGCGGCCCGATCTGGCCAAGGAATTCGGCTTTATCGGCGGAAAGATGGCGCTCCACCACGGCCCGGCCGAGGGGCTGGAAGGGATGCACAAGAACATCGCCACGCTTGCCGACATGCGCTCCAAGGTCGGCGACGATTTCTGGCTGATGCTCGATTGCTGGATGGCGCTCGACGTGGAGTATGCCACGCGCCTGGCGCACCGGGCCTATAATGAGTGCGGTCTAAAATGGATCGAGGAGGCGATCAGCCCCGACGATTATTGGGGCTATGCCGAATTGAAGCGCAACGCGCCCAAAGGCCTGCTGGTCACCACCGGCGAGCACGAAGCGACCCGCTGGGGCTTCCGCATGCTGTTGGAGATGGATTGCTGTGACATCATCCAGCCCGATGTGGGCTGGTGCGGCGGCGTGACCGAGCTGCTGAAGATTTCGGCTTTGGCCGATGCGCATGGCAAGATGGTCGTGCCGCACGGTTCGTCGGTCTACAGCTATCATTTCGTGATCACCCGGCACAATTCGCCCTTCGCCGAGTTCCTGATGATGCATCCGGGCCCCACCGAAGTGGTGCCGATGTTCCATCCGCAATTGCTCGGCGAGCCCGTTCCCGTGAACGGCCGGATGAAAGTTTCGGCGCTCGACAAGCCCGGGTTCGGCGTAGAGCTGAACCGCGAAGTCGCGCTCCATCGACCCTATACGCACTGAGGATTCCAACAGAATGAAGCTTTGTCGTTACGGCCCGATGGGCGCCGAGAAGCCCGGCCTAATCGATGCCGAGGGAGTGATCCGCGACCTCTCGGGCGTGGTCCTCGATCTGGGGCCCGCTGAGATTTCGCCGGAGGGCCTGGCGAAGCTGGCCGCTGTCGATCCGGCGTCGCTGCCGAAGGTCGAGGGCAATCCGCGATACGGCGTTCCTGTCGCGGGCTCGCGCAAGTTCATCGCCATCGGCCTGAATTATGCCGATCATGCCGCCGAATCGAACCTGCCCATCCCCGATGAGCCCGTGATCTTCACCAAGGCGATCTCGTGCTTGCAAGGACCGTATGACACCGTAGTCATTCCGCGCGGATCGACCAAGACCGATTGGGAAGTCGAACTGGGCGTAATCATCGGCACGCGCGCATCCTATGTGAGCGAGGCCGATGCGCTTGATCATGTCGCGGGTTATTGCACCGTCCACGATCTTTCGGAGCGCGACTATCAGATCAACCGTGGCGGCACCTGGGACAAGGGCAAGGGCTGCGATACGTTTGGGCCCGTAGGCCCCTGGCTGGTCACCGGCGACGAAGTCGGCGATCCGCAGGATCTGGGGATGTGGCTCGAAGTGAACGGCAAGCGCGTGCAGGATGGGCATACCCGCACGATGATCTTTTCGATCGCCAAGCTTGTCTCTTATGTCAGCGAGTTCATGTCGCTAGAACCCGGCGACATCATCACCACGGGCACGCCGCCGGGAGTTGGGATGGGGCAGAAGCCCGAGGCCTGGTATCTGAAGCCGGGCGATGTCGTGGAACTCGGGATCGAGAAGCTCGGCCAGCAGCGCCAGGACATCGTCGCCTGGACGGCAGCCAAGTGAGCGCGTTCACGGGACGCTATGCTGGCCGCAGGGCAATCGTGACCGGCGCCGCATCGGGGCTGGGCAAGGCCGTCGCGGCGCGGATCGTTGCGGAGGGCGGGTCGGTCGCTCTGTGGGACTTGGACGTGGACGCGCTTGAAGCGGCGGCGAGTGAGGTCGGCGCGACGCTGGTCAGCGCATTGGACGTGTCGGATCAAGCCGCGGTCGAGGCCGCGGCGAAGCGGGCGGCGGAGGAACTGGGCGGGATCGACATCCTGGTGTGTTCCGCCGGGATCACGGGCGCGACCGCGCCAGTCCACGAATATCCGGTCGAGAGCTGGCTCCGCGTATTCGACATCAACGTCAACGGGCTGTTCTACTGCAACCGCGCGGTAGTGCCGCTCATGCTCGCAAACGGCTATGGCCGCATCGTCAACGTCGCTTCGGTTGCCGGCAAGGAGGGTAATCCCAATGCCAGCGCCTATTCGGCGTCGAAGGCGGCGGTGATCGGCCTCACCAAGTCGCTCGGCAAGGAATTGGCGGGTAAGGGCATTATCGCAAACGCGCTGACTCCGGCGACTTTCGAGAGCCCGATCCTGGCGCAGCTTCCGCAGAGTCAGGTTGATTACATGCGCTCCAAAATCCCGATGGGCCGCCTGGGCGAGGTCGACGAAAGCGCTGCGATGATCTGCTTCATGGCGAGTGAGGAATGCAGCTTCACTACCGCCGCGACCTTCGACACGTCCGGGGGGCGCACCACTTTCTAGCAGATGGGCGGTGCCCGGGGAGGAGGTCAAATGCGAGACATCCCGTTCGTCGATGCTCATATCCACCTCTGGGACCTCGCCCATATCCATTATGCGTGGCTCTCGCCCCCCTTCAGCGACGAGGGGCCGAACGGCAGCACCGAGGCGATCGCGCACACCTATCTGATCGACGATTACCTTGCCGATGCGAGCGGGTGGAACGTGGTGGGCGCGGTGCATGTGGATGCGGGAGCCGATCCCGCGATGGCGCTGGCCGAAACCGAATGGCTGGAGGGCATTGCAGCCGAGCGTGGGCTGCCCAATGGCATCGTCGGTTTCGCGGCGCTGGACGATCCTCAGGTCGAGCGGTCGCTCGAAGCGCATGCCGTGCACCCGCACGTCCGCGGCATCCGCCATATCGTGAACTGGCATTCCGATCCGCGCCGGACCTATACTCCGCGCGATGTGACCGGCGATCCGGCCTGGGCGCGCGGCTTCGGGCTGCTCGGCAAATACAGCCTGTCCTTCGATCTCCAGGCCTATCCAGGCCAGTTCGCGGGCCTTGCCGCGCTGATTGCCCGCCACCCCGAAACGCAAGTGGTGATCGATCATCTCGGCTCGCCTGTGCTGAGTGACGGTTTCGAGCAGTGGAAAAAGGCCATCGCCGAACTCGCGGCCCTGCCCAATGTCGCGGTAAAGCTTTCCGGCCCGGGCTTCATCCGACGGCCGTGGGACGGCGAATTCGCACGGCCCTATCTGCTCACCGCTATCGACCTGTTCGGTCCCGAACGCTGCCTGGTAGCGAGCGATTTCCCGACCGACAAATTGTTCGGCACCTTCGACGAGACGCTCGGCGCCTATGCCGAGATCATCAAGGATTTCGGTGATACCGAGCGCCGCGCGATGTGGGGCGGCAATGCGAACCGGATTTACCGGCTTGGACTGGATTTGGGGAGAGAAGCGGCATGAACGGAGCGCAGGACCATAAGTGGCGCGATACGATCCTCGCGGGTCTCGCCAATTATATCGACGCCGGCAGCATCGTGGCGGGATCGGTAGCGCTGGCGCTGTGGAAGGAGATTTACGGCCTCTCGGACAGCTTCATCGGACTGATCGGCGCGTTCAGCGCCAATGCGATTTCAGCGGGCGTGGGCGCACTGATCGGTGGGATCCTGTGCGACAAGTTCGGCCGCAAGAAGATCTACCAATATGACATGCTCTTTTACGCGTTCGGAATGCTCTTCCTGATCTTCGCCTCGTCGGCATGGATGATCGTGCTGGGCTTCGTGTTGGTGGGGCTGGCGGTGGGCGCGGACATCCCCGCTTCCTGGTCGCTGATCGCGGAACAGGCGCCGGACAAGAAGCGCGGGGCGCATTCGGGCGTGGCCCAATTGCTATGGTATCTGGGGCCGGTCGCGGTGCTGGTCGCGGCCTATTTTCTCCAGCCCTGGGGAATCACCGGCGTGCGCTGGATATTCGCGCACCTGGCGGTGCTGGCGCTGGCGCTGACCTTCCTGCGATCCAAGATGCGGGAGTCGCAGCGCTGGGAAGAAAGCCAGGAGACCAGGCAAAAGGCGGGCTGGGGCGAATTGCTGAGCCCGCGCTATTTCGGCGCGGTGCTGTTCCTTGCCGCCATGTATGGCTTCTGGAACTTGTGGGCGGGCTTCAACGGCTTTTTCACGCCATATCTGGTCAAGCAGCACAACCTGCCGGACTGGGTCGCGACGATCGTGCCGGCCAGCTATTTCCTGATCGGCATGGTCTCGATCCTGCTGATCTTCATGACGCTGTCGGACAAGGTCAATCAGCGGCTGCTGTTCGGCATTTCCGCGGTTATGCACGTGATCGGCATGGCGATCCTGGCGATCTTCGGCTTCACGCTGGAACTGTACATCCTCCATGTCGTCATCATGGGCGTTGCCGGCGGCTTCGGCGCGCAGAGCTTCTTCCAGCTTTGGTCGGCGGAAATGTTCCCCACTGCGATCCGTTCGACCGCGCAGGGTCTCGCCTTCGCCATCGTGCGCATCGGCCTTGGCATTTGGAGCTTCTTCGTGCCCTGGCTCGCTTCCTATGATTACGCTACGCTCGCCTGGATACTCACCGGCTTCCTCGTCGCGAGCGGTGTGATCGGCATGATCTGGGCACCCCGCAACGAGGGCAAATCGCTCGAGCAGATAGAGGCACAGCGCCAATGATCCGGAAAACTCTCAGCCTGTTATTCCTGCTCGCTTGCCTCGGCGCCTCTCCGGCGCTGGCGCAGGGCGGGTCCGCGACGTTGCGCATGCCGGACATGCCGCTCCACGATCCCTGGATCGTCGCCGACAAAAAGACTCGCACTTATTACCTCTTCACCCGCAACGAAGCTTCGATGACCGGGGTCCGAGACATCGGCACGATGGTCTACACCAGCCGCAACCTGCGCGACTGGACCAGGCCCAAGCTGGTGTTTTCGCTTCCAAAGGGCATCTGGGCGGTCGGCGGCGCATGGGCGCCCGAAGTGCATCGCTACAAGGGCAAATATTACCTCTTCACAACGCTCCACAATGAAGCCCTGCCTCGTCCGAAGCTGGCGCATGGGCGCGAAGCACATGCGCGGGGAACGGTTGTCGCGGTCGCCAACCGGCCGGATGGACCATATACCCTGCTCAACCAGGATCGTCCGACTCCCGATCCCAATCTGATGACGCTGGACGGCACGCTCTATGTCGATGAGGCGAAGCGGCCCTGGATCGTCTATGCCCATGAATGGGTGCAGATCCGCAACGGCACCATCGAGGCGGCGCGGCTCGCGCCCGACCTTTCGATCGCGACCGGCGAGCCGATCACGCTTTTCCGCGCAACCGACGCGCCCTGGGTGGCTCCCCAGAAGCAGCCCGATGGCGATTCGGTGACCGTGACCGACGGCCCGGAATTCTTTCGAACGCGCACGGGCAAACTGCTCATGCTTTGGTCGAGCTGGGGGAAGGGCGGCTATGTCCAGTCGATCGCGCGCTCGCGCACCGGCAAGCTGGCTGGCCCCTGGGAGCAACTTCCGCCGCTGATGCACAAGGATAGCGGCCACGGCATGCTGTTCCGCGACTTCGACAACAGGCTGATGATGGTGCTCCACCGCCCGTTCAAGAATGCGCGCGGCCGCCTGTTCGAAATGCGCGACACCGGCGACAGCGTCGAGATCGTCCGGCAGCGTTGCGACCTAGACGCAGACAAAACACCGGAAGCGGACTGCAAAGGGCTATAAGGGGGCGGGTGGGTCGCCGCTTCGGCGGCGGCCCATCCAGTCGTTATGCGGATTACGCCACCATGTCTCAAACGCTCGGCCGCAGGACCTTTCTCGCCACGTCGCTCGGTGCCTTCGCCACACCTGCTGCGGCGCGTGGCTCCAGGCTGCTCCACCGGGACGATTTCCGCCGTGGCCTCGGCCAATGGTCGGTCGAGACGGAAGCGCCCAGCCGCATAGAGGCGAGGCGGGGCATTCTCGACATCGACGCTCCCAAGGGCGCGACCTTGTGGTTTCGCGAGCGCATCGTGGCTCCAACGGCAATCGACATCGACATTACCGCGGTTTCAGCCGGTGGCCCCAACGACGCGGTCAGCGACGTCAACTTCTTCTGGATGGCGAGCGACCCCGGCGTCCTAGGCGGCAACCCCACAGGCCGCCGCAGCGGCGCTTTCGCCGAATACGATACGTTACGCACCTATTACGCAGGAATCGGCGGCAACCGGAACACAAGCACCCGCATGCGCCGCTATGTCGGCCGCGCCGGCGAGCGGCCATTGCTCCCCGAGCACGACTTGTCCGCGCCTGGGGATCTGCTGGCGCCCAATCGGGAGATGCGGATACGGATCGTCACCGCCGTTGGCCGCACCGCCTTGCTGCGCGACGGCGGAACCGTCTTCACGCTGGATGACGCGCAACCCTATCGCAGCGGCTGGTTCGCACTTCGCACCACCCAGAGTCATCTTCGCGTGCGCCGATTCCGGGTGTGGCGGCTGTAAGCGAGCTTTGCGCAACACTGCAGACGTAATTTGAGCTAAGAGCGGCAAGATGCTGAACGCCCCGATCTCCGCCGCCGATTCGGCGACTCTCCTGATCGTCGATGACGATCGCGATATCCGCATGCTGCTGGCCGAAAGCCTGGGCGCGCGCGGTTACAAGGTCGAGACTGCGTCGAACACCCGCGAAATGGACCAGATCCTCGCGCGCACCGCCGTGGACCTGATCATCCTCGACGTGATGATGCCGGGCGAGGACGGGCTTTCCGCGTGCCGCCGCATCGCGCGCCAGGACGGGCCCGAGATCGTGTTGCTCAGTGCGCTGGGCGAAGAGCAGGATCGCATCTTGGGGCTCGAGGTCGGCGCGGGCCATTATCTGGCAAAGCCGTGCAGCCCGCGCGAGATTCTGGCGACGGTGCGCGCCGCGTTGCGGCGGCGCGCATCCGGCGTTCCAACCGAGAGCGACGTCTATACCTTCGATGGCTGGCGGATCGATCTGGGCAGCCACGAGCTGTTCGATCCCCGCGGCGTGCTGATCGGCCTTACGGACGGCGAGTTCGCCGTGCTCCGCGTTTTCATCGAGCGGCCCCGCCGCGTGCTCTCCCGCGAGGCGCTGCTGGCGGCCGCGAGGGGGCCGGATTCCGACGCATACGACCGCGCAATCGACGTGCAGGTGAGCCGGCTGCGCCGCAAGCTCCGCTCGAGCGAGGACGAGATAATCCGCACGGTTCGCAACGAAGGCTATCTGTTCGTGCCTCGAGTCTCGCGCCCGTGAGGCTAAGCGGCGTGGGGCGATCGCCGCTTTTCCTCCGCGTCTTCCTGCTGATGCTGATATGCGTTGCAGTCGTTCAGCTGATGAACGTCGCGCTGCTGATCGCCGCCCAGACGCCGACTTCGCGGATATATACGGTCGGAGAGATCGCTCAGGCGCTGGAGCCTGGTGGCGAGTCTACCGAAACGCTCACCATCGAACGCGCCGCCTCGCGCAAGCCTGCGGCATGGAATCCCCGCGGCGAACGGATCGAGCTCGCCATTGCAACCGCGCTCGGCGTTGCGGCCGATCGGGTGGATATACGATTCCCGACGCCGTTCCTTCAGCGCGAGCAGGTCTATAGCCGCGCCGGCCTGCCCGCACCCGTGCCGCCTGCCAGCCGCCAAGCTGCGCGCGACGTTATCGTAATCGGCAATTTCGACGCGGCGGTTCGCCAGCCCGACGGAAGCTGGATCGAAGTACGCTCGGCGCAGACATTCGAGCCGTGGCGAAAGTTGGTCCTGCTGTGGCTGATCCTCTCGGTGGCGGCGGTCGCGCCCTTCGCCTGGGCGCTGGCGCGCCGCCTGACCAAGCCGATCGGCGCATTCGCTGCGGCGGCCGAGCGGCTGGGACGCGATCCGCGCACCGCCCCGATCGCGATCGAAGGACCGGCGGAGATCGCCGAAGCGGCGTCCGCGTTCAATCGGATGCAGGCGCGACTCAATCGCTATGTGGATGACCGCGCCACGGTGGTCGGCGCCGTCGCGCATGATCTGCGCACACCGCTGATGCGGCTGGGGCTGAGGCTGGAGAGCGCGCCGCCCGCGCTCCGCGCCGCCTGCGAGAACGACATTCGCGACATGGAGGCGATGGTCGCGGCTACGCTGTCCTATGTGCGCGACACCAACACGGTGCTCGACCGTAGGCCGCTCGATCTGCGTTCGCTGGCGGAGACGGTGATCGACGACCTGAGCGATCGCGGCGCGGCGGTCGCGCTTGTGCCGGGGGAGCCCGTGGTGATCGAAGGCAATTCGGCGGCGCTCAAGGCGATGCTCGCCAATCTGGTCGGCAATGCCGTGAAATATGCGGGAGGCGCCGAGGTCAGCATCGCGTGCGAGGCCGATCAAGTGCGCATCGAGGTTCGCGACGACGGCCCGGGCATGGCCGCCGAGGATATCGAGCGCGCTTTCGAGCCGTTCTTCCGCGGGGAGCGCTCGCGCAACCGCGATACCGGCGGGATCGGGCTTGGCCTGCCCAGCGCCCGCGCCACGGCCCGCGCGCATGGCGGAGACATGGGCCTCGCCAATCGCGAAGGCGGTGGTGTCGTCGCATGGGTTTCGCTGCCGGGCTAGCGGCTTTAAGCGAAGGAATGGCCGAACCAGAAGCGATTCCCGCGGCGACCGTGATCGTGATGCGCGAGGGCGATGGCCCGCCCGAGCTGCTGATGGTCGAGCGCGCGGCGGCGATGTCGTTCGCGGGCGGGGCGCTGGTGTTTCCGGGCGGGCGCGTGGATGCCGGGGATTGCGCGCTCGCGGCGACGATGGCGGGCGATCCCGACGATCTTGCCGCGCGGATCGCCGCGGCGCGCGAGACCCTGGAGGAAGCCGGAGTCGCCGTGGGCATGGATATGCCCGCGGACGCCATCCCAGGTCTGGGGCAGCGGCTCTACGCGGGTGAGCCGCTGGTGGCGCTGGTCGCGGAGGCGGGCGGGGCGTTGCGGCTCGATCGGCTGGTCCCGTTTGCTCGCTGGCTGCCCAGCAATGTGCGGCACAAGGTGTTCGATACGCGCTTCTATCTCGCCCGCGCGCCCGAAGGGGCGGAGCCGGTGGTGGACGGCAATGAGAATGTCCGCGTCTTCTGGGCCAGCGCGCGCGACATGCTCGAAGCGGCCGAGCGGGGCGAGGCGACGATCATTTATCCCACCCGCCGCAACCTGGAGCGGCTGGCCCGGTTCGCTTCATTCGACGATGCGGTGGCGGATGCGCGGGCGCATCCGATCCGCACCGTGACTCCCTGGATCGAGGAGCGCGACGGCGTCGCCCACCTCTGTATCCCCGATGACCTGGGCTATCCGGTCACGTCGCAGCCCCTGTCGGAGGCGATGCGCGCGTGAGAGGGGTGCGCCATGCGATCACGGCGGTGCTGATCTTCATTGCCGTGGCCGGCACGCTGCTGCTCGGCTTTGCGATACTGCGGGGCCGCCCGCAGGATCTGCCCTGGACCCGGCTGGATCTGGGCGAGCCGATCGGCATGTTCACGGGCCGCAAGCTCGCCGGGCTGACGGACGATTATGCCCAGTGCCGCGCGCTCCTGCGGGCGGCCGGGGTGCGATACTCCATGCTCCCGCCGGTCAAGGGGGAGGGGCAATGCGGTTATGCCGATGGGCTTCGTCTAGGCGAAGGCGGATCCCGGGGGATTCAGTTCAGCCCCGCCAGCCTGGGCATTTCGTGCCCGGTCGCCGCAGCTCTCTCGGTTTGGGAGTGGAATGTTGTCCAGCCCGCGGCGCAGCGCCGCTTTGGTGCGCGGGTCACCAGGATCGAGCATCTCGGCAGCTATTCCTGCCGCCGAATCTATGGCCGCAGCTCAGGCGACTGGAGCGAGCATTCCACTGCCGACGCAGTGGATATCGCCGGATTCCGCCTTTCGGACGGGCGGCGGATCAGCGTGCTGAACGATTGGACCAAGGGCGGAGAGGAGGCCGCCTTCCTGCGCGAAGTGCGCACCGGGGGGTGCAAGACATTCTCGACGGTCTTGTCGCCGGATTACAACGCGGCGCACCGCGATCACCTGCATCTCGACCAGGCCGAGCGCGGGGAGATGGGGTGGCGGGCCTGCCGCTAGTGACCGCCCGCCGGGAAGTCAGTTCGACATTGCCGCCGGATCGACCTTTTCCACCCATTGCGGGAAGAAGGCCGGCTGGCGGTTCGACCAGCCCGACGCAGTCGCCGCGGCTTCGCTGATCGACTGGAGCAGCTTGCGGCGCAGATCGGGATGGAGATGCGGCAGCGCCGCCGCCGCGCAGAACGCGCCGGGAAGCCACGGGCGAACCTCAGCCCCGATGAGCCGCTCATACAGGAAGCGGAAGGCCGAGAAGCTGGTGATCCGGCCTTGGCCAAGATCGAACGCGGCGATGGTGACGAGCGGCGCGAGGAAGGGCTCGATCGAGCCGAGGTCGGTATCTTCGGGCATCAGCGCGCGGACTTCGTG
>NZ_DASVSH010000028.1:0-36139 GCF_036388215.1 Sphingomonas sp.
AGCTTGGCGCCCGCCGTGCGGGCTTCATGCCAAGCGCTTTATGCGGCTTTCTTCACTTCCGCGACGATCTTCTGTGCCGCATCGCCAAGATCGTTGGCTGCGACGATGGGCAACCCGCTTTGGGCGAGTATGTCCTTGCCCTGCTCGACATTGGTGCCTTCCAGCCGGACGACAAGGGGGACCTGGAGGTTCACCTCCTTCGCCGCCGCGACGATGCCGTCGGCAATGATGTCGCACTTCATAATGCCGCCGAAGATGTTGACGAGGATGCCCTTCACCGCCGGGTCGGACAGGATGATCTTGAACGCCGCGGTCACCTTCTCCTTGTTGGCGCCGCCGCCGACGTCGAGGAAGTTGGCCGGGAACATGCCGTTCAGCTTGATGATGTCCATGGTCGCCATCGCCAGGCCGGCGCCGTTGACCATGCAGCCGATATCGCCATCCAGCTTGATATAGGCCAGGTCGTATTTCGAGGCTTCCAACTCTGCGGGATCTTCTTCGGTCTCGTCGCGCAACTCCATCAGATCCTTGTGGCGGAACATCGCATTGCCGTCGAACGCGACCTTGGCGTCGAGCACTAGCAGCTGGCCGTCGTCGGTAACGGCGAGCGGGTTGATCTCGATCTGCTCGGCATCGGTGCCCAGGAAGGCATCGTAGAGCTTGGACGCGACGTTCGCCGCCTGCTTCGCGAGATCGCCGGTCAGCTCGAGCGCGGCTGCAACGGCGCGGCCGTGATGTGGCATGAAGCCCGTCGCCTGATCGATATCGATGCTCTGGATCTTCTCCGGCGTGTCGTGCGCGACGGCCTCGATATCCATGCCGCCCTCCGTCGAAGCGACCATCGAGACGCGGCCCGTCGCTCTGTTGACCAGCAATGCGAGGTAGAATTCCTTGGCGATGTCGACTCCGTCGGTCACGTAGAGGCGATTGACTTGCTTGCCCGCATCGCCGGTCTGGATCGTCACCAGCGTATTGCCGAGCATGTCCCGCGCGGCGGCGCGGACTTCGTCCTCGGTGCGCGCCAGGCGGACGCCGCCTTTGGCGTCCGGGCTCAATTCCTTGAACTTGCCCTTTCCGCGGCCGCCGGCATGAATTTGCGCCTTGACCACAAAAAGGGGCCCGGGAAGCCTTTTAGAGGCGTCAACAGCCTCCTCGACGCTCAGTGCGGCAAAGCCTGCGGGTACCGGCACGCCGAACTTGGCGAGCAATTCCTTGGCCTGATATTCGTGGATGTTCATGGGAGCGGCGAGTCCTCGCTTTTTCGAAGATCGGGAATGGCCCGCCTAAAGCACAGGCTCCCACGTGAATCCACCCCTGCAGGCTCGCAGACGCAGCAAAGCCGACTATATCACACCCATGAATCCTGGGATTGGCATCTTCCTGTTCTTCTCCACGATCGTCGCGATGGAAGGTTTCGCCTACGCCATGCATCGCTGGGTAATGCATGGGCCGGGCTGGTTCCTCCATGCGAGCCATCACCGCCCCCGCACCAGCAATTGGGAATATAACGACCTCTATGCGGTGATTTTCGCGATTCCCTCGATCTTGCTGCTCTATGGCGGAGTCCATCTCGGCTGGTGGCCGGGCTGGGCGTGGATCGGCGCCGGAATTGCCGGCTATGGCGCGATTTATTTCGGCTTTCACGACATCATCGTCCATAAAAGGCTGCCGCACCGATATGTCCCGCGTTCGCCTTACATGAAGCGGATAGTCCAGGCGCATCGGCTGCATCACGCAGTGGAGAGCAAGCAGGGAGCAGTGAGCTTCGGCTTTCTCTGGGCGCCCCCGGCCGATGCGCTCAAGCGCCAACTCAAGTTGATCGGGATTAACGCGAAGCCGGATTGACGCGCGCCGGCGCGGCGCACAATGCCTTGCTCCATGGAGCATCTCAACCTGCCCGAATCCGAGTGGCGCAAGCGACTGAGCCCGGAACAATATGTCGTGCTGCGTGAAGCCGGCACCGAACGTGCCTTTGCCGGGCGCTTCACCGATAACAAGGCCGACGGAGTCTATCTGTGCGCAGGCTGCAAGCTCGAATTGTTCGACAGCGCCGACAAGTTCGATTCGGGATCGGGCTGGCCGAGCTTCACGCAACCCGTCGCAGCGGAGCATGTGGTCGAGCATTCGGACGTCAGCCACGGCATGCGCCGCGTCGAAGTGCGCTGCGCGCGCTGTGACGGGCATCAGGGGCATGTGTTCCCAGACGGACCGCCGCCCACCGGCCTGCGCTATTGCATCAATTCGGTGAGCATGGATTTCCGTTCACGCGAGTGAAACCGGTTTAGGGTTAGCGATGGGCCTTCCGGCTTCCGATCCTTGTGAGCCGCAGGAATAGGGCTTAATCCCCCCGCCGTGGCTTCGAACCTTCCCGTCATCATCCGCAACAAGCCCTGGTGGCGCGATTCCGCAAAGTGGAAGCGGATCGGCTTCTGGGGAGCGATCGGATCGGCAGCCCTCGCCGCAGTCGCGTTCATCGTCCTGCTGATCGCGGTCTTCTCGACCAAGGCGTCCCTGCCCAGCTTCGACGAGCTCAAATCCTCTCCAAACGGGCAGATGATCCGCGTCCATGCCGCTGACGGCACCGTGCTCGTCTCGATGGGGCCGAGCTATGGCGAGTGGGTCAGCTACGACGCGATCCCCAAGGTGATGAAGGACGCCATCGTCGCAGTGGAGGATCGCCGTTTCGAATCGCATTGGGGCGTCGATCTGTGGGGCCTGGCGCGCGCCGTGCGCACCGGTATCGCCAATCGCGGATCCGGCCGGCGCCTGCAGGGCGCATCGACTATCACGCAACAGGTGGCGCGCACGATCTTCCTTTCGAACAAATACGATCTCGGCCGCAAGCTGCGCGAAGGCGTGCTGGCGCTGGCGATGGAGCGAAAATTCTCGAAGGAACAGATCCTCGAGCTCTATCTCAACAAGGTCTATTTCGGCGGCGGCGCTTATGGGATCGACGCCGCGGGGCGCAAATTCTTCGGGCACGCCGCAGACAAGCTTTCGCTTGCCGAAGCCGCCATTATCGCCGGACTGGTAAAGGCGCCCTCGCATTATTCGCCCACTGCGGATGCCGAGGCCGCAGTCGGCCGCGCCAGCGTGGTGCTCGACGTCATGGCCGAGACGGGCAAGATCAGCCACGCGACGGCGGGGGCGACCGACCCGCGCACGGTCAAGCTCGCCCCCGAGCCCAAGCAGAACAGCGTGCGCTATTTCACCGATTGGGCGCTCCCGCAGCTCGAAGTGCTGATCGACGAGACCGATGCGCCGCTGGAAGTGTGGACCACGCTCGACCTGGGCATGCAGCGCGCCGCCGACGACGCGATCCGGGCCAATTCTCCGGGCAGTGCACAGGGAGCCCTGGTCAGCCTTGACCGCGACGGTGCCGTGCGCGCGATGGTCGGTGGCAAGGATTATGTCGCCTCGATCTACAATCGCGCCACCCAGGCGACTCGCCAGCCCGGTTCGGCCTTCAAGCTGTTCGTCTATCTAGCCGCGCTTGAGGCTGGCCACCGCCCCGACGATATGGTCGTCGATGAGCCGGTGACGATCCGCGGCTGGACGCCGCGCAACAATTCGGGGCGCAATTCGGGAGAGATGAGCCTACGCTCGGCCTTTGCCTATTCGATCAACACCATCGCAGCGAAGCTCGGCCAGGAAGTAGGGTTCGGCACGATCGCCGATATGGCGCGACGCTTTGGCATCACCACTCCGGTGGATACCCACCCGGCAATGGTGCTCGGCACTTCCGACGTTCGGCTGATCGACATGACTCGCGCCTTCGCCTCGGTCGCGAGCAAGGGCGTCGCCATAGCGCCCTACGGGATCACCCGCGTCACTGCGAATGGCGCCGTGATTTACAGCCATGAAGTCGATACCAGCCACGTCCTCGTCGCGCCCTACGTCGCCGCGCAGATGACCGATCTGCTCCAGACCGCGGTCAACACCGGCACCGGCAAGGCCGCGCAGATCGGTCGTCCGGTCGCGGGCAAGACCGGCACTACGACGTCGAACAAGGACGGCTGGTTCGTGGGCTTCTCATCGGGGCTCACCACGGGCGTTTGGATGGGCCGGGACGATGCAAGGGTTGTACCCGGGCTTCAGGGCGGCACCGCCCCCGCGCGCGCCTTTCAGAATTTCATGGTGAAGGCGGTGGCGCGCCGCCCGGTCGAGCAATTCGAGACCAAGGTGACCTTGCCCGAATGGCAGATCGAGCCCGAGGACAATGCCTATTATGAAGCGCCGGACAACGGCTTGTTCGTAGATGAGGACGGAAATCCGTTGCCCCGCGAACAGGAGCCCGACAAGGGCCGCCCGCCTGAAGATCGGATCGATCAGGATTGGCTCGACCGGATGACGGGGAATGAGCCCCCGGCACCGCAGCCCGCACCCACCCGCGCGCCTCCGCCGCGCCAGCAGACCATTCCCGCCCCCTCCCAACCGCGCGAGGAGTCCCCGCGCGGGGAAGATCAGGAACGCCCGACCCAGTGAAGCGCCGCGCCGTTTTTGCGTAGCCATGCGCGCGCCGGGGCGGGATCGGCCTCAAAGAGCTGCTCGACCAGCCGATGGAACGCAGGCGAATGGTTCATGTGAACGCGGTGCGCGACTTCGTGGGCGACCGTGGCGCGCCGCACCAGGCTCGGCGCGAGGATCAGCCGCCAGCTATAGCGAATCGCTCCTGATGCGGCGCAGCTTCCCCAGCGCCCGCGCGGATCACCGACTCCCACTCGACTCACCGTAACGCCCGCGCGCGCCGCATATTCCGCGGTCTCTTCGCTCAGGACGCGCAGTGCCTCGCGCTTGAGCCAGCGCTCCACGCGGCGCTCGAGTCCTTCGCGCGGGCCGCCGCACAGCAGCCGGTCGTCGTCCAGCAACGGCGTCCGCCCGGTGGTGGTTGGCCAGACGATCTGGATCTCGGCATCCTCCAGCGGTATCCGCGCGCCCGGCTCGAACGGCCGCATTTCCGGCAGCCGCGCGCGCTGGGCGCGAATCCATTCCGCCTGTTCTTCGGCCCAGGCCAGCCCCTTGCGCAGCGAAGCGCGCGGCGGAAGCGTCAGCCGCACGGCCCCTGAGCGCGGATCCACCGCCAGCCGCATCCGCCGCGAACGCGCGTTTCGAATCACCTCCACCCCTGTCGCCAGCTCGGTCGAGGAATCACTCAAAGCTCGCGGTCCACCAGATGGTGCTCGAAATCGCCGGCATCGTCCTCGCTGATGGTCCAGCCGCGAGTCGATTCGCCCGCCGCATGCACCGCTTCGGGATCGCCCGACACGAGATAATGCCAGCCTGGCAGCTGCTCGCCATTGGCGCGCAGCCGATAAGCGCAGGTGCGCGGCAGCCATTCGATCCCGGCGACATTGCCGGAATTGAGCCGCACGCATTCCGAGACATAAGCGTGGCGGTGTTTGTAATCGCTGCACCGGCCCATGCGGCGATCGAGCAGGCGGCATGCGACGTTGGTGGCGTGCAGCTCGCCGGTTTCCTCGTCCTCGAGCTTGTGGACGCAGCATTTTCCGCAGCCGTCGCAGAGAGCTTCCCACTGCGCCCGGTCCAGCTTCGCCAGCGGCACGTCTTCCCAGAATCGCCCGCCGGTCACGGAACCCAATGCCTTACTTGGTCGGCGATCGCTTGCGCGTCTTTTTCGAGCGGCAAGGACGTGATGGGCTTGCCCTCCCCGTCCATCAGATATGCTATCTGCGTGTGACCGATCAGATAGGATTCCCCAGCGGGTTCCTTGCGGAACGCCACCGCATAATCCCTGGCCACCTTGGTGATCGCGTCCAGGCTTCCCGTCAGGCCCGTGAATCGCGGATGGAATTGCCCGACATATTGCTTGATCACTGCCGGCGTATCCCGTTCCGGATCCAGCGAGACGAAGATCGGCGCTACCTTTGCCGACACCTTTGGATCGCTCTTGTCGAGCAGCTTCAATGCCTGCCCCAGCTTGAGCATGTCGGTCGGGCAGATATCGGGGCAGAACGTGTAGCCGAAATAGACGATTCGCCACTTGCCGGCGAAGTCCATGTCGCGAACGGTCCCGCCGTTCTGATCGGTGAGCGCAAATGCGCCGCCGATCCGGGCGCCAGCCAAAGGCGGCTCTTCTGCGGGACCCCCACATGCGGCCAGCGCAAGGGCGCATGCGATCGCGACGGTTTGAAATATCCTATTCATGGCGCGGCCAGCCATGATCTGGTAGGAGCGCGCTGGCAAGTTTCATGCCGGCAAGGGGTTTGGCATATCATGATCGTTCGCATGTTTAGCGCCGCGGCGGCGGCCGCATTCCTGGCCGCCGGGGTTCCGGCATCCGCCCAGCAGATGTCGGACAGCTACGACTTTCTCGAAGCCGTGCGTGACCGTGACGGCAACAAGGTACAGGGTTTCCTGGCCGACAAGTCCAAGCGCATCGTCAATGCGCGCAGCCGAAACGCCGCAGCCGAAGGCGCGCTGCACATTGCGGCCAATCGCAGCGATTCGCTGTATCTACGGGTCATTCTCCAGCAGGACGACGCCAACCCGAACCTTCAGGACGGACGGGGCAACACCGCGCTGATTCTCGCCGCCGGCCGTAGCTGGCAGGAAGGCGTCGAAATCCTGATCCGCTATAAGGCCAATGTGAACCTGGCCAATCAGAGCGGCGAGACTCCCCTGATCCGCGCTGTGCAGGTTCATAATGTCGAGATCGCCGAGGCATTGCTCAAGGCGGGTGCCGACCCGGACCGCAGCGACAACATATCGGGCAAGTCCGCCCGCGATTATGCGCTTGAGAGCACGCGCTGGCCGGCAATGGTCAAGCTGCTGACCAATGCCGCCAAGGTGCGCGGTGCCGCCGGCGCGGCAGGCCCCCGGCTTTAGAGCTCTGGAGCCGTTCGGCAGACGCACCGCTTCACGCAAGTCCGAACAAACTCTAAAAGAGCTGCTCGGCCTCCGGATCCATCAGATGGATCACTCGGCGCGCGGCCCGGCGCGCAAAGGCCAGTGTGCATCTCTTGCGCGTCGCCAGGGCGAGCGGCACGGTGGCGGCTTCGCGTGCAACCGCCGCGTCATAGCGGTCCGCGACCAGGATTCCCGCCCGCCCCGGCAAGAAGCAATCCTGCTCTAACGGGCGCAGATCGAACCCTTCGGGGACGGCCCAGAAGAAGCGGTCGCAATGCGCGAGATAGTCGTTCCACTTGCAATCGCCGAGCAGATCCGCGCGGGAGACCTTGATTTCCACGATGACGATGTTGCCGCGTGCGTCGATTGCCATCAGGTCGGCGCGACGGCCGCCATCCAGCGGCACTTCCGCGATAGCCACGCAATCGTGGCGCAGCAGCATGCGCGTGACGCCGCGCGCGACGTCCCCGGCGGCAAGGGGAAGGTCAGATATGGAAACAGCCGGGAAGGTCATCCCCGGCTGCTAGAACATTAAGGGAACGTGGGGAAGACCCGCGGTCACTTCAGCGGTAGAAGACGTGATTGCCGACGGTGCCGACGCGCGCGCGCTTCCAGCCAGGGCTTACATAGCGTGCATGGAAATAGAGCGCGTTCGCGACAGGGCTGTCCCACAGATCCTTCTGCGCGACTTGGGCCACCGCGAGCGCCTTGCGCCACTGGGCATTGGCCGGCGGAGTCGGCAACTGGCCACCGCGCACAAAAGAGAATTGGCCGCGCTGCTTGATTACCGAGCAGACCGTACGCGGGAAACGGCCCGAAGTCGTGCGGTTGAGGATCACCTCAGCCACTGCGAGTTGACCGGCAAGCGGCTCACCTTTCGATTCATAATAGACGCCGATCGCCAGGCAATTGAGTTCGCTGTTCATCAATGCGGGGGCGTCCTGCGCGGCCACTGCGGCGGAAAGGGTAGCGAAATCATCGTCTTCCGGTTCTGCGGGCAGGGCCTGTACGATCTCTGCTGAGCGCGGGATTGCCGTCGCGCTGGCTTCCGGAGCGGGAACCACATGGTGGTCCTGGGTGTTTATTAGCTGAACCGGAACATCCTGGATCAGCGTCGCGTCGAGTGTAGCGGCGTTGGCGATCGCGCCTGCGCAAAAGGTCACAGCCGCAATCAATGCGGCGCGTGGCAAAAACTTCATCGTCAATCATTACTATGCGGTGGTGCGCGGCACGGCCCTTCAAATACGGGCCGCCGGGCTTCCCCCGACTGCGTAACCGTTCGATCCCTGACCTCGACCGGCACAACGCGTTTCAAGTGCGTGCCCCTTTCCTTCGCAGGTGCACAATGTCAACCATCGCCGATCGTTTCAGCGGCGAACCGTTCTGCCGATGCGATATCCAGTTCGATCACCCATAAATCCGAATCGCGCTCCCGGCGACGGCGCCAATATGCGGTCGCTGCGCCCTCGTTTGCGATTTCAGCCGGACCGGAGGATATAAGAGAAGCTCTCCCGTCAGGACCAACCCCGCGTTCGAAGAACCGCGGATTGGCGCCGCGTTCCAGGGTTAGTAACAGGATGCCCCCGGCGGTTATGTCGCCTCGCGCCAGAACCATGACCGATCCGCCTGCCGTTTCGGCCGCGCGAATCAGTGCGCTGACCATAACGCCGGTCGCGAGTCGCGCCATCAGGGCGCCCGATAGCCGGGAAGGCCTGCCAGTGCGATGCTCGATCGCATGAAGGTCCCCGTGCCGCGTGCGGCTTCCTCGCCGGTCGCGTCGATCAGCCGGGCCTCTGCGACGAACACGCGGCGCTGTCCGCTCACCCAGCGCCCCTCCGCCACTACTGGTCCTTCGATGAGCGGCTTGGTGAAGAGCAGGTTGAAGGCGGTAGTGAGAAGGAAGCGGTCGGTCACCAGGCTGTTCGCCGCGTAAAAGGCCGCGTCGTCGAGCATCTTGAAATAGCTCGTTCCGTGCGCCGCGCCGGCCGCATGAAAATAGCGGCTGTCGAGCGTGAACCGGATTCGAGCGATGCCGCCCTCGGGTATTTCGAGTGCGGAATCGAACAAGCGATTGATCGGCGCCGCTGCATATAGCGCCTCTAACGCCCGGAAATGCGCCTCGGCGCCCCTCGGCTCTGGTGCCTCCTCAGGCAGCGTCTCGCGCCTCGACGCCCGCAAGCAAAGCCACAAGCGCGTCCTGCGATCCCGCGCCGCGCAGCTTTGCCGCGAAGTTTCGGTCGCGCAGCCGGCGCGAAACACAAGCAAGCGCTTTCAGATGCTCCGCCCCGGCATCCACCGGCGAGAGCAACATGAACACCAGATCGACCGGCAGATCATCAACTGCGTCGAAATCCACTGCCTTTGGAAGGCGCGTGAAGACGCCGCGGACGCGCTTGAGCCCCTCAAGCTTGCCGTGCGGTATCGCGATGCCCCCACCAAAGCCCGTCGAGCCGAGCTTCTCGCGCTCGGCAAGCCGCGCCGCGACCGAGGGGGCATCCACGTCATAAGCGCGCGCCGCAGCTGCTCCCAATTGCTGAAACAGAGCCTTCTTGCTGGCTGCGCTCATGCTCGCGACGATTGCCTTGGGCACGAGCAGGTCGCTGATCTCGGTCATGATGCGCTCGGAACGACTATTATGCCGATGCGCGGTTGGGCTCGACCCAGCCGATGGTGCCATCGCCGCGACGATAGACCATATTGTGCGCGCCGGTTCCGCTATTCTTGAACAACAGCGCGTTGGTATTGCGCAAGTCGAGCATCATGACGGCGTCAGAAACTGTCGCTTCGGGCACATCCACGCGAGTTTCCGCAACGATCAGCGGCGCCTCTGGGACTTCCTCGGCCTCGGCTTCCTCACGGAACAGCGTATAGCCCGCATTGTCATATGCGCCGTTCTCGACAAATGCGTTGACTGCCCCGTTCTGGCGGTCCTTCAGGCGGCGCGTGTAGCGGCGAAGCTGCTTGTCGATCCGATCGGCCGCGCCATCGAATGCGCCTTCGGCCTTCTGGCCGGCATTTGCGGACTTGAGGACCAGTCCCTGCATCACGTGCATCACGATGTCGCACGTGAAGCCGTGATCGTGGGGGCCCTTGCCGAAGGTCACGTGAGACGAGAGCGCGCGTGAAAAATATTTACCGGCGATGGCCTGAAGCCGGTCGGTGACCTGCGTCTTCAGCGCATCGCCCGTATCGACCTGGTGCCCAGAAACCCGGATATCCATCAATTACCTCCGCCGTTGCGAGGGGCGCGACCTAGATATGCATTGCTGGCCCGTCAACCGGACGCTGCCATGCCCCAGAGCGGCTCCTCCATCCCAGAGAGAAAGGCTGCGTGGCGTGCAAGTTCCGCCTCGGGCACAGCAAAAAGGCGAGCCGGGCGGACATGCACTCGAGTCGAGGCCTCGGCCGGAGTCTGGCGCATTACCGGCGTATCGACCGCAAGCCCGAGCGTGATCTGCCGCCCGCCCGTCAGCTCGACATAGACTTGGGCAAGCAAATGGGCATCGACGAGCGCGCCATGGAGCTGGCGCTGGCTCAGATCGATCCCATAACGCGAGCAAAGCGCGTCCAGGCTATGTTTCGCCCCCGGATGACGGCTGCGCGCGAGAGTCAGCGTGTCGATCATCCGCTCGGGGCCGCAATGCGGCCGCCCGCACAGCGCCAGTTCGCCATTCAGAAAGCTGAAGTCGAACCCCGCATTGTGCGCAACCAGCGGGCAATCGCCGAGGAATTCGAGCAGGTCCTCGGCGATATCGTGGAACCCCGGCTTGTCGGCAAGGAAGCGGTCGCTCAGCCCGTGGACGTTGAACGCCTCGATCGGCATCGGCCGCTTCGGGTTGACGTAAGTATGGAAGGTCCGCCCGGTCGCCACTCGATTATGAAGCTCGACGCAGCCGATCTCGACAATGCGGTCGCCGCCCGGAAAGCTGAGTCCCGTGGTTTCGGTGTCGAACACGATTTCGCGCATGCCGCCTTATCCTCCTCGCGGCCCAGCGAGGCAAGCGATCAGGCGATCTATTTGCGCGCGGGTCGCTTCGAGCGGCTCGCCGGTATCGATGACGAAATCGGCGCGCGCGCGTTTTTCGGCGTCGGGCAATTGCTTGGCGAGGATTGCTTCGAAGCGGGCGCCCGTCATGCCCGGCCGCGCGAGCACACGCGCCCGCTGCACTTCGGCGGGCGCCGAGACCACTGCCACCTTGTCGGCCTTTTCCCAGCCCCCGGTTTCGAACAACAGGGGAATGTCGAGCACCACCAAGGGCGCACGCTGGTTCGCCGCAAGGAAGGCAGCACGCGACTGCGCGACCGCCGGGTGCACGAGCGCTTCAAGGCGGGCGAAGGCTTGCGCATTGCCGATGACTGCCTCGCCCAATGCGACACGGTTTACTCCTTCCGAACTCGTCGTGCCGGGAAACGCCGCCTCGATCGTGCCAACCAATGCGCCGCCCGGCCCCTGGAGCCGGTGCACTTCGGCATCGGCGTCGAACACGGGTATTCCCGCATCCTCGAACATGCGCGCCACGGTCGATTTCCCCATCCCGATCGATCCGGTGAGGCCCAAAATGATCATAAGCGTAGGATCATGACGTCAAAATCGCCCGCAGCTCCTCGTCGCGATCGCGCGGCGGCTCGGCTCCGAAGAACAGTTCGAACGCCAACGCGGCCTGGCCGACCAGCATATCCAGCCCATCGACGGTATCGAGCTCGCGCGCGCGCGCCTGGGCCAGCAGATCGGTCTCGAGCGGCGCGTAGACGATGTCATAGACCAATGCGTCTTCCGGAAGCGGCGACAGATCGATCACCAGCGGCGGCTGCCCCGCCATTCCCAGGGCGCTGGCATTGACCACCAGCCCCGCCGGCGGCAGCGGCGAACCGAGCGGCACTGCGTCGCCCTTGAGGCCGAAGCTTGAGAGCAACGCCGCAGCCTTTAGCACATTGCGGTTCATCACCGTCACGCGTCCGATTCCCAGCTTGGACAATGCGAACAGAATCGCCCGCGCCGCTCCCCCTGCGCCGATCACCACTGCATGTGCGCCTTCGAGTTCCAACCCTGCAATCGGCGCATAAAAGCCGCCCGCATCGGTATTGGTCCCGATCAGCGTTTCGCCGTCGCGGATCACGGTGTTGACCGCCCCGATCGTGTCCCGAAGCCCGCCGCGGTCCTCGGCCAGTTGGAGCGCGGCCTGCTTGTGCGGGATCGTGATGTTGCACCCGCGCCATTCCGGATCGGCACGCCGCGATTCGAAATAGGCCGGCAGCTCCTCCGGGGTCACGTGCACTGCGCGATATTCGGCGGAGATGCCCAACGCCTTCAACCAGAAGCCATGGATCGCAGGCGATTTGGAATGCCCGATCGGATCCCCGATAACCTCGGCATAGATCATGACATCAGCACCCCGCGCGTGCGGCAATAATCGAGCACGGGGACCAGCGGCAGGCCCAGAATGGTGAAATGGCTGCCCTCGACCTTGCTGAACAGCTGGACACCGGGCCCTTCGATCCTGAAGCAGCCCACGCAGCCGCCGATCGCCGGCCATTCCGCGTCCAGATATTCCTCGATGAAACCCTCCGACAGGATGCGCACATGCAGCTTCGCGCGATCGACGAAGCGCCAGACCGGCTGGCCGTTCTCGGCAATCACCGCCGCGCTGTACAGATCGTGCGCAGCGCCCGACATCCGGCGCAAATGCTCTGCGGCCTGGTCACGGCTTGCCGGCTTGTCCAGCAGCAGCCCGTCGGCGAGCGCCACCACCGAATCGCTTCCCAGCACCAGCGCGCCGGGCGCCATCCGCGAAACCTTGAGCGCCTTCAGCTCCGCCAGTGCATCGGCAAGATCCCGCGCGCCCATCCCCCCGGCGATCAGCGATTCCTTTGCCGAAGCCTCGTCCACTTGCGCGGCCACGGCTTCGAAGGGCACGCCCGCTGCCTCCAGCATTGCGCGTCGCGAGGCGCTTTGCGAGGCAAGCACCAGCTTCATTCGGTGCTTCCCGCAAGCGCGCGCTCGTTGCAGAGCTGGATGATCGCCGCCGCGGTCTCTTCGATCGATCGGCGCGTCACGTCGATCACCGGCCAGCCATTGTCGGCGAACATCCGCCGCGCAAAGGCGATTTCGCGCTGCACCGAATCCTGATCGACATAGCTTGTCTCGGGACTCTGGTTGAGAGAGAGCAGCCGGTTGCGCCGGATCGCCACCAGCCGGTCGGCGCTGGTCGTCAGCCCCACCACGAGCGGATGTTTGAGCGAATAGAGCGCGGCCGGCGGCGGAGATTCGACGACGATGGGAATGTTCGCGGTCTTGTAGCCGCGATTCGCGAGATAGATCGAAGTCGGCGTCTTGGAAGAGCGCGACACGCCTGCGAGCACGATATCGGCCTCTTCCCAATTCTCCCACCCGATCCCGTCGTCATGCGCGATCGTGAACTGGATGGCATCGACACGGGCGAAATAGGCGGCATCAAGCATGTGCTGGCGCCCGGGCCGCGCCTTGGCTTCCTGGCCGAGCAGGCTCGACAATGCGTGGCTCACCGAATCGAGCGGCGCGATCGCCGGGAGCCCCATCGCGCGGCAGCGGCTTTCGAGCGTGCGGCGGGTCGCGCTATTGACCAGCGTGAAGATAACCAGTCCCGGATTCTGCGCGATTTCCGCCAGGATGCGTTCGAGATGCGCTTCGCTGCGCACCATTGGCCAGAAATGCCGCAGCGTCTCCACATCGTCGAATTGGGCCAGCGCCGCCTTGGCGATGTTCTCCAGCGTCTCACCGGTCGAATCGGAGAGCAGGTGGAGATGCAGCTTCATGCGGCTGTGGAGCGAATTGTGGAAAACATCACGCACAGCCGCTAGCGCAACCTGGCGTCGAACCCAAGTACTCGGACTCATGCGAGTCCGCTGGCTTTCGTCCACAACCGTATCCACAATCACAGGATCCGATCCACAGGCTGTGGAAATTGGGGACCGAACGGGCGAATCCGGGGGCTTCCGCGGGCCGTGCGGAGTCAAGCTGTTGGCAATCTCCGGACGAGCGCATAAGCCCCGGCTTCCACGCCCCTACTGCCTACAACAATCTCTAGATTCTCTTCTTTATAGTAATAGGAAAGAGGCCCTTCGCTTGCTGTCCCCCAAGCCTTTGCTCGCTACGCTCATGGGCGAGCGACAGGATGTTCCCCCGGTGTGGCTGATGCGCCAGGCGGGCCGCTATCTACCCGAATATCGCGCGCTCAGGGCTGAGAAGGGCGGTTTTCTCGCATTGGTCAATGATAGCGAGGCCGCGGCCGAGATCACGCTCCAGCCGATCCGACGCTTCGGCATGGATGGCGCGATTCTCTTCTCCGATATCCTGATGGTGCCCTTGGCGCTGGGCCAGGATTTGTGGTTCGAGACGGGCGAGGGTCCGCGGCTCGCGCCCAAGCTGGTCGCGCGGGACGTGCTTGACGGCTTGGCGCCGAATATGGCGGCGCTCGATCCGGTCTACGAAACGGTGCGCCGAGTGAAAGCCATGCTCGATCCCTCGGTCACGCTTTTGGGATTCGCCGGCAGCCCCTGGACGGTCGCCACTTATATGATCGCCGGACAGGGCAGCCGCGAACAGGCCGAAGCCCGGCGGCTCGCTTATGCCGATCCGGGGCTGATGCAGGCGCTGGTGGATTGCATCACGCATTGCACGATCGATTATCTGCAGGGGCAGATCGATGCGGGAGTCGAGGCGATCCAATTGTTCGATAGCTGGGCGGGCAGCCTCAGCCCCGCGCAATTCGAGCAATGGGTGATCGCGCCCAACGCCCGCATCGCCGCAGCGTTCAAGGGGAAGGTTCCGGTGATCGGGTTTCCTAAGGGCGCTGGAGGGAAACTCGCAGCTTATGCTCGGGAAACCGGAGTCGATGCCCTTGGTCTTGATGAGACGGTCGATCCGGCATGGGCGCATGCCAATCTCCCCGCCGACCTTCCTGTCCAGGGCAATCTCGACCCACTTGCGTTGATCGCAGGCGGCGAAACGCTCGATACGGCAATCGACAGGATCCTCGCGGCATTTGCCGATCGTCCGCACGTCTTCAACCTGGGACACGGTATCCAGCAGGATACGCCGATTGATCGGGTCGAACATGTGCTCAGGAGGATCCGGGGATGATTGGCTGGTTGGACGCCGCCTATCTCTGGGTCAAAGCTGCGCACATCATCTTCGTCATCTTCTGGATGGCAGGGCTATTCCTGCTGCCGCGCTACCTGGTGCATCATCAGGAAGCGCTGGGGAGCCCGCAGGCGGCCGAATGGACCAAGCGGGAGGAATTGCTCCGGCGGATGATCCTCACCCCCTCTATCCTTGTCGTATGGCTGCTGGGGCTCGCTCTCGCAGTGAACCTGGGACTGTTCGATGGCGGCGAGGGCCTGGGGTGGCTCCACGCCAAGCTGCTGCTCGTGTTCGGACTATCGGGCTATCACGGTTGGGCGGTTGGCTATTCGAAGAAGCTGTCGGCCGGACAAGGCAGAATCCCTTCGCGCACTTTGCGCATGGTCGGGGAAATTCCCGCGCTGGCGGTCACGGCAATTGTGATACTGGCGGTGGTGAAGCCTTTTTGAGATCGGAGTGATGGGCATGTTGTTTTCGCTGATGCTGGCCTTTGCCATGCCCCAGGATGCCGCGGTCGCGAACAATGCCGATTTGCAGTGCATGGCGCTGTTTTCCGCGAGCACTGCGGAGGCGCCAGAGGACAAGCAGGCGGGGCTGGTCGCGGGCACGATGTTTTTCTACGGCAAGATCAGCGGCCGCTCGCCCAGACTCGATGTGGAAGCCGAGATGTTCAAACTGTTGACCGCGGACCCCCGCGGCGAGGGCCTGGAGAAAAACCGGCAACGATGCGCCGGAGAAATGAAGCAGCACGGCGACCTTCTGATCGCGATGGGGCAACGCATGGTCGAGTCCTCGAAAGGACAATGACGCTCGGGCAACCGTAAAGCCTCTCCGAGCCGGTTGACTTGGAGGGAGTGCGCTCCTAATTCGCTCAAGCATGCCGGGTCCTCCGGCGCATTCCTTCCAGCATCGATTAGTCCGCGCCCCGCGCCGACCGACGCTCTCTCCCCCAGAACCATCCGGACGCGCGCTCATGCATCTCAAGGACCTCAAGAAGAAACCCCCCGCCGAACTGGTCGAGATGGCCGAGGAGCTTGGCGTCGAGAGCGCTTCTACGCTCCGCAAGCAGGATTTGCTGTTCGCGATTCTCAAGATTCAGGCCGACAATGGCGATCAGATCATGGGCGAAGGCACGATCGAAGTGCTCCCCGACGGGTTCGGCTTCCTGCGCTCTCCCCAGGCCAATTATCTCGCCGGCCCCGACGATATCTACATATCGCCCAACCAGGTCCGCAAATTCGGCCTGCGTACCGGGGATACGGTGGAAGGCGAAATCCGCGGGCCCAAGGACGGAGAGCGCTATTTTGCGCTGACTCGCCTGGTATCGGTCAATTTCGACGATCCCGATGCGGTCCGCCACCGCGTCAATTTCGACAATCTCACGCCGCTTTATCCCGAGCAGAAGCTGACGCTCGATCCCGAGGATCCCACCGTCAAGGACAAGTCGGCGCGCGTGATCGACATCATCAGTCCCCAGGGCAAGGGCCAGCGGACGCTCATCGTAGCACCGCCCCGCGTCGGCAAGACGGTGATGCTCCAGAACATCGCCAAGGCGATCACCGACAATCACCCCGAGGTCTTCCTGATCGTTCTGCTCATCGACGAGCGGCCCGAGGAAGTCACCGACATGCAGCGCTCGGTGAAGGGCGAAGTCGTCTCCTCGACCTTCGACGAGCCCGCGACGCGCCACGTTCAAGTCGCTGAAATGGTTATCGAAAAAGCCAAGCGCTTAGTCGAGCACAAGAAGGATGTCGTCATCCTGCTCGATTCCATCACGCGCCTCGGCCGCGCTTACAACACCGTCGTGCCGAGCTCGGGCAAGGTCCTGACCGGCGGCGTCGATGCGAATGCCTTGCAGCGCCCCAAGCGATTCTTCGGCGCCGCGCGCAATATCGAGGAAGGCGGGTCGCTCTCGATCATCGCCACTGCGCTGATCGACACCGGCAGCCGCATGGACGAGGTTATCTTCGAAGAGTTCAAGGGCACCGGCAATTCAGAAATCGTCCTCGATCGCAAGGTTGCGGACAAGCGCATCTTCCCCGCTCTCGACGTTGGCAAGTCGGGCACCCGCAAGGAAGAGCTGCTGGTCGACAAGACCAAGCTCTCCAAGATGTGGGTGCTGCGCCGCATCCTCATGCAGATGGGCACGATCGACGCGATGGAATTCCTTCTCGACAAGATGAAGGATTCCAAGACCAACGAGGACTTCTTCGACTCGATGAACAGCTGAGAACGCCCTGGATTGGAGAAGCTAAGCCGGGACTCGTTCCAGCTCGGCGGGCGGGCGTAGCCCGATCGACGCGACACGGGCTTTGCTCGTGTCGCCTAGCACGCTAGGGCCAATCCATGATCGACCTCGTTATCGCCGCCGAACCCATGTCGCTCTCCTGGCTCTGGTCCCAGATCGTCAGCGATTTCGCCAATATCGGCAGCGCGTCGGCGATGGCTGCGTTCGGCACCGTGGTGTTGCTCGATATCGCGCTCGCCGGCGACAATGCGATCATCGTCGGAGCGCTGGCCGCGGGCCTGCCTTCGGATCAGCGCAAAAAGGTCATCGCAATCGGCATCCTTGCCGCGTTGCTCCTGCGCATCGTGTTCGCGGTGGCGGTGCTCTACGGGCTTGAGAGCTTCAAGCAATATGGCTTGGTGTTCGGCGGCGGGCTGTTGCTGTTTTGGGTTGCCTGGAAGATGTATCGTGAGTTGCGGCCCGCCGGCCAGTCTCAGGGCTCGCCCGAAGTCGAAGGCGACGAGAGTTCAGGACTTCGCCCCGCGAGGAGTTTCGCCGCCGCCGCTTGGGCGGTTGCCGTTGCCGACGTATCGATGAGCCTCGACAACGTCCTCGCAGTCGCCGGCGCCGCCCGCGAGCATCCCGGTATCATGGTGATCGGCCTAGTGCTCTCGGTGGCGCTGATGGGAATCGCGGCAAATGTCATCGCCAAATATATCGAGCGCTACAGCTGGATCGCCTGGGTAGGCTTGATCATCATTGTCTATGTGGGCGGCAAGATGATCTACGAAGGCTGGCACGACATGGCGCCGCTCTTCGCCTAGCCAAGCACTTCCGCGAAAAATTCGGCCGTTCTTCTGTCCGCAAGCTGTGCCGCGTCTTCCGAGCGCCGCTTGCCCATTTCAGCGGCGAAGCCATGATCCTCACCCGGATAGTCGAAGATCCGAACCTTCGGGTGATCGTCCAGTCCTTCGTGCATCCTGGCCTGGATGTCGGGCGTCACGAAGTGATCGGCCCCGGCAATGTGGAGCAGCACCGGATTTGTGATTGCGTGCCTCTCGCCCAGCAAATTGTCGATTCCCACGCCATAATAGCCGACACAGGCATCGACATCGGTGCGCGCGGCGGTCATGAAAGCGAGCCGCCCGCCCAGGCAATAGCCCGCCACGCCCACTTTTCGTGCGCCGCTTTCCGCACGCGCCGCGCGGATCGTCGCCTCGATGTCGCGCACTCCGGCATCCTGGTCGAACCTGCCCATCAGGACCAGGGCCGCCTGGAATTGCTCGGGCACGTCGGGGTCTAGCTGAATCCCTGGCTCGAGCCGCCAGAAAAGATCGGGCGCCATTGCGAGATACCCGGCGGCGGACCAGTCGTCGCATTTCTTGCGGATGCCGGGGTTCACGCCGAAAATCTCCTGGATCACGATAATCGCGCCGCGCGGCGCTCCCTCCGGCTTGGCCAGATAGCCTTCGAAAGCGCCGCTGCCGTCGAACGGCTCGATGCGCATCATGCTCATAGCAATGTCTTTCCCGAATGAAGCCGCTCGTGATCGAGCAGCCAGGATTTGGTTCTGGGACCCTCGCCAGCCGAATAGCGTTCCGGTGCGCCGCCCGAGGAAAGCACGCGGTGGCAGGGCACGACGATCGGGAAAGGATTGCGCGAACAAAGCTGGCCGATCGCGCGGGAGGCGGATCCCAGCCGCTGCGCCAGAATTCCATAAGTCACGGTCTCGCCATAGCCGACCTGGATCAGCCCTTGCCGCAGCGTCAGCCCGCGCGGCGTCGGGGGAAGGGCCAGTGCAAGATCGAAGCATTGAAGCGCCCCGGCGAACCACGCTTCGAGCTGCTCCGCCGCGGCGATGACCGCGGGACCGTCAGGCCGTCGAGGCGCTTCGCGCTCCGTGAGGATGTTAATTGCGTGGACCGTCCCGGCATCGCCCGTGATCCGGATCGATCCGATGGGCGTTGTCAGGATGGCCATGTCGGGGGCATAGGTCATTCGGACAGACTAGCAGCCGCGTGGCGGCACTCAAGGGAGACCAGCCCCATGAAGATCAATGTGGAAGTCGATTGCACTCCCGAGGAGGCACGCCGCTTCATGGGCCTGCCCGATCTCACGCCGGTCCATGACGTGTACGTGAAAATGATGCGCGAAGCCGTGGAAAATCAAACAAATCCTGAAGCATTCCAGCAGCTTATGCAAAGCTGGTCGCCGATGGGCGAGGCTGGGATGAATTTCTGGAAGGGCCTTTTCGAAGCCGGAACCAAGCCGGGCAAGTGAGCGATACGATCTTCGCGGTGTCTAGCGGCGCGCCGCCCGCCGCAATCGCCGTCCTTCGCTTGAGCGGGGCAGGGGCGTTCGACGCAGCGGAGCGCCTGGCAGGAAGCCTGCCCGAGTCCCGAACCGTCGCCCTGCGTTCGCTGCGCGACCCGGCTAGCGGCGAATTGCTCGATCGCGCATTGGTGGTGGTTTTCCCCGGACCCGCAAGCGCTACTGGCGAGGATATCGCCGAACTTCACCTACACGGCGGTCGGGCAGTGGTTCGAGCGGTGGAGGCCGTAATCTCCGTGCTGCCCGGCATGCGCCCCGCCGCGCCGGGCGAGTTCACGCGCCGCGCCCTTGCCAATGGCCGCATCGACCTCAGCGAAGCTGAGGGGCTGGGCGATCTCCTGAGTGCGGAAACTGAGGGCCAGCGCCGCGCCGCGCTGCTTTCGGCGGAAGGCGTGCTGCGCCGTGAAGTGGAAGGATGGGGGGGGCGCGCGCTTTCGCTCGCCGCGCAGGTCGAGGCGCTGCTCGATCACAGCGACGAGGATGATGTGGCAGAGGGGGTCGATTCGCTGAATGCGATCCATGCCGCCGCGGCTGCGCTCGCTGCCGATATCAGGACGGTCACGGATCGCCCGCCGGTCGAGCGATTGCGTGATGGCCTTCGCGTCGTGCTCGCGGGTCCGCCCAATGCCGGCAAGTCCACCTTGCTCAATGCGATGACGGAGCGGGACGCTGCGATCGTCTCGCCGATAGCGGGCACGACGCGTGACCGGATCGAAGCGCCGGTCGTGCGCAATGGCTTCGCCTGGCTGCTGATCGACACCGCCGGCCTCACCGCTACGCCCAGCGACGCGATCGAGGCGATCGGAGTCGCGCGCGCGCGGGCTTCGCTGGGCGCGGCCGACATTCTTTTATGGCTGGGCGATCAAGCTCCACCACCGCATCCGCAAGCCCTGTGGCTCCATGCCCGCGCGGATATGCCGGAAAGGGTCCCCAACGCCCAGGCTGATCTGGCGGTCTCGGCTGCGACCGGCGAAGGAGTCGCGGTGCTGTGGGGCCGGCTGGAGCGCTTGGCGGCGGGCCTTTTGCCTCCGTCAGACCTGCTTGCCCTCAACAGCCGCCAGCGCGATCTATGCTCCGCTGCATCGGCTGCTATCAGCGCTGCGACAAGGGAGCAGGACCTCTTGCTCGTCGCCGAGCATATGCGGACGGCACTCCGCGCATTTGATGCAATCACGGGGCGTGCGGGGGTAGAAGCAATGCTCGACGCGCTTTTCGACCGCTTCTGCGTCGGCAAATAGTGCGTTCCACGTGGAACAGTTTTGACGCGGAGCGACGCAGTCACTAGCGCCGGGATATGGAATTCGATGTCATCGTTATCGGCGGGGGCCATGCGGGCACCGAGGCCGCAGCCGCTGCGGCCCGTCGCGGAGCGCACACGGCCCTGTTGAGCTTCGACCAGTCGAAGGTCGGTGCGATGTCGTGCAATCCGGCTATTGGCGGACTTGGAAAGGGTCATCTGGTGCGTGAAGTCGATGCCTTTGATGGCTTGATTGCACGCGCGGCGGACGCCTCGGCAATTCACTATCGGATGCTTAATCGGTCGAAGGGGACTGCGGTCCAGGGGCCGCGGGTCCAGGCCGATCGCAAGCTCTATGCGGCTTCGATCCAGTCGATGCTTTGCGCGCAAGATGACCTCACGCTCATCGAGGGCGAAGCGGAAGCTCTCACGCTTGAGGGAGGGGGCGTGTCCGGCATCGTTCTCGCCGACGGCAATAGGCTCGGGGCTCGGGCTGTTATCCTCGCTACCGGCACCTTCCTGGGCGGCCGCATCTTCCGGGGCGAAGAGCGTGAAACTGGGGGGCGCGTAGGCGAGGAGGCGGCCACCCGGCTCGCGGAGCAACTTCGTGCGCTGTCGCTCCCAATGGCCCGGCTCAAGACCGGAACGCCCCCGCGCTTGGACGGCAGGACGATAGACTGGGCATGCATCGAGCAGCAGCCATCGGATCTCGATCCATGGACGATGTCGCCACTCACCCCGCACCGCCAATTGCCTCAGTTGCATTGCGGTATCACGCGCACCAATGCGGCGACCCATGATGCGATTCGCTCCGGCCTGGATCGCTCGCCCTTGTTCAGTGGGGCAATCGACGCGCAGGGGCCGCGCTATTGCCCTTCGATCGAAGACAAGATCCACCGGTTCGGGGATAGAGACGGCCATCAGATATTCCTTGAACCCGAGGGTCTCGACACGCACCTGATCTACCCCAACGGCATGTCGACTTCGCTTCCGGTGGACATACAGGTCGCGATGGTCAATTCGATCTCCGGGCTGGAGCGCACCGCGATCGTCACGCCCGGCTATGCTGTCGAGTACGACCATATCGATCCGCGGGCCCTCGATGCGGCGCTGGGTCTTCCGCAAATCCCCGGCGTTTATTGCGCCGGCCAGATCAACGGGACGACCGGCTATGAGGAAGCGGCGGGGCAGGGTCTGGTCGCGGGCATCAATGCCGCTGCACATGCGCTCGATACCGAGCCGCTGATCCTGGACCGCACCACCAGCTACCTTGGCGTCATGATCGACGATCTCGTTCTCCAGGGTGTGACGGAGCCCTACAGGATGCTCACGTCCCGCGCCGAATTCCGCCTGCGTCTCCGTGCCGATAATGCCGAAACGCGCCTTGGCGCAATCGCCGCTGGCCTCCATTGCCTCGGCCCCCAGCGGCTCACGCGGCTCCACCAAAGGACCCGCGAACGGGCCCGCCTCGAGGGGACGTTCGAGGCATCGCTTACCGCAAGCCAGCTCGCCGGACGCGGCGCGCTGGTGGGGCAGGATGGCGCGCGCCGATCCGCAAAGGAATGGCTGCGCTTCGCGAGCGTGGACCTGGGCCATCTCGGGATCGAATGGAAGGGCGATCCGGCCATGCTCACCGAGTTTGCGGAGGATGCGCGTTACGCGCCGTATCTCGAACGCCAGGAGGCGGAGGTGTCGGCGCTGCGCGGTAATGACAATGTGCGCCTCCGGGATGATCTGGACTTCGCCACGGTTCCCGGACTGTCTAACGAAATGATTGAGCGCCTGAGTGCCGCCCGCCCTCAAACCTTGGGTGCAGCGGCACGCATACGAGGTATCACACCCGCGGCGTTATCCGCCATCCTGCTCCAGGCCAGGAAGCGAGCGGCGTGACTGAGGACGAGGCCGTACAGTGGGTTGCCGCACGTTTCGGTGTTTCACGTGAAACATCCTTGCGCAAATTCGAAGCTATCCTGCGGGAAGAAGCACCACGTCAGAATTTGATATCCGCGTCGTCCTTCGATCAACTCTGGTCCCGCCACTTCGTCGATTCCGCCCAGCTCATCGATGCGGCCTCTGGCGCGCGGGCAGATGGCATTTGGCTTGATGTCGGAACCGGAGCCGGTATGCCGGGGCTGATCGTGGCTATCCTGATCGATCGTCCTGTCGTCATGGTGGAGCCCCGCGCCAAGCGTGCCGATTTTCTATATCGCGCCGCAGTCATGCTGGGGATCGGCTCTCGTGTCGAAGTCCAGCCGCGTCGAATAGAGACTTATCACCCTCCAGAATCTGCCGCCGTCGTCAGTGCACGTGCGGTGTCCGAACTTTCGCAGTTGCTGTCATCCACGTATCACTGCACAGATTCGTCCACAATCTGGTTGCTGCCCAAGGGCCGCGCCGCGCAATCTGAGGTGGAAGCCGCTCGCTCGAAATGGCAAGGTTCGTTCCACGTGGAACAGAGCGTCACGCAGGCTGATTCCGGCATCGTGATTGCTCAAGGGGTGCGCCCAAGATGATCGTCATCGCGATTGCGAACCAAAAGGGGGGGGTCGGCAAGACCACGACCGCTATCAATGTGGGTACTGCACTGGCCGCCACCGGCCAGCGCGTTTTGCTCCTCGATCTAGACCCACAGGGCAACGCTTCCACGGGCCTTGGCATCTCGCGCACAGATCGCAAGCATTCGACCTACGATTTGCTCGTCACCGAGGCCACTCTCGAAGATGTCGCGAGTGCGACAAAGGTGCCCGGCCTCGATATTGTGCCGGCAACCCAGGACCTGTCGGGGGCGGAAATCGAGCTGATCGAATTCGAAGCGCGAACGCACCGCCTGGATGCAGCGATCGGGCGTCATGCAGCTGATCGGTGGGATGTCGTGCTGATCGATTGCCCGCCATCGCTGGGCTTGCTGACGATTAACGCGATGGTCGCGGCGCACGCCTTGCTCGTGCCGCTGCAATGCGAGTTTTTCGCGCTGGAAGGCCTCAGCCAGCTGCTGAACACAGTCGAACGCATCCGTAGCCGCTTCAACCCGGGCCTTTCGATTCTCGGCGTCGCGCTCACAATGTACGATCGCCGCAATCGCCTGACGGACCAGGTTTCCGACGATGTCCGCGCGGTGCTCGGGCGCGTGGTGTTTGACACTGTGATCCCGCGTAACGTGCGCCTTTCCGAAGCCCCGAGCCACGGGCTGCCCGCCTTGATCTACGATCACCGCTGTGCCGGCTCGGAAGCCTATATCGCTCTCGCGCGCGAAGTGATCGATCGCCTGCCCAAGCTCAAGAAGGCCGCATGACCGAAACCACCCGCAAACCCCGCCTCGGCCTTGGCCGCGGGCTATCCTCGCTCCTCGGCGACAATGTCCCTGAGGCTTCGATCAATGGACCCCCCCAAGGTCCGGGGGCAGGGGGCTTGCGTATGCTGCCGGTAAGCGCGCTCACTCCGCATCCGGGCCAGCCACGCCGTTATTTCGACGAGACCGCGCTCGAGGATCTTGCGCTGTCGATCCAGTCGCGCGGGCTGATCCAGCCGATCGTCGTGCGCCCGATCGGCCATAACTATCAGATCGTCGCCGGCGAGCGTCGCTGGCGCGCCGCCCAGCGCGCCCGGCTGCACGAAGTCCCCGTCATCG
Source organism: Sphingomonas sp. (assembly GCF_036388215.1). Taxonomy (GTDB): domain Bacteria; phylum Pseudomonadota; class Alphaproteobacteria; order Sphingomonadales; family Sphingomonadaceae; genus Sphingomonas. The sequence goes on from NZ_DASVSH010000028.1 coordinate 24,410, forward strand.
TCCGCGAACTGGACGACGCGGAGACGATGGAAATCGCGCTGGTCGAGAATATTCAGCGTGAAGACCTCAATGTGATCGAAGAGGCCGAAGCTTATCAGCGACTGATCGGGGAGTTCGGCCATACCCAGGAAGCGCTTGGCAAGCTGGTCCACAAGTCGCGCAGCCATGTAGCTAATTTATTGAGATTGCTGGAGCTTCCGGCTGGTGTCCGCGAAATGGTGATGACCGGTGCAATCGATATGGGCCATGCCCGCGCGCTGATCGGTGCGCCCGATGCCGAGCGTCTCGCCCGTCAGGTCGCCGACAAGGGCCTCTCGGTGCGCGAGACAGAGAAGCTCGCGCGCGCCGCCAAGCCGGCTTCGAAGCGCAAGGGCGATGCCGCGATCCGCGACGCCGATATCACTGCGCTAGAGCACCAGCTCGGCGACGTGCTCGGTCTCAATATCCGCATCGCGCATGGCCCCAAGGGCGGCACGCTCACCTTGAGCTATTCGACGCTCGATCAGCTCGACATGATCTGTCAGCGGCTCACCGGCGAGCGGATCTAGCTTCGGGCCCGCGCCGCCGCGCGCGCGATCGCGGTGCATTCGGCCTCGGCAAGCACTTCGCCTGCGCTGGCCGAACGCATGATCGCGCGTTCGGCCTCGCGCACGCGATCCACCGCCCGAGCTATCTGGGCAGCGTTCCAGCGGCGCAGCGCGCGGCCGGTGGCATCCTGCTCACGAAAGAAAACACGATGTTTCTCAAGTACTTCCTTGGCGGAGAGTCCATTGTCCAAATCGATCCGCATTTCCGCCAGGCTCACCAGCCGCTTTCCCAGCTGGCGCATAAGCGGCACGCCGACGCCGTCGCCCAGCCGGGCCAGCTCGCTGCCGATATCGGCAACGCGGCCATCGAGCACCGCGCCGATGGCGTGGCTCAATTCGGTATCGCCCAGATCCGCGCCGATGGCGTCTAGCGCAGCCCCGTCCGCATCGCGGGGCCGGTCCGGCGCCGCATCGAGATACAGCGCCAGCTTCTCGATCTCGCGCGCCAGGATCGCACGATCCCCCGCGCACGCAGTCGCCAGCCGCTGGGGCACGTCGCCGGTCAGCCGCAGCCCATGTTCCCGCGCCACCGTGGCCGCGAGCTTGGTCGCCTCGATACCCTCCGGCACATAACAGCCATGCGAAAGGGCGGCGGGCGCGGAGATCACGGTCTTAACCAGCTTCCCGCTCGCCTTGAGCCCCGGCCCGATCGCCACGACCGGATTGCCCGCGCGTTCGGCGCTCAGCAGCAGACCGATCGACTCCGCGGCGCCTTCGTCGGCGCCCAGCAATCGAATATAGCGCACTCCGCCAAACAGCGAGAGCGAGGCGGCTTCGTCCGCGAGCCGTCCCGGCTGTTCGCGAAGTGCCTTCATGTCCAGGTCGATTCGCTCCACGTCCGGCCCCAGCGCGCGCGCCAGTCGCTCGGCCAGGTCGGCCGCGCCGGCCTCGTCGGGCCCGTGGAACAGATAGAGTCGAGTCGCCGGATTTGGCTTGTCGACTGCGGCGCGAATCTGCGCCGGGCTTGCCTTCACTGGGCCGAAGCCCCCTGAGTCGCTCCCGAAGCGCTTGCCTGGGCATAACGTGCGACGCGGGCGACGATCTGGTCGGCGACAATCCCCGAAAGCCGTTCGAGGGCGCTGTTTTCGGCGGCGATCGTTGCATATTCGCTGCCTACCACGTCGATGCCCGCGTCCGAGCCTGCGGTGGCGTCCAGCACCACCGTGCCGTTGCTCAGGTCTACAAGCTGATAGCGCGCCCGCAGCGTCCGCCGCTCGCGCGCCACCGAATCGTCGCGGCGCACGCCCAGGCCGGCGATCTGGTCGTCCAGCTTGATCTCCAGCCGGTATCGTTTCGCCGCGCCGCCGCCCATGTCCAGCCGGTCCTTCAATGCGTTGGTGACTAGCCAGCCCGATTTGCCTTCGATCGGCGCAACCTCGACCGCGGCCAGCGTGGATTGCACCGGCCCCGCCGATCCTCCGCCATAAAGCGGGCGAAGGCCGCCACAGCCTGAAAGCGCCAGTGCCAGCGCGCCAAGGAGGCCGAGGCGCTTCACAGGACGATATTCACCAGACGGTCGGGCACGACGATCACCTTTTTGGGCACATTGCCTTCGAGCAGTCGAACGATCTTGTCGGAGGCGAGTGCCGCCGCCTCGACAATATCCCTCGCCGCGCCCTTGGGCATTACCAGCGTATCGCGCAGCTTGCCATTCACCTGAATAGCGATCGTCGCTTCGTCGTCGACCAGCAGGCTGGCATCGACTTCCGGCCAGGCCGCGTCGGCGATCAGCCCCTCGCCGCCGATGCGCGCCCAGGCCTCTTCGGCCAGGTGGGGGATCATCGGGCTCACCAGGCGGATCAGGGCCCGCGCGGCGTCGTCCCGGTCGGGTGAGGGGGCGGCCTTTTCGATCGCGGCCACCAGCGTGAAGAGCTTGGCCACCGCCTTGTTGAAATGCAGCGCCTCGACATCGTCCGCCACGCCCTTGGTCGTGCGGTGGAGCAATTTCCGCAGCTCCATATTGTCGCCGCCCTGCGTCGCGGGCTCGGCGTCGATCACGCGCCAGACGCGCTGGACGAAGCGCCACGCGCCTTCGATGCCGTTCTCGCTCCATTCCAGATCGCGCTCGGGGGGCGAGTCGGAAAGCATGAACCAGCGCACTGCGTCCGCGCCATATTGATCGACGATCGGCTCGGGATCGACGGTGTTCTTCTTCGACTTCGACATCTTTTCGATGCGGCCCCGGATGACAGGCTGCCCGGTCGATCGTTCGAAAAGTTTTCCTTCGGGGTCTGCTCCAACTTCAGGCGGAGAGAGCCATCTCATTAGCCCAGGTCCGAGGTCATCCCCATCGAACATAGGAGTCGCATACGTCTCATGCGTCACCATTCCCTGGGTAAACAGCCCCGCGAACGGCTCCGCCACATCGAGCCGCCCGAGATGCGCCAGCGCGCGGGTCCAGAAGCGCGCATAGAGCAGATGCAGGATCGCATGCTCCACCCCGCCGATATATTGCCCCACCGGCAGCCATTGCTCGGCCACTGCCTTGTCGAAGGGCTTGTCCTTGGGCTGGCTGGCGAAGCGGATGAAATACCAGGACGAATCGACGAATGTGTCGAGCGTATCGGTCTCGCGCCGCGCCGGCTTGCCGCAGCCTGGGCAATCGACATGCTTCCAGGTCGGATGGCGATCGAGCGGATTGCCGGGAATGTCGAAGCTCACATCCTCTGGCAGCACGATCGGCAGCGATTCGCGGGGGGCGGGGACGACGCCGCACGCCTCGCAATGGATGATCGGGATCGGGGTTCCCCAGTAACGCTGGCGCGAAACGCCCCAGTCGCGCAGCCGCCACACGGTCGTGCCCTTGCCCCAGCCGCCCTGCTCGGCGTGCTCGATCACGGCGCGTTTCGCTTCGGGCACATCCATGCGATCCAGGAATTGCGAATTCACTAGTGTGCCGGGGCCGGTATACGCCTCCGATTCAACGAATTCCGCCTCTGTCTTTTCCCCTTCGGAAACCACCCGGCGGATCGGCAGAGCGTACTTCGTGGCGAACTCGAAATCGCGCTGGTCGTGCGCCGGCACGCCGAAGACTGCGCCAGTGCCATAATCCATCAGCACGAAATTCGCGATATAAACCGGTAATTCCCATGCCGGATCAAAGGGATGCACGGCACGAAGGCCCGTATCCAGGCCCAGTTTCTCCTGCGTCTCCAGCTCGGCCGCGGTCGTGCCCCCCTGCTTGCAGCGCTCGATGAAAGCAGCTGCATTGAGGTCAACTTCGCCTAAACTTCGGGCGATCGGATGGTCCGGGGCGATCGCGACGAAGCTCGATCCGAAGATCGTGTCGGGTCGCGTCGTGAAGACTTCGACGTCGCCCGCCCCGGATTGATTCGGCGAAAGCACAAAGCGAAACTGCAGCCCCTGGCTCTTGCCGATCCAGTTCTCCTGCATCAGCTTGACCTTGTCGGGCCAATGTTCGAGCCCCTGCACGCCGGTAAGCAGATCGTCGGCAAACTGCGTGATCTTGAGGAACCACTGGCTCAATTTGCGCCGCTCGATCGCCGCGCCCGAACGCCAGCCCTTGCCGTCGATCACCTGCTCGTTGGCAAGCACGGTCATATCGACCGGGTCCCAGTTGACCGCCGATTCCTTGCGATAGACGAGGCCCGCTTCGAGGAAATCGAGGAACAGCGCCTGCTCATGCCCGTAATATTCGGGCTCACAGGTGGCCAGCTCGCGGCTCCAGTCGAGCGCGAAGCCCAGCCGTTTGAGCTGTGCCTTCATCGTCGCGATATTTGCGCGGGTCCAGCCGCCGGGATGGACCTGCCTCTCCATCGCCGCATTTTCAGCGGGCATGCCGAATGCGTCCCATCCCATCGGGTGGAGCACTTCATAGCCGCGCATCCGGCGGAAGCGCGCGAGCACGTCGCCCATCGTGTAATTGCGCACATGCCCCATATGGATGCGCCCCGAAGGATAGGGAAACATCTCGAGCACATAGGATTTGGGCTTGGGCGAATCGTCGCGGGCGGCAAAGGTCTGGTTGTCGTCCCAGGCCTTTTGCCACGCGGCGTCCGCCTTCAAAGGATTGAAGCGCGACACGCTTAATTTCCTAATGGCTTCGGTGGCGGAGTGGGCCGGCACCGCGATAAAACACTAATCCGTCAGCGCGGAGCGGCGCAGGTCGCGGGCACGGGTGAGGATGATGTCCTCGAGCTTCTGCACCGTCGCCGCCTGCACCGGGGCGGCCACCCATGCGCCGCTGGTGTTGATTTCGCGCAGCGCCGCGACGCGCAGGGCGTCAGCGCGCAGATCCTTGTCAAGGATCGTCACGGTCACCTTCATCCGCTCGGTCGGCGTATTGGGGTTCACATACCAGTCGGTGACGATCACGCCCCCGTTCGAATCGGTCTGGAGCAGCGGCATGAAGCTCAGCGTGTCCAGGCTCGCGCGCCATAGATAGGAATTGACGCCGATGGTGGTCACTTGGCTTGCCGCGAGATCGGCTTTCGGACGATCCTTGCCGCCGCACGCGGCGATCGAAAGGGCAAGCGATCCGAGGATCGCAGCGCGCAACAGGCGGTTCATCGAGACATTCCTAAAGGCAGATGACTAGGCGAAGCATCTATAGTGCCGCTTGTGGCGGTAGCAAGGCGGCACGGAGAGAGCCGGAATCTGTGTGTGTGAGGCAACAGTCTGAGTAAATTTATGTCACCGGTGGAACCTCGCTTCCGAATCATGGTAGGCATATTTACGTCAAGGGGATGGAAATGCGTTTGAAGCGCTGGATGACGGGACTTGGAGCAGGGGTGCTGTGCGCCACTGCGGCCCTTGTCGCGCCTGTTCTCCAGGCTCAGGATCGCGCCGATCGTGCCCTTGCCAAGCGCCCGTCGCTCTCGGCGCGCGGCGGAATAGACACCTTCACGCCGGCTGCGGCCGATCCCAAGCTTGCCGCGATTCTGGCGCGTTCCGGCTTGGCCGATGGCGGCTTCCGCTTCACGCCTTCCGATTCGCGCCGTGGCGCCGATCGCGCGGTCACCGTGGCTGTCCGCGCCCGTTCGACTCGCACTGCGCAGGTCACGCAGGTCGCTTCGGCTACCACCCCATCGCTCAGCCTCGCGCCGATCGCCTATAATCTCGGCGTCTCGGTCGGGTGGAAACGTTTCGCGGTGTCGGGCGACGTGAGCAAGATCGATCTGGTCACGCAGCCGGGTGGTCGTGAACGCGCCGATCTCGGCGTCAGCTACACGGGCAAGCGCGCCAGTGGCCGCATCACCGCCAATGCCGAGCGCCCGGTGACCAGCGCCCCCGCACTCACCGGCGGACAGCCTAATTATTCGATCGATCTTGGCGGCTCCTATTCGGTCACGCGTAATCTCGCGGTGACTGCGGGCGTCCGCTACAAGAGCGAAGACCAGCGCTTGCGCCTCACGCCGGATAATCGCCGTGACAGCCAGGCGGTCTATGTGGGCACTGCTTTCCGCTTCTGACCGGGTACGTCTGCGGCTAATCGTGCATCCAGGCATCGATCGCCCCCCATCCATGAAAGCCTAGACCCCGCAGCGCTTTGGCGCGATCGGCATCTATTCCGCCGAGCGCGATCACCGGCGATCTGATTTCGCGAACCAGCAGCCCCCCACGCACTCGGCCCAGCGTCCTCGCGCCCGGATGCGAGGCGGTCGCGAAGATCGGCGACACAAAGACGAGGGCCGCTCCCGCCCGCCTCGCGGTCACTGCCGCCGCGCGGTCATGCACTGCCCAGCTCACAAAACCCCGCCCGGGGGCTCCATGCACGCCCTGTTCGCCCGGCAATGCACAGGTACCGGCCCGGAGCAGCAACAGCCGTCGCTTGCGTGCGATTTTCGCGATTCTCCGAAACAGCGAAACCCGCTCGGCTCGGGCCAGCGCATAGTGCCGGAAAACAACGCCGCTCCCGCGCGGAAGCCGTTCTAGGGCGCTCCACAGCCCATCGCCCATCCGCTCATCGGTCATCAGCCACAGGCGGGGGATCGGGGGGTGGCGGCGGGGCATCGCCCTGCCTATAGCGCGCGTCATGCCGTTAGACGACGCTTCCGAACGCCTCGCCGGGATCCGGGATCGCATCGCCCGCGCAGCGCGCCTGGCGCAGCGCGAGCCCCAATCGGTCGCGCTGGTCGCAGTTTCCAAGATGCACGATGCGGATGCGATCCGCCCCCTGATCGATGCCGGCCAGCGCGTCTTCGGGGAAAACCGAGTGCAGGAGGCGCAGGGCAAATGGCCGGCATTGCGTGACGAGGCCCCGGGCCTGGAGCTTCACCTTGTCGGGCAGCTCCAGTCGAACAAGGCCGGGGAAGCCGTGGCGCTGTTCGATGCGATTCATTCGGTGGATCGCCCTTCGCTGGTCACTGCGCTGGCGCGGGCGATGGACCATGACGGCAGGCGTCCCGCATGCTTCGTGCAGGTCAATATCGGCGCGGAGGACCAGAAGGGCGGCTGCGCGGTCGATGCGCTGCCCGAATTGCTCTCCCAGGCGCGCGCCGCCGATCTCCCGCTCGCCGGCCTGATGTGCGTTCCCCCGCTCGAACTGGAACCTGCCCCCTATTTCGCGCTGCTGGCCAAGATCGCCCGCGACCACGGCCTCGATGGCCTGAGCATGGGAATGTCCGGCGATTTCGAAACTGCCGTTACAATCGGGGCTACGCATGTCCGCATCGGCACCGCGCTGTTCGGCGCGCACGCGTGAACTTCGACGCCATCATCTTCGACTTTGACGGCGTGCTTCTCGAAAGTGAATATGCCGGCAATCGCCAGATCGCCGAATATCTCACCAATATGGGCCACCCGACCACGCCCGAAGAATCCATGGCCAATTTCATGGGCCTCGCCGGCAAGGATTTCCTCGCCGCTATAGAGCGCTGGATTGGCCACGCGCTGCCCGGCGATTTCCACGCGGCGCGCGAAGCGGAAGACCGGCGCGCGGTCGAGGAGGGCATCGCCGAAGTCGCCGGCGCCGTCGCGTTCGTCCGAAGCCTGCCCGCCGATCTCCCCCGGGCAATCGCGTCGTCGAGCTCGACCCCCTGGATCACGGCGCATCTCGACCACCTCGGTATCCGCGACGCTTTCGGCGATCACATCTATAGCGGTCGCGAGCATGTGACGCGCGGCAAGCCCGCCCCCGATCTCTACCTGTTCGCAGCTGCCCGGCTCGGCATCCCGATCGAGCGATGCGTGATCCTCGAGGATTCGCCGGTGGGCGCAACTGGCGCGGTCGCCTCTGGCGCCACGGTCATCGGCCTATGCGCCGGCCGTCATTGCGGCATAGGCCATGCGGACCGCCTCCGCGCTCTCGGCGTGCGCCACATCGCGCATGACTTCGACCAGGCCGCGCGGCTGATCTTGGCCTAACCTTGACCAACCTTTCGGCTCAGAACTGATGTCCGGTGCGGTCGCGCTTGGTGGCGAGATAGCGTTCGTTGTGGGGGTTGGGGGGGAGATGGTGCGCAACGCGCTCGATAACCGTGACTCCTGCCGCTTCCAGCGCTGCTACCTTTTCCGGATTGTTGGTCAACAGGCGAACCTGGCGCTGCCCGAGCAATGTCAGCATCCGCGCCGCCACCGCGAAGTTGCGCGAGTCGACGGCGAAGCCCAGCCGCGTATTGGCATCCACGGTGTCGAAGCCCTGGTCCTGGAGCGCATAAGCGCGCAGCTTGTTGATCAGGCCGATCCCGCGCCCTTCCTGGCGCAGATAGAGCAGGATGCCCCACCCGCTCGCCGCGATCTCGCGCACCGCCGCGTCGAGCTGCGGCCCGCAATCGCATTTGAGGCTGCCGAGCACATCGCCGGTCAGGCACTCGCTGTGCAGCCGCACCAGCGGCGGCGTGCCCTTCGGCGCGCCGATCAGCAGCGCGACATGCTCGCCGGGCATCTCGTCGGTGCGAAAGGCGACGATCTCGGCATTCTCGGCACCCTCTACCGGAAGACGCGCCCGCGCCACGATGCGAAGCCGGTCGGCATCCTCATGCGCGTCGATGTCGGCGGGCGTGACTCGCTCCTCATCAGCAGCAACCCGCACGAAGAATGCCGGCAGCAGCCCCGCGATGCGCGCGAGCCGCAGCGCTGCCGCCGCAAGCTCGGGCCGATCGACTGCAATCGCGCGAAACGGCCCCTTTAGCGGCGTCGCCAGATCGAGTTGCGGATCGGAAAGCGCAGTCGCGGTGTCGAAATCGAGCCAGGGCACGCGCTCGATCAGCACCGGTCCATCAGGGGTTGCGGCGTCGAGCTGATTGGCGAGCTTGAGCGTGGCCGCGCGCCCAGCCGAAAACAGCAGCGGTGCGGTCCCCTCGGGATCGAACGCACGCAGCCGCCCGGCATCCCCCGTCTCGACCGCGAGGAGGGCCAAGTCGCCGATCGCCACCGGCCACCCACGCCGCAGCGCATCAACTGCGCGGGCGACTTTGACTGCCGGGGCGCGCGGATCGCTCAAAAGGCGAACTCGGTGATCAGCGGCACATGATCCGAAGGCTTGAGCCAGCTCCGGCACGGCTCGCAGACCTTATGGCTTATCGCCTTCTCGGCGATGTCGCGGCTGGCCCACATATGATCGAGCCGTCGCCCGCGGTCGTTCGCGGTCCAATCCTTCGATCGATAGCTCCACCAAGTGAAGCAGCGCTCGGGCGCGGGAATGAAGCGGCGGCCGAGATCGACCCAGTCGTGCGCTGCTTCCAGCCGCCCCAGCGTCTCGACTTCGATCGGCGTGTGGCTGACCACCCCAAGCAACTGCTTGTGGCTCCACACATCGCATTCGAGCGGCGCGACGTTGAAATCGCCGGTCAGGATCGTCGGCACGCTGAGGTCTTTGGCCCAGGCGATCATCCGCTCGAGAAAATCAAGCTTCTGGCCGAATTTGGGATTCACTTCGCGATCGGGAATGTCTCCGCCCGCCGGCACATAGACATTCTCGAGCCGAACTCCGTTCGGCAGCCGTACGCCAACATGGCGCGCCTCGCGATTTGCCTGCCAATCGAAGCGATCGTCTTCCACCACGGGAACCCGGCTGATGATCGCCACCCCGTGATGCATCCGCTGCCCGTGCTTGATGATATGATCATAGCCGAGCTTGCGGAATGGTCCTTCCGGAAAGTCGCCGTCGATCACCTTGGTTTCCTGCAGGCACAGGATGTCGGGCGCTTCCTCGCGGAGGAATTGCTCGACGATCTCGATGCGGAAGCGGACCGAATTGATGTTCCAGGAAGCGATCTTCATCGCGAGCGATGTAGAGTCTGTTTGGTTGCGGTGCCAGCCCGCGAAGCCCAGCGCCACAAAACGGAAAGGCCCCCGCTCCGGGGGCATTGGAGCGAGGGCCGACCTAGCGTTCGTCACGCAGGCAGGATGTGGTGTCCGTCCGGGCAACAGGGGGAAAATCCCGGCTCAAGCCCCACATCCGCACGTCCGTTTTAGGGCTGACAACCTGTCGCCAGCATGAACGAAGTTAAGAATCGCTCGCAGTTCGTCGCAGATCAGCGTGTCCTCGGCCCCTTGGCGCGCGGGTCGTTCCAGCGAAACGCGCCATCGGAAACCGCGGCGTTGAAGCGCTGGTTGGACAGGCGGATCGTAGTGCGGTTGTTCTGCGAATCGAGCGCGACCCACCCCTGCAGCATGAGGCCCGAGGGCGCCGTCGCGCTCTTCTGGAAGATCATGGTGATCCGGCCATATTCGGGATGCGCCTTGTCGTGCACCTCTATCGAAATTACGCGCGGATCCGCAGTTGGCTTCAGTTTGGCGTATTTCGTAATATCGCGCTTGGGGTTGAGCAGCACCGCCAGCGGCGAATTTCCGATCGGCCAGCGATCAACCTGGCGCACCTGATAATCGATGAAATAAAGGCTACGCCCATCGGCGACGATGAGCTGGGGCACGCCCTTTTGATATTGAAAGCGGATCTTGCCCGGGCGCTTGAGAGTCATCGTGCCGCTTAGGGTTCGGCCGTTGCGGTCGGTCTGTGCGAAATCCGCGGTCATGCTGGATACGCCCTGCAGATGCTGCTGCACCTGAGTCATCTCCGGGCCGGCGGCCGATATCAGCGCCGGCGCTATGAGCGCGAGACTGAAGGCAAGGGGTCGTGCAAACACGCATATTCTCCGAAAGCTTGAAGGCGCCGCTAGGCGAGGCGGCTTGAATGGCCCCTGAACCCCGCTGGCGATCGATCGATCCTCAAACCGCCCGCCCGTCGGTATCCATCAGCACTTCGCGCCGGCCGACATGGTCCGGGCGCGAGACCAGGCCTTCGCGTTCCATCCGCTCGATAAGCCGCGCTGCCGAATTGTATCCGACGCGGAGCTGGCGCTGCAGCCACGAGGTCGACGCCTTCTGGCTCTCGGCGACAAGCTGAGCGGCGCGGCGATACAGCTGCTCTTCGGGCGTGTCGTCGCCCTCGGGAGCGCCGTCCATGCTGAAGCCGCCGTCCTCGGGCTCTTCGGTCACCGCCGAGATATAATCGGGCTCACCCTGCGAGCGCCAGAATTCGGCGACCGCCATGACTTCATCGTCGCTCACGAACGGCCCGTGCACGCGCGCTAGCTGCTTGCCTCCAGGCATGTAGAGCATGTCGCCCTTGCCCAGCAGCTGCTCGGCCCCCTGTTCGCCCAGGATCGTCCGCGAATCGATCTTCGAAGTGACGTGGAAGGAGATGCGCGTGGGCAAATTGGCCTTGATCACGCCGGTGATGACATCGACCGAGGGGCGCTGCGTCGCCATGATCAGGTGGATGCCCGCCGCGCGTGCCTTCTGCGCGAGCCGCTGGATCAGGAACTCGACCTCCTTGCCGGCGGTCATCATCAGGTCGGCGAGCTCGTCGACGATGACGACGATCTGCGGCAGCACCTCGTAGTCCAGTTCCTCCATTTCGTATTTCGGCTGGCCGGTTTCCGAATCGTACCCCGTCTGCACCCGCCGCCCCATCGACTGGCCCTTGCCCTTCGCTTCGCGCACCTTGGCGTTGAAGCTGGAGAGCTGGCGCACCCCGACCGAAGCCATCATCCGGTAGCGCTCCTCCATCTGCTCGACGGTCCATTTCAGCGCGCGGATCGCCTTGGCCGGCTCGGTCACCACCGGCGCCAGCAGATGCGGAATATCGTCGTAGATCGACAGCTCCAGCATTTTGGGGTCGATCATGATCATCCGGCACTGCTCGGGCGTCAGCCGGTAGAGCAAGGACAGGATCATG